>NZ_FRAP01000007.1 GCF_900142365.1 Pseudonocardia thermophila | reverse complement strand
CCCCTCTTCGGCCTGGATGTCGTCGAAGATCTTCTCCTCGTAGTCGACGATGGCGTCGCCCTCGTTGACCCGTTCGCCCACGATCTGAGCCACGGCGGCCCTCCTCGCTCATCCACTATCGGAGATGAGCGTTTACGATACTGGACGACGCAGGTCTGTCCACCGCGGCGTCAGTCGCCGGCCGGGGACCGCTCCGCGCCGGCGGAAGGTTCCACAGGCGCCTCGTCGGTCGGTGGCTCCGCCGGGCTCGTGCGCCGGATCAGCTCCTCGTCGATGTAGCGCAGGACGACGGCGACCGCCGCGGCGACCGGCACCGACAGGAACGCACCGGCGATCCCGAACAGCGTCGACCCGGCGGTGACGGCGAGCAGCACGACCGCGGCGTGCAGCCCCAGGCTGCGGGCCTGCAGGATCGGCTGCAGCACGTTGCCCTCGATCTGCTGCACCGCCACGATGATCACCAGCAGGATCAGCGCGGTCGTGAAGCCGTTGGTCACCAGGGCGACGAGCACCCCGAGCGCACCGGCGACGATCGCCCCGACGATCGGGATGAACCCGGCCAGGAACGTAAGGACCGCCAGCGGCAGCGCCAGCGGCACTCCGAGGATGAGCATCCCGGCGCCGATCAGAACCGCATCCACCAGGCTCACCAGGGCCTGGGTGCGGACGAACTCCCCCACGGTCCGCCAGACCCGCCGCAGCACCTCGGCCACGTGCCCGCCGGCGCCCGGCCCCGCGACCCGGATCAGCCACGGCAGGAACCGCGGCCCGTCCTTGATGAACAGGAACGTGAGCACCAGCGTCAGGAGGGCGGTGACGACGCCCGAGGCGAACCCGCTGACGCCGGTGATCACCCCCGACGCGATCGAGGTGACGCTCTGCTGCAGCTGCTCAGTGACCTGTCTGAGCGCGTCGTCGAGATCGCTCTGGGCGAGGTTGAGCGGCGGGCCGGAGAGCCAGTCGGTGATCGCCGCGATGCCGGCGATCGCGCTGTCGACGATCTGCCCGATCGAGCCGGACACCGACGCGCTGACGATCGCGATCACCACGCCGAGCACGACGACCCCGGCGACGATCACGGTCGCGGCGGCGGCGAGCGGTGGGAACCGCAGCCGCAGCAGCAGCGCGGTCGGCGGCCAGAGCAGCGCCGCGAGCACGATCGCCAGCAGCACCGGCAGCACCACCGACCACAGCGCCCCGATCAACCAGCCGAGGGCCACCAACCCCGCCCCCACGAGCAGCAGCCGCAGGCTCCAGCGCGCCATCCAGGTCACGCCCTGCCCGATGGCCCGCCCGCGCGTCGTCGTCACGGGCGAAGCGTGCCGCAGCCGGTGATCACGGCGCCACGAGGCGCGCCGGATTGGCGATCCCGCATCCGGGGTAGGACCCGGCATGCGCTGCGCACCCGCCTGCCCACCGGCCATACCGAACCTCACCCCGGAGGCCGGCGCATGAGCCGGCGGACCGACGACTACAGCGAAGCGGACGTCGAGGTCCACGGTCCGCAGGACCACGCGGCCGGGCCGACGGCGGTCGCGGTGGCGATGAAGCGCTCGCTGGAGCGGATGGGGCCGGTGCGCACCGCCCGGACCCTGCTGGCGCTGAACCAGGCCGAGGGCTTCGACTGCATGAGCTGCGCCTGGCCGGACCCCGATCCCGGGCACCGCGCCGTCGCCGAGTTCTGCGAGAACGGGGCGAAGGCCGTCGCCGAGGAGGCGACCAAGGACCGCGCGACGCCGGAGTTCTTCGCCCGCCACAGCATCGCCGAGCTGGCCGCCCGCACCGAGTACTGGCTGGGCCAGCAGGGCCGCATCACGCACCCGATGGTGCGGCGCCCGAACGCCTCCCACTACGAGCCCATCGAGTGGGACGAGGCGTTCCGGCTGGTCGCGGGCGAACTGAACGGGCTGGACTCGCCGGACGGGGCGACCTTCTACACGTCCGGCCGGGCCTCCAACGAGGCCGCCTTCGCCTACCAGCTCTTCGCTCGCGCGTTCGGCACGAACAACCTGCCGGACTGCTCGAACATGTGCCACGAGTCCACGTCGATCGCGCTGCAGGAGTCGATCGGGATCGGCAAGGCCAGCGTCACCCTGCCCGATCTCATCGGCGCCGACCTGATCGTGATCGCCGGCCAGAACCCCGGCACGAACCATCCGCGGATGCTCACCCAGCTCGAGCACGCCAAGCGGAACGGCGCCACGATCCTCACCGTCAACCCGCTGCGCGAGGCGGGCCTGACCCGGTTCAAGAACCCGCAGACCCCGCGCGGCGTCGTCGGGCCCGGCACCGCGCTCTCCGACCTGCACCTGCCGATCCGGGTCAACGGCGACCTCGCGCTGTTCCAGGCGATCGGCTCGCTGCTCGTCGAGTGGGACGCGCTCGACCACGACTTCATCGCGCAGCACACGACCGGGTTCGACGCGTGGCGGGCGCACGTCGCGCAGGTCGACCGGGACGTCGTCACCCGAGCCACGGGGCTCTCCTGGGACCGGATCACCGCGGCCGCCGAGCTGCTGCGCGACTCACGGCGCACCGTCTTCTGCTGGGCCATGGGCCTCACCCAGCACCGCAACGGGGTCGCGACGATCAAGGAGGTCGTCAACCTCGCGCTCGCCCAGGGCAACATCGGCAGGCCGGGCGCGGGGCTCTTCCCCGTCCGCGGGCACTCCAACGTGCAGGGCGACCGCACGATGGGCATCTGGGAGCGCGCGCCGCAGAGCTTCCTCGACGCGCTGCAGCGCGAGTTCGGGTTCGACCCGCCCCGCGCGCACGGCTTCGACACCGTCGACAGCATCCGCGCGATGCGCGACGGCGTCGTGAAGGTGTTCGTCGGGCTCGGCGGCAACTTCCTGCAGGCCGCGCCGGACACCCAGGTCACCGCGGCCGCGCTGCGCAACTGCCTGCTCACCGTGCAGATCTCGACCAAGCTCAACCGCTCGCACCTGATCGGCGGCCGCACCGCGCTCATCCTGCCGACGCTCGGCCGCACCGAGCAGGACGTGCAGGAGTCCGGCCCGCAGTTCGTCACCGTGGAGGACTCGACGTGCTCGGTGCACGCCTCCCGCGGACCGCTCCCGCCGGCGAGCCCGCACCTGCGCAGCGAGGTCGCGATCATCACCGGCATCGCCGAGGCGACCCTCGGCGCCCGCCACGGCATCGACTGGGCCGGCATGCGCGCCGACTACCGCCGCATCCGCGACCACATCTCGCGGGTCGTGCCCGGCTGTGAGAGCTACGAGGTGAACGTCCGCCGCCCCGGCGGGTTCGTCCTGCCGCACCCGCCGCGCGACACCCGCACCTTCGAGACGGAGTCGGGGCGCGCTGAGTTCGCCTGCTCCCCCGTGGAGATCGTCGACGTGCCCGACGGGCACCTGCTGCTGCAGACGCTGCGCAGCCACGACCAGTTCAACACCACGATCTACGGCCTCTCCGACCGCTACCGCGGCATCGAGGGCGGCCGCCGCGTCGTGTTCGCCCACCCCGACGACATCACCGCCCTCGGTTACCGCGACGGCGACCACGTCGACCTCGTGACCCACTGGGGCGGCGACGACCACATCCGCTGCGCGACCGACTTCCGCCTCGTCGCCTACGACGTCCCCCGCGGCACGGCCGCGGCCTACTACCCGGAGACCAACCCGCTCGTCCCGCTCGACTCCACGGCGCTGAAGAGCAACCAGCCGGTGTCGAAGTCCGTGGTCGTGCGGTTCACCGAGGCCGGGTCGCAGGAGTGCGCGGCCCAGGGCGCACAGGGGGCGCTCGGGCACGACTGGTCGCACAAGTCGAGGCCGGAGATCCGGCACCTGTCGTGATCGCCCGCTGGGCTGGCTGCACCGCTGGTGCGGGCGCCAGGGGCCTGCGGAACGCCACCGAGCGCACCGGGATCGGCCAGATCGTGCACCCCGGCTACGGCTGCTGGCGGGGAACCCAGACCCAGTCGATCTCCGGGCGGTTCTCGATCAGCGCCGCGTGCACCCGCCGCTCGGCGAGCAGCCAGCCCTCCTCCGGCGTCCGCCGCAGGACGTCGACGTAGCGCAGGTGGGCGCGCCACTGGCGGCCGTCCCACTCCTCGTGCGACGCGGTGACGTACGTCGTCGCCGTGGCCCGGTCCGCGTCGTCGGGGTCGAAGGTGATCAGGCTCTGGCCCAGCTGGTGGTGGGTGCGGCGGAACTGGGCCTGGCCCTTCGCGATCCGGGCCCGTACCGCAGCGCGCCCGGTGACGAGCCCGCCGCGGCCGGGGCCGTAGTCGGTGATGCAGTCGAGCGTGAAGCAGGCGGCGACGCCGTCCATGTCGTACTCGTCGACGCGTTCGCAGTAGCGCGCCATCAGGTCGGCGATGGCCGCCCGGTCCTCCAGCCGCACTCCTACTCCTCCCTGAGCCGGGGCAGGACCTCCCGCCCGAAGATCGCCAGCCGCTCCCGGGTGACCTCGAGCGGTTCGGGGAACAGCACCCGCAGCACGAGGTGCACGTCCGCCCAGTCGCGCAGCCGCTCGAGCACCGACCGCACCCCGGCGACGACGTCGTCGGCGTCGCCCGACACCTGCACGTAGGCGTCGATGTCGGCGTGCGGGCCGGAGACCAGGTCGGCGTAGACGGCCCGCCCGGCCTGGATCTCCTCGTAGGCGCGCTGCTGGCGGGAGAACGCCGCCCGCGCCGACTCCGCACCTGCGCCGTCGAGGATGCAGGTGATGTTCACCGCGCGGGTGAACGTCGCGTCGGCCGGGTCGCGCACGGTCGCGAGCTGCTCGGACGCGGCGTCGACGATGTGCGGCTCACCACGGCCGACGAGGTGCCCGTCGGCGAGCTGCCCGGCCCGGCGCACGGCGGCCGCCGCGTAGCCGCCGAGCCAGATCGGGATCGGGTGGGCGGGAGTCGGGGTCACGCGGACCCCGTGCAACCCGAGCTCGGGGCAGTCGAACTCCTTCCCCGTCCAGGCCTGCCGCAGCGCCCCGATCAGTGCGGACAGCCGCGCGCCCCGGGTCGCCGGGTCCACGCCGAACGCGCGGTACTCGTGCGCGGCGTAGCCGAGGCCGAGCCCGAGGATCAGCCGCCCGCCGCAGAGGCGGTCGACGACGGCGGCGTCCTCGGCGAGCCGCAGCGGGTGGTGCAGCGGGGCGAGCACCACACCCGTGCCGAGCTGGATCCGCTCGGTCACGGGCGCGAGTGCCGCCAGCATCGTCAGCGGCGACGGCAGGTACCCGTCGGGCAGGCCGTGGTGCTCGGTGACCCAGAACGAGTCGAAGCCGGCCTCCTCGGCGGCCACGGCCAGCGGCACCACGTCCCGGTAGTCGCTGTGCTGGCCCGTGTAGAGCCCGACGCCGAACTTGCGACCCACTACAGCCGCAGCAGCCGAGCCGCGTTGGCCGAGAGCGTCGCCCCCAGCTCACCGCCCGGCGCCTCCCCCGCGCCCGAGTCCCACCCGGCGAAGTTGGTGCCGAACACCAGCCGCTCGGTGCCCGCCTGCGCGATCAACAGCTGCAGCGACTGCTCGTCGTGCACGTGGGTGTCGAACCAGATCCGCCGGTAGAAGTGCTGGAACCCGTGCTCCTTCAACGCCTTGCTCGCCCACGACCGCTTCTCGACGGCCCGGCCGAACCGGCCCGCCACGAACGCCGCCGCACCGCCGCCGTGCGAGATGCACACGTCGAGTCCGGGGTGGCGCTCGAGCACCCCGCCGAACACCAACGCCGCGACCGCGAGGGTCTCCTCGTAGGCGAACCCGAAGGTGAGGTCGAGGTCGAAGCGCCGCAGCCGCGGATCGTCGGCCGGGCCGCCGGCCTTCCCCAGCGGGCTGGGGTGGACGAACAGCGGCACGTCCAGGTCGACGAGCGCCTCGTACAGCGGGTCGAGGGCGGGATCGTCGAGCGGGCGCCCCGCCGGGTCGGTGTCCATGTAGACCCCGGACATGCCGAGGTCGCGCACCGCCCGGCGGGCCTCCGCGACCGCCGCGTCGATGTCCTGGACGGGCAGCTGCGCGGTGGTCAGCAGCCGGCCGGGGTACTTGCCGGCCAGCTCCACGAGCGCGTCGTTGTGCGCCCGGGCGAACGCGATCGCGTCCGCCGCGGGCAGGTGGTTGAAGTAGGTGATCGGGTTGGGCGAGAGCACCTGGACGTCGATGCCGGCCGCGTCCATCGCGGCCACCCGCACGTCGACGTCCATGAAGGGGCTGCCGGCGTACTTGACGCCGTGCAGGTAGTAGTCGCCCACCCGGTAGAAGGGCGTGCCGTCGGGCGCGGTGCCCAGCTCGGGCCCGGCCTCGCCCGCGGCGCCCTCCGCCATCGCGAGCACGGCGTGGGCGTGGACGTCGATCACGCGTGCCGGTGCAGCATCAGACATGCGACAGCATCTCCAGCTGCTCCTCGGTGAACGCGAGCGAGCGGGTCAGCGGGCAGGCCGCCAGGAACCGCACCTGGTCGGACGACCGCATCTTGCGCTCCGGGATCGGCGTCTTGAGGTCGATCCGCTTGCCCTCCTTGATGACCTCGACGAGGGCGTCCTTGCGCTGCAGGACCTTGATGTCGGCGAGCGGGTCGCCGTCCACCACGAGCACGTCGGCGTACTTGCCGACCTCGATCGTGCCCACGTCGTCGGTGCGCATCGCGAACGCGCCGTTCTTCGTCGCCGCGACGATCGCGTCCATCGGGGACATGCCGATGTAGTCAACGAACATCTCCAGCTCGCGCGCGTGCCACTCGCCGACCGGGGTCACGGCGAACCCGGTCTCCGAGCCGGTCAGGAACTTCACGCCCGCGGCGTGCGCCTTCGCCAGCTGCTTGGCGGTGATCTCGATCTCGGCGCGGAACACGTCGAGCAGCTCGGGCGCGGTGCCGACCTTCTCGCCGTAGTCGGCGAGGTTGCCCAGCAGCGTGAACGTCGGGCACATCGCCGTGCCGTTCTCCACCACGGCCTCGATCGCCTCGTCGTCGAGGTACGAGGCGTGGTAGATCATGTCGACCCCGGCGCGGGCTGCGTCGCGGGTCGACTCCGCGTTGCGGCAGTGCGCCACGACCAGCGTGTTCAGCTCGTGCGCGGTGTCGCAGACGGTGCGCAGCTCGTCGAACGTCCAGACCTTGACCTCGGGCCCCTTCATCGACGGGATCAGGCCGGTCACCATGACCTTGATCCAGTCGACGCCGTACTTGATCTGCCGCCGGATCTCGTTGACCATCACGTCGCGCCCGTTGACGACGGTGGCGTACCCGGTGCGGCCCTCGTCCTTGATCATCCGGCCGGCGGTGCCGCCGAGCATCGTCATCAGGGCCTGCCCGCCGGCCCGCATGCGCGGACCCTCGACGATGCCGGTCTCGATCGCGTCCCGCAGCTCGACACCGATGTTCCACAGGCAGTCGGCGTCGAGCACGCTCGTGACGCCGGCGCGGAGCACCTTGCGCGCGTTGTAGGCCGACAGCATCGAGCTGTAGGCCTCGGTGCGGTGGTTGAACAGCTCGTCGTTACCGGTGGGCTCACCGAAGCTCAGGTGGGTGTGCGCGTCGACGAGCCCGGGCATCACGGTGCGGCCGGTCGCGTCGATGCGCTCGTCCTCCTCGGTCGCCTGCGCCAGCGCGTCCGCGCCGAGCGCCGCGATCCGCCCGTCGCGGATCAGGACGGCCTCGTCGTCGCGCGGTGCCGCCCCCGTGCCGTCGATGAGCCTGCCCCCGGTGATCAGCATGCCGCTGCCCACGGCGCCTCCTCGAACGTCGTTGATCGGAGCACCGATGAGGCGTCAGTGAACTGACGACTATCGGCGACCAGAGCAGTTTTGCACACAGGTCAGCAGCTGACCACCACCTTGACCGTCTCGGCAGGGCGGTCGATCGCGTGCCGGAACGCCGCTGCGACGTCGACCAGCGGGTACTCGGCGCTGACGAACCTCGCGACCGCAGCGCGGTTCGCCGTCACGGTGCGCAGCGCCTCGGGGAACAGGCCGGCGCGGGCACCGACGACCGAGATGCCGTCGAACAGCAGCCGCGGCACCGGGACCGCGAGCTCGTGCGCGGCCACCCCCACGACGACGAGCCGCCCTCCGGCTCCGGTGGCGGCCAGCGCGGCGGTGAGCCCGGCGCGTGCGCCGGAGGCCTCGAACACGACGTCCGCACCCTCACCGCCGGTCCACTCCGCGACCGCGCCCTCCTCCGCCGGGTCGGCCGCGGCGTCGGCACCGAGGTCCAGCGCGAGCGCCCGCCGCGCGGGCAGCGGATCGGTGATCATCACCGGCCGGCCCGCCGCCACCGCGGTCACCGTGATCGCCAACCCGATAGGACCGGCGCCGATCACGAGCAGCCGCTCGCCCCCGCGCAGCTCTGCGCGCGCGATCGCGGTCGCGGCGATGGAGAACGGCTCGACCAGCGCGGCCTCGACCGGGGTGAGCCCGTCGGCGGCGTGCAGCTGCTCCACCGGGACCACCAGCCGATCGGCCAACCCGCCGGGCAGCGCGACGCCGACCGCGCGGAACGCCCGGCACGCCGACCAAGCTCCGCGCACGCACGGCCGGCAGCTCCCGCACGGCAGTGAAGGGTCGACGGCCACCGTCTGCCCCACCCTCAGCGGGCCCCGGTAGCCGGGCGGCAGCGCCGCGATCGTGCCGCCGACCTCGTGGCCCTGCCGCAGCGGGAACCCGGTGTCGTGCCGCTCGCCGAGGAACATGTGCAGGTCGGTGCCGCACAGCCCGACCGCGCCGACGTCGACGACGACGTCCCCGGGGCCGGGCTCCGGGTCCGGGACCGCCTCGACGGCGATCACCCCGGGCCCGCTCGTCACCGCCGCACGCATCGCTCGCACCACACCTTTCCCGTACCGGACGTCAGGACACTGACGACTATCGGTGCGGCAGTGTGACACACCCGCGGCCGAACGAGGTTCCGGCGCGGTGGGGCCGAAACAGCAGGAAAGCCACCTCCCCGCCACCGAACGGCGGAGAAGCGGCTTTCCTGCACCTCTCCCGAGCCTGCCCGACCGGCAGGCCCGGGGAAGACCGTCAGGGGCGTTCGCGCTCGTCGACCACGCGTCGCGCCTTGAACGTCGTCTCCGGCAGCGTCCCCGGCTCCAGCAGCTCTACCGGCACGCGGATCGACACCGTCCGGCGCAGCGCGTCCTCGGCCTTCCGGGTGATCTCCTCGCGCCGCTTGTCGCGGTCGTCCTCCGACAGGGAGGCGAGCTCGCCCGAGACCGTGTGGGTCAGCTCGGCCTGCACGGTCAGCTCGTCGAGCGCGCCGACGGTGCGCACGTGGATGCGGAACTCCGGGCCGAGCTCCGGCACCGACCGCAGGCCCACCTCGATCGCGCTGGGGAAGACGTTGGCCCCGCGGATGACGAGCATGTCGTCGAGGCGCCCCAGGATGCCCTCGGGCAGCCGCGGGTAGGTGCGCCCGCACGGGCACGGCTCGGTGTCGAGGTAGGTCTCGTCGCCCGGCGCGAACCGGATCATCGGCTGGGAGTCGCGCCACAGGTGCGTGTAGACGACGGCGCCGCGCTGACCGACCGGGATCGGCTCGTTCAGGTCCTCGGCGTTGACGACCTCGGTGTAGACCTCGTCGATGAACAGGTGCGTGCCGGTGCCGGCGGTGCAGCCGACGTTGGTCTGGAACGGGTACATCTCCGACGTCGACCCGGCGTCGGCGACGGTGGCGCCCCAGCCCTCCTCGATGATCGTGCGGGTGCCGGGCAGGCTGCCGCCCGGCTCACCGCCGACGAGCAGGTGGCGGACGGTGCTCTCGCGCAGGTCGATGCCCATCTTCTCGGCCACCGAGAGCAGGTGGATGCAGTAGGACGGGGTCGCGCTGAAGACCGTCGAGCCCAGCCGCGAGATCAGCTCGAGGTGCTTCTCGGAGTCGGTGACCCCCAGCGGGAACAACGTCGCGCCGATGCGTTCGGCGCCCTGCACCACACCCCAGCCGCCGAAGAACAGGCCGAACGGGAACCCGACCTGCACGATGTCGTCGGGCCGCACCCCCGCGCACCACTGCGCCATCGCGTGCACCTCGCCGGCCCGTTCCCAGTCGCTGCGCGACACCGCGTACATCGTCGGCACACCCGAGGTGCCGGACGAACCGTGGATGCGGGCGATCCCGCCGGGCGGCAGCGGCTTGCTGTAGCTGCCGAACGGCGGGTGCTCACGCTGGTCGGCGACCAGCATCTTCTTGGTGATCACCGGGACCTTCGTGGTGAAGTCCTCGATGGAGCGCACCTGGTCGGGATGGAACCCGTGCTCGTCGTAGAGGCGCCGGTAGAACGGCAGCTCCTCGTAGACGTAGCGGAGCTGGTGCTGCATCCGCTCCAGGATGATCCGCTCGCGCGCGGCGGGCGCGAGCGTCTCCCGCTCCTCGTCCCAGAACCGGGGGAAGCCGCGCTCGTCCAGCTGGGTGGACCGCGGTCCGGCCGTGCTGCTCATGTCGCTCCTCGTCGCGGTGGTGCGGGTCCACATCCGGACCGGCCCGCCGACCGGCGGCGCACACGTGCCGACCGGACCGCCGGTGGGGGGGCTCGGCGGTCCGGTCGGCACGCCCGCCGTCCGGTCACCTGGGAGGAGGTGACCGGGCGCGGGCCGGTCGATGTCGGTGCGCGTCAGCTCTTGGCGAGGCCGAGGGCCACGTCGGCCATGCGCTTGCGGCGGGCCAGCCGCTCGCGCGGGGTGAACTGCGGCATCACGTAGCGGGCGAACAGCTCCAGGGAGCGGTTCCACTTGTCGGTGGTGACCCAGTCGCGGCAGTTGATCAGCAGTGTGCCGAAGCCGCCGACCGCCTCCTCCAGCTCCTTGATCTGGCGGATGCAGTCCTCGGGGCTGCCGATGATCCAGGGGATGTGCTCGACCATCCACTCGAACGTGAGGTCGGCGTCCGTCATGTCGTCGCCGATCTTCATCAGCGCGCCGAGGCCGAGGCCGAACAGGTAGTCGTAGGACCGCTTGACACCCTCGCGGATGTCGCGCATCGCCTGGTTCTTGTCGTCGGTCACGTAGACCTCACGGACGATGCGCCAGTTCTCGCGGGTCACGGCCGGGTCGATGCCCGCCTCCGCACCGGCGTCCAGCATCGCCTTGGCCATGCTGACCAGGTCGGGCGCGAGGTCGTAGCTGCCGTTGTCGATCGGCGCGAAGTGCACGCTGAGCGGCTTCCACCCGCGGGCGCCGCACTTGGCGAAGTTGTGCAGGCCGGTGAGGCCGGCGATCGCGAACGGCGGGACGTCCTGGTAGGGGCCGACCTGGAGCTGACGGTTCTCGTACTTCCAGTACACGCCCTCGTAGGTGACCGGCTCCTCGGAGGTCAGCAGCTGCCAGATGATCTCCAGCGCCTCGTTGGTGCGCGGCGCTGCCTCGGAGGGCTCCAGCCCGAACAGCTGCTTGTCGGTGGGCAGCCCGCCGCCGCCGAAGCCGTACTCGAGGCGGCCGTGGGTGAGGTGGTCGAGGAACGCCATCCGCTCGGCCACCAGGAACGGGTCCTGGTACGGCAGGTTGATCACCCCGGTGCCCAGGCGGATCCGGTGGGTCACGGCCGACGCCTTCGCGATGATGAACTCCGGGACGGGGACGTTCTCGAAGCCACCGGTGTGGTGCTCACCGATCCAGAACTCCGAGAAGCCGAGGCGTTCGGCTTCCACGATCGCCGCGATGTCCCGGTCGTACGACAACGTCCAGTTCTCGATCGGCGGGTGCTCCGGCATGGTGAAAAAGCCGAACTTCATCGATCGGACCTCCTGCGTCGGAACGGTTGCGCCTGGGCCGCGGACTCATGAGTGCAAACCCGGGTTCGGGTAAGTGCTGGCAGTAATGTGGCCCGAGCCACCCGATCTGTCAACCACCTGCCTTAAAGCCCCTCGATCGGGCGGCCCCTTGCTTGATAAACAAACGTCGAGTTGGTTACATGGCCGCGGTCGACGCCCTGGAGGAAGCCGTGCCGCACCCGATCACCGTCGATCCCCGTCCGCAGGTGACGACCGGTCCCGACGGCCTGCCGCGAGTGCTGGGCATACGGTGCCGGGCCTGCGGCGAGGTGGCCGCCTACCGCTGGCCGCGGTGCCCGGCCTGCCGCGGTGCGGTCGAACCCGCCGAGTTCGGCCCGGACGGCACCGTGTGGAGCGCGACGGTGGTCCGCATCCCCGTGTCCGGGCGGACGCCGCCCTACGCGCTCGCCTACGTCGATCTCGACGCCGGCCCGCGCGTGCTCGCCCACGTGCTGCCCGCAGGCGGCCCCGCGCCCGTGATCGGCAGCCGGGTCCGGCTCGCTGAGGCCACGCCGACCGGTGACGTCCAGGTGGAGGTGGTGCCATGACGAACGCGGTCGCCGTGCACGGTGTGGGGACGTCCCACTTCGGCCGGCAGCCCGAGCGCGACCTCGTCGCGCTGGCGTGGGACGCGGTGCACGAGGCGTTCACCGACGCCGGAGTGGAGGAGGTCGACGCGGTGTGGGTCGGCACCGTGTTCGGACCACCTGGGGTCGCCCAGCGGGTGCTGCGGGCCATGGGCATCACCGGGATCCCGGTGATCACCGTGGAGAACGCGTGCGCCAGTGGCACGACGGCGTTCGCCGAAGCCCACGAGGCGGTGCGGACCGGCCGCTACGAGCGGGTGCTCGCCCTCGGCATCGAGCAGATGAGCACCGCGTTCGACGGCGCCATCACGCCCGAGGACACCGATCCAGAGGGCCGCACCGGGCTCGCGCTGCCCGCGCTGTACGCGATGGCCGCGGCCCGCTACCTGCACCTGGGCGCCGCCACCCCCGAACAGCTCGCCGCGGTGTCGGTGAAGAACCACGCCCACGCTCTGCACAACCCGCGCGCGCAGTACTCCGGCCGGTACACGGTGGAGGAGGTGCTGGCGTCGCGGATGATCGCCGACCCGCTCACCCTCCTGCAGTGCTGCCCGACCTCCGACGGCGCTGCGGCGGCGGTGCTCGGCCCGGCCACGGGCGGCTCCCGCGAGGTACGGGTGCGCGGGCTCGCGCTGCGCAGCGGTGTCCCGTGGAACCACGCGTCCCCGCACGTCTGGGGCCACGACATCGTGCGCGACACCGCGGCCGACGCGCTCGCGGCCGCCGGGCTGGCCGATGTGGCCGACGTCGACGTGCTGGAGGTCCACGACGCCTTCACGATCGGCGAGATCGTCACGACGGAGGCGCTGGGCCTGGTGAAGCCCGGTGACGGCGGGGCCGCGGCGGCCCGCGGCGACACCGCGCTGGGCGGTGCGCACCCGGTGAACCCGTCGGGCGGACTGCTCTCGCGCGGACACCCGCTCGGCGCGACGGGCCTCGCCCAGATCGCGGAGATCACCTGGCAGCTGCGGGACGAGGCCGGGGCCCGACAGGTCGAGGGCGCCCGGCTCGGTCTGGTCGAGACGATGGGAGGCGGGGTGTCCGTGCTGGACGGCAACGCGTGCGTCGTCGTGCTCCTGGAGGCGCCGTGACGACGCACCACATCGATCCGCGGGTGGCCGACGTCGATCTGCTCAGCCCCGAGGCGGTCGCCGATCCGTACCCGGCGCTGGCGCTGCTGCGCGAGCACGACCCGGTGCACTGGAGCACGAAGTACCGCTCATGGTTCGTCACCCGCTACGACGACGTCGACGAGGCACTGCGCGATCCGCGGTTCTCCTCCGACCGGATCACGCCGTACCGGCGGGCCAAACTGGACGGCCCGGACGCCGATCCGGGGGTGCGGGCCGCGTTCGGGGTGCTCGAGGACTGGATGGTCTTCAAGGACCCGCCGGACCACACCCGGCTGCGCAAGCTGCTCAGCCGGGCGTTCACCCCGCGGGCGGTCGACCGGATGAGGCCGCGGGTCGCCGAGCTGGCCGACGAGCTGCTCGACGGGGTCCTCGCCGCGGGCACCGGGCGTGCGGACCTCATCCACGACTACGCCTACCCGCTGACCGCGTCGGTGATCGCGGAGATGCTCGGTGTGCCGCGCCGGGACCACCCCCGGTTCAAGGACTGGTCCGACCAGATCACCGGCCTGGTGTTCGGCGGCATGGGCGACCCGAACCGGCACGTCACCGGCGCCAACGGGATGGCCGAGCTGACCGAGTACCTGACCGAGCTGGTCCGCGAGCACGAGCGCAACCCCGCCGACGACCTGCTGTCGGCGCTGATCAGCGCCCGCGACGAGGGCGATGCCCTCAGCCAGGACGAGGTCATCTCCACGGGCGTGCTGCTGCTGTTCGCCGGCCACGAGACCACGACCAACCTGATCGGCAGCGGGCTGCTCGCGCTGCTGCGCCGTCCCGACCAGCGCGCGCTGCTCGCCGCCGATCCGTCGCTGGTCGGCAGCGCCGTCGACGAGCTGCTGCGCTACGACGGTCCGGCCAAGAGCGTGGCCAGGGTGATGGCCGAGGACGTGGAGCTGCGCGGGCGGCGGCTGCGCCGCGGCCAGCGCGTGTTCTTGTGCACGGCGGCGGCCAACCGCGACCCGGCCGTGTTCGAGGCTCCCGACCGGCTCGACATCACCCGCCGGCAGGGGCGGCACCTGGGCTTCGGCGTCGGTCTGCACTACTGCCTCGGGGCGCCGCTGGCCCGGCTGGAGGCGTCGGTGGCGATCCCGCGCGCGCTGGAGCGGCTGCCCGAGCTCGCGCCGGCGGAGGACCGGCTGCGCTGGCACCCGGTCCTGCTGACCCGCGGGCTGATCGAGTTCCCGGTGCGCTTCGCCGCGCGGTGAGCGTCAGGGCGCGCCGGCGCCCCTGGCCCGCGACGCCAGCATCGCCCGCATGCTCCCGCCGGCGATGAGGCCGCCGAGCGCCATGGCGAACACCTCGTCGGCGAGCGCCCGGTCGGCCTCCTCGCCGCGCGGGGTGAACCAGTGCTGCATCCAGTCGAGCATCCCGACGATCAGCCGCGCGACCGTGCGCGGATCGCTCGCCAGCGAGAACTCCCCCGTGGCCGCTCCCTCGGCGAGCAGGCCCTCGACCGCGGCCATGTACTGCGCGTCCATCTCGCGGAACTCGGCGAACCGCGGCGAGTTCTCGACGTGCCCGATGTGGCGCAGGTAGACGAACGCGGCCGGGTACCACTCGCTGAAGATCCGCACCTGCATGCGGACCAGCTCCTGCAGCCGGGTGGTGACGCTGCTCTGCGTGTCGGCGCGCAGCTTGTCCAGCTCGGACAGCAGCGCGCGCGCCGGCTGCTCGACGACGGCCAGCAGCAGCTCCTCCTTGCTGCCCACGTAGTTGTAGATGCTGCCCTTGAGGATGCCGACACGCGCGCCGATGCCCTCCAGCGTCGCGTTCTCGTAGCCCTTCTCGCGGAACTCCTCGCTCGCGGCGCGCAGGATCTCCGGCCAGCGGCTGGGACGAGGCATCGACGACTCCAGGACGAGGGCACGACCAACCAGGATCGTACCCAAACGAGGAGTCGACGACGGTCAGATCACTGTCGCCGATCAGGGGAACCGGCCGGGGATCGGGGAGGAGTTCCCGACTGCGGGTTAGGCGACGCGGCGTACCAGATGGCGGGCAGCTGCTCCCCAGACCCTGCTGCTCACTCGCCGTTCAAGGCCGGCGCCACCGGTCCCAGCGGGGGCGCCCACTCCCGGATCTCGCAGGTGGCCAGCACGCCCTCCGTCTTGTACGGGTCGCGGTCGACGTAGCCCTCGACGGTCTGCTTGTCCGGCGCCCGGAAGATCAGCAGGCCGCCGGCCGGCTCGGACGGCGCCCAGGCGCCCGCGACGAGCAGGGCGCCCTCCTCGGCCAGGCCCTGGAGGTACTCGCGGTGCGCGGGGCGGGTCTTCTCCCGCAGCTCGTCGTCGTCGATGTAGCTGTAGATCACGGCGTAGGTCGCGGACACGCTCACGATCTTCGCACGAACACGTGGCTCAGCGGACCCCCGACAGGGCGAGCAGGTCGAGCACGGCGGCGTGGGCGGGCACCGGCACCCCGTGCTGCTCCCCCAGCCGCCGCACGGCCCCGGCCATGTCGGCCAGCTCGGTCCGCCTGCCCAGCCGCACGTCGGTGCACATGGACGTGTAGTGGTCGCCCGTCCCGGCGTAGGTCTTGACGGCGTGCGCCCACGCGGCGGCGCGGTCGAGGTGCACGCCCTCGGCCGCGGCGACGGCGACGACCTCGTCGAACATCCGCTCCACGAGCGCCCGACCCTCCGGGCTGCGCCACACCGCGCCGACGGTCACCCGGGGCACCGCGCTCACCGGGCTCATCGCGGCCAGCGCGAGCTTGCCCCAGATCAGCTCGTCGACCTTCGTGCTCGCCTCCGTCGGCAGGCCCGCCTTCGTCAGCTGCCCGGCCACGGCGACACCCCGGTCGAGCGGTGCTCGTCCCCGGCCCATCCGGCCCAGCACGGTCAGCGTCTGCCCCGCCGCCGTGGCCGCGGACAGGCTGATCCGGCCGGGCTCCTGCAGCTGCGCGCCGACGGTGGTGGTGCCGACCAGGGTCCGCTCGTCACCGACGGCGTCGGCCACCCGCGCGTCGGTGCCCAGTCCGTTCTGCAGCGGCACCGCGACCCCGTCCGGGGCGAGCACGTGCGCGGCCGTGCGCATCGCCTCAGCGAGGTCGTAGGACTTCGTCAGCACGAGCAGCACGTCGATGCTCGCGCCCGGGACGTCTGCGGCGTGCGCAGCGACCGGGACGGTGACCGTCCACGGCTCGTCGTCGGGTGGGTCGACCTGCAGCGGCCGCTCGGCGAGCGCTGCCACGTGGGCGCTGCCGCGACCGATGAGCAGCACGTCCGCGCCGTCACGGGCCAGGTGCGCGGCGAACGCCGTGCCCATCCCACCTGCTCCGAGCACCCCGATCCGGGTCATCCGCATCCCTCCCCGCGGACCACGACGTCCGCCCGAACCCTGACCCCTGATGCGTCACTAGAACACTAGCGCCGCATCGATCCGGGCGGCTAGCCTCCCAGTTCGGCGAGGTCGCCGCGTCGGGGCGGCCGGCCGCCGACGAGGAGGAGCAGATGACCGTCACCGAGAGTGCCCCTGCCACCCGCAAGGTCGTCAGCGAGAGCGACCCGCGGTTCCAGATCGCCGCCGCCCGCCGAATCCTGCACCGCGAGGGCCTGGACTCCCAGGTCGGCGGGCACGTCAGCCTCCGTGTGCCGGGCGAGGACGCGTTCCTCGTCACGCCGTTCCAGTACTTCGACGAGACGCTGCCCGAGCACGTCAGCAAGGTCGGGTTCGACCTGGAGGTGCGCGAGCCGGGGACGCTGCCCGCCTCCCCCGGCATCAACTTCCACGCCTCGATCTACATGGCCCGCCCGGACGTCAACTGCGTGATCCACACGCACGCGAAGAACATGTCGGTGCTCAGCACCACCGGCGAGCCGTTCGGCATGTACTACGACTACGCCGCGCTGCTGCTCGACGAGGTCGTGCCGTGGACCGACGACCCGAACCTCGTCCCCTCCGAGGAGGGCGAGCTGATGGTCAAGGCGCTGGGCGACAAGAAGGCCCTGCTGATGGGCCACCACGGCTCGGTGCACGTGGGCGACACGCTGGAGCGGGTCACCATGGAGGCGCTGGTCATGGAGCTGTGCGCGGGCTACCAGCTGGCCGCGATGGCCGTCGGCGGCAAGCCGCTGCCGCGCAAGACCGCCGAGAGCTACCGCGAGGCGTACCTGAAGAACAACTTCCGCGAGCAGATGTGGATCGCCAACTACCGGCGCCTGCTGCGCAGCGACCCTGACCTGTTCGCGGTCCTCGAGGGCTGACGGTGCGCCTCTCCCGCGCCGTCAACATCGCCGACCTGCGCGCCGCGGCGCGCAGGCGGCTCCCCCGCATGGTGTTCGACTTCGTCGACGGCGGAGCCGAGGACGAGATCACGCGGGACGACAACGAGGCGGCGTTTCGAAGACTGAAGTTCCGCCCGCGGGTGCTCGTCGACGTGAGCGAGCGCCCGCAGGAGGTCACCGTGCTCGGCCGCCGATTGTCCCTGCCGGTGATCCTCGGACCGACCGGGCTGATGCGCATGGTCGACCACGCGGGCGAGCTGGCGGCGGCCCGGGCCGCCGAGAAGTTCGGCACGGTCTCGGTGCAGAGCTCCGGGGCGAGCGTGTCGCTCGAGGACGTCGCCCGCTCCGCGACGACGCCTCAGTGGTTCCAGCTCTACCCCTGGGGCGACCGCCGCACGATCGAGCACCTGATCGGCCGAGCCCGCGACGCCGGGTACGCCGCCATGGTCGTCACCGTCGACGTGCCGGTGGTCGGCGCCCGCGAGAAGGACCTCCGCAACGGCCTGACCGTGCCGCCGGAGGTGAGCCCGCGCACGGGCTGGGACGTCCTGCGGCACCCGCGCTGGCTGGCCTCGCTGCTCACGCACCCGAAGCCGACGTACGCCAACTTCGTCGGCCTCATGCCGGACGCACGCGGCACGAGCGGGCTGGCCGCGCACACGATGGGGATGCTCAACCCGGGCCACACGTGGCGCGACCTGGAGTGGATGGTCGAGCGCTTCGGCGGCCCGGTGGTGCTGAAGGGCGTCATGACCGCCGAGGACGCCCGCCGCGCCGTCGAGACGGGGTGCCGGGCGGTGGTGGTGTCCAACCACGGCGGCCGGCAGGCCGATTCGGTGCCGGCCGCGATCGACGTGCTGCCCGAGATCGCCGACGAGATCGGCGGCGAGGCCGACGTCCTGCTCGACGGCGGGATCCGCCGCGGCAGCGACGTGGTGAAGGCGCTCGCGCTGGGGGCGACGGCCTGCCTCATCGGGCGGCCGTGGGTGTACGGGCTGGGGGCCGGTGGGACCGCCGGCGTCGAGCGCGTGTTGGAGATCCTGCAGACTGAGATCGATCGGACACTCGCCCTGATCGGACGGCCAGGGGTGGGCAGTCTTGACCGGACTGCAATCCAGCAGGACGTCGTTAGAGCCTTGACGACGTAATCGCGGCCCCATAGATTCGCCGCACGTCGCGGGCGGTCCACGCACCGCGCCTTGACTTCGACACGGACTCGATGTGGAGGACCGGAGATGGTGCGCAGGCCATTCTTCGTCGCGGTGGCGGCAGTGACCGCCATGTTCGCGGCGGCGTGTGGGAACGTGGCGAGCTCGAGCTCGTCCGGCGGGGAGACTCCCCCGGGTATCACCGATGACCAGATCACGATCGGCGCGACCCTGCCGCTGACCGGCACGGCCGCCGTGTCCGGCCAGGGCCTGCAGGCCGGCATGAAGATCGCGGTCGACGAGCTCAACGCCGCGGGCGGCATCGGTGGGCGCAAGATCAACCTGGTCATCCTGGACGACGGCTTCACCGCCGACCGGGTCGTCACGAACGTGCGCCGCCTGGTGTCCCAGGACAAGGTCTACGCGGTCGTCGCCCCGGCGGGCTCGCAGGGTCTGCCCGGTACGTGGCAGTTCATCGCGCAGAACGGCACCCCGGTGTGGGGCCCGATCTCGCCGGCCGACCCGAAGCAGCGTGAGGTCTTCCTGCTCTCGGCGTCGCGGGCGACCCAGGGCCGGGTCGCGATCGACTACTTCGCCAAGCAGGGCATCACCAAGATCGCGGTCATCAAGCAGGACAACGACCTGGGCGTCTCGATGAAGCAGGCGCTCGACCTCCAGCTGCCCAAGCACCCGGAGATGCAGCTCGTCGCCGACGAGACCCAGCCGGTCGGCAGCACCGAGGTGAGCGTCGCGGTCAACAACGTGCTGGCCAAGCAGCCCGAGGCCGTGCTGCTCGCCACCGACAACACCTCGGTCGCGCTGATCCTCAAGGCGCTGCGCGCCCAGGGCTTCACCGGCCCGATCTACGCCGACCAGGGCGGCGGCGGCACGGGTGGCCCGTCCACCGTCGGTCCGGCGGGCGACGCCGCTGAGGGCTTCATCGCCGGCATGCAGGCCGACGTGGTCTCCACCGACAACCCCGCGGTCGAGCACTGGCGCGAGCTGGCGAAGAAGTACGACGGCGAGCAGGGCGAGAGCGGCTTCTCGCTGCAGACCTACAGCTTCGTGATGGCCTTCGCCGAGCTGGTGAAGCGGCTCGGTGACGACCTGTCGTACGACAACTTCGTCAAGACCGCGGAGAACCTCCGCAACGACCCGATCAAGCTCGGCACGATCCCGGACATCGAGTGCGGTCCGCTCCCCGACGGCCACGACTGCGTCATCTCGGCCGGCCTCGCCAAGTACACCGGCGGCAAGTGGGTCGTGGAGCAGCAGTTCACGGCTCCGGAGTGACCGATGCTGCAGACAATCGTCAGCGGGCTCGAGTCGGGTAGCTGGTTCGCCCTGCTCGGTCTGGCCATCGTGGTCGTCATGAAGGCGGCCGACGTGCCGAACTTCGCGATGGCCGAGATGGGCCTGGTCGCCACGTACGTCGGGATCTCGCTCGCCGCGGCAGGCGTTCCGTTCTGGATCGCCGTCCTGGCGACGCTGATCACCGGCGCGGTGATCGGGGTCCTGATCGACATCGCGTTGATGCGCCGGCTCTCGTCGTACGGGCACTTCCCGCTGCTTCTCATGACGATCGGCCTCACGCTGGCGCTCAACGCGGTGGTCGGGCTGATCTGGGGGCACGACCCCCGCAGCTTCCCCGCCCCCTGGACCGGGGCCGCGGTGCAGATCGGCGGCGGGGTCGCGATCGGGGTGTCCCAGATCGTGTCCATCATCGTCGGGCTGATCGGCGCCGTGGCGATCACCGCCTTCTTCCGCACCCAGGTGGGCGCTCAGATGCGGGCGGTGGCGGAGAACCGCTCCACCGCCCGCCTGATCGGCGTCAGCGCCGGCCGGCTCTCCGCGATCGCGTGGGCCGTCGGCGGGTTCATCGCCGCCGTGACCGTGATGCTGCAGGCCCAGTCGGCGCTCGTGTCGACGCTGTCTCCGGCCTCGCTGATCATCTACGGGTTCGTCGCGGCGACGATGGGCGGGTTCACCTCGCTGCTCGGCACGTTCGTCGGCGGCCTGGCGCTCGGCGTCATCCAGCAGTTCGTCGGGGCCTACATCTCCTCGGCGGTGCAGTTCTCGGTGGCGCTTCTCGTGGTCTTCCTGGTCCTGATCCTCCGGCCCGAGGGCTTCACCAAGGGGATGGTGTTGCGCGATGTCTGAGACGGCCCAGCAGGTGGCAGCGGCGAAGGCGGTACCGCCGGGCGACGGCCCGTCGGGGCTGGCCGGCGCGGGCATCGCGGCCAACACGGTGCCCGGCCGCACCACCGGTGGCTCCAGCACCCGCACGGGGATCATCGCGATCATCGTGCTGCTGGCGCTGTTCGCGGTGCCCTTCGTCGCGAACACCTACGTGGTGTTCGTGGTGAGCCTGACCCTCGTCTACGCCGTGTCGACGCTCGGGTTCAACCTGCTCGTCGGCTGGTCGGGGCAGATCGGCCTGGCCCACGCGGCGCTGTTCGCGGTCGGCGCGTACGGCAGCGCCATCGGCGTCGAGTACGGGATCCCGTTCCTGCTCACCATCCCCCTCGCGGGGATCGTCGCCGCGGTCCTCGCGCTGGTGATCGGGTTCCCGGCGATCCGGCTGCGCGGCTTCTTCCTGGCGATCGCGACGCTCGCGCTGGGCATGGCGATCGTCGAGCTGCTGACGATGGCCCGCCCGCTCACCGGCGGTGGCGGCGGGATGAGCGTGAACGTGTGGTCGCTGCCGGGCATCACCACGGCCGCGTCGACGTACTTCGTCGTGCTGGCGGTCGCCGCGATCATGTTCTTCCTGATGCGGCGGGCGCTGCTGGGGCGGTTCGGGCGGACCCTGCAGGCCGTCCGCGACCTGGGCCAGCTGACCGGCTCGCTCGGGGTCTCGGCGCTGCGCTACCGGCTGGTGGCGTTCGCCCTCTCCGGGTTCATCGCCGCCGTCGCCGGCACCCTCTACGGGCAGCTGCAGACGTTCATCTTCCCGGCCATGTTCCAGATGAACCTGCTGGTCCCGATGCTGGTGATGGTGTTCGTCGGCGGCGCGGGCTCGATGTGGGGCCCGGTGGTCGGCGCCGCCTTCGCGATCGTGCTGATCGAGTTCTTCCAGGACCTGGGAGACCAGCAGGCCATCGCGTACGGGCTGGTGCTGATGCTGGCGATCTCCGTCCTGCCCGGCGGTCTGACCTCGCTGGCCCGCCGGGTGGGTGACTCCCGGTTCATGGCCCGGCTGCGCCGTCGGGAGGTGGCGGAATGACCACCACCGCGGTCGCGACCCCGGTCGTGCAATTCGTCGACGTGCAGAAGGCGTTCGGCGGCAACAAGGTCCTCGTCGATGTCTCGCTCGACGTCCGACCCGGCTTCACCGGCCTGATCGGACCGAACGGGGCGGGCAAGACCACCTGCCTCAACGTCGTCTCGGGCTACCTGCAGCCCGACGCGGGCGACGTCCGGCTGGCCGGGCAGAGCGTGCTGGGGCGAGCGCCGATGGAGGTCGCGCGGATGGGTGTCTCGCGCACCTTCCAGACCCCGCGGCTCATCCCGAACCTGTCCGCCGTCGAGAACGTGATGGTGGGCGGGAGCCGCCACTACCGGCACGGTCACCTCGCCGAACTGCTCGGGCTGCCCTCGGCCCGGCGCGACGAGCGCGTCCAGCGCGAGCGCGCCTACGCCCTCCTGGAGGAGCTGGGCCTCGACCACCCGGACCGCGCGGCGAACGCGTTCCCGGTCGGCAGCCAGAAGATCATCGAGGTGGCGCGGGCGCTGCTCAACGACCCCGTGCTCCTGCTCCTCGACGAGCCGGCCGCCGGCCTCGGCGCCGAGGACGTCGACCGGCTCGTCAACGGGCTCAACGCGTGGACCGCGCGCAACCCCGAAGCCGCTGTCATGATCATCGAACACGACCTGGAACTGATCAGCCGGCTCTGCCCGACGGCGGCCGTCCTGCACTTCGGACGGATCATCACCTCGGGCGCGCCGAAGGACGTCCTGCGCGACCCCGTCGTCGTGGAGGCCTACCTGGGAGCCGACGTTGCTGCTGGAGATTGAGGACGCCCACACGGGCTACGGCAGCATCGAGGTGCTGCACGGGATCTCGCTCCACGTCGACGAGGGCGAGATCGTCACGGTGCTCGGCCCGAACGGCACGGGCAAGACGTCGCTGATGCGGTTGCTGTCCGGCATGCTGCCGCTGTGGTCGGGCCGGATCACCTTCGACGGCCAGGAGCTCGGCCGGGCGACGCCCGACAAGCGGGCTCGGATGGGGCTCTGCCAGCTCCCCGAGGGCCGCGGCATCTTCCAGACGCTCACCGTCGGGGAGAACCTCGACCTCGGGCTGGCCACCCGCCGGATCCCGGCCGGGGAGGTCAAGGCCACCCGCGATCGGGTGCTCGACCTGTTCCCCGAGCTGGCCGGCCGGCTGGCCGAGCCCGCGTCGTCGCTGTCGGGTGGTCAGCAGCAGATGCTGGCGCTCGGGCGGGCGCTGATGAGCCGGCCACGGCTCCTGCTCGTCGACGAGCTGTCGTTCGGGCTGGCGCCGCGCGTTGTCCGCGACCTGTTCGCCGTGGTCAGCGAGCTGCGCGAGACCGGGGTGACGTTCCTGATCGTCGAGCAGCAGGCGGCAGCGCTGAAGGTCAGCGACCGCACCTACATCCTGCGCGGCGGCCGGAACGTCCTCACCCGCGACTCGACCGAGCTGCTGGAGTCCGACGAGCTCGCAGCGTCGTACCTGCGATGACCGAACTGCATCTGCAGCAGCTCCCGGACCAGCTGCGCGCGCTCGACCCACCGGTCGACGAGCGCGTGCTCGCCCTGGTCGAGGCCGAGCACGCGCGCTGGCGCGGGCTGCACGACCGGCTCGTGGCGCTGATCGTGCAGCTCATCGACCTCGCGGCCGAGCACCGCCCGGTCACGGAGGTCATCGACGAGCTCATCGGTGGTACGACCGTGCACATCGACGATCTCGTCGGCTCCCGCGTCGACGCCCGCGAGATCGCCGCGCTGCTGCGGGCCCACGGCTCGCTCGGCACCGTCGAGGTGGACGGCGACTCCACGACGTTCCGTCATCGCTGCGGTAGCGGAGGGCAGTACTGGCGGGCCAATCCCGACGTCGCGAAGGTCGACGAGGGGGAGGTGCCCGGGGTTCCGGGCGGGCGGCCGCGGTACTGCGCGCGGTGCGTGCGCAGCATCCAGGCGCACGCCGGGGATGCGTGGACCGTGCAACCGCCGGAGACCGCCGAGGAGCTCTGCACCTGGGTGGTCAAGGGGTCGTAGCTCGGCTCTCTGCGTGGGTGCCCGCGCACATCCCGACGGATGTGCGCGGGCACCCCTGTCTCGGGGAATCGGCTCCGACGAGGACGGCCCACCTCTCCCGGGTTCTCGCCTCCGCGTTTCCTTCCGCATCCCGCCAGCCGGCTGCGGAGTACCTGCGCCGCCGCGGTCCCGGCATCGTGCTCATCTCTCCGACCGCGTCAGATGCCGCTCAGCGCGCCGCGGTTCGTCGGGCAGTGGGTCACCCTTCGCGGCGAACACAGCCGTGTCGTCACGACGGGTTCCGCAGGGTTCTGGCCGACTGAGTTGCCGCTGCGCTGCATCCGCTCTCCGAGCTGTGTTCGATTGAGGGCCTGCGGAGCGGCTCAAGTCGAACGGCGCGTGCTGCCGAAGGCTCCCCGATCAGACCCCGGCCCAGTTGCGAGCCGCGGCAAGCGGGCGGTCATGGCCAACGACGCCGAGGACGTCGAGAACCGCCGCGAGCGGGCCTTCGAGGCTCGGCGGGTGCCGGTCTACCACCAGGACGACGAGGACGGTCCTGGTACGGCCGGCCTGTGGATCCTCATGCCCACCACCGACGTGGTCGCCCGCTGCGGAAGGCTCACCCGGCTAGCCGAGGGCGGCCTCGGCGCGAACGATCCCCGCACCAGGATCAGCGTCGCGCTGATCTCGCCGCCGCTGTGCTGAGCGGCCGGATGATCACCTAGGCCGACGACGCCGACGGGCCGATGCCGCCACCGGTCAACCCCCGCGACGCACACTGCCAGATCGTGGTGGACGCCGCCACGCTGCTGGGGCAGAACAACGACCCCGCTGGTCGGCTACCGGCCCTTCCCCGCAGAGCCGGCGCGGCAGGTCGCGCCGGATGCGATCTGGCAGCGGCGCAGCTCGAGCCCTTCTCCGGGCGGCTGCTCGATCTGGGCCGCACCCGCCACCACCCCTCCACCGCACTGGCTGATCATGTGAAACCCAGGGACGTGCACTGCCGGTTCCCGAGCTGTCGGCGGAGAGTCGTCAACGGCGAACTCGACCACATCCAGGATTGGGCCGGGGCGGCCCGACCAGCGAAGCCAACTCGGCCGAGCACTGCGTCCACCACCTCGAACACCGAGCGCCCCGGGGGAAGGTCCACGCCGGAGACGACGGCAGCCTCGTCCGGATCACCCCTTCACGACACCGCCGGGTCACCGAGCCCCGCCACTACCGGGCAAACCCGCCATCACCCTTCGAGAAGGCGGCCACCACCCGATCACAACCGAACAGCGCCGGACAGGCCGAACCCTGCACAGGAGCGGAGAGTGTCGGCCGATTCGGGCTGCCGCAACCAGGGCCGACGAGCGGCAGCGCCCGTAGACCTCAGAGCAGCTTCTCCGCCGCCTCCCGCACCAGTACCGCCCGCGGGAAGGGCTCCAGCATCGCCGCCAGCTGGTCCGACTGCACCTCGATCGAGAGCGGCGTGGCGGGCGGCAGCGCCGCCAGGAACTCACTCAGCGCCAGCACCCCCTCCCCCGGCACCAGACGCTCGTGGCGGGCCTCGTGGGCGAGGTCGAGGGGCTCCTCGGCCGCCGCGTCGCACAGCTGCGCGTAGCCCGTCAGGTCCGGGTCGGCGGGCTGCGACAGCGGGGTGCCGGCCCGGTGCAGGTGCAGCGGATCGAGCAGCACGACCGTCCCCGGCACCGCACGCGCGACGCGCTCGGCGTCGGAGCGCGTGCGGATGCCGGTGAACAGCATCGGCTCGATCGCCACCCGGGTCGTCGAGCCGGCGAGGAGGTCCGCGACGGCGGCGACCCGGTCGGTGGTGGCAGCGAGGTCCGGGTCCTGCGAGACGGTCAGCAGGAACCGCGCACCCAGCTCAGCGGCGGCGTCGGCGAGGCGGCGGTGCTCGTCGGTGACGCCGTCCGGACCCAGGCGCACCACCTCGACGTCGAGCAGCTCGACGCCCGAGGACCGGAGCCCGGCGGCGACAGCCGGAGCCTGCGCGGCGACGTCGGAGAACCGCACCCCGCAGAAGGGGTAGCCGGCGTCGGCCGCGCAGCGCGGGACGTCGCCGGGCGCCAGGTCCAGGACCGTCGCCGCCGAGAGCGAGAAGATCATCGCGGTCGCCCGTCGCTCACCGCGAGTCCGCCTCCACGCCCACCGAGTCGACCGACGCCGGGCGCGGCATCTTGTGCAGCGCCGAGGCCGTGATGCCGCCGTCGACGGCGATCGTCTGCGCGGTCACGTACGCGGCCTTCGGCGAGCCGAGGTACATCACGGTCTCGGCGACGTCGTCGGCCGAGCCCAGTCGGCCCATCGGCACGCGGCCCTGGCGCAGGGCACGCACCTCCGGGTCGGCGAAGATCGGCTCCGACATGCCCGCGTTGATCAGTCCCGGTGCGACCGCGTTGACGCGGATCCCGGCGTCCCCCCACTCCAGGGCCATGTGCTCGGTCAACTTGATCACCGCTGCCTTCGAGGCGGTGTAGGCACCCGCGTTCGGCGCCGCCGCGATGCCGTTGATCGAGGAGATGTTCACGATCGCCCCGCCACCGGCGTCGATCATCCGCCGAGCCGCTGCGCGCGAGACGAGGAACGTGCCGGTGAGGTTGACCTCCACCGCCGCCCGCCAGTCGGCGACCGAGAGGTCCAGCAGCGGCCCGAAGCGCACCACGCCGGCGTTGTTCACCACCAGCTTGGGTGCCTCCGGCAGCGCGGCCATCGCCGCGTTGACCGCTTCCTCGTCGGTCACGTCGACGGCGGTCCCGACGCACGATGCGCCGAGCTCGGCCGCGAGCGCCGTCACCGCCTTCTCGTCCACGTCCCACGCCGCGACGCGGTAACCCGCCTTCACGGCGTGCCGGGTGATCACGGCACCGATTCCGTTGCCCGCCCCGGTCACCACTGCCCAACCCGTCACGGCTTTCACCCCATCGTCGTTGCTCGGGTAACGACGCTACTTCTCTACACCTTGCCTTGACCAGAGGGCGGCGTTAGGTTCCTAACGTCGAATTTGGCCAAGGGGGTCCCGGACGCATGAGTCTCCGACGTGCCGTTGTCCTGTCCGGCGGTCCGACGCACGATTTCCCCGCCACTACGGCGTGCCTGACGGAGCTACTGGCCGAGCAGGGGCT
Organism: Pseudonocardia thermophila; assembly: GCF_900142365.1. Taxonomy (GTDB): domain Bacteria; phylum Actinomycetota; class Actinomycetes; order Mycobacteriales; family Pseudonocardiaceae; genus Pseudonocardia; species Pseudonocardia thermophila. The sequence continues at coordinate 220,118 of NZ_FRAP01000007.1, read as the reverse complement.
GACCGCCGAGGTGCACGAGGACATCGACGCCGGCCTGCGTGCGTTGCCAGGGGCCGCGCTCCTGGTGGTCAACGCCCTGCGCTGGACGATGACCTGCCCCGGCACACCCGATCGCTACCGGGTGCAGGCCGCCGAGCTGGGCTGCTCCCCCGCCCCTGACGCCCGGTCCGCGCTGGAGGAGCACCTGGCCGCGGGCGGCGGGCTGCTGGCGATGCACACCGCGAGCATCTGCTTCGACGACTGGCCGGAGTGGGGTGCCGCGGTCGGTGGGGCCTGGCGCTGGGGGCATTCCTCGCACCCGCCGCTCGGCCCGCTGCAGATCGAGGTCTGCGCCGACCACCCGCTCGTCGCCGGGCTGGACGACTTCGCGATCGAGGACGAGCGCTACAGCGACCTCGATCTCGCCGCCGACGTGCAGCCGCTGCTGCAGTGCGCGGGTCAGCCGCTGCTGTGGGCGCGCGAGCACGGCGGCGGGCGCGTCGTGTACGACGCACTGGGCCACCATCCGCCGTCGTACGAGGTGCCGCAGCACCGTGAGATCGTGCGGCGAGCCATCACCTGGACATCGGGAGAGGGGACCGCGTGAGGGCGCTGAAGGACATGCCGGTGCTGGTCACCGGGGGCGGGTCGGGGATCGGCGCGGCGGTGGTCGCGCGCTTCGCGGCGGAGGGTGCCCGGGTCACGGTCACCGGCCGCCGCGCCGACCGCGTCGCCGCCGTGGCCGAGCAGGCCGGGCCGAACGTGCGGGCCGTGGCCGGCGACGTGACGAACCCCGACGACCGGCAGCGGATGATCGACGCCGCGGTCGAGCACGGCGGCGGCCTGGAGGTGCTCGTGCACGCCGCGGGCAACATGTACCGCGGGCCGCTCGAGGAGCTGGACGAGCAAGCCCTCCTCGACGTGTTCACCTCGAACACGATCGCACCGATGCTGCTCACCGGCCTCGCCCTGCCGCACCTGCGGGAGCGCCAGGGCGCAGTGATCTTCTTCGGCTCCGTGCACACCCAGCGGGCCTTCCCCGGCGCCTCCCCCTACGCGGCCACGAAGGGGGCCCTGGAGGCGCTCACGGGCGTGCTGGCGGCCGAGCTGGGTCCGCAGGGCGTGCGGGTGAGCTGCGTGCGCCCCGGCGGGGTCCTGACCGAGATCAACCAGCGGGCCGGCCTGTTCACCGACGAGGAGGCGGCGGAGCGCATGCGGGCCCTCGGCGCCGCGCACGCCCTGGGGCGCAGCGGCACCCCGGAGGAGGTCGCCGAGGCCGTCGAGTACCTCGCCCGAGCCGAGTGGGCCACCGGCGCCGTGCTCACCATCGACGGCGGGCTCTCGCTCGGCGTCACCAACGCCTGAGGTGGCCGGGCCGCGCGCCGTCGTCGCGGTCTCCACGCTGGCCACCGGGCTCGGTGCGTTCCTCGGTTTCGTGCCGGGGTTCCTGGCCCCGGTGCTGCAGGCGGACCTCGACCTGTCCCGCACCGAGCTGGGCGTCCTCATCGGCGTCTTCTACGGCTCGACCGGGGTCTCTGCGCCGCTCGCCGGGCGGCTCACCGACCGGATGGGCGCTCGCCGCGCCGTCACCCTCGACCTGGTGCTGATCGCGGCGGCGCTGGTGACCGCCGCCGTGTGGCCGGTCTACCCCGTCCTGCTGGTGGGCGCGCTCGCCGCCGGGTTCGGCTACGCGCTCACCAACGCCGGCACGAACCTCGCCGTCGCCGTGGCCGTCCCGGCGCACCGGCACGGGATCTCGCTCGCGACGAAGACGGCCGGCGTGCCGCTGCTGGTGGCCGTCTCCGCGCCGATCGCGACCGCCGCGGGCGAGGCCGTCGGCTGGCGCCCGGTGTACCTCGGCGCCGTCCCGCTGGTGCTGCTCACCGCCGCCGGTGCCGCATGGGCGCTGCCGAGCGCGCGGCCGACCGGCGCACCCGGCCGGTCGGCCGACGCTGCGCCGCGTCGGCTCCCGCGCGGCTTCCTGTGGTACCCGATCGCAGCGTTCCTGCTGGTGGGCGGCTCGCAGCCGCTGTACTCGTGGATGGTCGCCTACCTCAACGAGGCGGGCGACACACCGCTCGCGCTCGCCGGCGCCCTCACCTCGCTCGGTTCGGTCGCCGGCGTCGCCGGGATGGTGCTGGCGGCCCAGCTCTCCGACCGCGGCACGTCCCGCAGCACCGCTACCGGCAACCCGCGCATCCCGGGGGTGGTCGCGATGTGCCTGGCCACCGCGGCCGGGATGGTGCTGCTCCTCGCGGGCCCCGTCACCGGGCTGGTGCCGATGGTGGCCGGGCTGCTGCTGGCGACCGCCGCGCAGCTGGCCGCGATCGGGATCATGCACGCCTCGGTCGTCGCCGCCGCCCCGCACGCCGTCGGACGAGCCTCCGGCGCGACGATGGCCGGCTACTACGTCGGCGCACTGCTGGGCGCACCCGTGTTCGGCGCCGTCGTCGACGCGACCGGCGGCTACACCGCGGGCTGGGCGATGTCGCTGGTGCTCGTGCTGGGCGGGACAGCGGCGTTCAGCCGCTGCCGCCGTGTGGGGTTCACTTCGACGACTGCGTCGTCGCCGAACCCGACTTCGGGGTCCGCCGCCGCGGCCGACGAGCCTGCGCCGCCTGACCCGCGCTCCGACGCAGCAGCGCCGCCGCCGCACCGTGATCCGCCCGCAGGTGGTTGAGCGCCGGGTCCGAGGTCCAGAACTGCTCGAAGTCCTCGACGTCGAACTTCTCGGCGATCAGGTGCATCGCGATGTCGTGGCGCACGTACTCGACGGCGACCAGCACGACCGCGGGATCGTCGGTGTAGACCCCCCAGGCCTCGCCGTTGACGATGCCGCCGATGACCGCCTGCTCCCGGTCCGCGGCGATCACCAGCAGCCGGCAGCCGAGGTTCTCCAGCACCACCTCGGGCTTGGAGAACCGGTGCGCGATGGTGTTGCCGACCGGGTCGGGATCCTCCCCGAACGACACCACGGACACGTCGACGCCCTCGTCCGCGGCGCGCTTCACCAGCGGCTTGAGCTCGGCGATCTCCTCAGGCCACCCGGACAGGAACAGGTCGGTCTGCGCGGCCGCCACGACGTCCTCGGCGCGGTCGAGCAGGGACGCCCGGTCGACCATGCTGTGCACGAGCCGCACCTGCGGCGGCGACGCCACCTGCGGCAGCTCGGCGCGCAGCGTCTCGATCGACTGGTCGAAGTCGCGGCGCATCCGGTCCAGCAGCGCCGACGGCGGCAGCGAGATGTAGCCGACGCTGGCCTCCCCCGCCCGCACCTCGTACGCGGCGCCGCGGCTGACGAGCTTGCCGAGGGTCTCGTAGACGGTGCTGCGGGGGACGCCCGACCGCTTGGCCACCTCGTAGCCGTTCAGCGGTGTACCCGCTGCGACCAGCGCGACGTAGGCCTTCGCCTCGTACCCGGACATCCCCAGGCGTTGCAGCTCCTCGACGACGCTCTGCTGCGACATGTTCCCCCTGCCTTCGGCCGTCCCCGCCGCAGTCATCGTCGCACCTGGGCTCACAGGAGGGCCTGGTAGGCCCCACCGTCGACCGGGATGGCCGCGCCCGTCAAGTACTGCGCCTGGGTCGAGCAGAGGAACGCCACGATCGCGCCGAAGTCGTCCGGATCGCCCATCCGCCCGGCCGGGATGTCGTCGGTCGGCGGGTTGTCCCCGTAGACCGCCGCGACCCGTGCGGTGGCGTGCAGGCCGGGCTGCACCGAGTTGACGGTGATGCCGTCGCGCGCCACCTCACGCGCCAGCGTGCGCAGGAAGCCGGTGAAGCCGGTGCGAGCGGTGTTGGACAGCGCCAGCTCCATGTACGGCTGGCGCACGCCCAACGAGGTGATCGCGACGATCCGGCCCCACCCCTGCTCCCGCATGATCGGCACGGCGGCCAGGCACATGTGGACCGGCGCGAGCAGCGCGCGGTCGAGCGCCTCCTGGTAGGCCTCCGGCGGCACGTCGGTGACCCGGCCCGGCGCGGGGCCGGGACCGTTGACGACGAGGATGTCCAGCCCGCCCATGATGCTGCGGGCCTCCTCGACGAACCCGGCCGCGGCCTGCGGGTCGGTCAGGTCCGCGACCACCCAGTCGGCCCCCAGCTCCACGCCGGCATCGTGTGCGCGCTCCTCGTCGGAGCCGCAGATGGTCACCTCCACGCCTTCCGCGGTGAGCGCGGCGGCGGCGGCCCGGCCCAGGCCCGCCGTGGCGGCCGCGACGGCGGCCTTGCGGCCGTAGATCCCCAGATCCATTCCCTGCCTCAGGTCTCGTGCTGGACAGCGGCCCGTTCCGCGAGGATCGGCCGGATGTACTCGGCGATCATCTTCTGGTGCCGCTCGTCCGCAGCGTAGGCCAGGTAGGCGTCGCGGTCGGGGAGATCCACGACGACGGCCGTGTCCCAGTTGCCCTCGGCGAGCCCGGCGTCGGTGCCGAAGGTGAGCGCGCCGTACTGCTCGGCGTCGCGGCCCCACTGCCGCAGCGCCTCGATCGCGGCGTCGCGCTGCTCGCTCGTGCTGTCGCTCTTCCACTTGAAGAGCACGACGTGCCGGAACCCCATCAGGTCAGCTCGATCTCGTTGCCGTCCGCGTCGAGGACGCGGATCGCGCCGGACGGGCACGAACGGGCCAGCTCGACGAGCGCCTCGTCGGACAGCCCCGGGTGCCCCTCGACGGCCTCGGCGATCTCGTCGTCGTCGAAGACGAACGCCTCCGGCGCCTCGGCCACGCACAGGCCTGCGCTGATGCAGACGGTCTTGTCGACGCTGGCGGTGTAGCTCATGCATCTCCTCCCAGAAGGACCGGGTAGCGGCCCCAGTACGGCCGCGCGGTGTTCGCGTCGCGAACCGGTGGATCGTCCGGATCGCGACGGACCCCGCAGGTGAACATGTACCGCACCGCGCCGGTGACGAGCCCGAACAGGTGGTTGTCCGGATCGACGTCGTTGCCCGGCACCACGCCCGCGGCCAGGTCCTGACCGATGCAGACGTGCATCCCGGCGGCGAACGACAGCCCGAACGGCGCCACGCCGGGCGGCGGCGTGCGGTACGGGTTGAACTCGGCGGCGTCCGGCCCGAACACCTCGGGATCCCGGTTGACCGCCATGAGGTCGATGATCACCGAGGAACCCTCGGGGATCTCCATGCCCGACCGCAGCCGGACCGGCGCGAGCGCGCGCCGCTTCCCGATCGGGCTGGACGGGTTCAGGCGCACCGTCTCGTGCACGCAGCGCTGCACGAACAGCGGATCACCCGCCGCCTTCGGCGCGTCCTCGGGGTGCTCGGCGATCCAGCCGAGGATGTGGTCGATCGAGCGCACGAACGCCGTCGCGCTGGTGTGCGCGGCCGCGAGCAGGAAGAACGCCACCTCGCGGCGCAGCACCTCGTGGGTGAGGCCGAGCTCGTCGGCGTGCTCCATGAGGCAGGTGAGCACGTCGCGGGGCCGGTCGGCGGGGTCGAGTGCGCGGCGCCGCTCGATGGACGGGGTGAGGAACTCCGCGTCCCAGTCCAGCAGCGCCTGCCCGATGACGACCCGCTGCGCGTCCTTGTCCTGCGTCGAGTGCGCCAGGGTGGCGCCCTCGACGAACCGCATCATGTACGCGTAGAGCCGCTCGGTCTCCGCTGCCGTGCCCTCCGGCCGGTCGATGCCCGCGGTCAACGCGGCCAGGTTGAGCAGCAGCTCGTGGCCGAGGTGCACGAGATCGACCTTCCCGGCCGCCAGGTACGGCGCGACGGTGGTCTCGATGACGCCCGGGAACAGATCGCGCTCGTAGTGGTCGAACGTCTCCCGGCGGAACAGCCGGTTCTCCACCCGCCGCCGGGCGCGGTGCTCCTCACCGTGCAGGTTGACCAGCACGTCCGCCATGACGATCTCGCCCTCGTCGTAGAGCGCCTGGCGCAGGTCCTTCGCGCGGTAGGCGTCCTTGGCGTCGGCGAACGTGGTCAGCACGACCGTCTGCTCGGTTCCGGTCATCGCCCCTCCTCCACCGCTTCGGCCACCCGTAGGGTGGCGATCCCGTCTTCGAACGTCGGCACGCCTTCGCCGCCCGCGGCGATCCGCCGCACCAGCTCGGCGAAGGCGAACGTCGCCGGCTCCTCCCCCGGCACGACCAGGTCACGCAGCTGCGGCTCGTCGGCGCGGGCGCCCTGCAGCCGCACCGGGAAGTGCCCGGTGTGCCCGGCCGCGGTGGCGACGAGGGTCCCGTCGCTGCCGTGCGCGACCAGCCGCCAGCCGTCGCCGTGCCGGGCCACCCAGGAGGTGTGCACGGAGCAGACCGCGCCGCTGGGCAGCCGAGCGGTGAAGGCGACACTGTCCGCGCTGGTCGCGGGCACCCCGCCGGGCCACTCGGGCCGCCGGGTGGCGACGGTCGCGCCGGTGACCTCCAGGTCGCCGAAGAGCCAGCGGATCAGGTCGGCGGTGTGCAGGCCGTGCACCCGCAGCGAGCTCGCCCCGTTCGCGGCGTCCGCGCACCAGCCGGAACCGGCGACGGCCTCGGGCCGGGTGAACGTCGGGTAGAACGCGGTCGCGACGACGTTCTCGACCGTCCCGAGCCATCCGCTCTCCACCAGCGCGCGGAACTCCTGCATCCCCGGCCAGAACCGCGACTGCATGTCCACCCACGCGTTGCGCCCGGCCGCGGCCTTCGCCATCGCCTCCGCGTCGCCCAGCGACGGCGCGAGCGGGGCCTCCACCAGCACGTCCTTGCCGGCGGCCAGCGCCGCCTCGGCCATCTCGCGGTGGCGGCTCGGCCGGGTGGCGACGTCGACGAGATCGACGTCCGGATCCGCGCACAGCGCCTCGAACCCGACGTGCGGACGGGCACCGAACCGCTCCGCGACCGCGCGGGCGGTGTCTTCGTGCGCGGTCGCGACCGCGACCAGCTCGACGTCCGGCAGCGCGGCGTAGACGGGCAGGTGGGTGCCGACGGCGTAGTTCGCGCCGATCACCCCGATCCGCAGCGTCATGCGCCCACCGGCGTCTGCTCGAGCGCGGGCAGCACCTCGGTGCCGAACAGCTCCATCGCCTCCAGCACCGCAGCGTGGTCGGGGCCCGTCGGGTACCGGAAGATCATCAGGAAGTCGTCGACGCCGGCCTGGTCGCGGAACCGGCCGATCGTCTCCACGCACTCCTCGGGGGTGCCGAACACGAACCGGTCGCGGACGAACTCCTCCAGCGTGATCTGCGAGGCGTCGGTGACGCCCGGCAGGTCGGTGATCGCCCCGTAGTCGAACAACGTGCGCGCCATCGCCAGCGCGGTGTCGCCGAACTTCTCCAGCGCCGCCGCGCGGTCGGTGTACGGCCAGCAGAACCTGATCGCGGTGACGTGCGGGGTGCGGCCCGCGGCCTCGGCCTGCTCGCGGTACTGCCCCGCCATCGCCGTCATGGTGTCCAGCGACATCAGCGCGTTGGTGATCCAGCCGTCACCGAGCCGGCCGGCGCGGCGCAGCCCGCCCGGCGTCCACGCGGCCAGGTGCAGCGGCACCCCGCCCTCCTGACGCGGCTTCGGGATCACGCTGACGTCCTCGAACGTGTAGATCCGGTCGGCGAACGAGAACCGCTCCTGCGTCCACGCCTGGCGCAGGATGCGCAGCGTCTCGTCGAAGCGCTGGGCGCGGTCGTCCCAGTTCACGCCGACCGTCGAGTAGTCGACCGGCATGTAGCCCGCCCCGAGCCCGAGCCAGGTGCGGCCACCGGAGAGCTGGTCGAGCATCGCCGCGTCCTGGGCCAGCTCGACGGGGTTGTAGAGCGGCGCGATCGCGATCGCGGTGCCCACCTTGACCCGCTGAGTCCGCGCCGCGATCGCGAACGACAGGTGCAGCGGCGAGCCGAAGTACTCGTCGGAGTACTTGTGCTCGGTCGTCAGCGCGGCCCAGAAGCCGAGCCGGTCGGCGGCCTCGGCCTGCTCGAGGATCTCCCCGAGGACCTGGTGCGGGTCACCGGTGACGAGGCCCTGCGTGAACAGCACTCCGACGGACATGGTGGCTCCCTAGTTCGCGGACTTCTCGAGGTGGACCAACGCGATGCGGGTGTCGAGCATGCTGGGGAGCGAGTGGCCCTGCACACCCGGCTTGCGGTTGGGGTCGTGCACGCCGCGAGCGGCGGCCCGGCCGGCGATCCGCCCGAGCGTGAGCCCGCCGCAGATGTGGATGCCGCCGAGGTCGGCGACCGGGTTGAGTCCGCCCGCGCAGTCGCCCGCCGCGAACAGGCCGCGGATCGCGTCCCCGAAGACGTCCACGACCTGCATGTCGGTGGTCGTGGTGAACCCGCCGGAGCAGAAGTTGATGCCCTCGATCATCGGCACGGCGGTGAACGGGCCGGTGGCGCAGCGGCGCCGGCCGGGTGGCAGCACGACGCGCCCGAAGTCCGGGTCGACGGTGGCGTCGGAGGCGAGGAAGGCGTTCCAGCGCTCGACGGTCGCGACGAGCGCATCGGCCGGCACCCCGATCAGCTCCGCCAGCTCGGGCAGCGTGCCGGCCTGCACGGGGGGTTCGGGCATCTGCGAGAGCAGCGTCGCCTTCTCCGTGGCGACGACGTGGTCCATCACGTAGAACGCGCGCCGCTGCGGCTGCTCGTGCAGCCGCTTGACCCGCTCCTCGTACGGGCCCGCCTCGTCGTGGAACCGCACGCCCGCGGTGTTGACCGCGATGGCGTCCTCGACGACCGACGAGGACACGATCACCAGCGGCGGCACGAACGTCATGTTGATCAGATCGCCGCCGATGGCCTGGCCCATCAGGTGACCGTCGCCGCGGCAGGTGTCGATGCCCAGGTAGGGCCCGCGCGCGATGAACTCGGGCTGGTAGCGCTGGCGCAGCGCCGGGTTGGACTGGTACCCGCCCGAGGCCAGCACGACGGCGGAGCGCGCGGTGACGGTGAACGGCTCACCGCCGTCGACCGGGGCCACCACGACGCCGGTCACGCGACCGTCCTGGGTGGTCAGGCGCTTGCCGAGGTGCCCGTAGAGGGCCTTGACGTTGGGCCGCTCGAAGTCGGGCTGGAAGGCGCGCGCGAGCATCCAGGTGTCCTCGATCGCGGCCATCCGGTCGATGGAGTGCTGCTTGGGCCGGGGGATGAACCGGGTGAACCGGACACCGCGATCGGTCAGGATCCGGTAGGTCTCGGCGCTCTCGCGGGCGAAGAGCCGGACGATGTCCTCGTCCCAGATGACCCCGAACTGGTCCTTCGCCAGATCGACCATGCGCCGCGCGTCCTGGACGAACGTCTCGACGTCGTCGACGATGCCCTGGTCGGCCTGCATCTGCGAACCGACGAAGGCGAGGTACCCGGTGGACCACACGGCATTGCCGCCGATGTGCTGCATCGGCTCGACGGCGACGACCTCCACACCCTCGGCCGCGGCGGCCGACACGGCGGCCATCCCGGCAGGTCCGGTGCCCAGCACGACCACGTCGCAGGTCAGGTCCGGCACAGGGCTCCTCCACAGTGAGTTCGGCCACGGACTGAGGTGAGACCTTGCCCTTCCAACCGAGCGGCGTCAAGACACTGACGACTCCAGTGCCCCCTGGACGGGGTCGATGGACACCGGGTAGCGTCGTTAGGACCATCACGCCGAATCCTCTGCAGCGAGGCGGAGCATGACGACGATCACCCTCGATCGGTACGCGGACGTGCGGGAAGCCTTCCGCACGCACGACCTGCGGCAGTCGCTCTACGACGCCGGCGGGGTCGTGATGGCCGACTGCCTACTCGTCCTGCACGGACAGGAGCACAAGCTACGGCGCCGCGTGGAGAACCGGCTGTTCCGGCGCGGGACCTTCCGCCACTGGGAGAAGGAGTTCCTGCACGACCTCGTGCGCGAGAGCATCACGCCGTTCGTCGAGGCCGGTAAGGGCGACCTCGTCGAGATCGGCTACCGCACCGTCATGAACCTGACGGCCATGGTGGCCGGCCTCGACCGCAAGAGCGACGACCCCGCCGAGACCGACGCGCTGTACCGGTTCGCCAAGAAGTTCAGCGAGGGCGCCACGCTCGTGCACAGCACCCGTGACCACGAGGAGGTGCGCGCCGAGGTCCGGGCGGCGATGAAGGAGTTCGACGAGCAGTTCCTGCAGCCCTCCAGGGCGCGCCGGGAAGCCCTGATCGCGAAGGTCGAGGCGGGCGAGCTCGACGAGGACGAGCTGCCGCGCGACGTGCTGACCGCGCTGCTGCGCAACCGCGAGGAGCTCGGCATCACCGACGACATCATCCGCCGCGAGTGCGCCTTCTACCTGCAGGCGGGCTCGCACAGCACCGCGAACGCGCTGACCCACACCGCGCACGACTGGTTCACCTGGTCGAAGGACCACCCGGAGGCCACGCCCGAACCGGAGCTGATCCAGCGCTGCGTGTACGAGTCGCTGCGGCTGCACCCGGCCTCCCCGGTCGCGCAGCGGCGCGCCATGGCGCCGATCACGCTGCGCAGCGGTATCGAGATCCCCGAGGGCGCCACCGTCGTCATGGACCTGCACGCCGCCAACCGCGACGAGACCGTCTTCGAGCGGCCGCTGGAGTACGACCCGCTGCGTGAGGTCCCCGAGGACGTCCCGCGCTGGGGGCACGCCTTCGGCGGCGGAATGCACGCGTGCATCGGCACCGAGCTCGCCGGTGGTGTGCCCAGCACGGCCGAGGGCGAGCGGGTGCTCGGCACCGTGACGCTGATGCTCACCGCGCTGCTGAAGGCGGGCGCTCGACCGGACCCGAACGACCCGCCGCAGCTCGACCCGCACTCCGCGCGGGAGCACTTCGCCCGCTACCCGGTGGTGTTCGAGAAGCAGTAGCCGCAGCGGCGGTGCCAGACGCGAGGGCGGCCGGCGCACCCGCTGCAGCGGGTGCGCCGGCCGCCCTCGCGTCCTGCCTGTGGGGCCCGGGATCAGCCTCCGGCGAGCAGGCACCAGCCCGGGTCGTCCGGGGCCTGCCCGCCCCGCGCGAACGACTCCAGCCCCGGCCACTCCTCGCCCGCGCTGGCGTACCGGCTCCAGTCGTGCACGACGACCCGCGACGCGATGCGCCACACGCCGTCGCGGCGCTCCAGGCGGTCGACGTAGCGCCCGCCGAACAGCCCGACCTCGACGGGCGGGCCGGGGCGGCGGTGCACCGCGACGAAGTAGGTCTCGGCGCGGGCACTGTCGCCCTCGACCAGCACCGTCGAGTTGGTCAGGTGGTGCTGCGTGACGAGCGCGTCGCGGCCCGGCTGGGCCAGCAGCCACTCGGCGAACTCGTGGGCGTTGCCGGAGAAGATGCCGTGGTCGTCGGTGGCGTCGGGGTGGTAGACCGAGCGCAGGAGCGCCAGGTCACCGCGGTCGACGGCCCGGCAGTACCGCACGAGCACGTCCTGGATCTCCTGGCGCGCCAGCAGCTCGGCGACGTCCATCAGACCGCTCGCCCCGCCGCTCGGCCCTCCCGGACCGCCTCGGTGATCGTCCGCGGGGCGACGCAGTCGCCGACCGGGTGCACCTCGACCCCGCGGGCCGCCAGCTCGGCGGTGAGCGCGTCGTCGGCCCGGCGACCGATCGCGAGCACCAGCGCGTCGGCGGGCCGCACCGTCTCCGCGCCGGTGAGCGTGTCGCGGAAGCGGACCCCGTGCTCGTCCGCCCCGACGACGGCCTGGTGCACGAAGAACTCGACGCCCTTGCGCGCGAGCCGCATGTGCATGGTCATCATCGTGGCGGTGTCGAGGTTGCTCCCGGCCGAGAGCTTCGGGGTCGCGACGACGACGGTGGCGCCGCGGTCCGCGAGCACCTCGGCCGGGAGGTAGGCCGGGAAGTGCGCCACGTCGTCCACGACGACGACGGTGCGCCCCGCCCAGTCCGCCGAGGTCGCCGCCACGGCTTCCTCGGGGGTCAGTGCCTGCACGCCGCTGATCGGGAACTCGGGCTCGCGCGGCGACCCGCCGGTCGCGGTCACGACGGCGTCGTAGCCGGCGAGGTCGTCGGCGCCGACCCGGGTGCCGAGCCGCACGTCCACACCGAGCCGCTTGAGCTCTCCTGCCTGGAACTCGACCAGCTCGGCCAGCTCGCGCCGTGCCGGGGTGGCGGACGCGATCGGGACCAGCCCGCCGAGCTCGCCGGCGGCCTCGAACAGCGTGACGTCGTGCCCGCGCTCGGCGGCCGCGATGGCGGCTTCCATGCCGCCCGGCCCGCCGCCCACGACCGCCACCCGCCGCCGCTGCGCCGCCGCCGGCACCGTGCCCAGCCCGAGCTCCGCCTCCCGCCCGACGGCGGGGTTGACGGTGCAGGTGAGCCTCCGGTTGAGGTACAGGTTGCCGAAGCAGCCCTGGTTGCAGCCGATGCACGGCCGGATCGTCTCCGGCGCGGTGAGGCTCTTCTTGAGCCACTCCGGGTCGGCGATGAACTCGCGCGCGACCGCGACGACGTCGGCCTGGCCGCTGGCGAGGACGTCCTCGGCCTCCTCCGGGCGCTTGATCCGGCCCACCGCGAACACCGGCAGCGACACCGCGGCCTTGATCGCCGCCGCGTACGGCACGTACACGCGGTGCTCGACGTCCATCGGCGGCACGATCAAGTGATTGGCCGCCGACGTCCCGGCGCTGACGGAGATGTAGTCGATCAGGCCGGTCGCCTCCAGCCGCCGAGCGATCTCGACGTACTCCTCGGTCTGCACGCCGTCCTCGCGCAGGTCGGCGCCGTTGATCCGCACGCCGAGCACCCGGTCGTCGCCGAGGCCCTCGCGGACCCTGCGCAGCCCCTCCAGCAGGAACCGCATGCGGTTCTCCAGCGAGCCGCCCCAGCGGTCGGTCCGCCGGTTGTTCACCGGCGAGAGGAACTGCCCCGGCAGGTACTCGTGCGCCGAGTGGAACTCGATGCCGTCGCAGCGCGACCGCGCGACCACGGTGGCGGCGGTGTAGTAGCCGTCGAGCAGCTCGGCGATCTCGTCCTCGGTCATCGCGTGCGGGATCTCGGGCGAGATCGCGCTGCGCACGTCCGACGGCGCCCACAGCGGGCGCTGCGAGTCCAGCGACGGCATGCGGGAACCGCTGTGGGCGATCTGCACGATCGCCTTCGTGCCGTGTTCGTGCAGCCCGTCGGCGAGCCGGTCCAGCGACGGCAGGATCCGCTCGTCGTAGGCGAGCAGGTACTCCGGGAACTTCGGGGCCGACGGGTGCGGCGCCGCGCCCTCCACGATCACCGCACCGACGCCGCCCTTGGCCCGCTCCAGGTAGTAGCGGTACATCCGGTCGCCGACGACCCCGTCGCGCGACATGAGGGTCTGGTGGGCGGGGAAGACGGTCCGGTTCTGCAGCTGCAGGCGCCCGGCGTCGAGCGGGGAGGCAAGGTGCGGGAACAGCATGCGGTGTCCTTCAAGCCCTTCGGGGAACGCCTGCGCGCTCACTCTTTGACGGTGTAGGTGTCGCCGTCGGCCCACTGCACGTCGATCGGGCCGTAGGAGATCAGCAGGAACTCCACGCCGTCCGGACCGGCCTCCTCGGGCCCGTACTCGTTGTACGGCTCGATCCAGCGCAGGTCACCCGGGTAGTACCAGCCCGAGCCGTCGTTGAACGTCATCGAGCCCTTGGTGATGTAGTAGATCGTCGTGTAGTTGTGCGCGTGCCGGTCGGCCCGCACGTTGGGCCCGAACTTGTTGGGCACGATCCACGGTCCCTCGGCCCAGCTCTTGCCCAGGAACTGGACCTTCACCGGCTCGCTCATGTGCTCGAAGAACTTGGGGTTCTCCTGCGGGTCGACGAAGTACTCCCACTCGTTGTCGTCGATCCGGGAACGGCCGCAGACGCCGTTCATGAACAGCTTGGCCTGAGAACGCACTGGTGTTCCTTCCTGTCGATGCGCGGTGGGAGGTGGTGATGGTGTGGTGGGGAGCTGTGTCGCAAGCGCCGTCCGGGCGCACGGCGCTTGCGACACGGCGCCCGGACGGTCGTCGGGGAGCGGGTTCCGTCAGACGGTGCGCAGCCCGAGCGCCGCGACGGCGGCGCGGGCGGCCGCGTAGGCCATGGTCGCGCCGGGGCCGAGCGTGGCGCCCGCGCCCGGGTAGCCGGGGCCCATCGGGTGCGCGGTGGTGTTGCCGGCCGCGTAGAGGCCGGGGATCGGCTCGCCGAAGACGTCGAGGGCGCGCCCGTCGCCGTCGGTGACGATGCCGCCCTTGGTGCCGATCACTCCGGAGACGACCTCGATCGCGTAGAACGGCGGGTTCTCGACCGGCCCCAGCGCGGGGTGCGGCGCGTACTGGTCGCCCCAGTACTGGTCGTAGGCGCTCGCGCCGCGGTTGAAGTCGGGATCGACGCCCTCGCGCGCGCCGGCGTTGAAGCGCTCGATCGTCGCCTCCAGGCCCGCCGGGTCGATCTCGAGCTCCGCGGCCAGCTCGGCGAGCGTCGGCGCGGTGGTGAGCCACGACGGCGTGGGCTGCCCGGCCCGGTGGGACAGGAAGCCGTAGTCCTCGAGGTGCTTCTGGTCGAAGATCAGGTAGGCGGGCAGGTTGGCGAAGTCGTAGGCGCCCGGATCGAACAGGTGGAACGCCTTGGTCATGTCGTTGTAGTTGTGCGCCTCGTTGACGAACCGCTGCCCGTGCCGGTTGACGATCACGGTGCGCGGCCCGGTGCGCTCGAAGCGCAGCAGGGTGGCGGTCTGCGCGCCGTCGGTCTCGTCGCCGGGCACGAGCACCATCGGCCCCCACCAGGCCTCGCGCATGGAGCCCAGCTGCGCGCCGATCTTGGCCGCCATGCGGATGCCGTCACCGGTGTTGTGCGGCGGGCTGCAGCTGCCCTGCACGGGCCCGGAGAGGAAGTTGTCGACCATCTCCGGGGACCACTCGAAACCGCCGCAGGTGAGCACGACGGCTCGCGCGGTGATGCGCGAGCCGCCGGCCCGGACACCGACCACCCTGCCGTCCTCCTCGACCAGGCGGTCGGCACCGCACTCGGTGACCAGCACGACGCCGGCCTCGGCGCAGGCCTTGATCAGCGGCGCCACCAGTGCGCGGCCGCGGGCGACGAGGCCCTTCTCGGCGCGCTCCTGCAGCTCGTCGGTGGGGAACCGGGTGAAGATCCGCCACTCCTCGTACTCCCGCATGGTGAACGGGAGCCGCAGGTCGGGGCGCAGGCTCTCGGCCAGGTCGCCCAGCTGCGAGATGTCGTAGAGCTCGGGGTCGAGCGAGCGGCCGCCGGGATGCGCGCCGTCCCATTCGGGGTGGTAGTCGGGGAAGTTCTCCATCGGCACCATGCGCAGCCCGGCGCGGCGCTCCAGGAACTCCAGCATCTCGGGGCCGCGGTCGACGAGCGCTTCGAGGACGTCGTCGGCAGTCCGACCGGCGGTGACGGCACGCAGGTAGCGCAGCGCGTCCTCGCGGCTGTCGGACAGACCCATCTCGGTCATCGCGCGGTTGCCCGGCACCCACAGCATGCCGCCCGAGACCGCCGAGGTGCCGCCCAGGTAGCGGGCCTTCTCGAGCACCACGACGCGAGCACCGGCATCCGCCGCCGTCAGCGCGGCCGTCAGGCCGATCGCCCCGGAACCGACCACGACCACGTCGTAGTCGCCGCCCAGCTCCCCGCTCCAGATCCGCACGTCCAGTCCTTCCTCGGCCCGCGGCGCCGGGCGGCCGCCACCGGCCGCTGATGTCTCTCGCGTCCCGCCACCCGATCCGGTGCCTCAGGACTGCTCAGAACTGCTCAGAAACTGCTGATGCCGCTGACGACCGACGACCACCGGCCCGCGTTCGCCCGCGGAACCGTCGCCCGACGCCTTCCGCCGGTCGGGCACCCATGAAACCGTGACCCCAGACTGGTTGGCCGGGCCGATGGTGTCAAGGCTCCTGACGACTATTCCCGTGTTAGGCCTTGTCCTCCTCGTCCTGGATCGTCCCGGGCCGCGGGAGCAGGCGCACCACCATCTGGAGCAGACCGCCGTCGACCACGATGTTCTGGCCGGTGACGTAGCTCGCGGCGTCGCTGGCCAGGAACGCGATCACGCTCGCGATCTCCTCCGGCCGGCCGATCCGGCGCTGGGCGACGAAGCGTTCGCGGGCGGCACGCACGTCGGGATCGGCGAGGAACCCCAGCGCCATCGGGGTCTCCATGATGCCCGGGCTGACCGTGTTCGCGCGGATGCCGTAGCGGCCCCACTCGACGGCGATCTGGCGGGCCAGGATCTCCACGCCGGCCTTCGTCGGCGAGTACGGGCCGCTGAACGCCTGCGGGGTCGATCCGGCCACCGAGCCGATGTTGACGATGCTGCCGGACCGCTGCTCGCGCATCATCGCGCCGAACGCCTGGGTGCACAGGAACGGCCCGCGCAGGTTCACCGCGACCATGTGGTCCCACGCCTGCGGCGAGACGTCCTCGAGCCGCTCGAACATCACGACGCCGGCGTTGTTGACCAGCGCGTCGCAGTGCCCGTACGCCTCGTGGACCGACTCGGCGGCCGCCTGCACATCGGCCGGTGAGGTCACGTCGGCGACCAGGGCCAGCCCGTCCACCTTCTCGGCGACCGCGCGGGCAGCGTCGCCGTCCACGTCGAGCACCGCGACGCGGGCGCCCAGCTCGGCGAACAGCTGCGCCGTCGACGCGCCGAGGCCCTGCCCCGCGCCGGTCACGACGGCCACCTTCCCCGCGAGGTCGATGCGACCGGGGGTCACGGTCGGGGTCACTCCACCACCTCGATCGCGTGCTCGGGGCACGCGGCGGCGCCCTGCAGCGCCTCGTCCCGCGCGTCCTCGCTGATCTCCCCCACGGGCAGCACGAACCCGTCGTCGTCCAGCGCGAAGACGCCGGGCGCCGTCGCAGCGCACTGCCCGTGGCCCGCGCACGCCTGCAGGTCCACTTCCACCCGCATGGTCATTCCTCCTCCGCCGCCAGTTGCAGCAGCTCGACACGGACCCCGTCGGGGTCCTGCACGTAGACGACCTTCCCGCCCGCGGCGACCCCGACCGTCGGGCTGACGACGGTCCGCGACACCGGGCGCACGCCGGCGGCGAGCAGCCGGGCGTGCACCGCCTCGACGTCGTCGACGACGTAGCAGGTGTGCGCGGTGCCCGGGTTCGCGGTGCCGGTGTCGACCGGGGTGCGCTCGACCCCGCGGTACTCGGTCAGCTCCAGCCGCACCCGGCCGCCCGGCGGCCGCAGGTGCGCGAAGTGCAGCTCGGCGCCGGGATAACCGGTCACCTCGCCGACGTAGGGCTCGTTGCGCACTTGCCGGGTGACCAGCTCGAAGCCGAGCAGCCCCTGGTAGAAGGCCAGGGAGCGGTCGAGGTCGGCCACCTGGATGCCGACGTGGTGCATGTACCGGAACTCGCTCATGCCGCGGTCATCCCTCCGTCGACGGCCCAGATCTGGCCGGTGATCCACGACGACTCGTCGCTGACGAGGAACACGGCGGCGTGGGCGACGTCGTCCGGGGTGCCCAGCCGCCGCAGCGGGTAGTCCTGGGCCCGGACCTCCTGCCAGTCGTCGGCCAGCGCGCCGCGCTGCTCGGTGTAGGTGCCCACCACCAGCGGGGTGGGCACGGTACCGGGGCAGATCGCGTTCACGCGGATCCCCATCGGCGCGTACTCGACCGCGAGCTGGCGGGTCAGCCCGACCACGCCGGCCTTCGACGCGGCGTAGGAGGCCAGGCCGGGGATCCCGATGAGCCCGCCGACGCTCGCCTGGGTGACGATCGACCCGCCGCTGCCCTGTGCGAGCATCCGGCGCAGCGCGTGGCGCGCGGACAGGAACACCCCGGTCAGGTTGACCGCGATCACCCGGTTCCAGTCCTCGAGATCGAGGTCGGGGGCGCTGCCCGGACCCGCGACGCCCGCGTTGGCGTACAGCGCGTCCAGGCCACCGAACGCCGCGACGGTCTCGGCCACCATCTGCTCGGTGTCCGCGTCCGACGTGACGTCGGCGGCGCAGGCGATCGCCCGCCCGCCCTTGTCCTCGATCATCCGGGCGGTCTCCGCGGCGGCGGCCCCGTCGCGGTCAGCGCACGCCACCGCGGCGCCCTCGGCGGCGAACCGCAGCGCGGCGCCGCGGCCCAGCCCGGATCCGGCCCCGGTGATGAGCGTGCGCTTGCCGGCCAGCCGCCCGCCGCTCACGCCGGCACCGGTGCGGGCTGCTCGGCGGGCTTGGTGGCCGAGAGGAACACCGGCATCCGCTCGTAGGTGTCGTGGTGGGACGAGGCCACCGGCACCGGCGGGTCGTTCGGGTCGAGCTCGACGTTGGCGGCGTAGAGCGCCCGCAGGATGCGCAGCATCGTGCCCTCGGTGGGCTGGGCACCGTCCCGCTTGGCCAGCCCGGTGACCAGCGGACGACCGACGCAGACGTGGGCGCCGCCGCCGAACGTGAGGCCCCACGGCCGGGCGCCGTTCGCCGCCGGCGGGCGGTAGGGGTTGAACTGGTCCGCGTCCTCGCCGAAGACGTCGCGCTGGCGGTTGGCGGGCACGAAGCACAGCGCCACCCGCTCCCCCTCGGCGATCTTCCGGCCGGAGCGCAACGTCACGTCCTTGGTGGCGTAGCGCAGCAGGGTCGGCGCGGGCTGGTGCAGCCGCAGCGACTCGTTGATCGCCAGCCGCAGGAAGTCGGAGTCGAACTGCTTGCCGCGGTCCTCCGGGTGCTCCCGCCACCACTCGTCGAGGTGCAGGATCACGTGCGGCAACGTGTGCGTGGTGGTCTGCGTGGCCGCGACGAGGAACAGCGTCGCCTCGCGCAGCGGCAGCTCGTCGTCCCACTCGTCGTTCCAGTGCAGGAAGAGCAGGGTCAGCAGGTCGATGGGCAGGTCCTCGCGGGAGATCCGGCCGGCCCGGTAGTCCTCGACCAGCTTGCGGCGCCGCTCCAGCGAGGCGCCGAAGAACTCCTCCACGAACTCCTCGCGCAGCGCCAGGCCGCGACGCAGCACCTCGGCGTGGTCCTCCTTGGACCACTCGACCGTCGCCGCCGCGCCCAGCTCCTCGAGGAAGAAGCGGAACCGCTCGGTGCGCTCCGGGGTGTCGACGCCGTCGATGCCGGTGGTGGCCGCGGCGATGCGGTGCAGCATGGCGCGCACCAGCACCATCAGGTCGACCTTGACCCGACCGTCGGGACCCGCCTCGGCGAGGCAGTCCGCGATCATCTTCTCGACCACCGGATTCAGCGCCTTGTGGTCGTAGTACAGCAGCGAGTTCCGGTCGAACAGCGGGTTCTCCATCCGCCGCCGCTCACGGTGCTCGGGCCCGTCGAGCAGCAGCAGTGAGTCGGCGAACAGCGGCTTGCTCTCGGTGTGCGATCCCTGGCGGAAATCCTTGGAGCGCAGGATCTCATCGATCTCGTGGTAGTCCGAGATCATCGTCATGGTCGCGATGTGCGCAGGTGGCTGCCACTCCCGCATGGGGTCTCTCCCGGCTCGACGGTGAACCACGTCCTAATTCAGGCTCATAGTTAACAGTAATACCGATGCCTGTTCAAGGCTCGATTTGCTGCATACGATGACCATGGATAGCGAGGAGGCTGGGATGGGACGGGCAGTTGTCGCGGTCAGCTTCGTCGCGATCGGATTCGGCACTGCCCCCGCGTTCCTGGTCAGCTTCCTCGCCCCGGTGCTGCAGGACGACCTCGGTCTCTCGCGCACCGCGATCGGCGTGCTGGTGGGCGTCATGTTCGGAGCCACCGGCTTGGGCTGCATCCTCGCCGGGCGGGTCACGGAGATCATCGGCGCCCGGTGGTCGGTCGGCCTGGACGGAGTGCTGCTCGCGGGCGCGCTGCTGCTCCCGGTGCTGCTGCCGGGCTACCCCGCGCTGGTGACCTGCGTCGTGCTCGCCGGTATCGGGTACGGGCTGGTGCAGGTGGCCACCAACGTCGCGGTCGTCGCCGCACTGCCGCCGCAGCACCACGGCGTCGGACTCGCGGTGAAGACCGCGGGCGTGCCGGGGATCGTGACGGTGCTCTCGCTCGTCGCCCCGCCGGTCGGCGCTGCAGTGGGCTGGCAGCCGGTGTTCGTCACCGGCGCGGTCGCAGCCGCGCTGCTCGGGATCGCCGCGGTCTGCGTGCTGCCGGACGCTCGGCGGTCACGGAACTCGGGCCCGCGCATCCCGCTCCCCCGCCGGTTCTGGCGCTACACGCTCGGCGCGACCCTGCTCATCGCCGGCTCCCAGCCGATCTACTCCTGGGCGGTGCCCTACCTGCACGAGGCCACCGGCGCCTCGCTCGCCCTCGCCGGCGCGGTGACGGGCCTGGCGTCGTTCCTCGCGCTCGCCCCGATGATCGCAGCGGCGCGCATCGCCGACCGGCTCGGCGCCCACCGCAGACTGCCGATCGCCGTCGTCCTCGTCGGCGTGCTCACCGCCGCGGAGGCGCTGATCGCGCTGCTCTCCACGCAGGTGGTGGCCGGTGCGATCGGGATCGTCGTCGCGACCGGTGCCCAGCTGGGCGCGATCTCGCTGATGCACGCCGCCGTCGCGGCCGCCGCGCCGGACACCCTCGCCCGCGCTGCGGCGATGACGATGGTCGGCTTCTACAGCGGCGCGCTCATCTCCGCGCCGCTGTTCGGGATGCTCGTCGACGCGTCCGGCAGCTACGCGGTCGGATGGGCGGCGAGCACGGTGCTGGTGGCCGCGGCCGCCGCCACGTTCTGGTGGTGCCGGCCGGTCGGGCACCGCGCCGAGAACGACGCTGCCGTGATCAACGAGGCCAGTTGATCACGGCAGACGTCGTTCTCGGCGCACGGGTTCACGAGATCCCGAGCAACCTCGCCAGGTTCCCGCCGAGGATCGCGTCCGTGTCCTCGTCGGACAGGCCGAGGTCGCGGATCGCGGCGATCTCGGCGGCCGGGTCGGCCATCGGCCAGTCGGAGGCGAAGCAGATCCGGTCCGGCCCGTGCTTCTCGATGATCTGCCGGACCCGCTTCGGATCGAGCGTCGCCAGGCTCGGCGGCCACGACGTGTCGAGGTGCACGGGCAGGCCGATGACGATCTCGGCCGCCTCCTCGAACCGCTTGTAGCCGCCGAAGTGGCAGGCGATCAGGTCCAACCGCGGGAACTGCTTGACGATCTCGGCGAGCATCGCCGGGCTGCACCGGTCGCCCGGGTCGGTACCGGCCCCGCCGACGTGCATGATCACGGCGAACTCACCGGACATCGCGTCGAACGTCTCGTAGAGCCGCCGGTCGTCGATGCGCAGGTCCTGGAACATCGGGTGGACCTTCGCCCCGCGCAGCCCGTGGCGGCGCAGGCTCTCGACGTTCTCCTCCGGGGTCAGACCGGGGTGCACCGACCCGAACGGGACGAACAGCTCCCGGTCCAGGCTCCCGGCGAACCGGTTGGCGTTCTCGACGCGGTCGGGCGTGTTGGCGATGCCGAGGCTCACCGAGCGATCCACCCCGGAGCGCCTCATGACCTCGGTCAGGCTGCCCACCGTGCCGTCGCCGAACCGCTTCAGGTCGGCGGGTGAGGCCGCGATCGCCTTCTTCGCGACCGCATCGGGGTAGACGTGCGTGTGCCCGTCGATGATCACAGCTTCGTCACCTCGCCGCCGTCGATGACGAACACCGACCCGTTCACGAAGTCCGCCAGCGGCGAAGCCAGGTAGCACACGAGCGGGCCGAACTCGCCCGGATCGCCCATGCGGCCCGCCGGGATCTTGCGCAGGCGCCGCTTCAGCACCTCGGGCGACTCCAGCACGGCCGACTGCGCGTCGGTCTCGAACGCGCCCGGCGCGATCGCGTTGACCTGGATGCCGAACGGCGCCCACTCGGCCCCGAGCGCCTTGGTGAACTGCAGCACGGCACCCTTCGACGCCGAGTACGACACCAGGATCGGCTTGCCGTTGATCCCGGAGGTGCTCGCAATGTTGATGATCTTGCCGGAGCGCTGGGCGAGGAAGTGCCGACCCGCCGCCCTGGCCAGCACCGCGGGCGCCCGCACGTTGACGGCGAAGACCTCGTCCCACTGCTCCTGCGGCTGCTCGGCGAACTTCCCGGCGGGCGCGATCCCGGCGTTGTTCACGACGATGTCGAGCCGGCCGAACCGCTCCACCGCAGCGTCGGCGAGCGCGGCGACCGCGTCGGCGTCGCGCATGTCGACCGTCGCGATCCCGATCTTCTCGGGCGCGGTGGCCTGCAGCTTCTCCAGCGCCTCGGTCGAGCGCGCCGCAGCGAGCACCGAGGTGCCCTCCGCGACCAGCGCCTCGACGGCGGCCTTGCCCAGTCCGCGGCTCGCCCCGGTGACGATCGCGACCTTCCCGTCCAGTTGCAGGTCCATCACCGGCTCCCAGCCGTGGCGATCTCGACGATCGACCGCTTCGCGATCTTGCCGACCGCGTTCTTCGGCAGCGAGTCCAGCACCAGCACCCGCTCGGGGATCTTGATCGTGGGCAGACCGGCCGCGCGGCAGTGCGCCTGCAGGGCCGCCTCGTCGACCTGCTCGCCCTGCCGGACGGCGACGGCGGCCAGCACGGCCTCGCCCCACTCCTTGTCCGGCACGCCCACGACCGCCGCCTCGATGACGGCCGGGTGCGTGTAGAGCACCTTCTCGATCTCCGACGGGGTGATGTTGTAACCGCCGCGGATGATCAGGTCCTTGATCCGGTCGACGATGTAGAGGTAGCCCTCCTCGTCGAAGGTGCCGACGTCACCGGACCGCACCCACCCGTCGACCAGCGTCTCCGCGGTCTTCTCCGGGTTGCGGTGGTAGCCGCGCATCGTGTACGGCGTGTGGAACACCACCTCGCCGCGCTCACCGGGCGGGCAGTCGTTGCCCTGCTGGTCCACGACGCGCACGTCGGCCAGGAACGACGCCCGCCCGGCCGACGACGTCAGCTCGGTGCGCCCGGCCGCGATCCTGCGGTGGTCGTCCTGGGTGAGCATCGTCCCGATCGACGCGATCTCGGCCATGCCGTAGAGCTGGGAGAACACCGGTCCGAACCGGTCGACCAGCTCCGTGACGCGGTCCGGCGCGATCGGCGCCGCTCCGTACCCGATCGAGGTCAGCGTGGGCACCGACGTCGAGTCGAGCCCCGCCTCCAGCACCCGGTACAGCATCGTCGGCACCAGGTAGGTGTGCGTGGCCGCGCGCTTGGTCGCCTCGGCCGCGAAGACCTCGGGATCGAAGCCGCGCGCGTCCAGGAACCCGACCGCGCCGCCCAGGAAGAACGACGGCGCGAGCGTGATCTGCACCGACGAGTTGTGCGGGATCGTGGTGAGCCAGCGCGAGCTCGCTGACATCTTGTACTCGATGCCGGCGACCATCGCGTGGGTCGCCACGGCCCGGGAGTCGAACAGGATGCCCTTGGGCATGCCCGTGGTCCCGCTCGTGTAGACGATGCAGAACTCGTCGTCGGCGGCCCGGGCGTGCAGGGTGGCCGGCGCGGCGGGCGAGGCATCGGCCAGGCAGCCGTAGCCCGACGGCGACGGGTCGTCGACGTCGAGCACGGCCACCCCGAACTCCGCTGCGAGCGTCTGCGCGTACTCGGCGAAGCCCGCCTCGGTGATCAGCACCTTCGGCTCGGCGTTGGTGAAGATCGAGCGGTACTCGTCGAGGCTCATGCGGAAGTTCAGGCCGCAGTACACACCGCCGGCCTTGGTGACGGCGACGATCGCCTCCGCGACCTCCAGCCGGTTGCGCAGCAGCACCGCCACCCGGTCACCCTTCGCGACGCCGTAGCGGCCGTGGAGGGTGTTCGCGAGCCGGTTGGTGCGCTCGTCGAGCTCGGCGTAGCTGAGCTGCCGGTCGCCGTCGAACGCCGCGGTCGACGACGGGTTCTTGCGGGCGTGCGCCGCGACGGCCACCCCGATGTCCATGTCGCTCCCCTACCTACACGTACAGGACGACGTCGCCGTCCTCGACGGCCACCTCGTACGTCCGCACCCGCATCTTCTGCGGGTCGACGATCGAGCGGCCGGTCTCCAGCTCGAACTCGAAGCCGTGCCAGGGACAGGTGATGAACTCGTTGTGCCGGATGTAGCGGTACTCGTGCACCGGTGTGTCGTCCATCGTGCCCTTCACGACCCCCTCGCAGAGCGGAGCGCCGGCGTGGGGGCAGTTGTTGCGCAGGGCGTAGAACTTCCCGCCGACGTTGAGCACGCCGATCGAGCGGCCGTCGATGGTGACGACGCGGCGGTCGCCGTAGGGGAAGTTCTCCAGCTTGTCGATGACGTGGCGGGTGCCCCGCGGCGTGGTCACGGGCTCGGGGATGGTGTCAGTCAATGCGGTCTCCGTAGACGGCGCGCGGGGTCTCGACCATGATCTTGTGCCGCAGCTCCTTCGAGAGGGGCGCGAGCGAGCGGTCCGGGTTGTCGAAGTCCCAGTGCGGGTAGTCGGACGAGAACATCAGCACCTGGTCGGCGTGCAGCATCTCCATCAGCGGCGCCAGGTGCTTCGGGTCGTGCGGCTCGATGAACGGCTGCGTCGTGAACCGGATGTGGTTCAGCAGGTACTCGGACGGCGGCTTCACCAGCCACGGAACCTCGTTGCGCAGACCCTTCCAGTCGCGGTCGAGCTTCCACATCACCTCGAGGGCCCACATGAAGCCGCCCTCGACGATGATGTACTTCAGCTTCGGGAACTTCTCGAACACGCCGTGGCAGATCATCGACAGCGTGTTCGACTGGTGGATCTGCCCGAGGGCGGTGTGCCACTCCAGGTAGAAGGTCGGCGTCCCGGCCATCTTCGGCGCCTTGGCGAACACGTTCTCCGTGCCCGAGGGGTGCACCATCAGCGGCAGCTCGTGCCGTGCACAGGCCTCGTAGATCGGCCAGTAGTGCTTCTCCCCCATCAGGATCTCGCCGAGCGGCATGAACACCGCGACGATGCCGTCCCGCTTGGCCATCCGGTCGATCTCGGCGACCGCCGCCTCCGGATCCTGCGGGGCGATGCAGATGGCGCCGCGCCAGCGCTTGTCGTTCTGCAGCCAGCGCTCGCACATCCACTCGTTGTAGGCCTGCGCGATCGTCGCGGCGACCATGCCGTCGGGCATCGAGCCGATGCCCAGGCACTGCCCGGCGATCAGCACCGCGCGGTAGATGTTGTGCGTGTCGAGCAGGTGGCGGGCGGTGAAGTCGGGATCGGTCGCGGGCGGCATGCCCGGCCGGGCCGCGTCCTCGCGGTAGGCGCCCGCCGAGTTGATGTAGAGGTAGTCCAGCGGCAGCGTGAACTGCGCGGCCGCCATCCCCTTCGCCCAGTCGTCGCTGCTCACCCCGAGTCGGGCCCGCCAGGTCTCGGTCATGTACGGGATGAGGTCGCGGATCCCGTTGACGAAGTTGGGGTGGACGTCGGAGTCGATGATCCCCGTCTTCTTCGGATCGGACAGCTCCGCGCTTCGCGGCGCCTCGACGGTCGTCATTGATCCTTCTCCTCTCGTTACCGCGCCCTGCCGAGCAGCGCGAGGTTGTAGTACTGGGCGGCGGAGCCCGCGCCCGCCGCGAGCGCGACCTCCGCGCCGGGTATCTGACGCGCACCCGCCGTGCCGCGCACCTGGTGCACGGCCTCGACGAGCTTGAGCGTGGGCGCGCCCCAGCCGATGTGGCTGAACGACAGCAGCCCGCCGTCGGTGCAGGTAGGCAGCTTCCCGTCGGGCCCGATGCCGGTGGCCAGGGCGAAGTCGGTGCCCTCGCCCTCGCCGCAGAACCCGAGCGCCTCGAACTGCCGCGCCACCTCCAACGAGTTGACGTCGTAGAGCTGCGCGACGTCGACGTCGGACGGGCCGAGCCCGGCCTGCCCGAACGCCTTGCGCGCCGCCTTGGCGCCGATCGACCAGACCTCCTCGTAGCGGGCCGGGTCGACGTACTGCTGGCGCAGCCACTCCATGCCGGCGCCGAGCAGCACGACGGGCGGGTGCCGCAGGTCACGGGCCCGCTCCAGCGTCGTGACGACGACGGCGGCGCCGCCCTCGGAGGCCAGGCACAGGTCGAGCAGCGTGAAGGGATCGACGACCGGCGGTGCGGCGAGGACGTCCTCGGCGGTGTACGGGCCGCGGCCGTACATCACCGCGTCCGGGTTGGTGGAGCCGACGTTGCGGATGGTCGCGGCGATCTCGGCCATCCCCTGCCGCGCGTATGGGAAGCGGGCGAGGTGGCGCTGGGCCACCAGCGCGAAGTGCGCGGCGGTGAACGCCCCGAACGGCGCGACGAACTCGTTGCCCGGCCGGGTGTAGGAGGCCACCTTCCCGCCGCCGAGCACCCCCGCCTGTCCGCCGGTGATCAGGATCGTGGTGGCCTGGCCGGTGAGGATCGCGCCGGCCGCGTCCACCAGCGCGGGGATGCCCTGCGGGTAGGAGTCGCCGATCCAGGACAGCGGGACGCCGAGCATCGTCGACCAGTCCGCCGAGCCCGGGGCGAGCTCAGTACCGCCCGGGCCGGGCCAGCGCGCGGCGATCCCGTCGAGATCGGTGTGGGACAGACCGGCGTCGGCCAGCGCGAGCTTCGCCGCGTCCAGCGCGACCTGCAGCGAGTTCTTCTCCGAACGCTTGACCTGCGGCGTCACCCCGACCCCGACGATCGCGACGTCCTGCAGCTTCACGGCACGATCTCCCGGAACGCCGGGACGGTGCGCCCGTCCTGCTCCACCCAGGTCACCTCGACGGGCGCACCGATCGCGGGCAGGCGCCCGCCGGGCCCGTCGACGAAGGTCGTCAGCATGCTCCAGCCCTCGTCGAGATCCACGATGCCGAGCCGGAACGGCACCGGCACGTCCGGCGTGGCCGCCTTGTGCACGACGGTGGCGCTGTACACCCGGCCCCGGCCCGAGCTGCGCTCGTAGGACCAGTTCTCGGACAGGCACTGCGGGCAGGCGATCTGCGGGGTGAAGAAGTTGCGCCCGCAGTCCCGGCACACCGGCCGGACCAGCTCGTGGCGCGCGGCCGCCGCCCAGAACTCGCCGGTCAGCGCCTCCGCCTCCGCGGAGAGGGTCACGCCTCCCCCACGAGCAGCAGGTGCGCCGCTTCCTTGACCGTCATGCCGACCCGGACGCCGCGGCGCGCGGCCGCCTCGTTGTGGGCGCTGATCAGGCCGTACTCGTAGCCGGCGAACGCATCGCCGATGGGCGCGGTGTTGCCGTCGATGCAGGCGCCCGGCAGACCCGCCTCGTCGGCGGTCTTCAGCCCGGCGATGCCGGAGCGGTTCTTGCTCATCCCGCCGTCGTGGCAGATGAAGCCCCACGGCTTGGCCTCGAGCAGGAACTTCGCGCCGCTCCGGCCGGTGTGCCCGGCCGTGACCAGCACGGACGTGTTCTCGTCCTCCGGGTAGGCCCACACGATGGAGTCGGTGACGACGACGCGGCGCCCGCTCTCGTGGGTCTCCTTGATCTCGCGGCGGACCTTGTTGCCGACCTCGGTGTCGGTGGGGTCGTTGTCGAGCAGCAGGTCAGCGGCCTCTCGCACGGTCATGCCGGACCGCACCCCGCAGGTCTCGGCGACGTAGTTGACGTGCTTGACGATGCCGTTCTCGTAGAGGTCGGCGCCGTTGCCCATGTCGGCCGTCATGCCGTCGGCCGTCGCCGCCGGGATGCCCAGCGCCTCCAGGTACCACAGGCCCGCGATGCCCGCGCCGTCCTTGCCGACGCACGCGTCGTGCCCGATCACCCCGCGGGGGCGATGGATGGCGATCATGCGCGCAGGCAGCACCCCGATGTAGGAGGCGGGTACCACCACGTCGGTCCCGGTGTTGCGGGCGTCCACGTACCGGGCGGAGTCCATCGTGACGATCCTGCGACCGTTGCGCTCGGCCACCACGTCCTGCGGGTGGTCCTGCTCCCGCTCCAGCAGCGTCTTTCCGTTCATGCCACGTCCTGACGTCGTCGTCGTGCCGTAATCCATGTATACCATTATCATCTGCAGCTGCCTAGACGGCTGGGCGTCGCTAGATCACCCACGCCGCGTACGGAGACGATGATGCAGGTCACACCGAGGCCTTGACCAGACCACGGCGGCAAGAAGCGGCACGAAGGGGCCGAGAACGCACGCGTCCAGCGAGCAGGCGCGCAGCACGAACCGGGCGTGCGCGACGCGCACGCCCGATCGCCGACGGCGGACTCAGCGCGGCAGGCGCCTCACTGGCCGTACATCTCCCAGCTCAGCACCTCTTCCATCTGGCGCTGGTAGTGGCGCTCGAAGTAGCGCAGGGTGTCGTCCATGTGCCTGCGCATGGCCGCCTCGGCCTTGTCGCCTTCACCGGACTCGATGCCGATGCAGACCTCGTCGTGCGCCTGCCAGACGAGCTTGCGGAACCGCTTCGGGTAGTCCACGCCGAGGACGGTGCCGTCGGTGATCCAGTGCAGGGAGTTGATGCAGTAGCCGAAGAGCTGGTTCTCCGAGCCCCAGGCGACGAGGTCGTGGAAGCGGCGGTTCTCGTCGAGGAAGGCCTCGCGGTCGTCGAGGTTCTCCCCCATGCGGTCGACCGATGCGCGCAGCTCGGCCAGGAGCTTCTGGTCGCCGCGCTCGGCGCACAGCCGGGCGGTGATCGGCTCCAGCAGCTGCCGGGTCTCGATGACGACCCGGAACGGGGTGTCGGCGAACTGCATCAAGAGCGCCAGCGTGCTCGCCAGGTGACGGGAGTCCGGCTGGGTGATGACGGGGCCGCCGCCGGGACCGGGGCGGATGGTCAGCACGCCCTGCAGCTCGAGGATGCGCAGCGCCTCGCGCAGCGTGTTGCGCCCGACGTTGTAGGTCTCCAGCATGTCCCGCTCGGGGGGCAGGTGGCTACCCGGCGCCAGGTTGCGCTCCTTGATCTCCCGGACGATGCGCTGCGCGATCACGGTGGCGCGCTTCGGCGGCATCCCGGTGGGCACGGACCTCGGTGTCACGTCCCTGCGGGCGACGGACATGTCTGCTCCCCCTGGCGTCTGTCACCGGCACGGGCCGGACCCTTTTGTGACCATGATACGCAGCGTTGCGACGGACGGCCGACAGAGCCGTCCACCACGGTACCGGCGCGGCGCGACAGCCGCCGGAGCCACCTCCGCCGCGCCGGTGCGGTGCGGACGATGCTGATCGAGACGATTCAGTAGCTGTCAGTCAGCTAGCGACGTCGCGCGACTCGAGTACACCCTGCGCGGCCGGCAGCCACGACGCGACACCGGCGAAGGGCATCGCCACGAGCGTCGCCTCGACGAGCTGCTCCTCGGTCGCGCCGGCCCGACGCGCGCCGCGGGCGTGGATGGCGACGAACCGCGGCTGGTACTCGGCGGCGTTCACCGCGCAGAGCAGCAGCTCCATGTCCCGCGCCGGCAGCGGGGTCTCACCGAGCGAGGACTCCCGCATGAGGAAGTAGCCCTCCAGGCCGGCGGGCACCCGCTCGCCGAGCAGCTCGACGTAGTCGGGCACGAACCCGAAGTAACCCTTGAAGTACTCGTAGGCGCCGGACACCGAGGCGTCGAACGTCTGCTCGGTCGCGGCCCCGTCACCGGACGCCGGGCCGTAGGCGGCCTCCAGTGCGGAGACCAGCAGCGCGTGCGGCGTGACCCCGCGCGAGATCAGCAGCCCGACCGACGCACCCTCGGCGTGCTCGCGCGGCAGCCCCGCCTTGGCGGCCGCCGCCATGAAGTGGTCGACGTGCGCAGCGTCCCGCTTGACCGCGCAGATCGCCGCGGCGAACAGGAACTTCAGACTCGCCGGCAGCGCACCGTCGGAAGTGATCACGTCCGACACCCTGGCGAGGCCCTCGACGAACTTCGGCGTCGTCGCCTCCAGCCGTGCAAGCCACGGCGACTCCGGCACCAGCGCTGCGACCCGATCCCCTGCCATCCGCGACCACTCCTCGTCGAACACTCGCGTCGTGTCGGTAAGTACCAGTATCATAGTATTCATGAACTCGCCGGAGAAGTGGCTCAATCTAGGGCCCGCCGAACTCGCTCTGCAGGAGGAAGCGCGCGCTCTGGGTGCGTCGGTCGCCGGGATCGCGGCCGAGGCCGATGCCATGAGCGAGATCCACCCCGGGATGCGCACGGCGCTGCGCGAGAGCGGACTCGCGGCCCTGATGGTTCCGGCGAGCTACGGCGGGCGCAATCCCGACGTCGATCCGCTCGCCGTCTGCATCGTGCGCGAAGCGCTCATGCGCGCCTCCTCGCACCTCGACTCGATGTTCGCCCTGCAGGGCATCGGCAGCTACGCCATCACCCGCGGCGGCACCGACGAGCAGAAGGCCCACTGGCTGCCGAAGGTCGCCTCCCTGGAGTCGCTCGCCGCGCTCGCGCTCACCGAGGAGCAGGCCGGCTCCGACCTGAAGAACGTCGCCACCACCGTCGTCGAGAAGAACGGCGAACTGGTCGTGACCGGCGCGAAGTCGTTCATCTCCAACGCCGGAGCCGCCGACTTCTACGTCACCCTCGTCAAGGAGGAGGCCGGGCTCTCGCTGGTGCTCGTCCCCGCGGACGCGCCCGGCGTGTCCACCTCCCCCAGCCCCGAACTGATCGCCCCGCACGTGCTCGGCGAGATCGTGTTCGACGACGTCGTACTGCCCACGAGCGCCCGGCTCGGGCAACCCGGCAAGGCGATGTCGCTCGTGCTCGCCACGCTCGCGGTGTTCCGGGTATCGGTCGCGGGCGCGGCCTGCGGGCTCGCCGCGGGGGCGCTGGAGGAGGCGGCCCGACACGCCCGCTCCCGGGAACAGTTCGGGCGGCCGCTGCTCAAGCACGGCCCGGTCGCGCAGCTGCTCGCCGACTCGTGGAACGACCTCGAGATGGCCCGGCTGCTCACCTACCAGGCCGCGGCCGCCGCGCGGGAGGACCCCGCCGCGTCGCTGAACCGCTCCTCCATGGCGAAGGTGGCGGCCACGGAGGCGGCCTGCCGGATCGTCGACCGGTGCGTGCAGGTCATGGGCCGGTGGGGGCTGATCGCGGGCTCGCCGATCGAGCGGTACTACCGCCAGGCCCGGCCGATGCGGGTGTACGAGGGGGCGTCCGAGGTGCTGAAGCTGGGCATCGCGAAGACGCTCTGCGACAGCCTCGACTGAAGGCTCGACTGAGAGCTCGACTGAAAGCCTGCCGCAGCCACACAGGACCGGAGGCTCGTGCCGGGCGAAGGCCGAACCCGGCACGAGCCTCCGGGGCTTCACCGCCCGGTCCAGCGGGGCGGGCGCTTCTCCGCGAACGCCCGCGCTCCCTCCCGGGCATCCTCCGAGTTGCGCACGTGCGCGATCAGCGTCTCCTGCCGCTCGAACTGCTCGTCGAGCGGCCAGTCCTGGGACTGCGTCATGACGGCCTTCGCCGCGACCACGGCCAGCGGCGCGTTCGCGGCGATCTCCGCGGCGAGCTCACGGGCTCTGGCGAGCGCCTGCCCGTCCGGCACGACGGCGTTGACCAGGCCCAGCTCCGCGCACCGGACCGCGGTGAGGGGCCGGCCGGTGAGCAGCGCCTCGGCGGCGAGGTTGCGCGGGATCCGCTGCGGCAGCCGGAGCATGCCGCCGCCGGACGCGACGAGCCCGCGCCGCACCTCGGGCAGCCCGAACACCGCGCTCTCCCCCGCGACGATCAGATCGCAGGCCAGCGCGATCTCGAACCCACCGCCCAGGGCGGGCCCCTCGACCGCGGCGATGATCGGCGTGGCCGGCGGACGGGCGACGATGCCGAAACCACCGCGGCGCTCGTCGATCGGCCGCTCCCCGGTCTCGGCGTAGGCCCGCAGATCCATGCCGGCGGAGAACGTGCCGCCCGCTCCGGTCAGGACGATGACACGCGCCTGCGGATCGGCGTCGACCTCGTCGAGCACGGTCGCGATGGCCCGCGCCGTGGGGAGGTCGATGGCGTTGCGCCGCTCGGGGCGGTTCACGGTGAGGACGACGATCCCGTCCTCCCTCTCGACCTGCAGCGCCCCGGCTGCCAGCGGTGACGCGGTCACCGCGGCGCCATGCGGATCGCGCCGTCGAGGCGGATGGTCTCCCCGTTGATCATGGGGTTCTCCAGGATGTGCACGGCGAGCGCACCGAACTCGTCGGGCACACCGAGCCGGCTCGGGTGCGGCACCATCTTCCCGAGCGAGTCGCGCACCTCCTGCGGCAACCGACCCAGCAGCGGGGTGTCGAAGATGCCGGGCGCGATCGTGGCCACCCGGATGAGCTTCGACGCGAGGTCGCGGGCGGCGACCAGGGTCATCCCGACCACGCCCGCCTTCGACGACGCGTACGGGATCTGACCGATCTGGCCCTCGTAGGCGGCGACCGACGCGGTGAGCACGATCGCGCCGCGCTCGCCGTCGACCTCCTCGGTGCGCGCCATCCGCGCCGCGGCCAGCCGCAGCACGTTGAACGACCCGATGAGGTTGAGCTCGATGATCGCGCGGTAGTCGTCGAGGGAGCCGGGGCTGCCGTCCTTCTGCAGCACCCGCATGGCGTGACCGCGGCCCGCGCAGTGCACGACGGCGCGCAGCGGGCCGAGCTCCTCGGCCGCGTCCAGTGCGGGCGTCACGCCCTCCTCGGTGCGCACGTCACCGGCGACGAACCGGGTTCCGTTGCCCAGCTCGTCGGCCATCGCGGCGCCGTTCGAGCTCTCCAGGTCGAGCAGGACGACGTGCGCGCCGCCCTTGACCAACCGCCGGGCCGTGGCCAGGCCGAGCCCGGAGGCGCCGCCGGTGACGACGGCCGAGATCCCTGAGATGTCCATGTGTGAGTACCAACTCCCCCTAGATACGCTCGATCAGCATCGCGTTCGCCATGCCGCCCGCCTCGCAGATCGTCTGCAGTCCCAGCCGCCCGTCACCGGCCTCCAACGCGTTCAGCAGGGTCGTCGTGAGCCGGGCTCCCGACGCGCCGAGCGGGTGCCCGAGCGCGATCGCCCCACCCCGGACGTTGAGCCGGTCGGGATCGGCGTCGAACGCCGCCTGCCAGGCGAGCGGAACCGGCGCGAACGCCTCGTTGACCTCGTAGAGATCGACGTCGTCGATGGTCAGCCCGGCGCGCTCCAGCAGGCGCTTCGTCGCCGGGATGGGGGCGGTGAGCATGGTCAGCGGGTCGTCGCCGCAGACGGCGAACCCCCGGAACCGCGCCCGCGGCTCGAGCCCCAGCTGCTCGGCGGCCCGGGCGCTGGTGAGCAGCAGCGCGCTGGCCCCGTCGGCGATCTGCGACGAGTTCCCCGCGGTGATCGACCAGCGGATCTCCGGGAAGCGCTCGGCGATCGCCGGGTTCTCGAACGCCGGCTTGAGCCCGGCGAGCTTCTCCGGCGTCGTGCCGCGGCGGATGCTCTCGTCCTTGTCGACGACGGTGCCGTCGGGCAGCGTGATCGGGACGATCTCGCGGTCGAACCCGCCCGAGTCGGCGGCCGCGCCCGCGCGCTCGTGGGAGCGGGCGGAGTACTCGTCGAGCTGCTCACGGGAGAGCTTCCAGCGCGCGGCCACCAGCTCCGCGGCCACGCCCTGCGACACGAGCCCCGGTGCGTACCGCTCGGTGACCGAGGGACCGTACGGGTCGGCGTCCATCCGCGCCACGCCCATCGGGACGCGGCTCATCGACTCCACGCCCGCGACCACGACGACGTCGTAGGCCCCGGCCATGATCCCCTGGGCGGCGAAGTGCACGGCCTGCTGGCTCGATCCGCACTTGCGCTCGACCGTCACCGCGGGCACGTGCTCGGGGAACCCGGCGGCAAGCCACGCCATCCGCCCGACGTTGCCCGACTGCTCGCCCGCCTGGCTCACGCAGCCGGTGACGACGTCGTCGACGCGCCCTGGATCGATCCCCGTGCGCTGCAGCAGCGCCGCGATCGTCTGGGCGAGCAGGTCGACCGCGTGCAGGCTCGACAGCGCGCCGCCCGGCTTGCCCTTCCCCATCGGGGAGCGGACCGCGTCGATCAGGACCGCTTCATCCACCTGAACCTCCTACTGCTCCACCGCGCCCGCCTTCGCCTGCACCAGACGCTGCCGGGACGTGGACTCCGACACCGGACCGGACGCCGGCACCCGGCCGCCCGCGAGCACGTGCACCGACGAGCGGCGCCCCGCAGGACGCGTGGGCCGCGAGGAACGCCGGCAGCGCGCGCGGGACGTCGTGGCCGGGGATGCGGGCGAGGAACGCGGTCATGCGCGCTGCGCGGACGGGCGGCCGAACAGGCCGGCAGGACAGATCATGAAGACCACCGGGACGACCAGGACGAGCAGCGCGATGGGCAGGGTGAGCAGCGCGCAGGCGCCCCCGGCGGGGAAGCCGGTTGCCGCAGCCTGGACCAACGTGCTCACGGCTGATAACCATATACATGGATTCGCGGGAGCGGAAGCCCTCCCCCGACTCCTCGCACAACGGGGCCGCACAACCTCGACGTGCATATCGTTATCAGAGATTATCGAACTTGGTGGCAGTGCAGGCACCGAGGAGGGACCCCCTATGCGCAGGCTTCTCAGCGCGTTCGCCGCGGTCGGCGGCGACGGTCGTGCGGGCGCCGAAGCCCCCGTCGCGACCACCGAGCTCGTCGGCTCGTCGGCCGAGGGCGTCATCACGAAGAACCCGTACGGTCTGCAGGCGAGCGGGCTGCCCGGTACCGCCGGGCTCCGCGCCGTGGTGGGTGCGTCCACGATCAGCGGGGTGCCGGCGTGACGGAGCTGACCGACCGCAGCCCGGTCGTCGTGGTGGGTGCCGGCCTGGCCGGCCTCGCCACAGCGGTCGCCGCCGCCGAGCGCGGTCACCAGGTGACCGTCCTGGAGAAGGGTGACCAGATCGGCGGGGCCGCGTCCTTCTCCGGTGGCCAGGTGTGGGTGGCCGCCAACCACCTCGAGGAAGCGCAGGGCATCGCCGACGACGTCGCGGACGCCGAGCGCTACATCCGCTGGATCTCGCGGCCGCACGACGACCTCATCGACGAGGCGGCCATGCGCCGCTGGCTCACCGAGGCGCCGCGCGCGGCGAAGTGGTTCGAGGACGTCGGGGCCGTGCGCTGGGAGATCATCCCGGACTACCCCGACTACTACCAGGACGCGCCGGGGGCCCGGCCGACCGGCCGCTACCTGACCGCGGTGTACGACGCGCGGCTGCTGGGCGAGTGGCGGTCGAAGGTGCGGGTCACCCCGCACTTCCCCGTCGGCACGACCTACGGCGCCATGCTCGACAAGGGCCTGCGCGCCTCGGCGTTCGGCGCCGCGCGCGAGGCGGCGACGATCGCGAAGGAGGACCTCTGGTCGTTCGGGACCGGCGTCGTCGGCGGGTTCGTCAAGGCCGCGCTCGACCGCGGCGTGGAGATCCTGCTGGAGCACTCCGCCGTCGAGCTGGTGCAGGACGGCGGACGGGTGGTCGGCGTGGTCGCCGAGACACCGGACGGGCGCCGCCGCATCTTCGACGGCCCCGTCGTGATCGCGACGAGCGGCTACGACTGGGACGACGACCTCGCCCGCGAGTACCTCGGCCTGGAGCCGGAGGAGCGGGGCAGCGTCGCACCTCGGACGCTCACCGGCGACGGGCTGCGGCTGGCGGCCCAGGCCGGCGGCGCCGTCCTCGTGACACCGGCGAACCGGGTGCCCGTCCAGCTCGGCTACCCCGTCGACACCTACCCCGGCTACCAGGTCGCGCGGGAGCACTCGCTGCCGCACACCTTCATCGTCGACCGTTCCGGGCGGCGGTTCTGCGACGACGCCGTGTACTGGGAGGTGATCAAGAAGGTGCTCGCGCCGGGCAGCCCGCACCGGCCGTGCTTCATGATCTGGGACTC
Organism: Pseudonocardia thermophila; assembly: GCF_900142365.1. GTDB lineage: Bacteria > Actinomycetota > Actinomycetes > Mycobacteriales > Pseudonocardiaceae > Pseudonocardia > Pseudonocardia thermophila. The sequence continues at coordinate 184,615 of NZ_FRAP01000007.1, read as the reverse complement.
CCGCCACCACCAGCGCTACGGCCTCGGCCCGACCCCGCCCGGTGGCGAGTACCCCGCCGACGTCGTCGCCTCGGCGGACACGCTGGAGGAGCTGGGCGCGAAGCTGGGCATCGACGGCGCCGAGCTGGCCCGCACGGCGGCCCGGTTCACCGAGAACGTGGAGAAGGGGTCCGACCCGGAGTTCGGGCGCGGGACCAACGCGACCTGGCAGCGGTTCCAGGGTGACCCGAACCAGAAGCCGCACCCGAACCTCGGCGGGGTCAGTGAGCCGCCGTTCTTCGGGATGCGCCTGACGATGGTGAGCACCGGCATCGGGCTCACCGGGATCAGCGTCGACCCGGACGGGCGGGTGCTGGACAAGGACGGGCACCCGGTGGAGGGCCTCTACGCCGCCGGTGCGGCCGCGGCCTTCAACTCCTCCGGGGCGGGCTACAACAGCGGGTTCTCGCTCAGCCGGGCGATCACGCTCGCGCTGCTGGTGGTGGAGGCCCTCGGGTAGCCCCGGCGCCGAGGACGACCTCGCCGTGATCACCAGAGTTCTCGATCACGGCGAGGTCGTCCTCGGCGGGCTGTTCTCGACCGACTGCGGACCTACTTCTGCTGGGGGGCTCCGAGGAGGATCGCGTCGGATTCGCCCTCGAGGTTCCACGGGGTCACGAGCGCACCCGAGCGCGTGCGGTAGCGCTCCGGTAGCTCATCGACCATGTCCATCGCCATCGACAGCCGCCCGTACCCGACGAACGCGGCGATGTTCATCCCCAGCTCGACGATCTCGGCCTCGGAGAAGTGCAGCCTGAGCTGCGCGAACACCTCGTCGTCGATGCTGAGGTGGTCGGTCGCCATGAGATCGGCGAACCGCAGCGCGGCCCGGTCGGCGTCGGTGAGGTCCGGCGCGTCGTCGGGATCGGCCAGCTGGCACACCAGCGCCTCGTCGACGCCATCGGCGGCCCCGTCGGCGTAGCGCACGGCCATGCAGCTGCGGCACTGGTTGTGGAACGCCACGCGCAGCCGCACCAGCTCGATCAGCCGCCGCGAGAGCAGACCGGGCTTGCGCAGCTCCCCCATGTACCTGGCGTAGGCCGAGGCCAGCTCCGGCCGGTGCGCGTAGATGCGCAGGTTGCCGAGCTCCAGGGGGGTCTTGTGCTCGGCGTCGAGCTGCTCGCGCAGCTCCTCGGGGAACTCCTCGGCGGTCAGCATGCGGATGCGGGCCATCAGCGGTCTCCTTCTCGGTCTGCCGCACCGGCCGTCCCGGCAGCGCGCAGTTCGGCCTTGCGGACCTTCCCGGACGGGGTCATCGGGAGCGCATCGACGATGCGCACGTAGCGGGGCACGCAGAACGCGGGCAGGCGCTTCTCGCACCACTCCCACACGTCCTCGGCGGTGAGCGTCGCCCCCTCCCGCGGGACCACCACCACCATCAGCTCGTCCTCCCCCGCCTCAGCGTCGGCGGGCACCCCGACGGCCGCGCAGTCGACGACGTCGGGATGGCCGAGGATGGGCTGCTCGATCTCGAACGAGCTGATGTTCTCGCCGCGGCGGCGCAGGGCGTCCTTGAGCCGGTCGACGAAGTAGTACCAGCCCTCGGCGTCGCGGCGCAGGCCGTCGCCGGTGTGGAACCACAGGTTGCGCTGCGCCTCGACGGTGCGCTCCGGCATGTTGTAGTAGCCGGTCGTCATCGTGTACGGCAGGTGGGCGCGCACCACCAGCTCCCCGACCTCGCCGACGGGCACCTCCTCGTCGGTCTCGGGGTCGACCAGCCGGACGTCGAAGTAGTCCTCGACGAGCAGCCCGGCCGCACCGGGTGGGCGCTCCTCGCCGTAGGGGGTGAGGATCGGCATCGCGATCTCGGTGAGCCCGAAGTTCTCCACGAACGCCTCGATGCCGAACCGCTCCTTGAAGTCGGCGGCGATCGACGTGGCCAGCGGGACGGCGTACAGGCAGCGCAGCGGGTTGTCGGCGTCGTCCGGGCGCCGGGGCTGCTTGTACACCCAGTCCATCATCACGCCGATGAAGTTGGTGACCGTCACCTGCGACTCGCGCAGCTGGTCGACCCAGCGGCTCGCGCTGAACTTCTGCTGCAGCACGAACCGCGCCCCGACGATCATCGCCGGGTAGGCGGCGAGGAACTGGGCGTTGCCGTGGAACAGCGGCCCGACCGCCATGTGCGCGTCGGCGTCGGTGAGCCGGCACAGCGACACGCACTCGTCGGCGAAGAAGTAGAAGTGGGCGTGCGGCATCTCCACGCCCTTGGAGAGCCCGGTCGTGCCGCTGGTGAACAGGATCGCCGCGAGATCGTTGTAGGCCACCTCGGGCAGCTGCGCGGGCCGCTCCGCCGAGGTGAGCGCCGTGAACGGCTCCGCGGCCCAGCCCGCCTCCCGCAGGCGCGCGATCGCTTCGTCGGCCTCCCCCAGCACGTAGAACGTGCGGATCGCCTTCGCCGCCTCGATCTCGAGGAAGTGCGGCACGAACGCCGCGTCGACGACCGCGGCCGTCGGTGCGACCGTGCGCACCTGGTGCTCGAGGAACGAGCCGCGGTAGGCGGTGTTGATGGGCACCTCGACCAGCCCGGCCATCATCGAGCCGAACCACGCGAGCACGTACTCCAGGCAGTTCGGCGCCATGATCAGCACACGATCGCCCGGCTCGCAGCCGCCCGCGAGCAGCGCCCCGCCGATCCGCTCGGCGGCGTCGAGCGTCTCGGCGTAGGTCAGCTTCGCGCTCTGGAACGGGACGTCGAGGTAGACGCGGTCGCCGTGGGTCGACGCGCGGTGGCGCAGCACCCAGGGCAGCGTCCAGTTGCGCCGGTCGGGGAAGGTCAGGCGCAGGTCGCGGTAGGTCCGCGGCTTCTTCTCGCTCATCGACGGAACCTCGGCCGGCGCTTCTCCATGAACGCCGCGGCGCCCTCGCGCATGTCCTCCGAGCCGATGGCCTGCACGAGCATGCCGAGCCCGCTCACGTAGTTGTCGCGGCAGGCGTTCCACCACACGTTCGAACTCATCTTCGCGATCTCCAGGTAGCGCGGCGACAGGGCGAGCAACTCGTCCGCCCACCGGGTCACCTCGGCCTCCAGCTCGTCGTCGTCGACGACGGCGTTGATCCAGCCCAGCTCCAGCGCCTCCTCGGCGGTGTAGCGGCGGCACATCATCGAGATCTCCTTGGCCCGCTTCTCGCCGACCGAGATCGCCAGCAGGTTGGTACCGCCCAGCACGGGCGCGCTGCCGACCCGCGGGCCGGTCTGCCCGAGCTTGGCGCTGCGCGCGGCGATCGCGAGGTCGCACGCGACCACGAGCTCGTTCCCGCCGCCCGCCGCCGCCCCGTTGACCGCGGCGATGACGGGCCGCGGCGAGGTGCGGATCGTCTCGAACAGCTCCAGCGAGGCGAAGAACATCGCCCGCAGTTCGTTCGGGTCGGGATCGGCGAGGTTGGCCAGGTAGCCACCGGCGCAGAAGGCCCGTCCGGTGCCGGTGATCACGATGACCCCGGCGTCGGCGGCCTCCCGGACAGCGCGCCGGATCTCACCGCCCATCGCGCTGTCGTAGGCGTTCATTCGGTCCGGCCGGTTGAGCCGGATCCAGGCGACGTCGCCGCGCCGCTCCGTGACCACGTCGGACATACATGATTACTATCACCCTGGATTCGTCCCGACAACGGAGTGGAGACATCTCATGGCGAGCGAGGACCTGGAAGCGCGGATCAGGCGGCTGGAGGACCGGGCCGAGATCCAGGAGCTGGTCGCGGTCTACGGACGGCGGATCGACGACCGCGACATCGAGGGCATCGCGGACCTCTACACCGAGGACGCGATGTTCGACTCGACCGACGGCCCGATCCACGGGCGGGGGCCGGTGATGGACTACTACCGCCGCCAGCTCGACCGGTACGGGATGACCTACCACTACCCGCACAGCCACACGATCGAGTTCACCGGTCCGGACACCGCCACCGGCGTCGTCTCCGCGCACGCGGAACTGGCCATCCTGCCCACGCCGTTCCTGGTGGCGTTGCGCTACCTCGACCAGTACCGGCGTGAGCACGGCCGGTGGAAGTTCGTCTCCCGCCGGGCCCTGCAGCTCTACGCCGCCCCGCTCGCCGAGCTGCCCGACGTCCTCGCCACCCCGCTGCGCCGGCGCTGGCCCGGGACCGAGCCGACCACCGCCGACATCCCGGAGAACCTGGACACCTGGAAGGCCTACACCTCGGCGCAGTCCTCGGCGTGACCGCTCCTGGCGCGGGTCAGACGACGACGTGGACCCGCGCCAGGACGCGCTCGGTGCCGAACACCAGCCCGGCCAGCTCCCTGCGGTCGCGCTCGCCCGCCTCCGAGGACAGGTGGGCGAGCGCGGCCGCCGGGTCGGCGAACCACAGCACCTCCACCGCGTCGAACACGCCGGGGACCTCGGGTATCCGGGCGAACGCCTCCCGGGCCGCGGCCGCTCCGCCGCGCTCCGGCTGCGCCAGCGCCTCGGCGAGGACGCTCGGGTCACCGCGCAGGAAGCTCAGCATGCGGACGTGCCCGTCGAGCAGGGGCACCGCCTCACCGATCCGCCGGGCGAACACGGCACCGCCGCGCGAGCGGTCGACGAACCTGCGCTCGTCGGCCTGCCCCTCGGTGAGGTAGTGCTCGGTCGAGAACATCGCGTCGAAGGCGGCCATGTCCTCGGCGTCGAACTCGGAGCAGGCGTCGAAGCCGGGCCAGGGCAGCGCCTCGGGGATCGCGTGGTTCTGCCAGTAGCGACGGATCCCGGGCAGGACGCCGATGATCGGGCCGTGGATCTCGCGCCAGTGGTGCTGGAAAGCGGGGATCGAGAGGCCGGGGAGACGGGGAGCGAGACCGAAGCGGGTGATCACGGCCCGAGGATATCGATCAATACATGATAATCGTATCCCAGAATTGGCGCGAATGGACGGCGCCCCGCCCCGCCCGAGTGTCAGCCCTGCAGGAGCAGGTGCGCCGCTTCGGCCGCCCGCATCCCGATCTCCACCCCCCGCGCCCGGGCACCCGCGTTGACCGCGCTGATGATCCCGTCGTGGTAGCTGGACAGCCCGTCGCCCATCCGCGCCGTGCGGGCGTCGACGGTCGCCCCGGCCAGCCCGTCCTCCTCCACGATCTTGAGGCCGGCGATGCCCGAGTCGTCACGCCCCCGGCCGCCGTCGGAGCAGATGAAGCCCCACGGCCGCACCTTGCGCAGGTACGGCACCGCGCTGCGGCCGGTGTGGCCGGCGGTGACGAGCACGTTGCGGTCGGTGTCCTCGTCGGTGCCGAAGGCGATCGAGTCGGCGCAGACGACCTGGCGGCCGTCCGGACCCTCCTCCATCACGGTGCGGTTGGTGATCTCCGCGGCGGAGCGGGCGACCGGGTCGGTGCGCAGCAGGATCAGCGCGGCGTCGCGGACGGGCATCCCCGGCTGCACGCCGCACGCCGCGGCCGGGGCGTTGACGCGGCTGACGACACCGTTCTCGACGACGTCGACGCCGTCGCCGAGCAGCACGGTCATCACGTCGGCGGTGGCCGCCGGGATGCCGAGGGCCTCGTAGTACCAGAGCCCGGCGATGCCGGCGCCCTCCGGGCCGATGCCGCAGTCCAGCCCGATCGCGGCGCGCGGCGCGCGCTCGGCGACGAACCGGGCCGGCAGCACCCCCGAGTACGACGCGCTGACGACGACGTCACGACCGGTGTTGCGCTCGTCCACGTGGTAGGCGGAGTCGATCGCGACGATCCGGCCGCGCGCCTCCTCGACGATGACCGTCTGCAGGTCCATTCTCTGATGATAGTGCTCAGAGAATCGACCCATCCCGGGCCTAGCCCCGAACCCAGGACTCTGATAACAATGGCCATCCCGCAACGACGCTGGTCAACTCACCCGGAGGGCCGATGAAGCCCGCTGCATTCGACTACCAATCGCCCACCTCGATCGCCGAAGCGGTGCAGATGCTCGCAGAGCCTCCCGAGGACGGTGGCGACGTCAAGGTCCTGGCCGGCGGCCAGAGCCTCGTGCCACTGCTCTCGTTGCGGCTCGCCACCCCTGCCCGCATCGTCGACATCAACCGCATCCCCGGACTGACGGGTATCTCCGAGGAAGGCGGGGTGCTCACCCTCGGCGCGCTCGTGCGGCAGCGCACGGCCGAGCACTCCGACGTCGTCGCCCGGGCGTGCCCGCTGATGGCCGCGGCGATCCCGCACATCGGGCACACCGCGATCCGCAACCGCGGAACGATCGGCGGCTCGATCGCGCACGCGGACTCGGCGGCCGAGCTGCCCACCGTCGCGCTCTGCCTGGACGCCGAGATGGTCGCCCACGGCTCGAACGGCGAGCGCACGATCCCCGCCGCGGAGTTCTTCACCGGCTTCTTCTCCACCGCGCTGGCCGAGGACGAGATCCTCACGGCCGTCCGCGTCCGGTCGGTGGCTCCCGGCACCGGGGCCGCCTACGAGGAGCTGGCCCGCCGGCACGGCGACTTCGCCATGGTCGGCGTGGCCGCGCAGGTCCGCCTCGACGGCGACACCGTCACCGAGGCCCGCATCGCGCTGTCCGGTGTGGACGCGCAGCCGGTACGGGCCAGCAAGGCCGAGGCGGCGCTCGTCGGGCACACGGTCGACGAACAGACCCTGTCGGCGGCCGCCGACGCCGCCACCGCCGACCTGCACCCGGCCAGCGACCTGCACGCCTCGGCCGCCTACCGCAAGCACCTGGCCGGCGTGCTCATCCGCCGTGCCGTGCGCAATGCCGCGACCCGTGCGAAGGAGAGCGCGTGAACACCCGTGAGATCACCGTGACGGTGAACGGCCGTCGCCACACCCGCACCGTCGAGGTCCGCCGCACGCTCGCCGACTTCCTGCGCGAGGACCTCGGACTGACCGGGACCCACCTCGGCTGCGAACACGGCGTGTGCGGCGCCTGCACCGTCATCATCGACGGCGTCACCGCCCGCTCCTGCCTGCAGCTGGCCGTGCAGGCCGACGGCGCCGAGATCACCACCGTCGAGGGTGTGACCCTGCCCGACGGCGAGCTGCACCCCGTGCAGGAGGCGCTGCGCGACAGCCACGCGTTCCAGTGCGGGTTCTGCACCCCCGGTTTCGTCATGGCGATCTACGGCATGTGCGAGGAGAAGAAGGCGGGCAAGCCCGTTCCCTGCTCGCGGGCGGAGCTGCGCGAAGAGCTGTCGGGCAACATCTGCCGCTGCTCCGGCTACCAGCAGATCATCGACGGCGCCGAGGCGGCCCTCGCCGCGGCGAAGGAGGCGTGATGGCAGGCGGAAGCGCGATCTCCGGGCTCGTCGGGGCCCGGGTCCACCGCAAGGAGGACCGCAAGATCCTCACCGGCACCGGCCGCTACGTCGACGACGTGCAGGAACGCGGGATGCTGCACGCCCACTTCCTGCGCAGCACCGTCCCGCACGCACGGATCGTGTCGATCGACGTCTCCAAGGCGCTCGAGGTGGAAGGCGTCGTCCGCATCTTCACCGGCGCCGACATGAGCGCGATCGCCGATGACCTGAACTTCGCCCAGCCGATCCCGGGCCTGCACAGCCCGTCCTACCCGGCGATCGCGCGCGACGTCGTGCGGTTCGTGGGCGAGCCGGTAGCGATGATCGTGGCCGAGAGCCGCTACATCGCCGAGGACGCCGCCGAGCTGATCGAGGTCGAGTACGACGAGCTGCCGCCGGTGATGAGCACCAAGGCCGCGATGGCCGAGGGTGCGCCGCAGCTGTTCGGCGACGTCGTCCCCGGCAACATCGTGCACACCGACGAGCAGCTGTTCGGCGACATCGAGGCCGCGTTCGCCCAGGCCGACCACATCGTGACCGACACGCTCGACCAGCACCGGTGGGCGTGCAACCCGATGGAGACCCGCGGCGGCGTCGCGACCTACGACCGCGGCAGCGGCCAGCTCACCTACGAGGCGTCGACGCAGACGACGCACACGCTGCGGTTCCTGCTCGCGGGCTGGGTCCGCCACCCCATCCACCAGTTCCGGGTCATCGCCAACAACATCGGCGGCGGGTTCGGGCTGAAGTTCTCGGCCTACCGCGAGGACGTGGCCGTCTGCGCGGCCGCGAAGGCGATCGGCGGCACGGTGAAGTGGGTGGAGGACCGCAACGAGCACCTCATCGCCGCCGGTGCCGCGCGCGAAGAGCAGCTGACCCTGGAGGCCGCCGTCAAGGCCGACGGGCAGCTGCTGGGCCTGCGGGTGACGATGGACCTCGACGCGGGGGCGTACCCGATCAACCCGCCGGCCACCGTCTACACCGGGCTCGTCCGCACCACCCTGCCCGGGCCCTACCGGCTGCCGGCCTACCAGTTCCGGCACAACATCGTCGCCACCAACAAGGCGTCCTACATCTCGCTGCGCGGGCCGTGGGCGGTCGAGACGCTGGTGCGCGAGCGGCTGATGGACAAGATCGCACGGACCTGCGGGATCTCCCCCGTCGAGGTGCGGCGGCGCAACCTCATCACGCTGGCCGACCAGCCCACCAAGATGATCACCAACGTGACGCTGGAGAACGTCACGGCGGCCGAGACGTTCGAGAAGCTCGTCTCGATGATCGACTTCGACGAGGTCCGCCGCGAGCAGGAGGAGGCCCGCGCCCGCGGCAAGCTGCTCGGCTTCGGCCTCGGCACGTTCATCGAGCCGGCGCCGGGCACGAAGGACTTCTGGGCCGCGGTCGGGTTCCCGTTCGGCGCCGAACCGGCCCGGATCCGCATCGAGATCGACGGGAAGGTCACCGTCTTCACCCCGCAGACCCCGCACGGGCAGAGCCACGAGACCACGCTGTCCCAGCTGGTCGCCGACGAGCTCGGGGTCGGGTTCGACGACGTCCGCGTCGTCTACGGCGACACCGACGCCACCCCGTTCTCGATGCTGGGCACCGGCGGCAGCCGGGCCGCGACGATGGCCTCGGGCGCGGTCGTCTACGGCTCGCGCGAGCTGAAGAAGCGCGTGCTCGACATCGCCTCCCACCTGCTGGAGGCCAACGTCGACGACCTGCAGATCGTCGACGGGGTCATCTCCGTCAAGGGGGCGCCCGGCGCACAGGTGCCGCTCGCGCAGATCGCGATGGGGTGCTGGCTCGCGCCCGAGCAGATGCCGCCCGGCACGAACACCGAGCTGGAGTACGTCGCCAGCTACGACGGCGAGGGCGGCGGGTTCTCCCAGGCCAGCCACGCCTGCTGGGTCGAGATCGACCAGGAGACCGGCGACGTCGAGGTCAAGCGGTTCCTCGTCGTCGAGGACTGCGGGAAGATGATCAACCCGGCGATCGTCGACGGGCAGGTCATCGGCGGCGTCGCGATGGGCATCGGCGGGATGCTGCTGGAGCACTCCGCCTACTCCGAGGACGGGCAGTACCTCTCCGCCACGTTCATGGACTACCTGATGCCCACCGCGCCAGAGATCCCCGACATCGAGATCGAGCACCTCGAGTACGAGTCCGACAAGGTCATCGGCTCCCGCGGGGTCGGTGAGGGCGGCACAGTGCTCGCCCCCGCCGCGCTGCTCAACGCCATCGACGACGCGCTCGCGCAGGCCGGCGGCGGCCGGGTCACCACGACCCCGGTCACGCCGACCCGAGTGCTCGAGCTGCTGGGGGTGATCGAACCGGACTGACAGTGGCGGCATGCAGCGGCCCGGTCGCCGACCCCCGGCGGCCGGGCCGCTGTCGTCGTTCCGCCCGGGTTCAGCGGGGCCCGAGGTTCGGCCCGATCGTGAGCCGCGAGACGACGGTGTCCTCCAGCAACCGCAGCACGAACGCCACCGCGGCGGCCACCCGCTCGGGCGGCATCATCCACTCCTGGCCGTGGCTCACCTCCGGCGCCGTGCCGGCGTTCGCGTAGAGGTCGGTGTCCATCCCACCCGGGTAGAGCGTCGTCACCCGGATCCGGCCGCGCTTCGCGCAGGCCCCCGCGATCACCCGCGCGTACGCGGTCAGCGCCCTTCGACACCGCGTAGTGGCGCTCCGAAGCGCCCGTGCCCGATCCCGGCGGGTCACCGGCCGAGGAGTTGACGAACACGATCTGGCCGGAGCGCGGATCGAGCAGCCCGCGGTCGAGGACCGCGTTCGTGACGGTCATCGTGCCGTGCACGTTCACGGCGACTGCCAGCTCCGCCCGGCCGGGCTGCACCACCTCGATCGCGTCGTCGGTGAACACGCCCGCGTTGTTCACCAGCGCCCGCACACCGGCGGGCCAGCGGTCCTGCACGGCGGCCAGCACCGCGTCGACGGCCGCGGCGTCGCGGATGTCGCAGACGTGCGTCGTGCAGGACCGCCCGAAGGCGGTACCCGCCGCGGCGAGCGCCGCCTCGTCGACGTCGAGGAGGACGGCGTGCGCGCCCTCCCCCGTCACGGTCCGGGCGATCTCCAGCCCGAGTCCTTGTGCGCCACCGGTGACGACGACCGCAGCGCCCGGATGTCGTCCACGAGCGCGCATGAGATCGGCAGGAGCGAGCTACGCGGACTCCGGTACCGCCTCCCGCGCCCGGTCCCGCGCCGACCACGGCACCGTGAACGACTCGACGAGGTGCACCCTCGGCAGCACCCTGGCGAGATCGGCGGCGCGCCGCGCGGGTGGCACCTCCTCGATACCGAGCACGTGGATCTCCACCTCGTCGGCGGCGACCCGCAGCCGCAGGTGGGACTTGTAGCCGTCGATCCGCAGCCCGGAGAACGCCTCAAGGGTGTGGCAGCCGAAGCGGTCGGCGATCTGCAGGTAGGTCACGAACACCACCGTGCCCAGGACGGCCAGCAGCGGGTACGCCCAGATCATCACGTACCACGGCGCGGTCGGCGGGTCGCCGAGCGCGGCGGCGAGCAGCGCGACCAGCGCGGCGACGGCGAGGTGGCCGAGCGTGTGGCCCAGGGTGAGCAGTGCTCTGGCCCGGTCCCGCGGTCTGCGGGAACGCCGTTCCTTGGTGCCGCTGGTCGCGTAGCCGTAGAGGATCCCGGCCACGACCACCGTCGGCACCCAGAACTGCCACGCCCGCGCCCAGGACAGCGGCCAGTTCAGCGCGAACGCCAGGAACAGCACGTAGTCGACCGCGCCGACCAGCAGCGGCAGTGACGGCCCGTTGCGCCACGCGGCCGACAGGAACTGCGAGGTGCCGATGCGGCGCGAGACGTCCACGTCCGGGTAGCAGGTGCGGCGCTCGTAGTGCACGCCCGCGCCGGAACCGCTCGGCCACGGCTGCAGCGCGAACCCGAGCCGTTCCGGCAGGTGGTGGGTGGCGGCGAGCGACGCTCCCCCGCCGCCGCACGTCACCAGCTCCGGGCAGAACGGCTCGGGCTCCTCGGCCAGCTCCCCGGCCGGCTCCGCGCCCGGTTCGGCGGCGGGCGGCGGCTCGACCGGGTCGGTGCAGGTGTAGCGGGAGTAGTGGTGCTGGTCGCCGGTCAGCACGAGCCGCACCCGGTGCCGCTCGGCGGCACCGAGCACGCGGTCGACGAACCACAGCAGCGTGTAGAGCGGGCTGTCGGCCTCCGCGGAGTACAGCTCGCGGCCCGACGCCTCCAGCCAGCTCGGGCTCGCCGTGCACAGGATGATCTTCGCGTCGCCGAGCAGGGCGCGGGCGGCGCGGAAGTAGGCGAGCTGCTCGGCGTCGATCGGGGCGTCCAGCTGGCTGTCGACGGCCCACAGCCACCACCGCGGCGACAGCTGGACCGCGAAGTAGCTGCGCGACTGGAACGCGCCCCAGCCGCCGACGTCGTCGCGTTCCGCGGGCGGCGGGACGGGGATCGGTGCAGGCACCGGATCGCCGCGGCCGGCGGGGGTGCGCAGGACCCACGACTCGCAGAAGTTGCGCCGGAACGCGGCCAGCCCGTCGTACCAGTCGTGGTTGCCCGGCAGCGCCACGACCGGCGGGAGGTCGAACACGTGGTCCAGGCTCGCCGCGGCCCGGAAGACCTCGTTGAACCGCAGCTCGTACTGCAGCGCCGACGCCGTCGGGTACACCTCGTCACCGCCCAGCACCAGCAGATCGGCCTGAGCCGGGCGGGCGCCTGCCCCGGTCGCCGCGATCGGCACCGATGCGCCGCCGGACACGCAGCGGGCGGTCGCGAACGTGGCGTCGAAGCCGTCACCGGTGTCGGCGACGTAGTCCACCCAGACGTCCTCCCGCCCGGGATCGGGCAACCGGTAGAACTCGCGCGGGGTGGTGGCCATCGTCTCGCGCTTGTCGGCGAACTTCGCGAACGACGCGGCCTGCATGACCTCGACGGCCGTGCGCACCAGCTGCGGCACCGACAGCCACCGCACCGCGGGCTCCCCGTGCACCCGGGTCCGGCGGCCCTGCACCGCGTCGAGCACGCGCGCCAACGGCATCGGCAGGCCCACGGCCACCTCCCCGGGTCAGGGCTGGCCCGCGCGGACCGGCGGCACGGCGCTCGGGTCCTGCGGGGCGGTCACGCCCGGCGCGGGGTCGGAGAAGATCACGTGCGCGTCGGGGTCGGCCTGGTTGAGCGCCCACAGCGCCAGGCCGTCGGCGACGACGAACACCACGGTCGCGAGGACGGCGAGCACGATGCGGCGGCGGCGCTCCCGGCGGCGCCACTGCGAGCTCGCGGCGCGGAAGTCCTCCGGCGTCTCCGGCACACCCGCCGCGAGTGCCTGGAGGGCGTCGCGCAACCGCTCGTCCGTGCCCCTGTCGTTCACCGTCGCTCCTCCATCGCGCGGGTCAGCGCGGCCATCCCCCGGGACACGTGCGTCTTGACCGCTCCGGGCGAGATCCCCATGGCGTCGGCGATCTCGCGTTCGCGCAGCTCCATCCAGTATCGCAGCACCAGCGCCTCTCGCTGCCGATCCGGGAGGCTCGCCAGTGCCGCCACGACCGCGCGCTGGTCGTCGCGCAGCAGCGCCAGCGCCTCGCTGGACACCGCCGGGCTCTCCCCGGAGTCGCGCTGCAGCTGCCGGCGGGCCACCTGCAGGTGCCGCAGCCGCATCCGGGTCCGGTTGATCACGACCGAGCGCAGGTAGGCCAGCGCGGCGTCGGTCGAGCGCAGCCGCCGCCACCGGCGGTAGAGGTGGTAGAAGGCCTCGGAGACGATGTCCTCGGCGTCGTCGGCGCCCAGCAGGACGGCGAGCCGGATCAGCGACCGGCGGTGCTCGGAGAACAGCGCCTCGACCGCGCGATCGCGATCGTCGTGGATCTCCTCGGCACGGGTCTCCGGCACGTCCGCGGCCCGCTCCGCGATCCCCCACCAGCCGATCATGTCGACATCACCGCCCCGCTCCCCCGTCGGCGCAGCACGATCGTCGCGACGGCGGCCACCGCGAGGTTGACGGCCAGCGCGACCAGGGCAACGTACAGCAGCACGGAGCCGACCGCGACGACCGAGGTGAACCCGCGCACGACGACGAGCACGGTGCCGGTCACCATCCCGGCCAGCCAACCGGCGAGCAGTCCGTGGCGGTGCCACCAGCTGCTGACGAGGCCGAGCACGACGGCGGGCATCGTCTGCAGGATCCAGACACCGCCGAGCAGCTGCAGGTTGATCGAGTCCTGCTCGCGCAGCCCGAAGACGAACCCGATCGCGGCGAACTTGACCAAGAGCGACACCATCCGCGACACCCGCACCTCGTGCTTCGGCGTCGCCGTCGGGTGGAAGAACGGGACGTAGACGTTGCGGGTGAACAGCGCCGCGACAGCCACCGACATGACCGCGGCCGGCACCAGCGCCCCGACCACCAGCGCGCCGAACACGATGCCGCTGGCCTCCGCCGGGACCACGGCCGAGACCAGCATCGGCACGGCCACCTCGGCCCGGCCGGGCGGCGCCGTGATCCCGGCGGCGAGCGCGGCCACGGCCAGCACGCTGAACAGGCCCAGGAGCATCGTCCAGGCCGGCATGGCGACGCTGGCCCGCCGCAGCGCGGCCGGGCCGTCGGCGGCGAACGCGGCCGTGAGCACGTGCGGGTACATGGGCAGCGCGAGCGCCGAGCCGACGGCGAGCGAGACGAACGCCGGGCCGAGCTCGGGATCGAGGAACAGCGAACGGCCCGTCGTCGCGCCGAGCCGGCGTTCGGCGGTGGCCAGCGCAGCGTCCGGCCCGCCCAGCAGGTGGAGCACGACGAGCAGCACGCCGATCGTCGCGGTGAAGATCAGCACGCCCTTGAAGAACGCGATCACCGTCGGCGCACGCAGGCCGCTGCGGTAGGTGGCGACCGCCAGGACGGCGAACACGGCGGTCAGCGCGAGGTCGCCGACCAGGCCGGGCGGGTAGAGCCCGCCGGCGATGAGCACCGCCCGCACCCCGATGAGCTGCAGCGCGATGTAGGGCATGGTCGCGAGCACGCCGGTGAGCGCGACGGCGAGCATGAGGGCCGGGGAGCCGTAGCGGTGGCGCACCCAGTCGGCCACCGTGACCGCGCCTGCGTCCCGGGCGGCCCGCCACAGCCGCGGGAGCAGCACGAACAGGACCGGGCACAGCAGCGCGGTGTAGACGAACGGGAAGAACCCGATGGCGCCCGCGGCGTACACCAGCCCGGGCACGGCGGCGAACGTGTAGGCGGTGAAGATCGAGCCGCCGAGCAGGAACCACGTCGTGACGGGGCCGAGCGAACGGTCCGCCAGCGCCCAGCCGGGCAGGTCGGGGAGCTTCTCGATCGGTCGTAGGCGGCGCGCGGTGACCGCGAGGGCGGAGGCGGCGAGGAGCACGCCGACGAAGGCGAGCGTCTCCCCCCACTTGATCATGCGGCTCCTCGCATCCGATCGGCCGGAGAAGCTACGCCGTGGCGCAGCGGCTGTCCACCGGCCACCTGCACGGTGCGTGAGCCGTCCGGCCGCGCGCAACCCACCGGAAAAGTTGCCGGGAGCGTGTCAACCGGATGCGGGGGCTCCGCAACTGAGGGGGCGGAGCCGCAGCACCGCAGCTGCGGCCTGGTCTGCAGGAGGGCTCGTGATCGTACGGGAAAGGGACGACCGGCAGCGGTCGCGCCTGTCGCCACGCCAGATCATCATCTGGACCGCGGTCGCGCTCGTCGGCGCCGTCGCCTGGAGCGTGCTGGCGCTGGCGCGCGGAGAACGGATCTCGGCGATCTGGATCGTCGCGGCCGCGCTCGGTTCGTACGCCATCGCCTATCGCTTCTACGCCCGCTTCATCGTCAAACGGGTGCTGCGGGTCGACGACGACCGCGCCACCCCCGCGGAACGGCTCGACAACGGCACCGACTACCAGCCGACCGACCGGCGGGTGCTGTTCGGCCACCACTTCGCCGCGATCGCCGGTGCGGGCCCGCTGGTCGGCCCGGTGCTCGCCGCGCAGATGGGCTACCTGCCCGGCACGATCTGGATCATCGTCGGGGTGATCCTCGCCGGCGCGGTGCAGGACATGGTCACGCTGTTCTTCTCGATGCGCCGCGACGGCCGCAGCCTCGGCCAGATGGCCCGCGACGAGATCGGCCCGATCGGCGGCGCGGCCGCCCTGATCGCCGTGTTCGCGATCATGATCATCCTGCTCGCCGTGCTGGCGCTGGTCGTCGTCAACGCGCTCGCGAAGTCGCCGTGGGGCACGTTCTCGATCGCGATGACCATCCCGATCGCGATCTTCATGGGGATCTACCTGCGCCACATCCGCCCGGGCCGAGTCGTGGAGACCAGCCTCATCGGTGTGGCTCTGCTGCTGCTGGCGATCGTCGCGGGCGGATGGGTGCAGGAGTCGGAGCTCGCGCCGTTCTTCACGCTCGACCCGCGCACGCTGGTCATCTGCCTGGTGATCTACGGCTTCGCCGCGTCGGTGCTACCGGTGTGGCTGCTGCTGGCACCGCGCGACTACCTGTCGACCTTCATGAAGATCGGCACGATCGTGCTGCTCGCCGTCGGCGTGGTGCTGTCGGCGCCGGTGCTCAACACCACCGCCATCACCGAGTTCGCGCTCACCGGGAACGGGCCGGTGTTCGCCGGGTCGCTGTTCCCGTTCGTGTTCATCACGATCGCCTGCGGCGCGCTGTCCGGGTTCCACGCGCTGATCTCCTCCGGCACCACTCCGAAGCTGGTGGAGAAGGAGTCGCAGGTGCGGCTCATCGGCTACGGCGCGATGCTGATGGAGTCGTTCGTCGCGGTCATGGCCCTGATCGCGGCCTGCATCCTCGACCCGGGCCTGTACTTCGCGATGAACTCCCCCGCCGGGTTCCTCGGCCCCACGCTGGAGTCCGCGTCGGAGGCGGTGAACCGGCTCGGCTTCGTCATCACCCCTGAGCAGCTGGCCGCTGCGGCCGCGTCGGTGCAGGAGAGCACGCTCGTCGCCCGGACCGGTGGCGCCCCCACGCTGGCCGTCGGTATGGCCGAGATCTTCTCGGCGATCTTCGGCGGAACCGCGCTGAAGGCGTTCTGGTACCACTTCGCGATCATGTTCGAGGCGCTGTTCATCCTCACGACGGTGGACGCCGGCACCCGCGTCGGGCGCTACATGCTCCAGGACACCCTCGGCAACATCTACAAGCCGATGGCGAACGTGAACTGGAAGCCGGGCCTCTACCTGTGCAGCGCCGTCGTCGTCGGGGCGTGGGGGTACTTCCTCTACGCCGGGGTGACCGACCCGCTGGGCGGCATCAACCAGCTGTTCCCGCTGTTCGGCATCGCCAACCAGCTGCTCGCCGCCGTCGCGCTGACCGTGTGCACCACGCTGCTGATCACGTCCGGCCGGGCGAAGTACGCGTGGGTCACCGGCATCCCGCTGGCCTGGGACGCGGCGGTCACGCTCACCGCCAGCTACCAGAAGATCTTCTCCCCCGACCCGACGCTGGGCTTCTTCGCCCAGCGGGCCCGGTTCGCCGAGGCACTGGCGGAGGGCCGGGTGCTCGCGCCGGCGAAGGACCTCGACGACATGCGGGCCGTCGTCGTCAACTCCACCGTCGACGGCATCCTGTCCGCGGTGTTCGCGCTGCTGATCATCATCGTGATCGCCAACGCGGTGGTGGTCTGGTACCGGGCGCTGACCTCGCCCACACCGTGGCCGACGACGGAGGCACCCGCGGTGCCGTCGAAGATCGTCGCGCCGTCCGGGCTGTTCGCCACGCGCGAGGAGAAGGAGGCGATGGCGATGGCGGCAGGCGGTGACCGGGGGTGAAGGTGCTGCGCGCCGTGCTCTGGTACTTGCGCGAGCTGACCGGGGAGTCGGCGTACGACCACTACCTGGCCCGGCACGCGCGCACGCACCCGGACCGGCCGCCGCTGTCCCGGCGCGAGTTCGAGCGCCGGCGGCTCGACGCGGCGGAGGTGGCCCCGGGTAGCCGCTGCTGCTGAGTCCCCGGCCGGATCGCCACTGGACCAGCAGCGGAGCACGGTGAACGGCCCTCTCGTCAGCACCGCGCTGACGAGAGGGCCGTTCGCGGTGTCCGGGTCCTCCCCTTCGGACGGGGCATGAGCGTTGCGGGGAGCACCCGCTATTTGACAGTGTCGGTGTCCACGTTCGGTGGCGTCGCCCCCATCAGTCAGAGACGAGGTCCGATGCGGTTGCAGCTGTCGCCGGAGGAGGAAGCCTTCCGGCAGGAGATGCGCACGTTCTTCACGACCGAGATCCCCGAGTCGATCCGCGAGGCCGTCGCCTCGCACCGGGAACTGACCAAGGACCAGTGGGTGCAGAGCCAGCGGATCCTCAACGCCGCGGGCCTGGCCGTGCCGCACTGGCCGGTCGAATGGGGCGGCCGGAACTGGACCCCGCTCCAGCTGCACATCTGGCGCGAGGAGATGCAGATGGCCTGCGTCCCCGAGCCGCTGCCGTTCAACGCCAGCATGATCGGCCCGGTCATCGCGACGTTCGGCAGCCAGGAGCAGAAGGAGCGGTTCTTGCCGCCCACCGCCAACCTGGACATCTGGTGGTGCCAGGGCTTCTCCGAGCCCGACGCCGGCTCCGACCTCGCCGGGCTGCGCACCTCCGCCGTCCGCGACGGGGACGAGTGGGTGGTCAACGGGCAGAAGACCTGGACCACGCTCGGCCAGCACGCCGACTGGATCTTCTGCCTGGTCCGCACCGACCCCACCGCGAAGAAGCAGCGCGGCATCTCGATGCTGGTGTTCCCGATGGACTCGCCCGGCGTCACGCTGCGGCCCATCGAGCTGGTCGACGGCAGCTTCGAGGTCAACGAGGTCTTCTTCTCCGATGTCCGCGTGCCCGCGGAGAACCTGATCGGCGAGGAGAACCGCGGTTGGGACTACGCGAAGTTCCTGCTCGGCAACGAACGCGTCGGCATCGCCCGGATCGGGTTCACCAAGCGACTGCTCGCCCAGGCCAAGGAGCACGCCCGCGCCGTCACCAGCGGCGGCCGGCCGCTGCTGGAGGACCCGCGGATGGCCGCGCGGATCGCCGAGGTGGAGAACGAGCTGCTCGCCCTGGAGCTGACCGCGTTGCGGGTGGTCGCGCACTCGGCCGACGGCAAGCCGCACCCGGCGTCGTCGGTGCTGAAGCTGCGCGGCTCCGAGCTGCAGCAGGCCGCCACCGAGCTGCTGCTCGACATCGCCGGGCCGCTCGCGATCGCGTCGTTCGCCGGCGACGGTTCCGAAGTGCCGCCGTGGGCGCGCCGGACGGCGCCCGAGTACCTGAACTACCGCAAGACCTCCATCTACGGAGGCTCGAACGAGGTGCAGCGCACCATCATCGCCGGCACGATCCTGGGGCTCTGAGCTGACGTGGACTTCGACTACGACACCGAGCAGAACGACCTGCGCGACGCCGTCCGGGCCCTGCTGGAGCGCGCGTACGGCGAGATCGAGCAGCGCCGCAAGGTCACCGCGAACGATCCCGGCTTCGACGAGAAGCTGTGGGCCCGGCTGGCTGAGATGGGCCTGCTCGGACTGCCGTTCGCCGAGGAGCACGGCGGCACCGGCGCCGGGCCCGTCGAGGTGGCCATCGTCGCCGAGGAGATCGGCCGGGTGCTCGCGCCCGAGCCGTTCGTCGAGGTGGTCGTGCTCGCCGGCGGCCTCGTCGACGCGGTCGGCACCGACGAGCAACGCACCCGGATCCTCTCCGGCATCGCCGACGGCTCGCAGATCGTCGCGTTCGCCCACGCCGAGCCGGGCACCCGGTGGACGTCGTCGGCCGCGGGCGTACGGGCGACGCAGGACGGCGGCGGATGGCAGCTCACGGGTGCCAAGGAGCCGGCGCCCAACGGGGCGCGGGCCGACCTGCTCGTGGTGAGCGCCGCGACCGGCGACGGCACCAAGCTGTTCCTCGTCCCGGGCGACGCGGCGGGAGTGACCCGCACCGGCTACCGCACCCACGACGGCGGCCGGGCCGCCCGGATCACGTTCGCCGGAACCCCGGCGGAACCGCTCGGCACCGCCGCGGACGACACGGCCGAGATCGAGGAGGGGTTGGCCAGGGCCCGGATCGCCTACGCCAACGAGACGGTCGGGATCATGGCGTCGGCGCTGGCCGCGACCACCGAGTACCTCAAGACGCGCAAGCAGTTCGGCGTCACCCTGAACACCTTCCAGGCGCTGACCTTCCGCGCCGCCGACATGTACGTCTCCCTGGAGCTCGCCCGCAGCGTCGCGCTCTGGGCCACACTGGTGATCGACACCGGCGGGGACGTCGTGGCAGCCGCGGACCGGGCCCGGCTGCAGACCGGCAAGGCCGGCCGGCACATCTGCCAGGAGTCGGTGCAGCTGCACGGCGGCATCGGCGTCACGGCGGAGTACTCCGTCGGGCACCGGCTGAGCCGGCTCACCGCGGTCGACCACCTGCTGGGCGATCGGGACTGGGCCCTCGGGCGGCTGGCGGAGCGGGTCCGTGAGCACGACGTCGTGGACCCGATCGGGGCGCCTTACGTGTGAGGCTTCCCGGACTCGCCGTCCGGCGGGCTTGATCGGATCGCCGGGTGCCGCACGCCATCGCCCCCGACGGTGCCCGCATCGCCCACCAGGTCGACGGGGCCGGCTCACCGCTGCTCCTGCTCGCCGGGCAGGCGAACAACCACCACTGGTGGGACCCCGTGCGGGCCGACTTCGCCGCCCACCACCTGGTCGTGACGCTCGACTACCGCGGCACCGGCGACTCCGACGCACCCGACGACGGGTACAGCACACCGGGGTTCGCCGACGACGCGGTGGCCGTGCTCGACGCGCTCGGGCTCGGCCGCGTCGACGTGTACGGGACCTCGATGGGCGGCCGCGTCGCGCGGTGGCTGGCCGCGCGGCACCCCGGCCGGGTGCGGCGGCTCGTGCTCGGGTGCACCTCGCCCGGCGGGGAGCACGGGATCGAGCGCGGCCCCGACGTGCGCCGCGCCCTCGCCCAGCCGGACCACGCCGCGGCCCGGCGGGCGCTGCTGGAGCTGATGTACACCCCGGCGTGGCTGGCCACCCATCCCGGCCCGTACGCCACGACCGGCGACCCGGCGATGACCGCGCGCGCCCGCAAGCGGCACTTCGCCGCGAGCGCGCAGCACGACGCATGGGACGCGCTGCCCAGCATCCAGGCGCCGACGCTGGTCGTGCACGGCACCGACGACCGGTTCAACCCCGCGGCCAACGCTCCCCTGCTGGCCGAGCGGATCCCCGGCGCACGGATGGAGCTGATCGACGGGGCCCGGCACGCCTACTTCGAGGAGTTCCGCGACGTCGCGAGCCCGCTGGTGCTCGACTTCCTGGCCGGGTGAGCCCGGAGCGGGTGCCCGGCACGGGCCGTCCGGCCTAGGTTTCCCCCATGCTGCGACGGGCGTTCGGCATCACGCGGTCCCTGCTGATGTACCACGCCATCCCCGGGCGGCGCCGGCGGATGGTCGCGTTCTACAGCCAGTTCCTGGGGCCCGGCGACCTCGCGTTCGACGTCGGCGCGCACGTCGGCAGCCGCGTGCGCGCGTGGCGGAAGCTGGGGGCGCGGGTGGTGGCGATCGAGCCGCAGCCCGACCTGGTGCGGATCCTGCGGCTGTTCTTCGGCCGCGACGACGGGGTCGTGCTGGTCACCGACGCGCTCGGGGCACGGCCGGGGCGGGCCCGGCTCGGGGTGTCGACGACGACGCCGACGGTCTCGTCGATGTCGCCGGAGTGGATGCAGACGGTGTCGACCGACCGGCGGTTCGCGCGGGTCCGCTGGGACCGATCCGTCGAGGTCACCGTCACGACGCTGGACGCGCTCATCGCCGACTACGGCGAGCCGGCGTTCTGCAAGATCGACGTGGAGGGCTTCGAGGCTGAGGTGCTGGCCGGGCTCTCGCGCCCGCTGCGCGCGCTGTCGTTCGAGTACCTGTCGATGGCGCACGAGCAGGCGCTGGACGTGCTGGCGACCGTCGAGGCGCTCGGCGGCGGCCGCTACCGCTACAACTACTCCCCCGTCGAGACGCTGCGGTGGGTGAGCGACCGCTGGCTCGACGCCGCCGAGCTGACCGCGCTGCTCGACCGGGTGCGGCCGGAGGGCCGCTCGGGTGACGTCTACGCCCGCCTGGACCCGGCCGGGTGAGCCCGCACCCGCGGATCTAGAGTTCCCGGGTGTCCGTCGCCGATGATCTCGACCTGTTCGGCCAGCTCGACGTCGCCGGCCTGCCGCCGCGCCAGCAGCAGATCCTGGCCTTCATCCGGGATCACGTGCAGCGCCACGGCTACCCGCCGAGCACCCGCGAGATCGGCGACGCCGTGGGGCTGCGCTCGACGTCGACGGTGTCGCGGCACCTCGCCAGCCTGGAGGAGCAGGGCTTCCTGCGCCGCGGCAGCTCGGTGACCCGGCCGATCGACGTGCGCGCGTTCCTGCGCGGCAGCGCGGTCGATCCCGAGCGCGACCAGGCGGTGCCCGTCCCCGTGGTCGGGGACATCGCCGCCGGCACCCCGATCCTCGCCGAGGAGCACGTCGACGAGGTGCTGCGGCTACCGCCCGAGCTCGCCGGCCGCGGCACCGTGTTCGCGCTGCGCGTGCGGGGCGACTCGATGATCGACGCCGCGATCTGCGACGGCGACACCGTCATCGTGCGCCAGCAGTCCGAGGCGCACTCCGGGCAGATCGTCGCCGCCATGATCGACGGCGAGGCGACCGTGAAGGTGTACCGCCGCCGCAACGGCCACGTCCTGCTGGAGCCGCGCAACCCCGCCTACGACGTCATCGACGGCGACGAGGCGGTCGTGCTCGGCGTCGTCGTCGCGGTGCTGCGCTCGCTCTGAGGATCCGTCTGAGCCGCGAGTTCAGCGGCCGTGGTGTCGCTGAACGTCAACAGCAGCGGCTCGGGCCCGCTGGTGTCGATCCGGCTGATCGCGGCGTCGCCGAGGAACATCCGCCACGCCACGCAGTCGCCCACCCCGAGCGCCCACGTGACCGCCGCCTTGATCGGCGAGACGTGGCTGACCACGACGACGTCGCGGTGCGCGGCGTCAGCGGCCAGCTCCTCGCACGACTCCCGCACCCGCCGGCACAGCGCCGCCAGCGACTCCCCGCCGGGCGGGGTGAAGTCGGGATCGGTGCGGAACTCGTGCCAGTCCCGATCGCCCAGCGCGGTCGGCGGCTTGCCGTCCAGGTGCCCGTAGTCCAGCTCGACCCAGCGCGGATCGATCTCGACGTCGATCTCGCCCGCAGCGAGCACCGCCGCGGTCTCCCGCGCCCGGGTCAGCGGGCTGGACACGATCCGCGCCGGCCGCGGCACCAGCTCCGCCAGCGCCACGGCCTGGCGCCGGCCGGTCGGGGTGAGCGGCGGATCGGCCCGGCCGAGGAGCAGCCCCTCCGCGTTGGCCGCCACCTCACCGTGCCGGACGAGGATCAGCATGGCGGCCTCCCGGGGGTCGCGAGCAGGTCGACGTGGTCCACGCGCACGTGCAGCCGGCCCGCGGCCAGATCCGCGAGGCGGCGCTGCAGGTACGCGCCGGCCGACGGTCGCAGATCCGGCCGCTGATCGCACGCCGCGGAGATCCAACCGCGCAGCCACTCCTCGGTCAGCTCCGCCTTGGCCGGCCCGAGCAGCCAGGGGCTCGGCCGGGTGGTCACGGGCACGCCGCGGGCACGGAACTCGGCCGCGGCGACCGCGTGCGCGTCGGGCCCGAGCAGGCGGCGGCCGTCTGCGGTGCGCCGCTGGTGGTCGTTGAACGCCGCCGCGACGTGCGCGTCGAGCGGATCGGCTGGCTCCAGCTCGACCCGGCCGGCCACCGACAGCGCGAACAGTGCGACGCACCCGGCCTCGGCGCACGCCGCCACCAGCGCGGTCACCTCGTCCGCAGTGAGCAGGTCGAGCAGCGCCGAGGCAGTGACCAGGTCGGTGCCGGCGAGATCGTCGACGGTCAGCGCGGTGAGATCGCCCGGCACGGGCTCCGCGTCCGGCGCGCCCTCGGTCGCCCTCGCCAGCAGTTCCGGGTCTCGATCGTGCAGGTACCAGCGCTGCGGCCCGGGCAGCAGCGGCGCGAGCCAGCGCCGCATCGCCCCGGTCCCGCAGCCGAGGTCGCGCACCGACACCGGTCCGTCGCCCAGATGCTCAGCGGCGCGCCGGGCGAGCTCCACCGAGCGCGCCACGGCGTCGGCGGGCTCGCGCAGGGTCAGCCAGTCCGGCGTGCACACCGGGGAGCCGGGCTCGCTCAGCCGTGCCGCCCAGCTCGTGTCCTCATCACCGCGTCCACCGTCGTGGCCAGGCACCGTGCCGTCACCTCCCAACCGTGCAGTGCCGGTCGGCGCAGCGCCGCGGCGTGCCGCAGCTCTGCGCGCAGGCCCGGATCGTCCAGCCACCGGCGCAGCGCCGCCGCCAGCGCCGCTGCATCGCCGGGTGTCACCAGTATCCCGGGAACCGGGTCCCCGCCGAGCGCTTCGGGCACCCCGCCCACGTCCGACGCGAGCACCGGGATCCCGCGGGCGAGCGCCTCGGTCGCCACCATCCCGTACGCCTCGACGCGCGACGGCAGCACGAGCAGATCCGCCGCAGCGTAGGCGGCCGCCAGCTCCGCGCCGACGAGCGGGCCGGCGACGCGGACCCGGTCGCCCAACCCGTGGTCGGCGATCTCCCGCCGCACCGCCGCCACGTGCTCAGGAGCCCGCCGCAGCGCCCCCACCAGCTCGCAGGTCCACGGCCGGTCGGCCACCTGCGCGAGCGCCGCGACCAGCACGTCCTGGCCCTTCGTCGGGCTGATCGAGCCGACGCACAGCAGCCGCCCACCCCCGGACCCCGCGGCGAGCGGCGCCGCAACCACGCCCGGCTCGGCCACGCGCACGCGGTCGGCGGGCAACCCGTGCCGCTCGACGATCCGGCGCGCCGTCCAGCCGCTCGTGGCGACGACCGCGCCGGCGGCGTGCAGCACCTCCCGCTCCAGGGCGGCGAGCTGCGGGGACTCCTCCCCCAGCGGCAGGTGCACGAGCACCACCAGCGCCAGCCGCCCGGCCTGGGGTACCACGACGTCGGGCACCCCGCAGCCGACGAGCCCGTCGAGCACCACGACGGCCCCGTCGGGCAGCCCGGCCAGCGCGGCGGCGAGCGCGGCCCGATCCTGCGGGCCCGGCCGCGGCCACGAGCCCGCCACCGGGATCTCCACCACGGTCCGCCCGGCCTCGATCAGCGCGCGGCCGACCCGCCGGTCGTAGACGTTGCCGCCGCTGGGCAGCTCCGGGTCGGCGACGTCGGCGGGCACCACCACGTGCAGCGGCGGCGTCACAGCTCCCGCTCGTAGGACGCCCACGCCACGTGGGACTCGTGCAGGGTCACGACGATCCCGGTGAGCCCGCGCGCGCTCTCGCCGAGCGCACCGGCGTGGATCCGGGAGACGAGCCGATCGGCGATCTCCTTGGCCAAGAACTCCGTCGTCGTGTTGACACCGGGGAACACCTCGTCGAGGTTGCGGTAGTCCAGGTCCGCCAGCACGGCCTTGAGCTGCTCGGTCGCCAGCCCGATGTCGACGACGACGCCGTCGGGGTCCAGCTCGGGGCGCTGGAACGTCGCGTCCACCACGAACGTGGCCCCGTGCAGCCGCTGCGCCGGACCGAACACCTCGCCGCGGAAGCTGTGCGCGACCATCACGTGGTCGCGGACGGTGATGCTGAACAACGGTCCCCCCTCGTCCCCACCTAGTCGTACCTGACACGCACGCACAGAGCATCCGGTTCACCGGACGCGAGCGCACCGAGCACCCGCGGCAGCTCGGCGAACGCGCACTCCCGGCTGATCAGCGCGTCGAACACCGGATCGGCGAGCAGCCGCAGGGCCAGCGCCATGCGGTCGGCGTGGGTGCGCCGCGCCCGCCGGGCCCCGGCGACCGCACCGACCTGGCTGGCGCGCACCGCGAGCCGGCGGGAGTGGAACCCCTCCCCGAGCCGGACCTGCACGGGCCGGTCGCCGTACCAGCTCAGCTCGATCACCTCGCCCTCGACCGCGAGCAGCTCCAGCGATCGGGTCAGCCCGGCCTCGGTGGCGCTGGCGTGGACGACGAGATCGCACTCCCCCAGCGCCTCGTCCGGCAGCGCGAAGTCGACGCCGAGCGCCGCCGCGGTCGCCGCCCGCCCCGGGCGGACGTCGACGAGCTGCACGCGGGTACCCGGGATGCGGGCCAAGAGCGCAGCGGCGCAGCAGCCCACCATGCCGCCGCCCACGACGGCGATGCGGTCGCCGACCAGCGGGGCGGCGTCCCACAGCGCGTTCACCGCGGTCTCGACGGTGCCGGCCAGCACGGCCCGATCGGCCGGCACGTCGTCGGGCACCACCGTGACCGCGTCCGCCGGCACCACGTACCGGGTCTGGTGCGGGTAGAGGCAGAACACCGTGCGCCCGCGCAGCTCGCCCGGGCCCTCCTCGACGACGCCGACGTTGAGGTAGCCGTACTTGACCGGGGAGGGGAAGTCACCCTCCTGGAACGGGGCGCGCATGATGGTGGCCTGGCTCTGCGGCACACCGCCGCGGAAGACCAGGGTCTCGGTTCCCCGGCTGACCCCGGTGAACAGGGTGCGGACCACGACGTCCCCGGCTTCCGGCTCGGGCAGCTCGACGGCGCGGATCTCGCCCTCGCCCGGGGCCCGGAGCCAGAACGCGTGTGCGGTGCGGTCGAGCGAGGTGCGGTCCACCTGAACCTTTCGACTCCTGGATCCGTGGTGGGAGGCGTGACGACGATGGCGAGCCTAGGCGGTGCGGCGGTGGCGCGGCAGCTGTCCGCGGCCGGCGGCGCCGCCGTGCTGGTGATCGCGGCGCTGCGGCCGGGACCGGTCGGCTGGCTGGCCGGCCTGGCGTACACGGCGGGGCTGGTGTGGCTGCTGGCGTCGGCGACGCGCCGGGCCGGCGAGGTGACGCTCGGCCCGGCCGGGTTGGTCACGCTCGCCCGCGCCGTGCTGGTCGGCGGGGTGACCGCGCTGGTCGCCGACGGGTTGATGACCGGGCACGTCCCGGTCCCGGCGCTGGTCGGGTTGGCCGGGGTGGCGTTGCTGCTCGATGCCGTCGACGGGCAGGTGGCGCGGCGGACCGGGACGGCGACCGCGCTGGGCGCCCGCTTCGACATGGAGGTGGACGCGGCCCTGCTGATGGTGCTGAGCGTGCAGGCCGCCCACGACCTGGGTCCGTGGGTGCTCGCGATCGGCCTGATGCGCTACGGCTACGTGGCCGCGAGCTGGGTGCGGCCGTGGCTGGCCGGGTCGCTGCCGCCGCTGCTCGTGACGAAGGCGATCGCGGCGCTGCAGGGGATCGCACTGGTCGTCGCCGTGTCCGGGGTGCTCCCCCGGCCGGGTGCGACGCTGCTCGTCGCCGGGTCACTGGCCCTCCTCACCTGGTCGTTCGCTCACCACGTGCAGCGGCTGCGACGCGCGCGGGCGGCCGCGGCCCGGACCATCCGGTGACCCGGTGGGTGCGGCGGGCCGCCGCGGCGGTCGCCGCCGTGGCCGTGCTGGTCGCACTCGCGCTGCCGGTCGACGGGCCGCTCACCCCGGCCGCGTTCCTGCGCATCCCCGTCGAGGCGCTGGCCGGGACCGCGCTGCTGCTCGTGCTGCCGGCCCGCACCCGCCCGGTCGTCGCCGCCGCGCTCGGCGCGGTGCTGGGTCTGCTGACCGTGCTGGGCCTGCTGCACATCGGTTTCCACGCGGTACTGGGCCGCCCGTTCGATCCGGTGGTCGACGCGCCGCTGTTCGCCGACGGGATGCGCTTCCTGTCCGGCACGCTCGGCACCCCGGTCGCGGTCGTCGCCGCGGTGGTGGCGGGCCTGCTCGCGATCGCGCTGCCGGTCGGTCTGGCCGCGGCGGTGGTGCGGCTCGCCCGCGTCGTCGCGCACCGGCGGACGGGGGCGGCACGGCTGGTCGCGGTGCTGGTCCCCGTCTGGATCGCGCTCGCGGTGCTCGGCGTCCAGCTGGTGCCGGGCGTTCCGGTCGCGTCCGCATCCGCGGCGACGCTGGCCCGCGACACCGCCGTCGGGATCCCGGCCAGCCTGCAGGCCCAGCGCGAGTTCGCCGCCCGGCTGACGGCCGACCCGCTGCGCGACGTGCCCGCGGCCGAGCTGGTCGCCGCCCTCCGCGGGAAGGACGTCGTGGTCGTGTTCGTGGAGAGCTACGGTCGCAGCGCCGTCGAGGATCCCGAGTTCGCACCGCACGTGGGCCCCCTGCTCGACGACGGCACGGCCCGCCTGACCGCGGCCGGGTTCGGCGCCCGCAGCGCGTGGCTGACCTCCCCGGTAGCCGGTGGGAGCAGCTGGCTCGCCCACGCCACGTTCCTGTCCGGCCTGCCGGTCGGCGACCAGGGCCGCTACGACGCGCTCGTCGCCAGCGAGCGCCGCACGCTCTCCCGGGTGTTCGCCGAAGCCGGGTGGCGCACCGTCGCCGTGCAGCCGGGCACGACGACCGAGTGGCCGGCGGCCGGCTTCTACGGCTTCACCGAGGTGCTCGACTTCGGCCGGCTCGGCTACCGCGGCCCCGACCGCGGCTGGGCCAGCGTGCCCGACCAGTTCACGCTGTCCGCGTTCCACCGGCTCACCCACGACGGGCCGCCGGTGATGGCCGAGATCGACCTCGTCTCCAGCCACGCGCCGTGGCGGATGATCCCGCCCGTCGTCGACTGGGCCGAGCTCGGCGACGGGCAGGTGTTCGACGCGCTCGCCGCTCCCGCCGATCCCGAGGCGATCTGGGGGCAGGGCGGCGCCGCGGTGCGGGCGGCTTACCGCGGCGCGATCGAGTACTCGCTGGCCAGCCTCGTCTCCTACGTCGAGCACCTCGGTGACGACGACCTGGTGCTGCTGGTGCTCGGCGACCACCAGCCGGCGCCGGCCGTCACCGGTGACGGCGTGGGCCGCGACGTGCCGATCTCGATCGTCACCCGGGACCGGACGGTGCTCGACCGGATCGCCCCGTGGGGCTGGGCCGATGGGCTGCGGCCGTCCCCGGCGGCACCGGTGTGGCCGATGGCGGACTTCCGCGACCGGTTCCTCGCGGCCTTCCGCGGGTGAGCGGTGCGGCAAGATCTCCCCGACCCACGAGGAGGCCCGCCATGACCGTGCTGCCCACCCCGCGCACCCCGGACCCGATGACGGCGCCGCCCGTCCGCTGGGGGCTCCTCGCCGCGGGCGGCATCGCCCGGATGTTCGGGGCAGCGCTGCGCCGCGGCACCCGTCAGGAGATCGTCGCCGTCGGCTCCCGCGACGCGAACCGGGCCAGCGCGTTCGCCGACGAGTTCGGGATCGCCACGGCGTACGGTTCGTACGAGGACCTGGTCGCCGATCCGACCGTGGACGTCGTGTACGTGGCGTCCCCGCACTCCGAGCACCACCAGCACGCGCGGCTCGCGCTGGAGGCCGGCAAGCCGGTGCTCGTCGAGAAGGCGTTCACCCGCAACGCGCAGGAGGCGCGCGATCTCGTCGCGCTCGCCCGGGAGAAGGGCCTGCTGCTGGTGGAGGCGATGTGGAGCCGCTTCCTGCCGCACTACGACGTCATCGCGCGGGCGATCGAGGACGGCCTGCTCGGCCCGGTCACGACGGTGTTCGCCGAGCACTGCCAACCGCTCTACCCGGACGGGCCGCAGCGGCTGGCCGCACCGGAGCTGGCCGGCGGCGCCCTGCTCGACCTGGGCGTCTACCCGATCTCGTTCGCCGATCTCGTGCTGGGGCCGCTGACCTCGGTCACGGCGACGGGGGCGCTCACCGATCGCGGCGTCGACGCCCAGGAGACCGTCGTCGCCACGGGCGCCGACGGCGGACAGGCGGTCCTGCACGCGTCGATGCTCGCCCGGTCGGCGTGCGCGGCGGCGGTCTGCGGCGCCGCGGCTCGCATCGACGTGGCCGGGACGTTCTACTTCCCCACCACGCTCACGCTGTACGACCGCGCAGGGAACCTGCTCGACACGTTCTCCTGGACCGCCGACACCGCGCACGAGGGGCTGCGGTTCGAAGCGGCCGAGGTGGCGCGGCTGCTGACCGCGGGCGAGACCGAGGCGCCGCTGCTGCCGCTCGACACCAGTGTGCGGATCATGGAGGTCATGGACGAGGTGCGCCGGCAGCTGGGGGTGCGCTACCCCGGGGAGTGAACCTCACCGGCGGACGTGCACGTGCTCTCGGATCAGCTCGTCGTAGACGGCGGCGACGGCGGCGTGCGTCTGCGGGTCCAGCGGCGCGAGATCGGCGGCCGCGGCGTTCGCGGCGGCCTGCCCGAGGTTGCGCGCCCCTGGGATCACCACGGTCACCTGCGGCTGGTCCAGGATCCGGCGCAGCGCGAACTGGGCGGTGGTGACGCCGCCGGGCACGAGCGGGGCGAGCCGCTCGACCGCGGTCAGGCCGATCTCGAACGGCACCCGGCGAGGGTCTCGCCGACGTCGAACGCTCGCCGTGCCGGTTGAAGCTGCGGTGGTCGTCGGGGGCGAACGCGGTGTCCGCGGTGCAGCGGCCGGAGAGCAGGCCGGACGCGAGAGGGACCCGCGCGATGATCGCCACGCCCGCCTCGGCCGCGGCCGGCAGCACCCGCTCCAGCGGCTTCTGCCGGAACACGTTCAGGATGGTCTGCACGCTCGCCACCCCCGGGGCGCGTGATCGCGGTGAGCGCCTCCGCCGCCGTCTCGACGCTCACCCCGTACGCGGTGATCCGCTGCTCGGCCACCAGCTCGTCGAGCGCATCGTAGACCTCGTCGCGGTCGTAGACGGGGGTGGGCGGGCAGTGCAGCTGGACCAGGTCGAGCGTGTCGACACCGAGCTCGGCCCGGGAGCGGTCGTTCCACGCCCGGAAGTTCGCGCGCGAGTAGTTCTCCGGCACCTGCTCGGCGCGCCGGCCCGTCTTCGTCGCGACCGTGAGCCCGGCCGTGCCGCGCTCGCGCAGGAACCGGCCGATCAGCACCTCGCTGCGGCCGTCGCCGTGGACGTCGGCGGTGTCGAGGAAGGTCACACCGGCGTCAACGCCGCGTGCAGCACGGCCAGCGCGTCCGCGTCGTCGACCCGTCCCCAGTCACCGCCGAGCTGCCAGCACCCGAGCCCGACGGTCCCCACGTCGCGGCCCAGCCGCGCCGCCTCCCGGGTTTCCATCCGGCGAGCCTACGGTCAGCCCTCGATGCCGGTGGCCCCGTGCGCGGTGCCCATCGGTTTCGACTCCGGCGACCCGCGCTGACGCAGGTAGATCGACAACGCCACCATCGACGCGACCGCCAGGAACTCCGACTGCCAGTTCTGCAGGGTGCGGTTCCAGAAGTCGGCCGAGCCGACGTAGCCCCACCAGCTGACCGGGTCCTCAAGCTGGCGCAGCAGCTGGTCGTTGTACGCGGCGCGGCCCGCGATCGACTGGGCGAGCCAAGACGCACCGAAGATCACGCCCATGACCAGCCCCAGCGAGTTGGCGTACAGCCGCAGCAGACCTCCGGAAGAACGGGCGGGCCGTGGTGAATCGGGGCCGGCGAACCGGCCGATCCGCTGCGCGCGCGCCGACTCCAGGCCGGCGTCGCCGACCTTCTTCGACTCCGGGGAGCCGCGCTGCACCAGCCACACCGTCACCACGATGTAGAGGAAGAACTGCAGGTACTCCGACTGCCAGTTCTCCGCGACGTCGGTGGCGAAGTCCGACGAGGTCACGTACTGCGCCCACGACACCGGTATGAGCCCGTCGGCGATCTGCTGGTGGTTCTGCTCGGCCAGCCCGGCGACCGACTGGCCGGCGAGCGTCGCGAGGAACAGCAGCGTGAAGCAGGTCCACAGGCCGTTGTCGCGCAGGAAGCCGCGCGCCCCCGTCAGCTCGGTCACCCCTGTCACCCCCGTCACCTCTGCAGCAAGCCGAGGACGAGCAGGTAGCCCAGCCCGAACGCGACCAGCAGGACGGTCACCCAGAACGCGATGCGCACGGCTCAGCCCTCCACCGCGCACTCGTAGGGGGCGCCGGGGCGAGCCCGGCAGCCCGCGGCCCGCACCCGCCACTCGTCGCCGAGCTCGGCCAGGAACACGACGTCGCCGGCGAACCGCACCTGGGCGCTGTCGCCCCACACCTGCACCGCCTCGACGATGCCCGCGGGCGGGAGCTGCACGATGGTGGCCGCACAGTCACGGCCGAACGACTGGACCCCGCGACGCGCCTCTGGCGTCAGCGCCGCGCAGGCCGCGGCGCCGTCCCCGTCCGCAACCGCCGCGGCGAACGCGGTCGCGGCGGTCCGCACCTCGGCGTCGCGGGCCGATCCGCACGCGGCCAGGACCACCGCGGCGAACGCCGCGCCCACGACCGCCCGCCCGCGCATCGGGCGCTCAGTGGTTGCGGAGGGCGTCGATCAGCTCGTCCTTCGACATGTCCGAGCGGCCCTTGATCCCCACCTTCTTCGCCCGGTCGTACAGCTCCTGCTTCGTCATGTCGTCGTAGCTGCCGGACTTGCCGCCGCGGCGGCCGACCGCTTTGCGGCCCTGCCCGGCCGCGGCGTTCGCGATCCGAGCGGCCTTCTCCTTCGACGCACCCTGCTCGCGCAGCTCCTCGTAGGTCTTCTCGTCCTTGATGCTGGGGTTCGGCATGGGGGCCGGGTGCCCGGTCGCGCGGGCACGGAAACCCGGCACGGGAACTCGGCACGCAACTCGGTGCGGGAACTCGGTGCGGAACTACTGGGCGCGCCGGTTTAGTGCCCGGCGCCGCGGGAACGCACATCGCTCCAGCCGACCAAGGAGAGCCGACCGTGTTCCTGCACAAGCAAGAACTGCAGTTCGCGTCCACCCCGGACAAGCCCGATGCCGTCTACGCCCGCAAGCTCCAGGAAGTCCTCGGTGGGCAGTACGGCGAGATCAGCGTCGCGATGCAGTACATGTTCCAGGGCTGGAACATGCACACCCCCGGCAAGTACCGCGATCTCGTCTTCGGCATCGGCGCCGAGGAGATCGGGCACGTCGAGATGCTCGCGACGATGATCGCCCAGCTGCTGGAGAAGGCGCCGCTGGGCATCACGTCCGACGCGGTGCAGGACGATCCCACCGTCGCCGCCGTCATCGGTGGCACCGATGTGCAGCACGCCATCGTCGCCGGCGCCGGCGCCCGCCCGGTCGACAGCAACGGCAACCCGTGGCAGGGCAGCTACATCACCGCCAGCGGCAACCTGCTCGCCGACTTCCAGGCCAACGCGAACGCCGAGATGCAGGGCCGGGTGCAGGTCGCGCGGCTCTACCACATGACCGACGACCACGGTGTGCGTGAACTGCTGTCGTTCCTGCTGGCCCGGGACACCATGCACCAGAACATGTGGCTCGCGGCCGCGGCGGAGCTGCAGGAGGAGGGCGCGGAGACGCTGCCGGTGCCGAGCAACTTCCCGCAGTCCAAGGAGTACACCGACGTCTCGTACCAGTACCTGAACTTCTCCGACGGGGCGGCGGCCGCCGAGGGGCGGTGGGCCAAGGGGCCGGCACCGGACGGGAAGGGCGAGTTCACGTACCACGACGGGCCGACCACGTCGGCGCCGATGCCGCCACCCACCCACCCCGACAGCCGGTTCTACGGGACGACGGAGTTGCCCAACGTCGTCGAGAAGGCAGCAGGGGCCGCGCAGGACGCGTTGAACAAGGAATGACGGGCATGGTTCATCCCGGCGCGATCCGGGGACTGACACATCGACCCACCTCGGCTCATCGGAGGAACCCGTGACCACCACCCGCTCTGCTTCCAGCACCCCCGTCCAGGTCGCCGCCGGCGCCGTCGGGATCGTCTTCCTGCTCGTCGGTGTCCTGGGGTTCGTTCCGGGGATCACCGCCAACTACGACCAGCTGTCGTTCGCCGGGCACGGATCCGGAGCGTTGCTGCTGGGGATCTTCGCCGTTTCGGTGCTGCACAACATCGTTCACCTGCTGTTCGGGGTGGCGGGGGTGGTGATGGCGCGGTCCGCCGGCGGAGCTCGGAACTACTTGATCTGGGGTGGAGTCGTCTACCTCGTGCTGTGGCTGTACGGGCTGGTGATCGATCACGGCGGTCCCGCCAACTTCGTGCCGGTCAACAGCGCTGACAACTGGCTCCACCTCGTTCTCGGGGTCGCGATGGTGGGGCTGGGGATCGCGTTGACGCGGGGGCGACGCGCGGCCGCCGTTCGCGACTGAGCTCAGGGGCGTTGCCCCGGACTCCACCAGGGGCGTTGCGACCCGGACCGCCCTCGGTGGGGCGGGGGTCGGCCGCCCGGCCGTTGCGTCGATGCCACGCCGGCGGCGGGGGATGCAAGCGGAGAGCATGCTCGCATCCCCCGCCGGCGTGGCTCTACCGGGGGCCGAGCGACGGCGGATTCTTCGCCCCGCTCAGCTCCTCCTGCGTGCTGCTCGCCACGCACTGGTGCGGGTGCCGGCGCTCTCCCAGGAGATCCACTTCCCGCCGGTGGCGGCAGCACAGCCACTTTCCAGCAACCCGCCCCCGCCCCGTCGCCTGCGCCGCCGCCCTCGACCACGCGGGCAAGAATCTCTGGCGCGCACCCGTACCGGTCACCCGCACCCGCGGCGCGCACTGCACGAGCACGTCAAGGAGATCGGCGTCAGCCGGCGACCGCGGGAAGACTCGCCGGCGAACCCGGCGGCGTGACGTCGGACAGTGATCGCCCGGAGCAGCGGTGCTACCGCCTGCGCTCGGTCTCCTCCACGTAGCGGGCGAGCGACTCGCTGGCCGAGCGGATGTGCGCGACCATCGCCTCCCGGGCGCCGTCGGCGTCGTGCTCCCGGATCGCCGTGGCGATGCGCTGGTGCTCCTCGAGGTTCTGCTTGAGGAGGCGGGAGTTCCCGGCGTACACGGGGTAGCTCGAGTTGAGGGGCAGCCGGCGCCCGACGTCCTCGATGCTGAGCACCAGGTGGTGGTTGCCCGATCCGGCGAGGATCGCGGAGTGGAAGTCCCGGTTGGTCTCCGACCACCGCTGGTTCGCTTCCGCGGAAAGCGCGAGCTCGGGGTTTCCGGCGTACTTCTCCAGCGCAGCCGCGAAATCCTCGAGCGCCTTCTCCATCTGCCGGATCTGCGCGTCGTTGATGCGCTCGACGGCGAGCTCGGCGGCGAGCCCTTCGAGTGCGGCGCGCACCTCGCCGAGCTCGCGGACGTCCCTGCCCGAATGACCGTTCACGCGGGCGCCGCGGTTCCGCACGATCGTCACGATCCCCTGGGCGTGCAGCACCCGGAGGGCCTCGCGGACCGGGGTGCGGCTGACCCCGAACTCCTCCGCGATCGTGCTGTGCCGCAACCACGATCCGACCGGGATCTGACCGTTGAGGATCCGCCGCTGCAGCTCCTCGACCACCCGCTCGCTGATCGCCTCGTCACCCACGTCGGTGCCCCATGTCCGGTCCAGCCCTCCCCGCAGATGGGATCCAGAAGTGATCCACGGCCACGCAACGCGCGGATTATTGCATCCGCTGATCCCCTTATCGCCGAAGCGGCGGTCCGGTGGTCGGAGGGGCGCCGCGCCGGCGCCCCTCCGACCGGGCACCTCACGCCCGCCATCAGCTCCAGGCGTGCGTGACGCGCTCCTCCTTCGGCGGGACGTGATCGTTCGGGTCGATGATCTGGTGCTGGCGGCCCGACAGACCGCGGCCGTTCGACTGCGGAGTGCCCGGTTCCTCGGTGGCCGACTCCTTCACCAGCTCGATGATGTAGTGGGTGACCGGGTGGTCCTCGAGGTTCTTCAGCCGGTGCGGCTTGAGTCCGCCCTTGCGGCCCACCGTCTTGAAGAACGCGTAACCCTGCTCCGCGTTCTGGATGTGGCCGAACTCCTCGTCCTCGTCGTACTCCATCGAGGCCGCCCGCCCCGGCGTGGGCCAGAGGATCAGGTGGTCGTACTGGTGGGAGTGGTAGAAGATCGACTCTCCCGGGCCGAGGTTCATCGCCCACACACGGATGTACTCGTTGGCGAAGATGAGCTCGTCGCCGGGGTCGGTCGAGATCGCCGACGTGGCCGACGTCGTTTCGGACGTCATGTCAACTCCTCCTGTTGCGCCGGGTGGATTCAGGCCCGGCTGGCTTCGTACTGCCGGAGCGCCGCGTAGCGGGCCGCGACGTCATCCGCGGTCGCGGGCACGTTGCGGTCGATGGATCCCTGGACGCCCCGCTGGGCGCGGTCGACGTAGGGCCGCTGCCGGCGCTCGTACTCGGCGAGGGCCCCGGCGAGATCGCCGGGGTTCTCCTCGATCGCCTGGGCGAGGAACAAGCCGCCGCTGATGCCGAGCGACGTGCCCCGCCCCGAGAGCGGTGCCGCGCAGTGCGCCGCGTCGCCCACGAGGACGACCCGGCCCACCGACCAGCGCGGCATCCTGGTCTGCGAGCACTCGTCGAAGAACAGTCCGGGGCTCGCGACCATGCGGTCGATCAGCTCGTGCACCCGCCACACGTCGTCGCGGAAGACCTGCCGCAGGACCCCGCGCACCGCGGCGGGATCGTGGTGGTCGACGTCGAGCTTCGGTGAGCGGAAGTACGTTCCCGCGAGTTCCGCGTCCGGGCTCTGGAGCAGCGCCATCATCCGGCCGGGGGCGAGGTGCATGCGGCCGGGCGTCCCCTCGGGCGCAGGCGGGCCGACCGGAGCCAGCGCCAGGTAGACGCCCAGGAAGCGGACGTAGTCCGCCTCGGGCCCGAAGACGATCGACCGGGTCCGCGAGTGGACGCCGTCCGCGCCCACCACGAGGTCGAAGTCGTCCTCGGTCCCGTCGGTCAGCGACACGTGCACGCCGTCGGCCCCGGCGGCGAGATCCGCCACGGTCGTGGCGAAACGCAGGTCCGTCCCGGGTTCCAGCGCACCGACGAGGATCCGCATGAGGTCCGGCCGGGTGATCTCGATGTCGTCCGGGCGGTCGTGGCTGTGCTCGGTCGAGAAGCCGGCGATGCGGTTCCCGTGGTCGTCGACGAACTCCGAGTCGACGGACATCCGGATCTCCGCGGCCCTGATCTCGTCGAGGATGCCCATCTCGCGGACCATGTCCAGGGCGTCCCCGCGGACGTCGATCGGCGAGCCCGACGTGCGGATCTCGGGCGCGACCTCGAGCAAGGTGACGGCGTGGCCGCGCCGCTGCAGGTTGATGGTGGCTGACAGGCCGGCAACACCGGCACCGACGACGAGGATCTTCATGCGAGTCCGATCGTGCTCGGGGTGGTCGGGAGGGACGGGCACGGCGCTCAGGAGCCGGCCCGGTTCGCCAGGACGTGCTCGCGCACCATCCGGGCGACCGGCTCCTTGAACTCCGAGGTCAGGCCGTGCCGCGCGCCCTCGACGCAGACGAGGGCGGAGTCCGGGATCAGGTCGGCGAGGTGGCGCCCCACCTCGGGCGGGGCGAGCGGGTCGTCCGTCCCGTACACGAGCAGGGTGGGCGCCTTGATCCCGCGCAGCTCGTCGCCGAGGTCATGGGTCCGCAGGGCCTTCATGCGGTTCGTCTCGGGCCCGCTGACCTGGCCCGCCATCATCGTGCGCAGCCGCTCCAGCTGCGCCGGGTCGGCCTGGCCGGCCGGACTGAGGATCGCCTGGACCATCAGGTCGAAGCGCTCCTCCGGCTGGCGGGACAGGAGGTCCTGCGCGAAATCGGTCGTGCTCCGGTGGCTCGCCGGGGCGGTCCCGACGATGAGGCTCTGCACCCGGTCGGGATGGCGGACCGCGACGTGCAGGGCGACGCAGCCGCCGAACGAGAACCCCATGACGTGGGCGCGTTCGATGCCGAGCGCGTCCATCAGGTGGACGCAGTCGTCGGCGAGGTCGCCGATCGAGTAGGGCTCGGCACAGCGGAAGCTCTCGCCCACGTCGCGCTGGTCGTAGGAGATCGAGCGGATGCCCTCGCCGAGCAGCGGGGCGAACCCGGCGTACTGGCGCCGGTTCGACTCGCCCCCGTGGTGCATCAGCAGGACCTCGCCCGAACCGAGCTCGTGGTAGGCGACCGGGCCGTTCCTGGTCTGGACGACCTCGACCGTGGTGTAACTCATTGCATCAACCTTCCAAGGATGCGATTCACAGTAATCCGTATTGCATCCGTCATCGAGTTCTTCTCATCGGCGATGAATCGCGCTGACCGGGCGATTCGGATGGCCGCCAGGAACCGGACGTCGCTAACGGGGTTCAGGCAGACCGAGTACGCCGTCGGCCTGCGGAACCGACGCGACCAACCGGCGCGTGTAGTCGTGCCGCGGCCGGTCGAGGACCTCCGAGGTCAGCCCGGACTCGACGACCTTGCCGTGGTTGAGCACGTACACGCGATCGGTGATCTGCCGGACGACCGCGAGATCGTGGGTGATGAAGACGTAGGTCAGCCCCAGGTCGGCCTGCAGGTCGCGCAGCAGGTTCAGGATGTGCGCCTGCACCGAGACGTCGAGGGCGGAGACCACCTCGTCGCAGACCACGATCCGCGGTGAGCGGCTGAGCGCCCGCGCGATCGCCACGCGCTGCCGCTCCCCGCCGGAGAGCTGGCCCGGCCTGCGCTGCGCGTAGGTCGCCGGCAGGCCGACGCGCTCGAGCAGCTCGGCGGTCCGCTCCTCCAGATCGTCCACCCCCGCCAGCCGGAGCCCCTCGCGCAGCGTCGACCCGATCGTCCGGGTGGGGTTGAGCGTCGAGTACGGGTCCTGGAAGGCCATCTGGACGGTGCCGCGCACGGCTGCCCACTGCTCCTTCGACAGCGCTCCTGCAGTGAGCTCGACACCGCCGACCTCCACGGTCCCGGAGGTCGGCCGGGTCAGACCCACGATCATGCGGGCGAGCGTGGTCTTGCCCGACCCGGACTCGCCGACCAGGCCGACGCTCTCGCCCGCGAACACGTCGATGTCCACGCCGTCGACGGCGACCTTGTCCCGGAACACCTTGCGCACGTCCCGCACGGTCACCAGAGGCTGCCCGTCGGTGGTGAGCGCGGCCGCCGGCTCCGGCCCGGGCTGCGCGGTGGGCGGTTCCAGCGTGATCTCGCCGGCCCGGACGCAGCGGACCCGGTGGTCGGCGTCGTCATCGGTGAGCTGCAGCTCGACCGGCGCCGCGCTGCAGGCGGGCAGCGCGAACGCGCACCGCGGCGCGAAGTGGCACCCGCCCGGCCGGTGCCCGGGCGCGGGGACCGAGCCGGGGATGGTCCGCAGCCGGGCCATGCGGTGGTCCAGCGGCGGATCGGCGGCCAGCAGCGCGGCCGTGTACGGGTGGCGCGGGGCCCGCCGGATCACGTCGGACCGCGCCACCTCCACGATCTGCCCCGCGTACATCACGTAGACGCGGTCGCAGGTCGCGAACGCCACCCGCAGGTCGTGGGTGATCAGCACCAGCCCCAGCTCGTGGGTCCGGCGCAGGCGGTCCAGCAGCAGCAGGACGTCGCGCTGCGTGGTGACGTCGAGCGCCGTCGTCGGCTCGTCCGCGACGAGGACCTGCGGGTTCTCCGCGATCGCCGCCGCGATCCCGACCCGCTGGCGCATGCCGCCGGACAGCTGGAACGGGTACTTGTCCGCCACCGCGGGATCGGTGATGCCGACCTCGCGCAGCCGGGCGACGGCCTCCGCGCGGCGCGCCGCCCGGGACAACGGGCGGCCGTTCGCGTCCCGCAGCGCAGCGGTTACCTGGTCACCGACCTTCATCACCGGGTTCAGCATGGTGAACGGGTCCTGCATGACGAAGGCGATCTCGCTGCCGCGCATCCGGTGCCGGGCCGCTCGGCCGATCCGCAGGAACGGCACGCCACCGACGCTGACGTCGCCCTCGGTGACCAGCTCGGGGGGCAGTAGATCGAGGACGGCGCGGGCGGTGACGGACTTCCCGCTGCCGGACTCGCCGACGATCGCGATCGACTCCCCCGGCGCGACCTGCAGATCGATCGACTCGGCGATGAGCCGCCGCCCGTCGGCACGGCGCAGCCACACGCTGAGCGCGTCCGTCGACAGGCCCGCCGTCGGCACGGCCTCGGTCACCTGGCTCATCGTTCCTTCCTCGACTGCTCGTGGGTGCGCTGGACGTGCTCGCCGATGAGGTTGGCCGAGACGGCGAGCAGGACGATGGCCACCGCGGGCGCGGCGACCGCCCAGACGTCGGTGAACACGGCCGCCCGGTTGTCGGCGACCATCCGACCCCAGTCCGGGGCACCGGGCGGAACCCCGAGGCCGAGGAACGACAGGGACGACAGCTCGACCACGCCGTAGGTGAAGGTCACGAAGAACACCGCGACCACGTTCGGGACGATCGTCGGCACGAGGTGGGTGAGCACGACCCGCCAGGTGGGCAGCCCCAGCGTCACGGCGGCCTCCATGAACGGCAGGTGCGCGCGCTCCATGACCGCCGCCCGCAGGTTGCGGACGTGCATCGGCAGCCCGAAGATGATCAGCACCACGAGGGTGATCCCGAAGCCGCCACCGGTCACTCCGGCGACGACGATCGCGACCAGGAGCGCGGGCACCGAGTAGAAGAAGTCGATGATCCGGCTGATCACCGCGTCGGTGCGCCCGCCGAACCAGCCGGCCGCGACGGCCAGCACCGTGCTGATGGCGGTGACGCCGAGGCCGAGGACGAGCGGCCCGAGCAAGGAGGTCCGGGCGCCGGCGACGAGGCGGGAGAGGGTGTCGCGCCCGAGCTGGTCGGTGCCGAGCGGGTGGGCGCCGCTCGGGCCCTGCAGGCTCTCCGCGGCGTTGATCGCCGCCGGGTCCTGCGGGGCGAACCCGGGGAACAGGGCGCACGCGGCGACCACGACGAGGAAGACGCCGGCGAGCGCGGTGAGCGGCGGGACCTTCGGCAGCCGCAGCCGGGCGCCGACCGGGGCGACCTGGGTGACAGCGCTCATCGGTTCGTCTCCAGCCGTGCGCGTAGTCGTGGATCGATCGCCATGCAGACCAGGTCGACGACGAGGTTCACCGTGACCACGAGCAAGGCGACGCAGAACGTCACTCCCTGGATGACGGGCATGTCCCGGTCGTGGATCGCGTCGACCATGAGGCTGCCGATCCCGGGGAGGTTGAACACCCGCTCGACGAGGATCAACCCGGTGAACAGGGAGACCACCACGCTGCCGGACAGCGTGACCAGCTGGACGCCCGCGTTGCGGAGCACGACGTGCTTGAGCGTCCACCACCGCCCGAGCCCCCGGGCCCTGGCGAACGTCGCCTGGTCCTCCTCGAGGATCTGCCCGACCCGGACCCGCGTGATCCGTGTGGTGACGGCCAGCAGCACGATCGCCGCGGTCGCCGCGGGCAGGACCAGGTGGCGGACGGTGTCGAGCCCGCCCTCCCCCGCACCCAGGGCCGGGAACCAGCCGAGCTGGACCCCGAAGAGCCAGGCGAGGAACGTGCCGACGACGAAGGCGGGGGTGCTCGCCCCGAGCGTCGTCATGCCGAGGGAGAAGCGGTCGAGCCGGCTCCCCGGGCGGGACGCGGTGAGGATCCCCAGCGCGAGTCCCGCGCCCATCGCCAGGATCCAGGTGAAGGCCAGCAGCGGAAGCGTCACCTTCACGGTCTCGCCGATCAGCGTGGCGACGGGGGTCTTCTGGATGATCGACTCGCCGAAGTCGCCGTGCAGGATCCCGCCGAGGAACTGCAGGTACTGCTCCGGGAGGGGCCGGTCGAAGCCGTACCGCTGCCGGATGCTCTCCAGCTGCTCCTCGGTCGCCAGCTCGCCGCCGATCGCGTGCTCCGGCCCGCCGGGGGCGGCGTGGATGAACAGGAAGACCACGATGCTCACGGCGAACATCACGCAGACCGCGGAGACCACGCGCACGACGACGTAGCGCAGCAGCCCCGGGGCGAGCGCCCGGCGCGCCGAGCCCTGCGGTGCGGTGGCGACGGTCATCCGCCGACCTCCACCAGCCGGTCCCACCGCTGCATCCACCAGTAGTTCGTGAAGCCGTTGATCGTCATCGGCGCCTTCAGCCCGAAGGTCATGTCGGGG
Source organism: Pseudonocardia thermophila (assembly GCF_900142365.1). GTDB lineage: Bacteria > Actinomycetota > Actinomycetes > Mycobacteriales > Pseudonocardiaceae > Pseudonocardia > Pseudonocardia thermophila. The sequence goes on along the minus strand of NZ_FRAP01000007.1, from coordinate 143,514 downwards.
TTCACCAGCGGCAGCGCCGCACCCCCGCGGTGGTAGGCCTCGACCGCGGCGAGGAGCCGCTCACCGCGCTTCGGGTCGCCGACCGGGAGCGTGTTGCTCTCGTCGAACGCCTGCTGCGCGGCCGGGTTGTCCTGCTGGGTCAGGTTGATCCGGGACTTCGCCGGCACGAAGTAGCCCAGCGGCATCGCCGGATCGGGGGCGTTCGTCGAGAACTTGTTGAGGGTGAGGCCGTCGTGCCGGCGGGCGAGGGTGACGTCGATGTAGTCGTCGCCGCGGGGATCGAGCTCGACGTCGATCCCGACCTCGGCCAGGTCCTGGGCGATCGTCTGCGCGACGAGGCTGGTGTCGGCGTCGGTGGAGTCCAGCGGCAGCTTGAGCGTGAAGCCGGCCGGCACGCTGGAGGAGGCCAGCAACCGGCGGGCCAGGTCCGGGTCGTAGGTGTTCAGCTCGTCGATCCGGGCGAGCGTCTGCTCGACGGCCTCCGCGCTCGCGACGAGCTCCAGGTTCGACTGCGGAGACAGGGCCCGGGCGACCTGTCCGTGTCCCGCGAGCGCCGCGTCGACCACGGCCTGGCGGTTGATCGCGTGCCGCACCGCGTCGCGCACCGCCGGTTCGTCGAACGGCGGCTTCGTCACGTCCATCTGCAGGATGAACACGGTGGCGTCGGCGATCTTCGACAGCCGGAAGTCCTTCAGCGCCTGGATGGAGTTGATCTGGCCGGTCGGGATCTCGAAGATCGCGTTGGCGGACCCGGACTGCAGCGCGAGCATCCGCGCGGAGTCGTCAGGGACGATCGTGAAGGTGATCGACTCGAACGGTGCGGGATCACCCCAGTAGTCCGGCCGCTTCACGACCCGCATCGACTTGTCCGGCTCGAAGGAGTCCAGGACGTAGGGGCCGCTGCCCAGCTGCCCCACCGCCGGCGTCCCCACCTTCTCGCCGTGCTGCTCGTAGAACGCCTTGCTGACGATCCCGGTCCGGGCGATCGTGTAGAGCAGCAGCGGCTGCGGGGCCTTCAAGTCGAGGGCGATCGAGCTGCCGTCGGTGGTGACGGTGGCGATGCTGCGCATGACGACGTGCGTGGTGCTCAGGTGGTCGTCGCGCATCGCCTGCTCGAACGTGAACCGGACGTCGTCCACCGTGACCGGGCTGCCGTCGCTGAACGTGACGCCGTCGCGGAGGGTGAAGACGTAGCGGGTGGGGCTCGCCTGCTCGAAGGTGGTCGCCAGGTTCGGCTGGAAACCGCTCCCGTCGTAGCGGACGAGCGGCTCGTTGACCAGCAGCATCACCCCCTGGGTGGCCACTCCGCCCTGCCACTGGTCGAACACCGGCTGGGTCGCCTCGACGAGGACCTTCAGGTCCTTCGGGAGCCCTTCGGAGCTGCCCCCGCCGCCGGGCGACCCGCAGGCAGCCAGGCCGACGAGGAGGAACAGCGCTGCTGCAGCGGCGGCGATCCGTCGGCGGACACATCGCGCGGTCAAAATCGGTTTCATTGGTGTCATCTCCGCGTGCGGACGGTGTTCTTCGGATGGGGTGGCGGCGCGGTGGCCGGCCACGGATCGCCGGACCCGAGCGGTCTGGGCCTGACTAGCGGCCGACCGCGTAGCCCTGGGCGCCGCGCGGATTGGCGCCTGCGCGCAGCAGCCCGGTCTGCGGGTCCCGCTCGACGGCGGAGAGCCGGCCGAGGTTGCCGGGGCGCGACACCGTGACGAGGTGGCCACGGCGGCGGAGCCCCCGGATGACCTCCTCGCCCATCGCCTCCTCGACGACCAGCCCGCGCGGGGTCCACTCGCGGGGCCAGAACGACTGGGCGTTGGCGGTGACGTGGAACATCGGGGACTCGATGGCCTGCTGCGGGTCGTACCCGCCGACGAGCGTGCGCAGCAGGTAGAGCAGCTGCCACTGGTCCTGCTGGTCGCCGCCGGGTGAACCGAGCGCGGACACGGCGACCGACCCGCGCTCCAGGACGGTGGGCGACAGCGTGGTCCGCGGCCGCCGCCCCGGCCGCAGCGCCGACGGGCTCTCCGGGTCGAGCCAGGTCATCTGCAGGCGGGTGCCCAGGCAGAACCCCAGCTCGGGGATCGTGGGGTTGGACTGCAGCCAGCCGCCGGACGGTGTGGCGGACACGACGTTGCCGTACCGGTCGATCACGTCGATGTGCACGGTGTCGCCGCGGGTCTCACCCGAGGGGCGGACGGTGGGTTCACCGATCCCGTACGCCTCGGAGACGGCGGCGTCGATCTCCTCCTTGGTCTTCAGGGGCGGGAAGTACGGGGCCACGCCCGGGATGGAGCCGGGCCGCCAGTCGGCCGACGCCCGCGGGGTGATCAGCAGAGCCCGCTGCTTGGCGTACTCCGGGGAGAGCAGCGTCGCCAGGAGGGCGTGGTTGTCGCGGACGTCGCCGTAGTAGGCGTCGCGGTCGGCCAGGGCGAGCTTGAGCGCCTCGGCGATCGTGTGCACGCCGCGCTCGGTGGACGGATCGAGGTCGGCGTCGTCGAAGTGGTCGAGGATCGCGAGGGTCTGGAGCAGGACCGGACCCTGCGACCAGAACCCGGCCTTCGCGATCGTGGTCCCCCGGAACGTGAACCGGACCGGTTCCTCCGCCCGGACGCGGAACTCGGCGAAGTCGTCGACCGACAGGACACCCGCGTAGTCCCCGCCGTCGGCGTGCCGGTGCACGGTCCGGGCCGTGCGCACCGCCGCCTCCGCGACGAACCCCGTCCGCCACTCGCGCGCCGCGGCGTCGATCCGCGCCTCCCGGCCCGTCGCGGTGTCAGCCGCGGCGAGCAGCCGGCGCAACGTGCGGGCGTACGCGGTGTTGCGGTGGATCGTTCCAGCCTTCGGGGCACGCCCGCTGGCCAGCCACAGCTGCGCCGAGGTCGGCCAGTGATCGCGGAACAGGTCCGCGACGGTCGCGATGGTGCGAGCCGCGTTGGGCAGCAGCGGATGGCCGTGCTCGGCGTAGTGCAGGACGTACGCGAGGACGTCGGCCAGATCCCAGGTGCCCAGCTCGCGCAGGATCCAGAGCCACCCCTCGACGGCTCCGGGCACCGCGCTCGCCAGCGCCCCCGCACCCGGGACCGATTCGAGCCCCAGCGAGCGGTAGTGCTCGATGTCGGCGCCCCGCGGCGCCGGCCCCTGCCCGTTGATCACCAACGTCGTGCCCCCCGCCGGCGTGGCCAGCGCGACCAGGTCACCCCCGGGTCCGTTGAGGTGCGGCTCGACGACGTGCATCACGAACCCGGCGGCGACGACGGCGTCGAAGGCGTTGCCGCCGCGTTCGAGCACGCTCTGAGCGACGCCCGAGGCGACCCAGTTCGTGGACGCGGCCATGCCGAACGACCCGGTGAGCGTCGGGCGGCTCAGATGATCAGGGGGGTCGGTGAACATGGGCAGGAGTATGCAACTCCACCAGCGTGGATGCAATATCTCAATGTCAGCCTCCGCCTGCTTGTTAACTGGATGTTCATAATCCGGATCTGGATGTCTGAAATGTCCGTGCGTGGGACCGGGCAGCGGGAAGAGCACCCGCCTCCGCCGCGGCGGCGTGCCGCGTGCTCTAACAGAGCGAGCGTTACGCAGGCCGTGACAGCACAGCTCGAACGTGCGGCGCATCACCGGCGACGCACCCGGGTACGTGCCGGTCATGACCGTTCCCACGACGACGGCGACCGGCTCGCTGTGGCTCGCCGACCGACCCGACGTCCGCTATCCGCCGCCCACCGCCGACCGCCACTTCGACGTGCTCGTGCTGGGCGGAGGCATCACCGGGCTCACGACCGCGCTGCTGCTGCGCCGGCGCGGGGCACGGGTCGCCGTCGTGGAGGCCGACCGGATCGGGTCCGCCGCCACCGGCAACAACACGGCCAAGGTCACCGCCCTGCAGGGCACGGTGCTGTCGCAGGTGCGCCGCACCCGCGGCGCGGCGGTGGCCGCGGCCTACGCCGAGCACAGCCTGCGCGGTGTCGAGCTCGTCGCTGCGCTCGCCGAGGAGCTCGGGATCGACTGCGCGCTGCGCCGCCGCGCCGCCGCGACCGTGGCGGCGTCGGAAGCCGAGTTGCGCGCCGTCGAGCGGGAGGCGGAGGCGGCCCGCGAGGCCGGGTTGCCCGTCGCGTGGACCGACGAGGTGGATCTCCCCTACCCGGTCGCGGGTGCGGTGCGGCTGGCCGACCAGGTCGAGATGCACCCGGTCGCGTACGCCTACGGCCTCGCGGCCGCGGTCCACGAGTCGACCGACGGGGTGGGCTCCCGGGTCTTCGAGGGCACCCGCGCGCTGTCGGTGCAGGAGGGGTCACCGGCGCGGGTGGAGACGAACCACGGCCCGCTGACCGGCGACCGGGTCGTCGTCGCCACCCACTACCCGGTGTGGGACCGAGGCCTGTACTTCGCGCGCATGGAGACGGTGCGCGCGTACTGCGTCGCCGGCCGGGTCCGCAACCCGAGCCGCGACATGGTGATCACCGCGGGCAGCCCGACCTGGTCGATGCGGTCGGCGGGGCGGACGATGATCGTGTGCGGACAGGACCACCCGGCCGGCGCCCGCGGCGTCGACCCCGGCCGCTACGCCGCGCTGGAGGCGTACCTGCGCCGGCACTGGGCCGTCGATGAGGTCACCCACCGCTGGTCGGCGCAGGACGTGCTGCCCTACGACCATACGCCGATGATCGGCAGCTACACGCCCGTCTCCAGCCGGATGCACGTCGCGGCCGGGTACTCGAAGTGGGGTCTGTCCGGCGGCACGATGGCCGCGGCGCTGCTGGCCGACCAGATCGCGGGGGAGCCGACGACCGGCGTCTTCGGCCCGCACCGGGTGACGCTGCGCGGACTGCCGACGCTGGCGCGGTTGCAGGCCAAGGTGGGCGTCGACATCGTCGGTGACCGGCTGCGACCCGGCGAGGTGGGCGCGGTGACCGAGCTCGCCCGCGGCTGCGGCGCGATCCTCCGCCGCGGCGCCGACCGCACCGGCGTCTACCGCGACGAGGACGGCGGGCTGCACGCGGTGTCGGCGCGCTGCACCCACCTGGGCTGCCTGGTGCGGTTCAACGCCGCGGAGCGCAGCTGGGACTGCCCGTGCCACGGCTCCCGCTTCGACGTGGACGGAGCCGTGCTCGAAGGACCGGCCGTCGAGCCGCTGCCGCGGAAGGACCCGCCGGCGTAGCGCTCAGTCCGCGGACGGGATGTCGTCCGGCAGCGGCAGCTGCGACACCCACAGATCGGTGCCGGCCAGGTCCACGGTGATCTCGTACGCCGTGCGGTAGAGGGCCGCGGCGATCCGCTCGTCGCCGTGCGGGGCGCCGACGGCGGCGATGGTCGCGGCGATCTCGTGGTCGTCGAACACCGGTGCCGCGATGATCGACATGCCGAGGGGGCCCTCGGCGTGGGTGATGCCCCGCTCCGCCTCGGCGACGAGCTTCTCCACGCGTGCGCGCTCGGCGGGGTCCAGGCTCGCCCAGTACTTCGTGATGACGTGGCGGTCCGGGGAGAACTTGAGGAACAGCCTGCCCTGGGCGGAATCCATGTCCAAGGTGGCGCCGATCCGCACGGTGACGAGGATCGGGCTCGTCCCCACCTCGCTGACCAGCGACACCACCGGCCCGGACGCGCCCCACAGCGACAGCACCACGGTCAGCCCGATCTCGCGGGAGAGCTGGCGCATGTGCCGCGGGGCGATGTCGAGCACGCGCCGCCGACCCTGCGCCACCGCCCCGAGCTGCACCAGCAGCGGGCCCGGCTCGTACGCCGTGGGTTCGTCGTGGGAGCGCTCCAGGAACCCGGCGAGCGCGAGGGAGCCGAAGTAGCGGCTGACGGTGCTGCGGTTCAACCCGACCAGCGCCGCCGCCTCGGCCGCGGTCAGCCGAGGCCGGTTCGCGGTGAACAAGGCGAGGAGCTGGCCGACCCGCTGCACCGCCTGGATGTCGCCGGTGCCGCCCGAGCCGTTGGTCAAGTGCTGCTCCTCCATGTGGTGGCGAGGGGTGGAACGATCCGCCTAACCTGCACCGACCTGGGACTATACCGACGACGGCGGCGCGCTCAGATCAGCCCCAGCCCGAGCATCGCCTCGGCGACCCGTGCGTAGCCGGCGATGTTGGCGCCGGTGACGTAGTTGCCGGGGGCGCCGTACTCCTCCGCGGTCTCGTAGCAGCGGGCGTGGATGTTCACCATGATCTCGCGCAGCCGGGCCTCGGAGTGCTCGAACGTCCACGAGTCCCGCGACGCGTTCTGCTGCATCTCCAGCGCCGACGCCGCCACCCCGCCGGCGTTCGCCGCCTTGCCGGGCCCGAACGCCACCCCGGCCTCCTGCAGCACCCGCACCGCGTCGGGGGTGGTGGGCATGTTCGCGCCCTCCCCCACCGCGATGCAACCGTTGCGCACCAGCGCGGTCGCGCCCGCGACGTCGAGCTCGTTCTGCGTGGCCGACGGCAGCGCCACCTGGCAGGGCACCTCCCAGATGGACCGGCCGGACACGAACGTCGCACCCGCGATCTTCTCGGCGTAGGCGGAGATGCGTTCCCGGCGGACCTCCTTGACGTCCTTGAGCAGGTCCAGGTCGATCCCGCGGGGATCGTGGACGAACCCGGTGGAGTCCGAGCAGGCCACCACCCGCCCGCCCAGCTGGTGCACCTTCTCGATCGTGTAGATCGCCACGTTGCCCGAGCCGGAGACGACGACGTCCTTGCCCTCCAGGGAGTCGCCGCGCACGCGCAGCATCTCCTCCATGAAGAACGCGCTGCCGTAGCCGGTGGCCTCACGCCGCACCTGCGCCCCGCCGTAGAGCAGGCCCTTGCCGGTGAGCACGCCGGACTCGTAGCGGTTGGTGATCCGCTTGTACTGGCCGAACAGGTAGCCCAGCTCCCGGGCGCCCACGCCCATGTCACCGGCCGGGACGTCGGTGTGCTCGCCGAGGTGGCGGTACAGCTCGAGCATGAAGCTCTGGCAGAACCGCATGACCTCGCGGTCGGAGCGCCCGCGCGGGTCGAAGTCCGATCCGCCCTTGGCGCCGCCGATCGGCAACCCGGTCAGCGCGTTCTTGAACACCTGCTCGAAGCCGAGGAACTTCACCGTCCCGAGCAGCACCGAGGGGTGGAACCGCAGCCCTCCCTTGTACGGGCCGAGCGCGCTGTTGAACTCCACGCGGAACCCGCGGTTGATGTGGATGTTCCCCTCGTCGTCCTCCCACGGGACCCGGAAGATGATCTGCCGCTCCGGCTCGCAGATCCGCTCGACGATCTTGGCGTCGGCGTACTCGGGGTGGCGGTCGACCGCGGGGCCGATGCTCTCCAGCACCTCCCGCACCGCCTGGTGGAACTCCGTCTCACCGGGGTTGCGGTCCAGAACTCGCTGGAAGATCGGCTCCAGTGCCTCGTGCATGACGTGCGTCGTGTCCTCTCGACGGTGAGCAGGCGCCCTTCCAGCCATTCTCACCGTGAGCGGGCGAGCCGCCACCGATGGCGATCATCGCCACAGTCGTCCGGACACGGATCACACGTCCAGCAGCTGCCCCGCGTTCCTCCCCACCATGGCGCGGATGTCGTCCTCAGGCGTCTTGGCGTCGAGCAGCTTGCGGACCATCCGCCGGTAGGCGGTGATCGGCAGCGGGTTGCCCTTCTGGCCCAGATCCGAGGAGAAGATCGTGTGGCCGACGCCGGCCGCCTCCCGGTACGGGGCGGTCCGCTCGACCGGGTCGCCGGTCGAGCGGGAACCCACGTACATCGCCAGGCACAGCTCAACGGTCACGCCCTGGCGGCACCACTGCGCCACCCGGTCCGGGTCGGCGCCGACGACGAAGTCGGGGTGGCTGACCACGATCCGGTCGACGCCGGCGGCGAGCGCGGCCGGGATCAGCACGTCGATCTCCGCCGCCGGGAGGTGACCGCAGTTGAGGATGGCGGACTCCGCCGCGATGACCGACAGGATGTCGTGCACCTCCGGCAGGAGCCCGCCCGCCTCGTCGAGGATGCTGATCGGCTCGTTGTCCCGCAGCGGGATGCCCGAGACCGGGAACCCGCTGTGGTGGTGGGCGTGGAACTCGATGTGCGCGGTGGAGGCGATCGTCGGGAACCAGACGACCCGCCCGCCCATGCGCAGCGCGAGCTCCACGCCGTACGGGTTGAGCCCGCCGACCGTGCGGTTGAGCGCCACTCCGCCGACGACCTGCACGCCGATGTCCCGCAGCCCGACCGACTCCAGCGCCAGGATGTCGCTCTGCATGGAGTGGTGGTGCGACTTGCACACCAGCGCTCGGAAGCCGACCGTCGCCGCGTCGGTCGCCGCATCCATGATCGACATGCGGCGCGGGAACGGGCTCGGTCCGGGGTGGGTGTGCAGGTCGACACCGCCGACGAGCAGAGCGTCGACCTCCGGGTCCGGGACGAACCGGTCGGCGTCGAGCGTCTCGTCCCAGAGGTCACTGACGGTTGCGGTCATGCGGCAGTCCTTTCGGCGTGCGCGGTCACTTGACGGCGATGGCGTTCGGTGGCGAACCCACCCCGCCCACCAGATTCAGCGGTTTGACGGTCAGGAAGAACTCGTAGCGGCCGTCGGCGGCGCAGTCGGCGGCGAGCTCGTCGAGCTTCCACAGCTCGCCGATGACCATGCCGAGCAGCGCGAGCATCGGGCGGTGCAGCATCCCGTTGTGCGACGGCCCGCGCGGGGGCGGTGGCTCGTCCGGGTCGATCCAGCCGGAGGCCGGGTTCACCGGGTACGACTCCAGACCCGCGTTGTCCGAGGCCATGAGGGCGATCCGGTGGTCCCAGAGCCAGGCCAGCATCGCGTCGGACTGGTCGAGCCCGGTGCCGCCCTCGCGCGGCTCTGCCCGCTGCTCGGGCGTGCGGCGCACCCACTCCTCGGCGAAGCCGGTGCGCAGCAGCACGATGTCACCCGGCTCGATCGTCACCCGGCAGTGCTCGGCGATCGCGTCCAGGTGCTCCGGGGTCAGCCGGACCATCGTGGTGAACTCCAGCGGCTCACCGATGCTCTCGAAGTACGAGACGGCGTCGAGCAGCACCCCGCGCCCGGCGATCGCCTTCTCCGCGAGCAGCTGGATCCCCAGGTCGGGGGTGCCTACGGCGATCGCCTCGTCCGGCACCCCGCCGTAGAAGCCGTGGCGGGGATGGCGGATGTGGCGCAGCCCGTCCACCTGGGAGGTCGACTGCAGGTAGAACGAGTCGAGCCAGTCGTCGCGGTGGTTGGGGTTGTTGGAGAAGATGTGGTGCTCCGTGGCCGGCCGGGTGCCGGCCAGGCTGGGCACGAAGGTGTTGAGCGGGTAGTCGAGGTTGAACGTCGCCCCGCGGCGGATCAGCCGGGCCGCCGCCGCGGTGCGCTCCTCGGTGAGGAAGTTGAGCGTGCCCAGCTGGTCGTCGGGCCCGAACAGGCCCCACGCCGACCCGGGCGGGGCGTCGGTGCGCTGGGACAGCTCGGCGTGGTCGGGGATTCCGGCGATCGTCATCGGGCCTCCACGGCGTCACCCCGGGTCGGCGGTTCCGACCCGCTCTGGTCCTCGGCGCTGGTCTCGGCAAGGAACTCCCGGTAGGCGTCCTCACCGGCCTTGCGCAGGTCGATGCCGCGGGTCTCCGGGCCGCACGCGGTCGCGACGAAGATCAGGGCCGCGCCGATCACGACGAGGATGCCGGCGGTGTACTCGTACGGGACGACCGCGCTGAGCCACACCATGTAGTAGGAGAAGAACGACGGGATGATCACCGCCGTGCCGTACGCGACACCCCAGCCGCTGGATCGCACGACGGTGGCGAACCGCTCGTTGATGTAGGCCGGCAGCACACCCAGCGGGGCGACCGTCACGATGTGGCAGGCGACCGCCAGCAGCGTCAGCGTTCCCCAGTCGTGGATGGTGTTCGAGCCGATCAGAGTGATCGCGACCGGGTAGACGACCGCCGTGAGCGGCGCGGTGATGAACAAGGCCTTCTTGCGCCCGATGTGGTCGGACAGCCAGCCGAAGAACACGTACGACGCCATCGCGACCGGCACGATCAGCTGCGTGTTGGCCAGGTCCTCGGCGGTGTAGCCGTCGTTCATCATCAGGAACTGCTGCAGCACGCTGCCGGTGATGTTCACGACGAAGAAGACACCCGTCATGATCACCCAGGCCTGGATGAACGCCCGGCCGGTGCGCCCGCGCAGCAGCATCCGCAGCGGCGACTGCTCCGCCACCACCGTGCCGCTGATCTCCTGCTTCGCGACCCGCTGCACCTCGGAGTCCTCGACCCGGCGGCGCAGGAACCACGCGACCAGGATCGACAGCACGAAGCCGACGACGAACGGCAGGCGCCAACCCCACTGCACGTACGGCGAGTTCACGTCGCCGCTCGGGGCGATCATGAGCGTCAGCGCCATCGCGATGGCCACGAACAGCGGGCCGGCGCTCGCGGAGCACTGGATGAGCGCACCGATCAGGCCGCGGCGGTTCGGCGGCGCGTACTCGAGCGCCATCGGGGTGGCCGCCGTGTACTCGCCGCCGAGGAAGATACCCTCGATGAACCGCAGCAGAAGAAGCAGCGTCACTGACATGACCGCGCCGACCTGCTCCGCGCCCGGCAGCAGCGCGATGAGCAGCGACACGATGCCGAAGCCGTAGATCGTGATGGCGCCGGTGGTCCGGCGCCCGATCTTGTCGGCGAAGTGCCCGAAGATCAGGCCACCGAGCGGGCGGCCGAGCAGGGTGACGGCCAGCGTCATCCCGGCGAAGATCGCCTTGCCCTCCGCGGACATGTCGCCCTGGAAGTAGACCAGCGCGGGCAGGAGCACCGATCCCGCGATGTAGATGGAGTAGGAGTCGACGGCGAACCCGGCCCAAGCACTGAGGATGGCCCGGCGCCGGCGGGCGCGGAACTCCGGATCCGACGTGTCCGGAGCGGCAGCGATGCCCTCGGCCATGACGTGTCTCCTTCGACAGTGAACGGACGCCAGGGCGGCCCGGGCCGCCCCGTGGGAGGGTCAGTCGGTCGGGGCCGGGTACTCGTCGGCGTTGAGCACCCAGCCCGGCCGCGCCGAGAAGTCGTGGCGCGGGCCGGAGAAGATGTCGATCAGGTGGTTGGTGCGCCACCCTATGGCCTGAGAGGTGTGCACCGTCGGCGGCGGGATGATCGTCACGGACGGGCTGCCGACCCGTACGTGATCTTCGGGGCGCCACTTCGTGCCGTCGGTGCCCCAAGGGGTCTGGATGTGGTGGATGTACGTCCCCGCGACCACCAGGCTCGCCTGCTCGAAGTCGTCGTGGAAGTGCGGAGACATCCTGGTCAGGTCGCGCGGGCCGCTCGACGGCGGCATGAAGTTGACCATGAACGCCCGGGTGCGGAAGATCCGGCCGAACCGCTTCGGATCGGCCGGCACGTCGGACATCGAGTAGCTGCGCCAGCGGTAGCCGCCGACCGGCTCGGGCCACAGCTCGAGCGGCGCGACGTGCGGGTGCGGCTCGGCGTACGCCGCGGCGTTGGAGGCCTTGGCCGCCCACTCCGCCTCGTCCGACTGCAGCAGCTGCACGATCGGGCCGGTCCCGGTGCTGGTCAGCGAGCTCTGCCCGGGCGGGACGACCAGGAGCGCGGGACCGGTCGCCTCGTGGACGACGCCGTCGTCGTCGGTGCCGCGGACCGAGCTGCGCTCGTCGATCAGCAGCACCACCTGCTCCGAGTCCAGCCGCGCCCGCCAGACGAGATCGCCCGCGGCGGGCTCGGTGTAGATCATCACGAAGTTCTGCCCGCGCGTGATCCACTGGTGCGAGCCGTCCGCGGTGGTCACGTCCGGCGGCAGCACCGAGAAGTCGAGGAACTGCGGCGCTGCGATGTCGCCGCCGGCGGTCTCCGCGGGCGCGCCGGTCGCCGTCGCGAGCGCCGAGCGCGGATCGTCCTTCGTGTACGCCATCTCGTCTCCTCTTCGTGGTGGTCGCGGATCAGCGCACGGCGGAGAGCGCTTCGCGCGCCGACGACGCCGCGGAGCGTGCAGCCGAGGTCAGGAACCCGGTGTCGTTGCCGACGACGATGAACCGGCAGCCCTGCTCGGCGCGCAGGCGCACTTGGTCCGCGCCCTGCACGACGGTCCCGACCGGCACCCCGGCGGCGACGGCCGCCTTGATGCAGCGCGTGACCGCGTCGTGCACCGCGGGCGAACCGGACGGTTCCCCCATCGACAGCGACAGGTCACCGGGCCCGATGAACACGCCGTCGACGCCGGGCGCCGCCATGATCGCCGCGATGTCGTCGACGGCCTCCTGCTCCTCGACCATCGCGATGCGGGCGACGTCCTCGTGCCCGGCCCGCACGTACTCGTCGCGACCGCCGGGTAGCCGCCCCCACTGCCCGGCGCGTGCCGCGAAGCCCATTCCGCGGGTGCCCTCGGGCGGGAAGAGGAACTGGCGCATCGTGGCGGCCGCCTGCTCGCCGTTCGAGATGTGCGGCACGAGCAGGCCGGCCGCGCCCGCGTCGAGGTAGCGCTGCCCGTCGCCGTACCCGTGATCGGTGACGCGCACCAGCGGCGCGACGCCGCTGCGGGAGTAGGCGACGAGCAGCCCGTAGACGTCGCGGACGGAGAGCAGGGCGTGCTCGGTGTCGATGATGACGAAGTCGAACCCCGCGCCTGCGATGATCTCGGCTACCTCGAGGGCGGGGAGTTTGACGAACGTGCCGATCACCGGCCCGTCGGCAGCGCGCAGCATCTCGCGGAACGTGGTCATCGATCGTCTCCATCGACCCGATGCTCTGTTCGATTTACGAACAGCTTGTTCGCGATGCAGCATGCACCTCTGTGGGTGCCATCCGCAAGAGTCCCCTCGTCCCGGGAGCGCCGGAATCGTTCAAGCACCGGTCGATGCATCTGCCAGACCCGGGCTCACTGGGCCACGTAGCCGCCGTCGACGCTGAGGATCGCGCCCGTGATGCCGTCCGCTTCCGGCGAGGCGAGGAACGCGATCGCGCGCGCCACGTCCTCCGGCGCGGAGATGCGGCCCAGGGGATGCCGCGCGAGCACCGCGGCGGCCGTGGCCTGCGGGTCCGGGTCGGCGGCGCGGGCCTCGGCGATGAAGTCGGTGTCGATCGCACCCGGCGCCACGGCGTTGACCCGCACCTTGCGCGGTGCGAGCTCGATCGCGAGCTGGCGGGTCAACTGGACGAGCGCCCCCTTCGTCATCGCGTACACGCACTGGTTCGGCATGCCGACCAGACCGGAGATCGACGCGACCGTGATGATCGAGCCACGGGTCCTCGTCAGCGCCTCGACCGCGGCGCGGGCGTGGGTGAACGAGCCGCGCACGTTGGTGGCGAAGAGCGACTCGAAGTCCTCGTCGGTCGACTCGCCGATCGGCTTGCGCAGGAACCGCGCGGCGTTGTTGACCAGCAGGTCGAGCCGGCCGAACGCCTCCTCGGCCGCCGCGACCGCGCGCTCCGCGGAGCCGGGGGCGGCCACGTCGGCGACCACGGGGACGACCTTGCCGATGCCCTCGTCGAGCTCGGTCACCGCGGGCGAGATGTCCTCGGCGACGACCGCGTAGCCGCGCTCGAGCAGCAGCCGGACCAGCGCCCGGCCGACCCCGCCCGCTGCGCCCGTCACCAGCGCGACCCGGCCCTCTTCCGTCGTCATGTCCGTCCTCCCGGGAGTGCGTCTCAGTGCGCACACACCGTACGCCAGTTGTCTGACCGTCTGACAAACCCACGTTGACGGGGTGACCCGACTTGGCTAGCTTCTGTTGTCGCGCATTGCGCGACATCCATCCCGAATTGCGCAACAGATGGCTCGCGGCCGGCGCCGGACGAGGCGCGGACCACACGAGGCGAGGTTCCATATCGTCTGACAGTCTGACAATATTGGGCGACTCGATGCGGAGCGGAGGTGGCCGATGCGGGACGCGGACGATCCCGGCATAGCCGCAGGGTTGGCGGTCCGCCGGGCCGTGTTCGGAACCGAGGCCGTCGAACGCAACTACACCAACGCCACGCCGTTCAGCCGGCCGGCGCAGGACTGGATCGCCGGCGCCGTCTGGGCGGACGTGTGGACCCGCGGCGGGCTCGACCGGCGCACCCGCAGCCTCGTGACGCTCGCGATGCTCACGGCGCTCAACCGGCCCACGGAGTTCGAGTCGCACGTGCGCGCGGCGCTCGCCAACGGCTGCACCGTCGCCGACATCCAGGAACTGCTGCTGCACACCGCGCCGTACTGCGGCGCACCCGCCGCCCTGCAGGCATTCCGCCAGGCCGAACGAGTGCTGACCGAGGCCGGCGCGCTCCCGAGCGACTAGCAGAGGACTTCACAAGGTGCTTCTCCGACGCAAGGTGCCCCGCCGCTCCGTCCGCGTCGCCATCATCGGCGCCGGCTTCGGCGGCATCGCCGCCGCGATCAAGCTGCGGCAGCGCACCGGAGCCACGTTCACGATCTTCGAGCAGTCCCCGGACATCGGCGGCACCTGGTACGACAACCGCTACCCCGGCTGCGAGGTCGACATCCCCTCACACGCCTACAGCTTCTCCTTCTACAAGTACGACTGGCCGCGCACCCACGCCCGCCAGCCCGAGCTGCTGCGCTACGCCCAGGACGTCGTCGACCACTTCGGACTGCGCCCGCATCTGCGGCTGAACACCAAGGTCACCGACGTCACCTGGGACGACGAGCACCACCACTACACCGTGCGCACCTCCGCGGGCGACGTCGAGACGTTCGACGTCGTCATCTCCGCGCTCGGGCTGCTCAACGTGCCCAACTACCCCGACTGGCCCGGCCTCGACGAGTTCCGCGGCGAAAAGTTCCACACCGCCCGCTGGCGTCACGACGTCGACCTGGAGGGCAAACGGGTCGCCGTCGTCGGCACCGGATCGACCGCCGTCCAGGTCGTGCCCGGGATCGCCGACACCGTCGGGTCGCTGCTGGTGTTCCAGCGCGAACCCGGCTGGATCGAGCCCAAGCACGAACGCGACTTCACCCCGCGCGAACGCTGGATCTACAAGCACGTGCCCGGGGCGCAGTGGCTGCACCGCGGCTACCTGTTCTGGACCTCGATCGTGCGGTTCAAGGGCTACGACGCGAACAGCGCGATGCAGGAGACGATGCGCCGGCGCTGCCTCGAATTCATCCGCAGCACCGTGCGCGATCCCGCCACCCGCGAGGCCGTAACGCCCGACTACCCGTGGGGGTGCAAGCGGCCCGTCGTCGCCTCCACCTTCTACCCGACGCTCAACCTGCCGCACGTCGAGCTCGTCCCGTACCCGGTCACGTCGGTGACGGAGAAGGGCCTGATCGACAGCCGGGGCGTGCACCACGACATCGACGTGCTCATCATGAGCACCGGGTTCCAGCCGACGAAGTTCCTGTCCAGCCTGCAGGTGCGCGGGATCAGCGGGCGCAGCATCCACGACGCGTGGGCCGAACGGGCGTCGGCATTCCTCGGGATCACCGTGGCCGGGTTCCCCAACTTCTTCATCCTCTACGGGCCCAACACCAACGGCGGATTCTCGATCATCGCGCAGCTGGAGCGGCAAGCCGAGGTCGCCGCGCGTGCGGTGCGGCAGCTGGAGATGGGCGCGGCGTACGTCGACACCTCCGAACTGGCGCAGAAGCGGTGGGTCACATGGATCGATGACCAGATCGCCCGCAAGGCCAACGCGATGGAAGCCGGCTGCCGGAACTACTACCACGCACCCAACGGCGCCAACATCACGCAGTGGCCGGGGGCGCACCTCAAGTACCTGATGGCGACGAAACTGCTCGCGCCGCTCGGGATCCGGCCGGTGCGCGTCCCCCACCCCTCCCCCGAGCCGGTGCAGGTGTGACGTGCCCAAGCCGTCCCGGGCCCGGCCCCGCAGCTCGACCACGGTGCAACCGGTCCGCATCGGCGCGGTGACGGTCACGCCGCTGGTGCAGTTCCACTACCGGGTCGATCCGCACCTGTTCTTCCCCGATCTGGACCTCTCCGAGCTCGATCCCGGCAGCTGGTTCCTGCAGCCCCCGTACTGCGAGGACGACTTCCTCGTCGTGGACATCAGCGCGTTCCTCGTCCGGGCGCCAGGGCGGACCCTGCTCGTCGACGCCGGGGTGGGCAACAGCAAGCCGCGGCCCAACCCGTGCTTCCGGGAACGCTCAGATCCCTGGGAAGAGCTGCTGAAGGCAGCGGGGGTGGAGCCCAGCGAGATCGACACCGTGGTGTTCACCCATCTGCACGTCGACCACGTCGGGTTCGCGACCCGGTTCGACGGCAGCCGGTGGGTGCCCGCGTTCCCCGCTGCCCGGTACCTGACCACCGCGGCGGAGCTCGACTACTGGACCGGCTCCGAGGCGGCGCGTTTCCGGGAACAGCTCGGCGACTACCTCGCCGACAGCGTGCTTCCCCTGCAGGAGGCCGGGCTGCTGGACGTCGTGGCGCCCGACCACCGGGTGAGCCCTGAGGTGCGGCTGCTCCCAGCACCGGGGCACACGCCCGGGAACGTGTGCGTCGAGATCGTGTCGGCGGGCCAACGGGGGGTGTTCGCCGGCGACATGGTGCACCACCCGATCCAACTAGCGAGGCCGGGACTAAGCACGGACTTCTGCGTGCACGGCGCGTGCGCAGCCGAATCCCGGCAGGCGCTGCTGCGGGACATCGCCGACACCGACGCGGTGCTGTTCCCCGCGCACTTCCCCGAAGCCGTGCCCGGCCGGGTCCGCGCCGACCCGGCCGGTGGGTACCGCTATGAACCGGTGACGTCATGAGCGTTCACGACGACGACTGGGCCGCCGCCCAACCGGCCGGCTTCGCCGAACTGTTGAACGGGGCGATCGACGTGCACGTCCACGGGCAGTCGGACCTCGTGGCAGGTACAGCGAGTCGCGGCGCTGACGAAGGGGTGCTGCGCCTCGCGCAGCGGTACGGGATGGCGGGATGGGTGCTCAAGTCCCACCTGTGGCCGACGACCGACCGCGCGTTCGCGCTGCGGAGGATCGCCGGGCCGGACTTCGCGGTGCACGGCAGCTTCACGCTGAACCCCGCGCTCGGCGGGGTCTCCCCCACCGTCGTCGAGCTGGCCGCGGCACACGGGGCGTCGGTGATCTTCTTCCCTACCTGGGGTGCTGCAGCCGACGCCGGTCGCGGCGGCTACATCACCGGACTGCTGCGCCGGCTCTCCCCTTCGATCGACACGTTCGTCGAGGAGCGCGCCATCCGGGTCGTCGACGGGAACGGCGAGCTGACCGGTGCCGCGCGGGAGACCCTCGATGCCTGCGCCGCGCTCGGGCTCTCCGTCGCCACGGGCCACGTCGATCTCGCGGAGAGCACGGCGATCGTCGAGCACTGCGCCGGCGTCGAGCACACCCGCGTGCTCGTGACGCACCCGCTGCACTACGTCAACGATGCCGGCGAACTTCGCCGGTTCACCGATGCCGGCGTGCTGGTGGAGCTTGCGGCCGCCCCGCTGCTGCACCCGGACGCCCACCTGCACGTACGCGATCTCGCCCGTGCCGTCGAGACGCTCGGCCCCGACCAGCTCGTCCTCAGCTCCGACGTGTTCTCCCGTTGGGTCCCGCCGGAGCCGGAGTGCCTACGACTCGTCGCCGAGCAGCTCGTCTACCTCGGTGTGGATCGCGCGTCCGTCCATCGCATGCTCGCCGTGAACCCACGGCGCTTCCTCGGAATCGGAGTGGATTCCCCATGACCACACGCCTGGCCCGCATCATGCCGGACGAGATGACGCCCGAGCAGAAGGAGATCTACGAGGCGTTCACCGGCGGTCGCCGCGCCGCACCCGAGGCGGCGTTCTCTCTGGTGCACCCCGAGGGCGGCCTCATCGGCCCACCGAACGCGTGGCTGCTCAGCCCAAGACTCGCCCGTGGCCTGGAGCGCTTCGGTGGGGCGCTGCGGTTCGACCTGAGCCTCTCCCCGCGGTCGCGGGAGATCGCGATCCTGCTCCTGGCTTTCCACCGGCAGAGCCCGTTCGAGCTGTACGCACACCGCAAGGCGGGACGTGCGGCCGGGCTCAGCGACGAGGAGATCGAAGGTCTCGCGACCCGCACCCCTCCGGCGTTCACCTCCGACGAGGAACGCGCCGTCTTCGACGCCACGCTCGCGCTGCTCGATCGCAAGACGCTCGACGACGACGAGTTCGCCGCGGCCACCGCGGTCATCGGTAAGCGCGGTGTGCTCGAGCTGGTGGTGCTCCTCGGCTGGTACGACTCGATCGCCACCCAGCTGTCCGTGTTCGGTGTCGTGCCGCCGGAGGAGTGACCCTCAGGGCGGGGATGGATCACCGTCCGCCGTCGCGGATCCACGACCGGTCAGCGGCCGATGGTCCCAGGGATACGTCCGGTAGACCGCGCCCGTGGGTGAGGTCCACTGCACCCCACCGTCGGGAAGCGGCTCGAGGCGCCAGTCCGAGTCGTGCTTGAGGTGATGGTGGTGCATGCACTCCAGCACGACGTTTCGCTCCGCCGTGGGCCCCGCAGGGTATGGCACCACGTGGTCGAGCTCGCACGCCGACGCACGGCGGCGGCAGCCGGGGAACCGGCAGACCCCGTCGCGGGCCCGGACCAGGTCGGCCAGGCCCACCGGCGGCCGGTAGGTGGTGCGGCCGAGATCGAGCGCCACCCCGGAGAGCGGGTCTGTGACGAGCCGCCGCCACACGGCGTCCGCGGCGATCTGTCGTGCCTGTGTCGCGGTGATCGGCCCGTACCCGGCCAATTCGGCGGGCCGGTTCGCCTCGCCGCGGAGGGTCTCGAGATCGACGACGACGTGCACGGACGCCTTGTCCGGGGCGGCCGGGCGCACGATCTGCACACCGGAGCCGCACGGTGCAGCACCGGACACGCCCTCCGCGGGTCCGCCGCCCTCCGCCGGTCCGGAGACCAGCTCCCCGGCGAAGACTCGCCCGGTGATCAACCCGACGAGCAGATCAGCGCGGCGGGCGCCCATCGAACGAGGATCGTCGGCGCCGAGCCCACGGGCCAGCGCGGTGAGCCGCTCGTCGCAAGCGACGGCGTCGGGCGCGGACATCGACGCGGTCAGCGTCGCCATCCCGTCTGCGTCGGGGTACATCCGCACGCTGCGCTTGGCGTGCGCCTCTCGGTGCCGCTCCTCGGCGCCCTCCGGGTCGACGGCGATGATCGCCCGCTGCATCGCGGCCCGCAGCTGCCCGATGGTCTGCGCCGGGGCCTTCGGCAGCACGATCTCCTGGACGCGGGTGGCGACCTCGACGGGCAGGTCCCGCACCCGGTCGGCGATCGCGGCGACGCGCTGCTCGTCGAGCTCGCCCTTCTCCCACAGGTCGCGGGTCGGCCGGAGGTGCTGATCGAGCGCGGTGGCCCGGTCCAGTTCCCGCCGTGCGACGCCGCGGGTCAGCTTCAGCTCGGCGGCGATCTCGTCGGCCGCGTACCGGGTCTGCACGGGATCGCCCGAGCGGCGGCGGGCGAACTCGGCCAGCGCCCGCGCGTACCCGGACAGCGCCCATCCGGCCATCCGCCGCCAGGCGCCGGCTGTGGCGAGCACTCCGGCGTCGTCCACCTCGTCGAGCGGTCGCTTGCTGAACACGAGCTCCATCGCCAGCGCGAACGAAGCGGGGGCCGTCGCGAGGTTCAGCTGGGGGTCGGCGGGTAGCCCGTCGGGACCCCACTCGTCGTCCCATGGCCCATCGGGCCCCCAGGGCTCGTACGACGTGTCGTCGGGCCCGGGGACGTCGAGCTGGACTCCACCGGCTTCGCTGCTGTCGAACATGGGTTCGACGCTAGCCGGCTCCACCGACATCCGTGGGCCGAACCGGAGAACTCGGCCAGCGTGGCGCGTCGTCAGGCGCCGAGCTGGTGCGAGGTGGCGATCCCCAGGCTGCGCATCCTTCGGTAGAGGGTGGCGCGGCCGATCCCGAGGATCCGCGCAGCTTCGCTGCGGTTACCTCCGACGCTCGCGAGGGTCTCGATGATGAGGTTGCGCTGCGCCTCCTCGATGGCTGACAACCGACGGCGTCCGGCTCGTTTGAGCACCCAGGTGGGCAGGTGCTGGGGCTGGATCTCGCGCGCGGCGTCGCCGACGGAGACGACCACTGCGACGAGTGCGTCGCGCAGTTCGGCGACGTTGCCCGGCCAGGGATGGTCGAGCAGGGTCTGCATCGCCGGCAGCGAGCAGTGCATACGGCGGTCCGGCGCCAGGTCTGCGAGCAGCGCCGGGACGATGTCGGTGACGTCCTCGGATCGCCGCCGCAGCGGCGGAACCCACAGGTGGTGCGGGAAGGCGGCGAGCGTGAACTCGAGCGCGTCGTCACCGCCCGCGCGCCGCGCCGTGACCAGCAGGCGCCCCGGGGTACGCGCACGTCCCGACGTGGATCCGTTCACCGCGAGCCCGCGCAACCGGGCCAGCGGCCGTTCGGCGAGCTCGTCGATGCGCCGGATGACGACCGTGTCGCCGCAGGCGAGCGCCGCATCCGCGCGGTCGAGCATCTCGTCCTGGCCGGTCTCCCCGGGCGAGGTCGAGGCGTCGAAGACGCGCAGGCCACGGGGCATGGGGGCGAGCTCGTGCAGGTACAGCGCCAGGCGATGTTTCCCGGTTCCCGGCTCGCCGCTGAACGCCACCGGCGCGGTGCCGTCGGCGAGCTGGCGTACGCGCTCGAGCAGCTGACGCCACTGCGCGCTGTGACCGGGCGGGCCGGGCTTGGGCGCCTGCGGGGTGGTGTCGGCGACCGTGCCGGACCGCTCCACGGACTCGTGCGACCGCTCGCACGGATCCAGCCGGACCACGACACCGCGGGGCTCGCCCGAGCCGATCGACACCGGTGTGCACCGCATCCGGAACCGGCCGCGGGCCAGATCGACGGTGGCTTCCGACCTGCCAGAGCTCACCGTGGTACGGGCGGCATCCCACAGGATCGCCTGGTCGGTGGGGATCAGGTGCTTCACGGCCGGCGGGTTGGTGAAGATCATGTTGGGGCTGATCGCGACGACCGCCCCACGATGGCGCCGGCACGCGCGGGCGAACGCCTCCAGCAGCGCCACCTCGGACTGCGAGGACATCTGGGTGAGCCGGGTTTCGATGTGCCGGACCGCCTCCAGGATAAGGGGTGGCATCAGCGGGTTGTACTCCGCCGCCAAGCACGAGATGTCGAGGATCCCCTCGACCGCACCGGTCGTGGGGTGGCGGATCGGCACTCCGACGCAGGCCAGGTGTCGCAGGAAGTCGGCGTAGTGCTCTTCTCCGCGCACCGTCACGGGGACGGCGTCCTCCAGCGCCGTGCCGACCCCGTTCGTACCGGCGAACTCCTCCGCGAACCCGAAACCCGGCGCCACGTGGGCCCGGTCCAACGCATCGTGCAGCGACTTCTCCCCGACCCAGCGCTCGAGGATGCGCGCCTCGGCGTCGGCGAGCAGGACGCTCGTCGAGGTGCCGGACAGCGACGTCTCCAACCGGTCGAGCACCGGCCGGGCGGCCCGCAGCAGTCGGCTGTCGTCGTCGAAGTCGTCGGTGTAGGGCAGCTCGGCCTTCATCTCGTGGCTGAGGCCGCACGCCGAGGACCGATGCCACGACGCCTCGATGACGGGCCGCAGCCGCCGGTTGCCGGGCCGCTCCACCTCGGTACGCGTCAAGAGGGTGCCATGCGCGGAACCAGTCGCAGAGGTAGGCCTCATCGCCGACCCTTCTGTACTCGCTTCGTGCGTGACGGCCTGCATCGTAGGGATCACGCCGGGTACGCATCGCGTCTCAGAATGAGACACCTCGGCCTCCGCGCCGCCGTGACCCGAGTGCTCCGCGGCCGCGACCGCGCCACCGCACGATGATCACGTTCGCCCAGCATGCGGCCACTGTCAAGCACATGTGGGGGAAACCTTGGAACAACGGATCCCCGGGTGTCTCACCCTGAAACACCACGCTTGGCGCCGAATGTCGCAACATCTGTCGCAGCTGGCCCACGGAGCCAGACCATCCCGAAGTGGGATCGCTGCTGCAATCGGACTGCGCGACACGAAGGAGTGAACGATGACGTCCATCCGTCGCCGCGGATCCCGTATCGAAGCACACACCTGATCCGCAGCAACGGCCGCTTCTAGCACCGAATCCGAGATCCCGAGGATTCGGACTGCCACCACATTCCTTGTCACATCCGGCGCGCCAGCGACCCGGCGATACAGGAGGAGAGCACGCGTGAAGGACATCCTGTTCTACCTTCCGGTGGTCGGTAGCTACGACCAGCTGCGAAAAGGTTTCGCAGGGGTCAACGACAAGAACTACCAGAACATGCTGTTCCAGCTGACCAAGCAGGCGCAGCTAGCCGACGACCTGGGCTACTGGGGCGTAAGCTTCACCGAGCACCACTTCCACATCGAAGGTTTCGAAGAGTCGAACAACCCGATTCTGCTCGACCTGTACGTCGCGATGCAGACGAAGAACATCATGGTCGGGCAGATGGCGAACGTGCTGCCGTTCCAGAACCCGATCCGGCTGGCCGAGGACATCGCGATGCTCGACCACATGACCCGTGGTCGAGCGTTCGTCGGCATCGCCCGCGGCTACCAGAAGCGCTGGGCCGACGTGCTGGGACAGACCTACAACGTCGGCGCGACCTTCTCCGACAAGTCCGAGCGGGACGTCGCTAACCGGAATCGTTTTCTCGAGCACTGGGAGATCATGAAGGCGCTGTGGAGCCAGCGCACGCTCTCCCTCAAGACCGAGAACTGGCAGGTCCCTCCGCCGGGTATCGACTTCGGCCACGAGGCCGTGGACCTGTACGGCACCGGCCAGAACGAAAAGGGCGAGATCGTCGAGATCGGTATCGCCCCGAAGCCGTACCAGAAGCCGTGGCCCCAGGTCTTCCAGCCGTTCAGCTTCAGCGAGGAGTCCTTCCGGTTCTGTGCTCGGGAGGGAATCTCCCCGATCGTGATGAACACCAACGACGAGGTGATCTCCCGACTGCTCGACGTCTACCAGGAGGAAGCCGAGGCGTCCGGGCGCGGCAAGCTCAAGCGCGGCGAAGGCGTCGGCATCTTCCGGGACGTCCTGGTGTCTCGCGACGCCGAGGAGGCGCACTACTGGGCGAGGCGCGGTAACGGTTTCGTCTTCCCCCAGTGGTTCGCCCCGATGGGCTTCGCCGAGGTGATGCGTAACCCCGGCGAGACCGGAACCATCCCCGGCGACTACGACACGATGGTCGAGCGCGGCTTCGAGTTCGTCGGCACTCCCGACGACGTCAACCGGATGATGGAGAAGCTCGTCACCAAGCACAACCCGGAATACCTGCTGCAGTGGCAGTACTCGGGCCCGATTCCGCACGACGTGCAGATGCGCAGCCTTGAGCTGTGGGCCACCGAGGTCGCACCGAACTGGATCTGACGCAGGCCGGGCTTCGCCCGGGCCGCGGCCCGGGCGAAGCCCCACCCGGACCACGGAGCGTTCGGCCGTGCGGTGCAGCGACGTCGACGAGAGAGGAAGGGCAGTGTCCAGCCGGATGGACGCATGGCCGTCGGCCGACCGGCGTGACGAGGCGGCGGAGGCCGCGATCGCCGCATTCTCGCGCGGCGAGCTGGTCGTCGTGATCGACGACGCCGGGAACGCCGGGGATCTGGTCGCCGCCGCCGGGTCGATCACGCCCGAGCGGATGTCGTTCGTGGTCCGGCACACCAGCGGCGTCGTCGGCGTCGCCGTCGACGGCCGCAGAGCCGACGAACTGCGCCTGTCCCCCATGACCGGCACGAACACACCGGCGGCCCCGTTCCTGGTCTCCGTCGACCTGCGCCGCACGAGCACGACCGGCATCTCGGCCCGGGAACGCGCGGCAACCGCGCGGGCGCTCGCCGACCCCGCCGTACGCGCCGAGGACTTCGACCGGCCCGGTCATGTGCTCCCGCTGCGTGTCCGTGACGGCGGCGTGCTCGAACACGCGGTCCCTGCTGAGGCCGGAGTCGACCTGGCCCGGCTGGCCGGGCTCGCCCCGGCCGCCGTGGTGGCCCGGATCGTCGACGACGACGGCGCGGTGCCGGAACGAGCCGAGCTGGAGGTGTTCGCCAAGCAGCACGGGCTGGCCTGCCTGACCGTCGCGGACCTCGTCCGCTACCGCCGGCGCCACGAGCGGTTCCTGCACCGGGTCGCGCAGACCCACCTGCCCACGCGGTTCGGGACCTTCCAGTCGCTGAGCTACGCGGAGCCCCACGGAACCGAGCACCTCGCGCTCGTGCTCGGTGACGTTGCCGGCGCGGAGCCGGTCACGGTGCGCATGCACGCCGAGTGCCTCACCGGGGACGTCTTCGGTTCAGCGCTCTGTGCCTGCGGCGCCGAGCTCGACGAGTCGTTGCGGCGCATCACGCAGCGCGGCACGGGGGTACTGGTCTACCTGCGGGGAGTGGAGGCCCACGAGCTGCGCGCCGATCCCGCCCTCGACGCCCCGGCCGACGCTCACCCCTACCACGTCACGGCCCAGATCCTGCGCGATCTCGGCGTGCACAGCGTCGAGCTCCTGACCGACGACCCCGCCACGGCCGCCGGGTTGGAGGACTTCGGCGTGACCGTCGCCGCCCGGGTGTCGCCGATGCCCCACCCCCGTGACCACCTGCCGACCCTGACCGCTGCCGCAGCGGTGTCCGAACCCGGAGGACGGTGACCGTGTCGACGACGCAGAGCCCACCGAGCCTGTCTGCCGCCGAGGCCGCCACCTTCAAACGGGCCATGTCGCTGTTCCCCAGCGGGGTCACGGTCGTGACGACCGTGGACGCCGGCGGCGACCGGCGTGGCTTCACGGCGAGCGCGTTCTGCTCGGTGTCCCTCGAGCCACCGATCGTGCTGGCGTGCTTGGACACCTCCGCCGACTGCTATCCGGCGTTCAGCTCAGCCTCGCACTGGGTGGTCAACATCCTGGCCGATGACCAGGCCGAGGTGGCACGGCGGTTCGCGACCAAGGGCATCGACAAGTTCGCCGGGAACGACTTCGCCACCGGGTACCGCAACCTCCCCGTGCTCACCGGCGCGGTCGCCGTCCTGGGATGCCGCCGGTACGCGGCCTACCCCGGAGGTGACCACGTGATTCTCGCCGGCGGGGTCGAGACCGTGTCCGTCGCCGATCGGATGCCGCTGACCTACGCCGCGCGCACCTTCCCACGCCTGCTCTTCGACACGTCGACGCCGACTCGTTGACACCGGGCACGACGGCAACGGAGTTACCCATGCAAAGCCTGATGATGGACCGGCCACTGCAACTGAAGTCGTTGCTGTGGCGCGCGGAGCACCTCTTTCCGCACAAGAAGATCATCACGCGGGTCGAGGGAGGGTTCAAGGAGTACACCTACGGCGAGTACGGCCGGCGGGTCCGCAAGCTCGCCAAGGCCCTCGCGCATCTCGGGGTACGCGCCGGAGACCGGGTCGGCACGCTGGCCTGGAACACGTACCAGCACTTCGAGACGTACTTCGCAGTGCCCTGCATGAACGCGGTGCTGCACACGATCAACACCCGGCTCAGCCCCGACCAGATCGGCTACATCATCCGCCACGCCGGTGACCGGGTGCTCTTGGTCAGCCCGGACCTGCTGCCCCTCCTGGAGGGAATTCCGGACGCCGTCCGCGACGTGGAGGCCATCGTCGTCCTGGGCGAGTCGGCACCCGCGCCGACCTCGCTCGGCCCGGTGCACTGGTACGAGGAGCTCATCGATCGCTTCGACGACGATCTCGAGTTCCCGGACGTCGACGAGAACAGCGCGGCCGGCATGTGCTACACGTCCGGGACCACGGGAAACCCCAAGGGGGTCGTGTACAGCCACCGGAGCACCGTGCTGCACGCGCTGATGCTGTGCATGCACGGATCGATCGGGGTCTCCGAGCAGGAGACGTACTTCCTGGTGACCCCGCTGTCGCACGTCAATTCCTGGGGGATGCCCTATGCCTGCACGTTGCAGGGCGCGGGCATCGTCTTTCCCGGCGTGCACCCGCAGGCACCTCATTACCTCGAGGCGATCGAGCACGGCAAGGCGACGGTCTGCGTCGCCGCGGTGACCGTGGGAATGCTGATGCGCGGGGAACTGGAACGGTCGGAGCGCAAGTACGACCTCGGTTCCCTGCACACGCTCTGGCTCGGCGGGCAAGCTCCGCCGGTCGCCGAGATGCAGTGGTGGGAGCGCAACGTCGGGGCGCGGGTGACGCAGGGCTGGGGGATGACGGAGGCGTCACCGCTGCTCACCTTCACCGGGCTCACCAGCGCCCACCGTGATGCCTCCGACGAGGAGCGGTACCGCATCATGGGCACGCAGGGGCAGCCGTTGCCGCTGGTGGAGCTCAAGCTCGTCGATGACGAGGGCCGCGAACAGCCCTGGGACGGCGAACACCCGGGCGAGATCCTCGCCCGCTCCCCGTGGGTCGCCCGCTCCTACTTCGACGACGAGCGATCCGGCGATTCCTTCCGGGACGGCTGGTTCCGCACCGGGGACATCGGCGTGATCGACCGCGAGGGCTACCTGCGGCTCGTCGACCGCGCGAAGGACCTCATCAAGAGCGGTGGCGAGTGGATCTCCTCGGTCGACCTGGAGAACGCCTTGATGGCGCATCCGAAGGTTCGCGAGGCCGCGGTCGTGGCGCGACCGGACCCCAAGTGGCTGGAACGGCCGGTGGCCTTCCTCGCCGTCGACGAGCCCGTCACCGACGAGGAGATCCGCGAGTTCCTCAGCGGCCGCTTCCCCAAGTTCTGGCTCCCCGACGCCTACGTCGTGGTCGACGAGGTGCCCAAGACCAGCGTCGGCAAGTTCGACAAGAAGCGCATGCGGGCCAGCATCACCGAGGGCTGACCGAAGCGCCTTCCTCATCTCACCCGGTTATCGACACAAGGAGGTGCAGCCATGTCTTACGCCAAGCGTTTGTGGGCTCTGGACTCCCCGACGTTCACCCTCGACAGCGGGATTCTCATGGTCGGTGCGACCGGCGAGACCACCATCCCCATGCCGGCCTACCTCATCGAGCACCCGAAGGGCCTCGTCCTCTTCGACACCATGCTCGTGCCGGACGCCGCGGACGACCCGGAGCGGGTCTACGGTCCGCTCGCCGAGCACCTCGGCCTGAAGTACACCCGTGAGCAGCGGGTGGACAACCAGATCAAGGCGCTCGGCTACCGGCTCGAGGACGTCACCCACGTCATCGCGTCCCACACGCACTTCGACCACTCCGGTGGGCTGTACCTGTTCCCGCACGCGAAGTTCTACGTCGGCGAGGGAGAACTGCGGTTCGCGCTCTGGCCGGACCCCGCGGGGGCGGGGTTCTTCCGGCAGGCCGACATCGAGGCGACCCGGTCGTTCAACTGGGTGCAGGTGGGATTCGACCACGACCTCTTCGGCGACGGCAGCGTGGTCGTGCTGCACACCCCAGGGCACACGCCGGGCGAGCTGAGCCTGCTGGTGCGGCTGAAGAGCCGCAACTTCATCCTCACCGGCGACACCGTGCACCTGCGGCAGGCGCTGGAGGACGAGATCCCCATGCCCTACGACTCGAACACCGAGCTCGCCATCCGCTCGATCCGGCGGCTGAAGCTGCTGCGGGAGTCGGCCGACGCCACCGTGTGGATCACCCACGACCCCGAGGACTGGGCGGAGTTCCAGCACGCCCCGTACTGCTACGAGTGAGCCGGGACGATGGCGGTACTGGTCGACTACACCTGCTCGAACTGCGGCACCCACGAAGCCTGGGTCGAGCGCCCCATACCGGATGAACGGACTTGCCCCCTCTGCCGGTCGGTGGCCCGTCGGCGGTTCAGCGGCCTGCTGCTGGGGGGTGCGCCCGCCCCGCGCGCGGAGGCGCCCGCCCTGTCCGGGCCCGCGCTGTGCCAGCGCTACCCGGATGTTCCCGGGCTGTGCCACATGAACCCGGTCGCGGCACGGAGCTGGATCGCCCGCGCGCGGCGGGACAACCGCGCCCTGGAACAGGAGATCGCACGGCAGGAACGGGCGTACGCCGAGGGCACGCTCGACCCGTCGACCTCGCCGGTCGCCCACGACCACGGTCACGGGCACGGGCATGGGCACGGACATGGGCACAGCCACGGACACGCCCACAGCCACGACCACGCGGCGGCGAGCACCGGTGCAACGGCAGCTGCTGCCCCGGTCGGCGCCGGGACCGCACAGGGGCACGGGTGATGTTCGAAGGCAGGATCGCGCAGTTCAACGCCCCTCGCGAACCGTTCGAGCTCAAACGGGTGACTCTCCCGTCGGTCGGTCCGGGCGAGGTGCTGGTCAAGATCCACCGGGCGAACATCTGCGGTTCCGACCTGCACGCCTGGCACGGGGACTTCTCCACGCGAGGGCTGGGTGGAGTGCTGCCCACCGTGCTCGGCCACGAGATGGTCGGGTCCATCGCCGCGCTCGGGGACGGAGTCGCCGAGGACTCGGACGGGCACGCGGTCGGCGTCGGGACGCGGGTGGTGTTCCCGTACTTCTTCCCGTGCCACCGGTGCCGCAACTGTCTAGCGGGGCGCCGTGTGTCGTGCGCCAGGCTGCGCATGGCCATG
This sequence comes from Pseudonocardia thermophila, assembly GCF_900142365.1. Lineage (GTDB taxonomy): Bacteria > Actinomycetota > Actinomycetes > Mycobacteriales > Pseudonocardiaceae > Pseudonocardia > Pseudonocardia thermophila. The sequence goes on along the minus strand of NZ_FRAP01000007.1, from coordinate 115,105 downwards.
CTGGGCGACGCGACGCAGCCACCCTACTTCGTCGGCGGGTACGGCGACTACTTCCTGCTCCCGGCCGGCGCGGTGTTCTACACCGTCCCGGATGAGCTCTCCGACGACGTGGCGTCCGGCGTCAACTGTGCGTTGTCGCAGGTCGTGCACGGGCTGGAGCGGGCGGCCGTCTCGCTCGGCGAGACTGTGGTGATCCAGGGAGCCGGTGGGCTGGGGCTGTACGCAGCCGCGGTGGCCAAGGCGCGCGGGGCAGCCAGGGTGATCGCCCTCGACGCGGTGCCCGAGCGGCTGGAGCTCGCCCGCGCCTTCGGGGCCGACGAGGTGGTGAACATCGCCGAGTTCCCGGACCCCGCGAAGCGGGTCCGGCAGGTGCGCGACCTGACCGGCGGCCGAGGCGCCGATGTGGTGGTGGAGGTGGCCGGTCGGCCCGACGTGATCCCTGAGGGCATCAAGGTCCTTGCCCTCAGCGGGCGCTACCTGACGATGGGCAACATCAACATCGGCTCGACCTACGAAGCGGACGCCTCTCGCCTCGTGATGGCGAACAAGACCATGATCGGTGTCTCGCTCTACGAACCGATCGCGCTGTCGACGGCCCTGGCCTTCCTGGCCGGGCATCAGGACCGGCTCCCGCTGGACCGGCTCGCCTCGACGACGTTCTCGCTCGAGGACATCAACGAGGCGTTCGCCGCGGCCGACAACCGCAGCGTGGTGCGCGCGAGCATCGCGATGTGACCGGCCGGCCCACAGCCGCACCGCCGGGCGCGGCTGTGGGCCCCGCGCTCAGCGCTGCGCGGCGAGCTCCGCGAGGATCGGTGCCGCCGTCGTCGCGGCGTGGATGCCGATCACGCTCACGATCGCCAGGACCTCCATGATCTCCCCCGCCGACGCGCCGAGCCGGACCGCGTTCTGCATGTGCAGCTTCAGCCCGGGCACGTAGAGGTGGGTGGCCGAGGCGTCGAACGCGATGTAGATCAGCTCCTTGACCTTGGGTGGCAGGGTGCCGGTCTTCCACGGCACCGACGAGAACTCGAGGTAGGCCTCGAAGAGATCGGGGTCGAGCTCGAGCAGGCCGTCCCAGAACTGGTGCCAGTAGCCGCGGTTGGCCTCGAACTCGGCCTTGAGCCGCTGCCGGCGCTCGTCGAGGGGCGCAGGCCCGTCGCGCAACCCCTCCTCCTGCAGCACTTCCAGAAGCAACGGGACGCCGATGTTGCTCGCGTGGATGCCGAGGGTGGAGGTCAGCTCGAGGACCTCCATGATCTCCTCCTTCGTCGCCCCGTGCTCGAACGCGGCGGCGATGTGCTGGCGGATCCCAGGCTCGTAGAGGTGGGTGGCGGCGGCGTCGGCCGCGATGTAGACGAACTCCTTGACCTTGGGTTCCAGGTGCTGCTCCCCGGTCCACGGCACGGCGGAGAAGCGCAGGTAGGCCCGCACGAAGCCGGGATCGAGCTCCAGCATCCGCTGCCACGGCTCGCCCCAGGTGCCGCGCACCTTGATGAACTCGTCCTTGATCTGCTGCTGCTCGGGCGTGAGCGCCTGCTCGGTCGTCGACATGGGTGTCCTCCGGACGGGACGGGAGTCGAATGAGGGGCGCCGGGACCTAGTCGCCGGCCTTTTCTTCGGCCTCCGCGCGCAGCCGCGCGAGCGCGGTGCGGGAGGCGTTCTGCACGTGGGCCGCGCAGGCTGCGGCGGCGCGCTCGGCGTCACCGGCCTCCACCGCGTCGACGACGGCGGAGAGCTCGGCGGCGGCCTGCGCGGGCCGGCCCGCCTCGGCGAGCGAGGTCGCTCGCAGCAGCCGCACCCGGGCCTGCAACCCAGCGAGGGTCTGCTGCAGCGGCTCGCTGCCGCACCCGCGGAACAGCACCTCGTAGAAGCGGTCCTTGGCCTGCAGCTGGTCGAGCGGGTCGGACGAGTCGGCGGTGCGCGCGATCTCGTCGACGGCGACCCGCAGCTCCGCCACCTGCTCGGGGGTGGCGCGCTGGACGAACCGCTGCACCGCCAGCGCCTCCAGCGAGGCGCGCATCTCGTAGATGTCGGCGGCGTCCTCTGCGGTGAGCGTCGTGACGATGGCGCCGCGCTGCGGCACGACGGTCACGAGCCCCTCGGCGGCGAGCTGGCGCAGCACCTCCCGCACCGTCGGCCGGGACACGCCGAGTTGCTCCACCAGCTCGCGTTCGACGAGGCGCTGCCCGGGCTGCAGCTTGAACCCGAGGATGGCGTCGCGGACGAGCGTGGCGACCTGCTCGCGCAGGGGGGCGGCGACGCGCCCGACCTGGTCGGCGGACCAGGTGGGCCCGCCGACGTCCGGTGACGTGCTGGCGTTCATCCCCGCAACCATCGCACGATCTCGGTGTGGTCCGCACCGGGCCCCAGCGCTTCGGCGGCCTCGGCCCACAGCTCGACGGTGCGGGCGGTGAGCGCCGACGGCGCACCGGTGGCCTCGGCCAGGCCCAGCGCGATCCGGATGTCCTTCAGCATGAGCGTGAGCGCGAACCCGGAGTCGTAGGTGCCGGGTAGGACGAAGTTGGGCCACTTGTTCTCCGTGGAGCCGCTGCGGCCGCTCGAACCGTTGACGGCGTCGAGCATGACCGCGGGATCGAGCCCGAACCGCTCACCGGCGAGCAGGGCCTCCGAGCTGGCCAGCAGGTGCGCGGCGGACATGAGGTTGTTGAGCGCCTTGAGCGCGTGCCCGGCGCCGACGGGGCCGACGTGGCGGACTCGGCCGAACAGCGACAGCAGCGGCTCCAGCCGGCCGACGACGTCGTCCGGGCCGCCCGCCATGACGGTGAGCGTGCCGGCTACCGCGCCCTTCACCCCGCCCGACACCGGCGCGTCGATGAGCACGGCGCCGTGGGCGGCGACCTCCTCGGCGAGCGCGCAGGTGCGCAGGGGCTCGGACGAGCTCATGTCGACCAAGACTGAGCCCGGGGCCATCGCCGCCAGCAGCCCGCCGCGCACGACGCTCTCGACGACGCTCGAGTCGGGCAGCATGAGGATCACGACCGGAGCTTGGCCCGCCTCGGCCGCGCTGTCGACGAGGGTGAGCACGTCGCTGAGCTCGGGCCGCGGTACGGCGTCGTGCCCGCGCACGGTGATCCCCGCGGCGGCGAGCCGCCGGGACATCGGGCCGCCCATGCGTCCGAGCCCGACGAACCCGACGACCGCGGGCAGATCAGCCAACGCCCTGCTCCGCGGCGATCTCACCGAGCACCTTGTCGGCGACCCGGAACGACTCCAGCGCCGCCGGCACCCCGCAGTAGATCGCGGTCTGCAGCAGCGCCTCCTGGATCTCGGTCTCCGTGCAGCCGTTGGTGATCGCGCCCTTGACGTGCACGCCGAGCTCGTGGTTGCGGCCGAGCGCGGTGAGCATGACGAGGTTGAGCAGGCTGCGGGTCCGCCGGTCCAGGCCGGGCCTGCCCCAGATCTCGCCCCAGCAGGCGAGCGTGACGAATTCCTGGACGGGCCTGGAGAAGTCGCTCACGGCGGCCAGTGACCGCTCGACGTGGGCCTCGCCGAGCACCTCCTTGCGGATCGCGAGTCCGCGCTCGTAGCGGTCGTCACCCATGCAGGGCTCCTTTCCGGTAGTCCGCCTCGTCGACCTCGTCCTCCCACACCGTCGGCCCGATGGACACCGCGAGGTGGGTCATGATCGTTTCGGTGGTGCCGCCGTGCCAGTGCCGCTCGCCGGGAGGCACCCACACGACGTCGCCGGCCCGGATCACCTGCGGCTGTTCGCCGTGGGTGCACACCCAGCCCATCCCGGCGGTGACCACGAGGATCTGGCCGCCGGTGTGGTGGTGCCAGTAGGTGCGCGCGCACGGCGCGAACGTCACCGAGTTGATCGTGGTGCCATCGGTGGTCGGCAGCACGGGATCGCCCCACACCGTTCCGGTGAAGGTGTCGGTCCGGGCCGTGGTCGGCACGTCGCCGGGGGCTCGCCCCCGCACGATCTGCATGTCAGTTCCCTCCCAGGTCGTGCACGCGCACGCCACCCGACACGTCGCCGATGGCGTCGACGACGCGGTTGCTGATCTGGTCGCCGTAGCCGAGGTTCTCGGCCAGTCCGAAGCTGGCGAGCGGCCCCGCGGCGTTGAGCGTGGGGACACCGAGCCTGCCGAGCAGGTCGACGTAGAGCTGGACGTCCTTGGTCATCAACCGGCCGGTGAGCCCGCCCTCGAGGTAGTCGCCGCGGACGATGTGCGGGAACCGGTTCTGCGTGGCGAAGTTGACGCCGCTGCTGGTGTTGAGCACGTCGAGCAGCTGCACCAGGTCGAGGCCCGCCTTGCGGCCGGCGACCATCACCTCGGCGGTGGCCGCCAGGCTGACCGCGTTGAGGAAGTTGTTGAGCAGCTTCGTCGTGTGCCCGGCACCCGGCCCGCCCATGTGGTGGACCTGCGCGGCGATCGGCGCGAACACCCACGAGATGCGGGCGAGCGCGTCGGCGTCGCCACCGGCCATGATCGTGAGCGTGCCCTTCTCCGCGGCCGCGGCGCCCCCGGAGATGCCGGCGTCGATGTACTGCACGCTCCGCTCGGCGGCCTCCGCGTGCAGTTGCTGCGTCGACGTGGGCGACGCCGTCGAGAGGTCGACGACAGTGGCGCCGGCCCGCGCGCTCGGCAGCAGCGCCCGCACCACCGGCTCGACGACGTGGCTGTCGGGCAGCGACAGCAGCACCACGTCGGTGCGGGCGGCGACGTCAGCGGGATCGGCGGCCGGGACCGCCCCCACCTCCTCCGCCGCACCGGGCCGCGTGTCGTAGCCGATCACCTCGATGCCCGCCTCGACCAGTCGGCGGGTCATGCGGCCGCCCATGTTGCCCAGCCCGATGAACCCGACGGTCCGCTCAGCCATCCCGCTCCTCCAGTTCCGGGTGCATCCGCAGGTCGTGCGGCCGGGGATCCCAGGCTCCGGCGCCGCCCGACGGCCGCACGATGCTGACGGCGGCCGCGCCGCCGTCGACCGACACGACCTCGCCGGTCATGTACGCCGCCCCGTCGCTCAGCAGGAACGCGACGACGGAGGCGATCTCGTCCGGGGTGCCGGGCCGGCGCAGCGGGGTCGTGCTGGCCCGGCGCGCCATGTCGTCTCCCCCGCCGGGTCCGTCACCTGCGCCGGCGAACAGCGCGGTGGGCACGATGCCCGGCGCCACCGCGTTGACCCGCACACCGATCGGCCCGCCGTAGATGGCCGCACCCTTGAGCAGGCCCAGCACGCCGTGCTTGGACGCGTGGTAGGCCAGCAGGTCGTCGGCGCCGCGCAGCGACGCGATCGACGCGGTGAGCACGATCGCCCCGCCGGGGTGCCCGGCAGCGTGCTGCACCTCGTACTGGCGGAACGCCGCTCGCACGCCGAGGAACGCGCCGCGCAGGTTGATCCCGAGCACCCGGTCCCAGTCGGCGACCGACAGCTCGGTGAGCCGGACCAGCGGGCCGGGGATGCCGGCGTTGAGGTGGTGCAGGTCGATGCGGCCGAACTCGGCGACCCCGGCCGCGACAGCGGCGTCGACGTCGGCCTCCTGCGCGACGTCGCCCGGGCACCCGATCGCCGGCCCGGGCAGTTCCTTGGCCAGCGCCTCCAGCCGGTCGCCGTCGATGTCGCAGAGCACCAGCGACGCGCCGTCGGCCGACAGCCGCCGCGCGGTGGCTGAACCGAGGCCGCCCGCGGCCCCGGTGATCAGGCAGACCTTCCCGGCGAAGCTCATGCCGCCGCGATCCGCACGACGAGGTCGGACAGCCCGTCGGGCAGGCCGGCCACGCGGTCGGGGAACCGCTTGCCCACCTCGGCGTCGTGGCCCGCGACGAGCAACCGACCCGGGTCCTCGGTCATCTCCCGCAGCACGTCGAACCCCCTGTACATCTCGACCAGATCGGAGAGCACGAAGAACGGCCGGTCGCGCTCCAGTTCCTCGTAGAAGTGCAGGGCGTCGGCGGCGAGCACGACAGCGCCGGTGCTGGTGCCCACCTGCACGACCAGCTGCCCGGGGGTGTGCCCGCCGACCACCACCAGCTCGATGCCGGGCGCGAGGTCGCAGGTGTCCTCCACCAGCCGCAGCCTGCCCTGCTCGCGGACGGTGCCGAGGTGAGCCAGCTCGCCTGCCTCCACGTGGTGGGCGAACTGCAGCCGCCCGGCGTACGGCCCGGTCCAGAACTCGTACTCGCGCCGGGCCATCACCACCTCGGCGTTCGGGAAGCGGTGCAGGTTGCCGATGTGGTCGTAGTGGGCGTGGGTGACCACGATCCGCTCGACCTCGCCGGCCTCGACGCCGAGCGCGGCCAGCGCCGCGACCGGGTCGACGAGCGTGTCGCGGCCGCGCCGCCGCCCCGGCTCGGCTCCGAACCCGCAGTCGACGAGGATCGTGCCGGCCGGGCCGCCGCGGACGAGCCAGAAGTAGTAGTCCATGGCGAACGGTTCGTCCGGCTCGCCGTAGAGGTGGTAGTTCAGGTAGCTCTCGGCCTTGCGGGCCGTGCGCGCTCCGTAGCGCACGGCGAGTACTTCGTTCACGTGGTGACCTCCTCCGCCGCCGACGCGTCCAGCGTGCGGCCGCGCACCTCGGGCAGCCACCGGTTGAGTGCGAGCGTGCAGGCCGCGGCGGCGACGACCATGTGGAGCGCGGACGGGGTGCTGCTGCCGGAGCCGGCGGCGATCGCGGCGGTGACCAGCCCGCCGAGGAGGGCGCGGCCGATGGCGAACCCGATCGTGCTGGGCCTGGTACGCGGCTGCGCCGGGAACAGCTCGACGAGCCGTGCGCTGTGCGCCATCGCACCCTCCCGTCGACACCCCTTGATCGATCGTCAGACTGTCAGACAATATTGTCCGACACAAGTGTGACGAGGAGGACACAGCGATGGAGCTGGACCCCGAGATCCTGCCCGCGCTGCAGGAACGGGTGGCCGCGAGCGCAGGCACGGTCCTCCCCGAACGCGGCGACGTACTCGGGCTGCGCGCGCTGATCGAGGCCCGCCAGGCCGAAAGCTACGCGGCGCTCCCGCCCGCCCCGGAGATCACGGTGACCGCCCACCGCGCCGGGGAGATCGACCTGCGCTGGTGCGTCCCGCCCGACGGCGGGCCCGGCTCCGCGGTGGTCTACCTGCACGGCGGCGGCATGATCGCCGGCACGCTCGACGGCTACGACCCGATGCTGCGCCACTACACGCAGCTCACCGGGATCCCGTTCCTCGCGGTGGAGTACCGGCGCGCACCCGAGCACCCAGGTACCGGCCCGGCGGAGGACGCGTTCGCCGCGCTGCGCTGGCTGGTCGCGCACGCGGCGGAGTTCGGGGTGGATCCGCGGCGGATCGCACTGATGGGCGACAGCGGGGGTGGCGGCATCGCCGCGGGTGCCGCGGTGCTGGCCCGCGAGGCCGGGGTGCCGGTGGCGCGGCAGGTGCTGATCTACCCGATGCTCGACGACCGCACGGTGGAGCCGGACCCGCTGCTCGCCCCCACCGCGACCTGGACCTACGACAACAACGCGACCGCGTGGGAGGCGGTGCTCGGCGACGCGCGCGGCGGGCCGGACGTGCCACCGGTCGCGGCGCCGGCCCGGCTCACCGACATGACTGGGCTGCCGCCGACGTACCTCGAGGTCGGGGAGCTGGACATCTTCCGCGACGAGTGCCTGGCCTTCGCCGGCCGGCTGCTGGCCGCGGGCGTGTCGTGCGAGCTGCACGTGCGGCCGGGGGCACCGCACGGCTTCGAGTGGCTCGCGAAGAAGGCGGAGGTGAGCCGCCGGGCGCTCGCTGACCGGGTCCGGGTGATCCGGTCGGTCTGACGAGCGCCCGGGCGGGGATCAGCCCCAGAGGCGCTCGCTCGCGATCCGCGCGCCCTCCCCCAGGGCGCGCAGCTTGGCCCACACGATCTCCTCGTGCCCGACCCGCGAGCCGATGCCGCAGTCGGTGCCGGCCTGCACGTTCTCCTTGCCCAGCACGCTCGCGAAGTTCATGATCCGCTCCGCGACGAGCTCGGGGTGCTCGACGAGGTCGGTCGCGTGCGAGATCACCCCGGGCATGACCTGCTTGCCGTCGGGCAGCTTGACGTCGGCCCACACCCGCCACTCGTGGGCGTGGCGGACGTTGCCCGCCTCGAACGCGTACGTCTGAGCGTCGATCTTGAGCAGCAGGTCGACGACGTGCTTGAGCTCGATGTCGGTGACGTGCGGCCGGTGACCGCTGCCCCAGCAGCAGTGGAACCGCACCAGCTCGGTGGGCAGCCCCTCCACCGCGTGGTTGATCACCTCGACCGCCATGCCCAGGTAGCGGCGCAGGTCGGACAGGCTCCACTCGGGGTAGAACGACCAGGTCGTGAGGAACTCCGGCTCGTCGATCTGCACCACCAGGCCGGCGTCGGTGATAGCGCGGTACTCCTCGCGCACCACCTCGGCGACCGCCATGAGGTACTCCTCCTCCGAGGGGTAGTACTCGTTGATCGCGCCCGCACCGAGGCTGAGCGGGCCGAGCGCGGCGATGAACCCCTCGACGTCCTCGGCGTCGGGCCGGGCCTTGAGCGCGTGCTGGAGGGCGTCGATGTCGGCGGCGATGGCCTCGTGGCCGACGTAGCGGACCGGCTCGACGCACACCCGCGGCCGCGGCGGCGCCGGGGTCTTGCCGGGCGTGGCGAAGCCAGGGCGGACCGGGCCGCCGGAGCCGGACAACCACAGCCCGGACGCGTACACCCCCGGGAAGAGGGCGCGATCGCGCTCGGCGACCCCGCCGCGCTTCGGTGGTACGGAACCGGGCTCGCGCACCTCCCAGCCGGTGACGCGGGCGTGGATGTAACCGGCGTAGGCGCCGGCCGCGCCGGCCTTGACGTACTCGCCGTCGTTGACGACGTCGATGCCAGCGGCGATCTGCTGGTCGACGACCTCCTGCACGGCGCTCGGCAGCCGCGCTGCGATCGCGGCCTCGTCCCGCTCCGCGTCGTTGACCAGCTTGTTCAGGTCGGGCGGGAGGGGCAGGTTGCCCCCGTGCGACGTGCGGACCCGTCCGTCGTTGCGCTTCATCGTGTGTCCTTCCTGGTGGCGGCGCGAGCGAGAGCGCAGGACGGTCCGCCGGGCGGCGGGTTCGCCGTCCGGTGCTCTCGGCCGGATCAGCCGATGGGGGTGAACTTCTGCAGTTGGTGGCCGGCCATGTCGGCGGGCACGCGGCCGGCGGCGACGCCGAACGTGCCGGTGACCTCGGCGACGTACACGGCGCCCGTCGGGTCGACGGCGATGCCGTGCGGGGCGATGAAGTTGCCGGGCGCATCGCGCATCACCGTCGAGGCGCCCCAGCGGGCGACGACGCTGCCGTTCCGGTCGAACACGCTGACCCGGCCCGGCCGATCGGTCGTGCTGGCCCCGCGGGTGAACGAGGCGTTGCCACCGGGCCGCCACAGCTCGGCGACGTACACCAGCCCGGCGGCGTCGACGGCGATGTCGCAGGGCCGCTGCACGTCGGTCCACTCGGCGACGTAGGTGCCGTCGAGGTCGAAGATCTGGATGCGGTCGTTCTCCCGGTCGCCGACGAGCAGGTGCCCGTCGGAGGTGGCGCAGATGGCGTGCGGCAGGTGGAACTCGCCGGGTCCGGTGCCGATCCCGCCCCACGAGTCGACGAGTTCGCCGTCTGCGGTGAACCGGTGGACGCGGCAGTTGCCGTAGCCGTCGGCGACGAACAGCTCCCCGGTGGGCGCGACGGTGAGGTTGGTGCAGCCGTTGAACGGCCCGGCCGGGCGTTGCACGGTCTCGTTGAGGTGCACGACGACGGGACCGCGGCGGCCGTACCCGGTGTCGGAGGCGACGCCGGGGGTGCCGATCGTCTGCAGCAGCCGTCCGTCCGGGGTGAACCGGCGGACGGTGTGGTCGCCGCAGTCGACGCACCAGACGGTGCCGTCAGGGGCCAGGGTGAGCCCGTGCGGGGTGTGGAAGATCCCGTCGCCCCACGCGGTGAGCACCGTGCCGTCGGGGTCGAGTACGACGACGCCGTTGCGGTTGCGGGTGAACAGGTAGACGGTGCCGTCCGGGGCGACGTCGACGGCCGCGACGTCGGTGTGGGCGAGGTGCTCGGGCACCCGACCCCATCGGTCGTCGACCGTGTAGCGCAGATCGGGGCGGGCGGGAGCGGCCGTCATCGGGCACCCGCCCCGGCGGTCTCGGCCGACTCCGGCAGGAACCCCCACGGGTGCGTGCCCCAGCCGGGCGCGATCAGCTCCCCCGCGCGGATCGTGTGCACCGGCACGATGCCGTACTCCCCGGAGAAGCGGGTCTTCGTGGTGTCGACGAACGTGAAGTCACCGCGCACGAGATCGAGCACCGTCAGGTCGGCGACGCGCCCGACGGCGATCGCGCCGATCTCGTCGGCCAGCCCGATCGCGGCTGCGGCCCGCCCGGTCGTCATGGAGACGACGTCCCGGAACGAGTAGCCGACGGCCATGAACTTCGCCATGCACTCGACGAGGCTGTGGAACTTCTGCCCACCGAGCGTGACGTCGCTGGAGATCGTGTCCGGGTGCAGCCCCCGGTCGGCCTGCTCCTTGGCCACCGCGTAGCCGAAGTTGCCCATGCCGAGCGCGGGATCGAGCACCACCCCGCGCGCCCGGGCCTCGGCGATCAGCGGGAACGTGGCGTCGACGTCGTCCATGACCCCGCCGACGTTGGGGGTGCACAGGTGCGTCAGCACGTCGCCCGGCTCGAGCACCTCCAGCAGGTGCCGGGTCACCTCCGCCATCCGGTCGGGTCGGGGCCGCTCGGCGGCCTTGAGGTCGCCGATGTGCACCATCAGCGGCACGCGGTGCTCGCGCGCCACCTTCTTCGACCGGTCGACGATCTCCTCGCCGCGCTCGTTCACGATGTCGCCGACCAGCCGCAGCTTGACGCCGGAGACGAGCCCCGGGTTGTGCTCGACGCACGCGGCGATGGCGCGCTCGTCGATGTCGTCGAGGGTCGCGACGTCAGCCCAGCCGGGCATGGTGTGGGCGTGGCTGCCCGCGTTGACGAACACGACCACGCGGGTCGCCGCCTTCGGCAGGATGTGCGTGGGGAACACACCGAGGTTGGCCACGCCGACCGACCCGCAGTCGACGACGGTGGTGACGCCGGAGCGCACGCCGACGTCGTCGGGGTCGCAGCAGCCCATGCCGACGCCCGGCGTGGTGGCTCCGTGCGCGACGTGGGTGTGGATGTCGATCAGGCCGGGCACGACGTAGCGGTCCGCGCCGCGGATCTCGACGACGCGCCGTGCCTGCGCCGGGTCGATCTCGGGCGCGATCGCAGCGATGCGGCCACCGGCGACCGCGATGTCGGTGCGGCCGTCGATGCCGGAGCCGGGGTCGAGCACATGGCCGCCGCGGATCAGCAGGTCGTACGGGGGGACAACGGTCACGCGGTGCTCCCGTCTGGTCGTCCAGGGGTACCGGCCACCCGGCGGGCGGACCCGGATCCCGGTGCGGACACCCGCGCCGTGTCGTTGCTCCCTGTCCTCGCCGACGGTGCCGTACCCGGATGCTAGGGCCGGTCGGAGCGGCCCGACGGCGACGAAAACGGCACGATTGTTGAGCTGAGGTCAACCGTTGCCAGCGGTTGACGGGTGTAAGCCACGTCACCGAGACTCAGCCGGGTGAGCACGCACCGTGGCGGTGGAGGCCTGCACCTGCCCCCGCTGAACGCGCTGCGCAGCTTCGAGGCGGCGGGCCGCCTGGGCAGCATCCGGGCCGCGGCCGCTGAGCTGTACGTGACGCCCGGCGCGGTCAGCCGGCAGGTGCGGGCCCTGGAGTCGTGGCTCGGTGTGGCGCTGTTCCGCCACGAAGGCCGCACGATCCGGCTGACCGACGTCGGCGCGCGTTACCTGCGCGCCGTCACCGAGCACCTGACTGCGATCGCCGACGCGACCGGCCAGGTGAGCGGGCGCTGGCGCCCCGAAGAGGCGCTGAACATCCGCTCCTACACGCTGCTCGCCAGCACCTGGCTGGTCCCCCGGCTGAACCGGTTCCGGCGCAGCCAGCCGTGGATCGAGCTGGATCTGGTCACCTCCAGCAACCCGGCCGACTTCGGGCGCGGCGACGTGGACGCCGAGATCCGCCCGGCTGCGTCGGGGCCGTGGCCGGGCTCGGACGCCGATCTCGTCGTCGACGCCGATCTGGTGCTGGTGTGCAGCCCCAGCTACGTCGCGGAGTACCGGCTGGCCGAGCCCGCCGATCTCAAGAGGCTGCCCGGCGACGGTTTCCTGCGCTCGGCCGCGTCCCCGCACCTGTGGCAGATGTGGTTCGACGCGGTCGGTCTGGACGGGGTCACCGTGAACCGCGGGCCGTCGTTCGGCGACTCCACGCTGGCCTACCAGACCGCGACCGCGGGCCACGGCGTGATGCTCGCGCCGCTGCCGTTCATCGAGCCGGACCTGGCGTCGGGCCGGCTGGTCATGCCGTTCCCGGACGTGCCGCGGCCGCGCAGCCAGTTCTACCTCGTCTACCCGGCCGACCGGCCGCACCGGAAGGCGTTCACCGCGTTCCGCAAGTGGCTCCTCGCTGAGGGTCGTCCGACGCTGCGCGCGAGCGCCTGAGGAGTCACGCGCGGCCCATCCCGGCGACGATCTCGACGGCCACCTCGGCCATCAACCGATCGCGTTGCTCGCCCAGCCGCAGCCCGGTCAGCTCCTCGATGCGCCGCATCCGGTAGGCGATCGTGTTCGGGTGGACGTGCAGTCGGCGCGCCGCCTGGCTCGGGCTGCCGTTGACCTGGAAGTACGCGGTGAGGGTCGCGAGGTAGGGCATGCCGGTGGCGGCCTCCTCGTCGAGCAGCCGCCCGATCACCTCCTCGCCGAACGAGCGCAGCTCAGCGAGATCGGGGAAGCGCGCGAGCAGCCGGTTGACGCCGAGATCGCGGAAGGTCAGCACCCGCTCCGCACCGCTGCGGCGGCGGGCCACGGCGAGCGCCCGCCGGGCCTCGCCGTAGGAGCGCGCGACGTCGGCGGCGGCGCAGTAGGCGTCGCCGATCCCGGCCGCCGCGACGCCGAGCTGGTCGGCCAGTGCGACCGCCCGGTCCACGGCGGCGGCGGGCGTGTCCGCACCGAGCACCGCGACCACCTCGTCGGGCCGCGCCGTCACCATCGCGGTGGGCGCGTGCCGACGGATCTCGGCCTCCGCGGCGGCCGGGTCCCGGTGCGGCACGAGCACCGCGACGGCGTGCGGGCGCCCGTCGTGGCCGAGGTGGGCCGCCCACCGGGCCAGCTCCCCGTCGTGGTGCGCCCGGCCCAGCAGCAGCGCCTCCAGGAGGTCGCGGCGGGCCGCGCCGGCGGGATCGCGGGCCGCCGCGCACGCCAGTGCCGCGTGCTCGGCGGCCAGGCACAGCAGTTCAGCCGGCACCGGGCCGGCCGGGCGCCCGACCACGACCTGCCCAGCGCCGGGCGGGACCACCGCGGCGACCCCGTCGGCCGGGGTCAGCGGCGGTCCGGTCGCCGCGACCACGCGGGTGCCGGCGAGCACGGTGACGGGTGCACCGACACCGGCGGCGAGGATGCCGGCGAGCTCGGCCGGCCCCGCGCCGCGGGCCGCTGCGGCGCTGAGCCGGCGGCAGGCCGCGACGACGCCGCGCGCACATCCGTCATGGCTCGGCTCCGGCATGGCGCGGACGCTAGGACCGCCCGGCGCCGACGGGCAACCGGCCCGAACGCGGTGCGGATGCTTCGTGAACGGCCGTTGTGGGGCGCCACAACCGCAGGTCACGCCGGGCGATCCCGGAGCACCGGAAACAGCGGACCGTTGAGTTTTCCGCACGCTTGGTTGAGGTACCCGCGCAGCTCACGACCGGGTCACCGGCCCGGGTGACACGTTTGTGGAACTGGCCAACACCTCAGTCCGCGGAATTGGAACCGCAGCCGATACCGCGTTGTCGCCGGGCCTGCGAACCTGGTTCGCAGCAGTTCGGCCGGAACGCCCGGCGCCCCGATTTCCCGCCGTTCCCCAGAGGTGATCGCATGCGCGTCGACGTCCGCACCCGGGATCTCGACCTCGGCGGCTGACGTGGCCACGACCGTGCTCGTCACCGGTTCGGTGATCACCGAGCAGCGCATGCACTTCCCCGGCCGGTTCGCCGACCAGCTCGTCGCCGGCCGGCTGCGGCAGGTGTCGCTGAGCTTCCTCGTCGACGACCTGGTGGTGCGCCCCGGCGGCACCGCGGCCGCCGTCGCCTACGGGCTCGGCGTGCTCGGCGCCGCACCGGTGCTGGTCGCCGCGGTCGGCGCGGACTTCGCCGAGCACCGCGCGTGGCTGGAGCGCCACGGCGTGGACTGCGCCGGTGTCCGCGTCACGGCCACTGCGCCCACCGCCCGCGTCGTCACCACCGTCGACGACACCGGGTCCCGGATCACGTCCGTTCACCCGGGGGCGCTGCCCGAGACCCGCACCATCGCCCTCAACCCGCTCGCGGCCGCCCATGTGCCCGAGCTGGTGCACGTCGGCGCCGGTGATCCCGGTGCGATGCTCGCGCACACCGCGCAGGCGCGGGCGCTGGGCCTGCCGTTCGCCGCCGACCCGGCGCACGCGCTCGAACAGCTCGACCGTGAGCACTGCCGCGCGCTCATCGACGGCGCCCGCTGGCTGTTCACCGACGAGGACGGCTGGCAGCTGCTGCTGCAGCGCACCGGCTGGTCCGCCGAGGAGGTCGCCAGCCGGGTCGGCACGCGCGTCACCACGCTCGGTGCGAAGGGATCGCTGCTGGTCACCGACGACGCCGGCATCCACGTCGGCGCGGTGCCCGCCCGCGGGGTGGCCGATCCGACCGGGGCCGGTGACGGGTTCCGCGCCGCGTTCCTGGCCGGGATCCTGCACGGCCTCGGCCCGGAACGCGCCGCCCAGCTCGGCGCGCTCGTCGCGGCCAAGGTGCTGGAGAGCTCCGGCGCGCTCGCGTGGCGGCCCGACCCGGACGACGATCTCTCCCGCGTCGCCGCCGCGTACGGGCAGCAGGCCGCCGCCGAGCTGGCCCCGGTCCTCACCGCGGGACGGGTGCTGTCGTGACCCGGCGATCGTTGAGGTCAGCGCAACGCAGGGCGGCGTTCTCGTCGCGGGAACCGCCCGTCCCGCGCCGTACGATCCGTTTCGTCCCGATCTTCGCCCGGGCGCGTCGCGCCGGGGAGATGCGGATGCAGGGTGCCGTTCGTACAACGTCGTCGACGCACGGAGCGAGTCCCCGATGAGCCTTGCGCCCCCGCCGTCCCGCGAGCCGCTGCTCGCCGTCTCGGACCTCGCGATCGACCTGGCCGGTGAGACCGTCCAGCGCGGTCTGATCCACGACGTCTCGTTCACCGTGGCGCCCGGCGAGTCCGTCGCCCTCATCGGGGAGTCCGGCTGCGGCAAGACGATGACGGGCATGGCGGTGCTCGGGCTGCTCCCGCGCGGTTTCACCGTCAGCAGCGGGTCGATCCGGCTCGGCGGCCGCGATCTGCTCGCCTGCAGCGAGCGCGAGCTGCGTTCCGTCCGTGGCCGCTCGCTGGGCGCGATCTTCCAGGAGCCGATGAGCAGCCTGGACCCCACGATGCGCGTGGGCGACCAGATCGCCGAAGCGCGGCGGCTGCACCTGGGTGAGAGCCGCAAGGTGGCCAGGGCGCGGGCGGAGGAGCTGCTCGATCGCGTCGGGATCGCCGACGCCGCCCGCCGCCTGGACTCCTACCCGCACGAGCTGTCCGGTGGCATGCAGCAGCGGGTGATGATCGCCTCCGCGATCGCGTGCGATCCCGATCTCGTGCTCGCCGACGAGCCCACCACCGCGCTCGACGTCACCATCCAGGCCGAGATCCTGGAGCTGCTGCGCGAACTGCGCCGCGAACAGGGGATCGCGGTGCTGCTGGTCACGCACGACCTGGGCGTGGTCGCGGACTTCTGCGACCGCGTCGTCGTCATGTACGCCGGCACGGTCGTCGAACGCGCCGGGGTCGACGAGCTGTTCGCCGATCCCGCCCATCCCTACACGCGTGCGCTGCTCGACGCGGTCCCGCAGACCGGGCACCCACGCACGCTGCTGCCCGTCATCCAGGGCCGCGTCCCGGTCGCGGGCCGCTTCCCCGCGGGCTGCCGGTTCGAGCCGCGCTGCCCGCACGGCGGCGACGAGCGCTGCCTCGCGCCGCAGCACGAGACCGCCCTACCCGGCGCCCGCTCCGTGCGCTGCGCCCGGGCCGCGGCAGGCGAACCCGTCACCCGGCCCGCTGTGCCTGCCTGATCAACCGTCCCGGGCGTCCGTCGCCCCCTGCAGGACAGGACTGCCATGACCCCTCTGTCATCCCGAGCGTTCGCGCTGCTCGCGGCGGTCGTTCTGGCTGTGGTGCCGGCCGCGTGCGGATCCTCGGCATCAGGTGGAGCCGACGGCGACCCACGCGGCCGGCTCAAGGTCGGCGCCGCCGCCATCCCCTCGTCGCTCGATCCCCGCAAGTCCGCGCCGTACGAGGCGCAGTGGATCGGGATGCTCTACGACACCCTGATCCAGCGCGCTCCCGACGGCACGTTCGAGCCGGCGCTCGCGGAGAGCTGGACCCTCTCCGACGACGGCCTCGTCCTCGATCTCACGCTGCGCGCCGGCGTGACGTTCCAGGACGGGGCACCGTTCGACGCGGCCGCGGTGAAGGCCAACCTCGACGCCGCCAAGGCCGGGGGCACGAACTTCTCCGCGCAGCTCGCCGACGTCGAGTCGGTCGAGGTGGTCGACGACCGGCACGTCCGGCTGCGGATGGCCCGGGCCGCCGCACCGATGCTCGGCGTGCTCGCCGGCGAGGCCGGAATGATCATCAACCCGGCCCGCCTCGGCGACGACCTCTCCCGCGCAGGTGCCGGCGCCGGCCCGTTCAAGCTCGACAAGTTCGAGGGCCCGCGCCTGGAGTTCACCGCCTGGGACGGCTACTGGAACGCCGACGCGGTGAAGGTGAGCGGCGTCGACATCGACGTCTTCATCGATGACAGCGCCCGGCTGCGCGCCCTGCGCTCCCGCCAGCTCGACACCGCGTTCGTCATCCCCGCGCAGGTCCGCGAGGTGGAGGCGAGCGGGCTCACCCTGCTCCGGCCGGCGATCGCGGAGTCGTTCTGGGGCGTGCTGGTCAACACTGGCCGTCGCGAGCTGGCCGACCCGAGGGTGCGCAAGGCGATGATGCTCGCCCTCGACCGCGAGGCGCTGGCCCGCAACGTCTTCGGCGAATCCGGCTGCACCCCGAGCGCGCAACCGTTCGACCCGAAGGACTGGGCCTACTCCGCCGCGATCGAGGAGCTGCCCGAGGTGCAGCACGATCCCGGGTGGGCCAGGCAGCTGCTCGCCGAGGCGGGCCTGCCGAACGGGTTCAGCATCGAACTGCAGGTGGGCACCGCGCAGAACTACACCCAGATCGGCCAGATCCTGCAGTCGCAGTGGGGCGCCATCGGCATCACCGTGAACCTGCGGCCGATGGAGAACGTCCAGTTCGTCACCGCGCGGCGCAACGGCGAGTTCGACGCGACCGTATCGGTCTACCTCAACGCCCGGCCCGACCAGAGCGTGTTCGTGCAGAACTTCCTGCTGCCCGGCGGCATCTTCAACCCGGGCGGCTACGACCAGCCCGGCACCGCCGAGCTGCTGGCGCGATCGTCGTCCAGCTTCGACCCGACCGTGCGCGGCAGAGCGATGCACGAGCTGATGACCGCCGTGCTGACCAGCGGCCCGCCGATCATGCCGATCTGCACCGCGCCGCGGCTGGCCGCCCACCGCGACACCGTGGAGGACCTCGACATGACGCTCGACACGAAGTTCGTCGGCGTCGGCGTGACCACGGCGTGACGGCGAGGAGGACCGCATGAAGCCCACGTACGTGCTGACCCGGATCGGCGGCGGGCTGGTCGTGCTGTGGCTGGTGTCGCTGCTGACCTTCGCACTGCTGCAGCTGGTGCCGGGGGACGCTGCCCAGCTCGTCGCGGGCGACAACGCGTCGCCGGAACGCGTGGAGGAGATCCGCCGCCAGCTGGGCCTGGACCAGCCGCTGATCACCCAGTACCTGTCCTGGCTCGGCGGGATCCTGCACGGCGACCTCGGCAACTCGGTGTTCACCGGTGACCCGGTGACCGCCGCGATCCTGCGGGCGGCCCCGGCCACGCTGTCGATCACCCTGGTCGCGCTGATCATCGCGGTGGCGATCGGCGTGCCGGCCGGGATCGTGGCAGGGCTGCGGCAGGGCGGCTGGATCGACCGCGCCGTGTCGCTGCTCGCGACCGTCGGCATCGCGATGCCCGGCTTCTGGGTCGGGATGCTGCTGATCCTGCTGTTCGCGCTGACCAACCCGTGGCTGCCGGCCACCGGGTACGCCCCGATCAGCGACGGCATCGGCACGTGGCTCTCGCACATCATCATCCCGGCCACCGCGCTCGGGCTGGCCACCGGCGCCGAGCTGGCCCGGCACGCCCGCGGCTGCGTGGCCGACGTCCTGGAGCGGCCCTACATCCGCACGGCGCGGGCCCGCGGCGCCGGGTCGTTCTGGCTGATCCGCCACCACGTGCTGCGCAACGCCGCGATCCCGGTCGTCACCGTGCTCGGCCTGCAGGCCGGGCGCCTGCTCGGCGGCTCGATCGTCATCGAGATGGTCTGCGGGGTCGACGGACTGGGCACGCTGGCGATCAACTCGATCCTGCAGCGCGACCTCCCGATCCTGCAGGGCTACGTGCTGCTCGCCGCCGCCGTCGTCGTGGTGGTCAACCTCGTCGTCGACGGCGTGTACGGCTGGCTCAACCCGAAGGTGCGCACCTCATGACCGCTACGACGGTGACCGCCCCGAGCACGGCCGCAGCCGCCCCGCTGCCCGTCGAGTCGCCGTGGCGGCAGGCGCTGCGGCGGCTGCTGCGGCGTCCGTCCAGCGTGGTGGCGCTCGGGTTCCTGCTCGTGCTGATCGTGCTCGCGGTGCTCGCCCCGTGGGTCGCGCCGCACGACCCGCTCGTGCAGGACCTGGAGAGCTCGTTCGCCCCGTACACCGCCCAGCACTGGCTCGGCACCGACGACCTCGGCCGCGACGTCGCCTCCCGGCTGATCCACGCGATCCGGCTGGCGCTGCTCGCACCGCTGATCTCCGTCGGGGTGGCGGTGCTGCTCGGGGTGCCCACCGGGTTGTGGGCAGGTCTGGCCCGCGGCTGGGTCGACGCGGTGCTCAGCCGGCTGGCCGACGCGCTGCTCAGCCTGCCCGGATTGGCGTTCGCGCTGGCCATCATCGCGGTCGTCGGGCCGGGCCTGGCGAACGTGATGGTCGCGCTCGGCATCGTGTTCGCGCCGACCCTGTTCCGGGTGGTGCGCGGTGCCGCGATGGCGGTGGCGGAGGAGCCGTTCATCGACGCCGCTCGGTCGATCGGATCGCGGACCTGGCGGATCCTCTGGGTGCACGTGCTGCCGAACGTCGCAGCCCCGCTGCTGGTGCAGGCCACGATCCTCATGGGGCTCGCACTGCTGTCCGAGGCGGGCCTGTCGTTCCTCGGCCTCGGCGTCCAGCCGCCGGAGGCCAGCTGGGGTTCGATGCTGCGCACCGCGTACGACAACCAGTTCGAGGCGCCGCTCGCGGTGCTGCCGCCGGGCATCGCGGTGGTGCTCACCGTGCTGGCGTTCAACACCATCGGCGACGCCATCCGGGACGTCATGACGGCGAGGGGGCGGCGATGACCGGCTCGGCGAGCATCGACGCGATCGCGAAGGACCAGCCGTCGGCCGCGGCGCGGGAGCTGCGCGCGCACGGCCTGGTGCGCACCTACCCGATCGGCCGGGGGGCGTTCGGCCGCGCACACACGGCGGTGCGGGCGGTGGACGGGGTCGATCTGGAGATCACCGCCGGTGTCACCGTGGGTGTGGTCGGTGAGTCCGGGTCGGGCAAGTCGACGCTGGGCAGGCTGGTGTCGCTGCTGGAGCGCCCCGACGCGGGCCGGATCGTGCTGGACGGCCGCGACACCGGACGGTTGCACCGCGCGGAGCTGCAGGAGCTGCGCCGCCGCCTGCAGGTCGTCTTCCAGGACCCGTTCGGCTCGCTCGACCCCACCAAGTCGATCGGGCACGCGGTCGCCGAACCGCTGCTGGTGCACCGGCGGGTGCGCCGCTCGGGGATGGCCACCGCCGCCGAGGAGCTGCTCACCACGGTCGGCCTCGACCCGGGGCTCGCCCGCCGCTACCCCGAGCAGCTGTCCGGCGGACAGCGTCAGCGCGTCTGCATCGCCCGCGCGCTGGCGCTGGAGCCGTGGCTGCTGGTCGCGGACGAGCCGACGTCGGCGCTGGACCTGTCCACCCGGTCGGAGATCCTCAACCTGCTGCTCAGCCTCCAGCAGGACACGGGTCTGTCGATCCTGCTGATCTCGCACGACTTCGCGACGGTGCAGCACCTCGCCCACCGCGTCGCGGTCATGTACCTGGGGAGGATCGTGGAGGAGGGTCCGACCCACGACGTCGTCACGAACCCGCAGCACCCCTACACGTCCGCGCTGCTGTCCGCGGTCCCGGTCGCCGATCCGCCGCGCCAGCGCGCCCGGCAGCGCGTGGTGCTGCGCGGGGAAGCGCCGAACCCGGCCAGGCTGCCGTCGGGGTGCCGGTTCCGCGGCCGCTGCCGGTTCGCCGTGGCCGAGTGCGCGACGACCGACCCGCAGCTGACGGATCTCGGCTCCGGCCACCGCGTCGCCTGTCTGCTGCACGGCGCCGTGGGGCCGGCTGCCTGATCGGCGAGCTGCCCGATGGTCGGGCTTCCCGGCCCGGCTCCGTCCCCCTCCGGCAAGCCGGCGTTTCGCATGAGGCACCATCGGTGACGTGTCCAGCGCAGTCAGTGTCGACGTCATCGCCGCGCTCGCGTTCACGTGGCTCGGCATGGTCCTCGCGATCTCGTTCCTCGAAGCGCCGCTGAAGTTCCGGGCGCCCGGCATCACCACGCGGCTGGGGCTGGGCATCGGGAAACTCGTCTTCCGCGCGCTCAACGCCGTGGAGGTCGTGGCGCTGGTCGTCATCGTGGTCGCGCTCGTCGTGGGGGCTCCCCCGGCGGTCGTGGTGATCTCCGCGGTCGTGGCGGGCGCCATGCTGGTCCTGCAGCTCGCCGCGGTGCGCCCCGTGCTGAACAAGCGCACCGCCGCCGTCCTCGCGGGCGAGGACGCGCCGCGCTCCCGCGCCCACCTGTTCTACGTGGGGTTGGAGGTCGTCAAGGTGGTCGCCCTGGTCGTGCTGGGGATCGCCGCGCTGGCGGCGGCCTGATCGATGCGCGACTGGACGCTCGCGACCTACCTGGAGCGCCTGGCCGCGCCCCGCCCGCCGACCCCCGCGGGCGGTGTGGTGGCCGCGCTCTCCCTCGCCCAGGCGGCCGGGCTGCTCACCATGGTCGCCCGGATCGCGGGCGGCCCCGACGATGTGCTGACCCGCGCCCCGCAGCTGAAGGAGCGCGCACTGGAGCTGGTTGAGGCGGACGTGCGGGCGTTCGACGCGGTGACGGTGGAGGTGGCCCGGTCCCGCGACGATCCGGGCCGGGCCACCGCGATCTCCGCCGCCCTGGTCGCGGCCGCCGGGCCGCCCGCGCAGGTCGTGGAGCTGGGCTGCGAGGCGGTGGGGCTGGCCGAGCGGCTCGCGGTGATCGCGGGCCGCACCGTGCTCGCCGACGTCGCCGCCGCGGCCGAAGCCGCCGCGGCGGCCGTCGCGATCAGCCGCACCAACGTCGAGTCGAACGTCCGCGGGGCACCGCACGGCCCGGACGTCACCCGGCTGCGTGAGGGGCTCGCCCCCGTCGACGAGGTGCTCGCCCGCGCAGCCGCGCTGCGTGAGGCGGTGCGCGGCCGCGTGGGGTGAGTCAGGACAGGTTGAGCACGTTCCCGTCGGCGTCGATGTCGATGTGGTGCGCAGCCGGGTCCGCCGAGAGGCCCGGCATCGTGCGCATGTCGCCGCAGATGGGGTAGATGAACCCGGCCCCGACGGAGGCGCGGACCTCGCGCACCGGCAGCCGCCACCCGGTCGGCGCGCCCTTGAGCGCCGGGTCGGACGAGAGCGACAGGTGCGTCTTGGCGATGCACACCGGCAGGGTGCCGAACCCGTTGCGCTCGTAGGTGTCGAGCTGGCGGGCGGCAGCCGGGTCGTAGTCGACGCCCTCGGCGCCGTAGACCTTCGTCGCGACCGCCTCGATCTTCTCCCGCAACGAGGCCTCGTCGGGGTAGAGGAAGCGGAACTCCGCCGGCTCGTCGGCCGCCTCGACGACCGCCTCGGCCAGCTCGCGGGCGCCCTTGCCGCCGTCCGCGAAGTGGGTGCACACGGCCGAGCGGGCGCCTTCGGAGGCCGCGATCTCGGCGATCGCCGCGTGCTCGGAGGGGTGGTCACCGGGGAACGCGTTGATCGCGACGACCAGTGGGACGCCGTGCAGGCGGATGTTGTCGATCTGCTTGCGCAGGTTCGCGCCGCCCTCGTGCACCTCATCGGGGTTCTCCTCGAGCAGCGCGGGCGGCAGCGGTGCGCCCGGGACGATCGTGTGCCTCCCGGACATGGCCTTGAGCGCCCGCACCGTCGTCACGACGACGGCGGCGTCGGGGACGAGGCCGGAGGCTCGGCACTTGATGTTGAAGAACCGCTCGGCGCCCATGTCGGCGCCGAACCCGGCCTCGGTGACGAGGAAGTCACCGCCGCGGATGCCGATGAGATCGGCGACGACGGACGAGTTGCCGTGCGCGATGTTGCCGAACGGGCCGGCGTGCACCAGCACGGGGGTGTTCTCCAGCGTCTGCAGCAGGTTGGGCTTGAGCGCGTCGCGCATGATCGCCGCCATGGCGCCGGCGCCGCCGATCTGCTCGGCGGTCACCGGGTCGCCGCTGCGGGTGTAGCCGACGACGATGCGCCCGAACCGTTCGCGCATCTCCTGCAGCGACCGGCTGAGCGCGAAGATCGCCATGACCTCGCTGGCCGCGGTGATGTCGAAGCCGGACTGCCGCGGCACCCCGTCGGTGCGGCTGCCGAGTCCGATGACGATGTTGCGCAGCGCGCGGTCGTTGACGTCGAGGACCCGCCGCCAGGTGATCGAGTGCAGGTCGAGCCCGCTGGCGTTGCCCTGGTAGAGGTGGTTGTCCAGCACGGCGGCGAGCATGTTGTGGGCGGCGGTGACTGCGTGGAAGTCGCCGGTCAGGTGCAGGTTGAGCACATCCATGGGCACGACCTGCGAGTAACCGCCGCCCGCCGCGCCGCCCTTGATCCCGAACGTGGGGCCCATCGACGGTTGCCGCAGCGCGATCGTCGCCCGCTTGCCGATCTGGTTGAGTGCCTGCCCCAGCCCGACGGTGGTGGTCGTCTTGCCCTCGCCCAGCGGGGTGGGGGTGACCGCGGAGACCACGACGTACTTGGCCTTCGGCCGGTCGGACAGCTCGTCGATCGCGGACAGCTTGATCTTGGCTACGTGCTCGCCGTAGCCCTCGATGAGGTGGCGGCCCAGGCCCATGCGCTCGGCGATCTCGTCGAGTGGTTTGAGGGCGGCGTTCCGGGCGATCTCGAGATCGGTCGGGACGGTCGTCGGAAAGGTCATGTGCTCCCCCGGATGTCAGGTGTCAGGCAGGCACGCTCAGGCGTGCCCGGTCGTGGACGGCGAAGCGACCCGCGCGGATCTCCCCCGCCCACGCCGCGGTGGCCGGGAGCGCCCCGAAGGGGAAGAAGTGCACGTCGGAGATGAGCGAGGCGGGATCGGCGGCGACGGCTTCGGCGATGCCGAGCAGCATCGCGTCGGGGTGGTGCACGGCCGAGGTGGCGAGTTTGAGCACGCCGCCGGTCTGGTGGCGCAGTACCGACAGGGACGGCCCGACCCCGCAGGAGAGCCCGAACCGCAGCAGCTTCACCGGTGAGGTGAGCCCGGGCAGCCCGACGTGCACGGGCAGGTCGATCCCGGCCGCGCGGATGCGCCGCTCCCAGGCCACCACCGGTTCGGCGGCGAACCCGAACTGGGTGACGACGTGCGCGGTGAGCCCGTGCTCGCGGGCGAGCGCGGCCTTGGTGAGCAGAGCAGCGTCGAGGACGTCGTCGGCGACGTCGGGATGGCCCTCGGGGTGGCCGGCGAGCCCCACGCGTCGGATGCCCGCCTCCTCCAGCAGGCCGGTGGCGAGGATCTGGGCCGTCTCGTGGAACTCGCCGACGGGTTCGGTGGAGCCGGCGACGAGCAGCAGGTCGGTGACGCCGATCGCGGTGAGGTCGGCGAGCATGCGGGCGAGCACGGCTCGGTCGGGGACGTACCGGGCGGCCAGGTGCGGCACCGGCCGCATGCCCGCCGCGGCCACCCAGCGCGCCGCGGCGACCGTCCGGTCCCACGGGGTGCGCTGCAGGAAGGTCAGGTACACGGACGTGCCGGGCGCGAGCAGCCCGTCGAGCGGCGGGAGCGTCGCGGTCTCGCGCGGGGTGATCTCCGCGCTGAACGAGCGCACGAGTCGGCGCAGCATCGCCCCCACCTCGTGGTCGGACACAGGACTCATGACGCGGGTCTCCTCCGGGTACGGCGTCGAGGACGGCGCCGGCGCGCATCGAATCGATTCGATACCGCGGCGAAGGGTCGACGGAGGGTGCGAGGACGGCCTCAGCCGCGGCGACGGCGCAGCTCTTCGTTGATCGCGGGGACGATCTCGTGCATGTCCCCGATGACGGCGTAGGTGGCCTTGGTGACCATCGGGGCCTCGGGATCGGTGTTGATCGCGAGGATCGTCTTCGAGCTGGCGCAGCCCGCCCAGTGCTGGATCGCCCCGCTGATCCCGCACGGGATGTACAGGTCCGGGGAGATCCGGCTGCCGGTCTGGCCGATCTGCTCGTGGTGCGGCCGCCAGCCCAGGCTGGTGACCACCCGGGAGACGCCGAGCGCCCCGCCGAGCAGCTCCGCAAGCTCGCTGACCGCGCCGAACCCGTCCGGCCCGCCCGCGCCGCGGCCCGCCCCGACGACGACCGACGCCGTGGTCAACCCGGACGAGTCGACGGCCTCCACCGGCTCGACCGACACCACCCGGGCGACGAGATCGGCCGGCGCCACCTCGGGCGTGAGCTCCCGGACGGTCCCCACGGCCGGTGCCGGCGCGGGCGCGGCCTCGACCGCGTGCCCGGCGACGGCGAGCAGCGCCGGGGTGTCGGGCAGCTGCATCTCCTCCAGCACCGAGCCGCCGAGCACCTGCCGGGTCACGACCAGCTCGTCATCCGGCACGACCGACACGACGTTCGCCGCCATCGCCACGTCCAGCCGTGCCGCGAGGTGCGCCAGCACCTCCAGCCCGCGCGGAGTGCCGGGCGCGAGCACCACCCGCGACTGTCCCGCCGCGGCCTGCACCGCGGTGGCCCACGCCGCACCCGAGTAGGCGCCGAACGCGTCCCCGGTGGCGTGGTGCACCGTGCGCACCCCGTGCTCGGCCAGCTCACCGGCCGCCCCGTGCGGCAGCTCCCCGACGACGACGGCGTCGACCTCGGCGTCCAGTCCGCGGGCGAACGCCACCGTCTCCAGCGAGGTCTCGGCGATCCCACCGCCCGTGGTCTCCGCGAACACCAGCACGCTCACCGGGCCACCCCCATCCGCTCCAGCAGGTCGACGACGGCCGCGGCCGCCTGCGGCCCCTCCCCCAGCACGTCGACGGTGCTCGGCTGGGCAGGCGGCAGCAGCAGCCGCACCCGCCCGGACCCGGCCGGCGCGGACCGCGGCGCGCGCGTGTCGATCGGGGCCTTCTTCGCCTTCATCCGCCCCTTCAGCGACGGGTAGCGCGGCTCGACCCCGCCCTCCAGCACGGTCGCGACGGCGGGCAGCGGCAGCTCGTAGGTCTCCACCCCGTCGACGCCGTCACCCCGCGCGACGAGGACGCCGTCGGTGACCGCCACCGTGCGCACCCCGTTGACGACGGGGCGGCCCAGCAGGTGGGCGAGCCGGATACCGACCTGGAAGTCGCCGGTGTCAGCGGCGTCGTTGCCCAGCAGCACCAGTTCGTCGCCCCGGTCGGCCACGACCGCAGCGATCTCGCGGGCGACATCGGCCGGCCCGTACGACCCGGGCTCGCAGACCTCGATCAGCACCGCGTCGTCGCACCCGACGGCCAGCGCCGAGCGCAGCTGCTCGACGGCCTCGGCCGGACCGAGGGTGAGCACCGTCGCCCGGCCCCCGGTGGCCGCGGCGACCTGCACCGCCAGCTCGACGGCGCAGTTCTCGTGCTCGCTCACCGTGAAACCCACGTGCCGCGCGTCGACGCCCTGCCCGTCGGCGGTGAGCGTGACCTCGCCGCCCACGTCGGGCACCCGCTTGATGCACACCAGTACGTCGGTCATCGGCGCTCAGCTCCGCATCCGCGCGTTGTCCGGGTCGAACAGCGGCGTCGCGTCCGCGGCGGCGACGGTCACCGGGTACAGCTGCTCCATGTAGGACACGGCGAGCTGGTTGCCGACGTACGCCTCGTCCGGCGGCAGGTACGCCATGAGCAGGTGCTTGCCCAGCGACGGCGCCGAACCCGCCGTGGTGACGTACGGGTGGCGACCGTTGCCGTCGGTGAGCGGGCCGCCGTCCCGGGTGCGGATCGGCTCCCCGCCGAGCATGTAGCGGCGCTGCCCGCCCGCGCTGATGTGGTCGTCGACGGTGAGCGTGCACAGCACCGACCGCGGCCCGGCCTCTCGCTGCTCCAGGTAGCGGGCCCGGCCGATGAAGTCGGCGTCCTTGACCCGCGGCCGCGCCATCCCGGCCTCCACGATCGTGCGCTCGGCGTCGAGCTCGAACCCGTAGGCGCGGTAGCCCTTCTCGATCCGCCCGGTCGTGCCGTACACGCCGATCCCGACCGGCACGGCGCCGTCGGGCTCACCGGCCTCGTGCAGCAGGTCCCACACGCGTGCGCCCTGCTCCATCGGCACGTACAGCTCCCAGCCCAGCTCACCGACGTAGGAGATGCGCGACGCGAGCACCGAGACGCTGCCCAGTTGGATGGGGCGGCAGGTGAAGAACGGGAAGCCGGCGTTGCTGATGTCGTCGTCGGTGAGCCGACCGAGGATGTCGCGCGCCTTCGGCCCCCACAGCCCGATCGTCGTGAACGCCGAGGTCACGTCGACGACGGCGGCGCGATCGGCCAGGTTGTCGCGGAACCACTTCAGGTCGGCCATGCCGTGCGCGGCGCCGGTGACGACGCGGAAGTGGTCGTGGGCGAGCCGCATGATCGTCAGGTCGGAGCGGAAACCGCCGTTGGGGTCCAGCACGGGCGTGTAGATCAGCCGTCCCTCGGGCACGTCGGCCTGCGCGACCACGATGTGCTGCACCGACGCCAGCGCGCCCGGCCCCACCACGTCGAAGATCGCGAACGCGGTGAGGTCGACGATGCCGGCGCGCTCCCGCATGGCCAGGTGCTCGGCGTTGATGATCGGCGACCACCAGCGGGAGTCCCACTCGTGCTCGCGCGGCACGACACGATCGCCGTACTCACCGAGCAGGACCTCGTTGGAGGCGTACCAGTGCGGTCGCTCCCAGCCCGCGGTCTCGAAGTAGACGGCCCCGGCCGCCGACGTCGCCGCGTGCATCGGGGCGAGCCGCTTGCCGCGGTCGCTGGCCCACTGCTCGGCGGGGTGGACGATGCCGTAGGTCTTGTTGAACGACTCCGACGTGCGGGCGCGCACGTGCTGGCGGGTGCGCTGGTGCGGGTAGAACCGGGCGATGTCGGAGTGCGCGAGGTCGATCTCCGACCAGCCCTGCGTCATCCACTCAGCGACGGCCCGACCGACGCCCGGACCCTCCTTGACCCAGACCGCCGCGGCCGACCACAGCCCCTTGACCTCGGGCGTCTCGCCGAGGATCGGGGCGCCGTCCGGGGTGAGCGAGAGCAGCCCGTTGATGGCGTAGCGGATCTCCGCGCCGTCGGCGCCGAGCGCGTCGGGCATCAGCTCGAGCGCCTGCTCCAGCTGCGGATCGAAGTCGTCGGCGGTGAACGGCAGCTCCGTCGGCGACAGCTTCGCCTGCTCGATCGTCGGGATGTCCTCGGGGTCGTACAGGATCGGGCGGTGGGCGTAGGAGCCGACCTCCATGTCGGCGCCGTGCTGGCGCTCGTAGCAGAAGGTGTCCATGTCCCGCACGATCGGGAAGCTGATCTCGCCGGGTCGCTCGGCCAGTTGCGGGATCGGACCCACCGAGATCATCTGGTGCACGGCGGGGGTGAGCGGGATGGCCGCGCCCGCCATCCGCGCGAGCTTCGGGCTCCACACCCCGCAGGCGATGACGACGTACTCGGCCTCGATGTCGCCCTTGTCGGTGCGGACCCGCTTGATCCGGCCGCGTTCGACGTCCATGCCGACGACCTCGACGTTCGGCACGGTCGTCAGGGCGCCTGCCTGCTGGGCGGCCTCCCGCATGAGCGTGCCGGCGCGCAGCGAGTCGACTACGCCGACCGACGGTGTCCAGAACGCGCCGAGGATCTGGTCCTTGTCCAGGAACGGGATGCGCGCCACGACGTGGTCCGGGGTGACCAGCTCGGCGTCGATGCCCCACGCCTTCGCCGACGACATGCGCCGGCGCAGCTCCTCCATGCGCTCCTCGGTGCGAGCGACCTCGTAGCCGCCGGACTCGGTGAACACGCCCAGCTCCTTGTACTGGCGCATCGAGTCGAGCGTGAGGTCGGTCAGCTCGCGGGAGTGGTCGACGGGGAAGATGAAGTTCGACGCGTGGCCGGTGGAGCCGCCCGGGTTGGGCAGCGGGCCCTTGTCGATCTGCACGATGTCGCGCCAGCCCAGCCGAGCCAGGTGGTGAACGAGGCTGTTGCCGACGATGCCGGCGCCGATCACGACGACGCGGGCGGTGGCGGGCACGGTTGCCATTGCTGCTCCTTCTCCTAGTCGCCCAGCTCGCGACGGCGGCGGGTCACGTACTCGGTCAGTTCCTCGCGGACGGCGTCGTCCAGCGGGGGCGGCTCGTACTCGGCCAGCTTCGCGCGCGCGATCTCGGCGGCCCGGGCTGCGGCGTCCTTGCCCCCGCCCCGCACCCAGCGCTCGTAGTTCTCGGAACTCGACAGGAAGGGCCGGTAGAAGCAGGTCCGGAACCGTTCCATGGTGTGGGCGGCGCCGAGGAAGTGCCCACCGTGGCGGACCTCGTCGTGCGCCCCGAACGCCAAGCTCGCCTCGTCGATCTCCAGCGGGGTGAACTCGTGCTGCAGCATCTCCAGCACCTGCACGTCGAGGACGAACTTCTCGTAGCTCGCGACCAGCCCGCCCTCGAGCCAGCCCGCGGAGTGCATCACCCAGTTGATGCCCGCGAGGAACGTCGGGAGCATCGTCATGAGCGCCTCGTAGCCGGCCTGGGCGTCGGGGGTCTGGCTGGAGGTGAGCCCTCCACCGGAGCGCACCGGCAGGTTGAAGCGGCGGGCGATCTGCCCGGTGGCGAGCAGCCCGATCGCCGACTCGGGGGTGCCGAAGCACGGCGAGCCGGACTGCATGTCGATGTTGGACAGGAACGAGCCGAACACGACCGGGCAGCCGGGCCGGATGAGCTGGGCGAGCGCGATCCCGGTGAGCGCCTCGGCGATCTGCTGGGCCAGGGCGGCGGGGATGGAGACCGGTGACATCGCGCCCATGAGCAGGAACGGGGTGACGACGACGGCCTGGTTCGCCGCGCAGTACTCGAACAGGGCGTCGAGCATGCGCTCGTCCCAGCGCAGCGGCGAGTTGCAGTTGATCAGGGAGATCGTCGCAGGCGTTTCCTCGATCGTGTCGCGGCCGCCGAAGAGGATCTCGGTCATCGCGATCGTGTCGCGCGCGTTCTCCCCCGAGACGACGTTCCCCATGTAGATCTTGTCGGTGAGCGTCTGCAACGCGAACGTCATATCGAGGTGCCGGGAATCGAGCGGGGCGTCCTCCGGCTCACACACCACACCACCCGCCGAATCCAGCACCGAGAACACCTGAGAAAGGCGGGCGAAGTTCTCGAAGTCCGCCATTTTCGCGTCTCTTCGGACGTTCCCCTCGCGGACGAACGGCGGCCCGTAGACCGCGCCGAACGCCATGCCGTCCCCGCCGATGTGCACGGTGTTCGCAGGATTGCGGGCCTGCAGGTCGAACCCGGACGGAGCCTTCGCGACCTGCTCGAGGACGAACTCCGGATCGAAGCGGACGAGCCCGTCCTCCACCTTCTGCCCGGCCTGCCGGAACAGTTCCAGAGCCCGCCCGGAACCGAACTCGACGCCGATCTCGCTCACCAGCCGGCGCCAGCCGCCGTCGAGCGTGTTCATGGCCTGTTCGGAAAGGATCTCGTAGCGGGGCATGGTGTTGCGGAACATGCGCGCTCGCTCTCGGGGGTTCGCAGAAACGATCTCTTGACGTTCCGGGTGAACGGGGCCACAGTAGCGGCAATCACCGGAACCTGGGTTCCATGATGTGAAACTCTTCGGCCCCGAGTTGCGAGACGGGCCGGGACGGGATCCCGAATGACCACGCAGACCCCGCAGACGGGCAGCCAGGCCGTCGAGCGCGCCAGCGCCTTGCTCGGTGTGATCGTCGAGTCCGGGGCACCCCGCACGTTCACCTCGCTCGTCGACGAGCTCGGGCTGGCGAAGTCGACGACCTCACGCCTGCTCAGCGCCCTGGAGCGGGCACGGCTCGTGCACCGCGACCGGTCCGGCGCGTTCCGACCGGGCGCGCTGTTCTCGCTGCACGCGGCCCGGCCGAGCGCGCTGCACGATCTGTCCGAGCTGGCCCGGCCCACGATGGAGCACCTCTCGGAGCTCTCGGGCGAGACCGTGGTGCTCGCCGTTCCACGGGGTGGGCAGGTGGTGCAGATCGACCAGGTCGACAGCCGCTACATGCTCGGCGCCGTCAACTGGGTGGGCGTGGATGTGCCGGCGCACTGCACAGCGCTCGGCAAGGTCCTCTACGCGTTCGACGCGTTGCCCCGCCCGCAGGGCGCGCTGGAACGGCGCACCCCGCACTCCCCCGTCGACCGCGCCCAGCTCGACCACATGCTGGTCGAGGTGCGCCGGCGCGGCTTCGCGGTCTCCCTCGACGAGCTCGAGCTGGGCCTGGCCGCGGTCGCGGCACCGGTGCGCACCGTCGACGGCGTGGTCGCCGCCGCGATCTCGGTGTCCGGCCCGACCAGCCGCATCAACGACTTCGGCATCACCGCCCTCGGTGAGCTGCTGGTGGCGGAGCTGCGCGGGCTCTCGGCGCTCTTGGGTCACCGCCCCGATCCCGATCCGCGGCGCAGCCGCCTGACCGGCACGAAGGAAGGCATGCGATGACCGACCACCAGGAGATCCTGCGCGGCCTCTACGACGAGACCCTGGTCGGCAACGGCCCACGCGTGCTCGAGCTGACCAGGCAGGGGCTGGAGACGGGCCTGACGCCGGAGTCGATGCTGTTCGACGCGCTGATCCCGTCGCTGGAGGAGGTCGGGGCGCGGTTCGAGCGCGGCGACTTCTTCGTGCCCGAGATGCTGGTGGCCGGCCGGGCGATGAGCGGAGCACTGGACGTGCTGCGCCCGCTGCTGGCCGAGACCGGCGCGCAGACCGTCGGCACGTTCCTGATGAGCACGGTCAAGGGCGACGTGCACGACATCGGCAAGAACCTGGTCAACATCATGCTGGAGGGCGCGGGCTTCCACGTGATCGACCTGGGCGTGCAGGTCTCGCCGGAGAAGGTCGTCGCGGGTGTGCAGGAGCACAAGCCGGACATCGTCGGGTTCTCGGCCTTCCTCACCACGACCATGCCGATGTTCAAGGCGAACATCAACGCGCTGCAGAAGGCCGGGCTGCGCGACGACGTGATCGTGATGGTGGGCGGGGCGCCAGTCACCCAGGAGTACGCCGACGCGGTCGGCGCCGACGGCTACGCGGCCGACGCCGCCACCGCCGTCCGCAAGGCCAAGGAGCTGCTCGCGGCGCGCCGCGCGACGGTGGGGGTCTAGATGCACACGGTTCTGCGTTCGGCCACCCGCGAGGTGGTCATCGGCCCGGACCAGCCGTTCTGCCTGATCGGCGAACGGATCAACCCGACCGGCCGCACGGCGTTCGCCGAACACCTGCGCGCCGGGGACCTCTCCCCAGTGGAGATCGATGTCGCCCAGCAGGTCGCGGGCGGGGCGACGATGCTCGACGTCAACATGGGCGTCCCGCTCGCCGACGAGGCCGAGCTGCTCGCCCGCGCCGTCGCGCTGGTGCAGGAGCTCACCGACCTGCCGCTGGTGATCGACTCGTCGGTGGTCGAGGCGCTGGAGGCCGGGCTCGCGGCGTACCAGGGGAAAGCGCTGGTCAACTCGGTCACCGGCGAACGCGAGCGGCTGGACGCGATCCTGCCGATCGTCAAGCGGCACGGAGCGGCGGTGATCGCGCTGCCCAACGAGGAGGACGAGATCCCCGCCGAGCCGCAGAAGCGGCTGGACATCACCCGCAAGATCATCGACATCGCGGCCGGCGAGTACGAGATCCCGATCGAGGACCTCGTGATCGACCCGCTCGCCATGCCGGTCGGGGCGGACACCTCGCTGGTGCGGACCACGCTGCGCACGATCGAGCTGATCCGCGAGGAGTTCGGCGTCAACACGACCCTCGGCGCGGGCAACGTCTCCTTCGGCATGCCGAACCGGCCCGCGCTGGGCGCGGCGTTCCTGCCGATGGCGATGACGTGCGGGCTGACCAGCGCGATCATGGACGTGCGCTCGCCGCAGATGGTCGACGCCGTGAAGGCCGCCGACCTGCTGCTGGGCAACGACGACTGGGGCGCGGCGTGGATCGCGCGGGCCCGGGCAGCAAGAGGCGCGCAGGAGGGAGCGGCCGCGGCCGCGGCTGCGTCGTGACCGAGCCGGGGCCGGACCGGGCGCGGATCCGCTTCCACCCCGACGGGTCCGCGCCCCGCGAGGTGCGGGTCCCGGCCGGCACCACCCTGTTCGACGCGGCGAGCTGGAACGGCATCGCCGTCGACTCGACGTGCGGCGGGCACGGCACGTGCAAGAAGTGCCTGATGCGCGTGATCGAGGGCGACGTGCCGGTGTCGCGGGTCGATCCCCGCGCGTTCACCCCGGAGCAGCTGCGCGCGGGCTGGCGGCTGGCCTGCCGCGCCGCGGCCGAGCAGGACCTCGTCGTGGAGGTGCCGCCGCTGGTCACCCGGCCGAAGGCGGCGACGGTCGGCGTCGGCCGGCAGGTGGTGCTGCGGCCGGCCGTCCAGAAGCGGTGCGTCACGCTGCCGGAGCCGTCGCTGGCCGACCAGCGCAGCGACCTGGAGCGGCTGCGGGCCGCCCTGGACGACCTGGAGTTCTCCGCCGACCTGCGCGCGGTCCGCAACCTCTCCCGCGCGATGCGCGCCGCTGACGGCGTGGTCACCGCGGTGATCGTCGACGACGTGCTCGTCGACGTCGAGCCGGGCGACACCGGTGCACGGTGCTACGCGCTGGCGTTCGACCTGGGCACCACCACGGTCGTCGCCACACTGCTCGACCTGGTCACCGGCACCCCGGCGGCGGTGGCGTCGGTGCTGAACCCGCAGCAGCCCCACGGCGCCGACGTGATCACCCGGATCAGCGCGACGATGATGGACCCCAGCGCGCTGGACCGGCTCACCGCGCTCGCCCACTCCGCGCTCGACGGCCTGGCCGGCGAGGTGTGCGCGGAGGCCGGTGTCGATCGGCGCGAGGTGTACGAGATCGCTCTGGCCGGCAACGCGACGATGGTCCACCTCGCGCTGGGCCTCGACCCCGAGCCGCTGGGCGTCGCCCCGTTCGTCATGGCCGGCCGCGAGTTCCCCGGCCTCACCGCGCGCGATCTCGGTGTGCAGGTGCACCCGGGCGCGCGGGCGTACGTGTTCCCGGCGCTCGGCGCGTACGTGGGCGGGGACGTCGTGGCGGGCGCGCTGGCGTCCGGGATGGACCGCGACCGGCGGATCCGGCTGTTCATCGACATCGGCACGAACTGCGAGATCGTCCTGGCGGCGGGCGACCGGCTGCTCGCGACCGCGGCACCGGCCGGCCCAGCGTTCGAGGGGGCGGCGATCCGCTGCGGGATGCGGGCCGCACCGGGCGCGATCGAGGGTGTCAAGATCAGCGAGGACGACGTGCTGCTCGACGTGATCGGCGACGTCGAGCCGCTCGGTCTGGCCGGTTCCGGCCTGGTCGACGCGGTCGCGGCGCTCGTCTCGACGGGACTCGTCGACGCGTCGGGCCGGCTCGCGACCGCCGACGACCCGGGCGTTCCACCGGGCCTCGCGGCGCGGCTGCGCACCGTCGGCGAGGAGCGGGCGTTCGTCCTGCACGCCGGCCCTCAGCACGACCTGTGCCTGTTCCAGCGGGACATCCGCGAGCTGCAGTTCGCGAAGGCGGCGATCGCGACCGGCTGGTCGCTGCTGCTGGAGGAAGCGGGCCTCACCCAGGACGACGTCGCGCAGGTGGTGCTGGCGGGTTCGTTCGGCAGCTATCTGTCCGCGTCCGCCGCGGTGCGGATCGGCCTCGTCCCCGGGGTGTCGCTGCTGCGGATCGTCAGCGCCGGCAACGTCGCCGGCGAGGGCGCGAAGATGGCTCTGCTGTCGGTGCGGGAGCGCGCCGCGGCCCGGGCGCTGCTGGAGGAGGTGCGCTACGTCGAGCTCTCCGACCGTCCCGACTTCAACGACCGGTTCGTCGACCGCCTCGCGTTCTGACCGGGTCGCGATCGTGGCGTGCGGCGCGATCGCCCGGCACGTCCGCGAGGTCGCGGTCCGCCGAGCCTGGCCGGTCGACGTCCACGTGCTGCCCCCGCTCCTGCACAACCGCCCGGAGCGGATCGCCGCCGCCGTCGAGGCACGGGTCGTCGAGCTGCGGGCGGACTACGCCACCGTCGCCGTCGGTTACGCCGAGTGCGGCACCTCCGGCGTCCTCGACGCCGTGTGCGCCCGCCTCGGCGTGCCTCGCCTGCCCGGCGCCCACTGCTACGACCTGTTCGCCGGCGAGCGCCGCCTCCAGGAGCTGCTCGCCGCCGAGCCGGGCACCTACCTGCTCACCGACTGGCTCGCGGCCAACGTCGACCGCGCCGTCGTCACCGAGCTGGGCCTCGACCGTCATCCCGAACTGCGCGACGCCTACTTCGGCCACTACCGCCGCGTCGTCTGGCTGGCCCAGCACCCCACCCCGCGGCTGCGCGCCGCCGCCGAGCGCGCTGCCGCGGTGCTCGGTCTGCCGCTGGAGACGATCGTCGTCGGCGACGCCCTCCTCGAGGAGGCCCTCACCCAACTGCTGCGCTGGTCCTGACCGCGGCATGGTTCCGCCCTGCACCGGGTACGCCTCGCGGAAGGCGACCACGGACGGGAGTGCAGGGATGGCGCGGGCGATCTGGACGGGTTCGATCAGCTTCGGGCTGGTGTCGATCCCGGTGGGGCTGTTCAGCGCCACCGACGACCACACGATCCACTTCCACCAGTTCGAACGCGGCACCTCCGACCGCGTCCGCAACAAGCGCGTCAACGAGCGCACCGGCGAGGAGATCGACTTCGCCGACATCGTCAAGGGCGCCGACGTCGGCGACGGCGAGCACGTCATCGTCGAACCCGACGAGCTCGAGGCCATCGCCCCCGGCCGCTCCCGCGACCTCGAGATCACCGATTTCGTCGACCTCGAGGAGATCGACCCCCTCTACTTCCAGCGCACCTACTGGCTCGCCCCGACCGCCGAGCAGTACGCCCGCCCGTACGGCCTGCTGCTCGCCGCACTGACCCGCACCAACCGCGCCGCCATCGGCTCGTTCGTCATGCGCGGCAAGCAGTACCTCGCCGCGATCCGCCCCGACGGCGACGTCCTCGCCCTCGAGACCCTCCACTTCGCCGACGAGGTCCGCGATCCCCACGAGGAACTGGAGAACCTCCCCAGCAAGCTCCCCGCCTCCGGCAAGGAGCTCGACATGGCCGTCCACCTCGTCGAGTCGATGAGCGGCCCGTGGAAGCCGGAGGACTACACCGACACCTACCGCGACAAGGTCGAGGAACTGATCGCGGACAAGCAGCGCGGCCGCCAGACCGTCGTCGAGGCCGAGCCGCCGGACCCCACCGAGATGTCCGACCTGCTCGCCGCACTCGAGGAGAGCGTCGAGGCCGCGCGATCCGGCCGCCGCACCCGCGCCGACCGCTCCGCGAAGGACGACCGCACCGCCGGGGACGGCACCGCCGAGGACGACCTCGCGAACGCCACGAAGGCCGACCTCGCCGCGAAGGCCAAGGAACTGGACATCAAGGGCCGCTCGACGATGACCCGCGACGAACTCGCCGAGGCGATCCACGACGCCTCGTGACGTCGGTGGCATCAGCCCACCACGGCGCCCGCGCTTCGGCGTGGCCGTCCGGGCAACGCCGATCTCGCGCACGTCGTCGTGCGCGCGTGCCGTCGTCGTCGGTGAAGGTGCAGGAGAATGGCTCTCCTGCCAGGTTCACCGCGGCCGCGACGACCTTCGCCGCGCCTGCGAAGCGCTCGTGGCATTCTCGAGCGCCGCAGGCGCTCCCCGAGAACACCGTCCTTCCGAAGGACTCTCCCCGAGAACACCGTCCTTCCGAAGGACTCGGAGCCCCGGCGAGGACAACTCGCCCTCCCCCACCGGACAACTCGCCGATCCCGACGGGGCAACTCGCCCTCCCGGGCGGGGTCTGGTTCCTGACCCCGGACGAGGACCTGCGCCGGGAACGTCTGATCTCCCGGCACCGGGCCTACGGCCGCACCCGGGCGAGGCCCGCGACCGGGCCCGCGGCTCCGACGAGCGCAACGCGCTGCTGATCAACGCCACCCGGGCCGCCGCCGACCTGGTCCTGGCCGCGGTCCCGGACTGAGCGCACTCACCCCTCTCGGCGCTCCGCCGCGTCGAACGCCGGCGCGAGCACCGCCAGCGCCGCCCGCAACCGCTCCCGCAGCGACCCCGTGGGCACGACCAGCCCCCCGCCGCCGAGCGGTCGGATCCACCCTTCCACGGCGATGCGCACTGCGGCCGCGACGCTCGCCGCGAGCACCCGCGCACTCTCCCCGTGAGTCTCACCGAGCCGGCGCGCGAGCACGTCCGCCAACGGCGCCGCGATGTCGGCGGTGGCCTCGAGGTACGCCGCCCGCAGCGCGGGCCGCGAGGTGATCATCAACAGCGCCCGCGGGTCCTGCTCGCCCGGATCGGTGTACTGCTCGACGACGGCCTCGACGACCGCGTCGGCCAGCCGCATCTGCGGCCGCGCCGCGACGGCCTCGGCGACCCGCCGTTCGCGGTCGGCGGTGACGGCGGAGACGATCGCCTGCTCGCGGCTGGCGAAGTAGTTGTTGTACGTCCGCGGCGCGACCCCGGCCGCCGCGGCGATGTCCTCCACTCGTACCTGGTCCGGTCCGCGTTCCAGAGCCAGCCGCAAGGCGGCCTCGCGCAGGGCCGCGCGCGTGGCCTGCTTCTTCCGCTCCCGCAGCCCCGGTGTCACCGAGCCAGCATGCCATGAATCGTGCGAACACGCAAACTTGCGTGCACGCAATTTTTCTGCCAGCCTCGGCGCCACACCGATCCGAGGGAGGAGGCACCCGATGCGTGCCAGGGGAATCGCCTACGACACCGGGTTCGTCGTGCACGGCCACACGTCCCGTGAGCGCTTCGATCCTGCGGTGGTGCGGCGTGAGCTGGAGATCATCCGGGACGACCTGCACTGCACCGCCGTCCAGATCGTCGGCGGCGACCCGGACCGGCTGGAGCTGGCCGCCCGCACAGCCGCCGAGCTCGGCCTGGAGGTCTGGTTCTCGCCGTACCCGCTGGAGCTGGAACCGGCCGAGATCCTCGCGCTCCTGCGGGACTGCGCCGAGCGCGCCGAACGGCTGCGCCGGGACGGGGCCGAGATCGTGTTCGTCACCGGTGTCGAGCTGAGCGTCATGAACCGCGGGTTCCTGGACGGCGAGAGCACCGAGGAGCGGGTCGCTCTGCTGCTGAGCGACCCGCAGCGGCGCGCTGCGGCGGTCCGCGAGCTCGGCGGACGCATGAACGCGTTCCTGCGCGATGCCGTGGACGTCGTCCGCGAACACTTCGCCGGGCCGCTCACGTACGCGGCGATCCAGTTCGAGCAGGTCGACTGGACCCCGTTCGACTTCGTGACCTACGAGCTGATCCGCTCCGCCGAGGTCGCCGACCGGTTCCGGGAGGGCGTGCGCGTGCTCGCCGCCGGGCCGAAGCCGCTCGCGATCACCGGGTTCGGCACCGCGAGCTACCGCGGCGCAGGCGACCGCGGCGGCCGGGTGCTCGAGGTGGTCGAGCTCGATCCCGCGACCCACCGGCCCATCCGGCTGACTGACGTGCACGAGCGCGACGAGGCCGGCCAAGCCGCCTACCTCACCGAGCTGCTGGAGATCTTCGAGACCGAAGGGGTGGACAGCGCGTTCGTGTACCTGTTCGCGCAGCACGGTTACCCGTACCGCCCGGACGGCGATCCCCGCGACGACCTGGACCTGGCCAGCCTCGGTGTCGTCCGCCTGCTCGACGGCGAGGCGGGCACGACCTACCCCGGCACGGAGTGGGAGCCCAAGCCCGCCTTCGGCGCGGTCGCCGAGGCGTACGGCCGCCGGCTCAGCCCGTCAGCACACCCACGGTCGCCGCGATGATGACGGTGTTGTAGAGGAACGACATCATGCTGTGGAACAGCATCTTCGCCCGCATCTCCGACGTCTTCACGATCGCGTCGGAGGTGGCGTAGGTGAAGCCGATCGTGATCGCCAGGTAGACGAACTCGATCAGTGTCGGCGCCTTCCCGCCGGGGAACTCGACGTGCTGGATCCCCTGGGCGCGCCCGACCGCCCACAGCCGCGCGTAGCGCTCGGCGTAGCTCAGGTGCAGCACCGCCCAGGACAGCACGATCAGCAGCAGCGCCGACCACGAGTACGTCGCGATCAGCGCCGCCGTCTCGTCCGGGTCCGCGCCCTCCGCCACCAGTTCGGCGATGGCCCGCTCCCCCGCGTTCCCCGTGGTCTGCAGGAGGAGCAGGACCGCGCTCGCGACCGTCACGACGGTCGTCGCGACCAGCAGGTAGCCGAGCCGCGGATCCTGCAGGCGGCGGGTCCAGTGCGGATCGGCGCCGCGGCGCGCCCGACGCATCCGCCACAGCCGCACCCCGATGAACGCGCAGGCCAGGACGATCCACACGACCGCGGCGCCCTGGTAGATCAGGTCGTCGAGATCGGGGTTGGTCCACAGATCGACGAAGATCACCAGCGCGACGAGCAGCAGCAGCCCGTCGAGCACACGGGTCGGCCACGAGCCGCCGGTCAGGTCGGCGACGGGGTCCGCGGGCGAGCCGTCGGAGCTGGTCATGTCCGTCCTCCTCGGTTGCGGGACGGACGATATCGGTCACGCTCCGTCACCCGTGTGGGGTGACCGGAGTGAGCGGCGCAGCGCCGGGTACGCCGTCGGCGAGCCGATCCGCCGTCGGGTCCCGCACCCGGTGGCGCTGCTGCGCGCACTGCGCCGGGCCCTGCTCCGCACGGTGCTGCGCGGGCTGATCCGCTCCGGCTGGGCCTGATCCACGGGCTCAGCGCTGCTTCGGCTCCTCCTCCGCGCCGTCCCCCGGCGTGGAGCGGGCGACGAGCTGCTCGTACAGCGAGGCCCGCCCCGTCACGTGCGCCTCCTGCCGGAACCGCTCGACGAGCTGTGGGTAGTGCAGCTCGAACGCCGGACGTTCCGAGCGGATCCGCGGCAGCTCGGTGAAGTTGTGCCGCGGCGGCGGGCAGCTGGTGGCCCACTCCAGCGAATTGCCGAACCCCCACGGGTCGTCGACGGCGACGACGCGGCCGAACCGCAGGCTGTGCAGCACGTTCCACAGGAACGGCAGCGTCGACAGACCGAGCAGCACCGCCCCGGCCGACGAGATCGCGTGCATCGTCGTGAAGCCGTCGATGGGCAGGTAGTCGACGTAGCGGCGCGGCATCCCGGCGTTGCCCAGCCAGTGCTGCACGAGGAAGGTGAGGTGGAACCCGATGAACATCGTCCAGAAGTGGATCTTCCCGAGGGTCTCGTCCAGCATCCGGCCGGTCATCTTCGGGAACCAGTAGTAGAGGCCGGCGAAGACGGAGAACACGATCGTCCCGAACAGCACGTAGTGGAAGTGCGCCACCACGAAGTAGGTGTCGTGCATGTGGAAGTCCAGCGGCGGGGACGCGAGCAGGATCCCGGTCAGCCCGCCCAGCAGGAACGTCGCGAGGAAGCCGACAGCGAACAGCATCGGCGTCTCGAGGGTGATCTTCCCCTTCCACATGGTGCCGATCCAGTTGACGAACTTGATGCCCGTCGGGATCGCGATCAGGAACGTCGTGAAGGAGAAGAACGCCAGCAGCACCGCACCGGTCGCGAACATGTGGTGCGCCCACACCGCGGCCGAGAGCACGGTGATCGCCACGCTGGCGAACACCATCCCCTTGTAGCCGAAGAGCGGTTTGCGGCTGAACACCGGGATGATCTCGGTGACGATGCCGAAGAACGGCAGCGCGACGATGTAGACCTCCGGGTGGCCGAAGAACCAGAACAGGTGCTGCCACAGGACGGCACCGCCGTTGGCGGGATCGAACACGTGCGCGCCGAAGAGCCGGTCGACGAGCAGGCCGAACAGGCCGGCCGTCAGGACGGGGAACGCGATCAGGATCAGGATCGAGGTGAAGAAGATGTTCCAGGTGAAGATCGGCATCCGGAACATGGTCATCCCCGGTGCGCGCAGGCAGATGACGGTCGTGAGCATGTTGACCGCGCCGAGGATCGTGCCGAGCCCGGACACGATCAGCCCCGCCAGCCACAGGTTCCCGCCCGCCCCCGGGGACCGGATCGCGTCCGAGAGCGGGGTGTAGGCGGTCCAGCCGAAGTCCGCGGGCCCGCCCGGGGTGAGGAACCCCGACATCACGATCAGCCCGCCGAACAGGAACAACCAGTACGAGAACGCGTTCAGCCGCGGGAACGCCACGTCCGGCGCACCGATCTGCAGGGGCAGGATGTAGTTGGCGAACCCGAACAGGATCGGCGTCGCGTAGAGCAGCAGCATCAGCGTGCCGTGCATCGTGAACAGCTGGTTGTACTGCTCGTTCGACAGGAACTGCTGCCCCGGCGTCACCAGCTCGCCCCGGATCAGCAGGGCCATCGCCCCGCCGATCAGGAAGAACAGGAACGCCGTCGTGAGGTAGAGCAGCCCGATGTCCTTCGGATCGGTGGTGCGCAGCACGTGCAGCGTGCGGGAGCCGAGGGGGCGCGAGCGGTGCGCGCGGGGCCGGATCGGCGTGGGTACGGGCACGGGACCGGTGCGGGTCATGGCAGCCTCGGACTCAGTCGCAGGCAGGGCGTGGTCCGCACAGCGGTAACCCACCGGGCAGCGCCGAAACCTCGGATCGGTGAGCGGTCGGCGGTTCCCTCACACCGGCGGCAACCGCTGATCCCGCCCGATCAGCTCCGCCAGCGGGTCCCCCACCTCCTGCAGCCGGTCCAGCACCGTGTGCAGCGTCCAGCGATCCGGCCGCAGCCCGGGATCGTCCAGCTCTCCCCACCGGATCGGCACGGACACCGGCGCCCCGGCTGCGGGCCGCGGGCTGAACGGCGCGACGAGCGTCTTGTTGATCGCGTTCTGGGTGTAGTCGAGACGGGCGAGGCCGCCGCGACGGTCCTTGTACCACTCCCAGCTCACCAGCTCGGGCACGGTGCGCCCGACGGCGCGGGAGATCCGCTCCACCCACGCCCGCGTCTCGCCGAACGTGCAGCCCGACGTGACCGGCACCCAGATCTGCACGCCGCGGCTGCCGGTCACCTTCGGCGCCGCCGCCACCCCGAGGTGGTCCAGCGCCGTGCGGAAGAGCCGGGCGAGCACCAGCACGTCGTCGAAGGTGCTGGCCGTGCCGGGATCGATGTCGATCAGCGCCCACGTCGGGGCGTGGACGTCGGGCAGCCGCGACGTCCACGGGTGCAGCTCGACCGCGCCGAAGTTCGCCAACCACACCAGCGCCGGAAGGCCGTCGGGCACGACGTAGCAGGCGGTCTCGCCGGGATCGGCCTCCGGGTTGTGCCAGCGCACCAGCCAGTCGGGCGCGTGGTCCGGCACCTCCTTGTGCCAGAACCCGCCCT
Source organism: Pseudonocardia thermophila (assembly GCF_900142365.1). GTDB lineage: Bacteria > Actinomycetota > Actinomycetes > Mycobacteriales > Pseudonocardiaceae > Pseudonocardia > Pseudonocardia thermophila. The sequence continues at coordinate 73,159 of NZ_FRAP01000007.1, read as the reverse complement.
CGTCGACTCCGTCGGGGTAGCGGTGCATGTTCACCGGCCGCCCCGCCAGGTACGGCAGCATCCACGGCCCTACCTCGGCGTAGTAGCGGATGAGATCGCGTTTGGTGACGCGACGCGCCCCCCGCCGGCCGGGGAAGAGCACCTTGTCGAGGTTGGTCAGAACCAGCTCCCGCCCGGCCAGCTCCCATCGGCCGCGCCGCCCCAGCTCGTCCAGAGCGGCGAGCTCGTCGACGTTCGGCGGCTCGACGCTCGTCGGCACATCCAGGCGCACCTCGGCGTCCGCGGCGGCGACCCCGCCCTGCCACATCGCTGCGGGCGCGGCCGCCACCTCCTCGTTGGTGCGGCCGCTGACCACCGAGCGGCGATGGTCCTCGGGGTCCCAGCCGTCGACGGCGTGCTCGTCCCGCTTGTGGATCAACAACCACTGATCGCGCCCGCCGTCACCGTCGCGGCGCACCAGCACGAACCGGCCGGCGAGTTTCTCCCCGTGCAGGTCGAAGTGCAGCTCACCGGCCTCGACGGCGGCGGCCGGGTCGTCGGTGCGCGCAGGCTCCCACGTGCCGCGGTCCCACACGATCACGTCTCCGCCGCCGTACTCGCCCTTCGGGATGACGCCCTCGAACCCGGCGTACTCCAGCGGATGGTCCTCGACGTGCACGGCGGTGTGCCGCGCCGCGGGATCGAGCGTGGGCCCGCGCGGGACGGCCCAGCTGACCAGCACCTCGTCGATCTCCAGCCGCAGGTCGTAGTGCAGCCGCCGCGCCCGGTGCCGTTGGACGACGAACCGGCGGCCGGGCGCGGGATCGGCGGCTCCGGACGGTTCCGGGGTGCGCGCGAAGTCCCGCTTCGCCCGGTAGGTCTCCAAGGCCATGCCGTGGGGTACCCCGACCCCACCGTCCCGACCCACCGCCATATCCAAACTTGACACTGAGAAAATCTCTATCTAGCGTTGCAGATATTAGGAAACCCCTCCGGAGCCCACAGCGTCGTGGGCTCCGGCGACGCAGGACTTCTGCCGTCGTGGACACAAGTTCGAGGAGGGAGTGGACCGCGCGATGCTGGTGCGCATCGACCCGTTCGGCGAGCTGGACCGCCGGGCCCGGCAGGCGTTCCTCACGGGCACGTGGTCGCGACCCGCCGTGATGCCGATGGACGCCTACCGCGAGGGCGACACCTTCGTGGTCGCGTTCGACCTGCCGGGCGTCGACCCCGGCGCGATCGAGGTGGACGTCGAGCGGAACACGCTCTCCGTCAAGGCGGAGCGGCGCCCCCTGCTCACCGGGGACGACGTCGAGATGCACCTGTCGGAGCGCCCCTTGGGCGTGTTCGCGCGCCGCCTCGTCCTCGGCGAGGACCTCGATCCCGACGGCGTCACCGCCACCTACGACGCGGGCGTGCTGACGTTGCGCATCCCGATCACCGAGAAGGCCAGACCGCGCCGCATCCCGGTCGCCGCCCCGCCGGAGCGCACGCAGCTCGACACCTGACCCGCGCCCGAGGACCACCGGCCGCACCGACGGCCGTGCGAGGGAGGCCGACAGGTTGCCGCACGACGCCCTGTCGGTCACCGCTTGGAACCCCGAGGGGACCTCCGATCCGGGAGCGAGTCGGGAAGGGGGTGAGGCATCGCAGCGCCCAGGCAACGACGGAAGTATCGCGCCGGCCGGGCCGGTCGTGATGCCGGCCCGGCGCCCTCCGCCCGGGATCCTCCGCCACGAGCCATCACTACAGGAAAAGTGAAATGATGGCAGCAGGTTTTCGGCGCGACGACCCGGCAGTCGTGCAGCCCGCCGTGCGGCTCAGATCGGGTCGAGGATCCGCCGCAGGAACTGCCGGGTCCGCGCCTGTTCCGGCTTGCCGAGCACCTGAGCCGGCGGCCCCGACTCCAGCACGACCCCGCCCTCGATGAACAGCACCTGGTCGGCGACCTGCTGAGCGAAGCGGATCTCGTGCGTGACGATGACCATCGTCCAGCCCTGCGCCGCCAACTCCTTGATCACCCGCAGGACGTCGCCGACGAGCTCGGGATCCAACGCCGACGTCGGCTCGTCGAACAGCATCAGCTGGGGCCGCAGCGCCAGCGCCCGGGCGATCCCGACGCGCTGCTGCTGACCGCCGGAGAGCTGGTAGGGGTACTGGTCAGCCTTCTCGGCCAGCCCCACCTGCGCCAGCAGCTCCTTCGCCTCGGCGATCGCGTCCGCCTCGGGCCGCTTCTGCACGATCACCGGCCCCTCGATGACGTTCTCCAGCACGGTCCGGTGCGGGAACAGGTTGTGCGCCTGGAACACCATCCCGCTCTGCGCCCGTAACCGGGCCAGCACCGCGCGGTCGACCGGCTCGGCGAAATCGACGGTGACGTCGCCGACGCGGATCACCCCGGCGTCCGCGCGGTCCAGCGCGTTGAGCGTGCGCAGCACCGTCGTCTTGCCCGAGCCCGACGGCCCGATCACGGTCGTGACAGTGCCCGCCGGCACGTCGAAGCTGATGTCCCGCAGCACCTGCAGGTCGCCGAAGGACTTGCGCACCCCGCGCACCGACAGCAGGGGCTCAGAACCATCTGCCGGTCCGGTCATCGCGCCACGTACCTCTCCAGTCGTTCCTCCACCCGGTTCTGCGCGAACGACAGGATCAGGCAGACGACCCAGTAGTACACCGCCGCGACCCCGTAGAGGGCGAAGAAGTCGAACGTCGGTGCCGCCGCGAGTTGGGCGACCCGAAGCAGCTCTGTCACCAGGATCGTCGAAGCCAGCGACGTATCCTTGACCAGCGAGATCAGCGTGTTCGACAGCGGCGGCACAGCGGTGCGGGCAGCCTGCGGCAGGATCACCCGCCGCAGCGTCAGCACGTAGCCCATGCCGATGGTCTGCGCCGCCTCCCACTGCCCTTTCGGGATCGACAGGATCGCCGCCCGGATCACCTCGGCCGCGTATCCGCCGACGTTCAGGCTGAACGCGACCACGGCCGCCGGGAACGGGTCCATCACGATCCCGAACTGCGGGAGCCCGTAGAACACGATGAACAGCTGCACCAGCAGCGGCGTGCCGCGGATGAGGCTGATGTAGCCGCGCGCCAGCAGCGACAGCGGCGTGATCGACGACAGTCGGGCCAGCGCCACGAACAGCGCCAGCACCAGCCCGATCGAGAAGCTGATCAGCGTCAGCGGGATGGTCTGGGTGACCGTGGCCACCAGCATCGGCCACAGGTTGCGCCAGATCAGCTCCCAGGTCGATGCGTCCACCTAGCGACCGCTCACGTCCGTCCCGAAGTACTTCTCCGAGATCCGCGCGAGTGTGCCGTCGGCCCGCAGCTCGGCCAGGGCCCGGTCGACGTCGGCGATGAGCCCGCTGTCCTTGCGCGCCGCGAAGGCCTGCTCGCTGGTGTCGCCCGTGGTGCCCGCGATCTTCACGCCGGTGTCGCCGGTGGTCTTCAGGTACTCGGCGACGGCGAGCGAGTCGTTCACGGTGGCGTCGACGCGGCCGTCCTTGAGCAGCCGCACCGCCTGCACGAAGCCCTCGACGGCCTCGACGTTCGCACCGGCGTCCCGGGCGACCTGCGCCCAGTTGCTCGTGGCCGACTGCGCCGTGGTCTTGCCGGTGAGGTCAGCGAGCGAGGTGATGCTGGTGTCGTCGGCGCGGGTGACGATGACGCCCTCGGAGACGGTGTAGGGCGCCGACAGGTCGTACTTGGCCTTGCGCTCGTCGTTGATCGTCACCTGGTTGGCGACCAGGTCGAAGCGGCGGGCCTCCAGCCCCGCGAAGATCGAGTCCCACGGCGTCTGCACGAACTCGACGGTCTTGCCGAGCTTGGTGCCGACCGCTTGGGCGACCTCGACGTCGTAGCCGGTGAGGCTGCCGTCGGGACCCTGGAAGCTGAACGGGCTGTAGGTGCCTTCGGTGCCGACGCGCAGGGTGGCGGAGTCCGCGCCGCTGCTGCAGCCGGCCATCGTGACGGCGGCCAGCAGCGCAGCGGCGACGGCGAGGAACGTGCGACGCACGGACTTCTCCTTCGAGCTGAGGACGACCCGTGCGCGCACGACCGCGGCACGGGCGGGAATGGATGTGGATGGGCGGCAGACGCCGCCGTGTGTCGGGATGCGGTCAGGAACAGAGCGCGGTGTGGGTGCGGCACAGGTCGACGTGCCGGCGGGACCACGTCGGCCGCGGCGGCGCCGCCGGTCCGAGCCGTCCAGCTCGCAGCATGAGTCCCCCTGTCCCCCACGGTCCGCCGCGCAGGATCCGGACAGCAGATGCCCGGGCGATCCTCCTGTCAAGGCGACCGTTCCCATCATTCCACGCGGCGACCCACCGTTCCCCTACTCGGGGTGTTGCCGTTGCCCCCCACGCGGTAGGGCGTCGTCGCGTTCCCGTACATCAGGTGGTCCATCGGCCGTCGCACGCGTGCTGCAGGTTGTGGCAGTGGTCCAGCCACACACCGGGGTTGTCGGTCCGCAGCGCCGCGAAGTAGCTCTGTCCGGCGTCGACCTCCAGCGAGTCGAACCACCAGGGCTGCCGGTCGCGGCGACGCCGTCGCGGGCGAGCACGACGGCGTGGCGGCCGTTGCAGTACCCGGGGCCACACCGTCGAGGAACCCGGGGCACGATCGACGACGCGGTCGAACCGGCGGTCACGCCCGCGCCGTGGACGGGGACGGGGCCGGCGACGTCGGTCCCGTCGATCACGGCGAGCGTGAACGGGGCGCCGGAGACCGACGTCGGTGGCTGCGGTGCCGCCGCTGCGCTCGATCACCAGCGCGCCGAGCAGGCCCCGCACGACCTGCTCGTGCGAGACCTGGTGGGAGTGGCACCAGTACGTGCCCGCGGCCGGGGCGACGAACCGGTAGACGTGCTCGCCGCCGGGCGGCTCCGCGTCCTGGGTGACGCCGGCGACGCCGTCCTCGGCGTTGGGCACGTCGACGCCGTGCAGGGTCACGCCATCGGCCACGGACTCGCTGACCAACCGCACCTGCAGCAGCTGCCCCGCGGCGACGCGGATATCGGGGCCGGGCGTGGTGCCGTTGAGGGTGTAGCGGGTGCCGTCGGTCCGCGCGCCGGCCGCCGGCGAGCACGGCGTCGTCGTCGCGGCCGGCCAGCGCCGTGTCCGGGCCCGCGTCGAACACGAGGTGGACGTGCGCGTCGACCAACCCCGGCAGCAGCGCGGCGCCCGGCAGATCGATCACGTCGGCGCCGGGCGGGACCGGTGCGCGCAGACCGGCGTCGACCGCGCCGATCCGCCCGTCCTCGACGACGAGCGGATCGGCGACCGGCGCGGTGCTCAGCCCGTCGAACAGCCGGGCGGCGCGGACGGCGGTGCGCCGCCGGAAGCGATCGGAGGTGGTGGCGGGCGAGGTGCTCGACGCTGCGGTCACCGCGGTAGTGGACGCCGCCGGCGGTGGACGGGGCATCGTGGAGAGCCCGGGACCGCAGTACTGGCGTCCGGCTCCGGTACCGCTGGGCGGAGTTCGGCCGAACCGCCGATGCGCCCGCGCCGGCGCGGCGGTCCACTGGGGCGATGACCACGCCGGGGTGGACCGATGCCGAAGCCTACGAGCGCTACATCGGGAGGTGGAGCGCGCCGGTCGCGGAGCGGTTCCTCGCCCGGCTCGCGCTGCCGCCGGGGCTGCGCTGGCTCGACGTCGGGTGCGGCACGGGCGTGCTCACCCGGGCGGTGCTCGCCGCCGCGGCGCCCGCGGTGATCACCGGTGTGGATCGATCGGCGGCGTTCGTCGAGCACGCCCGCGGCGCGACAGGTCCTCCGGCGCAGTTCCACGTCGGCGACGCGGCCGCGCTCCCGCTGCCCGACGACGCCGTCGACGTCACGGTCAGCGGGCTGGTGCTCAACTTCGTGTCCGATCCGGCGGCCGCGATGGCCGAGGCGGTCCGGGTGACGGCCCCGGTCGGCACCGTGGCCGCCTACGTGTGGGACTACTCGGGCGGGATGGAGCTGCTGCGCCGGTTCTGGGACGCCGCGATCGCGGTCGATCCCGCCGCTTCCCGGTTCGACGAGGGCATCCGCTTCCCGCTGTGCCGCCCGGAACCGCTGGAGATCCTCTGGACCGCCACCGGCCTCGCCGACGTCGCCGTCGGCGAGGTCGACGTCGACACGGTGTTCGCCGACTTCGACGATCTGTGGACCCCGTTCCTCGGCGCGGTCGGCCCGGCCCCCAGCTACCTCGCAGCGCTGACGCCGACGCACCAGGCCCGGCTCCGGGAGCACCTGCGGGACTCGGTCGACCCGCGCTCGGACGGGACCGTCCACCTGCGGGCACGGGCGTGGACGGTGCGTGGCCGGGTGCCGTGACGGGCCCGGCCAGGCCCGGCGAGTCGCGGTTCTCCCGACGGCGAGTTGCCCCGAGCAGGTCCGTGAGTTGGCCGAACCCGCAGGGCGAGTTGCCCCGATGGAGACGGCGAGTTCGCCGTACAGGCAAGGCGAGTTGCCCCGCTCGGGACGGTGAGATCGCCGAAGTCGGATGCCGCGGTCCGCCCAACCGGACGGGCCGGCGCCTGGACCGGCGAACTCGCCGCACCGAACGGGCGAACTCGGTGTCCTCGAAGAGACAACTCGCCCGCCTGATTCGGACAACTCGCCGTCGGAATGCCGCGATTCGCCGTCGCGAAGCCCCCGACTCGCCGACGTGGAACCCGCGACTCGCGCCGCTCGGTTCAACCCTTCACGTACGCGAGCTTCTCCGCCACCAGCCCGTCCTCGACGCGGAAGACGTCGACGCCGCGCACGTGCCCGTCGGCCCACCGGTAGCGCCAGCGCACGACGACCCGGTCCGCGGCCGCGATCAGCTCTTCGGTGGCGAACTCCCCCTCCGGCGTCGCCCGGAACAACCCCTCCCACACCGCGCGCACGGCGTCGGCGCCGACGTGGCGGCGGCCGTCCGGTGGCGAGGTGTCCTCGAAGACGCAGTCCGGGGTCATCGCCGCCATGACCGCGTCGACGTCCTTCGCGTCGAACGCCTTCTGGAACCGGGCGACGGCGGCGACCGCGGCGTTCACGGGGTCCGCCCCATCATGCCGAGCAGTCGTGCCTGCGGTCCCGCTGCCGCCGGCACGGGTACGGGCTCACCGATCACCCCGGCCTGCCGGTACAGCGGCTGGACGGGGACGAACCACGCAGCGAGCGCGGCCGCCGCGGCCGGGTCGAGCCGGTCGTCGGCACCGATCGAGCGGGCGAGGTCCCACGCGTGCACGAGGTGGTCGGCGGCGAGCTGCAACGCGTACTCCGCGCCGGGGAGATCGCCGAACGAGAGATGCACCGTGCGCTCCATCGCCCCGGCCTCCCGCACCGCGTCCAACGCCGACACCGCGGCCGTGTCGAACGCGCCGACGGGATCGGTACCGAGCAGGTCGCCGGAGAACCGGTCACCGATCTCGGCGATCGTCGCCCCGGCGAACAGCGGCGGCGCCCACCGGTCCTCCTCGACGACGTGCCGCACCAGCTCCTGTACGGTCCACCCGGGCAGCGCCGACGGCGCGCCCCACTGGTCGCCCACCACGTGCACGCGATCACCGAACTCGGCGACGCAGACGGCGAAGATCTGCGGAACGTCCACGCCGGTCATCGGCGTGCGTAGCGGGAGGCGCCCCACCGGTCCACGACCGGTTCGCTGCCGACCACCCAGGCGCTGTGCTCGGCCGGCAGCGCCGTGACCTGGCCCGGGGCCGCGTCGAACTCGATGCCGTCGCACGTGCGGACGCGCAGCGTGCCGGACACGCGGTACTGGAAGTGCGGCGCCTCGCACCACTCGGTGCCGGCGACCGGGCGGACGACGGTGGTCCAGCACCAGCCCGGCTCCCGTGTGAGGTGGCCGATCTCCGCTCCGCCGATGCGGACCAGGTCGAGCCGGCCGTGCGGGGACTCCCGGGTTTCGGTGGGGGTGTCGAAGTCCTGCTGCTCGTGCGTGGCGCCCATGTCGTCCTCCTGGGTCTGCTGTCGGGACGGCGCGGACGCTACGGCCGCGACCTTGCAGTTCGATGGCGACGAGCAGGCCCCCTGTCCGCAGACCGCCCGCTGCGCCACGATGTGCCGATGCCGGGCGGCGTGCGGGTGCAGCTGTTCGGGCGGTTCCAGGTCCGGCGCGACGGCGCGGAGATCCCGCCCGCGGTGTTCGGCGGCCGCAAGGTCCGCACGCTGCTGCGCGTCCTGGCCGTGCGCCGCCCCGATCTCGTCCCGCACGCCGTGCTGGCCGTCGCGCTGTGGCCGGAGCGTCTGCCCGCCGATCCGACCGGCAACCTGGGTGTGCTCGTCAACCGGGCCCGCCGCGCCCTCGGCGATCCCGCCTCGGTCGTCACCGGCACCGGCGGCTACGCGCTCGGCACCTGCACCGTCGACGTCGCCGAGTTCACCGCCGCGCTCGACGCCGCCCGCGCGGCAACCGAGCCCGCCACGGCGCTGCGCGCCTGCACCGCCGCGCTCACCCTGTGGGGTGAGCCGCTCGCCGAGGACACCTACGCCGAGTGGGCTCGGCCGGTGCGGGAGCGGCTGCTGCGCGATCACGTCGAGGTGTGTGAACGCGCCGCGGCCGCCGCGCTCGCCCTGGGCGATCCCCGCAGGTCACTCGCCCTCGCCGCGGAGGCGGCGGCCGCCGAACCGCTGCGCGAGTCGGCCGTGATCGCGGTGGCCCGCGCGCTGGCGGCGACCGGGGATCCCGCGGCGGCACTGGCCCGGCTCGCCGGACTGCGGGCCGCACTCGCCGAGGAGTTGGGCGTGGATCCCTCCCCCGAGGTCGAGCGCCTTCAGCTGGCCCTCCTGCGCAACGAGGTGCCTACCTCGAGCCGCGTCGCCGCGCCCGCGCTGCTGCCCGACCGGCCGCCCGTGTTCGGCGAGCTCGCGTTCGTCGGCCGCACCGAGGAGCTCGCGGCCGTGCGCGCCACCGTCGCCGGGAGCGGGATCGCCGCGCTGGTCGGGCGGGCGGGATCGGGCAAGTCACGCCTGATCGCGGAACTCGTGCGACAGTCCCAGCTCCCGGTGATCGCTGCACGGGCGTTCCTGCCGGAGCGCGCCGAACCCTGGAGCCTCACTCAGTCGGTCCTGCGCGAGGCACTCGCCCTCGACGCGGCGATCGCGGACTCGCTCCCCCACCGGATCCGCGCCGCTCTGGCCGAGCTGCTGCCTGAGCTCGGGGACGCCGGCGAACCCGTCGGCGGTGAGAGCCGGCGCGCGCTCCTGCTGACGGGCGCCCTGCGGCTGCTCGAGGCCGCCACCGGCAGCGGCGCTCTGCTGGTCGTCGACGATCTCCAGTGGGCCGACCCGAGCAGCGTCACCCTGCTGGCGTCCGCCCTCGCCCGGCTGCCCCGGCTCGCCGCCGTCGTCGCGATGCGCCCCGAGGAACTCCCGCCCGGCACCCTCGGCGTGCTCCACGACCTCCGCGAGTCGACGACGCACGTCGCCCTCGGACCGCTGCCGGGCGCGGCGATCCGCACGCTCGTCGGCCATCCGGGCCTGGCCGAGGCGGTGGAGCGGAACACCGACGGCACCCCGTTCGCCGTCGCCGAGCTCCTCCGCGAGCTCACCGCCCGTTCCGTGATCGCGCCCGGCCCGACCGGTTGGACGCCACGCACCGCCGGCGCGGCCGGGATCGCGGCCGAAGTCGGGCGAGCCGGCCAGCTCCGGGCGGTGCAGCGCCGCGCGGTTCGCTTCGACGCCCGAGCCACCGAGGTCCTGCGCCTGCTCGCGCTCCTCGCCCGGGAGGCCCCGGCCCGCACGATCGCCGACGCCGCCGGCATCGACGGCCGCGCCGTCCTCGATGCCCTGTCCCGGCTCGCGGCCGCGGGCCTGGTGCGCCTCGGCGAACGGGGCTGGGCGACCGCGCACGACCTGGTCGCTGAGACCGTCACGGCCGGCCTCGATCCCGCCGACCGCGGCCGTCTCCACTCTCTCCTCGCCCGCGCGCTGGACGCCGACCCGGACGGGCCGGCCGATGCTGCCGAGGTGGCCCGGCATCACCGTGATTCCGGCGACGCCACGGCCGCGGCGGCCGCGTTCGCCCGCGCCGCCCACCGCGCCCTCGCCCGCCGCGCCACCCGCGAGGCCGCCGCCTCCGCGTCCGCCGGGCTCGCCCTCGCCCCGCACCCACCGATCCGCGCCGATCTCCTGGCCGCCCGCGCGGAAGCTGCCGCCGCGCACGGCGAGCTCGCCACCGCCGGCGCCGACTTGCGCACCGCTCTCGCCGATACCCCTTCCGGCCCGCAGCGTTCCCGGCGCCGCTCCCGCCTGGCGATGCTCACGTTCGGTGCCCGCGACCCCCACCTCGCCGCGGAGCTAGCTGAACTCGCCCTCGTCGAGGCCGACTCCGACGCCGCGGCCCGCGCCTTCGCCCTCGAGACCGCCGCGATCATCGACATGAACCTCGGCCACCCCGACCGCGCCCGCACCCGCGCCGAGGAAGCGCTGCGCCTTTACCGCGACCACGGCGACGGCGGGGGTGTCGCCCGCATCCTCGACGGCCGCGCTATGGCCACCTTCCTCGACGGCCGCATCGCCGACGGTGTCGCCGTCTTCGGCCGGGTCGCCCAGCTCTTCACCGACTCCGGCGATCTCCTCCGGGTCGTCACCCCGCTCTCGACCCGCGGCCACGGCCTGGTCTTCATGGCCCGGCCCACCGAGGGCCTCGAGGTGACCACCGCCGCCCTCCAGCTCGCTCGCGACCTCGACGCCCCCGAGGGCCAGGCATACGCACTGTGGCACCGCTCCGAAGCCCTCTCGGCCCTCGCGCGCGCCGACGAGGCCGCCGCCGACGCCGCAGAGGCGCTCGCGATCGCCCGCGCCGTCGACCACCAGGGCTGGACCGCCACCGCCCACCGCGCCGCCGGTATCGCCGCCCAGGCCTCAGGCGACCTCGACACCGCAGCCGCCGAGTTCGCCGCCTCCGCCGACGTCGCCGGTGATTCCCTCACCCTCTTCGCCGCTTGGGCCGCCGCCCGCTCCGCCGTCACGGCCATCGCCGCCGGGAACCTCACCGGCGTGGCCGCTCTCGTCGACCGCGCCCTGACCATCGGCCCACCACTGGGCGGCTTCGAAGCCCGCCTCGCCGCCGCCGAACTGGCCGCAGCCCGCGCCGACCCCACGACCTCCGGCATCGCCACAACCGCCTTGGCGGCGGCCCGCGCCGCCGGCGAAGCGGCGACCGTCCCGCGGCTCACGGTGTTGGTGGCGCAGCGGGTGAGGTGAAGGGCAGCCCGAGTCGTTCACGGCGACCGGGGTCTCGGTTCTCGTTCTCGCCGAGGTCGCCGGCTGACCCCGATCTCCTCGGCGTAGTCGTGCAGCGCGCAGTAGCCGTCGCCGTTGCCGAGTTCGGTTGGTCCGTCGTCGCTGTGGCGGACTCGGTGATCGATGTGGTGGATCGGGGTGTCGCAGTAGGGGGCGGTGCAGCGGCCGTCGTCACGGGCTGATGATCGCGGCGCGGGTGCCGTGGGACCCGCGGCTCGGGGATTCCCACCGATGACCACACCGTCTCGGGTGAACGGACGCCGGATGGTCTTCTGCCCCTCACCATCCGCGAGCAGCGCGACGGGGACGGGTCCGAAGCCGGGGATCTCGACGGGGATCGGCGAGTCGGGGTCGAGCAGCAATGTCCGCGGCACACGTCAGCCCGGTGACCCGCTCAACCAGGGTGTCGGCCATGATCTGCCCCCGCGTGCGGGTCAGCGGCTCGGGCGAGCACCACAGACCTTCACCGCTTGGTCCAAGGCGTAGCAGGCGAGGGCCTGCGGAGTCGGCAGGTGCGCGATGAGGGGGGGCTGTGCCGTCCTCGGGCGAGGGCGTGATCGACACCCAGCGGCCTGCGTGCGCCGCCTTGACCCGGTCCTGGAACGTCTCGGGCGCGACGTCGGCGGCGATGGTCGTGACCAGGGTGTGGATCCGCCCCACCGACGGGGCCTCGAGCGGCGCCTGGGCGAGCCGTGCGTCGAGCTGGGCGCGCTCAGAGTCGGAGGTGCTGGGGTGGTGTCGGTGATCACCCGTACCCGTGCGAGGTCGATCGTCCCGGCGCCGAACAGCGCACGGACGTGGTCGAGCTCGGCATGCAGTTCCGGTGATCTGTTTGTCGGCCATCGCAGGCGCGATCTCGCCGGCGTGCCGACGGTGACCGTGACGACCTTCGCGATGTCGACGGGTCGGTGATGCCTCGGATCAGCGTGTCGACGTGGGCGCGGGCGCCGGTGTTCAGTGCGGTCCCGGCGCGGACGAGCCAGGTGGTGGCCCGTTCCACCGCGACCTGGTAGTCGCGGGAGCAGGCGGTGGCCTGGCTTGCGCTCATACCCGAACTGCAGAGACCACCACCGACGACGTCCGGGCACACCGAACCCGGAACCGCGACGAATTCCAGCACTCGAACCGCGACGCGACGCACATGCTGCAGGTGCGCGATGAGCGCGCGATCAGCTGAGCGAAGTGAGAGCTCCACCGGAGGAAGGCCCGGGGTCCAGGGGCAGCGCCCCGGGTCGAGCCCCGCGGCGCAGAAGCGGGTCCAGGACAGCACCCTGGGCGCACCACAAGATCCGAACCAGGACCTCAAGCGACCCGCCTCACACCCAATCCTCCCCCATATTGCATCCGACCCTGCGATACTGCGATGCATGCTCCCCCACTGGGCCGCGGGCAACCGCTTCGAGATCACCGCCCTGCAGGTGCTGACCTTCTCCACCGGTGTGGCCGACGCAGTCGGCTACCTCGCCCTGGACAAGGTCTTCACCGGCAACATGACGGGCAACGTCGTGATCCTCGGGATGGGTGCTGCGGGCGCCGACGACCTGCCGGTCGTCGGCCCGCTGATCGCGCTGCTGGCGTTCGTGGTCGGCGCCGCGATCGGCGGTCGTGCCCTGCGCGGCGCGCCCACCGGGTGGACGCCGCGCTGCACCGCTCTGCTCGTCCCCGTCGCGCTGGCGTTCGCCGCGGCCGCGGTGATGCTCGCCGTCGTGCCGGTCACCGTGGGCACGGTCGAGGCGTTCTCGATCACCGCGGTGCTCGCTGCCGCCATGGGGCTGCAGGCCGCGGTGGCGCGCAAGATCGGCATCCGCGACCTCACCACGGTGGTGGTGACCTCGACGCTCGCCGGTCTGGCCGCCGACTCCCGACTCGCCGGGCGGGTCGACCAGCCGTGGCTGCGCCGGGCGGGCGCGGTCGGCCTCATCGCGACTGGAGCCTTGGTCGGAGCGCTGCTGATCGGCCTCCAGGTCTGGGCCGGGGTCGCGGTCCCGGCGATCCTCACGGCGCTGGTCGCGGCCGCTGCGTGGCACGTCCTGCGGGTCCGCGCAGCGCACGAGGGGTCGGTCGTGGCCACCCGCTGATCTGCGCTCAGCCGCGCCGCACGGCCCTACGAGGGGAGCTGCCCGAAGCACCTGCGGTACAGCTGGGAGAACCGGCCGAGGTGGACGAACCCCCACGTGGTCGCGATCTCGCTGACCTGCGCGTCGCCGCCGCTGGCCAGGATCGCGTCGCGGACCCGGTTGAGCCGCACCTCCCACAGGTACCGCCATCGGGCTCCGCACCAGGTCCTGCCGGAACCCGACTTGCAGGACACGCGCGCCGACGCACACCTTCGGCCGCCGCCAGCCCGCTGACGCACGCCGCAGGTCACCCGGTCCGGCGCAGCGCGCAGGTGCACCACGCGCTCTGGCACCCCGCCGTGTCCGGCGGCATCACGATCGCGCAGTACGCGGTGATCGCCGCGATCGCCGAGTTCCCACGCCGACCAGCAGCGCCTCGGCCAGATCGCCTCGTTGGACACGTCGACGGCGGCGGACGTCATCGCGCGGCTCGAACGGCAGTGCTGGATCTCGCGCGTCCGCGCCCGCGGGGACGGCCGCCGCTACGTCCTGTCGCTCACGAACACTGGCGCTGCGCCGGTCGCGTCCTGCTCCCCGACCTGCTCCACCGGTCGTACGGTTCGCTGCGCGTCCCGCGCGGCGGCGCCGCGGAGTCGCTCCGCCGCCCGCGCGAGCACCGTGGCGGGCACGACGTACGACTCCAGCAACCTGCCGCACCTCGCAACGGCGTCGATCGTCGAGTGAGCTCGGCGTTTCGCTCCTCCTGCCCCGGGAACCCGCCGGGTGCACCCGACGGCAGGAGGAGCGATGTCCGAGACGGTTGCCGACCACGTGCTGGCCCGGCTGCGGGAGTGGGGTGTCGAGCAGGTGTTCGGCTACCCCGGGGACGGGATCAACGGGCTCGTCGTGGCGTTCGGCGCGGCGGACGACCGTCCGCGGTTCGTGCAGTCCCGGCACGAGGAGATGTCGGCGCTGCAGGCCGTCGGCTACGCGAAGTTCGCCGGCCGGCCCGGGGTCTGCCTGGCCACGTCCGGGCCGGGTGCGATCCACCTGCTCAACGGGCTCTACGACGCCAAGCTCGACCACGTCCCGGTGGTGGCGATCGTCGGGCAGACCGAGCGCAGTGCGATGGGCGGCGCCTACCAGCAGGAGGTGGACCTGCAGGCGCTGTTCAAGGACGTCGCGAGCGAGTACCTCGTCGAGGTCAACGTGCCCGAGCAGCTGCCCAACGCGCTCGACCGGGCGTTCCGCACGGCGATCACCCGCCGTTGCCCCACCGTGGTGATCATCCCGAGCGACGTGCAGGACGAGGCGTACACGGCGCCGGCGCACGCGTTCAAGCAGGTGCCGTCGAGCCCGCCGGGGACGGCCACGCCGGTGCTGGAGCCCGATCCGGACGCCGTGGCCGCGGCCGCGGAGATCCTCAACGCCGGGCGGCGCGTCGCGATCCTCGTCGGGCAGGGCGCGCGGGGTGCGGCTGCCGAGGTCGAGCAGATCGCCGACGTCCTCGGCGCCGGGGTGGCGAAGGCGCTGCTCGGCAAGGACGTGCTCCCCGACGACCTGCCGTTCGTCACCGGCTCGATCGGGCTGCTGGGCACCCGGCCGAGCTACGAGATGATGCGCGACTGCGACACGCTGCTCATCGTCGGTTCGAACTTCCCGTACAGCCAGTTCCTTCCCGAGTTCGGCCAGGCCCGTGCGGTGCAGATCGACGTCGACGGATCGCTCGTCGGCATGCGGTACCCCACCGAGCTGACGGTCGTCGCCGACGCCCGGGCCGCACTGCAGGCGCTGCTCCCGCTGCTGCGCGGGCGCACCGACCGAGCATGGCGGGAGGAGATCGAGGAGAACGTGGCGGCCTGGTGGGTCACCGTGGAGCGGCAGTGCCGCGTCGACGCCGACCCGGTCAACCCGATGCGGATCGTCTGGGAGCTGTCGCAGCGCCTCCCCGCGAACGCGATCGTCACCGCCGACTCCGGCTCCGTCGCCAACTGGTACGCGAAGTGCCTGCGGATGCCCGCCGGGGTACGCGGGTCGCTCTCCGGCACGCTCGCCACGATGGGGGCCGGGGTGCCGTACGCGATCGGGGCCAAGTTCGCCCATCCCGACCGGCCCGCGATCGCGCTCATGGGCGACGGCGCCATGCAGATGAACGGCATGGCCGAGCTGCTCACGATCGCCCGCTACCGGCACCGGTGGAGCGATCCCCGGCTCGTGGTGTGCGTCCTGCACAACAACGACCTCAACCAGGTCACGTGGGAGCTGCGGGCGATGGGCGGGGCACCGAAGTTCGAGGAGTCCCAGACCCTCCCCGACATCTCCTACGCCGCTGTGGCCGTCGACGCCGGGCTGGTCGGGATCACCGTGCGGACGCCGGACGAACTCGGGCCGGCGTGGGACCGCGCCCTCGCCGCGGACGGCCCGGTGGTGCTGGACGTGCACTGCGATCCCGAGGTGCCGCCGATCCCGCCGCACGCCACCCTCGACCAGGGGCTGGCGATGGTGAAGGCGGTGCTGGGCGGGGATCCGTCGGCCGCGCACCTGGTCGTGCAGGGCGCCAAGGAGAAGCTGCAGGAGCTGCTGCCGGGGCGGAAGCGCTGGCCGGTGTCAGGCTCCGGGCTCCTCCCGCACCACGTCCTGCGGTGCCTTGTCCGCACGCAGCCCCAGGTAGCGGGGATGGCGCAGCCTGCCGTCGCGGGTCCACTCGGTGAAACCGATCTCGGCCACCAGCTCCGGCCGCACCCAGTGCACGCCCCGCCCGGGCACCCGGTCCACGAACGGCGACGCGTCGGCGGCGAGCGCCTGCAGCCGGGCGCCGAGATCGGCGAGGACGCGCCGGTCGAACCCGGTGCCGACCCTGCCCGCGTAGCGCAGACCGCGTTCGTCGAAGTAGCCGACGAGGAGCGCGCCGAAGCCGGTCCGGCTGCCCTCCGGATCGGTCCAGCCGCCGATCACCAGCTCCTGCTCGTGGACGCACTTGAGCTTCAGCCAGTCCGGCGAGCGACGCCCCACCCGGTACGGCGCGTCGGCCCGCTTCGCGATCAGGCCCTCCCAGCCGCGGGCGCACGCCTGCCGCAGGTACTCCTCACCGTCGCCGACGCGGTGCGGGGTCACCCGCACCAGGCCTCGGCCGGTCACCGCCCTGCGCAGCAGCCGCTTGCGGACCCGCAGCGGCACCGCGGTGGTGTCCCGGCCGCCGACGACGGGCGCGTCGAACACGTAGTAGAAGACGCGGATCCCGCTGGCCCGCGCGGCGTCGGGATCGTGCAGACCGCTGCGCCGCTGCAGCCGCGCGAAGCTGGTCTGCCGCCCCGCGAACGCGACCACCTCGCCGTCGACGACGCTGCCGGGTGACACCTGCGCCTCGACCGCGTCCACCAGCTCGGGGTAAGTGCGGTCCAGCGGCTGTCGCGAGCGCGACCACAGGTGCGCGCCCTCGGCGGTGCGCGCGGCCACGACGCGGACGCCGTCGAGCTTGCGCTCGAAGATCCAGGCGGGATCGCTGAACCGCTTGTCGGTGAGCGTGGCCAGCATCGGCGCGACGAAGCCGACCTCCGCCTGCGGCAACCCCTCCAGCAGATCGCTCACAGGTCCTCGTTCCGCCGGTCGGACAGCACCGATCCCGGCTCGGTGACGGCCGGGTCGCGCCGCCGATCGGCTCCCTCGTCGTCGAGCTTCACCATCAGCCACGCCGGCTCGTCACGGCCGAGCCGGGTGCGTTGCAGAAGGTAGCCGCCCTCCAGCTTCTCCCCGTGCAGCCACACCTTGACGTGGCCGTCGGCGAGCGCCTCGGCGACGGGTTCCTCGGTCAGGTTCTCGTACGTTCCGGTGTCCCAGACGATCACGGTGCCGGCCCCGTGGTCCCCGTCGGCGACCCGGCCCTCGTAGTCGGCGTACTCGAGGGGATGGTCGGCGGTGCGTTCGGCGAGGCGGCGCTGCTGCGGGTCCGTCGACGGCCCCTTCGGCACCGCCCACGAGACGAGCACGCCGCCGATCTCCAGCCGGACGTCGAAGGTGACGGTGGAGGCGGCGTGGCGCTGGATCACGAACCGCGGCCCGCCGTTCATGCGGTCCGGTCCAGCGTGGTTCCTCGTGGTGCCACGGGGTCCCTCCTTCCGGGTCCCCCGGCGAGTACCCGGACCGCGACGGGGTACGCGCCCGGCATGCCCACCATCGGTTACTTCCTGTCCTGCGAGCAGTACGGCCCGAAGGAGCTCGTCGCGCAGGCCCGCGCTGCGCAGGACGCGGGCTTCGAGCGCCTGTGGATCTCCGACCACTTCCACCCGTGGAACGACGAGCAGGGCGAGAGCCCGTTCGTCTGGTCGGTGATCGGCGCGCTGTCGGAGGCGGTGGACCTGCCGATCACGACGGCGGTGACCTGCCCGACCATCCGCATCCACCCGGCGGTGGTCGCGCAGGCGGCGGCGACCGCGGCGGTGCAGCTGGACGGCCGGTTCGTCCTCGGCGTCGGCAGCGGCGAAGCGCTCAACGAGCACGTGCTCGGCGATCCGTGGCCGCCGGTCGGGCAGCGGCTGGAGATGCTGGAGGAGGCGATCGAGGTGATCCGGCTGCTGCACCGCGGCGGCGAAGTCAGCCACCGCGGCGCCTACTACGAGGTCGCCGAGGCCCGCATCTACACGATGCCCACCGAACCGGTGCCGATCTACGTCTCCGCGTTCGGGCCGCAGGCCGCGCAGCTGGCCGCGCGGATCGGCGACGGGCTCTGCACGGTGGGCCCGCAGGCCGACGTCATCGCGGCGTTCCGCGGCGCCGGCGGCGGGGACAAGCCGGTCCAGACCGGGTTCAAGGTCTGCTGGGACGCCGACGAGGCCGCCGCGGTGACCCGCGCGCACCGGCTGTGGGCCAACGACGCGCTGCCCGGCCAGCTCGCCCAGACCATGCCGCGGCCGAAGGACTTCGAGGCCGCGATGAACCTCGTCCCCGAGGCCGACGTCGCCGCCTCCATCGTGTGCGGCGCCGACCCGAAGCGGCACGCCGACCAGGTCCGGGCGTGCGTCGACGCGGGCGCGGACGAGATCTACGTGCAGCAGGTCGGTGCCGACATGCACGGGTTCTTCCGCGGCTGGGCCGAGGAGGTCCTGCCCTTGTTCCGGTGACGCCGGTCCCGCTGATCCGACGATCAGCGGACGGGCGCGGATCCCGCTCTGGCCTTCCGCAGCGCCTTCCGCAGCGCACGCCGCCGGGACCGGACGAGGCTCGCGTAGCCCTCGGGGTACCCGGCCTTGATCGCGCGGTGCTCGGTGGAGGCGTGCACGAACACGGTCGTGTAGAGCAGCCCCATCACCGCGCCCATCGTGATCGCCGAGATCCGCAGCGCGGCGTCGCCGGGCAGCAGGACCATCAGCAGGACGGCCACCGGCCCGATCTGCACCATGGCGCGCGCGAAGTGCCGCAGCAGCCAGGTGCGGGCGGTGACGTCGTGCAGCACCCATCGGTGCATCTCGGGCGGCAGGCCGGCACCGAAGGCGTACCCCAGCCACCGCCAGGGTCCGGGTCGCTGCATACCGCCAGTGTTCCCCCGCCCGGTCCGGCCAAACCAGGGGTGAGAGCGCCGGTGGTGCGGGTACCCCCTTCCCCGACGAAGGAGGCCTCACCATGTTCGACCGCCTGCGCGCCCTGTTCGGCCGGCCGCGTCCCCCCGAGGACGTCCGGCCCGACGCGCACACCGCACGCTCCCGCGAGACCGGGGGCACCGATACCGACAGCACGGATACCGACGGCACCGATACCGACAGCACCGAGTTCGGCAGCACGGACAGTGCAGCCACCACCGGAACCGGCCGTTCCGAAGGGTTCGTCGGCCGCGTCGCCGGCCAGGACGAGGGGTTCGCCGGCGAGACCGGGGCGGAAGCCCGGGGAGACCGATGACGGACCGTGCCGATACCGCCCACCCCGACACCGCCCACCCCGACACCGCGATCGTCGACGTCGACGGCACCCTGGTCGACACCAACTACCACCACGCTCTGGCCTGGTTCCGCGCGTTCCGCCGGTTCGGTGTCACGCTGCCGGTGTGGCGGCTGCACCGAGCCATCGGCATGGGCGGGGACCAGCTCGTGCCCGCGGTGGCCGGGAACCGGTTCGAGGACGACCACGGCGATGCCGTCCGCGAAGCGTGGAAGGACGAGTTCGATCCGCTGATGGGTGAGGTCCGGCCGTTCGGCGGGGTCTGCGAGCTGCTCACCGCGTTCGGCGAGAGCGGGCTGAAGGTCGTGCTCGCCAGCTCCGGCGCGCCCGAGCACGTCGACGCCTACCTCGACCTGTTCGACGGCCGCAGGCTCGCTGACGCGTGGACGACCAGCGAGGACGTGGACCGCACCAAGCCGGAGCCGGACCTGATCACGGCAGCGCTGGACCGCGTCCGCGGCGAGGTCGGCATCGTCATCGGCGACTCCGTGTGGGACTTCCGCGCCGCCGAGCGCGCCGGTCAGCGCGGGTACGCGATCCGCACGGGCGGGTTCTCCGAGTCCGAGCTGCGCGAAGCAGGCGCCCGGAACGTGTTCGAGTCGCTGCCCGAGCTGCATCAAGCACTGCCGAGGATCCTCGGCTGATCGAGGGGCTCGGCGAGCCGCTGCCACAGCGGTCGCAGGAGCAGCACGCCCGCCGCGGCGACGGGGGCGGCGACCAGCGGCTGCATGCCGGCGAACACCCACCAGTCCCCCGGTGGCGCGTCGATCAGCGCGATCACGGCGGTCACCGCGGCGAACCGCGGCACCCGGTGCGGCACGCCGCCGGACACGACCAGCGGCAGCAGCGCGAGCAGCAGGTACCACGGCTGCACCGCGGGCCCGCACGCCACGGCCACGACCATCCCGAGCGCGGTGCCGCGGACGGCGTCGACGCGGCCGGCTACGGTCGCCCGCAGCAGGGCGACGACCACGCAGGCCCCGGCGAGCACCGCGATGCCGCGCACGACGGCCAGCGTCGGATCGAGCGGGGCGCCGAGCAGGTGCGCGAGCCCGAACCCGAGCACCGACGGGGCGGAGAGCCAGGTGACGACGGAGGCGGGCACGTCGAGGGCCGCGACCCACGTCCAACCGCTTCCGCCGACCGAGCCGGCGAGCAGTGCCGCGGATCCGGCCGCGACCGCGCCGACCACGGCGAGCGCAGCCGCACCGACCGCCACCAGGTCCCGCGGGCGACCGCCGCACCGCGCGGCGTGCTGCGCCGCGACGAACCCCAGCGCGAGGAGCGCGGGCAGCTTCACCATCGCGGCCGTCGTGATCAACGCGTAACCGGCCCACCGAGCCCCGTCGCGACCGGTGCCGTCCCGGGCCGCCAGCTCCAGGCCGACCAGCATCGCGCCGAGCACGAGCGCGTCCAGGTGCACCCCGCTGACGAGGTGGAACAGCACGAGCGGATGGGCCGCGCCCAGCACGATCACCCGGCCGCCGTCGATGCCGCGGCGAGCGCCCAGGCGCAGCAGCGCCCAGACGATCGCGGCGAGCCCGGCCAGCGCCGCGACCCGCATCAGCGCCACCCCGGCCACGAGATCGGTGCCGGTCAGCTCGGCGACGGCCTGCTGCAGCAGCTGTGCGAGCGGCCCGTACGGGGACGGATCGTCGCGCCACAGCTCCGGGGTCGCCCGCACCTGCGGGGCGAGTGGGCCGAGCGCGGCGAGCGGGCTCCACACCCCGGGATCGAAGCCGCGGGCGGCGACAGCGCCCTGGGCGAGCATCGCGTAGACGTCGCGGGAGAACAGCGGCGGCGCCAGCGCGAACGGCGCCGCCCACGTGATCAGCATCCGCAGGGCCGAGGACGGTGTGGTCCCGTCGGTGCACGCCACCCTGGCCGCCCCGAACCAAGCGATGACGAGCAGCAGCGCCCCGGCGTAGGTGAGGGCCAGCGCGACCGTGCCGAGCGGGGCAGGCGGCGGCGGCCCGGGCAGCGCGCCCGCACCGAACGCGCCGACGGCGGCCGCGATCGATCCGGTGAGGCCGATGCGGCGCGGTGTGCGCGTCCGGTCGACCGGTGGTGCCGGCGCGATCCTGAGCGTCACGAGAAGTGAATACCCCACGCGGTGGTCGGGCACCCGGGCCGGAGGGCCTGGTTGCCCCGGTCGGGAGTCGCCGATCGGACCATCGTCCGGTGTGCCGGGGTTCGTCCGGGGTACCCCTCCTGCATGACCGCCGGCCTCCTCGACGACCGCAACGGCTGACGGGATGTCGGGCCGATTCCACATCGACGTGGCCGCCGAGCCGACCGAGATCGGGCTCGTGCGCCGTGCCGTTGCGCTGTTCCTGCGCGTGAGCGGCTGGCCGGACGCGGCCGCCGAGCAGGTCGTGTTCGCGGTCGGCGAGGCGGTGAGCAACAGCGTGGAGCACGCCTTCCGCGGCTTCGCCGTCGGCCGGGTCGGCGTCGACCTCGAACTCGACGCGGCCGGGCTGCTGGTCACCGTGAACGACGACGGCCGCTGGCGCGAACCCGGCCACAGCGGGCTGCGGCACAACGGGCTACCGCTGATCCGGGCGATGGTCGACGACCTCGTCGTGGAATCGGACGCGGCCGGCACCCGCGCGGTCATGCGCATCGCGCGCGGTTAGCGCGTGAGCAGTCCGGGTAGCCCGCCCGCATGGCGTTCCCCGAGCGTCGCTCGCCCGACGGCCTGCCCGACGATGCGGGGTGGAGTGACCACTCCGCCCTGGCCGCGGCGCTGGGCGAACCGATCCCCCGGATCCCGCCCGTCTACGGCTACGACGAGCGCGGCTCGGAGCTGTTCGAGGACATCACGCGGCTGCCCACCTACTACCTGACCCGCGTCGAGTGGGACCTGCTGCGCACGCACGCGCGGGAGATCGCCGCTGAGCTGCACGGGGTGCGGTTCGCGGAGCTGGGCAGCGGCAGCGGCAAGAAGACCCGCACGCTGCTCGCCGAGGGCGCGCCCGCGCGGCCCGCGGAGTACCTGCCGGTCGACGTGAGCGCGGAGATGCTGCAGCGGGCCGCCGCGGTGGCGGAGAACGTGCCGGGGCTCGTGGTCCGGCCGCTGCGCACCCGGTACGAGGCGGGGCTGGCGCACCTGCGCGAGCATCCCGGGGAGCGGCTGGTGATCGGGTTCCTGGGCGCCAACGTCGGCAACACGACCCGGGCCGAACGCGCTGCGCTGCTGGCCGAGGTCGCGGCCGCGCTCCGCCCCGGCGACGGGTTCCTGGTGTCGGCGGACCTGCGCAAACCCGGTACGGTGTTCACCCGCGCCTACAACGATCCGCCCGGGGCGAGCGCGTTCGCCGACTTCCGGCGCAATCATCTGGTGCACCTCAACCGGCTCTGCGGCGCCGACTTCGTGCCTGGCCGGTTCGTGCCCGTCGCCCACTACGACGAGGGGGTCGGCGAGGTGCACGCCCTGCTGCACGTCCGCACCGCGCACGAGGCGCGCGTCCCGGCGGTGGGCCGGGTCCTGCGGCTCGACGCGGGTGCGGCGATCAACGTGGGCATCTCGGCGAAGTTCGACCACGACGCGTGGCAGGCCGAGCTCGCCGCGCACGGTCTGCACGTGCGGCGCTGCTGGTCGGACCAGCGCTGGCAGTACGCGATCTACCTCGCCGAACGCGGGTGAAGCGGGGTGCGCAACGCACTTCGGCCCTGTCGCCAGGACTCCAGCAGGTGCCCGGCGAACCGCTCGGCCAGGAGCTCCGAGGCCCGGATCCCGAACACGACGTCGGCGGCGAGCGCGGGCTCGGCCGCGAGCAGCGGGGCGAGCACCCGGCGGCGCACGAGCTGCTCGTGCACGGCGTCGGCCTCGACGTGCTCGGCGTAGAACTCGCTCGCGTCGGCGGAGAGGCCGAGCCGCTGCATGCCTTCCACGAGCCGCCGAGATCCCGGTGACGAGGTCAGCTCGACGGCGGCGAACTGCCCGACCAGCGCGCCGCGCAGGGCCCGGTGCAGCCCGCACAGCGACATGAAGGTGACCTCGGCCAGGGCCGGTGCGGGTGTGGCGTCGAGGTAGCGGCCGTAGGCGGGATCCAGGTCGAGCGCGACCATCATGCGGGCGAACAGGTGCTCGTGCATGCGCTCGGCGCGCCCGGCGCCGTACTCGTCGTGCTCGACGGTGACCAGCCCGGCCTTCGCGGGCCCGGACAGCCGCGGGATGACGAAGGCCTGCGGATCGGCCTCCTTGAGGTGGTAGAGCGAGCGCTGGGCGACGTACTCGCGGAACTGCTCGACGTCGCCGTGCCGCTGCAGGTGCACGGACGGCCCGGCCGGCTCGACCGGTTCGACGAGCAGCGCGTCCAGTTCGGCGGCCACGTCATGGCCCGCGGGGACGTCGCGGCGCAGCGCCGCGAGGAAGGCTCGTTCCAGCTCGCGGCGGCCGGTGAGCACGACGGGATCCCACTCGCGCTCGTCGGCCACACCGGCGAAGCCGCGGTAGTGCAGCTCGTAACAGCAGTAGAGGGCCAGCTGCAGGTCGTCGCCGTAGGGATCGGCGTCGGTGAGCGGCGGCAGCGCGAACCCCTCCCCGCGCAGCCCGGCGAGCACGGCGGCCGAGAGCGGCCCGCGGGCCTGCGGCAACGGCGGCGCCGCCACGGGTACATCGGTGAGGGTCACTGTGGCTTGCTCCGGCGTCGGTGGCTGGTGTCGCAGAACGGGGGCCGGCGGGTGCGCCGGCAGGTGCACAGGGCGGTCACGGCCCGCTCGGAGACGACGGTGCCGCCGTCGGGCAGCTCGATCTCCACGGGCCCGGAGACCAGCAACGGACCCTCGCCGGTGACGAGGACGCGGGTCGGTTCAGCCGGCACGACGGCCTCCGATCACGACGATCTCCTCCGTCTCGCTCCCGTCGGGGACCAGGCCCCGCGCCGCGAGCAGGTCCCGCCGCGCGCGCAGCACCGGCCCGAACGGGATGTGCGCCCGCGCGAGCACCACGGCCGCGAGCCCGGTCTCCTCCAGGGCCTCGACGGTCCGGTCGGCGTCGGCGAGTGCGGACTGCACGATCAGCACGTCGCCGCCGGGCGCCAGCACGTCCGCCACGCCGGCGCAGATCCGGTCGAGCAGCGCGCGGCCGTCGCGCCCGGCGTCCCAGCTGCGGGCGAGCCGGTGCCGGGGCAGCTCGTCGGTCTCCGCGGGCACGTAGGGCGGGTTGGTCACGACGAGGCCGAAGCGCCGGTCGCGGACCGGGGCGAACAGGTCGCCGCGGTGCACGGTGACAGGGGCCC
The DNA here is from genome assembly GCF_900142365.1 of Pseudonocardia thermophila. Taxonomy (GTDB): domain Bacteria; phylum Actinomycetota; class Actinomycetes; order Mycobacteriales; family Pseudonocardiaceae; genus Pseudonocardia; species Pseudonocardia thermophila. The sequence continues at coordinate 48,718 of NZ_FRAP01000007.1, read as the reverse complement.
GGTGCAGGCGCGCGTTGAGCGCGGTCGCGGCGACGCAGCGGCGGGCGAGATCGACGGCGGTCACCGAGCGCGCCCCGGCCCGGTGGGCGTGCACGGCCAGCGCGCCGGTGCCGGAGCACAGGTCGAGCACGGCCCGACCGGCCGCGTAGCCGCGGCGGTGCATCACGTCCGCGACCAGCCGGGTGTCCGACTCGACGGCGTACACACCCGGCGGGCGGATGAGCAGGAGGTCACGGCGCCGCTGGGCGGGCGGGCCGACGAGCGTGGTCATGAAGCGGTCCGCTGATCACGGGTCATGCAGGTCGCGTACCCCGGGAACGGGAGTCTCACTCCGCTACGGCTCTTCGCTCCTCCGCCTCGCTCGCCGTGGCTGCTCCGTCGTGCTCGCCGGGCGCCTCCGGCGCGGAGCGCGGGCTCGCGCGCCGTGGAGCCGAGCCGCCGTGGTCTCGCCGGGGCGCGGTCGGTGCTCAGCGGCGCGGGCGCAGCCGAAGGTCATCGACACCGGCTTCTACTGGTACGACGCGTCCAACATCGACGACCCGGAGATCCAGGCGGTGCTCTACGAGTGACGGCGCCTCAGGCCGCCGCGGCGAGGGACTGCGCCGCGGCGGCCCGGCTGCGCCGCAGCACCACCAGGCCGGCGCACGCCGCGAGCGGCACGATCCCGCACACCGCCATGCCCGCGCGGGCACCCCACGCGGTGGTGAGCGCCCCGATGATCGGCGCTCCCACCGGCGTGCCACCGGCGAAGACGAGCATGTAGAGCCCCATCACGCGGCCGCGCTGCGCCGGGTCCACCCACGCCTGCACCGAGGCGTTGGCGATGGCCTGGAACGCCAGGTTGGTCGCACCCGTCACGACCAGCAGCCCGAGGAACACCACGAGCCCGGGCGCGTACGCGGCGGCCTGCGCGGCGCCGAACCCGCCCGCGGTGGCGAGCAGCAGCGACGTGCCCGACCGGCGGACCGCGGTGGCGATCAGCGCCCCGATCACGGACCCGACGGCGAGCACGATGTTGAACAGCCCGTAGAGCCCGGCCCCGCCGCCGAACGCCTCCTCGGCCATCGCGGTGAGCACGATCGGGAAGTTCAGTCCGAACGTGCCCACGACGCCGACCAGCACGATCGCAGCGGCCACCCGGGGTCGGTGTGCGACGTGCCGCAGGGCGTCGCGCAGCCGGCCGGTCTCCTCGTCGAACTCCGGCGCCGGATGGAGGTCGGCGGGGCGCAGCAGCAGTCCAGCGGTGGGCAGCAGGTAGGCGAGGGCGGTCGCGGCGAACGCCCAGCCGGTGCCGACGGTCGCGATCAGCCCGACCGCGATCGCCGGGCCGACCAGCCGGGACCCCTGGAACGCGGCCGCGTTGAGCGCGATCGCCGCGCGCGCCCGCTCCGGCGGCACGACCTCGTTGACGAACACCTGCCGCGCTGGGTTGTCGAACAGGTGGACGACGCCCGCGACGAGCGCGAGCAGGTAGAGGATCTCCACCCGGGCGGCGCCGCCGAGCGTCAGCACCGCGATCGTCGCGCCCACAGCGGCGTTCGCGCTCTGGGTGATCAGCAGCACCGCCCGCTTCGGGAACCGATCGGCGATCAGCCCGCCGTGCATGCCGAACAGTGGTATCGGCAGGAATTGGCACGCCATCGCGATCCCCACCGCCGACGGCGAACCGGCCAGCTCCAGCACGAGCCAGTCGAGCGCGATGCTCTGGATCCAGTTCCCGGTGCTGGCGACGGTGTGTCCGGCCAGGTAGATGCGGTACGGGCGCAGCCGTAGTGCGGCGAAGGCGCTCCCTTCTCCCGGATCGGTGGTGTCGGTGGACTCGTCGGCCGTGGCCGTCGTCACGAAGCTGCCCTTCGTCAGGAATCTCACGAGGATGGGAGGCGGTGATCCCCATCCTGGGCAGCGACAGCCCTATTCTGAACCCCGATACATCAGCTAACTGTTATTGCGAATCGTGATGAGCGAGCCGTACGACCCCGCCCAGCTGCGGACCTTCCTCGCCGTGGCCCAGACACGCAGCTTCACGCAGGCCGCCGCGCGGCTGGGGGTGCGGCAGCCGACGGTGAGCCAGCACATCCGCAAGCTGGAGGCCGCGACCGGGCGGGTGCTGGTGCTGCGCGACACGCACACCGTCTCGCTCACGGCCGACGGCGAGGCCATGATCGGCTTCGCCCGAGCGATCCTCGCCGCGCACGAGCAGGCGGCCCGGTACTTCACGGGCGACCGCCCGCACGGGCGGCTGCGCATCGGCATGGCCGACGACCTGGCGCTCACCGGCCTGCCCGCGATCCTGCGCGAGTTCCGGACCCAGTACCCGCTGGTCGACCTGGACATCATCGTCGACCAGAGCGGCACGCTGCACCGCAGGCTGGAGAACGACCGGCTGGACGTCTTCGTCGGCAAGCGCCCGCCCGGCGAGCACACCGGCAAGCTCGTCAAGCGCGACCGGCTGGTGTGGGTGGGCACCGAGAACACCCGGATCGACCGCAGCCGGCCGCTGCCGCTGGTCGTCTACCCCAACCCGAGCCTGTCCCGCGACGCGATGCGGGCCGCGCTCGACCGGGCCGGCATCGCTTACCGCAGCGCCTGCATCTGCCGGGGCGTGAACGGCCTGATCGCCGCGGTCGCGGCCGGGGTGGGGATCTCGGCGATGGCGGCCAGCCTCGTCCCGCTGCAGCTCGCAGCACTGGGCCCGCGGCACAAGCTGCCCGAGCTCGGCCACATCGACCTCGTGCTGCTGACCAACCCGCGCACCGAGGAGCGGCCCGCCGTCCGGGCACTGGCCGACGCGGTGCTCGCCGCAGGCCCCGCCCGCCTGGCGACGGCCTGAACCGGCGCACCATGAATTGAGGCGCATCTGCTTTCTCGACAGCAACGGCTGTCGAGTGGCACGGTTCCGGCGTGCATCGGACGACCGCCGCGGTCGAGGACCCCGCCGTGGCCGCGGTGGCGCTGGACCCCATCCGCGCCCGCCTGCTCGAAGCCCTGCGCACCCCGGGATCGGCTTCGTCGCTCGCCGCCGAGCGGGGCATGACCCGGCAGAACGTCAACCACCACCTGCGCGCGCTGGAGGCGCGCGGCCTGATCGAACTGGTCGAGGAGCGCCGCAAGCGCGGCATGACCGAGCGGATCATGCAGGCGACGGCCGGCGCGTTCGTCATCTCCCCCGAGGCGTGGGCGATGGTCGCACCCGATCCCGATCGCGAACCCGACGAGCTGTCCGCGCAGTGGCTGCTCGCGCTGGCCGCGCGGCTGCTGCGGGAGGTCGGGCGGCTGATCACGACGGCGGGCTCGCGCCGGGTGGCCACCTTCGCGATCGACGGTGAGATCACCTTCGCCAGCGCCGCCGACCGCGCCGTGTTCACCCGCGAGCTGGGCGAGTCCGTGCGCGCGCTCGTCGCCGAGTACCACGCCGAGGAGGGGCGGCCGCACCGCCTCGTCGTCGGCCTCCACCCCGCGATGCCACCGGAGAAGCCGTGAGCACCCCGTCCGAGATCCGCCGCGAGGTCGCGCTGCCCGCCCCGCCTGAGCAGGTGTGGCGCGCGATCGCCGCGCGCGAGGGCCAGGCCGGCTGGTTCACGACGTTCGACGACGAGCCCTGGGCCGAGGTCGTCGAGGACCCGCCGCACCGGCTGGAGCAGCGCTTCGGCACGCAGGAGATCGAGTACGTCATCGAGGCCGCGAGCGGCGGCACCACCGTGCTCCGGTTCGTCCACAGCGGTGTGCGCGAGGACGACTGGGGTGACGAGTGGGACACCAGGACCGGCCACGGCTGGGATCTCCACCTGTTCACCCTCGGCGAGTACCTGCGGCACTTCCCGGGCCGCCCGGCGCTCTACACCGAGGCCGAGGCCCCGCCCGGCGGGCACGTCCGGCCGCGGGTGCTGACCGCGCTCGGCGACCCGGCCGTCGGCGCGGTCATCGACACCCCGCTCGGCCGCGGCGCCGTCGACGTCCGCACGGACCGCTACGTCGGCGCCCGCACCGACCCGGGCGCTGGTCCGCTTCCACGAACGCACGCCCATCGGGATGACGCTCGCGATCGGTCACCACAGATGGACCCGGCGACCGACCGGCAGAAGATCGTCGACACCTGGACGGCCTGGCTGGCCGAGAAAGCAGGATGACCATGCCTTCGATGGAGCCGTTCCTGATGTTCCAGAAGGGCGAGGCCGAACAGGCCGTGCGCTTCTACACCGGACTGTTCGACGACGGTGAGATCCTCACGCTCGTGCACACCCCGGAGGGCGAGGTGCAGCAGGGCGTGTTCCGCGTCGCCGGGCAGCGCGTGCGCGTGTTCGACTCCCCCGTCGCGCACGCGTGGGACTTCACCCCCGGCGTCTCGCTCTTCGTCCACTGCGACAGCCGCGAGCAGCAGGAGGAGCTCGTGTCCGCGCTGGCCGAGGGCGGCCAGACGATGATGCCGCTCGACGACTACGGGTTCGGCCCGTTCGCCTTCGTCACCGACCGGTTCGGCGTGTCCTGGCAGCTCGCGCTGGACCTGCCGGCCGACTGGCGCTAGCTCGTCACCCAGCGGCGCGCCGCAGCCACTGCGCCACCCCGTCGATGTGCACGGTGGCGGCGGCCGAGGCGAGGTACGCGGCGTCGTGCGGACGGCGCCGAGCGCTGCGGAGATGGGCTACACACCGGACCGGGCCGCCCGCGCGCTGCGCACCCGACGCTCCGCGGTCATCGCGCTGATCGTCGCCGACATCGAGAACCCGTTCACCTCGCTCGCCCGCGGCGTGGAGGACGTGGCCCAGCCCGCCGGCTACTCGGTGCTCCTCTGCAACACCGACGAGGACCCGCAGCGGGAGCAGGCCGCGCTGCAGGTGGCGCTGTCGGAGCGGATGTCCGGGGTGCTCCTCGTGCCCGCTGCCGACGGCAGCCCGATCGAGCCGCTGCTGGAGCGCCGCGTCCCGGTCGTCACCGTGGACCGCTCGCTGCACCACTACCCCGTCGACTCGGTGGTGGTCGACAACCTGGCGGGGGCCGTCAGGCGACCGCCCGCCTCTGCGCCCGCGGTGCCCGCCGGGTCGCGTGCATCACCGGCCCGCCGGAGGTCGAGACGGCCGAGCTGCGCAGCACCGGCTGGCGCCAGGAGTTCCGCCGCCACTCCCCGGCACCGATCCCGACGTCTACCTGGAGCACGCGGACTACCGCGCCGACGGCGGCCGAGCAGCGATGGCCCGTCTGCTCACGCTGCCCGAGCCGCCGGACGCGGTGTTCGTCGCGAACAACCTCATGGCCCGGCCCGCACGATCGTGCTGCGCAACGAACCCGACCCGGGGAACGTGCTCCTGGCGCAACGGGACTAGGACGCCCGGCCGTGGCGGCTGGCCGCGAAGGCCGCGCACGCCCGCAGCGCCTCTGTGGCCCCGTCCTCGGTGAGCCGGTAGTAGCGCCGGCGCGGACCGACCCGCTCGCTCTGCTGCTCCCACTCGGAGGCGACGATGCCCTGCTCCTCCAACCGCCCGAGGATCGGGTAGACCGAGCCCGCCGGACGCCCCGTGGCCCGCACGATCTCCAGTCCCCACACCGGCTCCGTGGCGGACAGCAGCACCTCCAGCACGTCCACCGTCGCGGCGGTGACCCTGCGCAGCGGCTCCATGCGGCGACGCTACCTATATCGAGATGGAATGGCGATTCCCACGAAGGCGCCCGTCAGGGCGCGGGGAGCGCTGCCGCGCCGGCCGCCCGCTTCACCGGAAGCGGCTCATCTCCTCATCGACATCGAACCCAATTGACAGTAGCTACCTAATCGAAGAAACTCCCAACGATGTCCCGCCTCGACAACCACGTCCTCCTCGTCGTCGGCGGTGGAGCCGACGGCCCCGCCGCCCCGGACGAGGACCTCCCGATCGGCAACGGCCGCGCGATCGCCATGCGCTGCGCGGCCGAAGGCGCGGCGGTCGTCGTCGCCGACAAGGACCTCGGCCTCGCCGCCGAGACCGTCGAAGCGATCGAGCGCGCGGGCGGTCGCGCCTGCGCCGTTGCCGCAGACGTGTCGGATGAGCAGGCCTGCGTCGCGCTCGTCGAGGAGGCGGAAGCGGCGTTCGGCTCGCTCTCCCTGCTGGTCAACAACGTCGGGATCGGGGCAGGCGGCGCGATCGGGGACACCTCGGTCGCGGACCTCGATCTGCTCTACCGCGTCAACCTGCGCAGCCAGTTCATCGTCCTGAGGGAGGCGTTGCCGGTGCTCGCCGCGTCGGGGCGCCCGGCGGCGGTGGTCAACGTCTCCTCGACGGCGGCTCTGCGACCGACCCGCGAGCCGCTCGTCGCCTACGAGACGACGAAGTCGGCGATCGGCGCGCTCACGCGCAGCGCCGCAATGTCCGCAGCACCGCTCGGGGTGCGCGTGAACGCCGTGGTGCCGGGGCTCATCGACACGACGTGCCGGCGCCGGGACGTCGGGACGGACCCGACGCCGCTCGACGCCCTCGTCCCGCTCGGCCGACTGGGCTCGCCGTGGGACGTCGCCGCGGCGACGTGCTTCCTGCTCTCGCAGGAGGCGGCCTACATCACCGGGACCGAGCTGGTCGTCGACGGCGGTTTGACGGTCCCGATCGGCTAGTCGCCCTCGACCAGCGCCCGGCGCATCCCGGTGAGCGTGCGGGAGAGCAGCCGCGACACGTGCATCTGCGAGATGCCCAGCTCTGCGGCGATCTGGCTCTGCGTCCACCCGCCGTAGAACCGCAGCAGCAGGATCCGCCGCTCACGTTCCGGCAGGGCGTCCAGCAGCGGCCGGACCGACTCGACGTCCTCCACCGCGCCGATGAGCGCATCGTCCTCGCCGATGCGGTCGGAGAGGGCGGCGTCGTCAGGACCCGCGGGAGTGTCGAGCGTCGTGGTGTGGTGGCCGGCCTCGGCGCGCAGCGCCTCCAGGACCTCGTCGACCTCGACACCGAGCCTGCGCGCGATGTCGCTGGGCCGCGGGGACCGGCCGAGCTCCTGGGTCAGGTCCCCGGTGACACCGCGGATGGAGACCGACAGCTCCTTGAGCCGCCGCGGTACCCGCATCGCCCACGTGCGGTCGCGGAACCAGCGCAGGATCTCCCCGCGCACGCTCGGTACGAGGAACGCCAGCACGTCGGAGCCGTCGGCGCGGTCGGCGTCCCAGCGGTCGACCGCCTTGATGACGCCGACGGACGCGACCTGCTGCAGGTCCTCGCGCGACCACGGGTTCCCCGACGCGTAGCGCCGGGCGAGCCGCTCGCCCACGGGCAGCAGCTCGACGATCACCTGCTCGCGCAGGCGGGCCCGCTCCGGGGAGTCGGCCGGCAGCTCGGCGATGCGCTGCAGCATCGGCACGAGGACGGCGTACTCGCTCGCGGGCCGGGTGGGCGGCGCGTTGGCCGCGATGGGATCTGCGGAGCGGGCGGGACGGGTGACTGTCGGCATGGCTACCTCCGTGCCAGCAGAGGACGGAGGGCGACTGGTTGCACCCCGAGTCTGGACGACTCCTGCCTGAACCGTACCCGAGTCGGTCACGCATCAGGGTTTCATTCGGTGAACGGTCGGGGACGGGTCGGGGATGACCGAACCACGCATCCCCACGACGACGGACTCCGGCCAACCCGTCGACAGCGACCAGCACTCGCTCACCGTCGGTCCCGCCGGACCGATCCTGCTGCAGGACAGCTACCTGATCGAGCAGATGGCGCAGTTCAACCGGGAGCGCATCCCGGAGCGCCAGCCGCACGCGAAGGGCAGCGGCGCGTTCGGCCGGTTCGAGGTGACCGCCGACGTCTCGGCCTACACGGCGGCGACGGTGTTCCAGCCCGGCCAGGTCACCGACGTGGCCGCCCGGTTCTCCACGGTCGCCGGTGAACGCGGCAGCCCCGACACCTGGCGCGATCCCCGCGGTTTCGCGCTGAAGCTCTACACGCCCGACGGGATCTACGACATGGTCGGCAACAACACGCCGATCTTCTTCGTGAAGGACCCGATGAAGTTCCAGCACTTCATCCGCTCCCAGAAGCGCCGCGCCGACTCGAACCTGCGCGACCACGACATGCAGTGGGACTTCTGGACGCTGTCGCCGGAATCGGCGCACCAGGTGACGTGGCTGATGGGCGACCGCGGCATCCCGCGCACGTGGCGGCACATGAACGGCTACAGCTCCCACACCTACCTGTGGCTGAACGCCGCGGGCGAGCGGTTCTGGGTGAAGTACACGTTCAAGACCGACCAGGGCGTGGAGTTCTTCACCCAGCACGAGGCCGACCAGATGGCCGCCGTCGACACCGACTACCACGTGCGCGACCTGTTCGAGCACATCCGCGACGGCGAGTTCCCGAGCTGGACGCTGTTCGTGCAGATCATGCCGTTCGACCAGGCGAAGGACTACCGGTTCAACCCGTTCGACCTCACGAAGGTGTGGCCGCACGGCGACTACCCGCTGATCGAGGTCGGGCGGCTCACCCTGGATCGCAACCCGACCGACAACCACACCGAGATCGAGCAGCTGGCGTTCCAGCCGAACAACCTGGTGCCGGGCATCGGTCCGAGCCCCGACCGGATGCTGCTGGCCCGACTGTTCTCCTACGCCGACGCCCACCGCGCCCGGCTGGGAGCGAACTACCAGCAGATCCCGGTGAACGCGCCCACCTGCCCGGTGCACTCGTACTCGAAGGACGGGGCGATGCGCGTGGTGAAGGTCTCCGACCCGGTGTACGCGCCCAACTCCTACGGCGGCCCGGCCGCGGACGTCGAGCGCGCCGGCCCGATGGCCACCTGGCACGCGGACGGTGACCTGATGCGCAGCGCCTACGTCGACCACGCCGAGGACGACGACTGGGGCCAGGCCGGCGTGCTGGTGCGCGAGGTCATGGACGACGCCGCGCGCGAGCGGCTGGTCGACAACGTGGTCGGGCACCTGCTCAACGGGGTCAGCGAGCCGGTGCTGCGGCGGGCGTTCGACTACTGGTCCAACGTCGACGCCGATCTCGGCAAGCGGATCGAGGACGGAGTGCGTGCGAAGGCCGGCGCGCGCGACCCGAAGGCGGCCGAGCAGGCCAACCCGGCGCGCACGAGCGCGCAGGAGAAGGCCTGACGTGAGCCGGGCCGGGCGGTGAGGCCCGGCCCGGTCGGTCCGCGTCAGCTGCAGCGTCCGTCAGCTGACGGCGCCCGCCGCACCAGCCTCCGTGCTCTGCCCCGCCGTGCGCAGGGTGCCGTCGGCGTTCTCCAGGTGGGCCCGGACGAACCAGTGGTACTGCTCGAGATCACCGGCCTGCGAGATCAGCAGGTCCTGGGTGACCGGGTCGGACTCCTCGGTCTCGTCGATCGCGACCCGGTGATCGGCGATGACGCCCTGGTAGACGACGTCGAGCGCAGCCAGGTGAGCGATCGCGTCGGCGCGGCCGACCGAGTAGTCGTCCCAGCTGCGGGCGGCGACGAGCGCGCCGGGCGTACCGTTCGGGGAGCCGCCGAGGGTCGCGATGCGCTCGGCGATGTCGTCCACCATCGCACGCACCCCGTCGACCTGCGGGTCCAGCATGGTGTGCACGGAGATGAACTGCGGCCCGACGACGTTCCAGTGCACGTGCTTCAGCGTCAGCGCGAGATCGTTCAACGCGTGCAGCCGCTGCTGGAGCAGGGCGATCACCGCCGCAGCGGTGTCGGTCTTCATGCCGGGTACGGTGTAGTTCGGGGTGGTCACGGCTGTCCTCTCTGGTCTGACGTGCGTACGGCCGGACACGTACCCAACCCCGCTCGCCGCTACACCATCAGCGCGTCGGTGCCCCGCGGCGCTCACTGAGCAGCTCGTGGAGCACGTCGGAGACCGTCGCCCCGATCCGTTCCCACGAGAAGCGCGCGAGCACCCGGTCCCGCCCGGCGATGCCGAACGCGACGGGCATCGACGATTGCGCGAGCAACCGCGCGACCGCGCGGCCCAGCTCCCCCGGCCTACCCGGCGCGACGAGCACCCCGGTGACCTGGTCGACGACGAGATCGGGCAGCACGCCGACCGTGGAGGCGATCACCGGCCGGCCGCACGCCATCGCCGACAGCACGGGCAGGCCCGCCGCTGGCTCGCGCGGGACGTGCACGACCAGATCGGCAGATCGCAGCAGCGGCCCGGCGTCACCGGATCCGACACCGCCCACGAGGCGCACGCGATCGGCGACCCCGGCGGCGTCGGCCCGGCGCCGGCAGCGGCGGGCATCGGCCGCGGTCCACGTTCCGGTCCCGGCGGCGACGACCAGCTGCACGGCGGGCACCAGCCGCAGCGCCGACAACACGTCCTCGATCCCCGAGCCGGGCCCGATGCCGCCGACAGCGACCAACCGCGGATCGACGCCGCGGTCCAGCACTGCCCCCTCGGGGGTCAGCGCGTCGGCATCCACCCCGGGCGGCACCACGCGGATGATCGCGCGCGGCACACCCGCACGCACGAGCCCGCGCGCCTGGTGCGCGGACGCGACCAGCACCCGGTCGGCACGACGGGCGACCGCGGCCGTCGCGGCCCCGGGATCGCCGTGGACGTCGGGCAGCGACAGCACCAGCGGGAGATCGAGCTCGCGCGCGGCGGCCCCGGCCGCGAGCCCGGCAACCGACGCCTGCGCGTGCACGACGTCGGGCCGCTCCGCCCGCCACGTCCGCACCAGCGCGTCCGCGAGCCGCGGCAGCTCGTCGGCCAGCGCGCCCTCCTCCCCCAGCGCGGCCGGGTGGACCACGACGTCGTGCCCGGCCGTGAGCGCGGTGACGAGCCCGTCGACGTGCTCCGGCACCCGATCTGCTCCGGTGGGCGTGCCGATCGAGGGCGTGCTGATCGAGACAACCGCGATGCGCATCGAGCTCCGCGTCCTTCCCCGTCACGTGCTGATGGGGATGCGTCGCCCGTCCCGGCCGGCTCGAAACCTCCGCTCGACGCCGTTTGCCCGCCCACCCGCCGGGTACCCGGCGGCCCATGGGTGTGCTGGACGGGAAGCGGATCGCGATCATCGCCACCGACGGCGTCGAGGAGGTGGAGCTCACCGAGCCGCGGGACGCGGTCACGTGGGCCGGAGCGACTGTCGAGCTGCTCTCCGTCGGGACCGGACCGATCCGGGCGATGAACTCCGACATCGAGCCGGCCGGGACGTACGCCGTGGACCGACGGGTCACCGACGCCGATCCCGGCGACTACGACGCGCTGATCCTGCCGGGTGGCACGATCAACGCCGACCGGCTGCGCATGGACCCGGACGTCCGTGCGTTCGTCGCGCGTGCGCTGGAGTCCGGGAAGCCGGTCGGGGCGATCTGCCACGCTCCGTGGACGCTGGTGGAAGCCGGTCTCGTCGAGGGCCGCACGCTCACCTCGTACCCGAGCCTGCGCACCGACATCGCCAACGCGGGCGGCACCGTCGTCGACGAGCAGGTCGTGGTGGACGGCAACCTCGTGACCAGCCGGGACCCGGGTGATCTCCCCGCGTTCTGCACGACGCTCGTGGAGGAGATCGCCGGGAGCTGATCAGGCTGCGGGCACGGTGTCCGCCGCGGTGAACCCGCTCGCCCGGCCCGCGTCCTCGGGTCCCCACAGCGTGGTGTGCAGCTCCCGCTTCACGAGGGGGATGACCTCCTCCGCGAAGCGGATGAGCACCTCCTTCTGCTGCTCGTACGGCAGCACGGGATTGATCGACACCGACTGCACGTCGTGCCGGAAGGAGGCGTGGTAGTCGATGATCTTCTCGGCGACCCGCTCCGAGGTGCCGACCAGCGCCGGACCGCGCGCGACGGCCTCCTCGAGCGTCGCGAACGACGTGACCTTGCCCGGGCGGGTGTCCCCGGCGTGCTTCGCGGCCGTCTTCGCCGCGAAGCCCTCGTAGATGGGCCGGTACTGAGCGATCGCCTCCTCGTCGGTGTCGGCGAGGAACAACCCGCCCGAGCCGGCCCCGACGTAGGCGGTGGCCGGGTCATGGCCGTGCTCGACGAACTTCTCCCGGTAGCGGTCGATGAGGACCTGGTAGTTCTCCCGCGGCTGCAGCGCGTTGGCGGTGAAGAGCGGGTCGCCCCACTTCGCGGCCAGGTCCACCGCGATCGTCGACGTGGCCGAGCCGTGCCAGATGCGGAACGGGCCGGCGTACGGCCGCGGATGCGTGGTGACGTCCGTCAGCGGCGCCCGGTGCGTGCCCTGCCAGGTCACGTTCTCCTCGCGCAGCAGCCGGCGCAGCAGCTCGTAGTTCTCGACGAAGTACTCGTACTGCTTCTCCAGCTGCAACCCGAACATCGGGAAGTGCTTGTCCTCGTTGCCCTTCCCGATGACGATCTCCAGCCGCCCCCCGGACAGCTGGTCGATCGTCGCGTAGTCCTCGGCGACGCGCACCGGATCGAGCAGCGACAGCACCGTGACGCCGGTGGACAGCAGGATCCGCGAGGTCGCCTGCGCGAGCGCGCCGAGCAGCACGGTCGGCGACGACGAGACGAACTCCCCCGCGTGCCGCTCCCCCACGGCGTAGGAGTCGAAACCGACCCGCTCGGCGAGCACCGCGATCTCGACGACCCGCTCGAGCCGCTCGTGCACGCTGATCAATTCTCCGGTCACCGGGTGCGGCGAGTGCGGGACGATGTCGAGGACTTGAAACCTCACACGTTCGACCTTAACCACGCCTACCCAATGAATTGCACAGTGAACCACGTCACACCGCGCCGGGGAATAGATTTGCTCCGCAACCAGTCTGGGACGACCCCGGCAAATGTCCGGGCAATTGCCTGGCCAATCGTCGCCTGGGCCACACGGGCTTGCCCTGCGCGCTTCCTGCGCTTACCGTCGTAGCGCCGGTGCACGCCGGTACCATCCAGAGCGGCCGAGAGACCCGGCTCGACGACGCCGCAGCAACCCCCCGCGCCGGCGGGAGCGGGTGCTAACGCCGGGATCGATGGAGGTCGGACGTGTTCAGCTCGGCGAGCCGAGTGCCTGCCCCCGCCGCGGTGACGACCTGGCACGCGTGGCGGCACCACGTCGACCTGTGCCGCACCGCCACTGCGCTCTGTCGCGCCTGACGGTCCCCATCTGTCCAACCATTTCCCCGCCGTCCACCGACGGTAATTCCGGCGTGCCCGGAGCACATTTTCCCGAGGACAATAATCATGACCGTCAGGCCATTCCGCCGCGCGCTCGCCGCTGTGCTGGGCGCCGGGCTGCTGGCCGGTTGCGGCGCAGGTGGCGCCGCGGCCGCCGCCCCCGCCGGCCCTCCCCAGCCCGGCGGCACCCTGAGGTTCGCCGTCTCCAGCGACCAGGGCTGCGTCGATCCCCAGCAGGTCGGCAGCAACGACTCGATCTACTCCCTGCGTCAGCTCGTCGACTCGCTCACCGACCAGGACCCCGAGACCGGTGAGCTCAAGCCGTGGCTGGCCACCTCGTGGACGAGCAACCCCGACGCGACGTCCTACACGTTCAGGCTCAAGAGCGGTGTGACCTTCAGCGACGGCACTCCGCTCGACGCCGCGGCGGTGAAGGCCAACTTCGACCGCATCCCGCAGCTCGGCGCCCGCGGCACGCTGCCGAAGGGCTACCTCGCCGGGTACGTCGGCAGCACGGTGCTGAGCCCGACCGAGATCAAGGTCGATTTCGACCGGCCCAACGTGCAGTTCCTGCAGGGCACCTCCACGCACAGCCTGGGCATCATCTCCCCCGCCTCCGCAGCGCTCTCCGACGACGAGCGCTGCGCGAAGGTGATCGGCTCCGGCCCGTTCGTGCTGGAGAGCTACACGAAGAACTCCTCGATCGTGCTGAGCAGGCGCACCGGCTACACCTCGCCGTCGTCGCTGGCCGAGCACACCGGCGACGCCTACCTCGACCGGCTGGAGTTCCGCATCGTGCCGGAGTCCGGTGTCCGCGTCGGCAGCCTGATCGCCGGCGAGGTCGACGCGATCGGCAACATCGGCCAGCAGGACGAGGCGCCGCTCGCCGGCGCCGGGATCCAGCTGCCCGCCCGGGCCAACCCGGGCCTGCCGTTCGGCATCACCTTCAACCTGTCCCGTCCGTTCGGCGCCGACCCCGCGATCCGCGAGGCGCTGTCCTGGGCGATCGACCGCGACGAGGTGGTGAGCGCGGTCTACACATCGGCCACGAAGCCGGCCACCGCCCCGCTGGCCTCCAGCACCCCCGGCTACGCCGACCAGTCCGCGCTGCTCGGCCACGACCAGGCCAAGGCCGCGGCGGTGCTCGACGCCGCCGGCTGGCTGCCCGGCCCGGACGGTGTCCGCGTCAAGGACGGCCGACCGCTGCGCATCGAGCTGACCTGGTTCAACAACGCCGGGTCGAACAAGCCGACGCTGGAGCTGCTGCAGCAGCAGGTCCGCAGAGTCGGCATCGACCTGCAGCTGCGAGAGCGGCCGATCTCCGACGCGTCGGTCATCCAGCAGAGCGGTGAGTTCGACGCGCTGTGGGGCAACCTGACCCGGGCCGATCCCGACATCCTGCGCAGCTCGTACTCCAGCAAGGGCGCCAACACCTACCGGTTCCCGGCCTCGCCGCTCGATGACCTGCTCGCCGAGCAGGCGGCGCAGTCGGACGAGGACCAGCGCTCGGCGACCGTGGCGAAGATCCTCACCAACCTCACCGAGAACTACCTGACGATCCCGGTGGTGGAGCTGACCACGACGCTGGGCGTGGCGGCGAACGTGCACGGCCTGAAGTACGACGCCTCCTCGCGCATCCAGCTCTACGACACCTGGAAGAGCCAGGCGTGAGCTCCCGGACGTCGACCGTGAACGCGGCAGCGCTGGTCCGCTACGTGCTCCGGCGGATCGGGCTGGCGATCGCGGTGCTGTGGGCAGCGTTCACCGTCTCGTTCATCGTGCTCTACCTCATGCCGGGTGACCCGGTGGCCACGATGGCGGGCGGCGGGCTGGACGGCGAGCCGCTCACCCCGGCCGAGCTGGACGCTCTGCGCGCCCGCTACGGGCTCGACCAGCCGCTCATCGTCCAGTACGGCCAGCATCTGTGGAACGCGCTGCACGGCGATTTCGGCACCTCCGTGCAGAGCGGCCAGGACGTGCGTGCGGCGATCGCCGAGGCGCTGCCACCGACGCTGCAGATCGCGACCGCCGGCCTGGTGGTCGCGATCGTCGGCGGCACCGCGCTCGCCGTGGTCGCCACGTTCACCCGGGTGCGGTGGCTCAAGCAGGCCCTGCTCGGGCTGCCGTCGCTCGCGGTGTCGCTGCCCGTCTTCTGGGTCGGGCTGATGCTCGTGCAGATCTTCTCGTTCGGGCTGCGGCTGTTCCCCTCCGTGGGGGCGGAGGGCCCGGCGTCGCTGGTGCTGCCGGCGATCACGCTCGGCCTGCCCACCGGCGCCCTGGTGGCGCAGGTGCTGGCGAAGAGCCTCGACCAGACCCTCACCGAGCCGTACGTGACCACGGCTCGGGCCAAGGGCGTCGGCCGCGCGGCGATCCACCTGCGGCACGCGCTGCGCAACGCGGCGATCCCCGCGCTCACCGTCCTCGGGTACGTCGTGGGCAACCTGCTCGCGGGCTCCGTCGTGGTCGAGACGGTGTTCACGCGGCCCGGCATCGGGCGGCTCACCGTCGCCGCGGTGGGCGTGCAGGACATCCCGTTGGTGCAGGGGATCGTCGTGTTCGCCGCTGTCGTGTTCGTGCTGGTCAACCTCGTCGTCGACCTGACCTACCCGCTGCTCGACCCGAGGATCGCGACGGGAGCCACCGCATGACCGAGCTGCTCGAACGACCGCAGAGCGCACTCCCCGAGCCGGTTCCGGTCCAGGTCACCCGGCCGGACCGCGGCAAGCTGCTGCGCTTCCTCGGCCACCGACCCGGACTGGTCCTGTCGCTGCTGATGGTCGCGTTCGTGCTGGTGGCCGCGTTCGCGCCGGGCCTGCTCGCGCCCGGTGACCCCGGCGTCGGCGACACCGCGGAACGGTTGCAACCGCCGAGCCCCGCGCACATCTTCGGCACCGACTACCTGGGCCGCGACGTGTGGACCCGGGTGGTGCACGGTGCGTCGTTGTCGCTGCAGGCCACGGTGATCGCGGTCGCGGTGGCGCTCGTGATCGGCGGTCTCATCGGCCTGCTCGCCGGGTTCGTCCGCGGCTGGCTCGACGACCTGCTCATGCGCGTCGTCGACGTGCTACTGGCCATCCCCGCGGTGCTGCTGTCGCTGGCGCTGATCACGGCGCTCGGCTACGGCACCGTGAAGGTCGCGATCGCCGTCGGTGTGGCGAGCGTGGCCAGCTTCGCCCGCGTGATGCGCGCCGAGACGCTGCGGGTGCGCCAGGCCACCTACGTGGAGGCCGCCTACGCCGTCGGCACCCGCTGGTACGTGACGCTGTGGCGGCACGTCCTGCCGAACGCGGCCGGTCCCGTCGCGGTGCTCGCGGTGCTGGAGTTCGGGCTGGCGATCCTCGCGGTGTCGGCCCTGTCGTTCCTGGGCTACGGCGCCCCGCCACCAGCCCCCGAATGGGGCTCGCTGGTGGCGGAGGGCCGCAACTACCTGGCGGTGGCGTGGTGGCTGTGCGCGCTGCCCGGTCTGACGATCGCAGCCACGGTGCTCGCGGTGAACCGCATCTCGCGGGCGCTCGACGGGGAATGGCGGAGGTTCCGGTGACATCGTTGCTGCAGGTGGAGGATCTGCGCGTCTCCTACGGAGGCGTGCTCGGCGAGCTGCAGGCCGTCGACGGCGTGTCGCTGACGGTGGAACCGGGTGAGGTCGTCGCCGTGGTCGGCGAGTCCGGTTCGGGCAAGTCGACGCTGGCGATGGCGGTGCTGGGGCTGCTGCCCGGCACCGGTCGGATCGACGGCGGCCGCGTCGTGCTCGACGGCCAGGAGCTGACCGGGCTGTCCGAGCGGGAGATGCGCGCCGTGCGCGGGCACAGGATCGGGCTGGTCCCGCAGGACCCCACCGTCTCCCTCAACCCCGTCACGCGGATCGGCGACCAGGTGGCCGAGGTGCTGCGCGTGCACGGCCTCGCCGATCGGCGCACCGCCGAGCTGGAGGCGATCGCGCTGCTGGAGAAGGCGGGCCTGCCCGACGCACAGGTCCGGGCGCGGCAGTACCCGCACCAGCTCTCCGGCGGCATGCGCCAGCGCGTGCTGATCGCGATCGCGATCGCCGCCAACCCGAAGCTGATCATCGCGGACGAGCCGACGAGCGCGCTCGACGCCACCGTGCAGCGGCGCATCCTCGATCACCTCGATTTGCTGACCCGCACCTCGGGCACCTCGGTCCTGCTGATCACCCACGACCTCGGCGTGGCGGCGGACCGGGCCGATCGGATCATCGTCATGTCCCAGGGCAAGGTCGTCGAGGAGGGCCCGGTCCAGCAGATCCTGGAGGATCCGCGCGACCCGTACACGCAGCGGCTGGTCGCCAGCGCGCCCGGCCTGCGCCCGGTGCCGCCGCCCGCGCCCCTGCCCCCCGGCCACCCGCTGGTCGAGGTGACCGACCTGGTCAAGGAGTACCGGCTGCCCGGGCGGCGCACCCTGCGGGCGGTCGACGGGGTGTCGTTCACGATCGGCCGCGGCGAGACGCTCGGACTGGTCGGCGAGTCCGGCTCCGGGAAGTCCACGATCGCCCGCCTGCTGCTGCGGCTGGTGGAACCGACGTCCGGGCGGATCGTCCTCGACGGCGACGACATCACCCGGGTGCGCGGCAAGGCCGCCCGGGCGCTGCGCCGGCGCGCCCAGCTCGTCTACCAGAACCCGTACGCGTCGCTGGACCCGCGGTTCTCCATCGAGGAGGTCGTCACCGAACCGCTGCGCGCGTTCAACGTGGGCACCCGGGCCGAGCAGAAGGCCCGCGCCGCGCAGCTGATCGACCGGGTCGCGCTGCCGGCGTCGGTGCTGCGGCGCCGCCCCGCGGAGCTGTCCGGCGGGCAGCGCCAGCGGGTCGCGATCGCCCGCGCGCTCGCGCTGTCCCCGGACCTGGTGGTGTGCGACGAGCCGGTGTCCGCGCTGGATGTGTCGGTGCAGGCGCAGGTGCTCGACCTGCTGCGCGAGCTGCAGGCCGAGCAGGGCCTGGCCTACCTGTTCATCTCGCACGACCTCGCGGTGGTGCGTTCGATCGCGCACCGCGTCGGGGTGCTGCAGCACGGACAGCTGGTGGAGCTGCGCCCCACGGAGCAGCTCTACTCCGCGCCCGAGCACCCCTACACCGTTGAACTGCTCGCCGCCGTCGCCGGGCAGGGCAGCACCCGGCGGGAGCCGGTCGGGACCGGAAAGGCACTGCCGTGACCGCGCCCTTCTACACCGCACGCAACCACCTCGGCGTCGAACTCGGCGCCGACGCGACCACCGCCCAGCTGCGCACGGCCGGCCGCGGCTTCGACTACGCGGTGCTGCCGGCCGTCGCGGCGGCCCGGATCGGCCCGCTGGTCGGTGAGATCGGGCTGGTGGTGCGCGGCCCGATCCCGGCGACGCCCGATCCGCGCTGGGGCTGGGAACCGCTCGGGCCGCTGCCGGCCGGCCCCTCGCACCTGCCGCTGTTCCTGCACGTCTTCCCCGGTGACCCGGTCGACGCGGTCGTGCACGCCGACGCCGTGCGGGTCACGGCCCCCGATCTCGCGACGGCGGGGGCGATGCGCGCACGGGTGCGGGCCGCGGCCCGGGCCGGTGGCCTCGATCCCGGCGTGCTCCCCGTACTCGCCGATCTCGACGTGCACATCACCGACAAGGGCCGGCCCGCCGCGCCCGACCGGCTGTCGGTCACCGGCTCGGCGGCGGACGTCGCCCGGGTCATCGAGGCGGGGGTACGGCTGCGCGCCGCCGACGGCGTGACGCTGCGCCCCCGTGACCCCGAGAACGACCTGCGCCGCCTGGCCGCGGAGCTGATCCCGCTGCTCGCCGGCCGCGGCCTCTTCCGCCCCGGCCCGCCGGGCCCGCTCCGGGACCGCCTCGCCCTGGGAGCCCACCCCGCAACCGTCCCGACCGTGGAGAGCGCATGACCACCACCGCAGGCACCACCGCTGCAGACACGACCGCAGACACCACCGACGGCCAGGCCTTCGCGGCCGAATGGGCTGCCTGGCACGCCGCCCGCGAGGAGGAGCTGCGCGCCCCGCACGGCTGGCTCAGCCTCACCGCACTGCACTGGCTCGACGAGCACGCCACCGCGTTCCCCCAGCTGCCGGGCACGTGGCGCGCTACCGGCGACGGCGGCGTCGAGATCAGCGCGAACGGCGAACTGGCCGTCGGCGGCGCCCCGATCCGCGGCACCAGCCGCGTGGAGCCGGTCGACGGCCTGCCGGGCGTGCTGGTCGAGGCCGGCGAGCGCCGGGTCGAGGTGATCCGCCGCACCGACTCCTACGGGCTGCGCGTGCGCGACCCGCAGGCACCCACCCGCACCGCGTTCGCCGGAGTTCCGGCGTTCCCGGTCGATCCCCGCTGGGTCGTCCGCGCCCGGTTCACGCCGTACCCGCAGCCGAAGAAGATCACCGTCGGCGCGGTCGTCGACGGCCTGCAGCACTTCCCCACCGCCGTCGGCACCGTCGCGTTCGAGATCGACGGGCAGCGTCAGGAGCTGATCGCGCTCGCCGGCCGCGACGGTGGGCTGGCCCTGCACTTCCGCGACGCCACCAGCGGCGTCACCACGTACGGCGGCGGACGCATCGTGCAGGTCGGCGCGCCGGACGAGACCGGGTACGTCACGGTGGACTTCAACCGCGTCGTGAACCTGCCGTGCGCGCTCACCGCGTACGCGACGTGCCCGTTGCCGCCGGAGGAGAACCGGCTGACCGTCGCTATCGAAGCCGGTGAGCGCTCATGACCGTCCTGCACCTGGCCGTCGAGCTCGACGGCGACGGCGCACATCCGGCGGCGTGGCGGCGCGCTCAGCACGGGCCGTCCGAGCTGCTCACCGCTCGGCGCACCGAGCGGGTGGCGCGGCGGGCGGAGAACGCCGGGTTCACCCTGGCCACGTTCGACGACGCGATCACCCCGCCCGGGGCCGGCCCGCTGGGCCGGATCGGCGCGGTCGAGCGCGCCGCGTTCGTCGCGCCGCTGACCACCTCGATCGGGCTCGCCCCGGTGGTGGCCACCACCTACACCGAGCCGTTCCACGTCGCGTCGCAGCTGGCGTCGCTCGACCACGCGAGCCTCGGCCGCGCGGGTTGGGTGGTGGCCGCGGGGACCGAGCCCCACCGCGCGTGGGGCCGGCCGCCGGTCACCGGGGACGGGCTGGCCCGCGAGGCCCGCGACGCGGTGACGGTGGCGCGCGACCTGTTCGACTCGTGGGGCGACGACGCCGCGATCCGCGACGTCACCACCGGCCGCTACCTCGACCGCGCCCAGCTGCACTACATCGACTTCGTCGGCGAGACGTACTCGGTGAAGGGCCCGGCGATCGTGCCGCGCCCGCCGCAGGGCCACGTGGTCGTCATCGCCCCGCACGGGCTGATCCCGGACCCGGACGTGGCGCTGGTGACCACGCCGCAGCGGGTCCCGGACGCCCCGCTGACCTTCCTGGAGCTGGAGGTCGCGCTGGACACCGACGTGCCCGCCGAGGAGCGGCTGGCCGCGCTCGACGCGCACACGCCGTGGCCGAGGACCGGGCGGCCGCGGCACGTCGGCTCCGCGGAGTCGCTCGTCGAGCGCCTGCGCGGTCTCGCCGGCACCGTCGACGGGGTGCGGCTGCACCCGCTCGTCCTCGACGAGGACCTGCCCGTGCTCTCCGCGCGGGTGCTGCCCGCGCTGTTCGAGTCCCGCACCGCGACCCGCCCGCGGGCCGGTGCGTCGTTGCGCACCACGCTCGGCCTGCCGCGGCCGGCGAACCGCTTCGAGGTGGCGTCATGAGCGAGTACCCCTTCCCCGGCGCCCAGCTGCACTTCGGCGTGTTCTTCCAGGGCGTGAACCACTGGACGATCTGGTCGCACCCCGACAGCGGGTCGCAGATCGACTTCGCTTCGTTCCGGCGGGTGGCGCAGACGGCCGAGCGCGGTCTGTTCGACGCGTTCTTCCTCGGTGAGGGGCTGCGGCTGCGCGAGTCCGGCGGGAAGATCCACGATCTCGACATCGCCGGTCGGCCCGACGCGATCACCCAGCTGTCCGCGCTCGCCGCCGTCACCGACCGGATCGGGCTGGTGGCCACGCAGAACACCACCTACAACGAGCCCGCCGACCTGGCTCGCCGGCTCTCCGGGCTGGACCTGCTGTCGGGTGGCCGGGCCGGGTGGAACGTCGTCACCACTGACAACGCCTGGACCGGGGAGAACTTCCGCCGCGGCGGCTACCTCGACCACGCCGACCGCTACGTGCGCGCCGGGCTGTTCGTCGAGGCCGCCCGGGCCATCTGGGACGGCTGGGCCCACGACTGGCCCGCCGCGGACGGCTCGACGTGGGCCCGCCCCGGCGCGGTCACCCCGGTGCGGGTGCAGAACGCCCAGTTCGACGTGGAGATCATCCCGACGCTGCCGCGGTCCCCGCAGGGTCACCCGGTGCTGTTCCAGGCCGGTGACTCACCGGCCGGGCGCGACTTCGGCGCCTCCTACGCCGAGGTGATCTTCTCCGCGCACGGTGCCGACTTCGACGACGCGCTCGCGTTCGCGAACGACCTGCGCGCCCGCCTCGTCGCCGCCGGCCGGCCCGCCGACGACCTGCGGATCCTGCCCGGCACGGAGATCGTCATCGCTGACACCGAGGAGGAGGCTGAGGAGAAGCAGCGCTGGATCCGGTTGCAGCAGGTCACCCCGGCCACCGCGCTGGCGATCGCGAGCCAGGTCTGGGGCTTCGATCTCTCCGACCGCGACGCCGACGGCCCGCTGCCGAGCGAGGACCCGGTGGAGGTGGAGGAGACCGGCGAGATGGGCAGCCGGCGGTGGACCGATCGCCGCGCGATCGCCGCCCGGTGGCGGGAGGTCGCCGAGGCGGAGAAGCTCTCGCTGCGCGAGACCGTCATCCGGCTCGGCCCGCAGCGCGGTCACGCCGGCACCCCGAGCGGGCTGGCGGACAAGTTCGCGCACTGGGTGCGGTCGGGGGCGATCGACGGGTTCAACGTCTCCCCCTACCTCATCCCGGACGGCCTGGACGACATCGTCGACCGACTCGTCCCCGAGCTGCAGGACCGCGGCGTCTACCGCACCGAGTACACGGGTACGACGCTGCGCGAGCACCTCGGGCTGCGGCCGCCGCTCACCCGCCGCTGAGGCAGGCTGCCCGGCCATGACCTTCTCCGCGCTGTCCCACCTGGAGTGCTCCCGCACCGGGGCCGCCCTGGACGCCGACGTCGTCCAGGGCGTGTCGGCGGCGGGAGCGCCGCTGCTCGCGCGCTACGACCTGGAGCGGGTAGCGGCGACGGTGAAGCCGGCGGAGGTCGCGCACCGACCACCGGACCTGTGGCGCTACCACGAGGTGCTGCCGGTCCGCGATCGTGCGCACGTGGTGACGCTCGGGGAGGGCATGACCCCGCTCCTGCCGCTGCCGCGGCACGGGGCGCGGATCGGGCTGCCACGGCTGCTGATGAAGGACGAAGGCCTGCTGCCCACGGGCGCGTTCAAGGCCCGCGGCGCCGCGGTCGGGGTGTCGCGGGCGGTCGAGCTGGGCGTGGCCGGGATCGCGATGCCGACCAACGGCAACGCGGGCGCGGCGTGGGCGGCCTACGCGGCGCGGGCCGGCATCGGCGCGCTCGTCGCGATGCCCGCCGACGCCCCGGAGATCACCCGCCGCGAGTGCGTGATCGCCGGGGCCGAGCTGCACGTCGTCGACGGCCTCATCGGCGATGCGGGCGCACTCGTCCGCGCCGAGGTGGCCCGCCGCCCGGGCTGGCAGGACACCGCCACGCTGCGCGAGCCGTACCGCATCGAGGGCAAGAAGACGATGGGGTACGAGATCGCCGAACAGCTGGGCTGGCGACTGCCCGACGTGATCGTCTACCCGACCGGCGGCGGGGTCGGGATCATCGCGATCCACAAGGCGCTGCTGGAGCTGCGCGAGCTGGGCTGGGTCTCGGGCGATCCGCCGCGGCTCGTCGCGGTGCAGGCGGAGGGCTGCCGCCCGATCGTCGACGCGTTCCTGGCCGGGGCGGACGAGAGCGCCGCTCCTGCCGATCCGCGGACGGTCGCCTTCGGCATCACGGTGCCGAAGCCGCTCGGCGACTTCCTCGTGCTCGACGCGGTCCGTTCGACCGGGGGCACCGCGATCGCCGTCACCGACGAGGACCTGCTCGCTGCCCAGGCCGCGCTCGCCCGCGACGAGGGCACCTGGATCTGCCCGGAGGGCGCTGCCTGCGTCGCCGCGGTGGCGCAGCTGCGGGGGGCCGGTGAGCTCGCGGAGTCCGATGAGGTCGTCGTCCTCAACACCGGCTCCGGCCTCGTCTACCCGCACACGGTGGGCCTGCCGTGAGCACTGCCGTGGCGTGGCGCCGGGATCTGCACGCGCATCCCGAGCTGGGCTTCACCGAGTTCCGCACCGCTAGCCGGGTGGCCGGGCACCTCGCCGACCTGGGTTGGGACGTCGTGGCGGGCGAGCCCGCCATCGCGCCCCAGGAGCGCCTGGGCGTGCCCGGCGTCGACGAGCTCGACACCGCGTACGCCCGCGCGGCGGCCACCGGCGCCGACCCGCGGTTCCTGCCGGCGCTGCGCGGCGGGCACACCGCGGTCGTCGCCACCCTCCCCGGCGCCGGCCCCGTCGTCGCGGTCCGCGCCGATCTGGACGCCCTGCCGATCGTCGAGGCCGACGATCCCGCGCACCGACCAGCCGCGGAGGGCTTCGCCTCCCGCTGGCCGGGGCAGATGCACGCGTGCGGCCACGACGGCCACGTCGGCATCGCCGTCGAGCTGGCCGAGCGGCTCGTCGCCGACCGGCCGGCCGCCACCGTGAAGCTGGTCTTCCAGCCGGCGGAGGAGGGTGGCCGCGGCGGGCGCGCCGTCGCCGCCAGCGGACTGCTCGACGACGTCGACCTGTTCGTCGCCGTCCACCTGGGCCTCGGCCTGCCCACCGGCACCGTCCTGCCGTCCGTCGACGGCCTGCTGGCCAACTCCAAGATCCGCGCGGTCTTCCACGGCCGCGCCGCCCACGCCGCGCTCGCCCCGCAGGACGGCCGCAACGCCCTGCTCGGTGCCGCGTCGGCCGCCCTCGCGCTCACCGGCCTCACCCGCGTCGCCGGTCACGACACCCGCGTCTCGGTGGGTCGGATCTGCGGCGGCACCGTCCCGAACGTCGTCCCGGACACCGCCGAGCTGCTGTTCGAGACCCGCGCCGACGACGGCGACGTCAACGCCGATCTCGAACAGCGCGCCCGCGCCGCCCTCGCCGGCGCCGCCACGATGCACGGCCTCACCGTCGACGTCGAGCTGATCGGCTCCGTCACCACCGCCATCGCCGACGACTCCGCCCGTGCCGCCGTCGCCGGTGCGGCCGAAGCGACCGGCCTGCGCTTGACCGGCCCCACCCACGCCGGCCTGGCCAGCGACGACGCGACCGCCCTCATGCGGCGCGTGCAGGCCCACGGCGGCCGCGCCACCTACGCCGGCATCGGTGCGGAGCTCGCCGGCCCGCACCACACCCCACGCTTCGACTTCGCCGAGGACGCCCTCCCCGGCGCCGTCGATCTCCTGGAGCGCCTCGTCCGGGAGGCCGCCCGATGACCCGCCGCAGACACGTCGACTTCTGCCGCACGGCGGCCGCGCTGTGTCGGTGACCCGGTCCCCGTCTCGACCCGTCACCTCACTGGAGCCAGCCATGACCCGACCCGACACCCCCACCAGCACCTACCGCCGCTCGCCGCGCCAGCGCCGCCGCGCCGAGATCACCGAGGCCCTCCTCGACGGTCTGGAGGCCCTCATCCAGCGCCACCGCGGCCTGCACACCGACGACGGCGACGCCCTCCACGCCGAGCTGGTCGCCGCCGAGGTGGCCCACCAGCTCGCGATCACGCGCTCGGCGCTGCAGCGCACGCCGGCGGTCTGACTCTGGAGGATCGGGCGCTCACCCGCCGGTCACGGTGCGGCCGGCGGGTGACTCCGATCTCTTGACGCGGTCGTGGACCGCGCAGCGTCCGTCGCGCACTCCTGCCGAGGTCATCTCCGCCCGGGCCCGGGAACCACCCGTCGCCGTCACGAGAACCGCGACTCGCGCCCCAGGCGAACACCCGGGATCCTCCACCCATGCCGACCGACCCCGACCTGACCACCACCTACCGGGCCTACCTGTCAGCCCTCAACGACCGCCGCTTCGCCGACCTCACCCGCTTCGTCCACGACACCCTGACCTACAACGACGAACTCCTCACCCGCGCGCAGTACGCGTCGATGATCGAAGCCGACACCCGCGCCGTCCCCGATCTGCACTTCGTCCCTCAGCTCCTGCTCGCCGACGCCGACGCGGTGGCCTGCCGCCTCTGGTTCACCTGCACCCCGACGAGCACGTTCTTCGGTTGCGCACCGACGGGCCGGCAGATCGCGTTCGCGGAGCACGTCTTCTACCGCTTCACGGATGGCCGCATCGCACAGGTGCTTTCGCTGATCGACCGGACCGCGATCGCCGCGCAGCTCAGCGGTTAACGCGCCGCTGACGCCACCCCCGATGCAGCGGCCTCCTCCACCGGTACCACGACGACCGGCCGCCACCCCCGCAACGAGTTCACCAGCGCCACGGCGGAAGCCCGCTCGAGATCAGCCGGGCGGACGACCCGCTCGGCCAGCACCCCGGCCTCCAGCAGCACCCGCCGCGCCACCCCCGGCAGACACCCGGAGGACAGAGGCGGCGTCCACCACCGCCCCTCCAGCAGCACCGCCAGGTTGGCGGTGCACGACTCGGTCAACTCCCCGCGCTCGTTGACCAGCAGCACGTCGTCGACGGCCGGGTGCCGCGCCAGCCGCTCCTCGAACGGCCCCCGCCGGCTCGTCTTGTGGTACGGCCATCGGGAGCGCGAGGAGATCGGCTCCGGATCCACCACCACCCGGGCGGGCCCGGGATCCGGCGCTGGCCCCACGGCCACCCGCACCGCCCCGTCCCGATGCGCGGTGATCCGCACCCGCGCATCGTCGGTCGATCCCTGCACCGCGTCCGCGACGGCAGCGCGCGCAGCATCCACGTCGAACGGGAACCCGAGGTAGGCAGCGGAATCGGCCATCCGCTCCAGGTGCAGCTGCAGCCGCAGCGGCCCCCGCCCGGGTTCGTACCGCAGCGTCTCGATCAGGTGCACGTCTTCCGGCTGCACATCCAGCACCGCGGCCTTGGCCAGCACCTCCGCGTGCTCGGCCGCCGGATCGGAGCTCCAGGTGATCCCACCGCCGGAGCCGTAGACGGCGTGGTCGCGCAGCCGGTCGGCCACCACGGTCCGGATGGCCACCGAGAACCGGGCCTGCACCGGGGCGGTCGGCGGCGCGACGAACCCGACGGCCCCGCAGTACACCCCGCGCGGGAGGTCCTCCAGCTCGGCGATGATGTCCATCGTGGCGGCCTTCGGCGCGCCGGTGACGGATCCGCACGGGAACAGCGCCTCGAACACGTCGACGAGCCCGGCGCCGGGCAGCAGCCGCGCCTCCACGTCCGACGTGAGCTGGTGCACGGTCTCGTACTTCTCCGGCCGGACCAGCGCCGGCACCCGCACGGTGCCGGTGCGCGCGATCCGGGCGAGATCGTTGCGCACCAGATCGACGATCATGATGTTCTCGGCGCGTTCCTTGCTGCTCGCCCGCAGCGCGGCGACGATCTCGGCGTCCTCGGCGGTGGTGCGGCCGCGGCGGGCGGTGCCCTTCATGGGCCGCATGAGCACGTGGTCGCCGCGCAGTTCGAAGAACAGCTCGGGACTGGCCCCGGCGATCGCGAACCGGCCGGTGTCGAGGAACGCGTGGTGGGCTCCGCGCTGGGCGTGCGCCAGCCGCGCGTAGAGCCGCCGCGGATGCTCCGCGATCGGCGCCTCCAGCCGCATCGTGAGGTTGACCTGGTAGGTGTCGCCGGCCGCGATCCGCTCCCGGACGGCCTGGACGGCGCGGGCGTGCCGGTCGGCGTCCCAGCGCGGCGTCCAGCGCCAGCCCGGGCCGGCGGGCGGCAGCGCCACCGGGTCCACCTCGACGGGCGCCGGGCCGATGCCGAACCACACCAGCGGCAGCCCCTCCTGCGGTGGGTGGGTGCGCAGGGCCGCGTCCAGCCCGGGCGCGGCCTCGTAGGCGACGAACCCGGCGGCCCACTCCCCCGCGGCGGTGCGTCGCGCCACTTCGGCGAGCACCGGCCGGACCTCGTCCGGGTGCCGCGCGACCAGCTCCCGGAACGGCCCGGTGAAGGCCAGCGCCCGCCCCGAGCGCATGTCGTCGAAGCGGGCCCACGACCCGGCCGGGCCGGACATCAGCGCCGGGCGCTGCGGGGCTTCTTCTCGCGCACCCGCACCGAGATCCGGATGGGGCTGCCGGGGAAGCCGAAGTCCTCCCGCAGGCGCCGTTCGAGGAACCGCCGGTACCCGGCCTCCAGGAACCCGGTGGTGAACAGCACGAACGTCGGCGGCCGGGTCCGCGGCTGCGTCGCGAAGAGGATCTTCGGCTGCTTGCCGCCGCGCACCGGCGGCGGGTTGGCCGCCACGACCTCACCGATCCAGGAGTTCAGCACACCGGTGGAGATCCGCTTGTCCCACGACTCCAGCGCCCGCCGCATGTACGGGGCGATCTTGTGCACCGAGCGACCGGTGAGCGCGGAGATGTTGACGTGCTCGGCCCAGCGCACCCGCACGAAGTCGCGCTCCAGCTCGCGCTTCATCGCCAGCCGCCGGTCCTCGTCGACCAGGTCCCACTTGTTGAACACGATGACGAGGGCCCGCCCGGCCTCCTCGACCATCGAGATCACCCGCTGGTCCTGCTCGGTGACCGGCTGGCTCGCGTCGAGCAGCACCAGCGCCACCTCGGCGGCCTCGATCGCGGCCTGGGTGCGCAGGCTGGCGTAGTACTCCATGCCGATCGCGTTCTTCACGCGCTTGCGCAGGCCCGCGGTGTCGACGAACCGCCAGATCTCCCCGTCCAGCTCGACGAGGGAGTCCACCGGGTCGACGGTGGTGCCGGCGACGTCGTGCACCACCGAGCGCTCCTCGCCGGCGACCCTGTTGAGCAGGCTGGACTTGCCGACGTTCGGCTTGCCGATCAGCGCCACCCGCCGCGGGCCGCCACCGCCGGTGCCGACGTCGTCGCGCGGGGTCTCGGGCAGCACCTGGAGGATCTTGTCCAGCAGGTCGCCGGAGCCGCGCCCGTGCAGACCGCTGACCGGGTGCGGTTCGCCCAGCCCCAGCCGCCACAGATCCGCGACGTCGGCGAGCAGCCGGTCGTCGTCGACCTTCGTGGCAGCCAGCAGCACCGGGCGCTGGGAGCGCAGCAGCACCTTCGCGGCGGCTTCCTCGGTGGCGGTGGCCCCCACGGTGGCGTCGACGACCAGCAGCACCGCGTCGGCGGTGCGCATCGCGTACTCGGCCTGGGCGGCGACGGCGGCCTGCAGGCCGGTCGCGTCCGGTTCCCAGCCGCCGGTGTCGACCACCACGAACCGGCGGCCGTTCCACAGCGCGTCGTAGGCGACCCGGTCCCGGGTGACGCCCGGGACGTCCTGCACCACCGCCTCCCGGCGTCCGATGAGCCGGTTCACCAACGTCGACTTGCCCACGTTCGGCCGGCCCACGACCGCGAGCACCGGCGCCGGGGGCAGCTCGGCAGCACCCGGATCGTCGGCGTCGATGCCGAACTCGTCGGGATCGAGGCCCAGCGCCGCCATGGCGTCCAGGTCCTCCTGCGGGGTCTGACTCATCAACTGCTCCGTCGGGTGTCGAGTTCGCGGACCGCGGCGGCCAGCTCGGCGCGCACGGCCTCGGTCGCGGCGGCCAGACCGGCTCGTCCGCCACCTGCAGGAATGGTGACGGGTTCCCCCACCATCACGTCCACCCGGGGGCGGAACCGGCGGCGTGCTCCGTCCGGGCGACGCGTGCCGCGGCACACCACGGGCACCACCACCGCCCCGCTCGTGCGCGCCAGCCAGGCCGCGCCCTGCTGGACGGCCGTCACGTCACCGGTGCCGCGGGTGCCCTCCGGGAAGATCGCCACCAGACCGCCACCGCGCAGCACGGCCAACCCCGCGGTCAGCGGGGTCCGGTCGGCCGTGCCGCGCCGGACCGGGACCTGCCCCAGGCGGCGCAGCACCCAGCCCAGCGGACCGACGAACATCTCCTGCTTGACCCAGAACACCGCACGCCGCCGGAAGAGTCCGAACAGCAACGGGCCGTCGACGAACGCGCTGTGGTTGGCGACGACGACCACCGGCCCGGTACGCGGGACGCGGCCGCGGCCGTGCAGGTGCAACCGGAAGACCAGGAACCACAGCCAGCTGCCGATCCAGCGGGCGAGGTCGTGCAGCCACGGCCAGGCCCCGGCCGGCAGGTCGGCGTTCACCCCGGCCGACAGGTCGTCATTCACCCGCACCGACAGGTCGTCATTCACCCGGACCGACAGGTCGTCATTCACCCGGACCGACAGGTCGTCATTCACACAGCCCACGCTCCTCGACCAGCCTCACCAGCAGGTCCAGGACGGCGTCGACGGACAGGTCGTCGGTGTCGACGATCAGCGCGTCGGGGGCCGCGTGCAGCGGAGAGGTCTTGCGGGTGGAGTCGAGCTGGTCGCGGCGGCGCACGTCGGCGAGCACGGTCTCCACGTCGACCTCCCGGCCGGCCTTGCGGTCCTGCGCGGCCCGCCGCGCGGCCCGCACCTCCTCCGACGCGGTCAGGTAGACCTTCAGCGGGGCGTCCGGCACCACGACGCTGCCGATGTCGCGGCCCTCCACGACGATCCCGCCGTTCTCGTGCACGGCCTGCTCGATCAGTTCCCGCTGCCGCGCCACCAGTACCTCGCGCACCTGCGGGATCGCGGAGACCGCGCTGACCGCGCGGGTCACCTCGGGCCCGCGGATCTCCGCCTCCACGTCCTCGCCCGCCAGCCGGACGCCTGGGGCATCCGGGTCGGTGCGCAGCTCCAGCGCGCACGTCGTCGCGATGCGCACCACCGGCTCGACCGGGCCCTCCGGGTCGACGCCGGCGCGCAGCACCGCGAGGGTGGCCGCTCGGTACATCGACCCGGAGTCGAGGTACCCAGCGTTGCAGTGCTTCGCCAGCCGCCGTGACACCGTCGACTTCCCGGTGCCGGAGGGCCCGTCCATCGCCACGACCCCGCGCAGCTTTCCGGTCACGCCGCCGAACCCCTTCCGGTGCGCCGCCCGTTCCGCCTGGGCGACTGCGTCATCCGGGCGCCGCAGGCGGACGCCCACGGCGAACGCCCACGGCGCCCATGCCCGGGCTCCACGCTACTGGGGGAGATCCGTGCGCAGTGCAGCGGCTCCACGCAGGTAGACGTGACGGATCTCCGCCCGGGGTCGCGGCGTGTCGACGTGCGCGAGCAGCCGCAGCACCCTCGGCATCGCCCCGGGCACCGCGATCTCGCACGCGCACATCAGCGGCACGTCGGTCAGCCCGAGCAGCCGCGCCGCGTACGCGGGGAACTCGGCGGTCAGGTCGGGGGTGGCCGTGAACAGGATCGAGATGATGTCGTCCGAGGTCAGGTCGTTGCGCTCGAGCACGGCGGTGACCAGTTCCGCCGCCCCGGCGAGGATGTCCTCCCGGGTGTCGGCGTCGACCTGGATGGCTCCCCGGATGGCGCGGACCGTCACGGGACCACCGTCACAGCCCGACCGACCGGTAGAGCGAACCGATCTCGATCTGGTCGAGCGGGCGGAACTTGCCCGGCCGCTGGTTGCCCAGCTTGACCTCGCCGATCGCGGTGCGCACCAGCCGCTGCACGGGGTGCCCGACGGCGTCGAGCAGCCGCCGCACGATGTGCTTGCGGCCTTCGTGGAGCACGACCTCGACCGCCGCCTTGTTGCCGATCACGTCGACGACGCGGAACTTGTCCACCTGGACCACGCCGTCGTCGAGCTCGACGCCCTCGCGCAGGCGCTTGCCCAGGTCGCGCTCCGGCGCGCCGATGACCTCGGCGAGGTAGGTCTTCTGCACCTGGTACGACGGGTGCATCAGGCGGTGTCCCAGCTCGCCGTCGTTGGTCAGCAGCAGCAGGCCCTCGGTGTCGGCGTCGAGCCGGCCGACGTGGAAGAGCCGGTTGCGGCTGCGCCCTTCGAACTCCGGCTCGACCAGCCCGCGCTCCACGACGAGGTCGCCCACGCACGGCCGGCCCAGGTCGTCGGACATGGCCGACAGGACCCCGCGGGGCTTGTTCAGAGCCAGGTAGACCATGTCGTCGCGCAGCTGGATGCGGGACCCGTCGACGTGCACGATCGCGGTCTGCGGGTCGATCCGCCTGCCCATCTCCCGGACGATCTCGCCGTTCACCGCGACCCGGCCGGCCGCGATCATCTCCTCGGCGGCCCGCCGGGACGCCACACCCGCCTGGGCGAGCACCTTCTGCAGCCGCACGCCGTCCGGGCGCGCCGCGGAGCGGGTGCTCGCTCGGGCTCCAGCGCTCCGCTCGGTGTTCATCCTTCTCAACCTCGTCACTTCGTCGTCACAGCTCGTCGATGGCGTCGACGTCGGGCAGCAGGGGCGCGATCGGGGGCAGCTCGTCGAGCGACGACAGCCCGAGGCGCTCCAGGAACAGCTCCGTCGTGCGGAACAGCGTCCCCTGCGTGCTCGGGTCGACGCCGGCCTCCTCGATCAGGCCCCGGGTCAGCAGGGTGCGCAGCACGCCGTCGCAGTTCACCCCGCGCACCGCGGACACCCGTGCCCGGGTCACCGGCTGACGGTAGGCCACCACGGCCAACGTCTCCAGCGCCGCCCTCGTGAGCTTCGCCCGCTGCCCGCCGAGCAGCAGCTTCTCGACGTACGGGGCGTGCACGTCGCGCGTGTAGAACCGCCATCCGCCGCCGGAGCGGCGCAGGTCGAACCCGCGGCCGGCGTCGGTGTAGGCCTGCGACATCCGCCGCAGCGCCGTCGCCACCCGGGTCGTGGGCTGCTCCAGCGCTGCGGCCAGGGTCTCCTCGTCGGCCGGTTCGTCGACGACGAGCAGCAGCGCCTCCAGCGCCGACTCCAGCGCCGCGTCGTCGGCAAGGTCGTCGGCAAGGTCGTCGGCAGGGTCGTCGGCAGGGTCGTCGGCACGGTCGTCGACGCCCTCGGCACCGTCTTGTCCGGCGCTGTCTTCTCCGGCGCTGGCCGCTGCGGTCACCTGCTCCGCCCCGTCGCCGCGGGCGTGCGGCGCACCGCTGCCGTTCCCACCGCCGTTCCCACCGCCGCCTCCCGCGCCGGGGGCACGGCCGGGGTCGAACTCGACGAGCTCGTCGAGGTCGATCGGGGATCCGGGATCGTCGGTCACGGGTGAAGCATCCAGGTCATCAGGTACTCGGGTAGCCCGTCCAGCGTACGGTGAGCTCGCCGAACGGCTCCGGCTGCTCCAGGTCGATGCACTGCTCCCGGTACATCACGAGCACCGCGAGGAAGCGCGCCACCACCTCGATCGGGGCCACGCAGTCCGCGGTCAGCTGGGCGAACGTGGCCTCCCCCAGCTCCTCCAGGCGGGCCTGGATGATCGCGGCGTGCTCGGGTACCGACACGTCGTGGGCGTGCAGGTGGTCGGTGCGCACCTCCGGCGGCGGTTTCGGGCGGAACACCGCCGCCGCCAGCTCGGCGAACGACTGCGCGTCCACGCCGAGCAGCACCTCGGGCAGCAGCTTGGTGAACCGCTCCTCCAGCGACACCGACCGCGGGTACCGCTTGGCCGCCTTCTTCTCCAGCTCGACGAAGACCTCGGCGACCTGCTTGTAGGCCCGGTACTGCAAGAGCCGCGCGAACAGCAGGTCGCGCGCCTCCAGCAGGGCGAGGTCCTCCTCGTCCTCCACCTCGCCCTGCGGCAGCAGCCGGGCCGCCTTCAGGTCCAGCAGCGTGGCCGCGACGACGAGGAACTGAGTGGTCTCCTCCAGGTCCGCGTCGTCGCCGAGCTCGGTGAGATGGGCGATGAAGTCGTCGGTGACCTGGTGCAGCGCCATCTCGGTGACGTCGAGCTCGTGCTTGCTGATCAGCTGCAGCAGCAGGTCGAACGGGCCGGTGAAGTTGTGCAGCCGCACGGTGAAGCGCGGGCGGCCGTCCGTCTGCTGCTGCCCGGGGGCCTCCTCGGGGGCGATGGTCACCGGGCGGTCACCGGGCCAGGACTTCGCGGGCGAGCAGCCGGTACGCCTCGGCCCCGTTGGACGCGGGCGCCCACGAGGTGATCGGCTCGCCGGCGACCGTGGTCTCCGGGAACCGGACGGTCCGGTTGATCACCGCCTCGAACACCAGGTCGCCGAACGCCTCGACGACCCGCTGGCGGACCTCCTTGGTGTGCAGGGTGCGCGGATCGAACATCGTCGCGAGGATGCCGAGGATCTCCAGGTCCGGGTTGAGCCGGTCCTGCACCTTCTCGATGGTGTCCATCAGCAGCGCCACCCCGCGCAGCGAGAAGAACTCGCAGGCCAGCGGGATGAGCACCTGGTCGGCGCACGCCAGAGCGTTGATCGTCAGCAGGCCGAGCGACGGCTGGCAGTCGATCAGCACGATGTCGTAGTCACCGAGCACCGGCTTGATCGCCCGCCCGAGCGCCTGCTCGCGGCCCACCTCGGTGACCAGCTGCACCTCGGCGGCGGACAGGTCGATGTTGCTCGGCAGCAGGTCCATGCCCTCGACGGAGGTGGGCCGGATGACCTCGCGGACGTCCGCGCCGCGCTCCATCAGGACGTTGTAGATCGTGGTCTCCAGCTCGTGCGCCTGCACGCCCAGCCCGACCGACAGCGCTCCCTGCGGGTCGAAGTCCACCAGCAGCACGCGCCGGCCGTACTCGGCGAGCGCCGCGCCCAGGTTGATCGTCGACGTTGTCTTGCCGACGCCGCCCTTCTGGTTGGCCACCGCGATGACCCGGGCCGGGCCGTGCTGGGTGAGCGGCTCCGGCTCGGGAATCACGCGTTGTCTCCCCACGGAATCGGCTGCAGTGATGCCGTCGACCT
Organism: Pseudonocardia thermophila; assembly: GCF_900142365.1. Taxonomy (GTDB): domain Bacteria; phylum Actinomycetota; class Actinomycetes; order Mycobacteriales; family Pseudonocardiaceae; genus Pseudonocardia; species Pseudonocardia thermophila. Next base: position 14,848 of record NZ_FRAP01000007.1, on the reverse strand, counting down.
CGTCGACGTCCCCGGTCGCGTCATCGGCTGCGTAGTCGGTGACACCGTCGTGTTCGACGACACCGTCGTGTTCGACGTCGGGCCCCGCGACGCGCTCCGGGCGCGGGGCGAAGGGCCGCGGTGTGTCCATGCGGGCTCCCGGTCTGTCGCTGGCCGGTCCCGCGCAGGGGCCGGTGACCGCAGGGTATGAGGCGTCGCCGACGAGCAGCAACGCGCCCCGCCGTGTCGTGGCCGTCATCTTCAGCAGGACGCGGCGATCGTCTTGACGACGCTACCTGAGGGTAGCGATCACCCTCACAGGGGGTCACCGACGCGCGGTCGCGCGGGGATGGCTGGTCGCGTAGACCTCCCGGAGCGTGTCGACCGTCACGTGCGTGTAGACCTGGGTCGTCGACACCGACGCGTGCCCGAGCAGCTCCTGCACCACCCGGACGTCGGCACCGCCGGCGAGCAGGTGCGTGGCGAAGCAGTGACGCAGCGTGTGCGGCGACACGGCCGCGGAGAGCCCCGCGTTGTCGGCGGCGGCCTGCAGGGCGTGCCAGGCGCTCTGCCTGGTCATCCGCCCACCGCGGGCGTTGAGAAGCAGCGCGGGCGAGCCGCTGCCGCGGGCGGCCAGCACCGGCCGGGCCCGCACCAGGTAGGCCTCGATCGCGGCGAGCGCCGGCCGGCCGACGGGCACGATCCGCTCTTTGCCGCCCTTACCGCGCAGCAGCACCGTGCGCTCCGCGGTGTCCAGGTCGTCCAGATCGACGCCGACGGCCTCGGAGATCCGCGCGCCCGTCGAGTAGAGCAGCTCCAGCAGTGCCCGGTCGCGCAGCGGGATCGGGCCGGTGCCGATGCAGCCGGCGAGCAGCTGGTCGACGTCGTCCACGGACAGCGCGCGCGGCAGCTTCGCCGGCAGCGCGGGCGGTGCCACCGCCTTGGCCACGTCCTCGGCGACGAGCCCGTCGCGCGCGGCGAACCGGTGCAGCCCGCGCACCGCCGCCAGCGCCCGCGCCGCCGAGGAAGCCGCCAGCGGCGCCGGCCCGCCAGGGGGTGGGTTGCGCAGCGCCGTCACGAACCCCGCCACGTCGGACTCGCGGACCGCGCCGAGATCGTCGATGCCCTTCTCCGTGAGGTAGTCGACGTAGCGGCGCAGGTCACCGGTGTAGGAGCGCAGCGTGTTCGCCGCGCTCCCCCGCTCCACGGCGAGGTGGTGCAGGAACGCCTCGACGGCGGCGGCGGGAGCGATCATGCCAGTGCGGGGATGACCTCACGCTCGAACAGCTCGATGCCCGAGCGGTCCCAGGCGGCCTCGAAGAAGTTGCAGATCGCGTAGGTCATGCCGGCATCGCGCAGCTTCGTGAGCTTCTCCACGATCTGCTCGGGCGTGCCCCAGCCCGGCAGGTCGCGGCTGAACCCGGCGAGCCACTTCTCGGCCCTCTCCGCGCCGAGGTAGGGCGTGATGCGGGCGACGTTCGCCCGGAACCGCTCCTCGACCTCGGCCTCCGTCTCGCCGATGACGACGTTGTAGTTCGCCGAGCGCACGATCGCGTCGAAGTCGGTGCCGACCGCCTTGCAGTGCTCGGCGAGCAGCGCGGACTTGCGGGTGAAGCCATCCAGCGTGCCGTCGAAGTTCGTGTACTTCGCGTACTTCGCGGCGATCTTGAGGGTGACCTTCTCGCCACCACCGGCGATCCACAGCGGGATGCCGCCCTCCTGCAGCGGCAGCGGCCGCACGATGGCGCCGTCGACCTGGTACTGCTCGCCGGTGAGCGTGGCCACGCCCTCGGTCCAGGCCTGCCGCATGATCTGCACGCCCTCGTCGAGCTGCCGGAGCCGCTCGGGGGCGCTCGGGAAGCCGTAGCCGTAGGCGCGCCACTCGTGCTCGTACCAGCCCGCCCCGATGCCCATCTCCACCCGGCCGCCGGAGACGACGTCGCAGGTGGCGGCGACCTTCGCGAGGTAGACCGGGTTGCGGTAGCCCATGCAGGTGCACATCTGCCCGAGCCGCACCCGCTCGGTGACCGCGGCGAACGCGGCCATCAGCGACCACGCCTCGTGCGTGGCCTCCTGCGACGGCTTCGGGGTCGTGTGGAAGTGGTCGTAGACCCAGATCGACTCCCACGGCCCGGCGTCGGCGGCCTGCGCGAGCCGCTTCATCGTCGCCCAGTGCTCGGCGGGATCGATGCCCACCAGGTCGTGTCGCCAGCCTTGGGGCACGAACACCCCGAATCGCATCGCCGTCATGTGCGGTGATGCTAATCCCGTCGGGCGACGCCGACCGGGTGGCGCGGCGATCACCGGATGAGTACTTTCGCTGATCCCCGCCGACGGAGTCGTGATCTACCGTGACGCGATGAGCGCGATCGATCCCCGGCAGGATCCCGGCCGGCTGCGCGTCGGTCATCCCGAGCGGCAGCAGGCCGTGGACGCACTTGCCGAGCACTTCTCCCTCGGCCGCCTCGAGCCGGCCGAGTTCGAGCAGCGCACCGCCGCCGCGTGGGCCGCCCGTACCCGCGGCGAGCTGGATGCGCTCTTCCACGACCTGCCCGCGCTGCCGCCCCCGCCGGCGCCGTACCCGGGGTCGCCACCCGCGCCCTACGGCCGGGACGGAGCCACCGGGATGCCGCTCTCCGACAAGCAGAAGTGGGTGGCCGGGGTGCTGCAGCTGGTTCTGCCCTTCGGCACCGGGCGCCTCTACTCGGGCCGGGTCGGGCTCGGCATCACCCAGCTCGGCGTGTCGCTGTTCTTCGCGATGCCGCTGCTCACGGGCCGGTCGCCGGCGGCGCTCGTCGTCCCCGTGCTGTGGTGCTGGCTCGACGGGATCGCGATCCTCACCGGCCGCCCCGCCGACGGCCACGGACGGCTCCTTCGCTGAACCGGGGGACGGCGCGCACATATCCTGTCGCGGTGGGTGCCCAACCGGATCAGCGCCGTCTGCGCATCGGCGACGCGGAACGCAGAGCCGCCGTGGAGGCGCTCGGCGAACACTTCGCGCAGGGGCGGCTCGACGCCGACGAGTACGGCGAGCGCAGCGCCTCCGCCTTCGCCGCTCGCACCGTGGGTGAGCTTGAGGACCTCTTCCACGACCTGCCCCCGCTGCCGCGGCCGCCGCACCTCGGGCCACCCGTCCCGGCAGACCGGGCAACGGTGCCACCGACGCACCAGCCACCGACGCACCAGTCCGGCCCGGACGTGTGGCGGCGTCCGCCGATGGTCCAGCGGATCGCCCCGCCGCACCCGTCGCAGTTCGCGGGCCCGGACGCGCCCTACGGCCGCGAGCCCGGCTCCGGCATCCCGTACTCCGACAAGCAGAAGGTCGTCGCCGGCGTCCTGCAGCTGTTCCTGCCGTTCGGCGTGGGCAGGTTCTACGCCGGGCACGCCGGGCTCGGCATCGCCCAGCTGCTGACGACGTTCTTCTTCGGGATCGGGATCTTCTGGAGCTGGATCGACGGCTTGGTCATCCTCACCGGCCGGCCGACCGATCCGTACGGCCGCCCGCTGCGGTAGTTCAGTCGGCCTTCCTGGCGGCGAACGCCGAAGAACGGTCCGGCCACGGCGCGTCCACCGCACGGCCCTTCGCCGACGACCCGAGCAGCGCGTGCGCGGCGAGCAGCCCGGCCACGGTCACCCCGTTGACGATCGTGCCCGCCAGGGCCATGCGCACGGCCACCGGCAGCGACACCCACCGCGCGGTGAGATCGGACTCCTCGTCGTCGTGGCCGGTCGGGGTGCGGCCGACGTCGGTGAGCCCGCGGGCGAGGAACACCCGCACCGCCTCGTCGGAGAAGCCGGGCGAGGGCACCAGGTCGACCAGCACCTCCCAGTGCTGCGCGGCCAGCCCGGCCTCCTCGGCGAGCTCCCGCTCCGCCGCCTCGACCGGCTCCTCGTCGGCGTGGTCGAGCAGGCCGGCGGGCAGCTCCCACAGCCGACGCCGCACCGCGTGCCGGTACTGGTGCACCAGCATCACCCGGTCGTCCTCGTCGACGGCGACGATCGCGACCGCCCCGGGGTGCTCGGTGACCTCGCGCACGGCGGTGCGCCCACCGGGCATCACCACCTCGTCCTTGCGGACGGCGAACACCTTGCCGACGTAGATGTCGGAGCTGGAGGCGACGTCGAACGAGTGGCGGCTCACGACGCGCCCGTGGTGTTGACGGCGGCGCTGGCCGCCGTGTTGACGGGGACGCGGTCGCGCGCAGGCAGCTCGACCGGCAGCCGACCGGCGGCCTGGTAGTCCAGCGCGGCCTTCACGAACGCGGCGAACAGCGGGTGCGGGCGGGTGGGGCGGCTCTTCAGCTCGGGGTGCGCCTGTGTGCCGACGAAGAACGGGTGCACGTCCTGGGGCAGCTCGACGAACTCGACCAGCTTCCCGTCCGGGGAGGTGCCGCCGAACACCAGCCCGGCCTCCTCCAGCTTGCCCCGGTAGGCGTTGTTGACCTCGTAGCGGTGCCGGTGCCGCTCGGACACCTCGCGCGTGCCGTACGCGGCGGCCACGACCGATCCGGCGAGGAGCGTCGCCGGGTAGGCGCCCAGCCGCATCGTGCCGCCCATGTCCCGCTCCCCCGCGACGACGTCGCGCTGGTCGGCCATCGTGGAGATCACCGGGTGCGGGGTGTTCTCGTCGAACTCCGCGGAGTTCGCACCCTCCAGCCCGGCGAGCGAGCGGGCCACCTCGATGACCATGCACTGCAGGCCCAGGCACAGCCCCAGCGCCGGGATCTTGTTCAAGCGGGCGTGCCGGACGGCGCCGACCTTGCCCTCGATGCCGCGCACCCCGAACCCGCCGGGGATCAGCACCCCGTCGACGTCGGCGAGAGCCGCGGCCGCGCCGGCCGGGGTCTCGCACAGGTCGGAGGGCACCCACACGATCTCGACGCGGGCGCGGTGGGCGAACCCGCCGGCGCGCAGTGCCTCGGTGACCGACAGGTAGGCGTCGGGCAAGTCGACGTACTTGCCGACGAGCGCGATGCGGGTGGTCTCCTCCGGTTTGTGGACGCGGTCGAGCAGGTCGCCCCACACCGTCCAGTCGACGTCGCGGAACGGCAGCCCGAGCCGGCGCACCACGTACGCGTCGAGGCCCTCGCGGTGCAGCACCCGCGGGATGTCGTAGATCGAGGGCGCGTCGGGGGCAGCGACCACGCCGTCCTGCTCGACGTCGCACATGAGGCTGATCTTGCGCTTCATCGGTTCGGGGATGTCCCGGTCGGCGCGCAGGACCAGCCCGTCCGGCTGGATACCGATGTTGCGCAGCGCCGCGACGGAGTGCTGCGTCGGTTTCGTCTTCAGCTCCCCCGACGGCGCCAGGTACGGCACCAGCGACACGTGCAGGAAGAAGCAGTTGTCGCGGCCCACGTCGTGGCGCACCTGGCGGGCCGCCTCCAGGAACGGCAGCGACTCGATGTCGCCGACCGTGCCGCCGACCTCGGTGATGACCACGTCCGGCGCGACCCCGTCGGGGCCCGGCTCGGCCATCGCGAGGATGCGTTCCTTGATCTCGTTGGTGATGTGCGGGATCACCTGCACGGTGTCGCCGAGGTACTCGCCACGACGCTCCTTCGCGATCACCGCGGAGTAGACCTGGCCGGTGGTGACGTTGGCCCGGCCGGTGAGATCGCGGTCCAGGAACCGCTCGTAGTGCCCGATGTCCAGGTCGGTCTCGGCGCCGTCCTCGGTGACGAAGACCTCGCCGTGCTGGAACGGGTTCATCGTGCCCGGATCCACGTTCAGGTACGGGTCCAGCTTCTGCATGATGACCCGCAGTCCCCGGGAAGTGAGGAGGCGACCGAGGCTCGAGGCCGTGAGGCCTTTGCCGAGCGAGGACGCTACCCCGCCAGTGACGAACAGATGACGCGTCGCGCGAGGTTGCACGGAACTCTAATGTACAGCTCCCCGCGCTCCGGCCGCAGTGCGACCCGGGGAGGCCATGATCACCTCTGCGGATGATCAGGCCTTCGGGGCGGCACCGTCCGTCGCCGTGGCGGCCATGCCGTAGCGGCCGGCGCGCTCGTCGAGCTGCTCGCGCAGCGCCAGCACCGTGGACACGCGGCCGGTCCCGGTCTGCACGTCGTCGACGGTGGAGACGCCGCGGGTGATGTTGGGATCGGCGCGGGCCACCCCGACGACGCCGGTGGCGTCGGCCGTGCCGGTGCGCCCGACGAGCACGGTGCCGCGGCCGAGGCGGTCCATCTGCGCGGCGAACCGGGCGACCACGGCGGCGGCGTCACCGGCGTCGACACCGGTCAGCGCGCCGCCGGTCACGACGAGCACCAGGTCGGCCGGGGCGGGCACGTCACCCGGGCTCACGAAACCGGCTGCGGCGAGCCCGGACAGGACGCTGCTGGCCCCGTTCGTGTCCGCGCCCGGCCCGAGCAGCGTGCCGCCGATCAGCCCGCCGACGATGCTGCCGGTGTCGGCCGCGGCGGGCAGCTGCGCGCCGGGCGGCAGCAGCCGCGACGCCAGCTCGCGCAGCTGGTCGCCGCGGGCCGGGTCGCCGACCGCCTCGGTGAGCGCGACGGTGCCGGTGATCGTGGCGCCGGCCTGCCCGACCAGCTCGGTCAGCGCGGTGATGTCACCGGCGTCGGCGCCCGCGGCGGTGACGAGCAGCACCCGCTGGCCCTGCAGGATGCCGCGGATCGCGGCCGGCCCCACCCGTTCGGCGAACTCGTCGGCCGAGCGGGCCGCCGCGGCGAGCGCGTCCCGCTCGGCGGTCACGGCCGTCAGCTGGTCCTGCAGCGACGCGTTGCGGTTGGTCACCGCGTCGAGCAGTCGGCTCGACACCCCGCCGGACCCGAGCAGCAGCCCGACGGCGAGCGCCAGGAACACCGCTGCGATCGACACGATGTGCGCGCGGAAGGAGATCACGCGAACCAGCCCTTGATCGTCTCGACCATCGGTGCGACGACCGTGTCCCAGGTCTGCGCGAACCAGGCGAGCGCGGCGTCTCCGATGTTCGTGGCCACCAGCGCCCCGAGCACCGCCGCCGCCCCGGCCGCGACCAGCAGCAGGATCATCCCGGCGGAGATGCGGCTGCGGTAGAGCATCGCGATCACGCGGCCGTCGACGAGCGCGCCGCCGAGCTGCAGTCGGGTGAGGAACGTGGAGGCGTTGCTGCCGGAGCGACCGCGGTCGAGGAACTCCGCCATCGTCGCCGACATCCCCACGGTCACCACGAGCGCGGCGTCGTGGTGGGCGGCGAGCAGCAGCGCGAGGTCCTCCTGGTTGGCCGAGCTGGGGAAGGTCACCGCACCGACGCCGAGGTCCTGCACCCGCGCGAGCCCGGGCGCGTGCCCGTCCGGTTCCGCAGGCACGACGATGTCGGCGCCGCAGGTCAGGGCGCGGTCGGAGACGTCCTCCGGGTTGGCGACGACGAGATCGGGCGTGTGCCCGGCCTCGAGCAGCGCGTCCGCACCGGCGCCGACCCCGACGAGCACCGGCCGGTACTCGCGGATGTAGCTGCGCAGCGCGGCCAGGTCCTTCGTGTGGTCGTAGCCCGCGGCGACGACGAGCACCTGCCGGTTGGCGAGCTCGACCTCGACCTCGGGGACACCGTCGCCGTCGAGCAGCAGCTGCCGTTCCCGCTGCATGAACTCGGTGGTGTTGGCGGCGAACGCCTCCAGCTGGTGGGACAGTCCCGCCTTCGCCTCGACGAGCGCGTCCGCCACCGAGTCGGCGTCCTGTGCTGTGCCCTCGGCGAGCTTGAGCTCACCGGCGAAGATCTCGCCGCCGTCGATGCGGATGCGCGAGCCGTCCTTGATGGTGATCATCACCTCGGGGCCGACCCGGTCCACGAGGGTGATGCCGGCGTCGACGAGGATGCTCGGCCCCAGGTTGGGGTAGCGGCCGGAGATCGACGGGGCCGCGTTCACGACCGCCTTGACCTGGGCGGCGACGAGCGCGTCGGCGGTCGCCCGGTCGAGGTCGACCTGGTCGATGACGGCGATGTCCCCGGGCTTGAGCCGGCGCAGCAGGTTCTCCGTGCGCCGGTCGACCCGGGCGATCCCGACGAGCCCGGGCAGCTCCGGCCTGCTCCGGCTCATCAGCCCGGCCAGCTTCATGCGCACACCTCCATGCACGCACTCTGACACCCCGCCGGCGGCTTGCCCGGCAGAAACGCCGGACCGTGATGTCACCGACTCGTCGCAGCCTTCCTTCGGGTGGCCGAACGCGACCGATCGGCGGCACGGTGCGCCCGCGCGGTCTCCAGCAGTTCCTCGGCGTGGGCGCGACCGGTGTCGGTGTCGTCGAGCCCGGCGAGCATGCGGGCCAGCTCGGTGATCCGCTCCTCCTCGGCGAGGGCGCGGACGCGGCTGCGGGTCTTCGGGCCGCGCTGCTTGTCGACGACCAGGTGCCGGTCGGCGTAGGCGGCGACCTGCGGTAGGTGGGTGACGACGATGACCTGGTGGCGGGTGGCGAGCCGGGCGAGCCGGCGGCCGATCTCGACCGCGGCCCGGCCGCCGACACCGGCGTCGACCTCGTCGAACACCATCGTGGGCACGGGGTCGGTGCCGGCCAGCGCCACCTCCAGCGCGAGCATCACCCGCGACAGCTCACCGCCGGACGCGCCCTTGTGGAGGGGCTGCGGCTGGGCGCCGCCGTGAGCGACGAGCCGCAGCTCCACCTCGTCGACGCCGTCGGCGCCGGCGACGAGCGGTGCGCCGTCGATCTCCAGCACGTCGGCGGCGCCGGGTTCGGCGCTGCGCGGGGTGACCACCACCTCCAGCCGCGCGTCGGGCATGGCGAGCCCGGCCAGCTCGGCCGTGGTGGCCTTCGCGAGGGTCTCGGCGGCCTTGGTGCGGGCGGCGGTGACGGCGGCGGCGTGGCGGGCCAGCTCCGCGGCCAGCTCGTCGCGGCGGGCGGCGAGCGCGGCGAGCGCCTCGTCGGAGGTGTCGAGCCGCTCCAGTCGTCGCCGGGCCTCCACGGCCCAGGCCAGCACGCCGTCGATGTCGGCGGCGTACTTGCGGGTGAGGGTCTTCAGCTCGGCCTGCCGGGACAGGACCTGGGAGAGCCGTTCGGGATCTGCGTCGAGCCGATCGAGGTAGCCGGCGAGCTCGGCGCCGACGTCGCCGAGCAGGGCCACGACCTCGCCGAGGCGGGCGTCGAGCGCGGCCAGCTCGGGGTCGCCCGCCCCGGACAAGCGGTGGCGGGCCTCACCGACCAGCGCCATCGCGTCGGGGTGGTCGGGATCAGAGCCCTCCACCCCGCCGACGAGCGCGGCCTGCGCGGCAGCTGCGACGCTGCGCAAGTCGTCGGCTGCGGCGAGCCGCTTGGCGAGATCGACCAGCTCCACGTCCTCGCCGGGCTGCGGATCGACGGCCTCGATCTCCGACAGGCCCAGCCGCAGCATGTCGGCCTCCTGGGCCATGCGGCGGGCGCCGTCGCGGCGTTCGGCGAGCTCGGTGATCGTCTTCTGCCACTCGGCCCGCACCTCGCGGTAGCGCGCCAGCGGCTCCAGCACCGGCGGACCAGCGAACCGGTCGAGCAGGGCGCGCTGCTCGGCAGGGCGCAGCAGCCGCAGCTGGTCGTTCTGGCCGTGCACGACGAGGGTGGCCTCCGCCAACCGGCTCAGCACCCCGACGGGCACCGAGCGGCCGCCGAGGTGGGCCCGGGAGCGGCCGTCGGCGCCGACGGTGCGCACCGCGATCAGCTCGCCGTCGTCGACCTCGGCGCCGACCTCGTCGGCCAGCTCCTGCACCTCCTCGTCGACGGTGAACCGGCCCTCGACGACGGCCCGCTCCGCCCCGGTCGCGACCCGCGACGGATCGGCGCGGCCGCCGCCGAGGAGCGTCAGGCCGGTGACGACCATGGTCTTGCCGGCTCCGGTCTCACCGGTGAGCACGGTCAGCCCCGGGTCGAGCTCGAGGGTCGCGTCGTCGATGACGCCGAGACCCTGGATGCGCATCTCGGCCAGCATGGGTCGCAGGGTACGGACCCGTACCGACACGTCCGTGACGCGGCCCGGCATGTCGAGGGCCGCTCGTGGCGCGTCAGTCGTGGTGGGCGCCGCGCCAGCCGCGGACGGGCAGGTTGAACTTGCGCACGAGCCGGTCAGCGAACGGGCTGCCGTCGAGCCGCACCATCCGCACCGGGACGGCACCGCGGGTGACCTCGACCCGGGCGCCGGGCGGGAGGGTGAACGTGCGGCGGCCGTCGCAGTCGAGCAGCGCCGGAGGCCCGTTGGCGTCGATCTCGATGGCGACCTCGGAGTCGGGCGAGATCACCATCGGCCGGGAGAACAGCGCGTGCGCATTGCTCGGCACCAGCAGCAGCGCCTCCACCTGCGGCCACACGAGCGGCCCGCCCGCGGAGAACGCGTACGCGGTGGAGCCGGTGGGGGTGGCGCAGAGCACCCCGTCGCAGCCGAACGCCGACACCGGGCGGCCGTCGACCTCCAACACGACCTCGAGGATCCGCTCGCGGTGGCCCTTCTCGACGGTGGCTTCGTTGAGTGCCCAGGTTCGGGCGATGACGTCGCCGTTGGAGCGGGCGACGGCGTCGAGGGTCATCCGCTCCTCGATCTCGTACTCGCCGTGGACGAGCTTGTCGAGCGCGGCGGGCAGCAGGTCCTGCTCGGTCTCGGCGAGGAAGCCGATGCGGCCCAGGTTGACCCCCAGCAGCGGGATGCCGACCGGGCGGGCCATCTCCGCGGCGCGCAGCAGCGTGCCGTCGCCGCCCAGGACCAGGACGGCCTCGGCGCCCTCGGCGCAGCCCGGCCCGCCCTCGACGAGGCGCGGGGCGAGCTCGTCGGGCAGGCCCTCGCACTCGACGCCCGCCCACTCCTCGCCGATCACCCGCAGCCGCACCCCGTCCTCGGCGAGGCGCTGCGCGACGCTGGCCGCCACCCGGCGGTTGGTCTCGCGACCGGAGTGCAGCACGACGAGGATCTCCCGCGCGGTCACGCCGGGCCCTCCGCGACGGCGGTCGCGAGCACGTCGTCGCCCGCGTCGGGGCCGGTGCGGTCCAGGTGCAGGAAGTACTCGACGTTGCCCGACGGGCCGGGCAACGGGCTCGCGACCGCGGCCCGCACGGCCAGTCCCAGCTCGCGAGCGGTGTTCGCGACGTCGGTGAGCGCCGACAGGCGCAGCTCGGGATCGCGCACCACCCCACCCTTCGGCAGCCGGGCGCGGCCCACCTCGAACTGCGGCTTCACCATCGGCAGCAGTGCGCCGGCCGGGGCCGTGCACGCCAGCAGCGCGGGCAGGACGGTGCGCAGCGAGATGAACGACAGATCGGCGACGGTCAGGTCGACCACTCCCCCGATGTCCTCCGGTCGCAGCGTGCGGACATTGGTGCGGTCGTGCACCCGCACCCGCTCGTCGGTGCGCAGCCGCCACGCCAAGAGCCCGTAGCCGACGTCGGCGGCCACGACCTCGGCGGCGCCCCGGTCGAGCAGCACGTCGGTGAACCCACCGGTGGACGCGCCGGCGTCGAGGCAGCGCAGCCCCGCGGGCGACACCTCGAACGCGTCGAGGGCGCCGATCAGCTTGTGCGCGCCGCGGGAGGCCCACTCCCGCTCGCCCGCGGCCGCGACCTCGATGGGGGTGTCGCGACCGACGACGGTGGCGGGCTTGGCTGCCGGCATCCCGTCGACGGTGACGCGGCCGGCAGCGATGTACTCCGCGGCCTGCCGCCGTGAGGCGGCCAGACCTCGGCGCACCAGCTCGGCGTCGAGCCGGGCCCTGGTGGCCACCACCGTCACGCCGAGCCGGCCGAGCCGGCGGCCAGCGCCGCCCCGAGCGCGGCGTGGATGCGCTCGAACACCTCGACGTGCTCGGCGAGCGGTCGCTCGGCGAGGGTGTCCAGCTCTGCGAGTGCACGGGCGACGGCCTGCCCGTCGTCCGGCAGGGGATTCGTCATCGAGCAGCTCCCGGTGCAGTGGCCTTCCCCGCCACGGTAGCCGAGCTGTCCGACGGCGCGACGAGGCCCAGCTCACTCAGCGCCGCCGCGGCCGCGGCGCCGTCCGCGACGACCGTCACCGGGCCGCCACCGTCCGCCCAGTGCACCGCGCACAGGGCCCGCAGCGCGGTGAGCGGATCGGGGGTGTCCGGGGAGCCGGACAGGACGAGCGACCCACCGCTGCGGGTGACCGTCCATCCGGGCTGCGGCCCGATCCGCAGCGCGTCCGCGGGCTCGGCCAGCGCACCCAGGTCGGCGGCGACGAGGTCCGGGCGGCGCTCCTGCGGCGCGGCGAGCAGTTCCGCCGGGGTGGACACGCCGGTGAGCACCAGCAGCGTCGGCAGACCGGCAGCGCGTCCGCCCTCGATGTCGGTGTCGAGCCGATCCCCGATCACCAGCGGCGCGGTGGCCCCCGTCCGGCGCGCCGCGGCCTGCAGCAGCGCCGGGGCGGGCTTGCCCGCGACCAGCGGTGTCAGGCCCGTCGCGGTGCGCAGCGCAGCCACCATGGATCCGTTTCCCGGCAGCAGCCCGCGCTCGGTCGGTAGAGTCGCGTCCACGTTGCACGCGACCCACAGCGCGCCCCCGCGCAGCGCGACCGCCGCCTCGGCCAGGTCGCGCCAGCCGGTGTCGGGGCTGTAGCCCTGCACGACCGCCACGGCCCCGTCGGCCGCGCGGACCGGGACCAGCCCGACCGCGGTCACCTCCTCCGCCAGCGCCTCCGTGCCGACAACGAGCACGCGCGAACCCGGCTCGAGCCGCTCGGCGAGCATGGCCGCCGCGGCCTGGGAGCTGGTCGCGACGTCGGCGGGCTCCGCAGGGAATCCCAGCTCGGTCAGGTGCGCGGCCACGTCGGCCGGGCGGCGGGAGGCGTTGTTGGTCACGTACGCCGTGCGGCAGCCGCGCTCGGCCGCGGCCCGCACTGCCTCCACCGCGCCCGGGACGGCGCCCTTGCCCCGGTAGAGCGTGCCGTCCAGATCGGCGAGCAGGACGTCGTGCTGGTCGCGCAGGGCCGTTCCCGAAGCGGTCCCCGAGGTCACGGTGCGGACTCCTCCTCGGACGGGCGGGCCGGTGCCGCTGCGACCCCGGCAGCGGTGGTGGCAGGCAGCTGCGCCGGCTCGGTCACCGGTGCGGACCCGACCGGATCGGGCCTTCCGACCCGGTTCCCGGTGTCGGGAGCAGTCGGGCTCGGCTCCGCGTCGGGCTGGTCCGCCGCCACCGAGTCGGGCGAGGACCCGGCCGGGTCCGGGGACACCACCTCGTCGGCGGAAGCGTCGGCGTCACCCTTCGGCTGCGCGGAGTCCTCCGCGGACGAGTCGTGCTCGTCAGACCCCTCGGACGCGGAGTCGGGTTCCCGTTCCGCGTCCTCCCGTTCCGCGTCGTCTGGTCGCGCGTCGTCTGGTTGCGCGCCAGCCGAATCGGCGTCCTCGTCGACCTCGTCGGGGAGGAAGTCGACCTCCACCTGATCCAGCGGCTCCCCGGTCAGCTCCGCGATGCGCTCGGCGGCGTCGGTCTCGTCGTCCTCGTCCGCGTCGTAGGCGTGGACGAACCACTGGATCGCGTCGCTCGTGCGCCCGGCGGCGAGCAGGTTGTCGGCGTAGGCGTAGAACAGCCGCGCAGACCACGGGTCGCGCCGCGCCGGGTCCAGCTCGGGGATCTGCAGGGTGACGACGGCGGCGTCGTGCTCACCGAGGTCGCGGCGGGCGCCGGCGACGACGATCAGCAGCTCGATCGCCTCGGCCCGGGTCAGCTGCTTCACCTCGGGGCTGCGGCCCAGCTCGATCGCGCGCTCCGGCCGGCCCAGTGCCCGCTCGATGTCCGCCATCACCGCGAGGTGTCCGGGCCCGCCCCCCATGCGCCGCGCCGCGCGCAGGTCGTTCAGCGCTTCGGCCCACTCACCTGCCCGGTACGCCGCGATACCGGCCGCCTCCCGCACGACGGCGATCCGCGACGCCCGCTGCCGCGCGTACCGCGCGTGCTCCAGCGCCAGCTCGGGATCGTCCTCCAGCGCACGGCCGGCCGCCACCAGGTGGCGCGCCACGACCTCCGCGGTCTCCTTCTGCAGTCCGCGCAGATCCCGGCGGGCAGCGGCGTCCAGCTGCGTCGCCTTGATGTCGTCGGACAGGGGCGGCGCCGACGGTCGGGCCGCCCGGGCCGCCGCACGCTCCCGTCCAGGCGCCCGGCCGGGCCGTTCGGCGCGGGCCCGCCGCGCTCCACGGGCAGCGCGGTCGTCGCGGACCGGGCGGTCGCGATCAGCCGCCCGGTCCCGCCGCGGCCGCTCGTCGCCCCTGCGAGCAGCGTCATCAGTGCGGTGCTCATCCCGGCCGCGCTCGCCCCGCGCACGGTCCCGGTCGCGATGCCGCCACGGCCGGTCGCCGCTGGCCCGGTAGCCGCGATCGTCGTCGCGACCGCTCGGCTGCTCCCGCCACGGCCTCCCGTCGCGCGCGTTCCGACCGCCCTCCCGTGCATCGGAGCGCTCGTCGTACGCACGGCCGTCACCCGCGTCGCGCCGGTTCCGCCAGGGGCGGTCCCCGCGCCGCTCGCCCTCACGCGCGCGCCAGCCCTCGCCGATCCGCGGGCCGTCCGCGTCGCGCGGTCTGCGCGGCCGCCCCTGTGACCCCCGGCCCTGCTCCCAGCCACGCTCCCGACCACGCTCACGATCGCGGTCACGGTCGCGCGGGTGGTCGTCGCCGGCGTCACGGCGCGCGTCGTCACTCATCCGACCAGGATGACGCTGCCAACCCGTTCCTGCTCGCTCACCGGATCCACGATCCGCGGGCCGATCCCTCCGCGCTGCGCGACCGGCCGACCCGGAGCGATCCCTGCCTCGCGGGTGGTCATCGCCGGAACCATCCGCGATACTCACCGAGCAAGGATACAAAAAGGGGCCCTCGCATCAGCGAGGGCCCCTCTTAACAGCGGGTTTGATGTCGGCGGCGACCTACTCTCCCACACCCTAGCGAGTGCAGTACCA
>NZ_FRAP01000041.1 GCF_900142365.1 Pseudonocardia thermophila | reverse complement strand
ACCCATAGAGTGGGAAGTCATGTATAGTGACACCATCGCCCAACGGGGCGAGGTGGCCTGAACCTCAGCCTCTCGCGAACCCAGGACGGTTCAGGGTTCTGGGTGGCGAACAAGGACGCTGTTCGTGTGAGGCTAGAGGTTGAGCTCGACGTCGAGGTACTTGACCTAGCTCTCCTCCAGGCAGCTGCGCTGAAGAAGATCGACGCCACCGAGTTTGCCGTGGATGAGGGCGACGATGCGGAAGCGCTCAAGGAGCAGGAGCGCAACGAGGTCCGATCGGGCGGCCCTGGCGCGGCACTGCTCGCGCTCGTTGATCCGTTCGACTTGATCCCGGATGGAGTCGGCGCCGAGGCGAAGGGCTCGGTGTGCGGTGCCCTGTCTGATGTGCGGCCCGGCGGCGGGCCCGACTTCGATGCGCTGTTCGAGGTTTGTGCATGTGGCGATGAGGACTCGTGTGATCGAAGCGCGGGATTTCAACTCACACCGCCTACGGCGAACGCGTTGTGGAGTGCGGCGCAGATGTTGGCCGACTGGGGGTTTGACGATGTTGAGGCCAACGGTGATGAGTCGGTCACGAGTACCAGGGGGGCTTATTCATAAGGCCTAATCGGTGGCGGCTCATTTCGCTGATGACGGACTGCTCCAGGGTCGTCAACAGCTCGGTCTCGATATGCCCAAAGGTGCGTGTCAGGATTGAAGTGCAACAGCTCTTGCTGTCTTGTTCGGTGTTCTCAGGCATCGAAGAAAGATCGGCGAAGAGCTGTTGCGATACGAGGCTATGACAGGGCTGGACGATGGGCAACTCACCGATCTGGTGGCGCGGGTGCATGAGGTGTGCGGGGAGAGGTTCGTGTCCCGTGGCCGGCCGATCGCGCTGGGGTTGTTCCGGTCGGTAGCGATGGTGGTGTGTCTGCTGCGGAAGAACCTGACGCAGGACCTTGCGGGGGCGGTGTTCGGGGTCAGCCAGCCCACGGTGAGCCGCCGCTGGGACTTGTTGCGGCCGGTGATCGGTGACGTCCTTGCTGCGGTCAGACCGACCCCGAGCGAGGTCGCCGGCAGGGGGACGGTGCTGGTCGACGGTACGGTGTGCCCGACCTGGGACTGGCAGGAGATCCCGGATCTGTACTCGACCAAGGTCGGGTTCCCCGGCATGAACCTCCAGGTCGCCGCGACCCTGGACGGCGATCTCGTGGCCGTCGGGGAGATCCCGGTCCACGGTGCCCGACACGACGCCCACGCCTTCGCCGCGTCCCGGCTGGCCGACGTCCTGCGCGATTTTCCGTCCGTGGCCGACCTGGGCTACGTCGGTGTCGAGGACATCGGCACCGTCCCGTACAAGCGGCTCCCGGGGATCGACCTCGACCCCAGCCAGATCGAGTTCAACACCGACCTCAGCAGAATGCGGGCCGCGGTGGAACATGCCATCGCTCACCTCAAGACGTGGCGGATGCTCAGCGAGGAAGGCGGCCGCTATCGCGCGCCCATCAGCAAATACGCGAGCGTAGTCAAAGCCATTATCGGACTGTTCTTCTTTGCGGCTTATGAATAAGTCTCCAGGGACTGGGCGCTCTTCGACGAGTACCCGGTGATCACCTATGGCCAGGACGCCGTGTGGCGGCGGCAGGCAGCTCGATGCTTTGACGACCTGGCCGGGGACCTCGAGCGGGGGGAGTGGCCACGGCCGACATGCCCGGGGGAGGAGATGGCCGTCCATCTGATGCTCAAGTACGCAGAGTCGATGCTCGAGGACGGTCTCTGGACCGAGGACAGCATGCGTTCAGAGAGTCCCGTTCACGATGACGATTTCGACTGGGTGATGGCCGGTGAGGTGTTCGTGCAGGACACTGACATCCTGAGCTTGTTCGACGAGACGCTCGACGGCATTGACGACCCGGAGTCCGAGCTCAACCAACAAATCCGCATGGGAGACTACCGGCCGTCAGCATGGTTCGTCCCATTCAACAACATGCCACGGCGTGATGGCCGACGCCCGTTCCGCCGATGACGCCGCCGGTGGCGCTGCGGCCACCATCAAAGTAGGCCGCGCGAACTCCTCCGCACGTAAACGCCCTGTCTGCTGGTGGGCAGCGGACGGAGCGATGCAGGTCACCATCCGGGATGTCCTGTTGCGGTCGCCGGCTTCGTGATCGGTCCCGCCATGGGCGCTCTGATTGATCGCATGGACACGACGGGTGAGCTGGATCAGCGCAATCTGTTGGATGGGTGGGTGCGCCGGACGGGCAGTAGACCTGAACCGTCCTGGGTTCGCGAGAGGCTGAGGTTCAGGCCACCTCGCCCCGTTGGGCGATGGTGTCACTATACATGACTTCCCACTCTATGGGT
>NZ_FRAP01000002.1 GCF_900142365.1 Pseudonocardia thermophila | reverse complement strand
TGTCTCCCCGGTGCCACGAACATCCCGCGAACCGGCCGCCACCACCGTCGGGCACACGGCCGGTGCGGTGGACGATCCCGCTGTCGATCGATCGGAGGACACCGACGTGGGTCAGGTCCGCCAGGTCACGGATAGGGCGATCACCCACAGCTCGAGCCCCAGCGTGCTCAGCGCCAGCAGCGGGAACAGCAACCCCGACAGCGACGTCGCGGCGCCCGCTGCGCTCAGCACGAGCACGACGCCGCCGGTCCGGACCAGCCAGGGCGTCGTGCGGGCCTGCCGCAGCGCCAGCACGATCGCGCCGACGAACGGCAGGGCGGAGAAGGCCAGCGAGTACGGCGCCACCGAGTCCCAAGCCGCCAGGATGCGCAGGTCCGCGCCGGCGTCGGCGGTGTCGTCGCGACGTCGTGCAGCACCGCGACGAACGGCCGCACGGCGGCGACGACGGCCCCGGCCGCGACCGCGACCGCGACCGCGACGGCCGAGCGTGCCCGTCACCTCGATGCGGCGCAGCCGGGTCCCGACCGCGCCGAGGAACCCGAGCAGCACACCCGACACCATGCAGACGTAGTTGCCGATCCGGTAGAGATCGGCGGCGTCGTGGACGCCCTGCCCGCGGGCCACGTCGAAGCCCGGCGCGCCGCCGTTGGGCAGCACGAAGAGCGTCATCCCGATCATCGTCGCGAACTGGCAGATCCCGAACGCGACGCCGAAGCGGGTGCTGAGCCGGACGGCGTCCAGCGGTGCGGTCGCGGCAGGCAGTGGAGTGGAGGTGGTCATCGTCGTCCTTCCCGAACCGGAGTCGTCGGGCGGACGCCAGGAACCGCAGGCATGCCCGGACATCGATCCGCGGGCTGGACGACGCTCAGGCCTCGGGCTGATCCGCGAGGGGTACCCGCGGCCCTACCCTGTGCGCCGTGACCGCCTGGGTGGGACCGGCTGCGCGCACCCCCGCGTGGACGCCGTGCTGGCCGCGCTGCTGACCGCCGCCGGGCTGGTCCAGGCCGTCGTGGCGCCGTTCGCACCCCTGGTCGTCGCGATCGTGTTCGTCCTCGGCACCACGCTCCCGCTCGCGTGCCGGCAGGTGCGCCCCGTGGAGGCCGCGGCGATCTCCGCGGCGTTCTGGGTGATCCCGCTCGACGGCTTCCCGGTGCTGGGATTCGTGACCGCCGCGCTGGTCTTCTCCGCGCTGGGGGCGTGGAGCCGCCCGACGGCCGCGGTCGTGGCCACCACCGCGTGTGCGACGGCGTGCGGGATCGCCGGCACGCTCCTGGCCCGGAGGAGCCGATCGCGCTCATCAGTTCCGTGCTGATCGTCGTGGGCTCCGGTGCTCGCCGGCCGGGTCGTCGCCCGCGAGCGCACGTGCAACGCCGCCCTCGCCGCGGTCACCGCGCAGCTCGAGGAGGAGCGCCGGAAGGTGCAGGAGGCCGCCGTCGGCGCGGAGCGCGCCCGCATCGCGCAGGAGCTGCACGACGTCGTGGGCCACGACCTGACCCTGATCGCGATCCAGGCCGAGGCGGCCGCGGCGGCGCTGCGCTCCGCACCCGAGCGGGCCGCGGCGCCGGTCGAGACGCGGTCCGCGAGACCGCGCACCGCACCCTCGCCTCGATCCGCCGCACCCTCGACGCGCGCTCGCCCCGGTCGACGCGCCGCCGTCCGACGGGCTCGACGAGCTCGTGCGCCGCGCCGACGAGAACGGCATCCCCTGCTCGCTCGTGGTCACCGGGGCGCCGTGGACCGGGCAGCCGGCGATCGAACTGGCGGTCGGCCGCATCCTCGGCGAGTGCTTGACCAACGTCGGCAGCCACGCCCCGGGCTCCCCGTCGACATCGCCGTGGGCCGGTCCGCCGACCAGGTCCGCGTGCGGGCGTCCAGCCCGGGCGCCGGGCCGGCACCGGCCGCGCCCGGCCGCGGCCTCACCGGCATGCGCTACCGCGCCGAGCTGCCCGGCGGCGAGACACCGCCTCCGCCGACGACGGCCGGTTCACCGTCGAGGTGACGCAGTCCGCCGAGCCGGTCCGGGTGGTGCGATGAGTCGTGCAGTGACACACGTCCTGCTGGTCCACGACCAGGCCCTGGTGCGGCAGGGGCTGCGGCTGCTCCTCGAGCTCGGCGGCATCGATGTGGTGGGCGAGGCGGCCGACGGGGAGTCCGTTGTCGCCGCCGTCGCGCGGCTGCGGCCCGACGGGGTGCTGATGGACCTGCGCATGCCCGGCATGGGCGGTGTGGGGGCGACGGGCCGGGTCGCCGGATCGGCGCGCGTGCTGGCGCGGACGACGTTCGACTCCGAT
The DNA here is from genome assembly GCF_900142365.1 of Pseudonocardia thermophila. GTDB lineage: Bacteria > Actinomycetota > Actinomycetes > Mycobacteriales > Pseudonocardiaceae > Pseudonocardia > Pseudonocardia thermophila. The sequence continues at coordinate 430,797 of NZ_FRAP01000002.1, read as the reverse complement.
GAGGACATCGCCGACGTGCTGCGCGCCGGTGCCGTCGGCTTCCTCGTGAAGGACGTCACCTCGGACGGTGTCGTGGACGCCGTGCGCCGGGCCGCCGCCGGGGAACCGGTGGTCTCCCCCACCGTGCTGGCCCGCAGCATGGGGCACTTCGCCGCGCGGCCGCCGACCCCACCCGTGCTCCCGCCGGGGCTGGTGGACCTCAGCGATCGCGAACCCGAAGTGCTGGCCCGGATCGGCGCCGGCCGCTCCACCACCGAGATCGCCGCCGAGCTCTCCATCAGCATGGCGACGGTGAAGACCCACGTGCGGCGCATCTTCGCCGAGCTCGACCTGCGCGACCGGGCTCAGGCCGTCGTCGTCGCGCGGAAGGCGGGCCTGGTCGCCGATCCCCGGACCCCGTGAGCGGACCTCTGCGAGCGTTTCAGGCCAGCTTGTGCTCCTTGAGGTAGCGGTGGCGCATGAGGCCGTTCACCTTGCCGCTCTCCGGGACCTTGTAGCCCTTGTCCTTGTGCCAGGCCAGGATCGCGGCGTCGCTGGTGTCGAGCTCGTCGGACTTCTCCGCTTCCTTCTTCGGCGCCTGCGGCTTGTCCTTGTTCTCCCGCCAGATGTCGATCAGGTTCTGCGGAATGCGCCCGCGGTCGGCGACCTCGTAACCGTTCGCCTTCAGCCAGGCACGGGCACCGCTCGTGTCCTCCGCACGACGGCGGGTGGGCGCCACCACCGGAGCCTTCGCCGCCCGGCCACCGCGGCGCGACCGTCCACTGCGCGCCGCCGCGGCGAACTCGCCCAGGATTCCGCGCAGGCGCTCGGCATTCTCCGGCCCGAGGTCGATCTCGTAGTCCTTGCCGTCCAGACCGAATCGCACGGTCTGAATCTCGTTCTCGGAGACTTCCTCGCCCGACAGGTCATCGACCCACCGGACCACGACCTTCTCAGCCATCTCTTCCCGTTCCGCTTGCCGGTACCGAACATGGACGCCGGGAATCCACGCGGATCGGTGGCTCGATCCGATGAACCCCCCGGCTCCCATTTTGCATCGCCCGTCCAGCGTTGTCGCATCGGGCCACCCGCGTTCGACCGGGATCACTCGGCGTGGATCTCGTGTGCCACTCCGTGGCGTGATCGCCCTCACCGCCGCGGAGTACTGCCGAGTTCGGCGGTACCGGCAGCGGCGCATTTCTGCCGGTGCTCCGCGGCGGCCTCACGACCACCTGCTCACGACCACCTGGGACGAGACGCTGTCATCACACCGGCCGCCCCGAAGGCGGCCAGCACGTGCCGGGATCCTCGAGGTCCACAGCGACGAGGACGAAGCGCTGCATTTCGCCGCGGCCGGCTGCTGCACGGTGCGAACGGCTCCGGCGAGTCGACCGCCTTATGGAAGCCGACACCCCACATCGACCTCGCATCAACGCCGTGGACTGAAGACCGGCCTGCTGACGTCCTCGGATGCTCGCCGACAACGACGAGACCGAACCGCACGGGTTATCTCCGGGCAGAGTTCCGGTGCATCGACGAGAACGCGCCCCGTGGTCTCGTCGTGCACACCGCGGGATGCCGCAGCCGCGCCCACCGCAGCACCGATCGGACCACGCAATGCTGGTTCTCGACGCCTCGGCGGCCGCGGGTCGACTTCCCGCTCACCGCGAACCGGTCCCGCTCGCGGTCGACGCACCGCGCGCCGAGCTCGGTTCCGAGGGGTGAGCAGGCTGGTAGACGCAACGAACGGCACTTTCGTCCACTCGGAGTGGACGAAAGTGCCGTTCGTTGCGTAAGGAGAACAGCAGATGTGGACCGATGAGTCGGAGCCGGGTCTACCCCGGCCCGGCGCAGCTGCGGCTGATCAGAGCTGGATGGCCTTCAGCTCCAGGAACTCCTCCAGCCCGGCGGTGCCCAGCTCGCGCCCGATGCCCGAGCGCTTGTACCCGCCGAACGGGGCGAGCGGGTTGAACCGGCCGCCGTTGACGTCGATCGAACCGGTGCGCACCCGGCGCGCGAACGCCAGCGCCCGGTCCTGATCGGCCGACCACACCGCGCCGGACAGGCCGTACTGCGAGTTGTTGGCGATCTCCAGGGCCTCCTCCTCGTCGGTGTAGCGGATCACCGACAGGACCGGGCCGAAGATCTCCTCCTGGGCGACCGTGGAGTTCGGGTCGACGTCGGCCAGCACGGTCGGGGCGACGTAGTAGCCGCGCTCGATCCCCTCCGGCGGCTCCGCGCCGCCGGTGACCAGGCGCGCGCCCTCCTCGAGGCCCGTGCGGATGTAGCCGCGCACCCGCTCGCGCTGCGCCCCCGAGACCAGCGGGCCGAGCTTGGTGCCCGGGTCGAGCGGGTCGCCCGGGGTGAATCCGGCCGCGATCGACCCGGCGAGCTCGACGGCCTCGTCGTACCGGTCGGCGTGCACGAGCATCCGGGTCCAGGCCATGCAGGTCTGTCCGCCGTTGAGGAACGCGTTCGACACGCCCACCTTGACGGCGGTGGCGACGTCCGCGTCCGGGAGCAGGACGTTGGCGGACTTGCCGCCCAGCTCCAGGGTCACGCGGGTGACGTTCTGCGCGGCCAGCTCGGCGACCCGCTTGCCGGCGCGCAGCGACCCGGTGAACGAGATCGCGTCGATGTCCGGGTGCGCGGCGAGCGCCTCGCCCACGACGGGGCCGTAGCCGGTCACGAGGTTCACCACGCCGTCCGGCAGCCCGGCCTCGTCGAGCACCTCGAACAGCAGGTACGCGGTGTACGGCGCGATCTCGCTCGGCTTGAGCACGAACGTGCAGCCCGCGGCGAGCGCGGGCGCGAGCTTGCAGGTGATCTGGTGCAGCGGGTAGTTCCACGGGGTGATCGCCCCGACCACGCCGACCGGCTCGCGGGCGACGATCGAGTTGCCGACGCGGGTGTCGAACTCGAAGGACTCCAGTACGTCGGCGTAGGAGCCGACGACCGTCTGCGGCAGCGCGGCCTGGATCTTCTGGGAGATCCGCAGCGGGCAGCCCATCTCCGTGGAGATCGTCTCGGCGATCTCGTCCTGGCGCTTGGCGAGGCCGTCGCGGATCCGGCGCAGGATCGCGGCACGCTCGGCGACCGGGGTCTGCGACCAGGCGGGGAACGCCGCCCGCGCGGCCCGGACCGCCTCGTCGACGTCCGCGGCCGTGCCCGCGGGGACCGTGCCGAGCACCTGCTCGGTGGTGGGGTTCTCGACCTCGATCCGCTCATCGGACGCCGGAGCAACCCATGCGCCGTTTCTGTAGAGACTCGACCGCTCGTACATAGAACTCCCCAGAATCGTCCGTCAAGCCTCCTCAAACTCTATAGAGTTGGTCGACCTGCCGCACCCACCTGACGGATAGGAGAGGACGTGAGCGATCCGGCGATCGACCCGACTCGACGGCTGACCCCCCAGATCGCGTTCCGCATCCGTCAGATGATCATGAGCGGCGAGGTGCGCGGGAACGCACCGCTGCGCACCGAGCACCTCGCCGCCCGCTTCGGGGTCAGCGCCACACCGGTGCGCGAGGCGCTGATGGCGCTGTCGAGCGAAGGGCTCGTCGAGGCACGGCCGGGGCGCGGCTTCCGCGTCGTGCAGATGAGCCGGCAGGACCTCCTCGACATCTACGACGCGCACGCCTACCTCGCCGGCGAGCTGGCCGCCCGCGCCGCGCAGCAGCTCACCGATGCGGAGATCGACGAGCTCCACTCGCTGCAGGAGCAGTTCGCCGCGGCGACCCGGTGCGGCGACCCGGCCGCCGAAGGCATCGAGTGGGAGCTGCACGCCCTGATCAACCGGGCCGCCCGGACGAACCGGTTGCAGTGGCTGGTGCGCCTGACGATCCGGCACGCGCCCTTCTGGGCGTGGTCGTCGGTCGCCGGCTGGGCACAGGCCGCGCCGGAGGACCACCTGCCGCTGCTGCGCGCCCTGCGCCACCGCAACCCGCGCGCCGCCCGGGACGCCATGACCGCGCACATCCGCAACGCCGGCGAGCTGCTCGCCGACCACCTCACCGAGCGCGGGATCCTCGCCGACGAGCCGATCGATCGGTGAACTCGGCCGATCAGTGAGCTCGGCCGATCGGTGGACTACGGGATCATCTGCCCGATCGCGGCGGCGGCCCGCCGCAGCGTGGAGGCGAGCCGGGAGTCGATCTCGATCTGGTCCTCCAGGTCGACCCCGGACACGCTGACCGACGCGATCGGCGTCTGCCGCCGCGAGACGATCGCCGCGGCGATGGCCTGCACCCCGGGCACCGCCTCGCCCCGCGAGACACCGACACCCCCCGCGGCCCGCACCGCCTCCAGCACGGGCTCCAGGTCCGCCGCCCGCTCGGGCCCGAGCAGCTCCACCACCCGCTCTGGCGGGTAGTAGGCGAGCATGCTGCGGCCGGTCGCGGTGCTGTGGATCGGGAAGGTGTCGCCGACGCTGAGCACGAGGTCCAGCGGCGTGGTCGGGGTCCAGATCCGCTCTATCACGGCGGAGACGTCGCCGACCGCCACGGACAGCGTGGCCGTCCACGGCTTATCGGCGATCTCGCCCGACTGCAGCTCCACCATGTACGGCAGCGCGAGCCGCCGCACGAGCAGATCGTCGAGGTAGCGGTTGGCGAGCAGGATCGGGGAGGGGCCGAGCCGGAACAGCCCGCGCTCCTCCACCACCATCCCCTCCTGCAGGAGGGAGCGCAGCAGGCGGTGGACGACGGTCCGGTCCAGCCCGGCCGCGCGCGCGAGCTCCAGCACCGACATCGGCGCCTGCGCGTCCCGCAGCAGGTTCAGCAGGCCGAACGCGCGCGAGACCGACTGCACGACCGAGCGCCGGGACAGACCGGCCGAACGCTCCCCGTCGGGCTGGACGCTCACACTCACCCCCCCATTCGCTGCGATCGAGCATACGCCAGTGCGATATGCGCTCAACTTGTGCGCATTCACACGTGTGGTGGCGTCCAGCCGAGGGAGCCCAGCGCCTCGTCGACGAACCGCATGTCGAGCACCTCGTCGAACGGGAAGCCGGCCGGGTTCGCGTCGGCGACCAGGCCGAGATCGAACCACGCGGTCAAGGAGTCCGCGGTGACGTACGGGGAGCCCCACGCCCGCTGGATGAGGTCCCAGGCGTACGCGAAGACCGGCTCCTCGATCTGGCCGAACCTGGTGCGGCGCAGCAGCTCACCGGCGCCCGCCGGGTCCTCGACCAGCTCGCGCATCGCCCGCACGTCGGCGCGCACCAGCGCGCGGTAGAGATCGGGGTGGGCCTCGACGTCCTCGGCCCGCGCCTGCATCGTCATGCCCTGCATGCGCTGCCCGCCCTCGATCTCACCGGCCTGGTTCAGCAGCAGCGGCACCGCACCGAACTCGACCACCGCCTTCTCCCCCACCGGCGGCACCCCGACGAACCCGTCGATCTGCCCGTTGGCCAGGCCGGCGAGCATGTTCGCCCCGTTCTGCAGCGGCACGATCTGCGCTTGGGTCGCCGGGTCGAGCCCGGCCTGGCGCAGCGCGAGCCGGGTGAACCCGTCGGTCTGGCTGCCCGGCGCGGTGATGCCGAACCGGCCGCCCGGCACGCGGCCGATCGCGATCCGCCGCTCCTCAACGGGGCTGTCCCCGGTGATGCCGATCTTGGCGGCGTACTCCCGGCTCACCACGAACAGCGACGGCATGCTGTTCGTGTGGGCCATGAGGACCTTGAGCTCCTGCCCCTTGCCGACGGCGGCCAGCAGCTCGCCAGGGGCCGACAGGTTCGCCTGCCCGGCGCCGGTGAGCAGCGCGGCCAGCGCCGGTGGGCCGCCGCCGAGCGGCACCCGCTCGATCTCCAGGCCCTCCTCCCGGTAGAGGCCGCGGTCCTCGGCCAGGTACGTGACCGCCCAGAGCACGAGCGGATCCATCGACGCGTGGGTGAGCTTGACCTTCCCGGACGCCGCCGCGGCCGGGTCGGGGTCGGGCGAGGCGCACGCCGCCAGCGCGGAGGCGCCGAACGCGGCGGCACCCGCGGCGGCCGAGAGCTGCAGGAATCGTCTCCGGCTCGGGGCCGGCGGGAGAACGGACGACATCGTCGGTCATTCCCTTCGGGATGGGGGGTTCAGTCGACGGCGGGGCGCCAGCGCAGGGCGCGCCGCTCCAGCACGCTCACCACGAACGTGAGCAGCAGACCGAGCACAGTGGTGACCAGGAGCGCAGCGAACGAGCCCCCGGTGTCGTACTGGTTGGCGCTGATCGAGATCAGGTAGCCGAGGCCGGCGTTGGAGGTGAACATCTCCGCGATGACGGCGCCGATCAGTGCGAACGGCACCGACATCCGCAGCCCGGCGAACACCCAGACCAGCGCGGACGGCACGAAGATCCGCCGGACGGCGTCGAGCCGGGTCGCGCCCATCACGCGGATGACGTCGATGAGGTCGCGGTCGACGTCGCGCGCACCGGCGAACGTGTTCAGCATGACGGGGAAGAACACCAGGGTCGCCGCGAAGACGACCTTGGTCTCGAACCCGATGCCGAACCAGAGGATGAACAGCGGGATCAGGGCGACCCGCGGGATGGAGTTCAGCGCGGTGAAGTAGGGATCGAGGATGCGGGCGACCAGCGGGCTGATCCCGAAGACCAGCCCGACGAGCATGCCGGCGACCGCGCCGACGACGAAGCCGACGGCCGTCTCGACCACGGTCGCCTGCACGGCGGGCATGAGCTGGCCGTTCTCCACGAACCGCACCAGCGCCGCCCACACCGCGGACGGGCTGGAGATCCAGAACTCGGAGATGATCCGGCCGCTCGCGAACTCCCAGGCGAGCAGGCCGACCACGGCGATCGCGACCCGCACGACGGCGACCAGGATGTTCTCCCGGCGCCGAGCGCGGATGCTCGGGTCGACGAGGAACACCTCGTCGTCAGCGCCGTCCTTGGCGGGAGCGGGGGTCTCGGGCCGGGCGGCGATCTCGGTCATCGCTCAGATCTCCTGTCCCTGGTGGAGGTCGGCGCGCAGCGCGGACCAGAGGCGGTCGAAGTAGTCGCCGAACCCGGGTGCGAAGCGGATGCCGAACACGTCCCGGGGTCGCGGCAGGTCGATGTGCTCGACGGCGCGGATGCGGCCGGGCCGAGCCGACATGACGATCACGCGGTCGGCGAGGGAGATCGCCTCCGTCAGGTCGTGGGTGACGAAGACGAGGGTCTTGCCGGTGCCTTCCCAGGTGCGCAGCAGCTCGGCCTGCAGCACCAGCTTCAGCTGGGCGTCGAGGGCACCGAACGGCTCGTCCATGAGCAGGACGTCGGGCTCGTAGACCAGCGACCGGGCGAGCTGGGCGCGCTTGCGCATGCCGCCGGACAGCTCGCTCGGGTAGTGCTCCTCGAACCCCTCCAGCCCGACCATCCGCACGTAGTGCGCGACCCGTTCGGCGCGTTCGGCCTTGGACATCCGCCGCCCGCCCAGCCCGAGCGGCAGCGCGACGTTCTCCGCGACGGTGCGCCACGGCAGCAGGTTGTCCTTCTGGGTCACGTAGCTGACGTGGGTGTTGACGCCGTCGACCGGGCGGCCGCGGTAGCACACCTCCCCGGTGCCGGGCTGCATCAGGCCGGCGGTGAGGTTGAGCAGCGTCGACTTGCCGCAGCCGCTCGGTCCTACGATCGCGAGCAGCTCGCCGTCGCCGACCTCGGCTGTCACGTGGGAGAGGGCGTGGACCTGCGTCTTCCCCTTGAAGAAGACCTTGGACACGTCGCGGTACTCGAGGATCGGACTCATCGGGACCTTCCACGTCGTCGGGGATGTGCGCTATGCGCCATGGAAGTGCGTTAAGCGCGCGCCAGTATCGTGGGGGCTTCAGAGCCGTGTCAACGGGCGGTCGGCGGCTGCGCCGGCGATCGCGTCGACCAGCTCGTGCAGGGCGACGGCCTGGGGGAACCGCGGCAGGAGGCCGTCGCTGCCCCCGGTGGCGACGGCGTCGGCCAGCGCGGCGTACAGCGACGCCACGTTCTCCCCCGGGTGCCCGGCGGGCAGCGGCGAGACGTAGGGCAGCCCGGGCCGCGGGGCGATCGTCTCGGACCGGCCGCCGAGCGGGGTCAGGGTGAGCGTGAGGTTGCCGAACTGGGGCTGGCCGGTCGCGCGCAGCGCGATGCTGCCCTGCGTGCCGTGCACGTCGAACGTGAAGCCCTCCGCCGCCGCGGTGTGCGACAGCTGCACGGACACCGGGATCCGCTCGGCCTCGCCGAAGTCGAGCAGCGCCACCACGTTGTCGGGGGCGTCGCGGGGCAGCACCTCGCCGGTGTCGACGACGAACTCCGGCACGGCCGACCACATCCGCGCGGTGTTCACCGTCGCCCGCCCGAGCACGTGCTCGACCATGTCGAGCACGTGCCCGCCGTGGATGGTCAGCACGTTCGCGCCGACCGACGCGTGCCGCAGGTGGGCCCGGTGCGCGGGTCGCGGCACGATCCCGAGGCTCATGTAGACGCCGACACTGCCGGTGAGCGGCCGCCCGATGCGTCCGTCCGCGATCAGCTCGGCGGCCGTGCGCAGCGCGGGTGAGAACCGGCCCTGCAACCCGGTGACGTGCACGCGGTCGGGCCGGGCGGCGGAGAGCGCGGTGAGCGATCTGGCCTCGTCGGTGCTGCGGGCGAGCGGCCACTCGCAGTAGACGTGCTTACCGGCGGCGATCGCGGCCTCGACGACCGCGGCGTGCTGCGGCACCCGCAGGGTGACGGTGACCACGTCGACGGAGGCGTCGTCGAGCACCCGGCGCAGCTCGTGGGTGGCGGGCACGCCGTGGCGCTGCTGCGCCCGCTCGGCCGCCTCGGGCGACGAGCTGACGATCGTGTGCAGCCGCACCCCCTCGACGGCGTGCAGTGCGGGGATGTGGGCGGTGGCGCCCCAGTGGTCGGCGCCGGCACCCACGAGTGCGACGCCGAGTGCGGTTGTGGACACGGCGGTCCTCTCCTCACGTGCGGGGATCAGGTGTACGGATGCGGCGCGTGGCGCAGCGCCGCCTGCTGGTCGAGGTCGTGCGGGACCCACAGCTGCGCGTCCTCGGCCGCGAGCAGTGCGGCGGCGCGGTCGAAGCTGCGCTGCGTCTCGGCGGCGTCCCAGTTGAGGAGCGGGACGGCCCGGTCGTGCCAGTTGTCGAGGCTGTGCGCGAGGTCCCCGGTGATCAGGACGGATCCGGTGGCGGGCAGCCGCACGAGCAGGGCCTGGCTGCCGGGCGTGTGGCCGGGCACTCGGACGAGGACGACGCTGCCGTCGCCGAACAGGTCGTGGTCGCCGTCCAGCAGCGTCGTCTCCTGCTGGCGCAGCACCGCGTAGGCGTCCGGTTCGAAGCCGTGATCGTCCGCGGTGTCGCCGAACGCAGCGGCGTGGTCCTCGCGCTGCACCCACAACCGTGCCTTCCCGAACAGCGCGACGTTGCCGACGTGGTCGGGGTGGAAGTGCGAGAGCGCGAGGTGTCCGACGGTCTCGGGCGGGTGGCCGATCTCGGCGAGCTGGTCCTGCAGTCGGCGCTCTACGCGGAACACGGCGACGTCCGGGATCGTGCGGCCATCGGTGCCGACCAGGTCGTCACCGAGTCCGGTGTCCCACAGCAGGGTGCCGTCCGGGTGTTCGACCAGGTAGCAGGAGACGGCCAGCGACCGCCGGGTGCCGGGCGGGGCGTCGGGCTGGAAGAGCCGCCAGTCCAGGATCTCGATCCGTCCGCCGTCGAGCACGTAGAGCCGCATCATCGGGGTCCCTCCTCGGGTCGGTCGCGGACATGTCCGACGACGTGCTCGGCGGCGCGCAGGAGCGCGTCACGGTCGTCGGGGTGCGCGATGGCGGCCATCGCGCGCACCCGCTCGGGGATCGTGCGGCCGCGCAGCTGCGCCACGCCGTACTCGGTCACGACGACGTCGGCGTCGGCCCGGCCGGTCGTGACGATCCCGCTCTCGAGGAGCGGCACGATGCGCGGCCGCCCGGACCGGGTCCGCGCGGGCAGCGCGATGATCGACCGGCCGCCCTCCGACGCGAGCGCGCCGCGGACGAAGTCGACCTGCCCGCCCACGGTGCCGACGTAGGCGCGGCCGGCGACCTCGGCGCCGACCTGCCCGGTGAGGTCCACCTCGATCGCTGAGTTCACCGCGGTGAACGCGGGCAGCTCCCGGAGCACCGCGTGTTCGTGGGTGTGGCTCACCGGCTCCACCCGGATCCGCGGCTCGTCGTGGGCGAAGGCGAACAGCCGCCGGGTGCCGATGAGCGCCCCGGTCACCACCTCGGTGACCGCCCCGCTCTCGACGAGGTCGACGACGTCGTCCCCGATCACACCGGAGTGGACCGTGAGCCCGCGCCTGCTCGTCAGGTGCCGCGCGACGGCGGCAGGTACCCCGCCGATGCCCAGCTGCACGGTGGCGTGCGGGCCGATCAGCTCGACCACGCGGGCGGCGATGGCTTCGTCCCCCGGGCCGGGCGAGCGTGCGGCGACCTCGATGAGCGGGCGGGAGGTGCGGACGACCAGGTCGGCGCGCACCGGCGGGTACCGGGAGTGGGTCCACGGCGCCTGCTCGTTCAGCTCAGCGACCACGACCCGGGCCCGGGCCGCCGCGGCGCCGACGAGGCTGCTCGCGGCGCCGTGGCTGAGCGCGCCGGTCTCGTCCCGGGCGAGCTGCGCGATCACGACGTCCACGGGCAGGGCCCCGGACCGCACGAGCCGCGACAGCTCCGACAGGTGCACCGGCAGCACTTCGGCCGCTCCGGCGGCGCACAGCCTCCGGCTGCTGCCGACCGCACCGCCGGTGATGAACCGGACGGTGTCGGCGTGCTCGGGCCGGGCGAGCGCGGTGTACCCGGCGCCGGCGAACAGCACCGTGAACGGGCCGATCACCTGCCGCTGCGCCAGCAACCGCTCGACCAGCGGCACCGGCTCGGCCACGCCCGGGCTCCACAGCACGGTGTCGCCCGGCCGCACGATCCGGGTGAAGTCGAGGTCCTCCAGCGCGATCGTGCGGGAGCCGGCGAGCCCGGCGGCGGTCACGGCTCGACCCGCCCGTGCGGCGGCGCGGCTCCGGCCGCGGCCGACCGGACGTTCTCGAACACCTTCCGCACCTCCTCCAGCACCTCCAGCCGGGATCCGCCGGCGATGTGCGGGGTCAGGACCACGTTGTCGAGCCGGCAGAACCGGTCGCCGGCCGACCGCGGCTCGTGGGCGTGCACGTCCAGGCCTGCGCCCCCGAGCCGGCCGGACACCAGCGCGTCGTAGAGGGCGTCCTCGTCGACGAGCGATCCGCGGCCGGTGTTGATCAGCAGCGCGCCGGGGCGCATGGCGGCGATCTCGGCGCGGCCCAGCACCGGCGCGCCGACGGTGCCGCGGACGTGCAGGGTGACGACGTCGGACTCGGCGAGCAGGTCGGGCAGAGATCGGTGCTCGACCCCGAGGGCCACCTCGGCGTCCGGGTCGAGCCGCGGCCCGCTGTAGCGGATGCGCATCTCGAAGGCCCTGGCGCGGACGGCGACGAGGTGCCCGACCTCGCCGAGCCCGACGATGCCCAGCGTCCGGCCGTGCAGACCGCCGAGCCCGGTGATACCGGCCCAGTTGTAGGCGACGCCACCCGCCCCGGCAGTGATCGCCGTCCCGCACCGCACCGCCCGGTCGGCGGCGATCAGCCGCTTGGTGAGCGCGAGCATGAGCAGGACGGCGTGCTCGGCGGTGCGGGCGAGGCTGGGCCGCGGCAGGCACGACACCGCGACGCCCGCCTCCTTCGCGGCCGCGAGGTCGATGCCGTCGGGGCGGCCGCCGAGCCGCTGCACCAGCCGCAGTCCCGGGCGCGCCGCGAGCTCGGCGCGGTCCACCCGGCCGCGGCGCAGCAGCAGCGCCGTGGCGGGCTCACCCGGCCCGGCGAGCGTGATCCCCTCCCGCAGCTCCTCGAGCGCGGCCGGATCCGCCACGTCAGGGGCGAAGAACTCGCCGACCCGGGACCAGTCCGCCGCGGTCCGCGCCGCCAGGACGTCCGCCACCATCCGCAGGACGTGGTCCTCGTCGAGGACGGCGACGGACGCGCTCATGCCATCGCCCCGCGGAAGTCCGGCTTGCGCTTGGCCCGCAGCGCCGCACCGCCCTCCTTGGCCTCGTCGGTGCCGAAGTAGAGCGCGAGCGCCTGGAAGCCGATCAGGCCGGCACCGCGGATCTGCTCGGAGTCGGCGTTGAACGAGCGCTTGGCGATCGCGAGGGCGGTCGGGCTCAGCTCGTTGATCTCGCGGCACCACCGGTCGACCTCGTCGTCGAGCTGGTGGTCCGGCACGACGTGGTTGACCAGACCCATCGCCAGGGCCTCCGCCGCCGGGTAGCGGCGGCAGAGGAACCACATCTCGCGGGCCTTCTTCTCCCCCACGACCCGCGCGAGCAGGGCGGTGCCGAACCCGGGATCGACCGAGCCCATCTTCGGCCCGGCTTGGCCGAAGATCGCCGTTTCGCTCGCGATGGCGAGATCGCAGAGGGTCACGATGACGTTGCCGCTGCCGATCGCGTAGCCGCGCACCTTCGCGATCACCGGCTTGGGGACGTCGCGGATCGCGGTCTGCATCTCCTCGACGGGGATGCCGACGGTGCCGCGACCGCGGCCGACCCGGTCGGACTTCTCCTCGTCCTTGTCGCCGCCGACGGCGAAGGCCCGGTCGCCGGCACCGGTCAGGACGATCGCGCCGATGTCGCGGTTCCAGCCCGCGGTCAGGATGGCGTCGGTGACCTCGGCGTAGGTGTGTCCGCGGAAGGCGTTGAGCTTCTCCGGCCGGTTGAACGTGATCGTCGCGACGTGGTCCTTCTCCTCGTAGAGGATGTCTTCGTAGGTGGCCGTGGTCACGGGTGCTCCTTCGGAGTCGGTCGGGGCTGTTCGGGACTGGTCAGTGCGCCTTGGCGGTGGACCGGAGCAGGGACTTCTGGACCTTCCCGTAGGCGTTGCGGGGCAGCTGCGGCACCAGCTCGTAGTGCCGGGGGCGCTTGAAGCGGGCCAGGTGGCGCAGGCAGTGCCGGTCGAGCTCGCGGCGCAGCGCGGCCGGGTCGGCCGCCGGATCGGTGGGCACGACGTAGGCCACGACGATCTCGCCCCACTCGGGGTCCGGTCGACCCACGACGGCGGCCTCGGCGACGTGGTCGTGCGCCACGAGGACGTCCTCCACCTCGCGCGGGTAGACGTTCGACCCACCGGTCACGACGACCTCCTTGGAGCGACCGTCCAGCGTGAGGTAGCCGTCCGGGGAGAGTCGGCCCAGGTCACCGGTGCGCAGCCAGCCGTCGCGCAGCGCGGCGGCGGTGGCCACCGGGTCGTTCCAGTAGCCCGCCATGACGGTCGCGCCGCGCACCTCGACCTCCCCCGTCTCCCCGGCGGGCAGCGGCCGGCCGTCGGGATCGCAGACCCGCACCTGCACGGCGGCCTGGGCGTACCCGACGCTCGCGAGCCGCTCCGGCGGGCCGGAGTGATCGGCGCGCGGCAGCACGGTGATCGTCATCGGGGACTCGCCCTGCCCGTAGATCTGCACGAACTTGTCGCCGAGCACGGCCAGCGCCTCCTGGATGTCGGCCAGGTACATCGGCCCGCCGCCGTAGACCACGGTCTTCAGCCCGGTACCGTCGCTGCCGCGCTCGCGGGCCGCCCGGACCAGGCGGCGCACCATCGTGGGCGCCGCGAACAGCGAAAGATCACCGATCGCCCGCGCGAGGTCGAGGACCTCGGCGGCGTCGAACCCGCCGCTGGGCGGGAACACGTGCCGGGAGCCGGCGCGGACGTGCGCGAGGCCGTAGAGCCCGGCGCCGTGCGAGAGCGGCGCCGCGTACAGGTAGGCCTCGCCGGGGCCCACCTGGTCGACGTCGGTGAGCTGGCAGAGCGCCATCGCGACGAGGTTGGCGTGGGTGAGCGTGGCGCCCTTGGGCCGGCCGGTGGTGCCGGAGGTGTAGAAGAGCCACGCGACGTCGCCCGGGGCGCGGGTGACGGGTGCGGCGGGCCCCGGCGGGGCCTGCCAGCCGTCGGCGTCCTCGTCGGTGACGAGGACCGCCGCACCCGCGTCGGCCACGACCACGTCCCGCTCGGCGGGCACCAGCTTCCGGTTCACCGGCACCGCGACGGCGCCCGCCCACCACGTGCCGAACAGGCACTCCAGGTAGCGGGGGGCGTTCTCCAGGTACAGCGCGACCCGGTCGCCGGGCTGAACGCCGCGCTGAGCGAGGTGTCCCGCGAACCGCGCCGCGGCGGCGGCGAAGCCCGCGTAGTCGGCGACGACCCGGGTCCCGACCTGCAGCGCCGGTGCGTTCGGGCGGCGGGCCGCCTGCCCGGCCAGCCACTCGGCGACGTTCATCGCAGCAGGATCTGGACGGTCTTCTGCTCCTGGTACTCCTCCAGACCGGCCAGACCGAACTCGCGCCCCGTGCCGCTGTCCTTGACCCCGCCGTGCGGCATGTCGTCGATGCCGGCGGTGTTGTAGCTGTTCACGAACATCTTCCCGGTGCGGACGCCCTTGACGACCTTGATCGCGGTGTCGAGGGACCGGGTCCACACACCGCCGGCGAGTCCGTAGGCGGAGTCGTTGGCGATCGCCACGGCCTCCTCCGCGGAGGTGACCGGGATGACCGAGAGGACCGGCCCGAACACCTCCTCCTGCGCCAGTCGCGAGGAGTTGTCGACCTCGTCGAAGACGGTCGGCTCCACGAACAGCCCGCTGCCCGGGTTGCCGCCGACGACGAGCTTCGCCTCGGCCCGGCCCAGGTCGATGTAGCCGAGGACGCGGGCGTGCTGCTCGGGCGAGACGAGCGGGCCCATCGTCGTAGCCGGGTCGCGCGGGTCGCCGAGCACCTGCTCACCGGCGTAGCGGGCGAGCAGATCGAGGAACTCGTCGTGGATGTCGCGGTGCAGCAGCAACCGGCTGCCCGCCGAGCACTGCTGGCCGCTGTTGAACGTGAACGCGCCGACGGCGGTCTTCGCCGCGGCCTCGAGGTCGGCATCGGACAGCACGATGTTGGCGGACTTGCCGCCCAGCTCCAGCGAGATCCGCTTGGTGTTCACCGCCGCCGCGCGCATGACCGCCCGGCCGGCCGCGGTCGAGCCGGTGAACGCGATCTTGTCGACGGCCGTGGACGAGGCGAGGTGCTGGCCGACGAGCGCGCCGCGGTCGCGCTGAGTGGTCACGACGTTGAACACGCCGTCGGGCAGCCCGGCCTCGGTGAGCAGCCGGGCCAGCACGAGCGCCGGGCCGGGGCACAGGTGCGAGGGCTTGAGCACGACCGTGCAGCCCGCCGCGAGCGCGGGCGCCAGCTTGCAGACGATGCCGAGCAGCGGGAAGTTCCACGCGGTGATCAGGCCGGCGACGCCGACCGGCTCGCGCAGGATCAGCCCGAGCGCCGACGGGTTGCGGTCGCTGATCGCCGATCCCTCCACGGACAGCGCGAGCCCGGCGTAGTAGTCGAACGTGCGGGCCGAGGACGCCACCTCGCCGTTGGCGAGGGTCACCGGCTTCCCGGACTCCAGCACCATCCGCTCCGCCAGCTCACCGGTGCGCTCGGCGAGCAGCTGCGACGCCTTGATCAGCACGTCGTGGCGAGCCTTCGCGGGCAGCCGGGGCCACGGGCCCTCGTCGAAGGCACGCCGAGCGGCGGTGATCGCGCGTTCGGCGTCGGCCGCGTCCCCGTCGGCGAAGGTCGCGGCCACGGAGCCGTCGTAGGGGTTGGTGCGGGTGAAGCGGGCCGCGGTGCCCGACGGCACCGGAGCGCCGTCCACCCAGAGGTCGAAGTCGGTCACGGTGGTCTCCTGGAGATCAGTGGTGAGTGAGCCCGCCGTCGCAGGCGATCGTCTGGCCGGTGATGAACCCGGCCGCGGGCGTGCAGAGGAACAGGACGAGGCCGACGAGGTCCATCGGGACCTCCTCGCGCGGGATGCACTGGTTCGCGATCAGCGCCGCCTTGCCCTCGGGCGTGACGGTGTTGCGCGGGACCTCGGTGAACGTGCCGCCGGGCTGCACCGCGTTCACGGTGATGCCGTCGGCGCCCAGCTCGCGGGCGAGCGAGTTCGTCATGCCGACGAGCGCGGACTTCGAGGTGACGTAGTGCAGGTAGTTGCGGATGCCGAGCGGCACCGACCCGGACATGATGTTGACGATCCGGCCCCAGCCGGCCGCCTTCATGTGCGGGACGACGGCGCGGGCGCACAGGAACGCGCCGGTCACGTTGACCCGCAGCACGGCGTCCCACTCGTCGAGCGGGATCTGGTCGAACGGGCGCATCTGCAGGCTGGAGAAGATCGCCGCGTTGTTGATCAGCGCGTCGACCCGGCCGAGCTCGGCGACGACGCGCTCGACCATGGCCTCGGTGGACGCCGGGTCGGCGACGTCGGTCTCGACCACGAGCGAGCGACCACCGGCCTGCTCGATCTCGGCGGCGACGTTGCGGGCGGCGGCCCCGTTGATCTCGGCGAGGACCGGGATCGCGCCGGCGGCGGCGAACTCGCGCGCGTACTCACGGCCGATGCCCTGACCGGCACCGGTGATCACGACGACGCGGTCGCGGACCCCGAAGTCCCGCCCCCGCGAGAGCGCGGGAGCCCCGTCGGGGGAGGTGATGGTCGATGTCATGCATGCTCCTCGGTGGGGGATGAGACGGGCACCCGCGCGTCGGCGGGCACCCACTGGCAGAGGCGGAACGCGGTGCCGTCGGCGCCGGTCGCGTCCTCGAACACGGCCCGCAGCGGCATGTCGTGCACCGGCTGATCGGTGCCCAGCAGGTTCCCGATGAGGATCGGGCCCTCCGGCACCCGCACGGCCGCCACGACGTACGGCACGGGGATCTCGGGGAAGTACGGGCGGTGGAACACCGTCCAGGCGAGCAGCCGCCCGGCGCCGGACATCAGGTCCCAGGTGTGCTCGGGGGCGAGGCACTCCGGGCACGCCGGGCCCGGCGGGTAGCGCACGTGCCCGCAGGCGCTGCACCGCTGCAGGCGCAGCTCACCGGCCGCCGCGTACTGCCAGTACGGGTCGTCGTAGAGGCCCCGCCGGGGCGCCGGGCGCCTCACCGGGCCACCCCCTCGTAGACGATCGAGGTGACCTTGCCGGCGACGTCGGAGACGTACTGGCCGATCCGCGCGCCGGGGACCTGCCGGTCACCCGCCTCGGCGCGCAGCTGGCGCACCACTTCCGCCTGGTGCCCCCACCCCTGCATGTAGCTGCCGGACAGGTGCCCGCCCGCGGTGTTGACCGGCAGGCGTCCGCCGGGCCCGAGATCGCCGGAGGAGATCAGCTTGCCCGCCTCGCCGTCGCCGCAGAACCCGAAGCCCTCCAGCGCGAGCGGGACGTGCACGGAGAAGCTGTCGTAGATCTGCAGGACGTCGACGTCCTGCGGGCCGAGGCCGGCCATGGCGTAGACCTGCTCGGCAGCGGCGCGCTGGGCGGGCCGGTAGAACTCCTCCAGGCGCGGCCGCAGGCTCGTCGCGTCGCGGTTGTGGTCGCTGCGGCCGATGCCGCGCACCAGGACGAACGGACGGTCCAGCCGCCGGGCCCGCTCCGCCGTGGTGAGCACGAGCGCCACGCCGCCGTCGTTGATCAGGCAGTAGTCGGTGCGCCGCAGCGGCTCGCAGATGTACGGCTGCGCGAGGTGGTCCTCGATCGTGAGCGGCGCGCGCATCACCGCGTGCGGGTGCAGCCGGGCGAAGGCCCGCTGCGCGACGGCCACCCCGCCGAGCTCGCGCTCGGTCATCCCGGTCTCGGCCAGGTAGCGGTTGGCCAGCAGCGCGTAGAGCGCGCCCTGGGAGGTCAGCCCCCACGGGGAGAAGTAGGTGTAGGACAGGTGCCGCTCGCCGCCGGCCGCGCCCTCGCCGCCGTAGGCGACGCCGGCGGCGCGCTGGTCGGTGCCATAGACGAGCGCGACGGTCTCGGCGAGCCCGGCGTGGATCGCGGCGGTGGCCTTGACGACGGCTTGCACGGCGTCGGCCTGGTCGGCCCAGCGCGTGTCGATCCCGAGCACCTCGCCGAGCCGCTCGCTGGCGAGGGTCGGGCCGCAGACCAGTCCGTCGACGTCGTCCTTGGTCAGCCCGCAGTCGGCGAGCGCACGGCGCAGCGCCGTGGCCGCGTGGGCGTAGCCGTCGCCGATGGGTTCGCCGCGGCGGCTGCGGGCGTGGTCGGCACCGTAGTCGGTCTCCCCCACGCCGACCACCGCGACGGTCCCGGCGACCGCGGAGAGCCGTTCCAGGTCCGGCATCACGCACCTCCCACCGGCACGGCGGCCACCTCGGCCAGCGTCGGGTCGGGGAACCCGAGCCGCGGCATCGCTTTGTCCACCCGGGCGGGCGTCGAGCGCAGCCGGATCGGCGGGGCGAGCAGCGGCCATCGGCTGCCGTCGATCGCGGCGCGCTCCACGATCAGCTCGCGGGCGCGGGTCTGCCCGTGGGCGAGCACCTCGGCGACCGTCGCGACCGGGACCTGCTCCCCGTCCTCGTCCAGCACCGGGCCGTCCGGGCCGTCGACGATCCGGGCGCGGCGGGGCCCGGTCGCGTTCCAGCGGGTGTGCGTGGCCCACGCCGAGGCGTCCTGCATGGCGATGTCGACGTGGGCACCGACGCCGGCCCCGCGGTCGCGACCTTCGAGCGCGGCGAGCGTCCCGAGCAGGCCGAACAGGCCGCCGAGCTGGTCGGCGATCGAGATCCCCGACTTGGTCGGCACCCCGTCGACCTCGGTCGCGCTCATCACGCCCGAGACCGCCTGCACGACCGTGTCGAGCGCGGGCCGGCCCGGGTAGGCGCTGTCGTGGCCGAAGCCGCTCATCGAGCAGTACACGAGGCCGGGGTGCTCGGCGCGCACGTCGGGACCGAAGCCCAGCCGGCCGAGCGAGCCGGGTTTGAGGTTCTCCAGCACGGCGTCGGCGGTGTGCAGCAGCCGCTGCAGCACGGCGCGGTCGGCGTCGGCGCGCAGATCGAGGACGAGGCCGCGCTTGTCGGAGTTCAGCAGCGCGAAGATGTAGGCCTCGCCGTCCTCCCGCAGCGGCGCGTTGTGCCGGTTGGAGTCGCCGCGCGGCGGCTCGATCTTGATGACGTCGGCGCCCAGCGCGCCCAGGATCTTCCCGGCGAGCGGCCCGACGGTGTTCATCCCGATCTCCAGCACGGTCAGTCCGGCGAGCGGCCGCCCCGGCACCGCCGGGTCACCGGTGACGAGCGGGCCGTCCGGGAGCCGGTCGCGGACCCAGCCGAGCACCCGCTCCCGGCCGCCGTCGCGGACGGGGACCTGCGGCGGGACGACCGGGCCGAGCCGCACCGGGCACGCCGGCAGCAGCACGTCGCCGGCCGATCCGGGATCGCGGACGCGGTGCACCAGCTCGCGGTGGCGCAGGTTCGGTTCGTCGGCGAGCCCGGCGAGCGGGACCACCGGCCCGGCCGGGATGACGATCTCGGAGAGGACGGCCAGGCACTCCGCGATCGTGAGCGTGCGGGTCCAGGCGGCCACCTCGACGTCGATCGCGTCGGCGTTCTCCATGCGCGCGGTGGTCGTGGCGAACCGGGGATCGGTGACGAGCTCCCGGCGGCCCATCACGGTGCACAGCCGGTCCCACTGGTCGTCGGTCGGCGCGCAGATCACCACCCAGCCGTCGGCCGCCGGGTAGGCGTTCCACGGGGCGAGCGTCGGGTGGCGGTTGCCGTTGCGGGTCGCGATCCGCCCGGTGAACGGCAGCGGCAGGAACGCGGCGAGCGCGTGCACGGCGACGTCGTAAGAGGCGACCTCGATGCGCTGGCCGATCCCCTCCCGGCGGCGCACGCGCAGGGCGGCGAGCAGCGCGCTCGCGGCGTAGACAGCGGTCTCCATCTCGACCAGCGGGACGCCCAGCAGCACCGGGGGGCCGTCGCGCCGCCCGGTCGTCTCGGCGATCCCGGCCAGCGCCTCCACCCGCGCCGGTGAGGCGGGCGTGCCCGCGAGCGGGCCGTCGTGGCCGAACGCGGTGAGGTCGCAGAGCAGCTGCCCGCGCGGGCGCGGTGCGGCCCAGACCTTGCGTGAGCGCGGATCGGTGTCGGTCGAGAGCAGCACCGCGTCGGCGCGGAGGAGCAGATCGTGCAGCAGCGCGCGATCGGCCGGGTCCGCCTCGTCGACGACGAGGCTGTGCTTGCCCGCCGCGGCGGCGGCGCGACCTGCGGGAACCCTCCCCGCCCGCTCGACGAGCACGACGTCCGCGCCGAGCCCGGCGAGCAGGCCACCGCAGGCCGCGACCGAGACCCGATCACCCAGCTCCACGACCAGCAGACCGGCCAGCGGCCGTTGGGCAGTCGGTCCACCCATGACAGCCTCCTGTGCGTATTGCGCACGTTTCGTGCGCGTTGCGTCGACGATACGGCCGAAACAGACGCGATTCCAGACTTGAGACAGTCGGAGAAATCGGGCATCATCCCGCGCATGTCGCGCAGATCGTGCGCAATGCGCACAGACTGGATCAGGTCCGGCGGAGCGCCCGGTCCCCCACCGCCAGAGCGAGCATCAGCACGCTCGCGACCGCCACAACAGCGGCGATGACCAGCAGGCCGCCGTCGGTCACGCCGTGCTGGAACGCGACGCCGACCAGCGCCGTGGACCAGATCGAGTCGAGGAAGTGCGCGGTGCGCATCAGCCCGGCCGCCGTGCCGAGCCGGCCCGGATCGGCCTGCACGTAGAGCGCCTGCTGGTTCGCCGCGCTCGTCGCGCCCATGACGATCCCGAACAGCGCGGTCGCCACGAGCACCGGCAGCACCGTCGCCGCGGCCAGGACGCTCACCACGAGCGCACCCGCCCCGCCCAGCGAGGCCAACGCGGCAGCGGCGAGCGGGAGCCACGGTGCCCGCATGCGCGCGACCGCGATCGACGCCACCACGCCGACGACCATCACAGGCACGGTGAGGAACGCGACCGCCGACGGCGCGAAGCCCTGCCGGTCCTGCAGCCAGAGCGGGAGGGCGTAGAGCACGACGTAGACGCCGACCAGCCCGATGCCGGTCCGCAGGTAGGTGCGGCTGAGCGCGCCGTTGCCGACGAGGGCGCGCAGGTCGAGGAACGGCGTCGGCACCCGCAGCTCGTGCCGCACGAACACGGCCGAAGCGACGGCGCCGATCGCGAGCAGCACCCCGGTGGCCGCGCCCGAACTGATCAGCAGCCCGCCGAGCAGCGCGATCAGGGCGGCGGCGAACAGCAGGATCCCGGCCAGGTCCAGCTGCCGGGCCAGCGACCCCCGGCGCGGCGGGCCCGGCGGGTCGCGCTCGATCAGGACCAGCGCCGTCACCACGGCGAGCAGCGCGAGCGGGACGTTCACCGCGAACGTGCCCCGCCAGCCCGCGAGCTCGACGAGGAACCCGCCGGCCGGCAGCCCGGCCGCGACCGTCGCCTGGCCGACGACGTTGAGCACAGCCAGCCGCCCGCGCGGCGGCCCGGTCTCCCCGGCCGCGTGGGCCGCCCGCTGGATCAGCAGCATCCCCGCCGGGTACGCGCCTGCGCCGCCCAGCCCGATGAGGATCCGCGCGACGACGAGGCCGGCGAGGTTCGTTGCCGTCCACCCGATAGCGGCGCCGAGCCCGAGCACCAGCGATCCGGTCACCATCACCCGGCGCGGCCCGAAGTCGTCGGCCAGCCGGCCCGCCACCGGTTGCACGGTGGCCGAGGCGAGGTACAGGACGGCGACGAGCACCGCCGTGTCGCCGGCAGCGACGCCGAGATCGGCGGAGATCGGCGCGAGCGCCGTGACCACCAGCGAGGTGTTGAGCGGGTTGAGCATCGCGGCCAGGACGATCGGCACCATCAGGCGCAGCGCCTCACGCACCGTGCAGCCACCCAACCTCGAACCAGTAGGACGTCCAAGTATCTCCTGCCGGATGAGCGCGGTCGTACGCGGATCGGCGCCGTATGCCGGACATTCGCGAACGCGGCGCGGATAGCCCCGGAAATCACCCGCTCCTACCGTTTTCGGCACCAATCGGACGAAGGAGGACGCTGTGCCGGACTACGACGTGGTGGTCGTCGGGAGCGGATTCGCCGGATCGGCGACGACCCTGAGCTTCCTCGAGGAGACGAAGAAGGCCGGCAAGCCCGGCCGGGTAGCGCTGATCGAGGCCGGCAAGAAGGGCGAGCGCGCGGGCGCGTCCCGCTGGACCATGGCCTACCTGCGGCTCAACCGGGACAACACGCTCTCGAAGGACTGGGTCGGCCGCATGGAGCGCGACTGCCGCGGCCTCGCCGACCTCGACTACTGCCGCACGTTCGAGGCCGAGGTACCGGCGACCGTGAAGTTCATGGAGGACCACGGCGTCGAGTTGATCCACCACGACGAACCGAACGTCGCGCTGGAATTCGACGAGCAGCACTTCGTCTACCCGAACGGCGGCGGAAAGGCGATCGTCGACGCCTACTTCAACCACATCGAGCAGTACGACACCTGCCGCGTGTTCTGGGAGCACGAGGCGATCCGGCTGAAGCTCGACGACGAGGGCCGGGTCGTCGGCGTCGTCGTGCGCAAGCCGGACGGGCTGCTCACGACGATCACCGGCAAGGCCGTCGTGCTGGCCTGCGGCGGATTCGAGGGCAACCCGGAGATGCTGACCCAGTACATCGGCAAGGACGCCGTCGACCTGCCGCTCATCGCACCCGGCATCAAGTACAACCGCGGCGCCGGCATCCGCATGGCCATGGAGATCGGCGCCGGCACCGCCGGGCAGTTCGACATGGTGCACTCCGAGCTGGTGGACACCCGCGCCACCAAGCCGGACGCGGTCATCTGGGGCCACAACTACGGCATCGTCGTCAACGAGGACTGCGAGCGGTTCTACGACGAGGGCGAGGACTACCTGTTCGCCTCGTTCGAGCTGATCGCGTACGAGGTGTGGCGCAACCAGAACCAGAAGGCGTACTTCATCACCGACCGCGTGGTGATGGACCGGTTCACGGGCAGCTGGGTCTACGAGACGACCGACCAACCGCCGGCGCAGGCCGACACCATCCGCGGCCTGGCGGAGGAGCTCGGGCTCGACCCGGCGAAGCTGGAGGCCACCGTCAACGCCTTCAACGCCGCCTGCGGCCCCGGCGAGTGGGACCCGGCGAAGCTGGACGGCAAGAAGACCACCGGCATCACCCCGCCGAAGTCGAACTGGGCGAACCCGATCGCCGAGCCGCCGTTCTACGGCTTCCCGATGACGACGAACCTGACGTTCACCTTCGGCGGTCTGAAGGTGGACCTGGACGGCCGGGTACTGAGCACCAACGACGTGCCGATCCCGGGCCTGTACGCCGCGGGTGAGATCACCGGGCTCTTCTACCACGAGTACCCGCCGGCCACCTCGGTGCTGCGGTCCAACACGTTCGGCCGCCTGATCGGGGCGAGCCTGGCGAAGCAGCTGACCGCTCCCGCGGCTGCCTGACCCGGCCCGGCCCGGCGTCCGACGCGGGGCGCCGGGCCCGCTCGTCCGGCCGGCCTCACAGACGGTCGGCGAGGCGGCGGGCGGCGAGCTGGACGGCCTCCCACACGGTGGCGAACGGAGGAGCGTAGGCCAGGTCCATCTGCGCGAGATCGTCCACCGTCAGCCGTCCCCAGAGCGCCGCGGCGGCGGTGTCGATGCGCTTGCCCGCACCCTGCCCGCCGACGATCTGCATGCCCAGCAGCCGGCGGGTCCCGCGCTCCGCGAGGACCTTCGTGGCGATGGGGCGCGCCTGCGGCATGTACCCGCTCGCGGTGCGGCCCTCGGTGACCAGCCCGGCCGTGCGAAGCCCCGCGGTCTCCGCCTCCGCGCTGCTCAACCCGGTGTGGGCGACCTCGACGTGGGCGCCCCCGGCAGCGAAGCGCGTGACGGCGGTGCCCAGGACGCCGCCGAAGGTCGCCGACCCGCCGCTGATGTTCTCGCCGACGACGCGTCCCTGCTTGTTCGCGTGTGTGCCGAGCGGGAAGAAGACGTACTCGCCCGTGACGCGGTGCAGCGACTCGCAGCAGTCACCGGCCGCCCACACACCTGCCGCCAGCCGCCCGGCCGGATCCGGCAGATACCCGCCCGATTTCCCCAGCGGGAGTCCCGCCGCCGCGCCGAGCTCGCTCACCGGCTCGACCCCCGTCGCCAGGACGACGGCGTCCGCCGCGTACGTGCGGCCGTCGGCCGTCGCCACGACCGTCGCGCCGGCCGCACCGCGGCACTCCAGCGCCACGGCCGTCGTCTCCGACACGACCTCGACCCCGGCCTCGGCGAGCGCGGGCTCGATCCGGGTGCTCATGTCCTCGTCGAGCGTGTTCATCACCCGCGACCGGGTGATCAGAGTCGTCGACCAGCCCCGGCGAAGCAGCGCCTCGGCCATCTCCAGGCCGACGTAGCCGCCGCCGACGACGACCGCACGACCGGGGCGACCGCCCCCGAACCGGTCGATCCAGTAGGCCCCGTCGTCCAGGTTCTTCAGCGGGCGGACGCCGGGCCGGAGGGCGCCGCGGTCGTCTCGCGCCCACCGGGGAACGATCGGCGCCGCCCCCGTGGCGAGCACGACCTCGTCGAAGTCGACTCGGTGCCCTCCCGCGTCGTCGACGTACTCGACGAACCCGGCGTCCAGATCCAGACCGGTCGCGGTCGCCCCCATCCGCAGATCGACGCCCATCTCCCGGTGCTGCGCGGCGCTGCGAGCGAGCAACCGGGCCGGGCCGTCGACGTCGCCCGCCACCCAGTACGGCAGGCCGCAGGCCGAGTAGGACGTGTGCTGCGACCGTTCGAGGACCACCACCTCGATCCGCCTGCCCCGCCGGGCGGCGCCGCGCAGGGCCTGATGGGCCGCGCTCATCCCGGCCGCGTCGGCGCCGACCACGACCATGCGCAGCGAGGTCGTCATCGGCGGCGCCGCTCCGGGACGACCGGGGCCGGGCAGACCCGTTCGGCCCAGACGATGACGTCGTGCGCCAGGTGGGTGCCGCAGAGGGCGTCGATCTCGCGGACCCCGGTGGGGCTGGTGACGTTGACCTCGGTGAGCCGGTCACCGATGACGTCGAGCCCGACGAAGCGCAGACCCAGTGCCCGAAGGTGCGGGGCGAGGCGTTCGCAGAGCAACCGGTCCGCGACCGTGACCTGGTCGGCGCGGACCCCGGCGCCTGCGGCCATGTTGCACCGGAAGTCGCCGCCCCGGGCGATCCGGCGGACGACCCCGATCGGTTCACCGTCGAGCACGATGAGGCGACGGTCCCCGGCATCCGCCTCGGCCACCCACTGCTGCACGACTACCTGGACAGTTCCGCGTTCGGTGGCGCCGTCCACGATCGAGGACAGATTCGGGTCCTCCGGGGTGAGCACGAGGACCCCCCGGCCCGCCATCGCATCGGTCGGTTTCAAGACCGCCCGCCCCCAGCGGCGCACGGTGTCGCGGATCCGGTCCCGGTCAGCGGTGACCAGCGTCGGCGGCATGAGATCCGGTTCCCGCAGACCGAAGAGCTTCTCGTTGGCGTCCCGGAGGCCGGACGGCGAGTTCACGACCAGCGTGCGCGTGCGGTCGACGAGATCGAGCAGGTACGTCGCGCGCAGATAGGCCGGATCCACCGGTGGGTCGGTGCGCATGAACACCACCGCGGCCTCCGAGAGCGCCCGGTCGGTGCTCGGGCCAAGGGTGTACCACTCGGCGTCGGTCATCCAGCGACCGTCGTGCAGGACCGCGGGGCGCAGGGTGACGGCCGTGCAGCGGGCCGTCACCTCCCCGTCGGCGTAGCTCAGATCCTTCGCCGTCGTGATCAGCACCCGGTGGCCCCGCAGCTGCGCGGCCTCCATCAGCGCGACGCTCGTGTCGTGCCCGGGTGCCAGCGACTCGACGGGATCGACCACGAACACCATGTCGAGCGCAACCGCGGCGGTCATCGCGCACGTCCGAGCCACGACGGCGGGATGGTCAGCGCACCGGCCAGGTCCGCGGCCGGACCGGTCACGATCCGGCCGTGCGGCAGGTCGGGGACCCGGTGCCCGGCGAAGCCGTGGACCCAGGCGACGCCGTCCGCGCAGCTCGGCGGCAGCGCGGCTGCGATCTCCGCCGCGTCCGTCACGGTCAACACCCCGAGCACCGGGCCGATCGGTTCGGTGTCGCGGTGGAGCACCGCGGCGGCCGACCGGGGATCACCGAGGTCGAGCACCGTCGGCGGGACCCGCCAGCCCATACGGTGCTCGACGTCGTCCGGCACCCGCGCTCCTCCGAGCCGCACCCGCGCACCGGCGCCGACGAGGGCCTCGATCCGGGCGAGGCACCTCGCCCGGACGGCGTCGGAGGGCAGCGGCGCCGCACGCACCCCCGCCAGCCGCTCGACCAGTGCCCGGACCACCGACGCGGCGACGTCGGCGCTCACCACCACCAGCGGGAGCGCGAACACCCCGCCCGCGCTGTTCATCCCGACCAGCCGCGCCACGTGCCCCGCGAGCGTGGCGACGCCGGTGGGCTCCGGCCCGACCAGGCAGACGTTGCCCCCGGCCCGCACCAGCTGCAGCGGGACCCCCGTGCGGGCCCTGGCGGCCGCGGTCGTGGTGCGCACGTTGCCGCGCACGCCGAGACCGGCGAGGTCCCGCCGGCGGATCAGCTCGGCTCCGACGTCGGGGCCGGTGCCCTGCACGACGTTCACGACGCCCGCCGGAAGCCCCGCCTGCTCGGCCAGCAGCCCGAGGAAAGCCGCCGACAGCGGGGCGCGCAGCGACGGTTTCACGACAACGGTGTGTCCGCGCAGCAGCGCGGGCCACACGCTGGTGAGCGCCTCGGCGAACGGTGCGCCCCAGGAGAGGATGTGGCCGACGACGCCCGGCCGCTCCGCCGGGGCCGCGCCCCGGGCTAGGTCCTGACGGATCTCGCGCAGCGTCACGTCGACCACGAGGCGGGAGTCGGCGGGCGAGAGACCGGACTCGGCACTCTGCAGGCCGGCGATCTCGGTCCGCAGGCGATCCAGGTGATCGAGCAGGGCGCGCAGCAGATCGGCCCGCTCCGCGGGAGCCGACCACGGGCCGGCCGACGCCGCTCTCGCCGCCGAGATCGCCGCGGCGACGTCGAAGCGGGACGAGAGCGGAACGACCGCGATCACCTCGCTGTCGACCGGGCTGCGGATCTCGAAGTCGTAGGGGGCCGCCGGGAAGCGCCAGCTCCCGCCGATCAGGTTCCGGGTGAACCGTTCCTGCAGTACGTCGAGGAGCGAGCTCCCGATCGCGTCGTCCGTGCTGAGCGCGGTGCACATCGGACCACTTCCTTCCCCTCAGAGGAACTTGTCGACGAACACGCGGTCCGCAGCGGCACGGCCGCCACGGACCAGGCGACGCAAGGCAGCCGTGACCATGGCAGGCGGACCGGCCAGGTAGACGTCGTGCCCGGTCAGATCGGGCAGGTCCGACAGCAGATGATCCAGGGCGAGACCGGTGCGGTGAACCTCCTTCCCGGCGAGTTCGGGGCCCGTGGCGTCCTCGACCACCACCACGACCGAGGCACCGCGGTCTCGGAGAACGGCGAGACGGTCGGTGAGGACGACGTCCTCCCGGCGCCGTGCCCCGACGTACACCCGCAGCTCCCGACCGGCCGACTCCGCCTGCAGGCGATCGGCGATCGCCAGCACCGGGCCCAGCCCGGTGCCACCGGCCAGGCAGACCACCGGCCGGTCGGGCGGCGACTGCGCGTGCGCCTTCCCGTACGGGCCCTCGACGAGGATGCGGTCGCCCTCGGCGAGCCCGCCGAAGAGCCAGCGGCTCGCGCTGCCGCCGGGGACGGCCCGGACCAGGAACTCCAGGGTCCGGCCGGCCCGTGGCGCAGGCGGGCGGGTCATGGAGTAGGCGCGGCGGACCCCGTCCGGAAGAACCAGGTGGACGAACTGACCCGGCATCCAGGTCAGACGCTGTTCCGTGCACACGGTGATCAGTGCGGTGTCCGCACCGAGCCGGTGCCGCTCCCGGAAGACGGCCGGTACGCGAACGGGCGCGGGGCCTTCGGGCCGGTCACCCAACGGCGCCTGCACCACGCAGCGGCCCACGGGCACCGACTGGCACATCAGGATCCGGTCACCCCGCCGCCGGTCCCGGTCGGTGAGCCCGGGCGCGGCGTCCCACAGCGATCGGACCCGGCCGGCCAGCAGGCTGGCCTTGCAGCTGCCGCATCCCCCGCTCGCGCATCCGTACGGCAGCGGCAGGCCCGACCGCAGCCCGGAGTAGAGGACGGTCTCGCCCGCCCCGGCCTCGATCGGGCCGCACTCCGTGCCCGCGAACTCGACCGTGCCCGTCCCCACGGAGATGAGCGACGCGGCCACCATCACCCTCGGGGAGCGGTCAGGCCGTGCGGGGCGAGCATGTCGCACCAGGCGCTGCGAACGGTGTCCACGATCGCCTGCGGAGGCTGCCCGCCCGAAACCTCCAGCAACCGGCCCGCCGCGTCCAGGACACCGCGCGCGAGCTCGCCGAAGGAGTCGAGGTGTTCCTGGAGCACCGCACGGTTGCCAGGGTCCGCCGCGACGAGGAACGACACGAGGGCGAAGGTCCAGCGCCGGCTCCGCCGGCAGTCCAGGTACAGGTTCTGCAGAATGAGCGCGTCGAGCGGGGCACCCACCGCCTCCGCCTGCGCACCGAGCCGTTCGACCGTGATCAGGTCGGTCAGCGGCTTGGTCACCAGGTTGGTGACGACGAAGGCGCGGTCCCAGTCGAACTCCAGCAGGGCGCGCTCGACCGCCTTGCGGATCGGCTGCCACGCCGGGTCGTTCTCCCAGTACCAACGCTCCCCCGGCTCGGTCATCTCCGTGCCCCGGGTCAGGCGGAGCTGCGTGGTGCGGTAGGCCGCGAGCTGCACCCGGCGCAGCTGGTCGGCCGTCTGGAAGGTGGCGCAGTTGCCGACGTAGCTGCTCGGTGCCAGCTGCTGCACGTACGACGACAGCATCTGCAAGCCGTGCGCGAGAAAGCGGCTGGGGGCGAGCACCCGCCGCAGCAGACCGAGCGCGGAGTCGCTCAGGCCCTCGTCGTGCCCGGCCTCGTCGAACCGTTCGAGCAGACCTTCGACGTAGGTCTCCTGATCGTCCTGGGCGGTCACGTAGGTGGAGTACGTGACCGCATCGGGATCGCGGAACGCGTCCCAGTCGGGCACCACCAGGCGCATGCCGTCCCGGTGCGTACGCAACCACACGTTGCCGCGGACGTGCGGGCCCATCTCCAGGGGCTGCTCGCCCGGGCGGGTCGTGTGGTTCATGTGGTGGGTGACGATCTCGTAGTCGCTGGGCCTGCGCCCCAGATCGCCGAAGGCACTCCAGGTCTTCAGCCCCCGCCTGCGGGACCGCGAGGCCAGTTCGGTCATCGGTTCGTCCTCACGCTTCGCCGTCGGAGGTGGTCAGGTACCACAGGAACTCGTCGGTCCGGGTGCGCAACCGGCCCTTGAACGAGGGCATCTCGATCTCGAGCGCCTCCAGCTGGAAGGCTTCGCCGAGCGCCCGCTCCAGGCTCTCCCGGGTGAGCCGGCACCTCCCTCGGGTGTGGATGCGGACGTAGTCGTCGCGGTCGACGACCACGACGTCCCGGTCCGGGTTGTCCGCCGCGACGGCGTCGATCACGCATTCCGCCAGACGGCCGGCGCGGATCACGGGTCCGACGTGGTCGACGTCGAGCGCCGCGTCGGACTCCAGTTCGATGATGGTCATGGAACACGCCCCACGATGTGAGTGTCGGTGATCTACTGCCGCGCCGCCGCGGGCGATCGGGAGCACAGCCGCACCGCGACCTTGCCGTCCTCGGTGACCCGGACCTCGTGCCGGCGCAGGGCCGCGTTCGAGGGATTGATCCCGGCACCCGTCGCGGCGTCGAACTGCCACTCGTGGGCCCGGCAGGTGAGCACGCCGTCGTCCAGCTCGCCCTCGACCAGCGCGACGCTCTGGTGCGGGCAGACGCCGTCGTACGCGTGGAACCGCCCGTCGAGCTTGACCAGCAGGACCTCCTCGCCGTCGACGTCGTAGGCCTCCATCTCGCCGTCCCACAGCTCGTCGGCGTCGGCGATCGGCACGAACTCGTCGGTGGCGCTCACGGTGCCTCCGCCCCGCGGGGGACGACGTCGACCCACGCCATGGGGGAAAGCCCCAGGGCGCCCAGCGTCACGCCGGGATCGATCCGGCGGCCGCCGATGTAGACGTCGTAGACGGGGCCGCCAGGGGGGACCGGCACCTTCTTCCCGACCGAATGCCTGGCCACCATCGCCGCCAGCTCGTCCATCGTGTCGTCGGTGTCGGCCGCGACCAGATGCGGGATGTGGTCCCCGATGTAACGACCCGTGACGGGAAACAGAGCCATCGCCTCACTCCTTGCCTCGGACGCCGAGCAGCACCTCAGGCGTTCACGTACTCCCTGGCCCAGGCGTAGTCGTAGACGTCGTCGCCCATGACGTCCGGCGTGATCCCCATCCAGGCCAGCGCACCGGGCAGGTCCATCGGCTGGATGTCGCCTGCGAGGAACCGGTCGACCACCGTGGGATGGTCGGCGTAGCGCTCCGGGTCGACGTCGAAGCACCACTTCGAGATGTGGGAGTCGAACCGGTAGACCTTCCCCTTGTACTCGCTCTTGTGCTCGGCGAGCTCGTGCGGCGCGCACGCACCACCGATGGGCAGGTGCGTGACGTTGCACAGGACCGGAAGCGTCTCCGGCAGCGTGGCCGGGACGTCACCGGCCTGGACGTTGGCGATGATCTGGTCCCAGATGTAGCCGAAGTCTCGTTCCCACGTCGGGTACTTCTCGCGCAACCACTCGCGTTCCGCCGGGGACACACCGGCGTTCGGCTTGAAGAACAGCGTCGGCCGGTACCACCACATGCCGAGGTGCATCGAATGATGCGCGGTCTCCAAGCTGCGCAGGAAGTCGTCCCAGTACCACGGCTTCTTCAGCCCGTAGTCCTCGAGGATGCGCTCGTGGTGGTTGACGATCCACTCGAGCATGAACTCCTTGAAGGACATCTTCCGCTGCTCGAGCGGGGTGTAGTAGTCCATCGCGGGCCCGGTCAACGTCTGGAACAGCCGCGTCGACCGCCAGAACGCCACGTCGATCGCCTGCTGCGCCCGTTCGGGATCGTGCTCCATGAGCACCGCCAGCGTCGGGAATCCCTGCTGGGCGTGCCGCGCCTCGTCGGTCTGGATCGACGAGAGCAGGTTGGACCAGTTGATGTCGCCCGCCGCCATGGCGTCTGCCGCCAGTGCGACGAACTGCATGTTCGTGAAACCGTGCTCCACGGTCAGGCTGACGGCCAGGGCCGCCTCGACGCAGTCGGCGTTGAGCATGATGTCGTCGAAGAAGGCCTTGACCGCGCGAATGCCCCACTCGTTGGTGTGGAACGCCTTGAGCGTCCAGTCGAAGCGCGGATCGACCTTCAGCAGCTCGTGCGCGAACCGCAGGTCCAGCTGCGCGTGGCGGGTCTCGTCGAGCATTCCGAACACCCCCAGGTTGCGCCATTTCGGGGTCGGCGCGAACCGACAGAAGCGGCTCTGCATGGTGATCGCCATCTGCTCGACCATGCACGTGCCACCCAGGTGGAGGTGCGCCGAGGCCAGGTGCGCCGGGTCGAGCTTCTCGAATACGCCCGCGCGGCTCAGCGCGTTGCCGACCGCTTTCACGCCGCCCTCCTTCTCGCGCTGGATGCGGACGTAGTCGCGGTACGAGACGCGGAACGGTTCCTCCCAGTCCTGCCAGGCGTCGGCGGGCACGTCGCCGGCGCCGCTCCACGAGGCGGGGAACACCTCGTTCGGGTCGACGTACGAGAAAGTCCAGTCGAGGTCGCGGGACGTCTCGTACCAGTCGTCGCGGTTGAGCAGCATCGCCGTTCCCTTCGCTCGGCAGTGGTTCAGTGCTTGACGCGGAGCACGCAGATGTCGGTGTGGCCGAGCACTCCGTGAACGGAGCCCTCGACGCCGAGCCCCGATTGCTTGATGCCGCCGAACGGCGTGTCAGCGGAGAGCATCGGGTGCTGGTTGACCCACACCGTGCCGGCCTCCAGCCGACCGGCCACGGCCACCGCCCGCTCCTCGTCGGCCGCCCATACCGACGCGCCGAGCCCGAACTCGCTCGCGTTCGCGCGCTCGATCGCCTCGTCGAGATCGGAGTACGTGAAGAGCGGCAGGACGGGGCCGAACTGCTCCTGCCGGGCGAGCGGCAGGTCGTCGCGGACGCGGCGGACGAGCGTGACCGGGTGGAAGAACCCGGGCCCGTCCGGCGCCTCGCCGCGGAAGTACACCTCCGCGCCGTGCTGCTCGGCATCGGCCACCAGGGATCGCACCAGGTCGAGTTGCGGACGGTTCTGCAGCGGACCCATGTCGACGCCGTCGGCGAACCCGTCGCCGACCACCACCGACGCCGCCACGTCGGCCAGTGCCGACGCCAGGTCCTCGGCGAGCGACTCCGGGACGAAGAGCCGCTTGATCGCCGCGCAGACCTGGCCGCAGTTCGACAACCCGCCCCAGTAGAGATCGGCGGCGATCTCCGCCGGATCGACGTCATCGAGGACGATCGCGGCGTCGTTGCCGCCGAGCTCCAGCGTGAGGCGCTTGAGGGTGGGCGCCGCGGCGGCCATGATCGCCCGGCCGGTGGCCACCGAACCCGTGAAGCTGATCTTGCCGATCCCGGGGTGCGACACCAGTGCCCGCCCCAGCTCGTCCCCGCCGGAGAGCACCTGGACGACGCCCGCAGGCAGGACCTCCTGGAGCAGCTCGCCCGCGCGCAACGTGGCCACCGGGGTGTACGGGGACGGTTTCACGATCAGCGTGCTGCCGGCCACGAGCGCCGGGGCGATCTTGCGGAGCATCAGCAGGACCGGGTAGTTCCACGCGGTGATCGCCGCGGTGACGGCCAGCGGCACCCGGTTCACGACGACGGTCTCCTCGTCGTCGTCGCGCACGAGTTCGGTGGGGATGCGGAACTGGGCGTGCGCCTCGCAGTAGCGCAACCCGGACTCGATCTCGCTGCGCGCCCGCCCGAGCGGCTTGCCCTGCTCCGCGGTGACGAGCGACGCCAGCTCGTCGAGGTGGTTCCGCAGGATCGCCACCACCTGCAGCAGGTACTTCTGACGCTCCTCGACGGACAGCGCCCGCCACACCCGGCCGGCTCGCTGCGCCGCAGCGACGGCCCGGGAGACGTGCTCGGGTCCGGCATCGGGGACGGCGACGAACGGAGCCGCCGTGGCGGGGTCCACGACCTCGATGCGCGACGGCGTCGACACCGGTTCGCCGTCGATGCTCATCTGCGGCGCGGACACCTCGGGACGGGGCAGGACCGTCATGTCAGGCTCCTTGCGGACGTCGGACGGGATCGGCCTCGCGATCACGAGGTGGAGGCGGGCCGGAACAGCCGCTGGAACTGCTCCGGCGTGTACTCGCCGGTCGCCGCGGCCCGGGCCGGCTCGGCGATCTTGACCTTGGCCGAGGGACGGGCGGCGATGCGGTCCGTCCAGGCCTTGACGTTGGGGTAGTCCGCCACGTCGATGCCGTGCCCGGCGGCCACCCGGGTCCAGGGGTAGCAGGCGATGTCCGCGATGGAGAACTCGCCGACGAGGTACTCGCGGTCGGCGAGGCGGTCGTCGAGGACCTGGTACAGCCGTCGCGTCTCCGTCAGGTACCGCCCCTTGGCGTACTCCGAGTCGACCCCCACCTGCGGGGCGTACCTGAGGAAGTGCGTCGCCTGCCCCACCATCGGGCCCTGGTTGGCCGCCTGCCAGAACGTCCAGCAGATCGCCTCCCACCGGCGTGCCGGATCCTCCGGCAGCAGCCGCCCCGACTTCTCGGCCAGGTAGCTCAGGATCGCCCCGGATTCGAACAGGGCCAGTGGGCGCCCGCCGGGTCCGTCGTGGTCGACCACTGCCGGAACCTTCGCATTGGGGTTGATGCGGAGGAACTCGTCCAGGAACTGGTCGCCCTCACGGATGTCGGTCCACTTGATCGAATACTCCAGGCCCGTCTCCTCGAGTGCGATCAGCACCTTCCGGACATTGGGACTCGTGTAGTAGTAGAGATCGATCACCGGTTTCCGCTCTCGATTTCGGGACATCTGACGGCGAGCGCCCCCGGCGGCTCAGACGCCGTACTCCTTGCGGATTCGGTCCATGTAGTCGACGAGGTTCTGCCTCGTCGCCGTGTAACCGCTGCCCAGCCACCGCTGCGGCTGGTCGGTCACGTGGCGCAACGTGGAGTAGACCGAGGCGTCGATGGAGCGCAGCTTGTCGCCGAGGAAGTACTCCTTGTCGCCGAGGAAGTCGGACAGCGCGTCGATGTCGGCGCGGAAGAACTCGTAGACGACCTCGGGGGGACGGCGCCCCATCCCCTGCCCGTTGAACTCCGCGACGATGCGCTCGCGGAAGGCGTCCAGCGCCGCGCGCATCTCGGAGGTCACCTCGGCACCCTGGACGATGTAGGGGATGTAGACCTCCCATCCCTCGTCGTGGCGCCACCGGGGCTCGATGACCCCGCTCCAGTAGAGGTGCTCCTCGAGCAGACGGTTCCAGGCCAGCGCGTTCGCCCGCTCCGCCGGTGTCATGTCGGCGTCGAGCGGGTCGCCGTACTTCTCCTTCAGATAGGCGATGATCATGTTCGAGTCGCCGACCTTGGTGCCGTCCTCGTCGACGATGTAAGGCAGCTTGCCGTACGGCGAGTCCTGGTCCAGCGTCGCGAGATCCTGCGTGCGGTGCTCGAACTCCAGACCGGTGAACGTCAGGTAGTTCACGAGCTTGGTGACGTACGGGCTGATGTCAGGAAGTCCCCATGCCGGCACGTAGCCGTAGACAGTGATCATCTTTGACCTTTCGTCGGTGCCCATTCGACTCGCCGCTGCGCGCGGCAACGATCGGAGCTGGAAGTCACCAGTCGAGGTAGCTCCCGTTCGCGTGCTGGAACCGCCCCGCGTTCTCCGCGGTCAACCGGTCCATGTTTCCGATCAGGCCGGCTGCGGCCTCATCGGCCTGGATGTAGGTGAAGTCGCCCGGGAAATCCTTCGTCAGATCGGTTGCCACCATCCCGGGATGCAGCGCGAGGACGTGGATTCCTCGCGGGCCCAACTCGTGATGGAGATTCCGCGCCACCATGTTCGCCGCCGCCTTAGAGATGCGGTAGGCGTACATTCCTCCGCTGCTGTTGTCGGCGAGCGAGCCGACACGACTGGTCACGATGCCCACCTTCGACCCGTCGTGCAGCAGGTCGCGCAGCGCCTCGACCGTCCGCAGCGGACCGAGCGCGTTGATCTCGAACTGACGGCGGATCTCGTCGTAGTCGAGGCTGCCGAACGTGTCGAGCCCCAGCACTCCGGCGACGTGGTAGAGGACGTCGATCGAGACCCTGCGCTCGCCGAGGGCCGCGGCGAACTTCTCCACCGCGTCCTGCGAGGTGACGTCCACACCCCCGTGGACCGTCACACCGGCGGCGGCGAGCTCGTCGTTCCCGACCAGGCAGGCGGCCGTCACCGCGTCGCCCCGTTCGTGCAGCTGCCGCGCGATCGCGTGGGCGATGCCCCGGTCCGCGCCGATGACCACTGCGGTAGCCATGGTCCTCCTCCGGTTCCTCCGCCGCCCGCCGCTCAGGCGGGGACGGAAGCGGTCTCGCCCGCGGGACGGAGGTGCTCGTTGCCGACGATTCCCCGGTCGACCAACTCGGCGATGCGCTCGGGGGTCAGTCCGAGCTCCCTCAGAACCTCCCCGTTGTGCTCGCCGAGCAGTGGCGCCCCACGCGGCGGCTCGACCGGTGTGCCGAGGAAGCGCGCGGGCACCCGGGACTGCCGCAGCGGGCCGGCGACGGGGTGCTTGTACTCCTCGATGCTCCCGCACGCGCGCACCTGCGGATGCTCGATCACCTCGGAACGCTTGAGGATCGGCGCGGCCGGGACGTCGTGGCGCTCGAACCGTTCGAGCCAGTGCGCGCTGGTGTTCGTGGCGAGGACGTCCTGGACCATCTGCAAGCGCTCGTTGATGTGCTCCAGGCGGCCTGCCGGGGTCGAGAACCGCTCGTCCTCGATCCACTCCGCGTGGTCGAGCGCCCGGCACAGGGCCGTCCACTCAGCGTTGCTGTTGGTGGCGACGGTGATGTAGCCGTCCTGGGTCTGGTAGATCAGGTCGATGAAGCTGCCGCCGCGTTCCACCTCGACCGGCTTCTCGAGGAACGTGTAGGCACCCATGTCCGAGGCCCACAGGAAGGAGATGACCGCGTCCAGCATCGACAGGCGGATGTGCTGGCCCTCGCCCGTCCGGACGCGGGCCAGCAGGCCGGCGGTGATCGCCTGTGAGGCGACGATCGCCGACAGCTTGTCCGGCAGGACGGTGCGGATCAGCCGGGGCCGTTCGTGGTCGGACCCCGCCTGAACGGTCGTCAGCCCGGTGAGCGCCTGGATCAGGGAGTCGTACACGCGCTGCCCCGCCAGCGGCCCCGACTCACCCCAGCCGTTCAGGGAGAGGTAGACGAGCTTCGGATTGACCGCCGAGAGCGCCTCGTAGCCGATCCCGAGGCGGTCGGCGACCCCCGGCCGGAAGTTCTGGACGAGAACGTCAGCGGTCCGCACCAGCTGCTTGAGCAGGTCGACACCCTCGGGCGTCTTGAGGTTGATCGTGACCGACCGCTTGGAACGGTTGACGTTCACGAACATCGCCGACATCCCGCGGTGACGATGGGGCAGGTCGCGCACGTGGTCGCCCTTACCGGGAACCTCGATCTTGATGACGTCGGCGCCCTGGTCGCCGAGCAGGTCCGAAGCCCACGGCCCGGACATCATCGTGCAGAGATCGAGGATCCGGTACCCGGTGAGCGGGCCAGCCATTTGTTCCTCCTCGCTCGGACTCCGGCGGTGTGCCGGGCGTCACAGCACGAGGATAGTAGCTACTAATCTTCTTAGTCGTCAACTACTTGCCACTGGGAGGTTTTCTCCTTAACCTCGACGGGACCGGAAGGGGCCGCTCATGCCACTGCCTCGACCTTCGCTGTCCGTCCACGATGTGACCGCTTACGCCGAGTCGGTCTTCACACCGTGCGGCCGGGACCTCGTCGGCATCGAGCTCGAGTGGCCACTGCACCGGCCGCCGGGGGTCGAGACGCGCCCAGCCCACGCCGACCTCGCATCGTTCGACGGTCTGCGCCTCGGCGCCGGCAGCCGCGTCACCATCGAACCCGGGGGTCAGGTGGAGCTGTCCACCGCCCCGTTCCCCACGGCGGCCGGCGCCCTGAGCGCCGCGCAGGCCGACAGCGACGCCCTGTTCGCACTCCTGCACCGGGCCGACCTGGTCCCGTGCACCCTCGCGGTGGACGATCGCCGCAGACCGCAGCGCATCCTCGACAAGTCGCGCTACGGCGCGATGGAGGAGTTCTTCGCCGGGCAGGGCTGGGCGGGCGCGTGGATGATGAACAACACGACGTCGACGCAGATCAACCTCAGCCACGACGCCGCGGACCCCGTCGGCCGCTGGGATCTCCTGCACCGCCTCGCGCCCGTCCTCATCGCCGCGTTCAGCAACTCGCCCGGCGTCGACGTGCACGGACGACGCTGGGCGTGTCTGCGCCAGGCGATCTGGTGGTCCATCGACCCGGGGCGGACCCGCCCGGTCCGCGTCGCCGCCGACCCCGCCCGCGCCTGGGCCGACTACGCGCTCGACGCGCCGGTCATGTTCATCACCGGCCCGGACGACACGCGGGTCGTCCCGGCGCCCGGCCTGACCTTCCGGGACTGGTTGACGCACGGCCATCCGGCGGGCTGGCCAACGGTGGACGACCTGCGAAGCCATCTGACCACGCTGTTCCCACCGGTGCGACCCCGCGGCTGGCTGGAGCTGCGCGTCCTGGACGCCCTGCCCGAGTGGATCCGCTCGGTGGCCGTCCTCGCCGTCGCGACGGCGGTGCGGGACGACGCGCGCCGGGAACTGCTCCGGCGGCTACCGGACACCGGCGGCCTGTGGCTCCCGGCGATCCGCGACGGCCTGGCCGACCCCGCCCTGGCCGGGCAGGCGGAGATCTTCTTCGAGGTCGTGACCGCCCACCTCGACCCGGCCACAGTCGGCCCGGAACTCGCCGCGCGGGTCGCCGAGTTCCGGGCCCGCTACGTCGCGCGCCGGCGTTGCCCCGGCGACGACCGGCCGGTTCCGTTCGACCTGCGTGCGCCGCTGCTGCGCACCGCAGGAGCGGCCTGACCCACCGAGCCCCGGCCCACCGGCAACGGCCTCCTCAGCCACCCTCGGCGCTGTCCTCGTCCGGGTGTTCGAACTCGGCGAGGAGGATCTTGAGCAACCGGCGCAGCTCCCCGCGGTCCCGCTCGGTGAGGACGGACAGCAGCTGGTTCTCGTGCTCCATGAGGTCCGCGAGAACGCTGTCGACCAGCGCCATCCCCTCCGGGGTGAGCTGGACCTCGATGCGACGCCGGTCCTTCGGGTGGATGTGGCGGCTGATCAGGCCTGCTCGTTCCAGCTTGTCCAGGCGCTGCGAGACCCCGCCCGAGGTGATCAGCGACGAGCGCGTGAGCTCCCCGGCCGTGCGCCGGTACGGCGGGCCGGACCGGCGCAGCATCGCCAGGACGTCGAGCGTCACGCGGTCGGTGCCCAGCTCGGCCAGCCGCTCCTTACGCACCCGCTCGAGATGCCGGCTGACCCGCCAGAGCCGGGAGATGATCCCGACCGAACTGACGTCGATGTCCGGGCGCTCCTTGCGCCAGGCGGCTTCGACCCGGTCGATCCCGTCCTCGAAGGAGGCTCGTCGAATGGCCGCGCGCCTGCTCGCCAACGGCGCAACCTCCTCGGTCCGGATTACCTTACGACTAAACAAGTCGTGTCCAGGCTACCGGCCGCGGAGGGCACGAGCCCAGACGGCCCGCCGCCGTCGTCAGGCGCCGTGGCGCAGGACGCGGCGGACCGTCTCCGACGGCAGCACACCGAACCGTTCGCGGTACTGCTGCGCGAACCGGCTGAGGTGGAAGAAGCCCCACCGCACGGCGACGTCGGCGACCGCGACCTCGCCGGCCCGTTCGACGAGCTCGGCGTGCACCCGGTCGAGCCGCACCGCGCGCACGTACGCGGTGGGCGACATCCCGACGACCTCCTTGAACCCGCGCTGCAGGGCACGCGCGGTGACCCCGGCGGCGTGGGTGAGCTCGGCCAGCGTCCAGTTCGCGTCCGGGCGCTCCTCGATCATCTCGATCACCCGCCCGATCTTCGCCCGGGTCGCCGGCCGCTCCGGGCGGTGCAGGACGTCGGTGTAGGAGTTCGGGATCGTCAGCAGGATCTGCGTCAGCACCATCGACTCCAGCTGCTCCCGGACCAGGTGCTGGGAGGCGATGCCGCCGGGTCGGCTCAGCTCCTGCCGCAGGAACGTCACCGCCGACAACAGCGCCTGCCCCATCGGCGTGGTGAGGTCGAACCCGAGATCGAACCGGATCGGCTGCTCCACCGGCTGGTTGATCAGCCGGGAGAGCTGGCCCTCCAGCGAACGCCGGGGCAGCTTGACCGCGTACTGCACGGCCTCGGGGCTCCAGCGGACGGTGAACGGGTCGGTCGGGGAGAACATGACCCCGCCACGGCCGGCGTCCGTCGCGGCGCGGCGGCCCTTCTGCGTGACCATCGTCCGACCGTGCAGGGTCAGGTTCATGTGGTAGCACCCGATCATCGGCGGCACCAGCAGCTCCGAGTCGGCCCCGTACACCAGGTGCCCGACGGTGAGCCGGTCCGACGCGAGGTAGGGCAGCGTGAAGTCGAGCCGGTTCCCGTCCCGGGTCTCGAGGTCGTGCGGGATGTAGACGTCGGTGATGTACTGGTGCGCCTCGTCGGGGTTGTCCGTCACGAGGAGCGGGAGCGCCTCGTGGGACGACGTGTCCACTGCCGTACTGCCCGTCATCGCAACCTCCACAAAGGCCCGCTGTCCGAGCACCGGGCGACGATGCCCCGGCGGTGAGCGAAGGCGAATCTAGGCGAGCCGTGACGGCCGCCACCATCCGCGGAACGACGTAGATGTCCGCGGAACGACGGGTGGGCACGACCGCTTCGCGGCCACCGCCCGCCGCCTCGCGGATAGCGCGGCGCTGCCGGTGACACCTAGTGTCGGGGCACACCACGTCGAGGAGGACGCCGCAGATGCCTGGCGAGCTCGAGCAGTTCCGCATGCTGATCGGTGGGAAGCCGGTCGACGCCGCCTCCGGGCGCACCTTCGAGTCGCTGAACCCCTACACCGGTGAACCGTGGGCGGTCGTGCCCGACGGAGGGCCGGAGGACGTCGACGCCGCGGTGGCCGCGGCCCGCTCCGCGTTCGAGGGCGAGTGGGGGCAGACGACCGGGTTCGCCCGCGCCGCGCTGCTGCGCCGGCTCGGCGACCTCATCGCCGACGACGCCGAGCGGCTGGCCCGCCTGGAGGTCAACGACTCCGGGAAGCTGTACCGGGAGATGATCGGCCAGACCACGGCGCTGGGATCCTGGTACCACTACTTCGCCGGGCTGGCCGACAAGATCGAGGGCCGCCAGATCCCCTCACCCAACCCGAACTACCTCGTCTACACCCGCCGCGAGCCGGTCGGCGTGGTCGCGGCGATCACGCCGTGGAACTCCCCGCTGCTGCTGATGAGCTGGAAGCTCGCGCCCGCGCTCGCCGCCGGCTGCACCGTCGTCGTGAAGCCCTCGGAGCACGCGCCGGTGTCGACGCTCGGGTTCGCCGAGCTGGTCGAGAAGGCCGGGTTCCCACCCGGCGTCGTCAACGTCGTGACGGGGCTGTCCCGCGAGACCGGTGCCGCGCTCGCGGCCCACCCCGGCGTCGACAAGGTGGCGTTCACCGGTTCCACCGCCACCGGCCGCGCGGTCGCGAAGGCCGCCGCCGACAACATCAACAAGGTCACGCTGGAGCTGGGCGGCAAGTCCCCGCAGATCGTGTTCCCCGACGCCGACCTCGCCGCGGCCGCCAACGGGATCGTCGCCGGCGTGTTCGCCGCGACCGGCCAGACCTGCATGGCGGGCTCCCGACTGATCGTCCACGCCGACGTGCACGACGAGCTGATCCGCCTCGTCGCCGACCGCGCGGCCCGCATCAGGCTCGGCGACCCGACCGCACCCGAGACCGAGATGGGCCCGGTCGCCAACGAGCCCCAGTACGAGAAGGTCCTCCACTACCTGGAGACCGCGAAGGCCGAGGGCGCGACCGTCGCCTACGGCGGCGCCGCCGACCCCGGCCTCGGCGGCCTCTTCGTCCAGCCCACCGTCCTCACCGGGATCACCCCCGAGTCCACCGTCTACCGGGAGGAGGTCTTCGGCCCCGTCCTCGCGGCCCTGACCTTCACCGACGAGGACGAGGCGATCAAGCTCGCCAACGACACCCCCTACGGCCTCGCCGGCGCCGTCTGGACGAAGGACGTCCACCGCGCCCACCGGGTCGCGGCGAAGATCCGCGCCGGTTCGGTGTGGATCAACGCCTACCGCGTCGTCGCGCCGTCGGTGCCGTTCGGCGGGTACAAGATGTCCGGCCTCGGGCGGGAGAACGGCATCCACGCCATCGACGAGTACCTGGAGGAGAAGGCGGTCTGGGTCGAACTGACCGGGGGGACGAGGGACCCGTTCACGTTGGGCTGAGGCACCGGAGGGCGATCAGGTGGCGACCGCCTGATCGCTGACGAGGACCTGCCCGACCACGGGTGCGTCGAACACCTCCACCAAGGAGGCGAAGTACTCCTCCGCCCCTGCTCCCCCGACCACGGCCGCGAACTTGACCCGCAGGTCCTCCTCGGACACGGGGTTGTCGCAGACCCCGCGGGGCCGGTCGACGCGGGCGCGCCGGGTTCCGGTGACGGTCTCGACGGTGACGGTGGCACCACCGATCGGCTCGCCGGCGCGGGCGTGGCTGTCGTCGACGACGAGGCGGACCTTCTCGGCCAGTGCGAACGCGTGTGCGTCGTAGCCCATCGCGGTCACGCTCGCCTCCCCGCGGAGCAGAGCGGTCGCGACCGCGTACGGGATCGAGAAGCGGGTGGAGAGCGAGTTCGGGCGAGGCAGGGCACCGATCCGCTCCGCGGCCCCGGACATGACGGCGACGGTGACGGAGCGGATCTCGGCCGGGTCGAGAGCCGGGCGGCGGACCGCCAGCGCGGCCTCGATCGCCGCGTGGGCGTGCAGGCAGGCGCTGTGGATCTTGAAGGTGTTGCGGGTGATCTGGGCGTGCCGCCAGCCGTGGCCGGCGTGCGCCGGGTTCGCCTGGCGGACTCGGCAGCCGAGCGCCGCAGTGAGGGAGTCCAGCACGGTCGCGGACGGGCCGATCCCGGCCGCGGCCAGCTCGGCGGCCCGCACGCCCATCGCGGCGGCGTCGGCGGCGAGGACGTGCCGCACCGTCGCGCCCTCGGTGCACGGGTCCCACACGCCGACGGGCAGGAGGTTCGACGCGATGCGGGCCGGCGGCCCGGGGTCGTCACCCCGGGCGACCGCAGCGCCGACGGCCGCCCCGACCGCACCGAACAGGCCGTGCGGGTGCACCGGATAGCGCAGGTCGTACATCGCGTAGAGGGCTGCGGCGACCTCGTAACCCGTGACGAGGCCGCGGAGCAGCTGCTCACCGGACAGGCCGTCGCGCTGCGCCACCGCGAGCACGGCGGGCAGGACCTGCGCGGCGACGTGCCCGCCCGGTTTGGAGTCCTCGTCGATCTCGAGCCAGACACCGGCCATCGCGTTGACGGCAGCCGCCGCGGCGGCGCCGACCCGGGGGTGCCCCGGCACCGCGACCTCGGCCTGCGGGCGCGGATCGCAGGTCGCGGCGAGGGCGGCGAGCTCCGGAGACCGGCCGCCGGCGATCATGGCGCCGACCGTGTCGGCGAGGACCAGCCCAGCGTGGTGGCGGACGGCCGCGGGCACCCCGGTGGCGACGACCGCGGTGACGTCATGGACGAGGGCCTGCAGGTCCATCGCTTCCCCCGGGGTTCGATGCGCGGTAGCGGACGAAGGGCGCCGTGTCGTCCCCGGTGGGGATGTGGCGCAGGTGGTCGCGGCGGAGCTCGGCGAGGTCCTCCCGGATCCGGATGACCTCCACCGGCGAGGCGAAGCCGTGAGCCGCCGCTTGCTCCGCGGTCGCGGCGTAGACGATCTCCTGGACGCCGGCGGCGACCGCGACGACGTGGCAGACCGGGCACGGTTCGCAGCTCGACACCACGACCGCGCCGGGGAGCGCGGTGGTGCCGAGCGCCCGGCACGCGGCGCGGACGGCGGCGACCTCGGCGTGCGCGGTCGGGTCGTGGTCGCGCAGGGTCGTGTTGACGCCGGTGGCGATCACCTCCCCGGCCCGGACGACGACGGCACCGAACGGCAGCTGCCCGGTGGCGCCGTTCGCGGTGGCGAGCCGCACGGCCTGTTCGACGAACCGGAGCTCGGTGGCGGGTTCCATCAGGAGGCCTCCACCGGGACCCTCCGGGCGTCCTCGAAGAGGTTGATCTCCCAGAGCACCTCGTCGTGCTTGTCGCCGGTGAGGATCGCGGGGAAGCGCTGCGGCCGCTCGGGGGTGCAGCAGGTGGCGAGCGGTTCGAGCACCGTCCACGCGGTCGGGTGGCAGAACTGGACGACGCTGTAGCGGTCGCCGACCTGGTCGGGATCGGCGACGACGCGGTGCACGCCGCGCGGTATGAGCCCGTTGGTGAGGTGCTCCAGCATCTTGCCGGTGTTGATGATCGCGGCCCCCTCGGGTGCGACCGCATCGATCCAGCCGTCTTCCGTCTTGACCTGCAGCCCGCGCGCTGTGGCCCGGGGCAGCGCGGTGATGAGGTCGATGTCGGCGTGCTCGCCCGCCCAGACCTGGTTCCCCTCCGCGTGGTGCTCGTGGATGTCCGGGTAGTGCAGGGCCCGGCTCATCGCCGACGCCGGGATCACCATTCCATCGAAGAAGTTCTCGTGGACCCCGAGCCCCAGGGCGATGATGCGCAGAACGCGGCTCTGCAGATCGAAGATGCGGTCGTGCAGCAGCCGCAGTGCCGCCTCGATGCCCGGGACGACGTCTTCGGGGAAGATCTGGTCGCGGTAGCGGTGCGGGAACCTGCGACGCAGCGGATGCCCGGCGGGCAGTTCCGCACTCCAGTTGTACATCTCCTTCAGATCAGGCTTCCCGACCGACACCGGGGTCTCCACGCGCATTCCGGTGTAGCCGGTCTGCCCGGCGGAGCCGACCACCGTGTACCGGTTCTTCACCTCCGCAGCCAGGGAGAAGAAGGTCTCCAGCTTGTGGTACGCGTCGTCGAGCACGCCGACCGGGAGATCGTGCCGGGCGTAGACGAAACCAGTTTCGAGACTGCGCCGCATTCCGTCGACGATCGCCCGACGGGTCCGCTCATCACCGCGCTCGAATTCCACGACGTCGATCTCAAGAATATGATCCATACAACCTACAATACAATCCGAGAATTGTTATGTCAACAAAAAGGGTACAATTTCGATCAGCGTGTCCCGAAGCCGTACGCGCGGCGGGCGGAACGGATCTGCACCGTCTTCAGGCTGGTGAACTCCAGGAGCCCCGCACGGCCCGCTTCGCGGCCGAAACCGCTCGCCTTCACCCCGCCGAACGGGATGTGCGTCGATCCGTCCAGGTGGGTGTTCACCCACACCGTGCCGGAGCGCAGCTCGCGCGCGACCGCGTGCGCCGTGGACACGTCGGAGGTCCACACG
The DNA here is from genome assembly GCF_900142365.1 of Pseudonocardia thermophila. Lineage (GTDB taxonomy): Bacteria > Actinomycetota > Actinomycetes > Mycobacteriales > Pseudonocardiaceae > Pseudonocardia > Pseudonocardia thermophila. The sequence continues at coordinate 386,309 of NZ_FRAP01000002.1, read as the reverse complement.
GTGTGCGCGAGCCCGTAGCTCGTCGCGTTGGCCAGCCGCACCGCCTCCTCGACACCGGTGATCTCGGTCAGCGACACGACCGGGCCGAAGATCTCCTGGTGGAACACCGGCGACTCGGGGGTGAGGCCGTCGAGGATCGTCGGCGGGAGGAACGCGCCGCGGGCCAGCTCGCCGCCCGACCGTGCTCCGCCGCGGAGCACCCGCGCTCCGGCTGCCCGTCCCGCGTCGACGTGGCCGAGGACCTTCCGCAGGTGATCTTCATGGATGAGCGGACCGAGATCGGTGCGCTCGTCGGCGGGATCCCCGGTCACGAGCCGGTCGGCCTGCGCGAGGAAGGCCTCGCGGAACCGATCCGCGACGGCGGCGTGCACCAGGATCCGCGGTCCCGCGACGCAGCACTGCCCCGAGTTGAAGAACGCCGCGAACACCGCGGCCTCGACAGCCTGGTCGAGATCGGCGTCGTCGAGCACGACGACCGCGCCCTTCCCGCCGAGCTCCAGGCCGGCCCTGGTCAGCGACGCCCCGGCGGCCGACGCGACCGCGCGTCCGCTCGCGGTCGACCCGGTGAACGACACGACGTCGACGTCGCGGTGTGCGGACAGCGGGGCGCCGACCTGCGATCCGAGGCCGGTGACGACGTTGACGACGCCCGGCGGCACCCCGGCCTCCTCCGCCAAGCGGGCGATCTCCAGCGCGCTGCTCGACGTGAACTCCGACGGCTTCACGACGACCGTGCAGCCGACCGCGAGCGCGTAGGGCAGCTTCTGGCAGAGGATCCCGGCGGGGAAGTTCCACGGGATGATCAGTCCGGCGACGCCGGCGGGCTCGTGCACCGAGTACGCGACGAGATCACGATCGACGTCGGTCCACGACTCGCCGCACTGCGTCTCGATCAGCGCGGCAGCGGTGGCGATGTGCGCGGCGGCGGAGCGGACGTCGGCGCGCGCGAACCGGATCGGCCTGCCTGCCTCCTCCCGGTCGAGCGCGGCGAGGGCGGGTAGCTCCGCCTCCACCGCGGCGGCGAATCGGCGCAGCACCGCGGCCCGCTCCCCCGCCGGCATCCGCGGCCACGGCCCGTGGTCGAACGCGCGCCGCGCCGCGGTGACGGCGAGGTCCACCTCGTGCGCCGAGCCGGCCGCGAACTCGGCGACCGGTTCGCCGGTGGCCGGGTTCTCCCGGACGAGGTAGGTCGCGGAGACCACCGGTTCCCCGTCGATGTGGTGGTCGCGGCGGCGCGCCGCGGTCGAGATCGTCATCGGACCTCCGTTCCCGGCGTCGGCCGGTAGATCGGGCCGCGGGCGACGACCGGGTCGAGCAGGCCGTCGTGCACGGTGCGGACGACGTCGTCGGGATCGACGATCTTCGGTTCCTGGCCGGGGTAGCCCAGAGCCGCCTTCACCCGCGGGGACATGAGGTAGCCGCCGGCCACGACGAGCGCGACGACGTCGAACCCCGCCACGGCGCCGGAGCGCAACCGGGCGACGGCGGACACGGGATCGTCGTCCGCGACGGCGGTCAGCACGTCGGCGAGCGGTGCGACGAGATCGGGCCGAGCGCGCACGACGTCGTCGAGCAGCGTGTCCGCGACGCCGACCTCGGTCGCCGACGGCATGCCGTGGGCGGCGGGGATGAGCTGGTCGGCGATGCCCCCGAGCACCGCCCGCAGCCGGGGGTCGAGCGCCCTCACGCCGGCACCACCTGCTCGGCGCGGGCCTTCACCAGTGCGTCCGCGCAGCGCAGCGCGTTCGCCGCGATCGTCGCAGACGGGTTCACCCCGGACGACGTGGGGAACGTGCTCCCGTCGAAGACGAACAGGTTCGGCACGTCGTGCGCCCGGCCGACCGGGTCGACGACCGACGTCGCGGGATCGGGGCCCATGACCGCGGTGCCCATCAAGTGCCACCCGGACGCCCGGATGTGGCCGTTCAGGATGATCTCCTTCGCCCCCATCTCGCGCAGCACCTCCTCCAGCCGCGCGAGGTGGAAGGCCATCATCGCGCGGGCGTTGTCCGAGGTCCGGTACTCGATCCGGACGCCTGGGACGCCGCTGTCGTCGACCGTGTCCGGGTCCAGGACGACCCGGTTGTCATCGTCGGGCAGGTCTTCGCAGATCACCGTCCAGATCGCGGAGCGGCCGAGCCTGGACCGCAGGGCGAGGTGGAAGTCCGGACCCCAGTGCCCCTCCGCGCCCCACAGCCCGGGCAGCATGATCGACAGGGGTGCCCCGCTCGGCAGCAGGTTCCACTTGGCCCCGCGCACGAACCCGCGCGAGGTGTCGGTCTCGTAGAACTGCAGCGAGTACAGGTGCTGCCCGAGCGGCCCGCGCCAGCTCTCCAGGTCCTCGTCGAAGATGCCGATCGCGTTGCCGAACGGGTGCATCATGAGCCGCCGCCCGACCAGCCCGGACGAGTTGGCCAGTCCGGAGTTCAGCAGGATCCGCGGGGTGCCCAGGGCGTTGGCGCACAGGATCACCACCTGCGCCCGCTGGATCCGCTCGACGCCGGCCTCGTCGACGTACACCACCCCATCGACCAGGCCGGACGCCGTGGGGACCAGCTCACGGACCCGCGCCCGCGTGATCAGCCGCACCCCGTCGGCGATGAGGTCGGGCCAGTGCGTGCGGTCCGGAGAGGCCTTCGCCCCGACCGGGCAGCCGAACGGGCACGCGGTGCTCTGCGCGCAGGCGTGCAGGCGCCCGTAGTCGCGGGTCGCGATGGCGTTGCTGCCGGGCCACCAGTGCCAGCCGAGGCGGTTGAGGGCCTCGGCGCCGCGCCGGCCGACCTTGTTGAGCGGTACCGGGGGCAGTGGCGGCGGTGTGGACGGCGGCAGGGCCGGGTCGCCCTCCAGACCGGACACGGCGAACTGCCGCTCGACCTCGTCGTAGTACGGCGCCATGTCCTCGTAGGTGACCGGCCAGTCGTCGGCCACCCCGTCGAGCGTGCGGACGCGGAAGTCCGAGGGCAGGAACCGCTCCCAGTGCGCCGCGTACATGACCGCGCTGCCGCCGACCCCGTTGAACATCAGCGCCGTGATGTCGGAGCCGCGGTCGTCGATCGGGTAGTCCCCGGGTGCCCGGCGGGTGTTCGGGTCCCAGTCCCAGTGCTTGCGGGCCACCAGCTCGAAGTCCGGGAAGCCGGCGCGGGCGGTCGAGTAGTCGGGCCATCCGCCCTGCTCCAGGCAGACGACGGACATCCCCGCATCCACAAGGCGCCGGGCCGTGACCGCCCCGGACGGCCCGGACCCGACGACGACGGCGTCGATTCGGTCGGCGTCTCGCATGGTCACCTCCTTCACCAGTTCTGCAGCGACTCGGTGAGGATGCGGCCGAGCACGTCCGCGTCCACCGGCCGCGGCGCGCCCGCGAGCAGCCGCTGCTGCTGCAGCGCGCCCTGCGCGAGGGACGGGACATCGGCCGCGGCGTAGCCGAAGTCGGCGAGGCCGCGCGGGCCGCCGATGTCACGCATCAGCTCGACCACCCCCGCAGCGAGATCGTCCGGCGCGCCGAGCGCCTCCGCCGCCGCGCGCTGGGCGTCCGGCACCGCGGGGGCGACGTAGCGCAGGGTCGCGGGCAGGGTCGCCGCGACCGCGCAGCCGTGCGGGACGAACGGCCGTCCCGGCGGGAACCCGGGCGGACGGAAGTCACGCACCTGCGCCGCCACGGAGTACGAGCACGCGTGCGGGATGTGCACCCCTGCGGTGCTCGACCCGATGGCGGTCAGGGTCGCGGCCAGCATCATGTCGGTGCGCGCGGCGACGTCGGCACCGTCCTCGACGGCCTTGCGGAAGCTGCGCGCGACCAGCCGCAGCGCCTCCCGGCACAGGGGGTCGGAGACGGGGTTGGCCCCGCAGTACGTCGGCCGCTCCCCCGTCGCGCGCGGCCGCGTGTCGAACCGGCTCGCCGTCAGCGACTCCAGGACGTGGGAGAGCACGTCGAGCCCGGACGAGACCGTGGCCTCCCGCGGCAGCGTCAGCGTGGTGAGCGGGTCGACGACCGACAGGACGGGCCGCAGCGCGCGGTGGCTGATCCCCGACTTGAGGTGCAGCCGGGTGAGGTCCATGACGCACACCCCGCTGCTCTCCGAGCCGGAACCCGCCGTCGTCGGCGCCGCGATCAACGGGAGCAGCGGCGCGTGCGGGGCGCGGCCCGCGCCGACCGGCGCGTTCACGTAGTCGGTCAGCGCACCGCCGTTCGTCCGCAGCAGGTCGACCGCCTTGGCGGTGTCGATCACCGATCCGCCGCCGACGGCGACGATCCCGTCGACGTCCAGGTCCTTCGTCGCCGCGTGCGCCGCGGCGCAGGACTCGTCGGTCGGCTCGATCGCGACGTCGGCGTACACCTGCACCTCGACGCCCGCGGCGGTCAGCGAGTCGACGGCCCGCCCGGCGACGCCGGCGTCGACGACCTGCCGGTCGGTGACGACGAGCACCCGCTCGAGCCCCAGTCCAGCGGCGTCCGCGCCGATCTCGTCGAGCGCGCCCGGCCCGAACTTCAGTGCTCCCGCGAGCCACCAGAACAACGACTCGCGCGCAACGGTCCCCCACTGATCAGTCATCGGCGCCGATCACCGACAACCGCTGGGAGCCGAGCCCGGTGACCCCGAGCTCGATCACATCGCCCTTCGCGAGGTACCGCGGTGGGTCCTGCAGGTTCCCGACGCCGCCCGGGGTGCCGGTGTCGATCAGGTCACCGGGCTCCAGCACCATGAACTGGCTCAGGTGCCAGACGAGGAACCCGACGCTGAACAGCATGTGCTTGGTGCTGCTGCGCTGCATCGGCTCGCCGTTGACGTCCAGCCACAGGTCGAGCGCCTGGACGTCGTCGATCTCGTCGGGGGTCACCAACCACGGGCCGAGCGGGTTGAACGTCTCGCACGACTTCCCCTTCGCCCACTCCCCGCCCCGGGTCAGCTGGAAGCCGCGCTCACTCATCTCGTTGACGACGGCGAACCCGGCGACCGCAGCGAGACCCGCGGCTTCGTCCGGTAGGTAGCGGGCCTCGCGGCCGATGACGACGCCCAGCTCGACCTCCCAGTCGGTGCGGTCCCCGCCGCGCGGGATCCGCACCTGGTCGTAGGGCCCGACGATCGTGTTGGGCGCCTTGAAGAACACCGTCGGCTCGGTCGGGACGGGGAACCCGGCCTCCTCGGCGTGGTCGGCGTAGTTCAGGCCGATGCAGACGATCTTGCCGGGGCGGCCGATCGGCGGCCCGATGCGGACCGTGGCCGGGTCGACACGCGGGAGCGCCTCGGCCTCACGCAGGACCTCCTCGAGGTGGGCGAGCCCGCCCTCGGCGAAGAACCGCGGATCGTAGTCCCGGATGCGGCTGCTCACGTCGACGATCACGTCGTCCTGCAGCACGCCGGGGCGTTCCCGGCCGGGGTCGCCGAATCGCACGAGCTTCATCTGTCGGTCCTTCCGTATCGATCTGTCAGGTACCGGTCCAGCGGGGGGCGCGCTTCTCGCGGAACGCGGCCGGGCCCTCCGCGCCGTCGGCCGAGCCGAGGGCGCGGACGACCTCGGGCGTCGCGATCTGCGTGATCTCCTCGGGAGCGGGCCGGGTGCTGGCGTGCATGAGCTGCTTGATCGCCCGGTGGGACAGCGGCGCGGCCCGCAGCACGCGCTCGATCCACCGGTCCACCGCGGCGTCGAGTTCGGCGGCCGGCACCACGTCGTTCACCAGCCCGAGGGTGAGCGCCTCCGCGGCCGGGATCCGGCGGCCGGTGAGCACGAGCTCGGCAGCGACCTTCCGCGGGAGGGTCTGCAGCAACAGCGGCACGCCGCCGTCGAGCGGCAGCCGGCCGACGAGCGCCTCCGGCAGCCCGAACTCGGCGGTGTCGACGGCCACCGCGAGATCGGCCCCGAGGACCATCTCGAAGCCGCCGCCCAGCGCGATCCCGTTCACCCGGGCGATGACGGGGACGTGCAGGCTCCGGCGGACCGAGATCCCGCCGAACCCCCCGCGGCGGGGCTCGGTCCAGTAGGCGAGCCCGTCGGCGTCGCCCGCCTTCATGTCCGCACCTGCGCTGAAGGCCCGGTCACCCGCGCCGGTGAGCACGACGACGCGGATCTCTTCCGTGCGCTCCACCTGATCCCACGCGTCCTCCAGTGCGCGCTGGGTCCGCCGGTCCACCGCGTTGCGCACCTCGGGCCGGTCGACGGTGATCCGCGCGACGTGCCCGTCGACCTCGAACCGGACGGTCACGCCACGATCCCGGCCGATCGGAGCGCGGCGATCCGCTCGGCGTCGTATCCCAGCTCGGCGAGGACAGCGTCGGTGTGCTCGCCGAGCCTCGGCGGGGGGAACCGGACGGTCGCCGCCCCGTCGGTGAGCTTCACCGGCGAGCCGACCGTGCGCACCGGTTCCCCGTCCCGGTCGATCTCGACCACCATGCCGTTGGCGTCGGTCTGCGGATCGGCCAGTGCCTCGTCGAGGGTGCGGATCGGGGCGCACAACAGGTCCGCCTTCTCCAGCACCTCGATCCAGTGCTGGGTGGTGTTCCGCCGGAACACCGCACTCAGCTCAGCGTGCAGCTCGGACCGGTTCGCGCACTGGAGCGCGAACGTGGAGAACCGCTCCTGGCGGGTGAGGTCCTCGATGCCGAGCGCGGCGCAGATGTCGGCGATCGGGTCGTCGCGGAACGCCCCCACGAGCACGAGCGCCCCGTCGCTCGTCTCGAACACGCCGGTGTGCGGCATCGCCACCCAGTTCAGCTCCACACCGCGCATGAGCAGGTGCGTCGCCTCCTGCATCTGCATGGCGAGCATCGCGTCGTACAGCGACGCCTGCACGAGCTGGCCCCGTCCGGTCCGTTCGCGGGCGAGCAGCGCCAGCAGGATGCCCTGCATCAAGTGCATCCCGGCCGCGTAGTCGGCGACGGTGGTGGCGTACAGCTGCGGTGGCCTGCTCGGGTCCGCGCGCCGGTGCGTTGCGCCGGTGAGCGCTTGCGCGAGCATGTCCTGGCCACCCTTCGACCGGTACGGACCGGTGAGGCCGTAGCCGGTCCCCACCGCGAAGATCAGCCGGGGGTTGAGCTCGCTCAGCTCGTCGTAGCCGAGGCCGAGGCGCTCCATCACCCCGGGCCGGAAGTTGCTGACCACGACGTCCGCGTCGCGCACCAGCTCCCGGGCGATCACGCGGCCCGCCTGCGTGGACAGATCGAGCGCGATGCTGCGCTTGTTGCGGTTGAGGCTGCTGAACGCCGGGTTGTCCGAGCCGGCCGGGTCGTCCGGCAGGGTCACCCGGGACAGGTCGCCGGTCCCGGGCCGCTCGATCTTGATCACGTCGGCGCCGTAGTCGCCGAGCATCTGGGTCGCCGAGGGCCCCAGCATGATCTGGGTGAAGTCGATGACCCGGACCCCGGCGAGGGGCTGACTGGACACCACGGACGTCTCCTGTCTCGCGTCGACTGCTCGTTCTGCCGCCGTCACCTCGGGAACACCTCCCGGACATCGCGGCCCAGCGCCAGCGCGACCTGCAGCCGCAGCCGCGCCTTGAGCGCGGGTAGCCGTCCGGCGTGGACGGCGCCGAGACCGCGCAGGTGCGCCTCGCCACCGGGCCCGCCGTAGGTGTCGTGCAGGGTCGGACCGGCCGCGCACCGCGAGGCGACGACGACGGGGGTACCGCCGGCGACCACGGCCCCGATCGCCTCGGCGACCGACGGCGGCGTGTGGCCACCCCCGGTCCCCGCGACGACGATGCCGTCGGCTCGCTCCGCAGCGGCCTCGATCAGCGCGCCGTCGGCGCCGGCGTAGATCCACACCAGCTCCACCCGGGTGCCGCCGAGCGAGTCGGGCAGGCCGAGGTGGTCGGAGTCGGCGGGCGGGGCGTTCATCAGCACCCGCCCCTCGACGACGACGCCGGCCGGGCCGGTCTCGGGCGAGGCGAACGCGGCGGGTCGGCTGGTGTGCTGCTTGGTCACCCACCGCGCCAGGTGCAGCTCGTCGCCGAACGCGAGCAGCGGCCCGAAGGCAGCGAGGTCGCGGCGGGTCGCGGCCACCACGGCGGTGCGCAGGTTGGCCCCGCCGTCGTGGCCGGGATCGGCCGGCAGCCGCATCGCCCCGGTCATGACGACGGGGACGGGCACGTCGAGCATCAGCGCGAGGGCGTAGACCGTCTCCTCGATCGTGTCGGTCCCGTGGGTGATCACGACCCCGGAGCACCCGGCGGCCACCTCGGCACCCACCCGGAGCGCGATGTCGTGCATGTCCTGCGGGGTCATCGCACGGCCCGGGATGCGGCGGACGTCGCCGCTGCGGATCACCGCGATCTCGTCGAGGGCCCCGGCGCCCGTGACGATCTCGCCCGCCGAGAGCCCTGCTCCGTTGCGCCCGCGGGCGTCGGCGACGGCGGAGATGGTGCCGCCGGTGCCCAGGACGACGATCTCCGGCAGCATCGTCGGTGCGCTCACAGCTCCCCCTCGATCAGGTCGGCGCAGTCCTCGGCATCGCGCAGCGCGGTGAGCCGGGCGTACAGATCAGCGCGGCCGGGGACCAGCTCGGCGAACTTCGCCGCGAGATCGGCCTCCGTGGCGGGCCGCCCGGGAGCGCCCTTCGGCTCGGTCACCAGGGCGGTGCGTTCCCCGTCCGGGCCGACCACGGTGACGCGGGCGGCGTGCGTGCCGGGGTGACGAGCCTCGAGCTCGGGCTCGGCGGCCACGCGGACCCGGCCGGCCAGTGCGGCGACCTCCGGGTCGTGGTCGAACGACCGCACGCGCGCCGGGTCGCGGCACAGCGCAGCCGCCACCGCGTACGGCAGGGAGAACCGGCTGGACAGCGAGTTGGGCCGGGGCAGGCCGGCGAACTTGGCGTTGTTCGGGACGGTGGCGACCCGGACCTCGGTGATCGGACCCGGCCGGGCGAGGCTGCGCGCCGCCTCCACGGCGCAGTGCAGCGGTCCGGCCACGCTGACGTGCTTGGTGACGGCGCCGTGCACCGCGAGCCGGGCCGGGTCGACCGGCGCTGCGAGCCCGGCGAGGTCCCGCCGCTCACCGGCGACCTGGCCGAACGCTTGCTCCAGCGCGTCGGCGGCGCCGGTGAACCCCGCGTCGGCGAGGTCGACGGAGGTGATCGCGACGAGGTTCGCCAGCCCCACGACGGCGTTCCGCGCGGATGCGCCCTCGAAGCAGGCCGCCCAGGTCGACAGGATCGGCAGGGTCGAGGCCACCCTGGCCGCGGCCACCGGGTCCGTCCCGGAGAGCAGCGCGACCGCGACGGCACCACCGACGGCACCGAGGTGCCCGTGCGGGTGCGCGGGATGGCGGAGCCGGAAGGCCCGGAACAGCCGGGCGGCCACCTCGTACCCGGCGGCCACGGCGACGACCAGCTCGCGTCCTGCGCGGTGCGCGCGCTGGGCCGCGGCGAGGGCCGCGGGGATCACGTGAGCGCCCGCGTGACCGCCGCCGACGAGCCCGTCGTCCAGCTCCAGCGCGACGCACGCGCAGCCGTTGACGAACGCGGCGACGCCGGCCTCGCCCCAGCGATCGCCCGGGACCAGCATCCGGGCCTGCCGGGTGCTCGCCGCCTTGTCCGCGTAGCGGGGCAGCTCGCCGCGGCGCGCGCCGGCGACGGCGGCGCCGACGAGGTCCGCGACGAGCAGCTCGACCCGGCGCACGGTCGGCTCCGGCAGGTCCGGGAAGGTCAGCCCGGCCACCCGGTCGACGAGGTCGTCGAGCACGACCGTCATGCTGCGGCCCCCACGGGATCGGGCAGGGTGGCCGCGCTCGTGCGCACCAGCCGGCCGCGACCGGGCTGCACCGGTTCGCCGTCGCGCATCACGATCTCGCCGCGCAGGAGGGACGCCACCGCCGCGCCGCGCACCGTTCGCCCGTCGAACACGGAGACCTTGTGCTTGGTGTGCAGCGCCGCGGCGGTGATGCAGTGCTCGCGGTGCGGATCGACGAGGGTGAGGTCGGCGTCGAGTCCGGGCGCGATGCGCCCCTTGCGGTGGTCGATCGAGTACAGCCGGGCGGTGTCGCCGGCGAGGACCGCGGCGAGCCGCTCCGGCGTGATGCGGCCGCGGGCCATCCCGTCCAGCATCAGCGGGACCATCGTCTCGACGCCGTGCACGCCCGCCGGGCGCGCAGCGAGGGAGCCGCCCAGCTCCTCCGGCGCGTGCGGGGCGTGGTCGGAGCCGACCGAGCACACGGTGCCGTCGGCGATCGCCGCCCACAACGCCTCCTGGTCCTGCGCGCCCCGGATCGGCGGGAAGACCTTCATCCCCGCACCGTGCCGCGCGTAGTCCGCGGCGGTGAGCCAGAGGTAGTGCGGGCAGGCCTCCGCGCTGATCGGCACTCCGTCGGCGCGGGCGGCGCGCACGATCTCCAGCGCCCGCGCCGTCGAGATGTGCACGACGTGGAAGCGGCACCCGGTCACCCGGGAGAACTCGGCGGCCCGCGAGACCGCGGCGACCTCTGCGAGCGCGGGACGGCCGGCGAGCAGGTCCTCGTACGTGCGGACCTCGCGGCCGAGCGCGCGCTCGCCGCCGAGGACGACCTCCCGGTCCTCGCAGTGCGCCGCGAGCAGCCCGCCGTGCGCGCCGACCACCTCGAAGACGCGCAGCACGTCGCCCGCGTCGGGCGGGGCGACGACGTCACCGGGCGCAGCGTCGGCGGTGTTGTAGACGAGCTTCTTGGTGCGCTTGTCGAGCGCGTAGCCCCAGAACAGCTTGATCGCCACCGCGCCGGCGTCGAGGAGACCGGGCAGGTCGTCGAGGTTGGACGCGCCGAACACCTGCCCCCACAGCCCGAAGTCGACGGACGCCACGCGCTCGTGCGCGGCCGCCCGCTCCTCGAACACGGTGCGGTCGCCGATCGGCGGGACCGCGTTGGGCATCTCCAGCAGGGTCGTGACCCCGCTGCACAACGCAGCCAGCGTGGAGTGGGCGAAGTCCTCCTTGGCGACCTGGCCCGGGTCGCGCGAGTGGACGTGCGGGTCGATGAACCCGGGGAAGACCAGCAGTCCGGACGCATCGACCCGCTCGTCGGCCGCGGCGGTGGCGCCGCTCTCCAGGATCGCGGCGATGCGGCCGTCGGCGCAGAGCAGGTCGGCGCGGACCTGACCGGCGTCGGTGACCAGCGTGCCGCCGGTGATGTGGATCCTCATCGATCGTCTCCGCTTCGGTCGGGTGCGGGCTGGGGAGCGTGCGGGGAGCGGCGGAACCTGGTCAGCCAGGAGCCCTGGGCGAGCGCGCCGGTCATGAGGGCGAGCAGGATGATCGCGCCGTAGATCGCGTTCACCCAGAACGACGGGATCTGCGAGACGAGCAGGATGTTCTGAACGAGCGCGAGCAGCAGCACACCGGTGGCGACCCCGACGATGCGCCCGCGGCCGCCCCGCAGGTCGATCCCGCCGATCACGGCGGCGGCGAACACCGTGAAGAGGATGTTGTTGCCCTGGCTCGCGGTCACCGACGCGATCCGCGCGGTCATCAGCAGCCCGGCCAGCGCGGCGAGCACGCCGCTGGCGACGAACAGCCAGAACGTGATCCGCTCGACCCGGATGCCGCTGGCCCGCGCCGCGTCGGGGTTGCCGCCGATCGCGTAGATCTGGCGCCCGGTCACCGTGTAGCGCATGAACAGGCCGGCGGCGACGAACACCGCGACCGCCACGACGACCTCGGCCGGGATCCCGAGCCAGCGAGCGCTGCCGAGGTAGGTGAACACCTCCGGCAGGTTCGACAGCGTCTCCCCGCCGCCGATGCCCAACGTCATCCCCTGCAGCAGGATCAGCATCGCCAGGGTCACGATGAACGCGTTGAGCTTCAGCCCCGCGACCAGGAACCCGTTGATCGCGCCGACCACCGCTCCGAGCACGAAGATCAGCAGCAGGCCCAGCACCGGGTCCAGCTCGACCCCTGAGCCCCCCGCCGCCGCGGGCATCACCAGCCACACCGACAGCACCGGGGCGAACGCGACGACCGACTGCGTCGACATGTCGAAGTGCCCGGCGATGATGATCAGCGCCGCGGCCACGGTCAGCACGCCGAGGACGGCAGACGCGGCCAGCACGTTCGTCATGATGTTGTCGACGGTGAGGAAGGCCCGGTTGAGCTGGCTGCCGACCAGCACCGCGATGACGATCGCGGGCAGCGCCGCCAGCTGCCCCAGCATCGACGGCTTGAGCACCCCGCGGACGCGGGTGAGCACCCGCGGCGGGGATTCCGTGGTGGGCGTCGCGATCACGCCGCCTCCCCCTGCATCGCGGCGACCAGGTCTGCCTCGGTCCACTCCTCGTCCAGCACCGCCACCACACTCCCGCGGATCATGATCAAGATGCGATCGCACAACGCGAAGTCGTCGGCGTCCTCGGAGAACACGAGGACGCCCGCGCCGCGGTCGAGGGCACTCGACAGCGACGCCAGGATCGAAGCCTTCGCCGACACGTCGACCCCGGCCGTCGGGTTGACCAGCACGAGCAGCCGCGGATCGGTGGCGAAGGCGCGCGCCATCACGCACTTCTGCTGGTTCCCACCGCTCAGCTCGGAGATCAGCTGACGCGGCGAGGAAGCGACGATGCGCCACTGCCGCGCCAGCTCGGCGTACGCGCGATCGAGATCGGCGCGCCGGGAGAGCCGCGGCAGGAACCCGAGCGGGCGCCGGCCGATGCGCGGCGCGAGCGCCATCGTGGAGTTCTCGCTCACGTCCAGCACCGACACCATCCCGTCGACGTGCCGGTCCTCGGGGACGTAGCCGATCCCCGCGCGCAGCGCCTCCGGGACGTCTCCCGGTTCGACCTCGCGGCCGTCGACGACGACCTCCCCGCTGCGCGGTTCCAGCCCGACGAGCGCCCGAGCGAGCGTCGCCTTCCCGCACCCCTCCAGGCCGGCGATGCCGATGCACTCCCCGGCACGCAGCTCGAGGTCGACCGGGCCGACCCGGTCGTCGACCCGCACGTCGCGCACGGACAGCACGACCGGTGCCTCGGACGCGCGCGGCGGCCGGGTCACGGCCGACGGCGGTTGTTCCCCCACGATCGCCTCGACCAGCTGCGCCATCGTGACGTCGCCGATCCCGGCGGTGAGGACGTGCCGCGCGTCGCGCAGCACCGTGACGGAGTCGCAGACGCGGAAGACGTCCTCCAGGTGGTGGGAGATGTAGAGCACCGTCGTGCCGCGCTCGCGGAGGCGCTCCAGGAGGGCGAAGAGCCGGGCGGTGTCGCTCTTGTCCAGCCCCGCGGTCGGCTCGTCGAGGATGAGGACCTCGGGGTCCGAGACGAGCGCCCGGCAGATCTCGACGATCTTCTTGTGCATCGGCTGTAGGCGCTCCACCGGCTCGTCGGCGAGATCACCGATCGTCCATTCGTCGAGCAGGCCCCGGGCCCGCTCCCGCAGCTCCCGCCAGTGGATCAGGCCCCCGCGCCGGCGCGGGTAGTGCTTGATCAGCACGTTCTCCGCGGCGGTGAACGCCGGGATGAGGCTGGAGCGCTGGTAGACGCAGCCGATGCGGTCGTCCTGCCCGTGCAGCGGTTCCCCGACGATCCGCAGCTCGCCGGTGTCGGGCCGGGCGATGCCGGTGATCAGCGAGACGAGGGTCGACTTGCCGGCGCCGTTGCGGCCGAGCAGGGCACGGGACTGCCCCTTCGCCACGGCGAACGACACGTCGTCGAGGGCGCGGGTGGGGCCGAACCACTTGCTGACGCGGTCGACCTCGATGGCCGGAGGGTCCGTCGGGCTCATCGGGTCAGCCCTTGGCCTGGTTGCCCCACAGGGTGGGGTCGTCGACGTTCGCCTTGGTGACCGGGGTGGCGACGAGGATGTCGGCGATGTTCTCCCCGTCCTGCACGATCGTCGAGTTGTGGTCCGTCGGGCCGAGGTCGAAGGTCTCGCCGTTCATGGCCCGCTCCAGGTACTCGGCGGAGAGCGTCGCGTAGTCCCCGAGCCGGGCGGCCATGACCGCGTCGACGTAGCCGGCGCGGACCTGCTCCAGACCGAACGGGGAGCCGTCGATGCTGACGATCGGGACGTGCCCCTCCTGTCCGGCGGGCACCAGTCGGCCGAGCCGGCTGAGCACCTCGATCACGCCCGGCAGCATCGCCGAGTCGCTGGCCAGGAAGATCCCGTTGACGTCGGGATCGGTGCTCAGCACGGTCTGCGTGGCCGTGGTGGCCTTCTCCTGCGCCCACTGCGTCGGCCGCGAGACCACGGTGATGTCCGGGTACTCCTCGGCCATGCAGTCGTTGAAGCCCTTGCTGCGCTGCACCCCGATCGCGCCGGCGAGGTCACCCTGCAGCTCGAGGACCTTGCCCTTGCCGCCCATCGCCTCGCCGAGCGCCTCGCAGCCCTGCCGGCCCTCCAGCACCGAGTCGCCGCGCACGGTGATCGCCACCTTGCCGGCGGTGGGCCCCTGGTCGACGGCGACGACCGGTACCCCGGCCGCCTCGGCGCGGTCGAGCGCCGGCTTGATCGCCTTGCTGTCGAGCACCACGATGAAGATCCCGTCCACGCCCTGGCCGAGCAGCGTCGTGACGTCGGTGATCTGCTTCGCGGGGTCGTTGTTGGCGTCGGTGAGCGGCAGCATCTCGAAGTTCCGCGCCGCCGCGGCCTCGTTCAGGAGGCGGACGAACGTGACGCGGTACTGGTCGCTGATCGACGTCGACGAGTAGGCCACGCGCTTGCGGCCGTCGTCCGCGCCGCCCGCGTCGGCGGGTCCGCCGCACCCGGCGGCGGTGCCGAGCATCGCGGCCGCTGCTGCGACCGCCAGTAGGGCCCTGACCGACCTGCTCATGCCGTTCCCCTTCGCCCACGGTGACCGATTGTTCTTCTTGTACTTGTCATTGTTGCGCGCTGTGTGGTTTCTACGTGATTGATCCGGTACAGTCAACCCACACAAGCGGTACATATCCACGCACGAATTGCTGCACACGAGTCAGTGCAGAACAATGACCAGAACAATTCGCCCGGCGGAGCGCACGAGACGAGCGCGGCCCCGCGAACGGGACCGCGCTCGTCAGGTGCGACTACGGTGCGGACCGGCTCAGGCCGCGACGGCGACCGCCCCCATCGGCTTCCACCGCAGGACGATCCGCTCGACCACCCCGACCGCACCGAAGAACAGCAGCGCGTAGCCGCCCGCCACGAGCATCGAGGCGTACAGCAGCGGCGCATCGAAGTTGAACGAGGCCTGCACGATCAGGGCACCGATGCCGTCGGCCGACCCGATCCACTCCGCGACGATCGCGCCGATCACCGCGTTCGTGGTCGCGATCCGCAGCGCGGCGAACAGGTAGGGCAGCGACTTGTACAGC
Organism: Pseudonocardia thermophila; assembly: GCF_900142365.1. GTDB lineage: Bacteria > Actinomycetota > Actinomycetes > Mycobacteriales > Pseudonocardiaceae > Pseudonocardia > Pseudonocardia thermophila. Next base: position 371,069 of record NZ_FRAP01000002.1, on the reverse strand, counting down.
CTCAGCTTGAGGAACACCTCGCGCCGCGACGCCGACATGATGCGGAACAGCTCGACCTCGTTCGCCGTGACCGACTCGAACCCCTTCAGCATGTTGACCAGCGTCGGGAAGAAGCAGATCAGTGCCGCGATCAGCACCTTCGGGGTGAGCCCCGAGCCGAAGATCATGACCAGCAGCGGGGAGATCGCCACCGTCGGGATCGTCTTGGACATCACCGCGAGCGGGTACACGGAGCGTTCCAGGCGTTTGCTGTGGACGAACCCGATCGCCAGCAGGATGGCCGACCCGTTGCCGATGGCGAAGCCCAGCAGGCTCGCCTGCGCGGTCGGCACCAGGTTGCGCAGCAGGACCCCCGACTCCTCGGCCAGGCACTCGGCGATCACCGACGGCCGCGGTGCGACGTACTCCGGTATCCCGAACCGGACGCTCGCGAACTCCCACAGCCCGAGCAGGAGCGCGACGACGATCAGCGGGTCGAGCCACTTCCGCATCCCGGTCCGCTTCCGCTTCGGCCGGGTGCGCTCCGGTGGACGCTCGGTCGTCATGGCCACCTCGATCACCCCAGCATCGCGCGCAGCTCGGCCGCGACGGCCACGAACTCGGGCGAGTCGCGGATCGCGGGATCACGTGGGTAGCCGAGTGGGATGTCCCGCAGCGCCCGGACCCCGCGGGGGCCGGCGTGCAGGACGAGCACCTGTTCGGAGAGGTAGACAGCCTCCGGGACACTGTGCGTCACGAAGACGACGGACGTCCCGGTGTCCTGCCAGATGCGCAGCAGCTCCTGGTTGAGCCGCTCCCGAGTGATCTCGTCGAGCGCCCCGAACGGCTCGTCCATGAGCAGCAGCCGCGGGCCCGTGACCAGCGCGCGGGCGATCGCGACCCGCTGGCGCATGCCACCGGACAGCTCGTGCGGGAACGCGTTCTCCCGACCGGCGAGGCCGACGAGCTCGAGCAGCTCCGCGGGTGTGCGCCCGCCCCTCGGTGCCCCGCGGATCTCCAGCGGCAGCGCGACGTTCTGCAGGGCGGTGCGCCACGGCAGCAGGCTCGCATCCTGGAAGACGAAGCCGATGGCGCGGGCGGTGCGGGCCGCGCCCGGCGACGAGCCCAGCACCGAGACCGTGCCCGCGGTCGGCTGCACGAGATCGGCGATGACGCGCAGCAGCGTCGACTTACCGCACCCCGATGGCCCGAGGATCGACAGGAAGCCGCCGTCGCGCAGGGTGAGGTCGACGTCGCGGAAGGCGCAGACGGTGCCGCGGTCGGACTCGAACTCCACCGTGACTCCGGAGAGCGACAGGGCCGGGCGCGTCCCGGGGTCGGTGGCCACCTCGCTGTGCTCCAGCTGGGTCACCGCACGTCCCGGGTGGCCTCGAGGACGGAGTTGTCGCGCACCTGGTCGATGGACGGCGGGTCGTCGTTGCCGAACGCGCCGACCTTCGCGAGCAGGTCGAGCTGGCGCTGCCACACCTCGTCGCTCATCACGCCCCAGCCGCCCTTCTCCGTGGCGCCGGTGAAGACGTACGGCATGAGCGCGGCGAGCCCCTCGGCCTCGTCCTCGCGCTTCAGGTTCGGGTAGGCGGTGACGAGGATGTCCACCGCCTCCTCCGGGTGCTCGTGGGCGTACTTCCAGCCCCGGGCGAGCCCGCGCACGAACTTGGCCAGCAGCTCCGGCTTCTCCTCGATCGTCTTCTCGGTGGCGTAGTACGGCAGCGGGTAGAGCTGCACACCGTTCTCCCAGAGCGGGATGAAGCCGTAGCCCTCGGGCAGCTGACGCAGCCAGCCGGCGTTGCTGCGCCATGCTCCGAACGCGTCGACCTGTCCCGTGAGCAGCGGTGTGATCTCGGTGCCGGTCGGCACGATCTCCACCTCCTCACGCGGGATGCCGTTCGCCTCGAGCAGCGCGTTGATCAGCACGAATCCGGTCGAGGTCGAGCCGATCTTCCGGCCGCGCAGGTCCTGCGGGCTGTCGAGCCGGTTGTCCGGCATCGACACGTAGCCGTAGGGATGCTGTTGGCCACCGACCGCGATCGCGCGGACCGGGATCCCCTGGGAGGCGGCGAGGAGCAGGGACGGACTGGACGAGACCTGCCCGACGTCGGCGCGCCCGGAGGCGACGAGCGCCACGCCGTCGATGTTGGGCCCACCGAGGTTGATGGTGACGTCGAGGCCCTCCTCCCGGAAGAACCCCTTCTCCTTGGCGACGATCTCCCCGATCGACTGGGTGCTCGCGATCCAGCCGAGCTGGTGGGTGAGCGGGATCAGCTCGTCCTCCCCCGTCGCACCGGCCGGCTCCGTCGGCCCGGCGCACGCCGCAACCAGCGACATCGCAAGACCGAGCGCGACGAGCACCGCACGCGTGAGGCGTCGGGGCTTGCGCAGGTTCATCGGCAACTCCGTCGTTCGAGGACCACGGCTCCGCCGGGCCACGCGTCACGGGGTGAGATATCAATCCAGCAATTGTTATTCTTGATTGTCATTGCTGGACGCCTCTTTATACGCGTAGGTCGTACCGGCGTCAACAAGGTCTGCAGCAGTGGCGAAGCCCGCGCACGCACCCGACCCGCCACCTCGGCCGGGCTGCCGGGTCCGATCGGACGGCGTCCTACTACGGGGTCAGCCGCGACACCGAGCGCGCGTCGGCACCGGTGGCGGCCCGGATGATCGCGCGGGCGGCCGCGGAGATCTCGTCAGCCGTCGCCGAGCCCGAGTTGAGCCGGAGGAACCGCCCCGCGCCGGGGCGGATGAAGAACGGCTCCCCGGGAGCGACCAGGAACCCCTCCTGCGCCACCAGCTCGGCGACGATGCTCGCGTCGCTGCCCGGCGGCAGACTGATCCAGGTGTAGAGCCCGTCGTGGGCGTGCTGCACGGAGCCGCCGGCGGCGCGCAGGCCCTCGGCGAGCAGCTCCTCCGCGACGTCGCGTCGCTCGGCGAACACCTTCTTCGCCCGCTCCAGCAGATCGGCGGTCTCACCGGCGGCCAACACCCTGGCGAGCACCCGCTGGGTCGTGCGCGAGGTCCAGCCGGTGGTGAGGTACTGGACCTGGGCGAGCGAGGAGTGCAGCGTCGAACGCACCACGGCCGCAGCGAGGCGCAGGTCGGGCGCGATCGCCTTGGCGAAGCCGCGGACGTGCACGACCCGGTGCGCCACCCGCTGGTCGGCCAGCAGCGAGCCCGGCGTGCTCGCAGCGGCATCCGCGAAGTAGTCGTCCTCGACCACCAGCACGTCCGGGTGACTGGCGACGATGTCGGCGATCTCGGCCAGCCGCTCCGCCGACCACGTGGTGCCCGTGGGGTTCGCCGCCCGCGGGGTGAGCACCACCAACCCGGCGCCCGCGTCGAGCGCCGCCCGCAGGTGATCGGGCAGCACGCCGTGCTCGTCGATGGCCATGCCGATCAACCCGCAGCCGAACCGTTCGAGCACGTCCATCCCGGCCTGGTAGCCGGGCTCCTCGACGGCCACGGTGAGCGGCCAGTCGTTCGGCCGGTCCCGGCGCAGCAGCTCGATGACGATCGAGAGGAACTGGATGGTCGAGCTGCCGACGAGCAGATCCCCCTCCTCCACCGGGATCCCGTCGGTCTCGAACCGGGGCAGCAGCTGCGCGACCAGCTCCGGCTCCGGAGCGGGGCTGACCGGGTACTGCACGTCGTCGACCGTGAGCTCGCGGGCCACCGAGGTCCACGCCTTCTTGAGCGGGCCGAGCGGCAGGTACGCCGAGTTCGAACTGCCGCGCATCAGGTCGACCGCCCGCGGATACGCCCTGGTCAGCCGGTCCTCGGCGTTGGCGAGCGCGCGCCGGCGCCAGGTGGCCGGGGCTCCGGACGCGGCGAGGGTGATCGGCGCGTCGGACCGCGCGGCGGGCTCGGCGCCGCGGACGAACGTGCCGCGCCCGACCTCGCCCTGCACCACGCCGTCCTCCCGCAGAGCGCTGTACGCGCTGACGACGGTGGTGATGCTGACCCCGAGTCGGGAGGCGAGCTCACGCACCGTGGGGAGCCGGTCACCAGGGCGGAGCAGACCGCTGCGCACCGCCTCCTGAACGAAGCTCGCCAGCTTCTGATAACGCGCGCGACCCCCGTCACCCGCTGCGAGAGCCCGTTCCGCGTCCGCCCAGAGGTCGTAAGTCACTCACATATTGTACTCATTCCAACCAGAACATAAGAGGGTATGTTCTGTTCCGGGCGTGCCGGAGCTCTCGCCGACCTCCAGCACCAGCAACGCCAGGTGCACGTCGAACCGCGTCTGCACCTCCCCCAGGTCCCGCCGCAGGATCTCCGCCACCCGCTTCAACCGGTACGCCACGGTGTTGACGTGCATGACCAGCGCCTCGGCCGTTCGCGCCACCGAACAGCCGCTGGCGAGCCACGCCCGCAGCGTGGTCACCAGGTCACGGTCCCGCTCGGTGCGCGGGTCGGCGAGCGGGCCGAGGACCTGGCGGGCGAAGCGGCGCAGGTCCTCCGGTGGCCCACCCTGGGCGAGCAGCAGGGCCGCCGTGCCGAGCGCACGCGCGTCGACGAGGCCGGGACCGCTCCCCGCCCGCAGCCGAGCCACGCCCGCAGCGATGCGGTAGGCAGGCAGGTAGCCGTCGAGGGTGTCGACGGTCCGGCCGACGACGGTGACCGGCTCGTCCGGGCCGCGGCGGGCGTGCAGCCGGCCGAGGGCGGCGACGGGGTCGGCCGCGGCGGGCAGCAGGACGACGACGGCGCCGTCGTGCACGCCGACCAGGGCCGGGGCAGGCAGGACGTCGCGGCACCGCGCGGTGAGGGCGCCGGGTCCGCGGCCGTCGGCGGGGACGACGAGGCAGAGGGTGTGCGGTTCGCGCAGGTCGAGGCCGAACGCGGCGGCCCGGTCGAGCAGCGCGGCGGGCTGGGCGACGCCCGCGGGGCGCAGGAGGTCGGCGAGCAGGTCGCCGGAGAGCCGTTCCTGCACCTCGACGAGGTGCTTGCGCTGCAGCAGCTCCACGCCGACGACCAGCACGAACCGCTCGATGGCGCGACGCTCGATCGGTGAGAGCGGCTCGGCGAGCCCGGTGACCCACAGCCGGCCGACCTGCTGACCGCCGAGCACGACCGGGGCGGTCCAGGCCTCGTCGGGGCCTTCGACGCGGACGATCTGCAGGCCGGCGCCGCCCTCGGTGACCTGCCACGGCGCCGGGGGCGGCGGGACGTAGGCGCCGTGCGCGGCGTGGGCGAGCCGACGGCCGCCCTCGCCCTCGACGGTGATCGACGAGCGCAGGATCTCCGCGAGCGCCCGGCAGATCCCGTCCAGCCCGGCGTCGTCGAGGACCAGCTGCATGAGGCGGCGGTGCTGGTTCTCCGCCCACTCCAGCTGCTGGCGTGCCCGCGTCATCTCCGCGTTGACCGCCGACAGCTCGCGGATGACCTCCTGCTGGGCCCGGCGCAGATCGGCGGTCTGCAGGGCGGCCGAGGTCTGTTCGGCGAGCAGTTCGGCCAGCTCGATCTCCAGCGCGCTGAAGGTGTGCGGTTCCTGGCGGTAGCCGACGAGCAGCCCGCGCACGGTGTCGCCCTGCTTGAGCGGCGTGGCGAGCAGGCTGCGGTAGCCCTGCTTGGGAGCCAGGTCGCGCAGCCGGCCGAACACCGTCGCCGCGCGCGTGTCGGGGACGGCGATCGTGCGCTGCTCGCGGAACGCGCGGGCGGCCGGGGTGTCGCGCTCCGGGCCGTCCGGGTGGATCTGCAGTGCGCCTTCGTCGTTGACGAGGTCGACGTACTCCGAGGTGAGTCCGGCGAACCCGACGACGCGCAGGGCCTGCTTCTCCTCGTCGGCGAGCATCACGGCGCAGTAGTCGAAGCCGATGAGCGCGCACGCCCGCTTCGCCACCATCGTCAGCACCGCCGCCGGGGAGTGCGCCGCGTTCACCGCGCGGGCCACGGCGCTGACGGCCGACATCCACGAGCGCAGCGTCTGCGCCTCCGGGACGACCCCGCGACCCGGCGACGACCGGCGCCGGTCGGGCGGCGGGGCGTGCGTGCCGCGGGCGAGCAGCCGCGGCACGAGCACGACCCGCCGGGCCGGGGCGTCCGGCGAGCGCAGCCGGGCGGCCAGCGCCTCCGCGACCGTGGTCGCCATCGCCGCGAGGTCGACGTGGACGGTCGTGAGGTCGTCGCGCCCCCATCCGGTGCGGGACGTGCCGTCGAAGCCGACCACCGTGAGGTCCTCCGGCACGCGCAGCCCCAGCGCCGTTGCGGCGTCGAGCACGCCACCGGCGATGACGTCGTTCCCGCAGAACACGGCGGTGGGCAGCGCGGACCCGTCCCCCAGCAGCGCCTCCAGTCCGCGGCGGCCGGTTTCCGCGGTGAACGGGCCGCGCACGAGCGCCACGTCCTGCGGCGGCACCCCGAGCGCGGCCAGCCGGTCGACGAAGCCGATCCACCGCTCGTGCCCGGTGCTGGCCGACTCCGGACCCATGATGGCCGCGATCCGCCGGTGTCCCAGCTCGACCAGCAGCTCGGCGACGGTGGCCGCGCCGAACCGGTTGTCGGCGACGCAGGTGTCGACGGCGCACTCGTCGACCGCGCGGTCCGCGAGCGCGACGGGCACACCGCGGGCGGCGAGCTCCGCCGGCAGCGTGCTCCCCCGCTCGCAGGTGGTCAGGACGACGCCGGCGAACGCGCCGTCGACCAGGGTGGACAGGTCCGGCGGCCGGTCAGGGAGGTCGACGAGCAGCACCGTCCGCAGGCCGAGCCGGTCGAGCGCCTCCTGCAACGGCCCCACCAACGCCGGGTAGAACGGGTTGTCCAGCGGGGCCGACACCACCGCAACGGCCCCGGTGGACCGCGGCCGACCGGCGACGTAGCCGAGCTTGCGCGCGGCGGCGCGCACGCGCGCTCGGGTCTGCGGCGATACCCCGCGCTCGTCGCGCAGGGCCCGGGAGACCGTGGCCTGCGACACCCCGGCCGCGCGGGCCACGTCCAGGCTCGTGATCATCCTTGATCGCCTCCGCGAGCACACGTGGGAGCTCCGGCTCACCGAGAATACGTATTCACCTCCGGGGCCATCAGGCCCGAACGGGCGCAGCGAACGCGGCGGCCGTCGGTGGTGACCACGAAGAACTCCCCCGAGTCTCGTGGCTGTGGACATGGCCTCCGTCACAGCCGCTCGGGAACATGGCGGACATGAAACCTGCCGCCTTCGACTACGCGGCGCCCACTCGGCTCGCTGACGCCATCGACCTGCTGGTCGCGCACGCCGACGCCGAACCGCGGGTCCTCGCGGGCGGGCAGAGCCTGGTGCCGCTGATGAACTTCCGGCTCGCGCAGCCCGGGTTCCTGGTCGATCTCCAGCACGTCGACGGGCTCTCGGACATCCGCCTCACCGACGACGAGCTGGTGATCGGCGCGATGGTGCGGCAGAGCACCGCCGAGGAGTCCGCCGACGCCGCGGCCGGCGCACCGCTGCTCGTCGAGGCGCTGGGCCACGTCGCGCACCCGCCGATCCGCAACAGCGGCACGATCGGCGGGAGCATCGCCCACGCAGACCCGTCGGCGGAGCTGCCCGCCGTCGCCCTCGCCCTCGACGCGACGATGACGGCCGCCGGCCCGGGTGGGGAACGCCGGATCCCCGCGGCCGAGTTCTTCCGCGGCCCGTTCGAGACCGCGCTCGGTCCCGACGAGATCCTCACCGAGGTGCGCCTCCCGCGTCGTCCCGGCGGGCACGCGTTCGTCGAGCACGCCCGCACGCACGGTGGGTTCGCGGTGGTCGCGGTCGCCGTCGACCTGGCGGTGGACGACGCCGGGACCGTCACGCGCGCGGCGATCGCGCTCAGCGGGGTCGGGCCCACCCCGATCCGCGCCACCGCCACCGAGCAGGCGCTCGTCGGTACGGTGCCGGACGCCGAGAGCATCCGCTCGGCGGTGGCGGCGACGGTGGCCGTGCTGTCCCCCGCGGGTGATGTGCACGGCAGCAGCGAGACCAAGGTCGACATGGCCCGCAGCTACCTGCGGCGCGGCATCGAGCTGGCGCTGGACCGCGCCGCGAGCAGGAGGTGACATGAGCACCCGCGAGATCACGCTGACCGTCAACGGGCGCAGGACCACCCTCTCCGTCGAGCCCCGCAAGCTGCTGGTCGACGTCCTGCGTGAGGACCTCGGCCTCGTCGGCACGCACATCGGCTGCGAACACGGCGTGTGCGGCACCTGCACCGTGCTGCGCGACGGGCGCAGCATCCGCTCCTGCACCACGTTCGCCGTGCAGGCCGACGGCGCCGACATCCGCACCGTCGAGGGCCTCGCGCAGGGTCCCGAGCTCCACCCGTTGCAGGAGGCGTTCTGGGAGAAGCAGGGCCTGCAGTGCGGCTACTGCACCCCGGGGATGCTGATGCGCTGCGTGGAGATCCTGGAACGCGACCCGGACCCGACGCCGCAGAGCGTGCGCGAGCAGATCGCCAGCAACCTCTGCCGCTGCACCGGCTACGCCACGATCACCGAGGCCGTCTGCGCGGCCGCCGAGGTGATGCGCTCCGGTGCACGCGCCGGGACGGAGGTGGCGTCGTGACCACCGTCGATCGGCCCACCCCACCCGTCCGCACGCACAAGGCCGAGCGCACGTGGGTCGGCAAGTCGATCCGGCGCGTGGAGGACCCGCGGTTCCTGCGCGGGCGCGGCGGCTACATCGCCGACCTGGTGCTGCCCGGCATGCTGCACGCCGCCGTGCTGCGCAGCCCGCACCCGCACGCCCGGATCGTCTCGATCGACACCTCCCGCGCCGAGGCCGCGCCCGGCGTCCACGCGGTCGTCACCGGGGCGCAGGCGGCGGAGCTGACCGATCCGCTGCCCGACTTCGGGCCGAACCCGGCCGCCCACACCTGGCGCTGCCTGGCCGTCGACAAGGTCCGCTACGTCGGCGAGGGCGTCGCGGTCGTGGTCGCGGACGACCGGTACCTCGCCGAGGACGCGCTCGAGCTCATCGACGTCGAGTACGAGCCCCTGCCTCCGGTCGTCGACCCGCTCGCCGCGCTGGCCGACGACGCCCCGCTCGTCCACGAGCCGCTGGGCTCGAACTGCGCCTACGACCGCACGTTCGAGTTCGGCGACGTCGCCGGCGACTTCGAGCGCGCTGACGTGGTGGTGACCGACCAGCTGCGCTGGCACCGCTCGGGCGGGCAACCGCTGGAGACCGTCGGTGCGGTCGCCGAGCACGATCCCGCCACCGGCGGTTTCCGCGTGCACACCAACTCGCTGAGCTTCACCAGCTACCTGTTCATGGTGGCCACGGCGCTGAAGATCCCGGCGAACCGGCTGGACATCGTGCCGATGCCGGCGGGCGGCAGCTTCGGCTCCAAGCTGTTCGTCACGAAGCCGCTGGTGATCGCGGCGATGTGCGCGCGGTTGACCGGGCGGCCCGTCCGGTACCTCGAGGACCGCGTGGACAACATGGCCAACTGCGACCACCACGGGTCCGACCGGCACTACGACGTCCGCATGGCGCTCACCCGCGACGGGAAGATCACCGCGATCGACATCGACACCGTCGACGACTACGGCGCCTACATCCAGTTCGGCGTCGGTCACCACGGCAACGCGCTGGCCCAGGTCGTCGGCCCGTACACGATCGGCAGCGTGCGCTACCGCGTCCGCGCGGTGCTGACCAACAAGAACCAGCAAGGCGCCTACCGCGGCTTCGGCTCCGAGGTCAACAACTGGATGCTGGAGCAGATGGTCGACAAGGCCGCCCGGGAGCTGGGGATGGACCCGGTGGAGATCCGCCGGCGCAACTTCATCCGCTCGTTCCCGCACTTCATCCCGACCGGCAACGTCTACGACTCCGGTGACTACGACGCCGTGCTCGACAAGACCCTCGAGCTGGGCCGCTACGAGCACTGGCGCGAGGTGCAGGAGCAGGCGCGCGCCGAGGGCCGCTACATCGGGATCGGCCTGATCACCGCGCAGGAGCGGTCGGTGTTCTCCGCGACCGAGTTCTGGTTCTGGTTCGACGAGCCCGGCGCGCCCGTCACGTCGATGCCGGAGAGCGTGACGCTCAAGGTCGACGCGACCGGTGCGATCACCGCGACGCTGTACTCGTGCGCGTTCTGGGGCAACTCGCCGGAGACGATGGTCGCGCAGCTCGTGGCCGAGGAGTTCGACTGCGATCCGCACGACGTGTCGGTCGTCTACCAGAGCAGCAAGAACGGCCTGCCGGCGACCGGCCCCGGCGGTTCGCGCACGACCGTCATGCTCGCCGGCGCCGTCGAGGGCGCGAGCGCCAAGATCAAGGAGAAGGCCCGCCGGGCGGCCGCGCACCTGCTGGAGGCCGACCCCGACGACCTGGAGTGGCGCGACGGAGGGTTCGAGGTCCGCGGTGTGCCGGAGAAGCGCAAGACGCTCTCCGAGATCGCGATCATGCTGCACCTGTTCAAGCACAGCTTCGACGAGGACGTCGAGTCGGGGCTGGAGGAGAGCAAGGTCTTCGACCACCCGTACACGACGATGCCCAGCGCGGACCGCAAGGACCTGGGCGTCTTCTACCCGTTCATGGGCCACGCCTGCCACCTGCCCGTCGTGGAGGTGGACGTCGAGACCGGCGTGGTGACGTTCCTGGACTACGCGGCCGTGCACGACTGCGGCACGCTGGTGAACCCGCGCTCGCTCGCCGGGCACATCCAGGGCGGCACCGCGCAGGGCATCGGCACGGCCCTGTACGAGGAGTTCGTGTACGGGCCGGACGGGCAGCTGCAGACCACGAGCTACCTCGACTACCCGATCCCGACCTCGCTGGAGGTGCCGGAGCTGAAGATCGGGCACGTCGAGACCCCGTCGCCGTGGACCCCGCACGGCATCAAGGGCGGCGGTGAGGGCGGACGCATGATGGCGCCGGCGGCGATCAACGCCGCAGTCAACGACGCGCTCGCCCCGCTCGGGGTCCGCATCACGGAGCTGCCGCTGACGCCCGACCGGATCCGGGCGGCGCTGCGGGCCGCCGGCCACGGCTCATGACGGACCACGTCGCGGTCGTCACCGGCGCGAACCGCGGCATCGGAGCCGCGATCGCGCTCGCGTTCGCGAGGGAGGGCTACCGCGTCGCGGCGACCGCACGGGACGTCACGACGCTCGACGGGACCGTCGGTGCCGCCACCGGTGCCGCCGGTTCCGTCGAGCCCATCGCCTGCGACGTGCGCGACGAGGAGTCGGTCACCGCGCTCGCCGCCGCGGCGCAGGCGCTGGGGCAGGTGCACGTCGTCGTGGCCAACGCGGGCATCGCCGGCCCGACCGCCCCGCTGCACCAGGTGTCGCTCGCGCAGTGGCGGGAGACGATCGCCACCGATCTCGACGGGGTGTTCCTGACCTTCCGCGCGTTCGTCCCCGGGATGATCGAGCGGGGCTCGGGCTCGCTGATCGCGATCTCGTCGATGACCGGGAAGCGGCCGCTGCACGGCCGCACGCCGTACGCGGCGGCGAAGATGGGCGTGATCGGGCTGGTGCGGACGCTGGCGGTCGAGCTCGGCCCGCACGGCATCCGCGTCAACGCGGTCTGCCCCGGCGCGGTCGCCGGGCCGCGCATCGACGACGTCATCGCCCGCCAGGCCGAGGCGCGCGGGATCAGCGTCGACGAGGCCCGCCGCGCGTTCACCGATCCCTCCCCCCTGAACCGGCTCGTCGAGGCCGACGAGGTGGCTGCCGCCTGCGTCTACCTCGCCTCCCCCGCCGCCTCCGCAATCACCGGCGAGGACCTCAACGTCTCGGCCGGTGTCGTCATGCACTAACGCACCAGGAGCTGCGATGCCGATCGTCGACCTCTCCCAGGACATCTACGAGGGCATGAAGGTCTACCCCGGCCACCTCAAGACCGTGCAGTTCGAGCACGCCACGCACGAGGAGACCGCACCGCGGTTCGACAGCGGTTTCTCGTTCCAGACGACCGGGTTCCTGATGAACGACAACGGGCCGACCCACGTCGACTCGTTCTCCCACCTCGACCCGGACCCATCGGCCCAGACGATCGACAAGATGTCGCTCGACCTGTTCTGGGGGCCCGCCATCTGCCTGGACGTCACCGGGATCCCGGCGCGCACCGACATCACCGCGGAGGACCTCGACAACGCGCTGGCGAAGTCGGGTCAGCAGCTGCGGGCCGGCGACATCGTGCTGTTCCACACCGCCACGTGGAACCGGTACGCGGGCGATCCCCGCTACCTGACCGAGTTCCCCGGGCTCGGCGAGTCGGCCAGCGAGTGGATCGTGCAGCACGGGGTGAAGACGTTCGGCGTGGACAGCCCCACCCCGGACAACCCGGCGAGCACCAGCTACCCGTGCCACATGATGTGCCGGCGCGAGCACATCACCCACTACGAGAACCTCGCCAACCTCGACAAGGTCGTGAACACCCGGTTCGTGTTCATCGGGTTCCCGCTCAAGCTGCGGGGCGCGCACGGGGGACCGACGCGGGCGGTGGCGCTGGTGGGTGAGGACGCGGCCGGGTTGCTCCAGGCGCCGTAGACCGCGCACGGAGCTGGGAGCGCGGCGGATGCGTCAGCTCAGCCGCGAACCCAGCTCCTGCGCGGCCGCGACGACCGCCCGGCCGATGGCCTCGATCTGCGGAACCACGCGTTCCGCGGGGCCGGACACCGCCAGTGCGCACTGCGCGACGCCGTAGCGGTCGCGGACGGCCGCGGCGACCGCGCACAGCCCGGGCTCGCTCTCCTCGATGTTGGTGGCGTAGCCGGTCTCGCGCACCTTCTCCAGCTCCGCCTCCAGCGCGCGGCGGCTGTGCACCGCACGGGCGGTGCCGCCGCGCAGCCGCGCGGTCGGGAAGCGCCGGCGCAGCTCCTCCTGGTCGAACTCGGCGAGCAGCGCCTTGCCGGCCGCCGACGCGTGCGCCGGCCCCCGGTGCCCGGTGCGCAGGGCGGCGCGGATGACCTGCGGGCCTTCCACACCCTCGATGAACACGGTCTCGGTGCCCTTGAGCACCAGCAGGTGAGCGGTCTCGGCGGTGTCGGAGACCAGCTTCTCCAGCACCGGCCGAGCCTCGGCGCGCAGGTCGGACGCACCGATCACCGCCAGGCCCAGCTTCGCCAGGTTCGAGCCGGGCCCGTAGGCCTTCGTGGCGGGGTCCTGCCGCAGCAGGTCCCTGGCCTGCAGGGTCGTCAGCATCCGGTGCGCTGTCGAGCGCGCCACGCCCAGCTCGCTCGCGACGTCGGAGACCCGCAGAGCAGGGGTGTCGAGCAGCATGAGCAGGATCCGGGCGGCGTTGTCGATCGACTCCACCGGGTAGGCCGCCGGTACCGCCACGCCGCGCACCTCCGCCGAGGACCGATGCCACGGTTCTGCTGTCCGAACCGCGTGTTGCCAGACAGACTACCGGCGGCAGGGGCTACGCCTCGACGGGCCGCGCTGCGACCCGGCCGACGAACTCGCGGACCTCGGTCGCGACCAGCTCGGGATGCTCGTAGGGAGCGAGGTGCCCGGCCTCGGCGAGCAGGACCAGCCTTCCGCCGGGCATCGCGAGCACGTCGCCGATCAGCGCGTCCCGCGGGGCGACGGTGTCCCGCCCGCCCAGGACGTAGCAGACCGGCACCGTCATGCCGGGCAGCTCGTCGAGCATGCTGGTGAACACGCCCGCGCCGTACCAGCGGCGCCAGAACGCCTCGCTGACCGCGCCGGTCATGGTCTGCTGCACATCGGTCGTGCGGGCCGGATCGAGCGAGATGAACTCGACGACGTGCCGCACCGCATCGGGATCGGCCCAGGAATCGTGCAGCTGCGCCATGAACGGGTCTCCCGGCTCGGTGCCACCCGCGTTCCACGGCATGAACGCCATGACGGACTCGACCCGTTCGGGGACGTCGAGCCCGAGGCGGACGCTGACGCTGCCGCCGAACGACAGCCCGACGGCGACGAACCGGTCGAGGCCGAGCTCGGTGACGGCGTCGATCACGGGCCGGGTGATCGCGGCGAGGCTCGACCCGTCGGCGGGGGCGTCGATCGAACCGGCGTGCCCGGGCAGGTCCATGGCGATGCACCGGTAGCCGTCGAGGAGCGGGATCACCCCGTCCCAGCACCGGGTCGAGCAGCCGAGGCCGGGCAGGAGGAGCAGCGTGACCGGACCGGCGCCGTGCACCTCGTAGTGCATCCCGTTCGTGGTGGTGGGCATGGGCGTCCTCTCTCGTCGCGGTTGCGGGCGGGCAGCACCGGCGCTCCCGGCGGGACCGGGGTCCGGGCGAGGTTCATGACCATGGCGAGCGTCGTGTAGTAGCCGGCGGTCACCACGAGCTCGACGACGCCGCGCTCACCGAACTGCGCCACGGCGCGCTCGTACGTCCGCTGCGCCACGTCGTTCCCGCGCAGCGCCTCGGTGACCAGGTCGTACGCGGCGACCTCGGCGTCGGTGAGCCCGGTGGGCCGCTCGTCCGCCGCGATCGCGGCGATGACCTCGTCGGGCAGCCCGGCGGCACGGGCGAGGGGCTCGTGGTGCGCCCACTCGAAGCCCTGGTCGCGGTGGCGCGCGACGAGCAGCACGGCCAGCTCGAACACCCGCGCGGGTAGCCCGCAGCCGAACCGCAGGTACGCGCCGAGCGCCTGCAGGTGCTCCGCCGCCTGCGGGCTGTGCAGCACCGGCACGAACGGACCGCCGAGCCGGCCGCGCGGGCCCGCGACGATCCGCTCTGCGACGGCGCGCTGCTCGGCGGTCAGCGCGTCGTCCGGCAGCGGCGGCAGCCGATCGGTGCTCACGAGCCGACCGCCGCACGACTCGGCCGCAACGGGACCACCGGGACCGCAACGGCCACGGTGTTGCGCAGCGCGCCGAGGCCCTCGACGGCGGCCACCACCTCGTCGCCCGGCCGCAGCCAGGGATAGGCGTCCTCGCCGTGGGTGCGGGAGAGCTCCAGGATGCAGCCCGTGCCGCAGGTGCCCGAACCGATGACGTCGCCCGGCCGGACCTCGGTGCCGCGGGAGGCGTAGGCGATCATCTCGCCGAACGACCAGTACACGTCCGCCCACGACGCCCGCGCGTACTCGACGCCGTTGACGTGGCAGGTCATCCGCAGTCGGTACCCGTTGCCCACGCGCAGATCGGCGATCTCGTCGGGGGTGACGAGGTACGGCCCGAGCCCGGTGGCGGTGTCCTTGCCCTTCACCGGGCCCAGCGACAGGGTCATCTCGCGCTGCTGGACGTCGCGGCCGCTCCAGTCGTTGAGCACGCAGTAGCCGGCGATCAGCTCCTCAGCGGCCTGCGGGGTCAGGTCCCGACCGCCACCGCCGAGCACGGCGGCGACCTCGAGCTCGAAGTCGAAGCACTCGGTGCCGGGGGTCATCGGCACAGGGCCACTGCCGAGCACCGCGTACGGGTTGGAGAAGTAGAAGACGGGCAGCTCGTACCAGGCCGGGTCCATGTCCAGGCCGCGCCACGCACGCCCGGCGCGGACGTGCTGCTCGAACGCGTAGAAGTCGCGCACGGTCGGCGGCTCGGCGACCGGTGCCAGCGGTACGACGTCGGCGAGGGCCACCGCCTCGCCTGCGCGCAGTGCTGCGGCCCCGGCCTCGTGCAGCGCCTGCCGCCCGGCCCGCAGCAGCGGCAGCAGGTCGGTCACCCCGTCGACGACGCGCACGACGTCACCGTCGACCACGCCCACCCGGGGCGCCGGTTCGGCCGCGAACCGCACGAACTTCACGGCCGCACCTCCTCGGCCACGGTGACGGGGGCGCCGGCGACCCGCTGCTCCTGCGTCCACGCCCGGTAGCCGGGTTCGGTGTACCCGGTGTCGCCGTGGCGCTCGACGGACTCGCGGACCCGGCGGAGCAGTTCGTCGGGATCGGTCTCGATGTCGATGTGCTCGACGAAGGGCTGCCGTGCCCGCAGGCCGGTCTGCCAGTACACCTCGCACCGGTTGCCCTCGGGGTCGTAGAAGTAGACGCCGATCGCGTTGCCGTGCGACACGATCATGTCCAGGCGGACCCCGTGCTCCCGGAAGCGGCGGTGGAACCCGATGACGTCCTCGAGCCGTGCGCACCGGAACGACACCTGCTGGATGAGCTTGGCCTCCTGCGGCACGTTGCGCCCCTCGGCGAGCAGCAGTTCGTGGTGCTCGGTCTCCGGCCGCGCGGACAGGAACCAGATGCCGAGTTCGTCGTCGTGATCGGTCACCGCCAGGCCGAGCACCTCCGTGTAGAAGGCCAGCTGGCGGGCCAGATCGTGGCAGCGCAGGCCGACGTGGCCCAGCTCGGCCACGCGCGGCGTCGGGGTGGTCACTCGCTACCTCCGTGTTCTGCTGTCCAGAATGTGTTCCGACCGTAACCACTGGTCGTCCGGCCCGTCAACGCCCGTCCAGGCTTGACATGATCTGCTGAACGGAATCTATTCTTCTCAGCAGAACAACGCTGAGGGTGAGGAGGCGCGATGACCACCGCAGGTGCAGTGCCGGACGAGGAGGCAGCGGACGAGCAGACCGCGGCCCGCCTGGCGGACGAGCTGCGCAGGCGACGACGCCGCGTGGTCGCGGTGCTCGGGCTGCCCTCGCTCGCCTGCAGCGTCGCTCACCTGGGCCTGGTCGCGTTCGGGCAGGACGTCCTGCGGGAGCCGGTGCCGGGCGGGCTCACCGTGGACTGGATCGTCGCCGCGACGATGCTCGTGCTGCCGTGGGCCGTGTGCGCCCTGTTCGCGAGGGCCGCGCACCACCGCCTGGACGCGCTGCACGCGGGCGCGGCGGTGCCCCGGTGAGCGGGCGGACGATCGCGCTGCTCCTGTTCGCCGCGCTGGCGCTGGCCGGGCTGATCCTGACCTACCTGGCGGGCCGGCGCAGCCGCACGGCCGGAGAGTTCTGGGCAGCAGGCGGCGGGATCAGCCCGACCCGCAACGCGATCGCGACGCTGGGCGATCTCATGTCCGGCTCAGCGCTGCTCGGCGGCATCGGCCTGATGTTCCTCGTCGGCTACGACTCCCTGCTCTACCTGGTGCTTCCGCTGCTCGCCTGGATCCCGGTGATGCTGCTGGTGGCCGAGCGACTGCGGAACCTCGGCGAGTACACGCTGACCGACGTGCTGGTCCGGCGGTTCCGGTCCGGGTCGTTGCGCACCGTCCTCGCGGTGTCGACGCTGGCGATCTCCGGGCTCTACCTGCTGGCGCAGGTCGTGGTCGCCGGGAACCTGTTCACGCTCCTGTCGGGCACCGGCTACCCCGTCGCGGTCGTCGTCACCGGCGTGATCATGGTGGCGTACGTCGGGCTCGGCGGGATGCACGGCGCCACGGTGATCCAGGTCGTCAAGGCCGTGCTGCTCATCGGCGTGCTGGCGGGGTTGACGGTGCTGCTGCTCGTGCGGTTCGGCGGCGACGTCGGCGGCATGGTGGCCCGGGCGGTCGCGCCGGCTGGCGGTCTCGACCCGCTGCGGCCCGGGAACCTGCTGAAGGACCCGTGGGACCTGCTCTCGGTCGCGCTCGCCGGCACGCTCGGCGTGGCCGGGCTGCCGCACGTCATGATGCGCATCTTCACCGTCCGCGACGCCGTGCACGCCCGCCGGTCGGTCACGGTCACCGTCGCCCTGCTCACGGTCGCGACCGTGCTCATCGCGTTCGTCGGGCTCGGGGCGAGCGCGCTGCTGCGCAACGAGACGAAGGAGCTGGCGGCGAGCGGCGGGAACCTGGTCGCGCCGCGGCTGGCGGAGCTGCTCGGCGGCGCGCCGACGCTCGGGATCGTCTCCGCCATCGCGTTCGCCACGGTGCTGGCGGTCGTCGCGGGCTTGCTCGTGAACGCGTCGAGCGCGGTCGTCCGGGACATCTGGCCCAGCCGCGCCGGCGACGAGGTGCGCCGGGCGAAGC
Source organism: Pseudonocardia thermophila (assembly GCF_900142365.1). GTDB lineage: Bacteria > Actinomycetota > Actinomycetes > Mycobacteriales > Pseudonocardiaceae > Pseudonocardia > Pseudonocardia thermophila. The sequence continues at coordinate 353,308 of NZ_FRAP01000002.1, read as the reverse complement.
GCACCACGGTGGCGATCGGCGTCGTGGTCGTCGTGGTGGCGATCGCGCTGGGACCGACGTTCAACGCCACGCTGCTCGTGACGCTGGCGTTCGCCGTGGCGGCGAGCGCGAACGTCCCGGTGCTGCTGTTCACGCTGACCTGGCGCCGGTTCACCACCACGGGCGCGATCACCGGGGTGCTCACCGGGCTCACCGCCGCCGTCGTGCTCATGCTGCTCGGCCCGACGCTGTGGCCGGGCGAGCACCCGCCGATCAGCCTCTCGGCCCCGACCCTCATCGCACTGCCGCTGGGCGTACTGGGTTGCGTCGTCGGCACCGTGCTGTCCAGGCGCGCACCGGCAGGCGACTTCGCGGCGATCCAGATCGAGTCCGAGCTCGGTCGCGGAGCGCGGGCGACGGCGGAGAGCGCGCGATGACGGAGGCGGCCAAGCGGCGCGCCGCCCAGCTGCGCGCCATGCCGGTGACCCGGATGCTCGACTACGGCATGGACCACTGGGACGCCGTGCACCTGGCGGAGTCCCCGGTCCAGACGCCGTGGCACGAGACCGCGGCCGGCCTCGCAGAGGCCCAGCTCGACCGGGCCCGGGCCGCGGCCGATCGCGGTGACGTCGAGACCGCGGCGGCGGGCTACCGGCGGGCTGCGGCGGCGTTCGTCTTCGCCCAGATGGAGTTCAACACCGACGTCCCGGCCAAGCGCGCGCTCTACCGGCGACTCGGCGAGGCGTACCGGGCGGCGGCCGAGCTCGATCCCGACCTGCGGGTGGAGCGGCTGGAGATCCCGTTCGGGCCCGGCCACTGCTATGCGTGGTTCGTCGGGCCGCGCACCGGACGCCCCGGCCCGCCTGTCGTCATCGTCGGTGGACAGAGCGGCTGGGGCCCGGCGTACCACCGGCAGGCCGAGGCGCTCGTCCGCCGCGGGCTCTCGGCCGTCCTGCTCGAGGCACCCGGGCAGGGCGAGACCCGGCTGTTCGGCGGGCTGCACCTGGACTCGCGGGTCGACGCGGCGTTCGGCGTGACCCTCGACCTCGTCCGTGAGCGCACCGGGCACCCCGGGCCGTACGGGGTGTGGGGCAACAGCTTCGGTGGACTGCTCGCCGCCCGCGCCGCCGTGCACGATCCGCGGTTCGGGGCGTGCTGCATCAACGGCGCCACCGCCCGTCCTGAACCGCTCCCCTTCCGGGCGGCGAGCGAGCAGACACTGGCGCTGCTCGGCGTCGCCACGGTCACCGAGGCAGCGGCGGTGCTGCGCACGCTCTGGCTCGACCCGGCCACCGACCAGACGGCGGCCGACGTGCTCGTGCTGCACGGCGGCGTCGATCCGCTGGTCACGCTCGACCAGCAGAAGGTCTTCCTCGACCTGTCCCCCCGCTCCACGATGCGGATCTGGGAGGACGGCGAGCACACGATGTACAACCACTCGGCCGAGCGCACGGAGTTCGTGTGCGACTGGTTCCGCGCCCGGCTCGGCCGTTCTCCCGCACCCGACGAAGGAGCCCGCCCATGACCGATCTTGATGCCGACGTCCTCGTCGTCGGGTACGGCCCGGTCGGGCAGAGCCTCGCCGGCCTGCTGGGCACGGCCGGGCACCGCGTCATCGTCTGCGAGCGGCGGACGGCGCGCTACGAGACCCCGCGCGCGGGCCACTTCGACCACGAGATCATGCGCATCTTCCAGGGGCTGGGTGTCGCGGAGGAGGTGCAGCGGATCGCCGACCCGGCGCGCGTCTACGAGTTCCTCGCCCCGGACGGCACCGTGCTCTCCCGGCTGCCGCGGCAGTGGGCAGCGCCGTCCGGCTGGGAGGCGTCGTACCACTTCTACCAGCCGGAGCTGGAGGACGTCCTGGATGCGGCGGTCCACGCGATCCCCGAGGTGGACGTGCGGTTCGGCACCACCGTCACCGGGCTGCGCCAGGAGCGCGACCACGTCGTGGCAGAGCTGACCGACGGCGGCACGCTCACCGCGCGGTTCGTGGTCGGGGCGGACGGCGCGGGCAGCACGGTGCGGGGCTTGACCGGCATCGCGTCGGCGGACCTCGGGTTCCGGGGCGACTGGCTGGTCGTCGACGTGCGGCCCCGCGAGGGCGCGCCGGTGCCCGACATCCCGGACACCGGCCAGGTGCTCGACCCGGCCCGGCCCAACCACATGGGGCGGGTGGCGCAGCGGTACCTGCGGTGGGAGTTCATGCTCGTCGACGGCGACGACCCGGAGGCGATGGTGCGGCCCGACCGGGTGTGGGAGCTGCTGCGGCCGTGGATCGGGCCCGACGCGGGCGAGCTGATCCGCCAGACCGTCTACACGTTCCGGTCGGTCGTCGCCGAGACGTTCCGGGCCGGCCGGGTGTTCCTCGCCGGCGACGCCGCCCACCTCATGCCGCCGTTCCTCGGGCAGGGCATGTGCTCGGGCATCCGCGACGCCGCGACGCTGAGCTGGCTGCTCGACCTCGTGCTGACCGGGGCCGCCGGCGACGCCCTCCTCGATCTCTACACCGCGTCGCGCCGGCCGCACGTGCTCGCCTACATCGAGGAGTCGGTGAAGGTGGGATCGATCATCTGCGAGACCGACCCCGGCCGCGCCGCCGCACACCGGGAAGCGATGCGCGCAGCCACCGAGGTGCCGCCGCCGTTCCAGCCACCGGTCGGGGCCGGGTTCCGCGCCGGAGATCTGCTCGCCGGCCACCTGGCCGTGCAACCGCTGCTGCGCACGAGCGACGGGAAGGCCGAGCGGTCCGACGACGTGCTCGGCCGGGGCTTCACCCTGTTCTGCCTGGCCGAGCTCGATCCGGCGAGCGCTGCAGCGGTGACGGAGCTCGAAGGGACGATCGGGCTGCGGCACGCGGTGATCGAGCCGGGCCACGTCGTCGAGGACGGTTCGACCCTGACCGACAGCATGACGGCGGCGGGCGTGGTGGCCGTGTTGGTCCGGCCGGATCACTACGTGCTCGGGTCGGCGGTGTCGATCGACGGGGTCGCCGGTCTGCTGGCCGATCTGCGTTCACTGCTCGAAACCGGCACGATGCCGTTGGAAACAAGCCGGCACGATGTCGTTGGAAACCGTTAGAACACTTGTTCGAAATCGGGTTCGCGGATAACCTTGCCGCCCGGGTGCGCGCGTGCGAGGAGGAGAACACCATCGCCGCCCGGCAGGCCACGGCGATCCTCGAGCTCGCTCGGGAGTTCGCGGCCGCAGGTCTCCGCCGGGATCACCGAACCGCGCCAGATCGAGAGGATCCTCACCCACGACGTCGGAGTGGCCTGCCGGGTCTCGGCACACCGGGGCGGGGTGCGGGTGCGGACCGCCCGGGATCTGCCCGACGGGCACGACCGGGTCCGGCACTGTTCGCCGCCGGGGTGCTGAACGAGCAGAAGATCGCTGCCATCACCACCCGGCACAGGGCTGTGCGCGTTCCACAACTACCTGAAAGAGATCCGCGACCACCGCCACGGCAGCCACTCACCGAGCCGAGCACCGCGAACACGATCACCGGGACGCCGCGACAGCCCGAACCGGGACGGCTCCACACGACCCGCGCGCACCGACACCGACCCGGTCGACGAGCGACGTACCGAACACTGCGCGATGAACCATCGTGGCAACGGCACCACAAGCAGTCGACCACGTCCACGACCGGCGGGGAGGCACGCAGAACGAGATCCCAGCCGAGCGACGCCACCGCAACCGCACTATCCGAGAGATCCCCACGCCCAACGGGCACGCGCTCCGCAAACAGCCACCCGGCCAACTCGCGGTGCGAGAGGCGACCACCCCGCCCGGTCGCGATCGACTTCGGACCGAGCGGGGCGGGCCCAGCGATCAGGCCCCCACGGCCGTCAGTGCCGCGATCCGCCCGAAGCAGAACGCCTCCGACAGGTTCGCCCCGTCGGCCGGGTAGAGCATCCCGACCGGCTGACCGAGCTCACCGGCGGCGTAGAGCCCCGGGATCGGCTCGTCGTACGGGTCGAGCACCCGGCCCGCTGCGTCGCGGCGCGGGCCGCCGCAGGTGTTGGAGCCACCCGGGTACAGGGGGACGACGTAGTAGGGAGGGGAGTCGAGGGGGATGAGGGTCTCGGGGGCGCGACCGAAGGGGTCGACGCCCGCCGCGCAGGCGGCGTTGTACTCCGCGACCGTGCGGGCGAGGGCTTCCGGGTCCTCCATGCCGGCCGCGGCAGCGGCCTCCTCCGGGGTGTTGCCGCGGGCGATCCAGCCGCGCTCGATCTCGGCGGAGTTGTCGGGACTCCAGTCGTAGAGGCCGACCTTCACGGCGCCGATGTGGCTGAGGGTGAGCGGACCTGCGGTGCGGCGGCGCTCGTCGAACACCCACCAGCTGGGGATGCGGCTGTAGGTGGCGCGGTCGTAGTCGTAGCGCAGCATCTCGTAGTAGAAGCCGTGCAGCAGCTGCGCCTGCATGGTCTCGTTCGCGTAGCGCTGGCCGCCGCGGTCGACGATGACGTGGCCGGGCGGGTTGATGTCGATGATGAAGTTCAGCCAGCCGCCCTCGGCGGACTCCAGCGGGAAGTGGCCGATCGCCCGGCCGATCATCGTGTTCATGTGCCACAGCCCGGCGCCGGCGGCCTGGGCCATGCGGACGCCGTCGCCGGTGTTGCCGGGGTTGCCGTAGAAGTGGACCGGATAGGCGCGCAGGTTGTCGCGCTTCAACTCCTCGTCGAACTCGTAACCCCCGCACGAGAGGATCACGCCCTTGCGGGCGCGGATCGGCCCGGAGTCGGTGGTCACCCCGACGACGCGACCGTCCTCCACGATGAGCCGCTGCACCGGCGTTGCCCATCTAACGTCGATTCCCCGCTCGTGCACGGCGGACGCGACCGCGGTGAACAAGGCGTCCCCGCCGCCGGCCGAGGGGTCGAGCCGGAACGCGGCCTCGCCCGGCTGGTGGACACCGATGGCGTCGGCGCCGGGCAGCTCGGGGTGCTCTGCGGTGTTGATGCGGGAGAAGGTGAGGCCCGCGGTGGTGCGCAACCAGTCGAGCACACCGGCGGCTGACTCCGCCCACGCCCGCGTGACCTCGGTGGGAACCATCCCGCCCGCGCACGCGTCCAGGTAAGCGGCACCCTTCTCGGCATCGTCGACGGCCATGACGAGCCCGCCGGACATCCGGGTGCTCGGCGTGTGCGCGTCCGCCGCCTGCTTCTCGCAGACGACCACTCGCGCACCCGCGTCGTGCGCGGTGATGGCGGCCGCGGCCCCCGCTCCACCGAACCCGACGACGACCAGGTCGACCTCGCCCATGAGCACACCTCCGTCGTGAGAAAACTAGCGACGCTTATCGTGCCCCATTCCACTCGATCACGACATGCGCCCACGGTGGTCCATCCGGGTTCTGTCGACCGGTTTCCGCAGGTCCACCGACCCTGATCCCCAGGCCCTGCCTCAGGACTTGATCCCCAGGCCCTGCCTCAGGACTTTGGCCCGGTTGCAGTCGCATAGGGCGAGTGCTAAGTAAGAATTAGCACTCGGACTTCGCGAGTGCTAGGCGGGCGGCTGCGCGCCCTGCGGGCGCCAGGTCGACGGGGGTGCTGGACACGATCGGGCAGCACTCGTCGCGCGCCGATCCGGCTGGGAAGTGCGGTCATCGTGAGCGTGGGAGGGGGACACCACCATGGCGAAGCTGGTCGCATCGCACCGGCGCCCACAGTCGGGCACGCCCGCACACCCCGGCGCAGGCCACCGATTGTGCTGACGTCCGGGACACCGACGTCCTGATCCGTACCTCGGGCCCCTCCGCCCCCGTCTCGGGTATCCGTGTCCCCGGACCCGAGGCCCTCCTGCTGTCGTCGAGCGGCGGACCCGTCGCGCCGCCGACGCCGTCGCGCTCCCTCCGGTCGAGCGCGCGCGTCGCCCGGGTCCGCCCATCCCTCCGGACCGTCCGCAGAGGAGCAGCTGCATGACCCACCCGTCCCTGACGTTGCCGAACCTCGCCGCCGTGCCGCCGGGCCCCACCGAGTCCGCGCCGCTCCCCCGCCCGTCCGGCGGCGGTGTGCTGCTGTCCCGCCTGCTCGAGATCGGCCGGCTCACCCCGCTGCAGGCGGTCGCCGTCGCCGCCGACGTGCTCACCGAGGCGACGGGACGGACCGGCGTCCGCGGAACGCTGCGCCCCGAACAGGTGCGCATCGGCATGCACGGCCGGGCCCGCCTGACGACCGGCGACGACGAGACCGCCGGGGACGGTGCCGATCAACTCGACGATCAACCCGACGACCTACCCGACCTCACGCCCGTCCTCGCCGCTCTGACGGACGCCGCACACCGCTCCGCCCCGTACCCGGGCGCGGTCGCCCACCTCGCCGCGCTCGACAAGGCCGGCCGCATGGTCGAGGACCGGACGGCCGAGGCGCTGCGCGACGCCGCGGTGGCCCTGCGCTCGGCGGCCGGACTGGACATCGACACCGCCCGCGTCGAACTCGCCCGGCTGGTCGCGGTCGCCACCGGCCACCGCGTCCTCCGCCCGGCCGCGCCCGTGCGCGTGGTGAACGCGCTCCCGAAGCGCCCGCTCATCCCCCGCGGGCTGCCGAACCCCGCCGCGCTCGCCCGCTCCGTCTTCGCTCGCACCTGGCGGTGGGGGGTCTCGTTCGCCGTGGTGGCCGTGGTGGTCATGCTCGAGATCGTCCTGCTCCAGGACAAGATCAACCGGGACGTCGAGCTGCTGCTGCAGGCCGGCCGCACCGGCACCGTGGACACCTCCGCCGACGAGCCCGAACTGCCGCCGGTGGACCCGCCGGCCCCCGCGGCCGCCGGTCCGATCACCTCGGTCGGCCTCCGTGCGCTGCAGCCGTGCAGCCCCGGCGAGGACTGCGAGGTGGGGCTGCGCGTGATGCTCGCGCCGCGACCCGAACCGCAGGTCGTCAACTGGACGTTCCAGGTCGTCGACCGCTGCACCGGCGAGACGACGCAGCTGCCCGGCGGCACCCTCACGGTCCCGGCGGGCGGTGACCGCGTCGACGCGGTCGACACGGTGCCGCTCCCGCCCGGCTCCGCTTCCGCTGTGCTGGCCGTGACCGGCGCCCCCGCGGAAGCGGCCAGCGATCCGGTCCCGATCCCGGCCGACGGCGGCACCTGCACGCCGGCCGAACCGGCCCGCTGAGCCGTGGCGAGGAGAGCGCCTGTGCTGCGACGCAAACGGACCAACCAGAAGAAGCCGCTGCTGGTGGCGGGCAGTGAGCTGCCCGCCCTGCTCGCCCGTCCCCACCGCCGCGACCACAGGGGGGTCACGTTCGACCTGCTCGCCGTGGTCGCGGCGCTCGTGCTGGTCGGGCTCGGGCTGGCCAACCTCGTCGTGTCCGACGGGGCGCCGATGGCGCTGCGCCAGGCGGTCGTCGCCGTCGCCGGCGTCGTCGTGCTCGCACTGTTCTGGCGGTTCCGGGTGCGTCTGCTGACCGTCCTCGGGGCGGTCAGCTACGTGCTCGCCGTCGCGCTCATGGGGGTCGTGGCCGTCGCGGGCGTGACCGCGAACGGCGCGACCCGCTGGATCGACATCGGCCCGTTCACCTTCCAACCCTCGGAGCTGGCCAAGCTGGGCCTGCTCGTCGCGCTCGCCGGGGTGCTCGGCTCGGCCCGCCCCGACTGGCAGCGCCTGGTCCTCGCGCTGGCGCTGGCCGCCGTGCCGATCGCGCTGACGCTGCTGCAGCCCGACCTGAGCACCGCCCTGGTGATGATCGTCCTGACGGTGGCGATGCTCGTCATGGGCCGGGTCCCCGGCAAGCTGCTGCTCCCGCTGCTCGCCGCCGCGGCACTGCTCGCCCCGCTCGGCGTCGGCCTGCTGCGCCCGCACCAGATGCAGCGGCTGGGCAGCTTCCTCGTCGGCACCCAGGAGTCGCCCACCGGGGCCGGGTACGCCGTGGAGCAGGCGCGGATCTCGCTGGGCTCCGGCGGCCCGTTCGGCTGGTACGGCAACCCGCTCGCCGAGCTGCGCGCCCGGTACCTGCCCGAGCGTGAGACCGACCTGGCGCTGTCCGGGGTCGTCGAGCAGTTCGGACTGGTCGCCGGCGGCATCGTCGTCCTCGCCGCGATCGTGCTGGTCTGGCGCATCGCGCTCGCCGCCCGCCAGGCCCGCAACGCCCACGGCGCGCTGGTGTGCGCCGGCCTCGCCGTCCTGTTCGGCACCGAGACGCTGGTGTCGGTCGGCGGCAACCTGGGCCTGCTGCCGCTCGCCGGCATCCCGTTCCCGCTGCTCAGCTACGGTGGATCGGCGCTGCTGGTGAAGCTGGCCGCGCTCGGTGTCGCGCTCGGCATCCGCCACGACGGCGCCCGCAAGCGCATCTGGGCGCTCGGCCTCCGGCGCCGCAACCGGCCCCGGCTCGTCCGCGCCGTCGCGCTCGGCACCACCGCGGTGCTGGCCGTCTTCAGCGCCTACGGGGTGAACCTGCAGGCCGTCCACGGCCCCGAGCTGCTGGCGGCCGCCGAGGACCAGATGACGCGGTGCATCCGCATCCCCGCGCAGCGCGGGGCGATCACCGACCGGCACGGCACCCCCGTCGCCTTCAGCACGGTCGACGCGCCCGACGGCGTCGACGAGGTCATCGCGGTACCGGCGCTGCTGCGCACCCGACCCGACGACGTGGCCCGCGTCGCCGCGCACGTCGGGCGGCCGGCCGAGGAGGTGCAGGCCCAGCTCGACGCGGTCCCCGCCACCACGCTCTCGCTGAAGCTGGGCGAGGTCCCGCACTCCGTCGGCGCCCACGTCGCGGCCGCGGGCATCGACGGCGTCATGGTGGTCCCCGAGGCGCGCCGCTACTACCCCACCGGCTCGCTGCTCGCGCCCGTGCTCGGCTTCGCCGGCGTGGCCACGGAGAAGGAGACGCAGCGCTGGCCGGACCTGCCCTCCGGGGAGATCGTCGGCCGCGCCGGCCTGGAGCTGCAGTACGACGCGGTGCTGCGCGGGGTCAACGGCCGCCAGTGCGTGTACGTCGACCCGACCGGTGTCCCGGTCGCGATGGGCCCGCGCTACGACCCGGTGCCCGGCTCCGACCTGCGCCTGTCGATCGACCTGGGGCTGCAGCGCCGGCTCGGCGAGAGCCTGCAGGCCGCGATGCGGGCGCAGTCCAACCCGAAGGCGGTCGGCGCGGCCCTCGCGATGGACGCACGCACCGGTCAGGTCCTCGCCATGGCGAGCGTGCCCTCCTACGACAACAACGCGTTCGGCCCGCCGCCGGACCCGGGGGAACTGCAGGCCATCGCCGAGAACCCGAACCGGTCGATGCGCAACGCCGCGATCCAGGCCGCCGTGCCGCCCGGGTCCACGTTCAAGCTGGTGGTGGCCGCCGCGGACGCCGTCGACCCGGTGATCCCGCCCGAACAGGTCATCCCCACCGGCGCGGACTACACCGTCGGGGGGCACACCTTCCGCAACTGGAAGCCGATGGGCCCGATGGACATGGTCGACTCGATCGCCTGGTCCAACGACGTCTACTTCTACAAGCTCGCCCAGGCCATGGGCCCCGAGCCGATCATCGAGACGGCCCGGGCGCTCGGCGTGGGCGCGGTCAGCGGCATCGACCTGCCCGGGGAGTCGGCGGGCTACCTCGGCACCCCCGAGTCGGTCGCGGAGCGCGGCGGCACCTGGTACGGCGGGTCGACGGTGATCCTCGGCATCGGCCAGGGCTACCTGCTGACCACGCCGATCCAGGTGGCCCGGTGGACCGCCGGCATCGCCACCGGGCAGATGGTCACGCCCCGGCTGGGGCTGGCCGTCGGCACCAGCGGGGGCCCGCTCACGGCGCTGCCGGCGCCGCAACCGACCGCGCTGTCGTTCACGGACGTGCTCGGCCCCGTCCGTGAGGGGATGCGCGCGGTCGTGACCAGCGGCACCGCCACCGCCCTCGGTTCCCTGCCCGCCGCCGGGAAGACCGGGACGGCGCAGGACAACGCACTGGCCGCGGGCACCTACCACAACTGGATGACGGCCGTGGCGCCCCACGACGACCCGCGGGTCGTCGTGACCGCGCTCGTCCAGGGCCCGGGCGGTGGCGCCAACAGCGCGAAGAACGTCGTGGCCGACGGGCTGCGGCACTTCCTCGACCACCAGGGCGAAGTCCTCGCCACCGACCTGCTGCAGTCACCGTAGATCTGGGAGAGACCAGTGATCGAGCTCGGAATCGACCTGGGCACCGCGAACACCATCGTGTGCGACACCGACGCGGGCATCGTGCTCGACGAGCCCTCGGTGCTGCTCCAGGCCGAGGAACCCCGCGGCCACCGCCGGGTGGTGACGGTCGGCCGCGACGCGTCCAGCCTGCTCGGGCGCACCGCGGGCGGCGTCAGAGCGCTCCGCCCCGTCCAGGACGGCGTCATCGTCGACACCGAGTCGGCGGAGACCTACCTGCGGGCGCTCATCCGGCGGGTGGCACCCCGCCCGTGGCAGCGCGCCAGGGTCCGCGCCGTCATCGGGGTGCCGTCGGGTGCGACCCCGCTGGAGCGGCAGGCACTGATCGAGGCCGCCGACGAGGCCGGCATCCGCCGCGCGACGGTGCTGGACGAGCCGGTCGCCGGCGCGGTCGGTTGCGGCATCGACCCGCTCGAGCGGCGGGTGCACATGGTCGTCGACATCGGCGCGGGCACGTCCGAGGTCACCGCCTTCTGCTACGGCGGGGTGCTCGCCACGCGGTCGTGCCGCATCGGCGGCGACGAGATGACCACGGCCGTCGCCCACCACCTGCGCGACCACCACCTGCTGCTGGTCGGCGACCGGACCGCCGAGGCCGTGAAGATCCAGGCCGACCGCGAGCTGGAGCCCAGCATCGTCGTGCAGGGCCGCGACTCCGCGACGAGCCGGCCGAAGCTCGCCACGATCCCGGTCGCCGAGATCGCCGAGGTCATCCGCCCGATCAGCCAGACGATCGTGCAGACCCTCGCCGGATGCCTCGACGACCTGCCGCCGGAGGCCGTCGAGGACATCCTCGCGGACGGCGTCCAGCTGTTCGGCGGGGCATCGCTCACCCGCGGGTTCGACGCGGTCCTGGAGAACGCGTTCGGCTTCCCGGTCAAGCGGGCCGGCAACCCGCTCACCTGCGTCGCCGAGGGCGCGGCCCGCTGCCTGCAGCTGCCGGACGTGCTGCGGGCCTACGGGATCAGCTGATCTCGTCCACCAGGCCCCACGCCAGCGCGCGCTCCACGTCGAGCGCGGTCCCGGAGAGCGCCAGGTAGAGGCAGCGCCAGCGGCCGATCCGCCGGGTGATGCTCACCGTCCCGCCCGCCCCGGGCACCAGGCCCATCGCCAGCTCGGGCAGGCGGAACGTGGTGCCCGGCGCGGCCACCACCCGGCGGGCGAACGACGGCAGCTCCACCCCGGCGCCGACGCACGTGCCGTGCACCCGCACCTCGGCGCGGTCGGCGAGCCGGTGCAGGGGCAGCGCCGCGCCGCCGTGAGTGCGGATCAGGTGCGCGGTCACGAGGTCCGGGGTGGTGCCGAACTCGTCGAGATCGCCGCCGGAGCAGAAGCACGGGCCCGCCCCGTCGACGACGACGCGGGTGATCGTCGGGTCCAGCTCGGCCACCCGCAGCCCGTCCACCAGCGCGTCCCGCAGCTGGCGGCCGTAGGCGTTGCGCCGCTGCGGCCGGTTGAGCGTGATGCGCAGAACAGCGCCGTCGCGGGCCAGCAGGACCGGGTCCGGCACGTCCGGCGGCAGCGGCCGCGGCCCGCGCGCGGTGAGCCAGCGGCGGAACTCCGGCCCCCCGAGCAGCGTCGAGTAGGCCAGCGACTCGGCGTCTAGGGCATCGGGCACCGGCAGCATCGACGACCAGCGCAGCAGCCGGGCCAGCACGAGCGCGGCCTGCGGGTTCTGCACCACCGCCGCGACCAGCGCGTCGACCGCCGCCTCGAGATCGGCGACGGCCACGGTCGCGCGGTGCCGCTCCGGCCCGGTGACGAGCGTGAGGTCGAGCGCCTCCACGACGTCCGGAGCCGGCACGCCGCCGCTGGTGCCGACGACGAGGCGCGGCGTGGCCGCCACCGCCGCGGCGAGCCCGGCCGCGTCCACCGGTCCGTCCAGGTCCACCACCACAAGCGGGTCGACGGGGACCCCACCGGGGCCGAACAACGGCTCCGCCGCGGCGGCGAGCAGCCCCGCCGGGGTCGTGCGCACCACCGCATCCACCACGGACCGCGACGTTAGCCTGAGCCCGTGGCGCGCTGCTCCGAGGAGGTCCGGGTCGCGGACTGGCTGGCCAGCGGGGTCGTGCCGCTGACCGGCCGCGCCGACGGCCCGCCGCTCGTCCCGCCCGGGCACGCCGCGACCACCGCCCGTGAGCTGGCCGGCCGCATCGCCGAGGCCACCGGCGGCCGGGTCCGCGTCGACGGTCCAGCGCTGCTCGGCGAGCGGGCCGCGTTCACCGGGCACACCCGGAACGGCCGCAGCTCCCCCGGCGGCGCTGCCCGCCTGCTGCCCACCGCCGACGGCTGGGCCGCCGCGTCGTGCGCCCGCCCCGACGATCCCCTGCTGTACGGGGCGCTGATCGAGCGCGAGATCGACGGTGACCCGTGGTCCGCGATCGCCGGCTGGCTCGCCGAGCACACCGGTGAGGAGCTGGCCGAACGCGCCGAGCTCCTCGGGTTGCCGGCGGCCCCGATCCGCCCCACCCCGCCCGCTGCACTGCTCACTGAGCTGTCCACTGCACTGCCCACGTGGCCGCCCCGGGATGTGCGCGGCCTGCGCGTGGTCGACTTCAGCGCGCTGTGGGCCGGGCCGCTGTGCGCGCAGCTGCTCGGCCTGGCCGGCGCGGAGATCGTCAAGGTGGAGACGGCCGACCGGCCCGACGGCGCCCGCCGCGGCCATCCCGGCTTCTACCGGCTGCTGCACGGCGGCCACCGCGCGGTCGCCGTCGATCCGTCGACGGCGGACGGACGATCCGCCCTCGCCGCGCTGGTCCGATCCGCGGACATCGTGATCGAGGCGTCGCGGCCGCGGGCCCTGCGCGGGTTCGGCATCGACGCCGAGGCCGAAGTCGCCCGGGGTGCTACCTGGATCTCGATCACCGCCGCCGGGCGGACGAGCAACCGGGTCGGGTTCGGCGACGACGTCGCGGCCGCGGCCGGGCTCGTCGCCACCGACGACGACGGCGGGCCGCTGTTCGTCGGCGACGCCATCGCCGATCCGCTCACCGGGCTGACGGCCGCAGCCTGCGCACTCACCTCGCCCAGCACCGGGGTGCTGTGGGACGTGCCGATGGCGGGCGTCATCGCCGCCACGCTCGACGGCACGCCGAGCCGCCCCGCCCCCGCGGGAGCCGCCCCACCGCGGCACCGCCCGCTCGGCCCGCCCGCCCCGGACCACGGCGCGGACCCGCTCATCGCGCTCGGGATCGGGCACCCGTGCTGATCCGCGACGTCACGCTACCTACCGCCGGGGTCGGCAGCCGTGCCGATTTCCGTGCCGATGACCGTGCCGATGTCCGGGTCGATGTCCGGGCCGATGTCCGGGTCGACGGGCACCGGATCACCGACATCGGTCCGGAGCTGGCCCGCGCCCCCGCAGAGGAGGAGGTCCCCGGCCGCGGCGGCGCCCTGCTGCCCGGCCTCGTCGACCACCACCTGCACCTGCACGCGCTCGCCGCCACCGAGGGGTCGGTGCGCTGCGGCCCGCCGGCCGTCACCGACGCGGCCGGGCTCGCCGCCGAGCTGGCCGCCGCCCCCGCCGACCGGCACGGCTGGGTCCGCGGCCTCGGCTACGCCGAGTCGGTCGCGGGCTTGCTCGACGCCGCCGCGCTCGACCGGCTGCACTCGACCCGGCCGGTGCGGGTGCAGCACCGCAGCGGCGCCCTGTGGATCGTCAACACCGCGGCCGCCCGCGCCCTCGACCTGGACTCCGGACAGCATCCCGGCATCGAGCGCGGCCCGGACGGCACCCCGACGGGGCGGCTCTGGCGCGCCGACGACTGGCTGCGCTCCCGCCTGCCCCCGGCGGCGCCGCCGGACCTCGCCGCCGTCGGTGCCCGGCTCGCCGCGCTCGGCGTCACCGCCGTCACCGACGCCACTCCCGACCTCGACGACTCCGCGCTCACCGCGCTGCGCACCGCCGTCGAGGCCGGAGCGCTGCCGCAGCACGTGCACCTGCTCGGCGTCCCGCTCGGCCGGGAGGTCCAGGGGCCGCGGCTGAGCACCGGCCCGTACAAGCTCGTGCTCGCGGACTCGGAACTCCCGCAGTTCCCCGAGCTCGTCGACCGGGTCCGCGCCGCGCACGCGGCCGGCCGAGCGGTGGCCGCGCACTGCGTCACCCGGGAGGCCCTGGTGCTGCTGCTCGCCGCCCTCGACGAGGCCGGTCACCGGCCCGGCGACCGCGTCGAGCACGGCGCCGTCATCCCGGGCGAGCTGCTCGCCGAGCTGGCCGGCCGCGGCATCCCCGTCGTCACCCAGCCCGGGTTCATCGCCGACCGCGGAGACGACTACCTGCGCGACGTCGAGCCCGCCGATCTGCCCGATCTCTACCGCTGCGCGAGCCTGCAGGCGGCCGGGGTGCCGCTCGCGCTGTCCAGCGACGCCCCGTACGGGCCGCTGGATCCGTGGACCGTGCTGCGCGCGGCGATCCACCGGCGCACCCGGACCGGCGCGGTCGTCGGGGAGCCGGAGCGGCTCTCCCCCGCCGCCGCGCTCGACGGGTTGCTCGCCGCCCCGCAGACCCCCGGCGGGCCGCCGCGCCGGATCGCGCCGGGAGCCGCCGCCGACCTGGTCCTGCTGGATGCCCCGCTGGCGGAGGCGCTCACCGGCTCCGGGATCCGGCCGCAGCTGGTCCTCGTCGGCGGTCGCCCGATCGGGAACCGGCCGTAGCCGCGTGCCAGGCTGTGGACGTCGGGGAACGGACGGAGGAAGACCGGCGATGACGGGCGGACGGGCATGGGTCGCAGAGGCGATCCGGCGGATCGAGGCGGACAGCAACCGCAGCGCCGACACCCACCTGCACGTCTTCCCGCTGCCTCCGGAGTGGAGCATCGACCTGTACCTGAAGGACGAGTCGGTGCACCCGACCGGCTCGCTCAAGCACCGCCTCGCCCGCTCGCTGTTCCTCTACGGCCTGGCCAACGGCGACATCCGGGCCGGCACCACACTCGTCGACGCGACCAGCGGATCGACCGCGATCTCCGAGGCGTACTTCGCCCGGATGCTCGGGCTGGAGTTCGTCGCGGTCGTGCCGCGCGCGACGACGCGGGCGAAGCTGGAGCTCATCGAGCAGGCCGGGGGCCGCTGCCACCTCGTCGACCGCGCCGAGGACATCTACGCCGAGGCCGAGCGGTTGGGCGCGCTGCCCGGCCACCACTACCTCGACCAGTTCGGGATGGCGTCGATCGTCACGGACTGGCGCGGCAACAACAACATCGCCATGTCGATCTTCGAGCAGATGGCGCAGGAGCGGTTCCCGATCCCCGCGTGGATCGTCGTCGGCGCCGGCACCGGCGGGACCAGCGCCACCATCGGCCGCTACTGCCGCTACCGCCGCGTCGAGACCCGGCTCGCCGTCGTCGACCCCGAGGGCTCGGTCTTCCACGAGGCCTGGCGCACCGGCAACCGCGACGTCACCGGCCCCGGCTCACGCATCGAGGGCATCGGCCGCCCGCGCGTCGAGCCGTCGTTCGTGCCGACCGTGATCGACGAGATGTTCACCGTCCCGGACGCCGCCAGCGTCGCCGCCATGCGGCTGATCCGCGACCGGACCGGCCGCACCGTCGGTGCGTCGACCGGCACCAACATGGTCGGCGTCATCCAGCTGATCGCGCGCATGCGGGCCGAGCGGCGCACCGGCAGCATCGTCACCCTGATCTGCGACTCGGGCGACCGCTACCGCCAGACCTACTGGGACGACGAGTGGGTCGCTGCACAGGGCTGGGACGTCGAAGCGGAACGCGCACGGCTGGAGGAGCTGCTCGACGCGCCGATGGATCCCGTGCACTCGCCGCGGGGCGCGGCGCTGTCCTGAGCGGGGCCGAGTCAGCCGGCGGCGCGCAGCCACACCGGCCGGAGCACAGCCGGATCGTCGCGCTCCGGGTCGAACCCGGCGATCGTGGCCAGCCGCGCCGCCTCGCGGTCGCGCTTCTCCTCCGCCGCGGTGAGCACGGCCGGCACCTCGGCGCGCGGGATGACGACGACCCCGTCCGCGTCGCCGACCACCAGGTCACCGGGGTGCACCGGGACCCCGGCGCAGGTGATCGGCACGTTGATCCGCCCCGGTTCCGCCTTGCGCGGCCCGACCGGGTGGAAACCCTGCCCGAACACCGGAAGACCGATCTCCTCGAGCGCGGCGCGGTCCCGCAGCAGGCCGGCGACCACCAGGCCTTCCCAGGCCAGGGCCCGCGCCGCCCGCACCATGATCTCGCCCGCGTAGGCGTGGTCGCGGTGATCGTGCCCGTCGGCGACGAGCACGTACCCGGTCCCGCGCTGGTAGAGCGCCGCGTGCAGCGCGGTGTTGTCGCCCGGCGGCAGATCGACGGTCACCGCGGCCCCGGCCATCCGCATGTCCGAGCGCACCGGGGACACGTCGTGGCGCATGGCCACGTCACCGGCGGCGACGTCGGACAGGAGCGTGGTGGCGAGCGCCCGGGCCCGGGCCAGGTCCGCCGCGGGCAGCGGCTGCGGGAAGTCGTTCACGCGTGCTCTCCGGGTCGGCCGACGGACGTCGGCGAGGACCCGATCATACGGCCGGTCCCTACCGGACAACGGCGTCGATGCCGGAGGATGCGTGCCCCACCCTGCGTCCGAGGTGCCCCATGTCCGAGGCCGACCACCCCGCCCCGCTGCGGGTCCGTCTGCTGGGCGACTTCCGGGTGGACGGGGTCGAGCTCGACGCGCTGCGCAGTCGGAAGGCGCGGACCCTGGTGAAGCGGCTGGCGATCGAGCGCGGGGCGAGCGTCTCCGTCGGCGGGCTGACCGAGGCGATCTGGCCCGCCGCGGCGCCGGCGCGGCCGGAGCGCGACCTGCACGTGCTGGTGAGCCGGGCGCGGGCTGTCGTGGGGGCGCAGCGGATCGCGCGGCGGGACGGCGGCTACGTCCTCGTGGCGGACTGGTGGGACGTCGAGGAGCTCCTCGCGCTCGGGCAGGAGGCGGACCGCCGGTCCGCCGCGGACGATCTCACCGGGGCGCGCGCCGCCGCGGAAGGGGCACTGGAGCTGGTGCGCGGCCCGCTGCTCGCCGACGAGCCGGACGCCGAGTGGGCGAGTGAGGCACGCGCGGCCGTCGCCGCCGCGATCTCCGGGATCCGGCGGGTCGCCGCCACCACCGCCCTGGCGATGGGGCAGCCGGGCGCAGCAGCTGCGCACGCCGCCGAGGTGCTGCGCGCTGACCCCTACGCCGAGGACGCGCTGCGCACCCTCATGCGCGCGCACGCCGCGGCGGGGCGGCCGGGTTCGGCGCTGGCCGAGTTCGCCCGCCTGCGGGAGCGTCTCGCCGACGAGCTGGGCGTCGATCCCGCGCCGGCGACGCTCGCGGTGCACGCGCAGATCCTCACCGGGCGAGTCGCCGCGATCCCGGCGCGGACCCTGGCACCGGACCCGTCGGCCCTGGTCGGGCGAGCCGCCGAACTGCGGACGCTCGACGCCGAGCTGCAGGCCGCGGCGACGGGGACCCGGCTGGTGCTCGTGACCGGCGAGCCCGGGATCGGCAAGACGACGCTGCTCGACCGGTGGGCTGCGGCCGCGGTCGGGCGCGGCGTGGTGGTGCTGCGCGGTCGGACCGCAGAGGACGAGCTGGCCCTGCAGCCCGTGCTCGACGCGCTCGCCTCCCGGCTGGCCGGTCCGGCCCTCGACGACGATGCGGCGGCCGGGCTGCCCGGTCCCCGCGCCACGGCGGACGCGCTGAACCTGCGCGTCTTCGCCCAGCTCGACGCCGCGGTCGCAGCGGTGTGCGGGTCCGCCGGCACGGCGCTGGTGATCGACGACGGTGACCTGGCCGATCCTGTCACCTGGGCCTGGCTGGCGCACGCCCGCCGGCGGCACCGGTTGCCGCTGCTCATCGTGGTCGCGGTGCGCGACCCGCGGACCGCCACCGCGGACCCGGACGCGCTGCTGCGGCTCGCCCCGCTCACGGTCGCGGAGGCCGGCCTGCTGGTCGGCGCCCGCCGGGCCGCCGAGCTGGTGGCGCGCAGCGGCGGCAACCCGCTGCTGCTCGTCGAGCTGGCCCGCGCCGACGGGCCGCCCGACGAGGTTCCCGGCTCGCTGCGGGACGCCGTGCTGGCGCGGTTGCGGCGCACCGGGGCCGCGGAGGCGACGCTGCAGGCGGCTGCGGTGCTCGGCGCCCGGGTCGATCTGGATCTGCTCGCGTCGGTGCTGCGTTCGTCGCCGGTGCGGGTGCTGGAGCACCTCGATCTCGGGGTGCGGCAGTCGTTCCTCACCGAGCACGAGGGTGGGATCGCGTTCCGGCACGACCTGGTCCGACGGGCCGTCGCGGCCGGGGTGGGGCCCGTGCGGCGGGCGTGGCTGCACCGCAGCGCGGCGCAGGTGCTGCGGACCCGGCCGGACGCGAACCCGCTGGACCTGGCCCGGCACGCCCGCGAGGGCGGGAACGGAGCGCTGGCCGCCGACGCGTTCGCGGCCGCCGCCGACCGGGCCCGGGCCCGCCTCGACCTGCCCGGTGCAGAACGGTTGCTCGACGCCGCGATCGACCAGCGGGACTGCGCGGCGCTGCGGCTGCGCCGCAGCCACGTGCGCATGTCCCGGGCGGACCTGACCGGGGCCGAGGCCGACGCCGAGGCGGCGCTCGCGGCGGGCGACGCCACGGGCGAGGCGCTGGAGCTGCGCGCGTGGGTGGCCCGCAACCGGCACGACCTCGCCGGCGCGGTCCGGCTCGGCCGGGCCGCCGTCGCCGCCGCGACCGACCCGGTGGTGCGCGGCAGTGCCCTCATCGCGGTCGCGTTCGGCCATCGCGGCATGGGGGACCTGCGCACGGCGGACGCGGTGCTCGCTGAGGCCGCCGGCGCGCCCGCAGAGCTGGGGCTGTCGGCGTGGATCGGGGTGCTGCGCGTCCACCAGGGCCGCCCGAGCGACGCGCTCGCCGCACTCGAACCGATGCTCGGCGCCGACGCCCGCCGGGGTGTCCAGGGCTTCTGGGTGGAGCACACCCTGCAGATGACGGCGCACGCCTACGGGCTGCTCGGCCGCAGCGCCGACGCCCTGCGCGTGCTGGACCGGCTGGAGGCGGAGCTGGACCGCCGCGGCACGGCCGTCCGCTACGCCGGGGTTCAGCACACCTACCGCAGCTGGATCCTGCGCAACCTCGGTGCCCCGGACGCCGCCGAGTCCGCGCTGGCCGGGCTGGCCGGGGCGGGCAACCAGGAGATCCGCGCCCAGTGCCACCTCGACGTGGCCGACTGCCTGCTGCGGTCCGGCGATCTCGACGGCAGCGCCGCGCGGCTCGCCGTGGCCGAGGTCGAGTCGGGGACCCGGTGGTTCCACAACAAGTGGCGGTTCGACCAGCGCCGGTCGCTGCTGCAGGCCCGGCTGCACCTGGCCGGCGGGGACGCCACGGGCGCGCGGGAGGCCGTCGAACCGCTGGTGGCTGCGGCGGAGGGCCGCGGCGACGCCCGCTACGCGGTGCTGGCCCGGCTCGTGCGAGCGGCGGCCGACGCCCGGCTCGGCCGGCCCGCCGACGCGGCCCGGCTCGCCGCCGATCTGGACCGGCTCGGCGAGGTCGGCGCGCTGGAGGGCTGGTGGCTGGCCGCGGACGTGGCGGACGCGACCGGGTCCGGGCACGCCCGCGCGGTCGCCGAGCGCCTCGCCGGACACGTGGCTGCGGAGGCCGCCGAGCGTGCCGACCGGTTCTGCGCGGTCGCGGCCGCGCGGCTGCGCTGAGCGCGTTCACCACCGGCGGGCACCGGCGAGCGCGGCCTCCTCCCACCACTCCAGCTCGGCTGCGTCCCCGACCGCCTTCTCCCAGCCGAAGGTGGCCATCGCGGCGACGAGGCACAAGCCGAGCTGGCGCTCCCACCAGCCCGCGGTGTCCACGCCGTGCGCCTCCAGCCGCCTGCGGTGCCGAGTGATCGTCGCCTCCTTGCTCTCCGGTAGCCGCGCTCGGTTGAGCGCCACGTACCAGACGAGGTCCCAGGCCGGCGGTGCTTCGCCCGGCAGCCAGTCCAGCAGCACGGTCCGCCCGTCGGGGCGGCGCCCGATGTTGCCCAGCTTCCAGTCGCCCGCGACGAACGTGCCTGGGGTGGTGCGCAGCGCTTCGGCGAGCGCATCGGCGTCCCGGTGGACCGCGCTGACCAGGCCGTGCAGCCGCGGCGCCCGCTCCGCGAGCACCCCCCAGCCGCGGTGGGCGACGGCGACCGGGCCGGGCACGTCGGGCGCCGCCAGCTCGGGTGCGATCGTGGCCGGGGCGAAGAACCGGAACCGGCGGGCCAGCGGCAGCAGGCCGAGGGTGTCGCGCCAGCCGAGGAAGTGGGCGTGCCCGGCGGCCATGTGGTCGATCCAGTCCGCGTGGTGGTCGGCCGGGACGACGTCGTCGCCGGGCGGCACCAGGTCGGCGGTGCGATCGGTCATGAGGATCGCCAGCTGCGGCCCGTCGGCGGTGTCCTCCAGCGCCATCCCGACGACGGCGTGGTCGACGACGCCGGGCATCGCGGCGTAGAGCCCGCCCTGCCAGGCCCGGACCTCGAACGAGCCGTCGTCGCCGCACACCCGCATGATCCAGTCCGCGGCCGGCGAGACGATCTTGAGGAAGTGCGGGTCGCCCCCGATCCGCAGCCGCTCGAACCGCGCTCCCGAACGGGCGTCCGGGGTCCGCACCTCGACCCGGTCGGTGGCGCCGGCCAGCAGCTCGGCGAGGGATGCGACGACCGGCGGCGTGGCGGAACGGCACGAGGACATGCCGGCACCGTGCCCGACGTCGCCTGCAGTCCGCCTGCAACCGCCGCGCAGGCCCGTTGCAACCGCTCCCCGCGAACCTCCCGGCATCCACCACCGAGCAGGAGGTACCCATGACCGTCGCGCCCAGCCGGCCCGTCGACCCCGACGCGCTGCAGACCCTCGTCGAGCGGGCCCTCGGCGACTTCGGCGCCGTCCTCGCCGCCGCGCTCGTCACCATCGGCGACCGGCTCGGCCTCTACCGCGCGCTCGCCGAACGCGGGCCCAGCACCGCGGCCGAGCTCGCCGGCGCCACCGGCACGACCGAGCGGAACATCCGCGAGTGGCTGGCCGCGCAGGCCGCGGCGGGCTACGTCACCTACGACGGCCCCGACGCATCCGGCGCCGACCGGTTCTCGCTCACCCCCGAACAGGCGGCGGCGCTCGCCGACGAGACGAGCCCGGCGTTCGTCGTCGGTGGGTTCCAGGTGGTGACCGCGGCGGTCAAGGCCGACGAGCTCGTCACCGCGGCGTTCCGCAGCGGCACCGGCGTCGGCTGGCACGAGCACCACCACGACCTGTTCGCCGGCACCGAGCGGTTCTTCCGGCCGGGCTACGCCGTCAACCTCGTCGGCGCCTGGCTGCCCGCGCTCGACGGGGTGGCCGACCGGATGCGCGCCGGTGCCCGCGTCGCCGACGTCGGCTGCGGCCACGGTGCGTCGACGATCCTGATGGCGCAGGCGTTCCCGGCGTCGACGTTCGCCGGGTTCGACTACCACGCCCCGTCGATCGCGGCAGCCGACCGCGCGGCGAGCGACGCGGGCGTGCCCAACGCCGAGTTCGGGGTGGCCGCGGCCGACGGGTACGCCGGCGGCCCGTACGACCTGATCTGCTTCTTCGACAGCCTGCACGACATGGGCGACCCGGTCGGGGCGCTGCGGCACGCCCGGGCCGCGCTGTCCGCGGACGGGACGGTCATGCTCGTCGAACCGCAGGCCGGCGACACCCTGACCGAGAACCTGAACCCGGTCGGCCGGGTCTTCTACGCCGCGTCGACACTGGTCTGCACGCCGGTGGCGCAGTCGCAGAACCACGGCCGCGGCACAGCGCTCGGCGCACAGGCCGGGGAGGCCCGGCTCGCCGCCACCGCGCGCGAGGCGGGCTTCACCCGGGTGCGGCGCGCGGCCGAGACACCGTTCAACCTGGTGCTGGAGCTGCGCCCCTGAGCCGGGCTACTTGGTCCCGAAGTTGACCAGCTCGGTGATTCCGCCGTCGTAGCGCAGCCCGGTCCCGGTGAGCGAGCGGTTCGCAGGATCGGCGAGGTAGAGGATCGCGCGGGCGATCTCGTCGGCCTCGATGAGGTACCCGAGCGGGGCCCGTTCGGTCAGTCGCCGCACGGCCGCGCCCGGGTCCTCCTCGTGCTCGCCCCGGATCGGGGTGTGGACGGCGCCGGGGAAGATCGCGTTGACCCGGATCGGCACGTCGACCAGATCGGCCGCGAGCGCCCTGGTCAGCGCGGCGACCGCGCCCTTGGACGCGCTGTAGACCGCGCGCAGCGGCGTCCCCACCAGTGCGGCGCCGGACGAGACGTTCACGATCACCGCGGACTCGCCCAGGCGCAGCAGCGGCAGCGCGTGCCGGGTGACCCGGGCGACGCCGAAGACGTTGACGTCGAACACCGCCTGCCAGTCGGCGTCCGTCGCCTCCTCGATGGTGCCCTTCGCGGGGATGCCGGCGTTGTTGACCAGGACGTCGAGCTTGCCGTGGGTCTCGCGGATGCGGGCGAACGCGGCGGCGACGGCGGCGTCGTCGGTGACGTCGCAGCGGATCCAGTCCATGCCCGGCTCCGGCGACTCGTCGCGCACGTCGAGGCCGATCACGGTGGTCCCGGCCGCGAGGAAGGCGCGCGCCGTCGCGAGCCCGATGCCCGAGCCGGCGCCGGTCACGACGGCCACCCGGCCGCTCGACGCGCCGCCGGACTCTGCGAGGTCTGTAGTCATGATCCACATCATGTACGCCGATCCGGTGGGTGGGAAGCAGCCGGACCGGTGCCGGATGTGCGCCAGGCAGGGGTATCGTGCACCATCCGGGACGGATGTCCCGGGATACGCGACACAGGGAGGTCCGATGCCCCGCTCCGCAGCGCGTGAGCGGCCCACGACCGAGCCGCCCGGCGGCGACATCCAGGTCATCGCGCGGGTGGTCGCGCTGCTGGACTGCCTCGACCCGGACCACACGACGCTGGACACCGCGACCACGGCCCGCGTCCTCGGAGTCGGCCGCTCGACCGCGCACCGTTACCTCGCCTCGCTGGAGAAGGGCGGGCTGCTGCGGCGCACCGACCCCACGACGTACGAACTGGGTCCGGTGCTGGCCCGGCTCGGCACGCTCGCGCTGTCGCGGCTGGGGGTGCTGGAGGCGGCCCGGCCGATCATGCGGGAGCTGGTCGCCGAGATCCGCAACACCGTGGTGCTGTCGGTGTGGGGCGGGCGGGCCCCGGTGATCGCCGCGGTCGTACCGGACACCAGCCGGATCACCACGATCTCGGTGGAGATCGGCCGCAGCCTGCCCCCGGACGCCGCGCAGAGCCGCGTGTTCGCCGCCTACCTGCCCACGGGCCGGCGCGTCACCCGCCGCCGCACCGCCGATCCGGCGGTGCAGGAGGTCGACGGGCTGCTCACCGCCCGGCACACCTACGAGGGCGGCGGGTTCAAGACCGTCGCCGTGCCGGTGCTGACCGCCGACGGGGAGATCGTCGCCGCACTCGCCGCCGTGGGGCTGAGCTTCTACATGCCCGACGAGCAGGACGACGCACTCGCCGCCCGGCTGGTGGCAGCGTCGCGGCGGATCACCGTCGAGCACTGACCGGGCTACCCGGCGACCACCACCTGGTCCTCGACGCGCCAGTGGGCCACGACCGGGGCACCCGGGGCGATCGCCGGCGGCACCCCGTCCACCGGCAGCACCGCGCACCCCGTCGAGTCGTCGGCGAAGGCCAGCTCGACGCGGTGGTAGGTGCCGTAGAACGACACGTCGGTGACGATCGCGGGGGCGGCGTTGCTGCCGGGCGGCACGGCCGACTCGTCCGGCGCGACCCGCATCCGCTCCGGGCGCACGACCACGGCGTGATCGTCCCCGGCCGGCACCGCGTCGCCGGTCGCCCAGCGGTGCCCCGCCCACGCGAAGACCCCGTCGGCCAGGCGGCCCTCGAACACGGTCGACTCGCCGAGGAAGCGGGCGACGAACCGGTTCGGCGGCCGCCGGTACAGCTCGCCGGGCGTGCCCACGGCGACGATCCGACCCCGGTCGAAGATCGCTATCCGGTCGGAGAGCGTCATCGCCTCGTCCTGGTCGTGGGTGACGAAGACGAACGTGAGGCCCAGCTCCCGGTGCAGCCGCTTGATCTCCCGCTGCAGGGTCTGGCGCAGCTTGCGGTCCAGCGCGCTGAGCGGCTCGTCGAGCAGCAGCACCGTCGGGGAGAACACCACGGCGCGGGCCAGCGCGACCCGCTGCTGCTGCCCGCCGGACAGCTCGTGCGGCCGCCGCTCCCCCATGCCGGCCAGGTCGACCAGCTCCAGCGCCCCCCGCACCAGCCGCTCGGTCTCGGCGGCGGGCACCTTGCGCTCGCGCAGCGGGAACGCGACGTTCTGCGCCACCGTGAGGTGCGGGAACAGCGCGTAGTTCTGGAAGACCATGCCGAAGTTGCGCTTGTGGGGCGGGGTGCGGGAGATGTCGCGCCCGCCCAGCCGCAGGCTGCCCGAGGTCGGGCGGGTGAAGCCGACGATCATGTTGAGCGTCGTCGTCTTCCCGGAGCCGCTCGGCCCGAGCAGGGTGAGGAACTCCCCCGGCTCGATGTCCAGGTCGACGGCGTCCACCGCGGGCGCCTCGCCGCCGTACCGCTTGGTGAGCCCGCGCAGCTCCAACCGGCCGGCAGCCGCCTTCTTCGCGGACGGGCGCGGGGCCAGGGTCGTCGGAACGCTCATCGGGTGCCCTTCCTCCCACGGCGCGCGCCGACGATCTGGGCGACCAGGATCGGCACGCTGACCAGCACGACCATCAGGCTCGACGCGGCGGAGATCGTCGGGTCGATCTGGACGGTGACGCTGTTGAACATCTGCACCGGCAGCGTGATCGCCCCGGGCGCCTGCAGGAACAGGGCGATCACGACTTCGTCGAGCGAGGAGACGAACGCCAGCACGGCCCCGGACAGCACCCCGGGCAGCACCAGCGGCAGCGTCACGCGCCGGAACGCCGAGACGGGATCGGCGCCGAGGCTGACCGCCACCAGCGGCAGCCGCGCGTCCATGCCCTGCAGCCGCGCGCTCACCGCGATCACGACGAACGGCAGCGCGAGCGCGGTGTGCGCCAGGATGATCCCGAACAGCGTGCCGTTGAGCCCGATCCGCAGGAACGCGGCGAAGACGACGAGCGCGACCAGGATGTGCGGGACGATCATCGGCGAGAGCAGGAACCCGTTGATCGGCCCGCGCCAGCGCCTGCCCAACCGGGTCAGGCCGAACGCCGCCGCGGTGCCGAGCACGGTGGCGAAGAGCGCCGTGAAGATCCCCGCCTGCAGCGAGTTGATCAGTGCCGCGACCCACTCGGGCGAGCTGAACAGCTTCGCGTACCAGCGCAGGGACCACTCGTCCGGTGGGAACCGGAACGTCTGCGCCGCGGAGAAGCTCATCGGGAGCACGACGAGGGTGGGTGCGACGAGCAGGATCGCGGTGATCGCGGTGTGCACCCGCAGCCACGGCCGCATCCGAGAACCCTGAGCGCCGGTGGGCCGGGCGCCACCAGCGGCGGCGCCGACCGGGACCGCCGCAGCACCCGCACCGGCCAGCCGCCGCGACAGCCCCAGCACGACGAGCGCGACGACGAGCAGGAAGATGCCCATCGCCCCGGCGCCGCCGAAGTCGAGCAGCTCCTTCGCCCGGATGTTGATGACCTGGGCGATCATCGCGGTGCGCGCCGACCCGAGCAGCGCGGGCGTGACGTAGAAGCCCAGGGCCAGCACGAACACCAGCGACATCCCGGCCACCACACCCGGCGCGGACAGCGGCAGGTAGATCCGCCGGAACGCGCGGGCCCGGGGCGCGCCGAGGCTCTGCCCGGCCACGACGAGCCGGCCGTCGATCTGCTGCATCGCGCTGTACAGCGGCAGCACGAGGAACGGCAGCATCACCTGCGTCATCGAGATCCCCACCGCGAGCGTCGTGCCGAGGAGGGTGACCTCGCCGAACCCGAGCCACGCCAGCGCGGAGGTGATCACGCCCCCGTCCTGCATCAGCACCAGCCACGCGAAGTTCCGCGCCAGCATGCTGGTCCAGAACGGCACCAGCACGACCGTGACCAGCACCGCCCGCATCGTCGGCCCGGCCAGCGTCATCGCGTACGCGTACGGGTAGGCGAACAGCACCCCGACCACGGCGACCGCGGCCGAGACGAGCAGCGTGCGGCCGAGCACCAGCAGGGTGTAGCCGTCGGTGAACAGCGCGGCGTAGTTGCCCAGCCCCGGCGCGGGCTCGGTGACGCTGTCGACGATCACCGTCACCAGCGGGACCACGAACAGCACGACCAGCGCCGCCAGCGCCGGGATCAGCAGGAGCCATCCGGCGGCGTGGGCGCGGGTGAGCCACGCCGGGACCGCGCGCCCGGAAGCGGGCGCGCGGTCGAGGGCCGCCGGGGAGGGGTCGGGAACCGCTGGTTCGACGGTCGTCGCAGGGGCCGGACCGGCCACGCTCAGCCGACCTTCCAGCTCGTGTAGCGGGCCGTCAGGGCGTCGGTGTTCTCGATCCACCACTGCTTGTCCTGCTCGAGGGTGACGCCCCGGTTCGGCAGGAACGCGTTGAACCTCTTCTGCTCCTCGGTGTAGCCGACCGTCTCGAGATCGACGTCGGGCCGAGACGGCGCGGTGCCGGTCAGGCGCGCGTAGGCGATGGCCTGCTCGGGCTCGGTGACGAACGCGAGCATCTCCTGGGCGAGGTCCTTGTTCGGCGTCCCCTTCGGGATCACGAGCGCGCCGATGTCGGTGGTGGTGAAGTCCCACACCGGCACGAGGTTCGCGCCGCTCTGCGCCGAGACGATCGTGCGCGCGGTGACCGTGAGGACCATGCTCGCCTGCTTGTCCACGAGCATCTGCTGGATCGCGCCGTAGCTCGGGGCGAACACCAGCGAGCCCTTGATCGTGTCGATCTTGCGGAAGGCCCGGTCGACGTCGAGCGGGTAGACCTGCTCCGGCGGCACCCCGTCGGCGACCAGCGCCGCCTCCAGCAGCCCGTTCTTCGGGTAGTCGAAGACGACCCGCTTGCCGGGGAAGCGCTCGACGTCGAAGAAGTCCTTGATCGACGACGGCTTCTCGCCGGGGTACATATCGGCGTTGTAGCTGAAGATGTTCGCGTAGCGGTACGTCGGGACGAAGCAGTCGCTGGTGGTGCCGGGCGGGAACTTGCTGCGGTCCAGCGCCGGGTGGTCGAGCTCCTCGAACAACTCGCCGCAGTACGCGCCGGCGTAGATCCAGCTCATGTTGGCCAGGTCCCAGATCGTCTTGCCGGACGTCACCATCGCCCGGACCTGGGCCTGCTCGGCAGGGCTGACGTTGATGAACTGGACGCCGGTCTTCTGCGTGAACGGGATCTGCAGGGCGTTCTTCTCGTCCTCCTGGAACTGGCCGCCGGTGCTGGCCCAGGTCAGGGTCCGTTGCCCGGACTCGGCGCCGGGGGCGGGACCACCGCCCACGCCGCACGCCGCGACGAGCAGGGAACCGATGGTGATCACGAGCAACCGCGTTGTCCGCTTCATGTCGCCTCATCTCCTCGGGCGCCGATGCCCTCCGCGAGCACGGGACGACGGCTCCCCGCAGCTCGTCCCGTATGGCGGTGCGTCCATCCGTCGTGCGGCGGAATTCTTGCACGAGGCTCGCATCTTGAACAGGCTGTTCGCCATACGAGTCGTTGGCATAGCTCGAACGGAGTAATCGCTGCGAATGCGCCACCCGTCTGGCGGCTTGTTCACCGTTGGGCCCAGATGCTGCGAGGTCGCCAGCCCTTGGGGGCCGAGCCAACCTCGTGGGCGACCGACCAAGCAGGCGCAGCCGCGGACGAGCGTGCCGCGAGCCCCGCGTTTTCTCTCCCGGCGAGTTGCGCGAACCGGCCGGCGAGTCTCGCGTTTCGCCCGGCGAGTCCCGCATCGCGTTCGGCGAGTCAGGCATCTCATCTCGCGTTCCGCACGCGAGCTGAGACCGCGGTTGCTCTCCGCAGCGCGCACCCGTTGGGCGGGTGGATCGGACGAAGAGTGCGGCCACCTCGACAACCCTCGACGGGGGACTCCAGCTGACACCTCCACCGGCGGTCGACTCCCGGGTCATCGGCCTGCGGTCTGTCCGCTTGCCTCGAAAATCGAATAGAACACTCGTTCGAAACGTAGTGGATCGGTAGACTCGAGACATTCCCTCCGCGCGCTCGCCGCGCTCGCCTCACACGCGCGGCAGCGCATGCGCGAGTAGAACAGCGCGGCCGAGCGGGAGGCTGCCGCGATCCTCGAACTCGCGCGGGAACTCGCCACCGTCACCGTCACCGCCGGGATCACCGAACCGCGTCAGATCGAGGAGCTCATCGCCCACGACGTCGGAGTGGTCTTCGCCTACCAGGGCGGGATACGGATGCGGATCGCCCGCGATGCACAACGGACACGACCGCGTCCGAGACATGTTCGCGGCGGGCTCGCTGAACGAGCAGAAGATCGGCGCCATCACCACCGCCGGGGCGTACCTCAACTCCGACGAACGCTCCGAGCTGGATCGGCGGATCGTCGCGCACCCGCTTCCCGAGATGGGCGTGAAGCGGATCGAAGGCAACAGCCCGAACCAGGACCGGTCCACACGACCCGCCGGTTCAGCCCCAGAACCTGGTTGATCTTCACAGGAAAGCCGCTTTCCGCTGTACGCCGGGATGAAGGAAGCTCCTGTGGATGCGATCCCCCCTCAACAGCCCCCGGCCTCGAACCCACCGTGCCGGACGAGCACCTCCGTAATGCGACCCCCGCGCTCGCGCGCGTCGTCGACCCAGGCGCGCGCGAGCCGCGATCCGGTGACCGAGGAGCCGGGTGCGATCAACGCCGTGACTTCCCTGCCGCCCCATGCTCGGGCAGGCCGAATCAGTCTGCCCAACTCTGCGAGTCCGCCCTGGGCCAGAGGATCTTCACCGCCATGAGCGGAACCGTTTCGGCACTGGGTCCGGGTTGAGCGCGGCGGAGAGCTCAGTCGTCGAACGTGCGGACGGCAGGGTCGAGGACCGGCCGGGCGCCCCGCGCAGGGCCGATCCTCCGCTCTCCAGCTCGTCATCGGGACGGTCGGGGTCCCACGTGAGGCTGAGGATGAACGCCGAGTTGAGCTCGCGCTCGCCCGGGCAGTCGCGAGGGTTCGGTTTGTTCGGGCAGGTCCAGCAGCCGCGGACGAGCCGCTCGATCTTCTCCAGGTCGCCGAGCACGTAGCGCAGCCGGGCCAGGCGCTCACGGAAGGTGCTGCTCATTCCGGCGAACACCTCGACCAACGCACGGCTGGTCGCCTCACCGGTGGCCGCTTCCTTGCGGATCTGGGCCAGGCGGGCGATCGTCCGGATGGGCACGCCCAGCTCGGCGAGCCGTACGCACACCTCGAGCCGGCGCACGTCGAAGTCCGAGCAGAACCGGGTTCCCTCGTCGGTGCGCTCGGGCGTGACCAGGCCCTGCTCCTCGTAGTAGTGGACGGTCCGAGGGTCACCCCCAGCAGCTCGGCCACCTCACCCGAGGACTGCCACCCGCCGCCGCGCCTCACGCACGTCCACGTCGAGCTCAGCACTCTCTCCCGGCGGCCGCGCGACCGCTGCGGCTGAGCGTATTCGGCGAACGGGTGCCGGCGCGGTCACCG
The DNA here is from genome assembly GCF_900142365.1 of Pseudonocardia thermophila. Taxonomy (GTDB): domain Bacteria; phylum Actinomycetota; class Actinomycetes; order Mycobacteriales; family Pseudonocardiaceae; genus Pseudonocardia; species Pseudonocardia thermophila. Next base: position 323,637 of record NZ_FRAP01000002.1, on the reverse strand, counting down.
GACTGCCGCGGCGGCGGCCGCCCAGCTCGCGGAGTCCGCGGTGAGACCGGCGACCGGCCCGATCACCACGACCGCCGGCGGACGGACCTCTTCCTCACGCGCACGTTCACCGATGTCGGCCAGCGTGCCGCGGACAGTGCGCTGGATGCGGGTGGTCGCGTCCTGCACGATCGCCACCGGGGTCTCGGGCGGGCGGCCGTGGCGCATCAGCTCCGCTGCGAACACCGCGATCCGTTCGACGGCCATGAGCAGCACGATCGTGCCGCGCATCCGCCCCAGAGCGACCCAGTCGACGAGGCTGCGCGGATCGCCGGGCGCGGCGTGCCCGCTCACCACGACGATCTCGTGGGCGACCGACCGGTGCGACACCGGGATCCCGGCCGCAGCCGGCGCGGCGAACGCGCTGGTCACCCCGGGTACGACCGTGACCGGCACCCCGGCCTCCGTGCACGCGATGACCTCCTCGTACCCGCGACCGTAGACGAACGGGTCGCCGCCCTTCAGCCGCACGACGAACCGCCCGGCCTGCGCGTGCTCGATCAGCAGTTCGTTGATCCGCTGCTGCGCCATCGCCCGCCCGTACGGGATCTTGGAGGCGTCGATGACCTCGACGTCGGGACCCAGCTCGTCCAAGAGGTCGCGCGGCGCGAGGCGGTCGGTGACCACGACGTCGGCGAGGGCGAGCAGCCGCCGCCCCCGCACGGTGATCAGGTCGCGATCGCCCGGCCCGCCGCCGACCAGGGCGACTCCTGCCGGCGGCCGGTCCGGTGCCTGCTCCGCCACCGCCCCCGACCGCAGCGCGTCGACCAGCGCGCCGCACAACTGCGTCGCCCGCCGCTGCTCGTCCGCGACCACGCCGACGACGGCCCCGTCGTGCGCCCCGGTGGCCGGAGCCTGCGCCGATCCGCCGGTCGTCGCCGCGCAGAACACCCGCCGCGCCTCCGCGTCGGCCACCACCTGCGCGTCCACCCCGGGATCGCCGGTGCACGCGAAGGCCAGCCACGCATCGTCGAGATCGGCCGCGCGGTACTCCCGGGGTGCCCACACCACCTCCCCCGCGCTCACCATCCCCTCGACGGCCGGCGTCAGATCGGGTGCCACAACCAGGACGTCCGCACCGGCGGCGATCAGCCCGGGCAGCCGCCGCTGGGCTCGCGTCCCTCCCCCGACGACCACGACCCGGCGCCCGGCGAGATCGAGGCTCAGCAGGAAGGGATCGGTGAGGCGGTCGGCGGCCATGTCGTGCGTCCTTCCCCGGGTTGTCCACGCCCGGTTGCCGGTGGGAACACGGCCGCGGGGTCTGACTCGCCGGACCTGGCGTCCGGTCACAGTGGCGGGACCGTCCCGGATTCGCACCGGGTTCCCGCGGTCCGCCGGTGGATCGTATCCCGTAGCAACCTTCTGTACGGGTGAGGTCTTCCGCTCCCGTGGCCGTCATGCCGTCGCCGCGGACCCGCGAGACTCGCCGTCACACCCCGAGCTGTGCCTCCTCCACAGCCGACCGCGCCACGACCGGCACGACCTCACCCCCGCGCACGATGGTTCGCGCCATCCCCTCGGCGGGCACCCCCGTCGCCGCAGCCATGAGCGCCCGGATGGTCTCCCCGTGACTGACGACGACGACGACCGCGTCCTCGTCGATCGGCGGCAACTCCGCCAAGAACCGGGCAGCCCGCGCGTACACCTCCCGCGCCGACTCCCCACCCGGCGGCGCCCAATCCGGCCCGGCAGCCAGGATCTCCGGCTCGTAGCGGGAGAACGGCCCGCCTTCCCACGAGCCGTGGCACTGCTCCCGCAGCAAGGCCGACGTCCTCACCGGCAACCGATGTCGAGCCGCGATCGGCTCCGCCGTCTGCAGACACCGCAACAGATCACTCGACCAGACGGCGGCGACCCGCTCCCCGGCCAGCCGGCCCGCAGCTGCCCGGGCCTGGCGGTGCCCGCGCCGGGTGAGCGGAACGTCGGCAGTCGCCCCCTGCAACCGCCCCGCCGCGTTCCACGTGCTCTCCCCGTGCCGGACGAGCAGCAGGTTGGTCGCCACCCGGTTCTCCTCCCGAGACCTTCTGCGTGGACGTGAGACGTGCGATCGAGTCGATCGACCCGCCCAGTATCGAGGGCCGCCCGGCCCGGCTCCCACCGCCCGCAGCAGGCGGCGTTGATCTGCGGCCCCGGCCCGAGCAGGTCGGCGGCGACCCCGGCACCTTCGTCATCCCCGACGTGCGTCGTCCTCGGCCACGACGTGGGCACCCCCGAGCAGCGCACCACGGTCACTAGGCTGGCCGGGATGAACCCGGAGCAGGTGGACATGCGCACGCTGGTGATCATCGGCTCGTCGACCACGCGCGTCGTGCGCCGCGGCGACGGGACGGCGGTGCTCACCCTGCGCCACCACGGATGAGCGAGCGGAAGCTGCGGCACGGCTGGACGACCGGTGCCTGCGCCACGGCCGCGACGAAGGCTGCCTACACCGCACTGCTGACCGGTGCGTTCCCCGACCCGGTCGGCATCACCCTGCCTCGCGGGCAGACCCCGACCTTCGCGCTCACCGACTCCCGCCTGGGCGAGCAGGAGGCCATGGCGGCGATCACCAAGGACGCCGGAGACGATCCCGACGTCACCCACGGCGCGGTCGTGCGCGCCACCGTCCGACCCGCAGCACCCGGCAGCGGCGTCTCGTTCCGGGCCGGCCCCGGCGTCGGCACCATCACCAAGCCCGGGCTGCCGCTGCCCGTCGGCGAGCCCGCGATCAACCCGGTGCCGCGGCAGATGATGCGCGAGGTCGTCGCGGAGGTCGCTGCCGCGCACGACGGCACCGGCGACGTGGAGGTCGAGGTCTCCGTCGACGGCGGTGCGGAGATCGCGGAGAAGACGTGGAACCCGCGGCTGGGCATCGTCGGTGGGCTGTCGATCCTCGGCACCACGGGCATCGTGATCCCGTACTCGTGCTCGGCGTGGATCGACAGCATCCGCCGCGGCGTCGACGTCGCCCGCGCGCTCGGTTACCGGCACGTCGGCGCGGCCACGGGCAGCACCTCCGAGCAGACCGTGATGCGGCTGCACGGCCTGCCCGAGGACGCCATGCTCGACATGGGCGACTTCGCCGGCGCCGTGCTCACCTACCTGCGCCGCCACCCCATCCCCCGACTCACCCTCGGCGGCGGCATCGCCAAGTTCGTCAAGCTCGGCTTCGGCCACCTCGACCTGCACTCCAAGCGCTCCCAGGTCGACCTCCCCGCGCTCGCCGACGTCGCCGCGCAGGAGGGCGCCCCGGCCTCGCTCGTCGAGGAGATCCGCACCGCGAACACCGCCCTCGACGCCCTGCAGCGCAGCCAGGCGGCCGGCTTCGACCTGGGCGGTCTCGTCGCCCACCGCGCCCGCGCCGCCGCGCTGGACGTGCTGCGCGGCGCCCCGGTCGAGGTGGACGTCGTGGTGATCGACCGGGCAGGCACGATCGTGGGCCGCGCCTGATCAGCGCTGCTGGAGCACCCACTCCACCGCGTCGGCGACGGTCCCGACCGTGGTCACCCCCTCCGGCAGCGGCGGGCGCCGCTGGATCACCACCGGGATGCCCAGCGTGCGAGTCGCGGTCAGCTTCGCGACCGCGAGCGCTCCCCCGCTGTCCTTCGTGACGAGCACGTCGATGCGGTGGCGGCGCATCAGCGAGAGCTCGTCGTCGACGAGGAAGGGGCCGCGGTCGAGCACGATCTCCCGCTGCCGCGGCATCGGCTCCTCCGGCGGCTCGACGGACCGCACCAGGAACCACAGGTCGTCCAGGTCCGCGAACGGAGCCGGCTCGGTGCGGCCGGTCGTGAGGAACACCCGCTTGCCCAGCTCGGGCAGCAGCGCCGCGGCCTCGGTGAGCGAGTCGACCCAGCGCCACTGCGGAGTGGCCAGCGGCGCCCAGCTGGGCCGGTGCAGCACGAGCAGCGGCAGCGCGGTCGCAGCGGTGGCCTCGGCCGCGGACGCGGTGATCCGCGCCGCGAACGGGTGGGTCGCGTCGACGACGGCGGTGATCCCGTGCGCGCGCAGCCAGGCCTCCAGGCCGTCCACTCCGCCGAAGCCGCCGATCCGCACCTGCCCCGCGATCGCGGCCGGGCAGCGCACCCGACCGGCGAGCGAGGTGATCACGTGGACGCCGGCGTCGGTGAGGGCGGTGGCCAGCCCGCGCGCCTCGGCGGTCCCGCCCAGCAGGAGCACGCGCATCACGCCCGGCACCTCGTCGCCGAGTACAGGTGGCTGTCCGGGAACTGCTCGGCGGCCGGCGCCGGACCGGCGATCACACCGGCAGTGCGCACGATCCCGGCCTGCCGCACCGCCGCCGCGATGCCGTCGAGACGCCCCCGCAGCACGATCTCGTGCTCCCGGCTCGCGTACGCCACGACGGCGGCCGGGAAGTCCGGCCCGTAGCTGCCGACCAGCTCCCGCCGCAGCGCCGCGGCGAACGCGGGCACCCCGGGGCACACGTCGTGGGGCACGCCGGCGGCGTCGAGCCGGCGCGTCTGCTCGACCATCGCGGAGAACACCGACGGGTCGCCGGACGCCGGCCGCGCCACGTCCAGACCACCAGCTCGTCGACGATCTCGTCGAGCGTCATCAGCGCGGCGTCGACCAGCCGGGTGCCCGGCCCGCAGAGCGCCGGCGTCTCCGGTGGCACCAGACTGCCCGCGCACAGGCACACCGGACTCACCGCCACCAGGTCGCGGGCGCGCAGCGTGAGCAGGTCGGGGGCACCGGATCCGGCCCCGATGACGTGGACGGTCACCGTGCCCCCCGCCGGCGCCCCGCGGCAGCTCACCCATCGCCGTCGGGTGACTTCTCGGTGACGCCCGCCGAGTCGAACGTCGCCACGTCCTGCAGCGCCCGCGCGGCGCCCTGCACGATCGGCAGGGCCAGCACCGCGCCGGTGCCCTCCCCGAGCCGCATGTCCAGCTCCAGCAGCGGATCCATGCCGAGGTGGGCGAGCGCGAGCCGGTGCCCGGGCTCGGCCGAGCGGTGGCCGGGCACGCAGAAGTCGCGCACGGCCGGGCAGAACGCGATCGCCGCGAGCGCCGCTGCCCCGGCGTTGACCCCGTCGAGGACGACCGGCACCCGCTGCGCCGCCGCGCCGAGCAGGAACCCGGTGATCCCGGCGTGCTCCAGCCCACCGACGGCCGCGAGCACCCCGAGCGGATCGGCCGGATCGGGCTCGTGCAGCTCGATCGCCGAGCGCACGACCTCGGTCTTCACCGCGAGCGTGACGTCGTCGACGCCGGTGCCCCGCCCAGTCGCCAGCACCGGGTCCACGCCGGTGAACGCGCAGATCAGCGCGGCGGCCGCGGTCGTGTTGGCGATGCCCATGTCCCCGGTGATCAGGCACCGGTTCCCGGCGGTGACGAGGTCGCGGGCGGTCTCGATGCCCGCCTCCACCGCGGCCTTCGCCTGCTCGCGGGTCATCGCCGGGCCGGACAGCATGTCCGCGGTGCCGTTCGCGACCCGACGCGGGACGAGCCCGGGCACCGGGTCCAGCGGGGCCGCCACCCCGACGTCGACGACGCACACCTCGGCCCCGGCCTGCGCGGCGAACGCGTTCACCACCGCCCCACCGGCCAGGAAGTTCGCCACCATCTGCGCAGTGACCTCCTGCGGCCAGGGCGTCACCCCGCGGGCGTGCACGCCGTGGTCACCGGCGAACACGGCCACCGCCGCGGGCTCCGGGATCGGCGCCGGGCAGGCGCCGGCGATCGCGGCCAGCTGCACGGCGAGCTCCTCGACCCGCCCCAGCGACCCGCGCGGCTTGGTCATGCGGTCCAGCCGCTCACGCGCGGCGGCCGCCGCCTCCTGCGATCCGGGCGTGATCGCGTCCAGGGTCTCGGCCAGCAGATCCATCGGTTCCTCCCCGGGCAGGGCGCGACGCCCGTACCGCTCCTGGTGGACCGCCCACGCCAGTGGACGGCGGCGGGCCCAGCCCGCGGTGGCGAGCTCCGGCTCGTCCGCGAACTCCCGGACGTGCCCGATGCACAGGTAGGCGACGACCTCGAGGTGCGCCGGGAGCCCGAGCAGCTCACCCAGCTCGGCGAGCCCGGCGTCGTCGAGGAAGCTGACCCAGCCGACGCCGAGGCCCTCGGCACGCGCGGCCAGCCACAGGTTCTGCACCGCCAGCGCCGCGGAGTACGGCGCCATCTGCGGCAGTGTGTAGCGGCCCAGCACGTGCCGCCCGCCGCGGGTGCGGTCGCACGTCACGACGATGTTCAGCGGGGTGTCGAGGATCGCGGCGACCTTCAGCGACGCGAACGCCTCCGCCCGGCCCCGCGGCAGCGACGCGGCGTACGCGGCGCGCTGGCGCTCGACGATGCGGTGCACCGCCTCCCGGGTCGCCCGGTCGCGCACCAGCACGAAGTCCCACGGCTGGGAGAACCCGACGCTGGGTGCCGCGTGCGCGGCCGCCAGCACCCTGTTCAAGACCTCGTCGTCGATCGGCTCGTCGGGTAGGAAACCCGTGCGCACGTCGCGGCGGGCCCGCACGATGCGGTGGAACGCGGCGCGGTCCGCGGCGCTCACCTCCGGCCCGCTCACCGGGTCGCTTCCGTGCGGCGGCGCGCAGGGACGACCAGCGTGGACAGGTAGGGCAGGCGAGCGTCGGCGGGCAGCGACGCGGCGTCGTGCAGCTGCGGGCCCCGCGGACCCCCGACCGCGCCGACGACGGCCCCGTCGAGCCGGTCGGCGGTCGCCAGCTCGGCGAGCGCAGCGGGCAGCTTCGGGCCGACCCGCTCGGCGACCACCCGGTCGAACGTGGCCAGCGACTCGCGCAGCCGCTCCTCGTCCGGCGGTCCGGCGAGCACGGCCAGCGACTCGCCGGGCTCGACGATCGGCTCGCCGCGGCGGGCGGCGATGGCCTGCATCGGCGTGATCCCGGGGACGAACGTGATCTCCAGGCCGGGCACCGATTCCGCCACCGCGCGGGCGAACGCGGGGAACGCCGAGTGCATGCCGGGATCGCCGGTGGTCGCGTAGGCAGCGACCGCGCCGGGGTGGGCGAGCAGCCAGTCGGCGACGTGCGCGACCGCCGCGTCCCACGCCGCCGGGCCGTCGCCGGCGTCGTGCGGGAACACCACCTGGTCGACGCGCCAGGCCTCCACGAAGCCGAGGACGACCTGTTCGGCCCGCCCGGTCTCCTCCGGGGAGACGACCGGCACGAACACCACGTCGGCCTTCGTCAGGGTGTCGACGGCCTGGAAGGTCACCAGGTCGGGATCGCCGGGCCCGACGCCCACGCCGATGAGCGTGGCGAACGGGACCGGATCAGGCAGGTCTGCCTCGTTGCCGTACATGTCTCGCCTCCGCGAAGGTCCGCGCCTTCCAACTCGACCGTCGGCGGCGGGCGCTCTGGCTCCCGGGCCCCGTCCGGGCGCCCGGTCACAGTGGCGGGACCGCGCCGGATTCGCACCGGCTTCCCCCGTCCGTCGACGTACTGCCCGTCAGATCCTCCCCGCACCTCCCGGCCGATCGAGGGCTGTCGTGATCGAACGCACCACCCCGAAGGATCCGGCCACCCCGATCGGTCCCGGCCCGAAGGCGGCGGCGCGGGCCAGCGCCCGCATCCGGTCCAGGGCCCGCGCGCCGCGGTGGCCGGTGGGCGGGGTGGCGCCGAGCCCTCCGAGGCGCTCGACGTCGGCCGTGCCGGTGAACCGGTGCCGCACGGGCTGGGACGTGGTCATCATCGGCCACCGCCTCGGGGATCGAACGTGGACGTCAGATCCTCTGGTGCAAGAGCGGGTGGAGCGCCAGAGGCCGTTGCCGCGGTCGTCACGCGGCGACCGACGCGGCGCTCGCGACGAACCGGGCGATCGCCTCCGGCACACCCGCCGGGTGCAGGTGCAGGAACGAGGCGTGCACCCCGCCCTGGACGAACCCCTCCGGCTCCGCGCCGGGCCACGACCACGCCGGCGCGTCGCCCGCGCGGCGGTCCAGCCCGCAGCGGTGGAACTCGTGCCCGCTGACGAGCTGGCCCCGGCGGAACGCGGCGGAGTCGGTGGCCGCGGTCGCCTCCCGGTAGCCGAGGGTGAGCCGCGGGGCCATCGCCGCCGATGCGGGCAGCACCCCGCACATCGGGGCGCCGCCGAGGTCGCGGCAGAGGTAGAGCAGGCCGGCGCACTCGGCGTGCACCGGCGCCCCGGACGCAGCCAGCTCCCGCACCGCAGCCCGCAGCGGCGCGTTCTCGGCGAGCCGGTCCGCGTGCTCCTCGGGGAACCCACCGGGCAGGACCAGTGCCGTCGTGCCCACGGGCAGGGCCTCGTCGTGCAGCGGGTCGACGGTCGCCACGGCCGCGCCCGCTGCGGTCAGCAGCTCGACGTGCTCGGCGTAGCCGAACGTGAACGCGGGCCCGCCCGCGACCGCGATCACCGGCTCGCCCGCCACGGGTGCGCCGACCTCGGCCGCGGGGTCCCACACCGGCCCGGCCGGCAGCGGCTCGGCCAGGCGCACCACCGCGTCGAGATCGACGTGCCGCGCCACCAGCTCGGTCATCGCACGCACCGCCGCGACGGCGGCGCTGCCGTGCTCGACGGCGGTGACCAGGCCGAGGTGGCGGGACGGGACGGCGAGCTCGGCCGCGCGCGGCAGCACTCCGAGGACCGGCACGCCGACCGCGGCGGCCGCCTCGCGCAGCACGGCCTCGTGCCGCGGGCTGCCGACCCTGTTGAGCACCACCCCGCCGATGCGCACGCGGGGATCGTGGTCGCGGAAACCGCGCAGCAGCGCGGCGAGGCTCTGCGACTGCCCCCGGCAGTCGACGACGAGCAGCACCGGCGCACCGAGAACGGCGGCGATCTGGGCGGACGAGCCGAATCCGTCGGACAGCCGGCCGTCGAACAGCCCCATGACGCCCTCGACGACGGCGATCTCCGCGCCCCGCGCGCCGTACCGGACCAGCGGGCCGATGCGCTCCTCGCCGACGAGCACCGGGTCGAGGTTGCGGCCGGGCCGGCCGGCGGCGAGCGCGTGGTAGCCGGGATCGATGTAGTCGGGGCCGACCTTGAACGGAGCCACCGCGGTGCCGCGGGCGTGCAGCGCGCCGATCAGGCCGGTGGCGACGGTCGTCTTCCCGCTCCCCGACGCCGGGGCGGCCACGACCAGCGCGCGCGGCTTCACCACTCGATCCCTCGCTGCCCCTTCTGCCCGGCGTCCATCGGGTGCTTGATCTTGCGCGTCTCCATCACCAGGTCCGCCGCCTCGATCAGCTCCGGTGCCGCCTCCCGCCCGGTGATGATCACATGCTGGCGGCCGGGACGGCTGGTGAGGACCGACACCACCTCGGCCACGTCCACCCAGCCCCACTTCATCGGGTAGGTGAACTCGTCGAGGACGTACAGGTCGTGCGCCTCGGCGGCGAGCCGGCGGCGGATCTCCGCCCACCCCTCGGCCGCGGCGGCCGCGTGGTCCTCCTCGGTGCCCTTCTTACGGGCCCACGACCAGCCCTCGCCCATCTTGTGCCACTCCACCGGGCCGCCGGCGCCGGTCTCCACGTGCACCCGGTGCAGCGCCTTGAACGCCTCCTCCTCGCCGACCTTCCACTTCGCGGACTTGACGAACTGGAAGACCCCGATCGACCAGCCCTGGTTCCACGCGCGCAGCGCGGTGCCGAACGCCGCGGTCGACTTGCCCTTCATCTCCCCCGTGTGCACGACGAGCAGCGGGCGGTTGCGCCGCTGGCGCGTCGACAACCCGTCGTCCGGCACCGTGAGGACCCGTCCTTGGGGCATGGCGTCTTCCTCTCCCTCGTCCGTCCGGCAATCATGCGCTACCCGGCCGGGCCACGGACACCGCGATCGACACATGGACAAGATCTCTGCTCGACGTGAGATCTGCACGACTCCGTCGTCGCCAGTGAGGGACCCCGATGCCCGGGATCCCCGATCGCCGCGGTGGCGCTCCCGGGTTCCTCGAGCGGATGCGCAGCGGTGGCCCGTGCCCGCCGCGGCGCGGGCTGCGTGACCTCGTCGACCCGTGCCCGGCGAGCCTCGTCGGCGTGTCGCTCGCAGCGCTGCCCGCGGCGGTGCCGCTACGGATGGACGCCACCCCGGTGATCGGGCTGATCGGCGCGTTCGGCGGCTCGGCGGTGCTGCTCCACGGGCTGCCGCGGGCCGAGGCGGCGCAGCGTCCTGCTCGGACACACGTCGGGGGTGACCGCGGGCGTCGTCGCGGCCGCGGTCGCGGCGGGCGAGCTCGCCGCGGCCGGGGTGTGCGCGGTGGCCCTCGCGGTGGCCGCCACCTACCTGGCGCGAGCCCTGCATCCGCCCGCGGTGGGGACGGCGCTGGTGGCGGTGACCGGTGGGCCGACCGTGCACCCGCTCGGCCTGGTCGTCGTAGCCGCGCCGGCGTTCACCGGCGCCGTGGTGATGCTCGGCGTCGCGCTCGTCGCGAACGACCTGACCCACGACGAGCAGCGCAATTGCCCCGTCACTGGTGTGAGCCACCGCGCGCCGGCCGACGAGAACCAGGTGAGCGGGGTGGTGCCGCCGATCGACGGCGGGATGTCCCCCTGATCGGGTGACCGGTACGGTAGCGCCGCCCGACTCGTCCACTCCAGACATGAGGTGCCACGGCGATGATGGCCGGGTTCCCCGGGCGCCCGGTGCGCGCCCGCGACGCCGACCGCGCGGCGACGTGCGCCCGGCTCGACACCGCGTTCGTCGACGGCCAGCTCGACGCCGTCGAGCACCGCGAACGGGTCGCGGCCGCGATGACCGCGCGGACCCTCGCCGAGCTGGCCCAGCTCACGGCGGACCTGCAGCCCGACCCGGACGCCGCACCGCCGCCCGCCCCGGTGCCGATGGCCAAGCCGCACCGGATCTGGCGGGCCTACGCCGTGGGCCTGGTCGTCCTGTGCCTCCTCGGGATCGTCGGGTACTCGTGCGCCGAGAGCGGCCCGCGCAGCGCCGTCGGCGGCCCTGCGGCTGCCGCGAACGGCTCGCTGTTCACCGAGGAGGGCTGGCAGGACTTCCTCACGTGGCTGCGGGAGGAGCACGGCGGCACCGCGGTCGTCGACGCCTCCGTCTACCCCGACTACGCCCGCGTCGAGGTGCTCGAACCCGACGATCCGCGGCACACCCGCGCCACCCTCTACCCGGAGCGGAACTTCGGCGATCTCACCGGCAACCGCAAGCTCGACGATCCGCTCGTCGATCTCGCAGCAGTCGATCACGCGGCTCTGCGCGCCCTGCTCGACGAGGCGCCGCGGCGGCTGAAGGTCCGCGACGCGACCTCGCGGTACGTCGTGTTCGGGTTCCCGACGGTCGGGCCGGACGTGATGATCGTGTACGCGAGCAACGACTACAAGCAGTCGGGGCACCTGTTCGCGGACCTGAGCGGGCGGGTCCTGCAGGAGTGGCCGGTCCAGGGCTGAGCCGCGTCGGGGCACGACCCAGGGCGTGGCGATCGCGGCCGAGCGGAACCGGACCGGAGCGGCGGGCAGGCCCGCCACCGCGAACCAGCCCTCCACGTCCACGGGCACCGTGATCGGGTCAGCGCTCCCGCGTTCGACCGTGATCGCGGACGGCCGCGGGGCCGCCTCGATCAGGCCGCGCAGCTCGGGCACCCGACGCGGCTGGCGCCGATGCTGCCCACCGGCATGTCCAGCGCCGCCGACACAGTTGCGTAGCGCGGCGGGGGCGTCGACATCAGCACCCGCAGCTGCTGCCGGCAGCGCTCCCCCGAGGGAACCCAGGGCCCATCACAGCGCGGCGTCGCGTTGTCGCGCCATCAGCGCCGACGGGAGGTCGGCGGCGCGGTCGTACGCCCAGTCCTCCTCCACCGGGGTCTCGCGGCCCGCGCGGCGCAGGGCGCGCAGGCACTCGCGGCGCGGCGCACGGTGGTGGCGCGCCAGCCGGGCAGCCGCCGCCGATCCTCGATGCGGGCGAGTTCGCCACCAGGAGCAGCCAGGTCGTCCGGACCGCGTCGGACGCGTCGAGCCGGAAGCTGCGCGCGATCCCCAGCGCATGCCCGTGAACGTCTCCACGAGGGCGTTCCAGGACGCCTCCCCCGCTGCGGCCCGCACGAGCCGTGCCGCCGCACCGTCGTCACCCATGCGCGCCCTTCGCATCGATACCCGGGCACCGCACTGCGGAAGAGCGCCGGTGGTCCAGCCTCGATCCACTGATTCACCCGGACGGACGCGCCCTCGCGGCCATAGGGTGCGGCGCATGGAGCTGTTGCCGGGGATCCGCGCCCAGATGGTCGACACGGACCGCATCCGGATGCACGTGCTCGAGTCGGGCCCGGACGACGGCGCGCCGATCGTGCTCGTGCACGGCAACCTGTCGACGGCGCGGTTCTTCGAGCGCGTGATGGCCGGGCTGCCCAGGACGTACCGGGTGATCGCGCCGGACATGCGCGGATTCGGCGACAGCGAGCACGCGCCGCTGGACGCTACCCGGGGCCTGGCCGACTGGGCCGACGACGTGCACGCACTGCTGACCGCCCTCGGCGTGACCGCGCCGCCGCACCTGGTCGGCTGGTCGACCGGCGGGGCCGCGATCGTCGACTACGCGGCGGAGCACCCGGTGGCGTCGCTGACGCTGCTCGACCCGGTGTCCCCGTACGGCTACGGCGGGGTGCACGCCGACGGCACGCCGGTGTACGACGACTGCGCAGGGTCCGGCGGCGGCACCGCCAACCCGGAGGTGGTGTCCCGGCTGGCCGCGGGCGACGACTCGGCCGACAGCCCGTTCTCGATCCGCAACGTGATCAACGCCTTCTACTTCGCACCCGGCCACCGCGAACCGCAGGAGCGGGAGGACCTGCTGGTCCGCGAGGTGCTCAAGACGATGATCGGGCCGGGCGGCTACCCCGGCGACAGCGTTCCGTCGCCGAACTGGCCGGGCAGCGCACCCGGCAAGACGGGTGTGCTCAACGCGCTCTCGCCCAAGTACTGCTCGTGGACGCGCATCGTCGATCTGGACCCGAAGCCGCCCGTGCTGTGGACGCACGGCAGCGCGGACATCGTCGTCGCTGACGGATCGCCGCTGGAGATCGGGGCCATCGGGGCGTCCGGGGCGATCGACGGGTGGCCCGGACCCGAGGTGTTCCCGCCGCAGCCGATGGTCACGCAGATCCGCGAGGTGCTCGACCGCTACGCCGCGGCCGGCGGCACCGTCCGGACCGCGATCATCGAGGGCGCCGGGCACAGCCCGCACATCGAGAAGCGCGACGAGTGGCTCTCGGTCTTCACCGACTTCCTCGCGACGATCGGGTGAACCCGCGACGGAGCCGGTCCGGCCCGCGCGATGAAGGGCTGTGAGCGGCGGGGAGAACGTCCGACCCGTACGGGCCGAGCTGGCACTGCTCGACCTGTACGACGAGGCGCTGCCGCAGGTCTACGGCTACCTGCTGGCCCGGTGCGGGCGGGTGTCCCTCGCGGAGGAGTTGACGGCGGAGACGCTCCTCGCCGCCGTCACCGCCTGCCGCCGGGTCCCCCCGCCCGTGCCGAGCACGGCGTGGCTGGTCGGGATCGCCCGGCACAAGCTCGTCGACCACTGGCGGGCCGCGGAGCGCGAGCACCGGGGGCTGGCGGCGGTCGCGCAGGAGCCGGGCGCCGACGACGACCCGTGGGAGAACCGCATCGACGCGCTCGTCGCCCGCGACGTGCTCGCCCAGCTCGACAGCCTGCACCGGGCCGCGCTGACCCTGCGCTACCTCGACGGTCTCGGCGTCGGGGAGGTGGCGCGGCTGCTGCGTCGGACGGTGCCGGCGACCGAGTCGCTGCTCGCCCGCTCCCGCGCGGCGTTCCGCCGGGAGTACCGCCGGATCGGAGGGCTCGCATGACCAGCCCGTTCGACGAGCTGCGCGCACCGATCGTGCCCGTCGACCCCGATCCGGCGTTCGCCGCCGCGCTGCGCGCCCGGCTGGAGCGCGCGGTGCTCGAACCCGGATCGGAGACCGCCATGACCACAGCCGTGCCGACGAGGGCCGTCCCGGACGTCCTGCCCAGCTCGACCGTGCGGCCGCGCACGCTGACGCCGTACCTGCGGGTCCGCGACTCGCGGGCCGCCGTCGCGTTCTACGTCGCGGCGTTCAGGGCGGTGCCGCAGGGGCCGGAGCACCTGCGCGAGGACGGGCGGATCGCCCACGTCGAGGTGGTGATCGGCGACAGTGTGCTGATGATCGCCGATTCGAACCCCGAGATCGACCTCCTGTCGCCTGCCGAACGCGGCGGGCCGACCGGCTCGGTGCGGATCGAGGTGCCCGACGCCGACGCCGCGTTCTCCCGTGCGCTCGCCGCCGGTGCGACGGTCGAGCGGCCCGTCGGTCCCGAGCCGTACGGGCGCGGCGGGGTCGTGCTGGACGACTCCGGCAACCGCATCATGATCGTGCAGGCGGAACCGGTGCTCGAGGCGGGCGATCTCACCCACGCGTCGCTGCGGGTGCCCGACGCCGAGCGCGCCGCCCGGTTCTTCGGGGCCGTGCTGGGCTGGGCGACGCAGCGCGATCACGACGGGGCCGGTATCCGGGTCGCCAACCTGCCGTCGCACCTGGGGATCTGGTCGGCCGCGGGCAGGCCGACGCTGTTCTGCTGCTACGCCGTGCCCGACGTGGCGACCGCGGTCGCGGCGGTGCGGGCCGCGGGCGGGACGGCGCAGGAGCCGGCCCGGACCCCGTACGGGCTGCTCGCGGACTGCGTGGACGACCAGGGCGTCCCGTTCGCGGTGAACGAGGCGGTGGGCGACCCGGCCGCGGGGCCGGCACCGGGCGCGATCACGTCCGTCGAGCTGCGGGCGCCCGATCCGATCAGGGCGCGCGCGTTCTACTCCGCGGCGCTGGGCGTGCACCACCGCCCGGGGTCCGGTGGGTGGCGGGCCCACCGCGGCGACGCCCCGCTGCGGCCCGCGAGCGCGATCACCGAGGGCCCGGTGGCGACGGTGGTGCCGCGGTTCCTCGTCGTCGACCTGGAGGCGGCCACGGCCGCGGTCGTGGCAGCGGGTGGCCAGGTGGAGGCGCTGCGGGAGACCGGCGCGGAGTGCGTCGACGACCAGGGCCTCGCCTTCGGCCTCACCACGGCCTGAGCCATGAGCGAGTCCCGCGCCTCGCCCACGAGTCTCGCGTTCGGCCCAGCGAGTCCAGCGGTTCGTCCCGGCGAATCGCGCGTTCGAGACCGGGTTCAGCCATGGCGCCCTGGCCTCGAACGCAGGCTCACCGTCCCGTTCAGCCGGCTCCGATCGGGGTTGAGCGCCCGGCCCGAACAGACGACTCGCCGTCAGGATCTCCCCGGCTCGCCGTCACGACGACCACGACTCGCCGCCAACCCCGCGCCGGCCCGGGCTACAGCTGCACGCCCTTGGTCAGCGCCCCGTCGACGACGAGGTTGGTCCCGCTGATCCGGGACGCCCGTGGGCTGGCGAGCATGACCACGGCGTAGGCCGTCTCCTCCGGAGTGCCCATGCGGCCGGTGGGGTTGAGGCCCATCGCGGTGGCGAACAGCTCGGGGTTGTTCTGCTCGATGTTCTGCCACACCCCGCCGTCGAAGTACGTGTTCCCCGGCGAGACGACGTTGGCCCGGATCCCCTTCGGGGCGAGGTCGTAGGCGAGGCCGGAGATGTAGTGGATGATCGCCGCCTTCATCACCCCGTACGAGCCGTCGGCGAAGTCGATCTCCCGCCCGGAGACGCTCGACACGGCGATGATCGACGGGGACGAGCTGCGCTCCAGGTGCGGCATCGCCGCCTCGACCAGCCGCACCGTGTGCATGAGGTCGACTTCGAAGCTGGCCTTCCAGTTCTGTTCGCCGGGGCCGATGGCGAGCGCGCTGACGTTGGCGACGACGACGTCGATCCCGCCGAACCGCTCGGCCGACGCCGCCACCCAGTTCGCCAGCGCGGCGCCGTCGCCCACGTCGAGCGCGGTGCCGGCCACCTCACCGCTCGCGGACAGCTCCTGCTCGGCCTTCTCCACGTCGGCCGCGGTCCGCGCGCAGAACGCCACCCGGGCGCCCTCCGCGAGCAGCCCCTCGACGATCGCCCGCCCGATGCCCTTCGTGCCGCCGGTGACGAGCGCGACCTTGCCGGTGAGTCCCAGGTCCATCAGGAAAGTCCCTTCGCGATCGAGCGCAGGTGCGCGTGCATCCCGTCGTAGGCCGACGCCGCCGGCAGCAGTGACTTCTCCAGCAGGGTCAGCGCGCTGTAGTTGACGTCGACGACGTTGGCGAGCGGCGCCTTGCTCGCCTGCGTGAGCAGCTGGTAGGCGTCGAGCTCGGCCAGCCCGTACAGCTCCCCCAGCCAGCCGATCATGCCGACCTGGCTGGCCCGCCACGCGTCCTCCAGCGGACGCGCCGAGCCGACGACGGCGTAGTGGTCGTCGTGCTCCAGCCGTGGCCACGGCGGCGCTCCGCCCTTGATCAGCTCGACGATCAGGGTGACGTCCATGGCGCCCTCGACGGCGGTCCCGCAGCTCTCCCCCTCACCCTGCCGGTAGTGCCCGTCGCCGACGGAGAACAGCGCACCCTCGACGTTGACGCCCAGGTAGCAGGTCGTCCCGGGCTTCATCTCGGGGGTGTCCATGTTGCCGCCGAACGTGTCCGGCACGAGGCTCGTGCGCACCTCCCGCCCGGGCGGGGCGACCCCGACGGTGCCGAGCATCGGTGCGAGCGGCAGATCGATCACCAGCGAGCCGCGCTGCGCCTCGAACCGGACGGTGCCGGCCGCCCGGTCGACCTGGTAGATCCAGGTCTGCTCGGGCAGCGGCTCGTTGAGCAGCGCGGTGCGGTCGGTGCCGGTGAGCCCGCCGAAGAACGGGATCGTGGTGGACGCACCCCAGTCCCGCGCTGGGGTGAGGTCCACGATGTGCAGCGCGAGGGTGTCGCCGGGTTCGGCGCCCTCGACGTAGAACGGCCCGGTCTGCGGGTTGACCTCGGCCATGTTGAGAACGGCGCTGGGCCGGTCCGTGGTGCTGGTGATGCGGCCGGAGAACGCGTCCTCCGTCCACAGCTTCAGGACCGTGCCGGGCTTGATCCGGTGGGTCGGGGCGACCCCACCGAACGTCCACGCGTACTGCTCGGGGGTTGGGCGGAACTCGACGACGTCCACCGGCGTGATCGTCGCGTGCTCACCCCCGTGTGGCAAGCCTCACTCAGGAGGAACCTGCAGGTGCGCGCCGTCTGCGGCGCTTGCGGTGCGCCCGCACGTGCTCCAGGGTGAGCTGCCGCGGGATCCGCTCGTCGAGCGGCGGCAGCAGCGCCGGCAGCAGCGCCAGTTGCCCGTCCACCGCGCGGTTGGGTGCACGGATGTGCGCCTTGACCCATCCCGTGGCCCGGGCGTGTCCGCGGACGAACGCCATGTCGACCACCTCCTGCCGACGAGGGAAGCACGGGACACCGACGATTCTGCCCACTCGCTCGAGTGACCGTTCGGCGACCCGGCGTACACGAGGGCCCCGCCGGGACGGCGTTCAGCCACCCCGACGGGGCCAATGGTGTCTACTCCAGGCGATCAGTCGATCAGCTCATCGCGAACTTCGGGTATCCTGCCGCGGCCTCCTCGTCGCACTTCTGCCGGTACTGCCCGACCCCGCCGATGTACGACAGGAGCCGCCGCGGCTTGCCCGGCACGTTCGAGCCCATGTACCAGGAGTGCGTCTTGGGCACGAGGGTCGCCGAGGCGATCTCCTCGTGGTGGTCCACCCACTCCTGTTCGCCCTCGGCCGTGGGCTCGACGACCGTCTTGCCGTTGGCCCGCATGTACCGGATCAGGTCGGTGATCCACTCGGTCTGCTGCTGCAGGCAGGTCGTCATGTTGCACAGCGCCGCGGACGGGGCCAGCGGAACGGCCGTGGTGAGCATGTTCGGGTAACCGTGCACCGCGAGGCCCATGGTCGTGCGGATGTCGCGACCCCAGTCCTCGGCGAGCGAGCGCCCACCGCGACCCCGGATGTCGATGCGGGTGAGCGCGCCGGTGCCGGCGTCGAAACCGGTGGCCAGGATGATCACGTCCAGCTCGTGGACGGTGCCGTCGGCCAGCTCGATGCCCTCCGGCCGGATCCGCGCGATCGGGTTGTTCCGCACGCTGACCAGCTCGACGTTCTCGCGGTGGTAGACCTCCAGGTAGCCGCGCTCCAGCGGGACCCGGTGGGTGCCGAACCCGTAGTCGGTCGGGACGAGCACGTCGATCAGGTACGGGTCCTTGAGCCGCTTGCGCATCTTGTCGCGGACGAACTCCGAAACCGCCTCGCTGACCTCCTCGTCGAAGAACATCTCCCCGAACCCGGCCAGCCACAGCTTCAGCGAGCCGTCCTCGTAGATCTCCTCGAGGATCTCCTGCCGCTGCGCGGGCGTGCACTCCGCCCAGGCGTGCTCGAAGTCGTACTCGAAGCCGGTGAACGTGTGCGGCAGGGTCTGCCGCAGCTCCTCGAAGCGGCTCTTGTACCAGGCCTGCTCGGCCGGGCCGTACTTCGGGTTCTTCATCGGCAGCACGTACTGCGGGGTGCGGGCGAACACGGTCAGGTGCCCGACCTCCTCGGCGATCGTCTGGATCACCTGGATGCCGGTCGCCCCGATGCCGACGACGCCGACGCGGCGGCCGGCCAGCTCGACGCCCTCCTTCGGCCAGCGCGAGGTGTGCACGAGCGTGCCGCGGAACGTCTCCTGCCCCTCGAACGTGCGCTCCAGCGGCGCGGACAGCATGCCGCCGCAGGTGATGAAGAACTGCGTGTCGATCGTCTGGCCGGTGTTCGTGCGGATCGTCCAGCGGTTGCGATCCTCGTCGAAGTGCGCGCTCTCGATCCGCGTGGAGAACTGGATGTCCTTGCGGAGATCGAGCTTGTCGGCGACGTAGTGCAGCCACTGCTCGATCTCCGGCTGGCCCGGGAACTTCTCGCTCCAGCTCCAGCCTTTGTAGAGCTCCTCGGAGAACAGGTACTGGTAGATGTAGGCCTCCGAGTCGAAGCGGGCGCCGGGGTAGCGGTTCCAGTACCAGGTCCCGCCCACGTCGGAGCCCGCTTCGAAGGCGCGCACGCGCAGACCTTCCTCACGCAGCTGGTACAGCTGGTAGAGCCCGGCCACCCCGGCCCCGAGCACGACGGCGTCGAGCACGAGGTCCGGTTCGGGACGGGCGCTGGCAGCTGCGGTATCGGTCGCTGACGTCATCGGGTTCGCCTTTCGTGTCCTGCGTCACGAACGACGACATCGTGTGCGGTGTCTCACAGGGAGAACGTGTCCCAATCCCGGACACGGAAAGCGCACAGGAGAGATGCGATGAGAAAGATGATCAGTTCCGTCAGTCGGTGATCCCGTATTGGCGGATCTTGCGGTAGAGCGTCGAGCGGGCGAGCCCGAGCGCCTTCGCCGCCGCCTTCCGGTTGCCGCCCGCCCGCCGCAGTGCCTCGACGATGACGTCGCGCTCCACCTGGTCGACCTGCCGCAGCGCGCTGCGCGGCACGCTCTGGCAGTACGCGGGCAGGTCCTCCGCGGTGATCACCCCGACCGGACGGCGCGCCACCGCGGTGGCCAGTACCTCGTGCAGCTCGCGGATGTTGCCCGGCCAGCGGTAGCGGCCCAGCACGCGCGAGGCATCGGTGGACAGCCGCAGCTCGCGGTGCGGCGCCAGCTCGGCGAGGATCGAGCGGACCAGCACCGGCAGGTCGGCGGTGCGGTGGCGCAGCGGCGGCACCGTCACCGACTGGCGGAACAGCGTCAGCAACCGCTGCCGGTCGCCGCCGCCTGCGGCGCTCGTCGTCCCGCCGAGCAGCCCTGGCACACCGTCCTGCACGCTCACCGCGTCCACGAGTGCCTGCGCGGCCCGGTCCCCGATCTCGTCGATGTCGCACAGCACGTGCACGGTGTCCCGGGCGGGTGCGACGAGCCTGCGGGCCACCTCGCGCGGCTCGATCTGCACGGTCCGGGCCTCGATCCGGGTCACGGTCAGCCCCGGCCGCCGGTCGGTCGCGAGATCGGCCAGCAGGCTGCACCGGCCGCTGCCGGGCTCGCCGATGACCAGGACCGGTTCCCCCGCCTCGAGCGCCCGTGCCGCCGTCGCCTGCGCCGAGCGCACCGCGGGCGAGCTGCTCTCCGCTCGTTCCCGGCGCGGCGGATCCGGCAGCGGCAGCGCGGGTGCGGCCTCCTGGTCGGACAGCAGCGTGACCACGCCGATCATCCCGGCGACGTCGTGCCCGCACGCGACCGTCGACCCGCGCAGCCGGATCCGTGCCCCGGACGGCAGCTCCACCGCGTCGTCGACGGTGCTGTGCCGCTGGGTGGCGAACCGGATGTGGTCGTGCAGCGCCTCCTGGTCACCCGGCACGAGCAGGGTCTGCATCGCGTTGTTGGCGATCACGACCCGCGGCCCGACCGCGACGACGGCCTCCCGGGTGCGCGACTCCACCCGCGCGTAGGCGTCGAACAGCGCCTGCTGGGCCTGGCTGCGGTCGTGCAGCAGGTTGCGCTCGATGCTCTGCGCGGCGGTGCGCACCAACGAGTGCATGAGCGGCGTGGAGTGGTCGCGCAGGCAGCTGATGTCGAGCACGCCCTGGATCCGGCCGGTGATCGGGTCGCGCACCGGCGCGCCGGCGCAGGCGAACGTCTGCAGGTTGTCCACGAAGTGCTCGGCCCCGACGATCTGCACCGACTCACCGAACTCCAGCACGGTGCCGACGCCGTTGGTGCCGACGGTGTCCTCGGCGTAGCCGAAGCCCTCGGCGAAGTACACGCGGTCGAAGACCCGGCTGATCCAGCGGCTGCTCTCGCGACGGACGAGGATCCGGGCGCGATCGTCGGTGAGCACGACGCACGCCGGGACGTCGGCGATCTGCTCGACGAGCTGCTCCACGACGGGCTTGGCGCACCGGACGAGGCGGCACTCGACGTCGAGATCGGGGTGGTAGGTGCTCTTCAGCTCGTTCGGTGAGACGCCACGCGACACGCTGCGCCGCCAGGACGCGACGACGAGATCGGGAACCCCGGGACAGTCGATGCGGGTGGCGCCCTCCAGCAGCTGCGCACGGGCGGAAGCGAGCATCAGCTGCCGGTCCGGGAGCTCGGCCATCGGGCAACACCTCCTCGTGTTTCCCACGTCATCGTCAGTCACGGGCCGGTCACGCAGTGTGTCCCAAAAGAGGACACGTCGCCGAGGTGGGACACCCCCGACAGTGACGAGCGTCGCACGAAGCGCCGGCTTTCAACACCCGAACCATCCCGACGACGAGGAGCGCACATGATCGACAACCCGTACTACTCGCACGAGTTCCACGGCGAGTACGACCTGGTGTCCATCGGGCGCCTCGACCTGGAGGAAGGGGGGTCGATCCCGGACTGCGAGCTCGCCGTCGCCACCTTCGGCACGCTCAACGAGGCCAAGGACAACGCGATCCTCATCCCCACCTGGTACTCCGGAACCCACCAGGTCTGGCGGGAGAACTACATCGGTCCCGACCACGCGCTGAACCCGGACAAGTACTTCATCGTCGTCGTCGACCAGATCGGGTCCGGCCTGTCCACCTCGCCGCACAACGCCACCGGCCCCAACGCCGGGATCGCGATGTCGCGGTTCCCGCACGTGCGCATCGGTGACGACGTCGTGGCGCAGGAGCGGCTGCTGCGCGAGCACTTCGGGATCGAGAAGCTGCACGCCGTCGTCGGCGGGTCGATGGGCGCCCAGCAGACCTACGAGTGGGCCGTGCGCTTCCCGGAGAAGGTGGAACGGGCGGCCCCGATCGCCGGCACCGCGCAGAACACCCCGCACGACTTCCTGTTCACCGAAGTGCTCGTCGAGGCCATCACCTCCGATCCCGGGTTCGCAGGCGGCGAGTACACCTCCAACGCCGACGTCGTCGAGGGCCTCAAGCGCCACGCGCGCATCTGGGCGATCATGGGCTTCTCCACGGAGTTCTGGAAGCAGGAGGTGTGGCGGGCACTGGAGTTCACCTCGAAGGAGGCGTTCCTGGAGGGCTTCCTGGAGCCGTACTTCACCGCCATGGACCCCAACGACCTGCTGTGCATGGCGTGGAAGTGGCAGCGCGGCGACGTCGCGCGGCACACCGGCGGGGACCTCGACGCCGCGCTCGGCCGCATCACCGCGAAGACGTTCGTGATGCCGATCAGCGAGGACATGTTCTTCCCCGTCCGCGACTGCGCCGCCGAGGCGGCGAAGATCAAGAACGCCGAGCTGCGGGTGATCGACGACGTCCTCGGCCACCTGGGCCTGTTCGCCGTCTCCCCCACCTACATGCCGCAGATCGACCAGCACCTGACCGAGCTGTTCGAGAGCCCGGTCTGATCGACTCCCGCCACGAGAACGGGCCCGCCGCACCTCCGCGGCGGGCCCGCGCCGTGATCAGCCTCAGCGCATCTGCCCGGCCCCCGCGTACGGATGCGGGCTGAGTAGCAGGTCTCCTTCCGCGAACCGGCTCAGGCGGAAGTCCGACTCCGGCACGTGCGGCAAGCTGCTGCGCCCGTCGACCACGAGATCGGCGACCAGCTCCCCCACCGACGGGGAGATCTTGAAGCCGTGGCCGCTGAACCCGGCCGCGACGACCAGCGACCCG
This sequence comes from Pseudonocardia thermophila, assembly GCF_900142365.1. Lineage (GTDB taxonomy): Bacteria > Actinomycetota > Actinomycetes > Mycobacteriales > Pseudonocardiaceae > Pseudonocardia > Pseudonocardia thermophila. The sequence continues at coordinate 301,140 of NZ_FRAP01000002.1, read as the reverse complement.
ATCTGGGTCCGGGAGATGACCGGGTTGAAATCGGGCGTGACGTCGTAGCAGCCGGCGTACGTGGAGGTGATCGAGGCGTTCGACCAGCCGGGGAAGCGCGCGGCGACCTTCTCGACGGCCAGCTCGATGAAATCCGGCTCGGCCTGGTCGGAGTAGTCGTCGGGATCTGCCTCGTGCAGCTGCGACAGGTCGGAGTTGCCGAACAGCAGCTGCCCGCCGCTCTCCGGGCGGACGTACTGCAGCGACACGAGATCGGAGAGCACCGGCGCGTCGCCGAGGTCCTCGCCGGGGTCGATGAGCACGATCTGCTCGCGGTGCACGGTGATCGGCAGATCGATGCCGTGCGGGGCGAGGAGACCCACCGACCACGGCCCAGCGGCGACCACCACGGTGCCGGCCGAGATCGTGGAGCCGTCGGCCAGCTGCACCCCGATCGCGCGGCCGCTGTCGACGAGGACCTCGGCGACCGGCGTGCTCTGCCGGATGCGCGCACCGCCCGCGCGGGCGAGGGCGGCGAACTTCTGCGCGGTCTGGTAGGCGTCGCCGTAGCCGCCGCGCTCCTCCCACGCGAACGCCGCGAACGGCGACAGGTCGGCGGCCGGCAGCATCTCCGCGACCTCGGCGCGGTCGATGTCCTCCGTGCGCACCCCGACGGCGCGCTGGGCCGCCATCGACTTGCGCAGGGCCTCGACGTTCTCCGGCCCGACCCCGACGACGTAGCCGGCCTGCCGGAAGCCGATCTCCGCGCCGTGCTCCTCGAAGAACTCCAGCGCCTGGGTGGCCATCGCGGCCAACGAGGCCACCCCGTAGTGGCAGCGCACGATGCCCGACGACTTGCCGGTGCCGCCGGACCCCACGGTGCGGCGCTCCAGCACGGTCACGTCGGTGACGCCGCGGCGGGTGAGCGCCCAGGCGGTGGCGCAGCCCTCGAGACCACCGCCCACGATCACCACGTCGGTCGTCTCAGGCACCGGTCACCCCCGGGATCCACGAGGTGCCGGCGAGCGGCACGCGGGCCATCGCGGCGGCCTCGATGGTCACGGCGACCAGGTCCTCCGGTTCGAGGTGCTGCACGTGCGCCTTGCCGCAGGCGCGGGCGATCGTCTGCGCCTCCATCGTCAGGACGCGCAGGTAGTTCGCGAGCCGCCGGCCGCCCTCGACGGGATCGAGCCGGGCAGCGAGCTCCGGGTCCTGCGTGGTGATGCCGGCCGGATCGCGTCCGTCCTGGAAATCGTCGTAGAACCCGGCGGCCGAGCCGAGCTCGCGGTACTGCTCGTCGTAGCGGGGATCGTTGTCGCCGAGCGCGATGAGCGCAGCGGTGCCGATCGCGACGGCGTCCGCGCCGAGGGCCAGCGCCTTGGCGACGTCGGCGCCGGTGCGGATACCGCCCGAGACGATCAGCTGCACCTCGCGGTGCACGCCCATCTCCTGCAGCGCCTGGACGGCCTGCGGGATCGCGGCGAGCGTCGGGATGCCGACGTGCTCGATGAACACCTCCTGGGTGGCGGCCGTACCGCCCTGCATCCCGTCGACGACCACCACGTCCGCGCCGGCGGCGACGGCGAGCTTCACGTCGTAGTAGGTGCGCGAGGCGCCGACCTTGACGTAGATCGGCTTCTCCCAGTCGGTGATCTCGCGCAGCTCCAGGATCTTGATCGCGAGGTCGTCCGGCCCGGTCCAGTCGGGGTGCCGGCAGGCGGAGCGCTGGTCGATTCCCGGCGGCAGCGTGCGCATCTCGGCGACCCGCTCGGAGATCTTCTGCCCGAGCAGCATCCCGCCGCCGCCGGGCTTGGCGCCCTGGCCGAGCACGACCTCGATCGCGTCGGCCTTGCGCAGGTCGGTCGGGTTCATCCCGTACCGCGACGGCAGGTACTGGTAGACGAGGTACTTCGACTGGCCGCGCTCCTCGGGCGTCATGCCGCCGTCGCCGGTGGTGGTGGAGGTGCCGACCTCCGACGCACCGCGCCCGAGCGCCTCCTTGGCCTGCGCGGACAGCGCCCCGAACGACATACCGGCGATCGTCACGGGGATGTCCAGGTGCAGCGGGTACTTCGCGTACCGGGTGCCGAGGACCACGTCGGTGTCGCAGCGCTCCCGGTAGCCCTCCAGCGGGTAGCGGGACATCGAGGCGCCCAGGAAGAGCAGGTCGTCGAAGTGCGGGAGCGGGCGCTTGGCGCCCCAGCCGCGGATGTCGTACACGCCCGTCTCGGCGGCGCGCTGGATGGCCGCGATCGTCGGACGGTCGAACGTGGCCGATTCCCGAAGAGCCGGATCGATCATCAGTACTCGTTCCCCGCCGTGAAGTGGTAGAGGCGCCGCGCCGAGCCGTAGCGGCGGAAATCGGCCGGATCGGCCACCATGTCCGCCGCCGCCAGCAGCTCGGCCAGTTCCGCGGCGTGTTCGGGCCGCATCTCCTTCTCGATGCAGTCGGCACCGAGGGACTCGACCTTGCCGCGGACGTAGATGCGGGCCTCGTAGATGGAGTCGCCGAGGCTCGCGCCGGCGTCGCCGAGGACGACGAGCCGGCCGGCTTGCGCCATGAACGCCGACATCGGGCCGATGTCGCCGCCGACGACGATGTCCACGCCTTTCATCGAGATGCCGCAGCGCATCGACGCGGAGCCCTCGATCACCAGCAGCCCGCCGTGCGCGGTCGCGCCGGCCGACTGCGACGCGTCCCCGGTCACCCGGACGAGGCCGGCCATCATGTTCTCCGCGACGCCGGTGCCGGCGTTGCCGTGGATGGTGATCCGGCCGCCGTCGTTCATGCCGGCCGCGTAGTAGCCGACGTGGCCGTGGACGTCGATCGTCAAGTCGGTGGCCACCCCGGCCGCGACGGCGTGCGCGCCCTGCGGGTTGAGCACGGTGTAGCGGCGCGCGGTCGGCTCGTGCAGCTCCGCGTTCAGCGCGCGCACGGTCTGCTTCGCCAGGTCGAACACCGTGGCCGTGTCCGGCGCCGTGCCCGGGTCGACGGTGGCGGTCACAGGCGGCCTCCTTCCCGGGTCCACACGTAGACCCGCTCGGGCTCCGGCTCGAACAGCCGGGCGTCCTCGATGCCGGGCAGCTCGGCCAGCGCCCGGAACTCCGACGCCATCGCGACCCAGCGGTCGGTCTCGGCGATGATCGCGGGCTTGCAGGCGATGGCGTCGCGCACGACGGCGAACCCGTCGGCGCTCGTCACGAGCAGCGTGTAGAACCCGTCGAAGCGTTCGCACAGCAGGCGCAGCGCCTTCTCCAGGTCCTCGCCCTGCATCAGGCGGTCGGCGACGAACCGGGCACCGACCTCGGTGTCGTTCTCCGAGTCGAACACGTGGCCCGCGGCCTGCAGCTCGCGGCGGATCGTGGCGTGGTTGGCGAACGACCCGTTGTGCACCAAGCACTGGTCCGGCCCGACGGAGAACGGGTGGCAGCCCTCCGGGTTGACCGCCGACTCGGTGGCCATCCGGGTGTGGCCGAGGCCCTGCCAGCCCTGGGCGTTCGCCAGGTCGTAGACGCCGGCGAGGGTCTTCGGGTGGCCGATGCCCTTGTAGACGGCCAGATCGTCGCCGAAGCCGATCACCCGCGCCGTCGGGAGCGCCGTCCGCGCGGCCGTGACGAGCGCGTCACGATCGACGGGGGCGGCGACCACGGTGGTGACTCCGGCCTCGGTGACGACCAGCTCGGGCTCACCGGGGAGCACGGCCCGCAGTGCGGCGGCCAGCTCGTCGACCGGGGTGTCGCCGGGCAGCAGGGAGACCGCTGAGTGGCCGGGCGGCACCCGGCGGTGGTCCCCGTAGACCGCGACCCCCGCCGAATCGGGGCCGCGGTCGCCCATCTGGCACAACATGGTCTCCAGCAGCGCACCGAGCCGTGGGTACAGCTCGGGATCACGCAGGTGGAGCCCGACGATCCCGCACACGGGCCGTTCTCCTCTCGGTGACGAAGACGGGACGGAGGACGAGGTAGGGTCCGCCTCGGAAGAGCCTCAGAAGGCGGTGAGGTAGCGGTCGTGCTCCCACGGGCCGACCGTGCTGTGCCACTCCAGGAACTCCTCGCGCTTGAGCGCGGCGAAGTACTCCGCCACTCCCGGGCCCGCTGCGTCGAGCGCCCCGGTGACGACCGGGTCGGCGACGAACGCGTCGATGGCGTGCAGCAGGGTGGGCGGCAGGTCGGGGCGGCGGACGGCGTCCGCGCCGTTGCCGGGCGCGCCCGGGTCGATGCCGCGGGCGATCCCGTCGAGGCCCGCGGTGAGCGTCGCGGCGAGCGCGAGGTACGGGTTGGCGGACCCGTCGCCGCCGCGCAGCTCGATCCGGTTGTGGTCGGGGATGCGCACGAAGTGGGTGCGGTCGTTGCCGCCGTAGGTGGCCCGGTGCGGCGACCAGGTCGCGCCGGAGCGGGTCGAGGTGGCGCCCGTGCGCTTGTAGGAGTTGACGGTCGGAGCCAGCACCGCCTGCAGGCCGGGCGCGTGGTCGAGCACGCCGCCGAGGAACTCGTAGGCCAGCCGGGACAGCCCGAAGCCCCAGTCGTCCGGGCCGTCGCCGTTCGCGGGGAAGCGGGCGGCGCCGTCGCTCCACAGCGACAGGTGCAGGTGCATGCCGGAGCCGGTGCGGTCGGCGAACGGCTTCGGCATGAAGGTCGCGATCATGCCGCGCTGCTCGGCCAGCACCGAGATCAGGTAGCGGGCGGTGATCACGCGATCGGCCGTGGTCAGTGCGTCGGCGAAGGTGAAGTTCTGCTCGAACTGGCCGTTGGCGTCCTCGTGGTCGTTGGCGTAGTTGCCCCAGCCCAGCGCGTTCATCGCCGCGGAGACGCCCGTCAGGTGGTCGTACATGCGGGTCAGGCCACGGGCGTCGTAGCAGGGGCGGGGCTCGACGTCGCGGGCGTCGGCCGGGGTGAGCGTGCCGTCGGGGGCGCGGGAGACCAGGAAGTACTCGACCTCGGCGCCCGCGAACAGCTCCAATCCCTGCTCGGCCGCCTTCTCGATCGCGGCCTTGAGGATCACGCGCGGTGCGAACGGCCACGGTCTGCCGTCGACGTGCGGATCGCAGTGCACCAGCGCGAGATCGGGCCGGACCCAGGGCAGCGGGGTGTAGCTGTCGGGATCGGGGATGGCGATCAGGTCGGGATCGCTGGGCTGCTGGCCGATCGCACCGACCGCGTACCCGGCGAACCCGACACCCTCGTGCTGCAGCTCAGCCGCGGCTTCGACGGGCACGAGCTTCGCGCACGGCTTGCCGTTGAGGTCGACGAACAAGGCGAGGAGGAAGCGGACGCCGTCCTCCTGGGCGCGGGCCTTGAGGTCGGCCGGACGCGAAGCGGCGACGGGGCTGGGCGACAAGTCGAGGGACATACCTGCTGGCTCCTTGCGTGTGGCGCATGAGCGCATCCAGTCGAACCATGCGTGTCTCGACAGGAAACGGTATCTCCCTGGACGATACTTCAGTGTGAGAAGTGCGTGAAGCTCTGTTACGGATGGGTTGCCTGACGCGCGGCTCGTCCCGGTGCGAGATCCAGCCTCGGCAGCCGATCTACCCTGGGAGGATGTCCGCCGTGAACGACTCGCCCGCCGACCACGGCCCCGCCGCGCGCGAGGTCGCCAACGCGGCGCCCACGGCGGGCCGGCTGGAGCGGGCGATCGGCGCGCAGGTCCGCAGGCTCCGCCTGGCGGCCGGGATGTCACTGGCCGATCTCGCGATGCTCACCGGCATCTCCAAGCCGATGCTCTCGAAGATCGAGAACGCGCAGACGTCCTGCAGCCTGACGACGCTGGCCACCCTCGCCGACTGCCTCGACGTGCCGGTCACCTCGCTCTTCCGCGACGCCGACATCCCCCGCGAAGCCGTGTTCACCCCGGCTGGGCAGGGCGCGCGCATCGTCGCCAGGGGCACCCGGGTCGGCCACGACTACACGCTGCTCGGCGCGCTCCGCGGCCCCCACAAGCGCATGGAGGCCCACCTCGTCACGCTGAGCGAGCGCAGCGAGGAGTTCCCGCTCTTCCAGCACCCGGGGACCGAGCTGCTCTACATGCTGGAGGGCGAGATGGTCTACGGCCACGGCGACTCCAGCTACCGCATGCGCCCGGGGGACGCGCTGCAGCTCGACGGGGAAGGCCCGCACGGACCGCGGGAGCTGGTGGAGCTGCCGATCCGGTTCTTGTCGGTCGTGGCCTACGGGGAGTTCCGCGAGTAGTCCTTCGCGGCCTCCGCCACCGTCGCGTCCACCGCCTCCGGCGCGTACACGGCCGCGACGACGAGCCGGGCCAGCCCGGTCACCGTCGCCACCGGGCCCAGCACCCCGCCCGTCACCTGCGGCCGGGCGCGCTCAGCGACCGTGTCGTGGATACGGGCGCGCACCCGGTCCACCACGAGCGGGAGCGGCCCGAGCGCGCCGCCGAGGACGAGCCGGTGCGGGTTGACCGTCGTGACGGTCGCGGCGAGGGCGGCACCCAGCACGTCGGCGGCCTCGGCCAGCGCCGCGGCGACCTCCCGGTCGCCGCGGTGAGCCGCGGTCACCAGGTCGGTGAGCGTGCCGCCGAGCCGCTGAAGCAGCGCCCGGCCCGACGAGTAGGCGGCCAGGCAGCCGCGCCGGCCGCAGCGGCACTGCGGTCCGGAGCGGGGGCCGGACTGCGGCCCGACGCGCACGTGCCCGATGTCGCCGGCGAGACCGGCCGCACCGCGCAGCACCTCGCCGCCGACGACGATGCCGCAGCCGATGCCCATCGACAGCTTGACGTAGACGAGCGTCTCGCCGGGTCCGGCGCTCTCCCCCACCGCGCCGGCCCGGGCGTCGTTCTCCACGACGACCGGCACCGCCCAGCGGCGGCGCACGGCGACCAGGACCGCGTCGGGCGGCCAGCCGGGGATCGTCGTGGGGTGCACGACCCGGCCGGTCACGGGATCGACGGCCGACGGCACACCGACCCCGACACCGACGAGCCGTTCCCCCCGACCGGCGGCCAGCAGCTCCGCACCGGTGTCGAGGACGGCGTCGAGCACTCCGGGATCGGCGATGCGGATCTCGGCGGAGCGGCTGCGCAGTTCGTTGCCCGCGAGGTCGAGCACGGCGACGCGGGCGTGCGTCTGCCCGAGATCGGCGGCGAGCACCACGCGGCCGCGGTCGTCGAACCGCACCCGCCGCGCGGGCCGCCCGCCGGTCGGGGCGAGCGCCTCGGCCTCGTAGACGTAGCCGAGCCGGGTCAGCGCCTCCAGCCGGGAGACGAGCGTGCCGCGGGACATACCGGTCATCTCGAGCATCTGCTGGCGCGAGAGCCCGCCGTGCTCGCGCACCAACGCGAGCAAGCCGCCGTGGCTCGTCACCCGCACGTGGTTGACGGTAACCCCTTTTGTCTTCATAGTGAACAGAAGGGTCCATCGGACGACATCGCGAGGAAACATGCGCGTAACACAGCCCACACGGCGCGCGTTCCTCGGCGGTCTGCTCACCACCCCACTGCTGGCGGCGTGCGCCGGCTTCGACACCAGCGGCGCGGCCTCCCCCGGCACCGTCGGCTTCCTCTCCACGCAGTTCGCGCCGGTCGAAGAGCGTCAGCGCTACGAGCAGGTGCTCAGCCGGCTGCCGGTCCCGGTGGCCTACAACCCGGTCGACGCCGGGGTCTTCCGCACCACGATCGACAGCCAGACCGCGGCCGGGCAGGTGCAGGTCGGCATGGTCGGCGGGCTGCACGGCGACCTGGCCCCGATCGCCGAGCACCTGGCGGACGTCGAGAGCCTGCTGGCCGATCTGGCCCCCGCCGGGTTCGCCCCGGAGCTCGTGCAGCTGGCCCGGTTCGGCGGCGGCGCGGCCAAGTACGTGCCGTGGATGCAGGCCACCTACGTGCTCGCCGTCCACCAGCGGGCGCTGGAGTGGCTGCCGCCGGGCGTCGATCCCGAGGCACTCGACTACGACGGGTTCCTGCGCTGGATGCAGGCAGGCGCCGCCGGGAACGGCGCACCGATCTTCGGCCTGCCCGCTGGGCCCCGCGGGCTGCACCACCGCTTCCACCAGGGCTACCTGCTGCCCAGCTTCACCGGCGGCCAGATCACCGCGTTCACCTCCGCCGACGCGGTCGGCGCGTGGGAGTACCTGCGCGAGCTGTGGCAGGTGACCGCCCCGGCGTCCACCAACTACGCGTTCATGCAGGAACCACTGGCCCGCGGCGAGGTGCTGGTCGCGTGGGACCACGTGGCCCGGCTGATCGGCGCCGTCGGCGACCGGCCCGCCGACTGGCTGATGGTGCCGGCGCCGCGCGGACCGAAGGGGCTGGGCTACATGCTGATCGTGGCCGGCGTGGGGCTGCCGGTCGGTGGGCCGGAGCGGGAGAAGGCCGAGATCGCGGTCCGCGGCATGGCCAGCGCCCCGATGCAGATCGAGACCCTGCGCAACAACGCGTTCTTCCCGGTCACCTCGATCGAGCTGCCCGCCGACCTGCCCGCCGGCGTCGCGCTGGAGGCGCGAGCGGTCAAGGCGCAGAACAGCGCCGACGACGCCGTGCTGGCGCTGCCGCCGGTCGGGGTCGGCGCCCACGACGGGCAGGTCTCGCAGGTGTTCAAGGACTGCTTCACCCAGATCTGCCTCGACGGCCGGCCGGCGCGCCAGGTCGTCGACGCCCAGGCGCGGGTGCTGTCCGGGCTGCTGGCCGAGTTGAACGTTCCGTGCTGGGCACCCGATCCCCCGAACGCGGTCTGCGAGGTGGGCTGATGCCCGGGCCGACGGCAGGGCGGGCGACGGGGTCGGCCCCGTCCCGGATCCCGTCAGTGGTGTGGCTGGTCGGGCCGTCGGTGCTGCTCATGGCGCTGCTGTTCGGCTGGCCGATGATCGCGGGCATCGTGCAGGCCTTCGCCGGGCCGGAGGGGTTCACCCTCGCCCACGTCGAGCGCATGGTCGCCGACCCGTACTTCTGGCCGTCGGTCCGCAACACCCTGCTGCTGATCGTGGTGCTGATCCCCCTGCAGTTCGCGCTGGCGCTCGCGATGGCGCTGCTGCTGCGGACGAACCCGCGGTTCGGCGGCCTCTACTTCTACGTGTGGGCGATCCCGCTCGCCGTCTCCGACCTGGCGGCCGGGCTGGTGTGGCTCGCGGTGCTCACCGACCGCGGCTACCTCAACTCCGTGCTGGCCGGGCTGGGCCTGACCCCCGTCCCGTGGCTGGCGTTCGACAACCCGGTGTCGCTGTTCGTCGCGGTGCTGGTCGCCGAGCTGTGGCGGGCCACGGCACTGGTGCTCGTGATCGTCGTGGCTGGACTGCAGGGCATCCCGAAGGACTACGAGGAGGCGGCCGCGGTGTTCGGAGCCGGCCCGTGGCAGCGGCTGCGGCACGTCCTGCTGCCGCTGCTGCGGCCGAGCCTGCAGGTGGCGCTGATCCTGCGCACGATCCTGGCGTTCCAGACCTTCGCGGTGGCCCAGGCGCTCACCGGGCAGAACTTCCCGCTGCTGGTCGGGGAGACCTACCGCTGGTACACGATCCTGCAGAACGAGAACGTCGCCGCCGCGCTGGCGCTCGTCGTGCTCCTGCTGTCGATGCTCACCTCGGTGATCTACCTGCGCACCCTCCGACAGGCGCAGACATGACGAAGTCCCTCGACACCGGCGTCCCGGCCGGCACCGAGCCCACCGCGAGCGGCCCGGCCGACGTCGACCGCGCCCCGCTGCGCCGCCACCGGCGCAACCGCGCGCTGATCCAGCTCGGCTGCATCGCCGTCACGCTGTTCATGGCCCTGCCGCTCTACCTGGTGGCGCTGGCCGCGTTCACGTCGCGTTCGGCGCTCGACCGGTTCCCGCTGTCGCTCCTGCCCACCGATCTGTCCACCGAGACGATCGGCCGGTTCCTCGCCTCCACCGGGATCCTCGCGTCGCTGGGCAACTCGCTCATCGTCGGGTTCGGGGCGCTGGTGCTCTCCACCGTCGTCGGCGTGCCCGCCGCGTACGCGCTGGCCCGCTACGCGTTCCGCGGCAAGGACTCCTACCAGCTGTTCCTGCTGTTCACCCGGGCTCTGCCGATCGTCGTGCTGTCGGTGCCGCTGGCGCAGCTGTTCCTGTCCGCCGGGATCTACGACACCACCTACGCGGTGATCCTGCTGCACGGTGCGCTCGCGCTGCCCACCACGATCCTCATCACCGCGAGCGTGTTCGTGTCGGTGCCGGTCGACGTGGAGGAGGCCGCGCGGGTGTTCGGTTGCACGCCGGCGCAGGCGTTCCGGCACGTCGTCGCACCGATGGCGCTGCCCGGCATCGCCGCCGCGTCGATCTTCACGTTCGTGCTGAGCTGGAACGAGGTGCTGGGCGCCTCGATCCTCACGCTCAACCGCCGCACGCTGCCCGCCCAGGTGCTCACGTCGCTGAACGAGTCGCCGCTGGCCTACCGGTTCGCCGGCGGGTTCGCGCTGGTGGTGCCGGCGCTGCTGTTCATCGCGGTGATGCGCCGCTGGCTGACCAACATGTGGGGGACGACGATCAGGTGATGGGGCATGGCTGAGATCCGCATGGAGGGCCTGGTCAAGACGTACCCGGGCGGCACCGAACGGGCCACCGACGACGTGTCCCTCGACGTGGCCGACGGCGAGTTCGTGGTACTGCTCGGCCCGTCCGGCTGCGGCAAGACCACGCTGCTGCGCATGCTGGCCGGGCTGGAGTTCCCGGACGCCGGGAAGATCACCATCGGCGGCGAGGACGTCACCTACCGGGCACCGCAGGACCGGAACCTGTCGATGGTGTTCCAGTCGTACGCGGTGTTCCCGCACCGCACGGTGCGCGCCAACATCGGCTTCGGCCTGGCCATGCGCAAGGTCCCGGCCGCCCAGATCGCGCAGAAGGTCGCGTGGGCGGCGGAGCTGCTGCAGCTCACCCCGTACCTGGACCGCTACCCGGCCAAGCTCTCCGGCGGCCAGCGCCAGCGCGTGGCGGTCGCGCGCGCCATCGTCATGGACGCCGACGTGCTGCTCATGGACGAGCCGCTGTCCAACCTCGACGCGCTGCTGCGGCTGTCGTTCCGCGCCGAGCTGAAGAAGATCGTGCAGGACCTGGGCACCACCACCGTCTACGTCACGCACGACCAGGGCGAGGCGCTCTCCCTCGGCGACCGGGTGGCGGTGATGCGCACGGGGCGGATCGTGCAGCTCGGCGATCCGCTCGAGGTCTACGACCGGCCGGCCGACACGTTTGTCGGCGGCTTCCTCGGCTCGCCCCCGATGAACTTCCTGCCCGCCACCGTGCACGACGGGCAGCTGTCGGTCGCCGGCCACGCCCGGCCCGCACCCGCCCACCTGCAGGGCCACTCCGGCGACCTGGTGGTGGGCGTGCGCGCCGAGCACATCGGCATCAGCGGCATCAACGACACCGACGGCACCAACGGGATCGAGGCCCGCGTCGACGTCGTCGAACCCACCGGGTCCGCGGTCCTGCTGACCACCAGCGTCGGCGCCGGCCCCGGCCCGGCCGTCCTCAAGGTCTCGGCCCCACCCACGTTCCGGGCCCGCCCCGGTGACACCGTCCGGCTCGACCTGGCGCCGGACGCGCTCCGCTACTACGACGCAGAAACGCAGTTGGCACTCGAACCATGAGCTCCGCACCGTCCGCCCCGGCCACCGTCACCGACGCCCAGATCCGCAGCGCTGCCATCGACGTCCTGCGCCGCAACGACCTCGGCGGGATGACCGCCGCCGCCCCCGATCTCTACCCGCACCAGTGGAGCTGGGACGCTGCGTTCGTCGCGATCGGGCTCGCCCGCATCGACGTGCCCCGCGCGGTGACCGAACTGGACACCCTCCTCGGGGCCCAGTGGCGCACCGGGATGATCCCGCACATCCGCTTCGCCGCGCAGGGCGGCGACTACTTCCCCGGGCCGCAGCGCTGGGGCCGTGCCCCCGCGATGCCCGACGGCGTGTGGACCAGCGGCATCACGCAGCCGCCGGTGCACGCGATCGCGCTGCGGCACATCCTCGACCGGGGCCGGGAGAACGGCGGGCACGACCAGCAGATCGCCGAGGAGTTCGCGGCGGCGACGTTCGACCGGTGGCTCGCCTGGCACCGCTGGCTGGCTACGGCGCGCGATCCCGAGGGGGTCGGGCTGGTCGAGATCCACCACGGCTGGGAGTCGGGATTCGACAACTCCCCGCGCTGGGACGGCCCGTACTCACGGGTCGTGCCCGGGCCGGTGCCGCCGTTCGAGCGCCGCGACACCGCGCACGTCGCCGATCTGGCCGAGCGGCCCAGCGACGACGAGTACCGGCGCTACCTGTGGCTGCTGGAGCAGAAGCGCTCCGTCGGCTACGACGACGCCGCGATCCTGCCGATCGCCGCGTTCCGCGTCCGTGACGTGTTCTTCTCCGCGATCCTCGCGGCCGCGAGCGATGTGCTCGCCGGAATCGGTGAGGAGCTGGGCCGGCTGCCCGAGGCCGCGGAGCTGCGCGCGCTGGCCCGCCGGTTCCGCGCCGGCGTCACCTCGACGATCGACCCGATCACCGGGCTCGCCCGCGACCAGGACGTGCTGACCGGCAAGTGGATCGCCAAGGAGACGATCGCCGGGTTCGCCCCGCTCATCAGCGGCGGGTTCCCGGACCTGCTCGCCCGGCAGAGCCGGATCATCCGCGGCCGCCGCTGGATGGGCCACCCCGGCCTCGCTCACCCGCTGCCGTCGTCGACGTCCCCGGCCAGCCCCGACTTCCGCCCGTGCACGTACTGGCGCGGCCCGGTGTGGCCGTTCCTCATGGTGCTGTTCGCCTGGGCGGCCACCCGCGACGGTGATCTCGTGCTCGCCAAGGAGCTGCGCGGGGCGTCGCTGGACCAGCTGTCCGATCTGACCTTCGCCGAGTACTACGAGCCGTTCACCGGTGCCCCGCTGGGCAGCCGCGCCCAGTCGTGGACGGCTGCTGCGGCGCTGGAATGGCTCGGTTCCGCCTGACGGCGGTACACATCGTGGAACTTCGTGGAACTTCGGACGGGACACGCAATCCGCACGTAACGCCGAGGCGGTGCACGGGGAGTGAGCAGGAGCGCGGTACACCCTCCCGTACCGCGTAGCGGCAGCGCCCGCCCGTGCCCTGGCCGGGCGCTGCCGTGCCCACCCCGGCGTCCTCCCGACACCGGTACAGGTGACATCGACGATTACCGGGGTGTTGTTAGCACGCGGCGTGATCCACCCAGGCTCTGCAGGAAGACGCCGCCGCTGCCGCTGCACGACGGGAAACCCGCTTCCCGGCAGCTCCCCACGGGCGCAGGATGAGCGCGGTGCAGCCCTTCGACGCAACCACCGCGCTCGGTGACGAAGCAGCCGGGCCCGATGAACTCGAGCGAGTTCCCGGTGCCAACGGCGAGCTCGTCCTCCGCCGCCGCGGTCCGCACCACGAGATCATCGCGAACGGGGTGTTCCTCATGGACACCTCCGACGGCCGGTCCGAGCGCCTGCTCGTCACCGCCGCGGCCGCGCGGATGCCGGAGCGCGGGCGGTTGCTGCTCGGCGGGCTCGGCGTGGGGTTCTCGCTGACCGCTGCTCTGGCCGAGCCGCGGGTGCGGGAGGTGCACGTCGTCGAGGTGGAGCCGGCTGTGGTGCGCTGGAACCGGGGCCCGCTGGCCGTCCACCACGGCGACGCGCTCGCGGATCCGCGGGTGACCGTCCACGTCGCCGACGTCGCGGACGTGCTGGCCGAAGCGGAGCCGGGCGAGTTCGACGCGGTCTGCCTCGACGTCGACAACGGCCCGGACTGGGTCGTCGTACCGGCGAACGCCCGGCTCTACGACCCGCCGGGGGTCGCGGCGGCGCTGCGTGTCCTCGCTCCCGGCGGGGTGCTGGCGTTCTGGAGCGCGCACCGGGCCGACGGGTTGGTGGGGCTGCTGGGCGAACAGCTCGTGGACGTCGAGGTGCGTGAGGTGCCGGTGCCGCGCGGCGAGCCGGATGTGGTCGTGCTCGGCAGCGTGCCTGCCTAGGCGACGGCCACCCGGCGGCGCGCCGGCCGCGGCCGGGGTGTGCACTCCTTGGTCACCTGGGCGAGGTGCTGGTGGACCAGCACGCGACGGCATCGGAGATGCCCGGCGTCGGTGGCCGGGAACAGCGGTCCGCGCCAGCCGCACGAACACGCCGGTGCGTAGGCGGTGAAGGTGCGCTCCGCACAGCGCAGCACGTCCGTGTAGCGGTCACTGAACGCACCGTTGCGGTAACGCCCTGCGACAAAGCCCAGGTGAGAGCTGCCTGCCCTGAACAGCATCTGCTCATGATGCACATCGCGGGCGATCGCGCAACGATCTCCGCCGCCCGGCGCGTCGATCGCTGCACAGCGTTCACACAAGCGTTCACACACACGTTCGCAGAACGGTCCGCGCAACGGTTCGCAAGAGGTTCCCGCAACGGCCCCGATCCGTGTGACGTGGCCGGTACTCCCACGTTCTCGGGATCGATAAGGACCGTCCGGCTGGTCCCGGCGCGGCGAAGATGCCCTTACCGTCCAGCATCTCTACCGGTCAGACCCAGGAGGTCCGGTTGGCCACCCCCCGTCCCGCCCAGCTGGTGTACGACTTCGCCGACGGCAGTCGCGACATGGTGGATCTGCTCGGCGGAAAGGGCGCGAACCTCGCCGAGATGACCCGCCTCGGCCTGCCCGTCCCACCCGGTTTCACGATCACCACCGAGGCCTGCCGCCACTACCTCGCGCAGGGCGAGGAGCCCCAGTCGCTGCGCGTGCAGGTCACGATGGCGCTGCGGCGCCTGGAGGACAAGCTCGGCCGCCGCCTCGGCGACGTGCAGGACCCGCTGCTGGTCTCGGTGCGTTCCGGGGCGAAGTTCTCGATGCCCGGGATGATGGAGACCGTCCTGAACGTCGGGCTCAACGACTACTCCGTGAAGGGCCTCGCGGAGGCCGCGAACGACGAGCGCTTCGCCTGGGACTCCTACCGGCGGCTGGTGCAGATGTTCGGCAAGACCGTGCTGGGCATCCCCGGCGAGCGGTTCGAGGACGAGCTGGAGGCGACCAAGCAGCGCGCCGGCGCGGCGTCCGACGTCGAGCTGCCCGTGGACGCGCTGCGCGAGCTGGTGGAGACGTTCAAGGCGATCGTCGCCGAGCACACCGGCCGGGAGTTCCCGCAGGACCCGCGCGAGCAGCTGGACATGGCGATGCGGGCGGTGTTCGACTCGTGGAACACCGAGCGCGCCCGGCTCTACCGGCGCCGCGAGCGCATCCCGCACGACCTGGGCACCGCGGTCAACGTGTGCGCGATGGTGTTCGGCAACATGGGCGAGACCTCCGGCACCGGGGTCTGCTTCACCCGCGACCCCGCCACCGGCAAGCCCGGCGCGTACGGTGACTACCTGGTCAACGCCCAGGGTGAGGACGTCGTGGCGGGCATCCGCAACACCCTGTCGCTGGAGGACTTCGCCCGGCTGGACCCGGCCTCGCACGCCGAGCTGGTGCAGATCATGCGCCGGCTGGAGACGCACTACCGCGACCTGTGCGACATCGAGTTCACCGTCGAGCGCGGCAAGCTGTGGATGCTGCAGACCCGCGTGGGCAAGCGCACGGCCGCGGCCGCGTTCCGCATCGCCACCCAGCTCATGGACGAGCGGGTGATCACCCCCGACGAGGCGCTGTCCCGCGTCACCGGCGCTCAGCTGGGTCAGCTGCTGTTCCCGCAGTTCGATCCGACCGCCGAGCGCGAGCTGCTGACGAAGGGCATGGCCGCGTCGCCGGGCGCGGCGTCCGGGAAGCTGGTGTTCTCCTCCCCCACCGCGGTGGAGTGGGCCGCCCGCGGTGAGCAGGTCATCCTCTGCCGCCGCGAGACCACCCCCGACGACCTGCCGGGCATGGTCGCGGCCACCGGAGTGCTCACCAGCCGGGGCGGCAAGACCAGCCACGCCGCCGTCGTCGCCCGCGGTATGGGCCGCACCTGCGTCTGCGGCGCCGAGGAGCTCGACGTCGACGTGGCCGCGAGGACCGTCACCGTGCGCGGGCGGGTCCTGCGCGAGGGTGACGTGATCTCCATCGACGGCGCCACCGGCGAGGTGTTCGCCGGGCAGCTGCCGGTCGTGGCGTCCCCGGTCGTGAACTACCTGGAGAACGGGCTGGAAGCCGCGCTCGCCGAGGCCGACGAGGAGACCGCCGAGCTGGTGCGCTCGGTGGACCGCGTGCTGCGGCACGCCGACCGCACCCGCAGGCTGCGGGTGCGCGCCAACGCGGACACCGCCGAGGACGCCGCCCGCGCCCGCCGCATGGGTGCGGAGGGCATCGGCCTGTGCCGCACCGAGCACATGTTCCTGGGCGATCGCCGGGTGCTCATCGAGCGCCTGGTCCTGGCCGAGACCGCCGATGAGCAGGAGCAGGTGCTGGCCGAGCTGCTGCCGCTGCAGCGCGCCGACTTCGTCGAGCTGCTCGAGGCGATGGACGGGCTGCCGGTGACGATCCGGCTGCTGGACCCGCCGCTGCACGAGTTCCTGCCCGACCGCACCGCGCTCGCCGTCAAGATCGCCCGCGGCGAGGGCGAGGAAGGCGACGAGCGACTGCTCGCGGCCGTCGAACGGCTGCACGAGGCCAACCCGATGCTCGGCCTGCGCGGGGTGCGGCTGGGGCTGCTCGTGCCCGGGCTGTACGCGATGCAGGTCCGCGCGATCGCCGAGGCGGCCGCCGAGCGCAGGACCGCGGGCGGGGATCCGCGCGTGGAGATCATGGTGCCGCTGGTGGGCTCGGTGATGGAGCTGCACCTCATCCGCGACGAGATCGACGGGATCATCGCCGGCATCGAGGAGGCCGCCGGCGTGCAGCTGGCCATCCCGATCGGCACGATGATCGAGCTGCCGAGGGCGGCGCTCACCGCGCGCCGGATCGCCGAGGCCGCCGAGTTCTTCTCCTTCGGCACCAACGACCTCACCCAGACCACGTGGG
Source organism: Pseudonocardia thermophila (assembly GCF_900142365.1). GTDB lineage: Bacteria > Actinomycetota > Actinomycetes > Mycobacteriales > Pseudonocardiaceae > Pseudonocardia > Pseudonocardia thermophila. Next base: position 284,303 of record NZ_FRAP01000002.1, on the reverse strand, counting down.
GCTTCTCCCGCGACGACGTAGAGGCGTCGATCTTCGCCGCGTACCTGGAGAAGGGAGTGTTCACGGTGTCGCCGTTCGAGTCGCTCGACCGCGACGGCGTCGGCGCGCTGATCCGCACCGCGGTCGCAGCGGGTCGGGAGACGCGTACGGACCTCAAGCTCGGCGTGTGCGGTGAGCACGGCGGCGACCCGGACTCGGTGCACTTCTTCCACGACGCGGGGCTCGACTACGTCTCCTGCTCGCCGTTCCGGGTGCCGGTGGCGCGGCTGGAGGCGGGCCGGGCGGCCGTGCACACGGAAGCGGGGGGTCACCTGTAGCCCTGCGGGCCGGGAGGCGCGAAGATGCACGTGCGCGCCCGGACCGCCCCGTCACCCGCCGGGGCGGTTGAGCCCCCGCCGCAGCGGGCACTCCCGGGGCAGATCGGGGGACGGCACCAGGGGAGGACCACGATGCTGAGCGAGCGTGAGCGGCGCGCGCTGGAGGAGATCGCCGCGCACATGGAGCACGAGGACCCCGAGTTCTGCCGGAAGCTCGCCGAGCCGCTGGAGGACGCCGCCCGGGCCCGCAGGCGGAGGTGGACGGTCCTCGCCGGCGCCGGGATCGGAGTCGGGTTCCTCGCGGCCGTGGTGGGGGTGCTGGCGATGAACCTCCTGCTGGTCTTCGTCGGCTGCCTGGTGGCGGCGACGAGCTGGGGCGCCATCGCGGTGCTGCACCACGCGCTTCCAGCGGACGACGGCGTACCCCCGACCGGCTGGACATGGGCCTGACCCGGCTGGCGGTCCCAGGCGTGGGAGGGCCGGCCGCCGGGTAGGCAGCCTGGATGACGAGCACCGACACCGCGCCCTTCCCCCACGTCGTCGTCGTGGGCGGCGGTTTCGCCGGCTTCCACGCTGCCCGCGCCGCGCGCCGGCGACTCGGCCGGAACGGCCGGGTCACGATCGTCAACCCCACGAACTACTTCCTCTACCTGCCGCTGCTGCCCGAGGTCGCGGTCGGCATCCTCGATCCACGGCGGATCGCGGTACCGCTGCCGGCCGCGCTGCGCGGCGTCGAGCTGGTGCTGGGCACGGTCGACGCGATCGACGTCGCCGAACGCCGGATCGGCTACGTCGATCCCGAGGGGTGCCGCGGCGAGCTGGACTACGACCGGCTCGTGCTCGCGGCGGGCAGCGTCAACAAGCTCCTGCCCGTGCCGGGCGTGACCGAGCACGCCCACGGGTTCCGCGGCCTGCCCGAGGCGCTGTACCTGCGCGATCACATCACGCGGCAGGTCGAGCTGGCCGCCACCGCGACCGACCCGCAGGAGCGGGCGGCCCGCTGCACGTTCGTCGTCGTCGGCGCGGGCTACACCGGCACCGAGGTCGCCGCGCAGGGTCCGGCGTTCACCGCCGCGCTGGCCCGCGGCCTGCCACAGCTGCGCGACCAGCGGTTGCGCTGGATCCTGCTCGACGTCGCCCCGCGGGTGCTGCCCGGTCTCGACGAACGGCTCGCCCGGACCGCCGACACCGTGCTGCGCGAGCGCGGCGTCGAGGTCTGCATGGGCCGGTCGGTGCAGGAGGCAACGCACGACGGCGTCGAGCTGACCGACGGCGGAGGGCACGTCCCGACCCGGTCGCTGATCTGGTGCGTCGGTGTCCGGCCCGACCCACTGATCGAGAGCCTCGGCCTGGAGACCGCGAAGGGCAGGCTCGTCGTCGATCCGGATCTGTCCGTGCCCGGGCACCCGGACGTGTTCGCTGCGGGCGACGCCGCCGCCGTGCCGGACCTGACCCGGCCCGGCGAAGTGACCGCGATGACCGCGCAGCACGCCCAGCGGCAGGGCATGCTCGCCGGCCGGAACGTCGTCGCGTCGCTCGGCCGCGACCGCCTGCGCCGGTACAAGCACCACGACCTGGGGTTCGTCGTCGACCTCGGCGGAGCGGATGCGGCCGCGAACCCGCTGCGGATCCCGCTGTCCGGGCTGCCGGCGAAGATCGTGACCCGCGGCTACCACCTGCTCTCCATGCCCGGCAACCGGCTGCGCACCGCCGCCGACTGGGTCCTCGACGCGGTGCTGCGCCGCCAGGCGGTGCACCTGGACCTGGTGCGCGCGGCATCCGTCCCGCTCGACACGGCCTCGCCGGAGCTGCCCCGGACGGCCGGTGCTGCGCGGGACTGCTGAGTTCTCCGGAACGTCCACGGCGAACCCGGCAGGCGTGCCACGCTGCGCCGGTGACCGTCCCCGATCACCCGGCCCGCCGCAGCCGGATCGTCATCAGCGCGGACGCCAGGGTCACGCTGGACGGCGTCGAGCTGGACGTGGACGGCGGCTGGCAGGCCGCCGTCGACGTCGGCTTCGGCGAGGTCGGCCGCGCCGCGCAGCGGCTCGGCGCACCGATCGGGATCGATCTGATCGACACGGCGTCGCGCTGGTCCGCGCGGTACATCGCCCGGCCGGACCGGTCGGTCGTCGAGGACCTCACGCCGCCCCCGGCGGCGCGCCGCCGGCGCGGCCCGCTCCTGGCCCTGCTCGCCGCGGCCGTGGTGCTGGCCGCCGGCTCGGCGCTGGTGATCGGTACGCAGCCGCGGGCCGCCGAGCAGCCGCTCGCGACCGCGCCGCCCGGCCGGGGACCGACACCGCTGCCGGTCGGCCCGCGCACGACCAGCGCCGTCCCGCCGTCGCCGACACCGCTGCCGGGGCCGACGGAGGCCCCCTCCGCGGAGCCGCTCGTCCCGCAGCCGTCGCCTTCCCCCTCCTCGGCGCCCCGGCCCGCACCCGAACCGGCCCCTGAAGCGGTACCGAGAGCGGCACCGAGGAATTCAGCACCGAGGAATTCAGCACCGAGGAATTCAGCACCGAAGCATTCGAGACCGCAGCAACCGGCACCGCAGCCCGTGCCGGGACCGGGCCCGGAGCCGACGCCCGCGCCTGCGCAACCGCGAGGCGTCCGCGGCCGCGTCATCGACGGCTTCGGCACGTGCCTGAGCGCCACGGGTCCGGCGCTGGATTCGGGTTCGTGCCTGCGGGACCGCCCCGAGCAGATCTGGACCCGCACCGACGCCGGGCAGCTGGTCCGCGACGGTGCCTGCCTCACCGCGCTCGCCGGGCAAGGACTGGCGGTGCAGCCCTGCCGGTCCGGCGACGCGGCGCAGCGCTGGCGGACCACCGGCCGGATGATCGCCAGCGAGAGCACGGGCGAGTGCGCGCTCGTGCGCCCGCCCGGTGGACGCCGCCCGGTGGCGCAGACGGTGCGCTGCGGCACCGGGGCGGAACCGGTCGCGCAGTTCGTCGGGACGAGTTGATCTCAGCTCCTGCGCACCACCCGCTCCGGCTCGCCCGGCTTCCAGATCGTGATCTCCAGGTGCTTGCCGTCGATCAGCTCGATCGACGACGCCGAGGTGATGTCGGCGGCGTAGAACGGGTCGAAGCGCTCGTTGCGCAGGTCGAGCCCGCTCTCCTCGAACAGGTCCTGTGCGAAGCGGGCCTGCAGGTCCGGATCGTCGACGTGGTGAACGGTCCCCCACAGCTTCGCGTCGCCGTCGCCGAGCTGGGTGTCGACGGTGGCGGTGTGCAGGCAGAACCGCGGATCACGGGCGAGGTCGGCGAACTTGGTCGTGTCCGGCATGCCGACGAGCCACAGCTGACCTTCGAACATCCGCGGTTCCATCGGGCTGATCCGCGGTGAGCCGTCGGCGCGCAGGGTGGCGAGCATGCAGAGGTTGCCCGTGGCCTTGTGCCGCCGGGTGAAGATCGTCGCGATGCGGGGTGCGGCCTCGGTGAACTCCTGCCAGGTAGCCATGGCGGCGACGGTAGACCGAAACCCTGTCAGGTCGTGTCCGTGAAGCGCATCAGATCGACCGAGCGCGGACCTGTGCGCCCAGCTCCGGCCACGCAGTGGCGAGCGCGTCGTGACCCATGAACAGCCCGAGGTGTCCGCCGGGGGTGGTGCGCTGAACGACGTCCGCGGCCGGGGTGGCCACGGCGTCGGCGAACGCGAACACCTGCGGGGCCGGGGTGATGTGGTCGGTCTCCCCCGCCAGCAGGAACAGCGGGCAGTCGATCGCGCCCGGATCGACCGGGCGGCCGTCGACGACCAGCTCGCCGCGGATCAGCTCGTTGCGGGCGAACAGGTGCTCGACCAGCCACAGGTAGAACGCGCCCGGCATGTCCTGGGTGTGGGTGAACCAGTCGTGGAACGCCCGGAAGCGCGCGAGGTGGCCCGGGTCGTCGAGGTGACGCAGCAGCTCCAGCTGGCGGCCGACCTCGGCCTGCGGCGCGATCCCGACGAACGACGCGAGCAGCGCGCCGCCGGGCACTGTGCCGCCGCCCGCCGCGACCAGTGCCCGGTAGGGCGCCATCCCGTACGCGCCGTGCAGGGCCCGCGTGGCGTGGGCGATGACAGCGTCGCCCGCGTGGAAGTCGAGCGGGGCGCCGGCCAGGGTGAGGGTGTGCACCTTGTCCGGGTGCAGCGCGGCGTAGATCGCGGCGAGCCAGCCGCCCTGGCAGTCGCCGACGAGGTTGGCCCGCCCGCCCAGCTCCGTCACCGCCCGGTCGACGACGGCCAGGTAGTCACCGATCGAGGCGCTGCGGGTGGCTGCGGTGGCGGGCAGCCACTCCAGAGCCGCCAGCCGCACGAGCCCTGCGGTGCGCAGGGTGGCGAGTTGGCTCTGGTCCGGCGCGAAGTCGACGATCGACGAGGAGTGTCCGGCCTGCGGCGGCAGCACCAGTGTGGGCACGACGTCGGCCTCGCGGTCGGCGGGCTCGGTGACGTCGCGCAGGGCAGCGATCGGGGTGCGGAAACGGATCTCGGCCGGCAGCGTCCAGCTCGGTGGCCTGCGGTCGCGGACCGTGGCCCACCAGCGCAGCCCGTCGGTGACGGGGCCGAGCGGGGGCGTGCGCCGACGCAGGGCGTCGGCCCAGTAGCCGCCCCACTCGCGGGCGGCGGTGGCCGCCGCCTCGGCGCCGACGCGCAGCTGGTGAGCGGTCAGGCGCACCCAGGGCTCGGTCCACGCAGCAGCAGCCATGACCCGAGCGTACGGGATACCAAGCGCCTGCGCGGTATCGCAAGCGCCACGCCCGAACGGCTCAGCCGACGGCCGCCCGCAGCCGGCGCAGCACCTCGCCAGCCCCCAGCGCCTGGCTCACCGCGTGCAGGTCGGGGCTGCGCGTCGAGCCGGTCAGCGCCACCCGCACCAGCTGCGACGCCTCCCTGATCGAGCCGGGGAACCGTTCTGGATCCGACTTCAGCTCCTTGGCGTTGCGCGCGAACCCGTGCTTGGCCGCGAGCTCACGGACCTGGCCGAACCAGTCCTCGCGGTCGTGGTCGTAGCCGTCGGCCAGGTCGGTGAGGAACGCCGAGGACACCTCCGCGGGCACTCCCAGCGAGTCGAACGCCTCACGGTCGAACCGGAACATCTGCGGGAAGAAGAACCCGTAGGCGGGCCGGAAGTCCGACCACTTGCGCAGGTCCTTGCGCGGGTTGTCGCCACCGCGCTCCACGCCGAGCGCGCGCAGCGCCAGGTCACGCTCCGCGACGAGCACGTCGGCGAGCTCGGCGTCGTAGGTGCGGGCCCAGGCCAGGACCGCGTCGTAGACCTCCTCGTCGCCGAGGGTGGCGATGTGGTCGGCGGAGATGTCCTCCAGCTTCACCAGGTCCACCAGCGGACCGGCCACGCCGCACTCGTCCAGCCGGATCGGCTCAGTGAGCGCCTGCTCAAGCGGCAGCTCAGCGAGCCGACCGTTGGCCAACCCGCGCAGGTAGTACAGGACGGCCTTCGCCGGGAACCCGGCCTGCAGGTAGAAGTCGACCGAGGCCTCGTCGTCCTTGCGCTTGGACAACTTCCGCTTGCCGCCGGGGATCTGCTTCATCAGCGGCGCGATGTGCGCGTACGCGGGCTCCCGGTGGCCGAGAGCGGCGAACAGCTGCCGGTGCAGCGGCACCGACGAGATCCACTCCTCGGCGCGGATCACCAGGTCGACGCGCATCAGGTGGTCGTCGACGGCGTGCGCGAAGTGGTAGGTGGGCAGCCGCGGCGACTGGTCGGACGACTTGAGGATCACCACGTCGTTGCGGTTGTCCTCGTGCTCGAGCTTGCCGCGGATGACGTCCGTGTACTGCACGCGCCGCCCGGCGGCGTCGTCCGGGGCGCGGAACCGCACGACGTAGGGGGCGCCCTCGGCGAGCTTGCGCTGCACGTCGGCGGGATCGGCGTCGCGCCAGATCGCCCACCCGCCGTAGTAGCCGGTCGGCAGCTTGGCGGCCTGCTGGCGCGCGGTGATGTCGGCCAGCTCCTCCTTCGTGGCGAAGCACAGGTACGCCTTGCCCTGCCGCAGCAGGTGCCGCACGTAGGTGAGGTAGATCCGTTCCCGCTGCGACTGCTGGTACGGCCCGTAGTCGCCCCCCGCGGTGATCGACTCGTCGGGCTGGAGGTCGAAGTAGGCGAACGCGGCGTCGAACTGATCGACGGCGCCCGCCACCTCACGGGCCTGGTCGGTGTCCTCCACCCGAACCACGTAGCGCCCGCCCGACCGGCCCGCGACGTCCTTGTTGATCATCGCGGCGTAGATGCCGCCGATGTGCACGTAGCCCGTCGGGGACGGCGCGAAGCGGGTGACGTGCGCCCCCTCCGGCAGGTCGCGCGGGGGGTAGCGCGCCTCCCAGTGCTCGGGTTCGGGCAGGTCAGCGGGGAACAGGGCGTCGATGACCGCGCGGTCGAGCATCGGAGATCGGTCTCACTTCCAGGGGTTTGAACCGGCTCGGCGAGGCTACCTCGCCGCCGATCGGGGGTTGCCGATCGGTCTGGCCGGGTCACCGAGACGCACTCGTAACCCACATCTCGGCAACTACTGCGGCGCATCGAACGAGAGGACCCTTGGGAGCACACGCAGATCACCGATCCGGGGGAGCACCATGGATCCGCAGCCCGTCCCGGCCTTCGTCGCCGGTGCCGACACACCGACCGGCCTGGCCGTCGCCGCAGCGCTGCAGGACGAGGGCGTGCCTGTGATCGGCCTGGCCGCCGACCCGAGGCACCGGCCTGCAGGGCGACCGCCTGGACCGCGATCGTGCCGGTGGCTGCTCCCGGCGCCGCCGACTGGCTCGCCGCGCTGCGCACCGCCCACGCCCGGCACGGCCGCGGTGCGCTGCTCATCGCGGACGACGCCGTGGTGCGGATCGTCGGCGAGCACCGCGCCGAGGTGGATGCGCTCGCCGACGTCGTGCTGCCCGGTTGGGAGCAGGTGGAGCCGCTGCTGGACAAGACCGCGTTCCACGCGTGGGCGACCGGGCACGGGTTCCCGGTGCCGGCGACGGCCGTCGTCAGCTCCCCGATCGAGCTGGCCGAGGCGCTCGCGACGATGAGGTACCCGCTGGTGGTCAAGCCGTTCGAGCGGACGACCGCGTGGCAGGCGGTGAGCAAGCGGGACAAGGTGCGCCGGATCGATTCAGCATCAGATCTGGACACCTGGGGGTTCCGCCCGTTCGACGTGGCCGACAGGTACGTCGTGCAGGAATGGATCCCGGGCCTGGACTCCGACGTCTGGTTCTGCCTGACCTACCGCGACCGCTCCGGCCGCCCGGTGGTGACCCGCACCGGCCGCAAGATCACCCAGTGGCCGGTGGACACCGGCTCGTCCGCGCTGGCCGTGACCGCCGACCACCCACAGCTGGAGGCGCTGACGCACCGGGTGCTCGACGCGGCCGGCCACGTCGGGTTCGGCTCGCTGGAGGTACGCCGCAGCAGCCGCGACGGGAAGCTCTACATCACCGAACCGACGGTCGGCCGGCCGAACCTGCAGAGCGCGCTGGCCACCGCCGCCGGCGCCAACCTCGCCGTCGCCGCGTACCGGGACGCGCTGGGCCTGCCCCAGCCGGAGCCGGTCCGGCCGCGACCCGCCGTGTGGGTGCACGAGAGCGGGTTGCCGCGCTCGCTGGTCGTCGGCGCGCTGCGCGGGCGGCTCGACGTGGTGGAGATCGTCGCGGCCCTGGCCCGCCGGGGCACGACCCGCGTCGGCGCGTTCGGCGCTGCCGGCGATCGCACCCCCGTGCGGGCGGAGTGGCGCCGGCTGGCCGGGCGGCTGCTGCGCCGGGGCGAGCAGCGGGCGCTCGAGCCGGTGGTGACGCTCCCGAGCCCGAGGGCTCCGATGAACCAGAAGGTGGACACGCCCGCGCCCGAGCCGACCAGCTGACCCGACGCCCCGGCGCGGTGCACGCGGCCGGCGCGCGGGTCACCCCTCAACGCCGCGTCCAGCTCCGACGGATTCCCCGTCAGACCACGCGAGACCGGCCGCGCGCACGCGGGCGGCGATCTCGGCGTAGTGCGGGTTGGTCATGATCGCCAGCACGTTGCCGAACGGGTCGACGACCGACGCCGTGACGTAGTCGCCGTCGCCGCGCGGGGTGATCGGCTCGTAGACCGTCGCGCCGAGGTCGAGCAGGCGGGCGAGCACGCCCTCCAGGTCGTCGACGTGCCAGTGCATCAGCGCGCCGCCGAGGCCGGAGGCAGCTCCGGCCGGGGCGAACCTGCGGTCGATCAGCCCCAGCTCGGCGCCGAGGTCCCCGATGCGGAACTCGACGTAGGCGGGGCGCCCGCCTGGCCCGGGGACCCGGTAGTAGGGCGCGACGCCGAGGAACCGCTCGTACCACTCGGCGGCCGCGGCGACGTCGTCGGCGAAGAAGTTCAGGGTGGCGAATCCGCGAAGGCTCATGCCGGCGAGCGTATGAGGCGTTGTGGAAGATATCGTTCCTCAATGCGCGAGACCTCGGTGCGGTTGCTGCGTCTGCTCGGACTGCTGCAGGCGCGGCGGGACTGGTCGGGCGCCGCACTGGCGGAGCGGCTGGGGGTGAGCACGCGGACCGTCCGCAACGACATGGAGCGGCTGCGCGAGCTGGGGTACGAGATCACCTCCCGCACGGGCACCGCGGGCGGTTACCGGCTCGCCGCCGGTTCCGCGGTGCCGCCGCTGCTGCTCGACGACGAGGAGGCGGTCGCCGTCGGACTCAGCCTGCGCGCAGCCGCGAGCGGGTCGATCACCGGCATCGAGGAGACGGCCCTGCGGGCGTTGGCCAAGCTGGAGCGCACGCTGCCGAAGCGGCTGCGGCCGAGGCTGGACGCGCTGCGCACCGCGACTGTGGCGTACACCGGCGGCGGCCCGACCGCCGACGCGCAGACGCTGACGGTGCTCGCGAGCGCGTGCCGCGACCACGAGCGGCTGCGGTTCACCTACGCCGGCCGGGACGGCACCACGAGCGCGCGCAGCGTGGAACCGCACACCCTCGTCTACACCGGACGGCGCTGGTACCTGCTCGCGTGGGACCGCGATCGCGAGGACTGGCGCACGTTCCGGGCCGACCGCATCACCCCCCAGCTGCCCACCGGGCCCCGGTTCACCCCGCGTGAGCCGCCGGAGGACGCCGCCCGCCGCGTGGTCCGCGGGGCCGCCTCCGACGCGTATCCGCACCGGGCCCGGTTGCGGTTCGCCGTCCCGGCCGAGGTCGTCGCCGCGCACGACCGGATCACGCCGAGCGCGGCGCTGCTCACCCCGCTCGACGACCGCAGTTGCCTCGTCGAGACCGGCAGCGCGTCGCTGCCCGATCTCGCCCGTTACCTGGTGGGACTCGACATGCCGTTCGAGGTGCTCGATCCGCCCGAGCTGCGGACCGAGTTGCGTGCATTGGCGGAGCGGTGCCTGGCAGCCGCCCGATCATGAAACACAAAGTTTGCATACATCTGGGCGATCTCCCCTGGAACGACGACACACGATTACTTATGTTGCACACAATGTTCGCGCAACTCGACCGGATGGCCGTGCCGCGGACCGTGGCCACCGCCACCGATTGCATGCAGAAGGAGCCGCGCGCACTCGCGGCCTGGGGACTGCGCCGACCGCGGCGCGACCGTGCGCGGACATCGCCGATCCCGGCGTCGTCACGTCCTGATCCTGCTCAACCGACCAGGAGCCGCACATGCAGTACGGGGTGTTCCTCCCCAACGCCACCAACGGCTACATCATCTCGACCGGCAGCCCGCAGTACCGCCCGACGTTCGAGCACAACCTGGCCATCACGACGGAGGCCGAGAAGCAGGGCCTCGACTTCGTGCTGTCGATGATGAAGCACCGCGGCATCCCCGGGAGCAGCGACTTCTGGGGCGCCTGCCTGGAGTCGTTCACCCTCATGGCAGCGCTGGCCTCGCACACCGAGCGCCTCACGCTCTTCCCGAGCGTCACGACGCTGGCGACGCACCCGGTGCTGGCCGCGCGGATGGTCGCCACCATCGACGAGATCAGCCAGGGCCGCTGCGGGCTCAACATCGTCACCGGGTGGAACAAGCCCGAGTACGAATCGATGGGCCTGTGGCCCGGTGACGACTACTTCGACCGGCGCTACTCCTACGCCGCCGAGTACGTGCAGGTGCTGCGCAAGCTGTGGTCCGAGGGCAACACCGACTTCGAGGGCGAGCACTTCACGCTGAAGGACTGCGACGTGCGGCCCAAGCCGCTGCACGACGTGCAGATCGTCTGCGCCGGGCAGTCGCCGAAGGGCCAGCGCTTCACCGCCGAGCACGGCGACCGCAACTTCATCATGGCCGAGCGCTCCAAGGTCGCCTCGATCGCGTCCGGGGTCAAGGAGATCGGCCGCCAGGTGGGGCGCGATGTGGGCACCTTCGCCCTCTACTGCGTGATCGCCGAGGAGACCGACGCCGAGGCCGAGAAGCTCTGCCAGCACATCCTCGACCACGCCGACAAGGAGGCGATCTCACGGATGCTCGGCAGCGCCGAGCTGGACACCAACCCGGACGGCACCTCCGCCCAACTGCTCGCCAGCCTCGCCCGGCCGGCCGACGAGGGCAACATGGCGTTCCTGTCGATCCCGGTCGTGAAGGGCTCGTACGAGTCCGTCGCGCGCCAGTTCGACGAGATCGCCGCCACCACCGGCATCGACGGCGCGCTGCTGACCTGGCCGGACTTCGTCGACGGCGTCACGAAGTTCGGTGAGCGGGTCATGCCGCTGCTCACCACCGGGGCCCGGACGAGAGCGGCTTGAGCCCTCCCACCGGGTGCCGCGGCGTCTCGAAGTGAGACGCCGCGGCACCCGCCGCGCTCCTAGTCTTGCCCGTCGTGGTGGCGCAGCGTTCCACCGGCCCGGGCGACGTGCCGATGGTGGCCCGGTGGGGTACGGACCACCCGTCTGCGCCGCTGGTCGTGGTCCTGCACGGCAACGGCACCAGCGAACACTCCGTCATCGAGATGGCGCCCTGGCTGCCGCACGGCCCGGTCGCCTACGTCGCAGTCCGCGCGCCGCTCCCCCACGAGCGCGGCTTCACCTGGTTCGGAACGAGCGAGGGACGCCCCGACCCGGCCGGCCTCGCCGCCACCTGCCGCTGGCTGCTGCGCTTCCTCGACGGCGAGGGCGACCCGGAGCGCCCGGTGCTGCTCATCGGGTTCCGCGAAGGAGCGACGGTGGCGGGCGCGCTCGCTCTCGCCGCGCCGGAGCGGTTCGGTGGGCTCGCACTGCTCTACGGGGCCCTGCCGATCGACACCGGAGGCGATCGCGGCCGCTTGCGCGGCGTGCCGGTCTACCTCGCGGTCGCGACCGACGACACACGCACCCCGGCGGCCCTGCTCGCCCGGACCTGGGCGTGGCTCGCGCAGGAGAGCGGCGCCCCGGTCCTCGCGGAGCGAGTGCCGGGTGGCGATCAGCTCGCGGGCACCGTCGTCGACCGTCTCGGGACGTGGCTCGGCGATCGGCTCGACCACATCCACGCCCACGGCGAGAGTCCGCTTCCCGACGCTGACGAGCCGCCGTGGCCGACGGTGCGCGGGGGCCGGCTGCGGCCGCGCGCCGGGCCACCGCCGGAGCTCTCCGCGGGGGTGCCGCAGTTCCAGGTCACGCAGACCGCCCCCGATCGTGTTCGGGAGCAGCTCTGGGCGCTGCTCGCCGCGCTCCCTGGGGTGACGACCGGGCCTGCCACCGTCGGCGTCCCCGGTACCCGGTCCGTCCGGGTTCCGCAGGACGCCGCCCCGGAGTCGGCGTTCGTGCTGGCCGCCGAAGGCGAGCTCGCGCACCTGCATCCGGACGGGAGCGTGCACACCACGCTGCCCGAGGAGCTGGCCTACGACGCGCTGACCAAGGGGTGGGCGTTCGCGCACCCGCTCGCGGGGGTGCGGGTGGCGCGGGGGCTGGTGCTGGTGCCTGGGCCTCGGGATGAGGTGGAGGTGGCGACCGTCCTCGGGATCGTGGGGGCGGCACATCGGGCCGTGATGGGTTGAGGGCCGCCGCGACTGTCTGGTGGGTTCCTGGGCGCGTTCCGTACGCGCGTCGACGGCGTGGTCGCTCTCCGCAGCGCGTGGTTCCAGTCCCGGATTCGCCTCGTGGAGGCCCTGCGTGGTGCACGTGATCCGCACCGGGTGGTCGCGCGCATCATCCGGCGAGTTGCGCGTTTCGCCCGGCGAGTCCCGCATCGCGTTCAGCGAGTTGTTCATGCATCTCGCGTTCCGCACGCGAGCTGGACCGCAGTTGCCTCGCGTGCGGCGGCGGCCCGCTGTTCCTACCTCACCAGCGAGGAGCGGGCCGAGCTGGACCGGCGGATCACCGCACACCCGCTTCCCGCGACGGGCGTGCGCCCGGATCGAAGACCTCGCCACGAAACCCGCCGCCGAGACCACACCCGACACGCACGAACAACCCTGCACGCAGACCTACCGACGCATCCTCACCCGCGACAACAGCATCGTGCGCGCGTCGTTGTCCTTGAGCGGCGTGGGGGGAGCGGGGTTGTGTCGGGGGTCGTGGCGGGTTGTGGGCTGTTCTTGGTGCAGGGGCTCGATGGGGGTGAGGGGTGTGGCCGCGGATCCGGCGTTGTGGCTGTGGTTCGTCCGGTGATGTGTTGGGTGACGAGGTCGGCTGTGTCGGGTTCGTTGGGTGGTCGTACGCGGACGTGGCGCCCGTGCCGAACCAGGACCGGTCCACACGCCCCGCTCGCTCGGAGACCGAGCCCGGACGAGCGCGGCGGGCGATGTTCGGATATCGCACACTGCGGGAAGGGGGCCGACGCCAGATCGGTCAGCCGTGTTCTGCGGAATCCCGCTCGAGGCACTCCCGCACCAGGCGCGTGAGTTCGTCCGGCTCGTCGTAGGTGACGATGTGCCCGGCGCCGGGGATCGTCGCCAGGTGGGAGCCCGGGGCCGCCTGCGCGGCGGCGATCATCTCCGCCGCGCCGACGAGCTCGTCCCGTTCACCGCGCACCCACAGGGTGGGGACGGTCAGGCGGGGGAGGTCGGGAAGGAGGTCGAGGCGCATCGCGAACGGGCCGTAGGCGAGGGCCATCCAGTCATCGATCGCGGGTTCGTGGTGGGCTGCCTTGGCGCGGGCCTCCTCGGTGGCGAGCGCGACGATCTCGTCGAAGTCCGGGGTGCGCTTGCCAGCGGCGAGGTTGGCGTCCAAGGAGTCCCGGATCAGCCGCGGGTAGCGGGCCAGTATCCGGGTGGTGAGCCACAGGGCTCCAGGGGTGCGCAGGTAGAGCCAGGTCAGGAACTGGGCGCGGCGGCGGGCACCGAGGCCGCCGGGGGCCACGGCGACGAGCGCGGACACCCGCTCGGGATGGTCGAGTGCGTAGCCGACGCCGATGCCCGCGCCGAGCGAGAGGCCGACGATCGCGACGCGGGTCAGGCCGAGCGTGTCCAGCAGGGCATGGAGGAAGCCGCGGAAGAAGGCGTCGTCCAGGCGGCCGGGCCAGGGGCGGCTGCCCCCGTGGCGAGGCAGGTCGATCACGTGGACGCGGTGGTCACGGGCCAGTTCGGGGGCGACGCGGCGCCACACGCCCTGGGCGGTGTCGAGCATGCCGCCGTGCAGCAGGAGCAGCGGCGGACCGGTCGTGCCCGCCCGGTAGAGACGCACCGGGCCGCCACCGACCGTGAGATCGGTCCACCGTTCGAACACGCAGCCTCCGGCAGCCCACTCAGCCGGCTGTCAGGCTACGGCCTGACTGCGGACTGCTGAACACCCCGTCCGGATCGACGCGCTGCTTCACGCCGTCAACCGCGCCCATCCCTCCGATGACCACAGAGTGCGGAACGTGCCCTCCCCCAGCAGGGTCAGCGGGGCCGGGGGTGACCCACGAGTGGAACACCTCGACCACGGCAGCCGTCCGTTCCGACGTGCCCGCGTCCGCGTCCGCGGGTACACCTGCCATGAAGGCGGTGAAGGCGGCGCCGCGACCCGGTGCAGCGGGTGGTCCTCGGGGCGGCGGGCGATCGCACCGCCCAGCGCGCGCACCTCGACGAGCAGCAACGGGCTGGTCGAGTCCGGCCCGGTCAGGTCGAGGAACGCGGCGAGGGCCGGAGCCGGGAGATCGGTGAGAGCGCAACCACGCCCGTGGACGGGCAGCGGGCCGGCGGGATCCATGTGGACCACGTCGATCTCGGTGTACGGACGCTCGGTGACGAGGTCGAGGAGCGGGGTGGCCAGTGCGCGCGTCGGGGCGATCAGGGCCTCGCCGGTTCTCGCCGGGCCGAGGTAGGCGAACCGCAGGTGCACGACATCACGGCCCTGCAGCGGTTCGGGCAGGGCCTCGTCGATCGGCAGAGCGAGCAGGGCCACGGAGGTGGAAGCGTCCTCGGGGAGGGTGTCGGCGAAGTCCCGCCAGGCGGGCAGCACGGTCGACGCGGTGTCGGCCGGGAAGAAGAGACCGCCGCCGTAGAACCGGGTGACGGGCACCAGCTCGATCTCCGTCACCACCCCGAACGCGCCGCGGCCGCCGCGGACCGCCCAGAACAGCTCGGGATCGGTCTCGGCGTCGACGTCGCGGACGGTGCCGTCGGCGGTGACGAGGCGGAGCCGGCGGACGTGGTCGTCCGGCGCGGTGATCGCGAGAGCGCTCGTCGCGTCCGCCACCGGCGCGATGCAGGACGCGGACGCGCTGCTGACCGGCGCGCTCCCCGCCATCGAGGAGCGGGGTGCCCCATGGACGCTCGCGGTCGGGCTCGCCACCGCGGGCCGCATCGCGACCGCGCTCGGCGATCCCGCCCGTGCCGACCGGCTGCTGACCCGCGCCCTGCGCCTGTTCGCCGATCTCGGCGACGACTGGGGCATCTCCCACCAGCTCAGCCGCCTCGCCGACATCGCCGCGCAGCGCGGCGATGTCGCCCGGGCCGCGCAGCTCTACGGCGTCGTCGACGCGATGGCCGAGCAGGCTGGACTGCTCCGCGGCGACCAACCGGGCCCGCTGCCCGGCGCGACCGTCACGCCCCGGCACGGGAGGACTCCAGCGACGCCTGTCGGGCCGCCACCACGCCGCGCTGGGCACCGCTCGCTACCTGCAGCTGCGCCGCCGCGGCCGCGCGCTGCACCCCGACGACGCGCTCGATCTCGCCCTCGCTGGGCTACAGGTCGGTGAACCGGACCGGCAGCGAGGCGTACTCGTCGTAGAAGGTGCCCGCGTCCTTCGTCGCCGGCGCATCGGCGACCAGTTCCAGCCCGGCTGCGTACAGCGCCTTCGCGAGCGACGCCATCGTGCCGTGCGGGGCCGGGTCCGCGCCGCGGCCGCGCACCCCCGTGACGATCGGCCGCCCGATGCACAGATGCGCGCCCGCCCCGAACGCCAAGCCCCAGTCCGGCCGCGCCCGCACCTCCCGCTCGGGATCGAAGTGCTCGGTGTCGGCACCGAAGTCGGGCGAGGCGTTGGCGGGGCCGAACCACAGGGCGAGCTTCTGCCCCTGCGCGATCCGCCGCCCCGAGCACTTGAGCACCAGGTCCTTCGTCGCGGTGCGGATCCGCGCGGGTGCGGCGACGAACAGCCGCAGCGACTCGTCGACCGCACGCTGCAGGAATCCGATGTCCTGTACGACCGACCGGCGCTGCGGGTGCCGGGCGAGCCAGTCCTCCAGCTGCACGACGAAGTGCGGGAACGCCTGCGCCGTGGTGGTGATCGACGCCATCAGGAACCCGACCGCTTCGTGCAGCATGACCTCGTCGGGAACGTCCCCGTGCAGCAGCAGCACCGTGACGACGTCGATCGGCAGCTCCTCCGCGGCGATCTCGCCGCGCCGGTGACGCTCCACCAGATCCCGCCGCGCGGCCAGCGACGGGGCGAAGAACTCCTCGGCGAACCGGGTCTTGGCCGCCTTGCCCGCGGCCAGGAGTGCGCCGTGGTCGCCGCGCTGCCAGTCGACCGTCACCGCCTTCGCGATCTCCCGGATGTACCGGACGAACCGCCCCCGGACCTCGGCATCCGGGTCGACGTCGATCCCGACGACCATCGCCGGGACCCGGTGCAGGATCCGCCACGACAGCGGCACGAGATCGGTCTCGTCCGTGCCGGCGGCGCGCAGTTCGGCGAGCGCGCTGCGGGTCTCCGGGAGGATGCCGTGCTCGATGTAGTGGTCGACGCGGTCCTGGGTGAACATCCGCGCGAACAGCCTGCGGCGCTCCACGTGCGCCCGCCCGTTCAGC
Organism: Pseudonocardia thermophila; assembly: GCF_900142365.1. Taxonomy (GTDB): domain Bacteria; phylum Actinomycetota; class Actinomycetes; order Mycobacteriales; family Pseudonocardiaceae; genus Pseudonocardia; species Pseudonocardia thermophila. Next base: position 267,873 of record NZ_FRAP01000002.1, on the reverse strand, counting down.
GTGATCAGCGCTCCCGGGATCATCTCGGCGGTGCCCTCGGCGAACCCGCCTTGGACGAAGTCCGGCGACCGCAGGATCTCGCTGATCTCGTCGTAGTCGGTGATGTGGGTCGCGCCGGCGAGCGGCGGGGCGTCGAGCGTCTCGGTCATGACGGCACTCCTGTGTAGACGTGTTCCAACTCTCGGGAGATCGAGCGGGCGGCCATCCGCAGCGCCGGTTCCACCGCGACCGACGCGTAGGTCCGGGTGTGCATGACGACGGACAGCGCCGCCACCACGCGGCCCCGGCCGTCGGCGACGGGGACGGCGAGCGAGACGGTGCCCAGGCTCAGCTGTTCGACGCACCGCGCGATCCCGGTGGCGCGGATCTCCTGCAGCGAGCGCATCAGCAGCCCGGGCATGACCACTGTGTGCGGTGTGTAGCGGCGCAGTGGACCGCGGATCACCGCTTCCTGCAGCTCCCGCGGTGCGTACGCGAGCAGGACCTTGCCGACCCCGGTCGCGTGCAGCGGAGAACGCCCGCCGACGTGCGTCACGACCTCGACCGACCGGCGGCCCCACACCCGTTCCACGTAGAGCACCTCGGTTCCGTCGAGGACGGCGAGGTGCACGTTCTCGCCGGTCGCCGCGTGCAGGTCCTGCATGAACGGCAGCGACACGTCGCGCAGCGTGCGCGGCTGCAGGGCCAGCGAGCCGACCTCCCACAGCCGCAGGCCGATCCGGTAGACGCCGCCGTCCTTCCTCAGCAGGTCCAGCTCGACCAGCTCGCTCGCCAGCCGGTGCACCGTCGAGACCGGCAGCCCGGTCGCCCGCTGCAGGTCCACCAACCGCAGCGCCGGCCGCTCCTGCGTGAACGCTCCCAGCAGCGAGAACACCCGCCCGAACACGGTCATGCCGGGCTCCCCGCGTGGACGCGCTCGCGTGCTCTGCGCAGATCGCTGACGAGCAGGGCGACGACGATCGCGGCGATCGCGGTCATCGCCACCGCGAGCGGCCCGATGCCTGCCCCGGCCAGGACGCCGACCAGGCCGACGGCCAGGATCGCGCCGGTGTAGCGCGCGGACTGGAACAGCCCGCCAACGGAGCCGGTGAGCCGCGGCGGTGCACGGTGGTACATCAGCCGTTGCAGGCCGAGGTTGCACAGCCCGTACGGGATGCCGAGGACGATCCCGTCCAGCACCACCACCCACATCGGCGTCCCGGGCCCGAACGTCACGACGACGGCCGCGCCGGCGAGCAGCAGCGCTCCACCGGCGATCATCGTGGGCCCGACCCCGCAGCGGCGCATCACGGCCGCACCCAGCACCGTGGCGGCCACGCTGGTCGCCGACAGCGGCAGGATCAGCAGCCCGGCCTGCGCGGCACCGGCGTTGCGATCGTCCTGCAGCCACTGCGGCAGCCCGTAGAACGCCGCGTAGTAGGCGAGGTTGAACAGCACGAACGTGCCGAGCACGGTGCGAACGCCGCGGGCACGGCGCAGCGCCGCGAGATCGACGAACGGCGTGCGAACCCGGCCGGGACCGGCACGCCGCTCGTCGGGGCCGATCGCCACCGCCGCGACGGCGAACGCGCCGAGCGCCAACGGCAGGTTGATCCAGAAGATCGCCTGCCACCCGGCGACGGAGGTGAGCGCCCCGCCGAGCACCGGGCCGATCGCGGCCGCCGCCGTGTTCACCGTGGCGACCCCGGTGAGCCGGGCCGCGCCGCCGCCGTGCCTGCGCACGATCACCATCGCGCACGGGTAGGCGGTCGACCCCCCGACGGCGTGCAGGATGCGGCACCCGACCAGCACCCACAGCGCTGGAGCCAGTGCGGCGCCGACCGCAGCGGCGGCGGCCAGCAGCATCCCGGCCAGGAACAGCCGGCGCGGTCCGACCAGGTCCGCGGCCCTGCCGAGCATCGGCTGCGCGATGCACGAGGTCAGGTAGAAGGCGATCACGACCCAGCCGGCGGTGGCGAGCGGGACGGCGAAGTGCTGCTGCACCGGGTACAGCGCCACCGCGACCATCGAGGAGTTCAGGGGGGCGAGCAGCGTGCCGGTCAGCAGCGCCGCAAGCACGAGGCGGAGGCGCCGGGGCGACCACTCGCCTGCGTCCACGTGGTCGCTCACGACGCCTCCACCCACTTGTGCCGACCTGCGCCAGGACGGTAAGAGCGCAGTGCGGGGCAGCTCCAGGTCGATCTTCCGTTCAGAGGAAACGGGCGCTCATCGGTCGCCCGCCGTGGCCTCCTCCGCGGGCTCGGGATCCTCTACGTCACCCTTGATGTGCACCGCCGACAGGTCGGTGTCGCGGGTCTCCGGCAAGGTGAACAGCAGGATCACCAGCCCGATCGTCATCCCGATCACCGGGTACCAGAGGGCCGCGGTGAAGCTGCCGAGCTCGGCGCCGATCGCGACCATCGTGGCGGGCAGCAGCCCGCCGAAGAACGCGACACCGATCTGGTACGGGATGGAGAGCGCCGTGGTGCGGATGCGGGTCGGGAAGACCTCGGCCATCGTCGCAGCGGCCGGGCCCTGCACCGCCTGCGACAGCGCGGCGAGCGCCAGCACGAGCAGGGCGACCAGCAGCACCCGGCTGTCGAGCAGGTCACCGAGCGAGTCGATCCGCACGGTCTCCGCGGAGCCCTTGACCGGGTAGCCGGCGTCGACCAGGGCGGCGGTCAGCTCGTCCGCGAGGTTCGGTCCCTCCCGCACCTCGGTGCCGTTCACGACCACGGTGGTCGGCCCGGTGGCGTCGGCTCGGTGGAAGATCACCGAGTTGGCCTGCAGCACGTTGCGCGCCTGGTCGCACGGTGAGACGGTCCCGCCGAGGCTGACCGGGTTGAACTGGAACGAGCACTGCGCCGGGTCGGCGTTCAGCGTGACGCGCACGGTCTCCTGCGCGCGGGCGAGCTGCGGGTTCGCCGTCGTGGTCAGCCCGTTCGCGATCGGGAAGATCAACAGCACCGACAGGGCGATGCCGGTGAACATGACTGGCTTGCGGCCGACGCGGTCGGAGAGCCAGCAGAAGAACACGCACAGCGCGAACGCGACCAGCATGACCACCATGAAGATGCAGTTCACGGTGAACGGGTCGACCTTCAGGTGGGTCTGCGTCGTGGTCAGCAGGTAGACCGTGGACAGGTAGCCGATGAACGCCAGCGACGCGGCCAGCACCAGCACCACGCCGAACATGCGCAGGCGAGCCCGGGTGCCGAAGGCTTCCCGCAGCGGCGCCTTCGCCCGGGTGCCCTCCTCCTTCATCTTCAGGAACAGCGGGCTCTCGTTGAGCTTGGCGCGGATCCACACCGACATCGCGAGCGGGATGACGGAGATGATGAACGGGATCCGCCAGCCCCACTCGACGTAGGCCTCGGGGCCGACGACGCCCTGCACCACGAGCTGCACGGCCAGCGACAGGGACAGCGCCAGCGGTGTCGTCCCGACCAGCCACCCCACGAAGAACGCCCGCTGGTGGCGCGGCGCGTACTCCGACACGTACGTGATCGCCGCGCCGTACTCGCCGCTGATCGCCAGACCCTGCAGGATCCGGCAGGTGACCAGCAGGATCGGTGCCAGGATGCCGATCTCCGCGGACGTCGGCAGCAGCCCCACCGCCACCGTGGACGCGCCCATCAGGATCAGGGTGATCAGGAAGACGACCTTGCGGCCGATCAGGTCGGTGAGTCGGGCGAAGATCACCGCCCCGAGCGGGCGCACGAGGAACCCGGCGGCGAAGGTCAGCAGCGCGAACACCGTCTGCGCCGCGGGCCCGTACCCGCCGAAGAACTTGCTCCCGATCACCGGAACCAGTGCGCCGTACAGGAAGAAGTCGTACCACTCGAACGCTGTGCCGGCCGCGGACGCACCGACGACCTTGAGTTCCTGCTTGTTCATCTCGGATCTCCCGTCGAGACGCGCGCCGGCGCCTGCGGCCGGCAGCGCGGCGCAGAACGTAGGCGCACCCAGGCGGCGCAGGCCCGTGCTCGTTCCCGGCAGACGGAAACCCGGCGAGATCGGCATTGCGGACAGGTCCTGACCGGTTTGCCGGATACGGTCAGCTCATGGACGTGCTCGACGACCGCGCCCTCAACCGCGCGACGCTGGCCCGGCAGCTCCTCCTCGACCGCGCGGCCCGCCCGGCGCGCGAGGTCGTCGAGCACCTCGTCGGGCTGCAGGCGCAGGAGCCGCTGGAGCCGTACGTGGGGCTGTGGTCGCGCATCGCCGGGTTCGCGCCCACGGAGCTGGTCACGCTGCTGCACGAGCGCACCGTGGTGCGCACCCACCTCCAGCGGCGCACCATCCACCTGCTCACCGCGGCCGACGCGCTGGCGCTGCGGTCACTGTTCCAGCCGATGCTCGTCCAGCGCATGTACACGACCCTCAGCCGGGTGCTGCCCGGCGTCGACCTGGCCGAGCTGGCCGCCGCCGGGCGCCCCCACCTGCACGCCGAGCCGCTGCGGCTGCCCGACGCCGCGCGCCGGATCGCGGACCGCTGGCCGCAGGTGAAGGTGCGTGATCTCGCCGACGCGCTGGGGAGCGTCGTCGAACTGGTGCAGGTGCCGCCGCGGGGTGTGTGGGGCAGCGGCAGCACTCCGACGGCGCTGCCCGCCGCGTACACGACGATGGAGGCGTGGCTGGGCCGGGCGCCGGATCGCGAGCCGGCCGACGCCGGCGAGCTGATCCTGCGCTACCTGCGCGCGTACGGGCCGGCCAGCAGCGCGGATGTGCGCGCGTGGTCGGGACTCACCGGGCTGCCCGAGGTGCTCAAGCGGATCCGTCCGCAGCTGCGGATCTTCCGCGATGCGCGCGGCCGGGAGCTGCTCGACGTCCCCGACGCTCCCCTGCCCCACCCCGACACCCCGGCACCGCCGCGGTTCCTGCCCGCGTTCGACAACGCCGTCCTCGGCTACTCCGATCGCCGCCGGATCATCGACGACGAGCACCGCAACCTGTCCGCGGCGGGCGAGCGCGTCCTGCTCGTCGACGGCCGCGTGGCCGCGACGTGGACGAGCGACGCCGAGGGGGTCACCGTGCACCCGCTGCGCCGGTTGTCCGCAGCCGAGCGCGCCGACGTCGAACGCGAGGGGCATGCGCTGGCCGCGTTCCTCGCCGAGGGCGCCCCGGCCGCCGTCCGCTTCGCAGGCTGATCCGTCCTCGCTTGCTCCGTCCTCGCTGCGGCCATCCGGTCGACTCGTGCGGTGCTCCGCCGCCCGCGGTGGATCCGTCACCTTGCGGGTGCTGCAGTACCGCGACCACCCGGGAGACGCCACGCACGGCAGGAGCACCAGGGCTGCAACATCGGCGAGACGGCCCCAGCTCGATCTTCATCGAGCTGGAGGAGGAGACGCGGCCCGACCGCGGCCGCACCGCGGACCGGGCCGTCTCCGTCCTGACGGGATCAGCGCTCAGCCGCCCAGTCCGAGTGCCTGCACCGCCAGCTGCGCGAGGTGCACCGGCTCCCGGGTGCCCGCCTGCCGCAGCTGGGTGCGGCAGGAGAACCCGTCGGCGAGCACCTCGACGTCCGGGGCCGCGGCGCGCACGGCGGGCAGCAGCACCCGCTCCGCGGCCGCCATCGAAACCTCGTAGTGGCCCTTCTCGAAGCCGAAGTTGCCGGCGAGGCCGCAGCAACCCGAGTCGAGCACCTCTGCGTCGATGCCGAGCGCGGCCATCACCTTCCGATCGGCCTCCGAGCCGAGGTCGGCGTGCTGGTGGCAGTGCAGCTGCACCAGCGCCTTGCGGCTGCCCGACGCCCGTTCGCGCAGCTCGTCGACGTGCTCGGCGAGGATCTCGGCGAACGTGCGGATCCCGCCGGAGACGGCCTTGGCCACCGGGTCCGCGGGCAGCAGCTCGGTGGCGTCGGCCCGCAGCGCCGCGGTGCACGACGGCTCCAGCCCGACGACCGGCACCCCGGCGTCGAGCCACGGCTTGATCGTGGCCAGTGAGCGGGAGAGCACCTTGCGCGCCGTGCGGACCTGCCCGGTGGAGATCCAGGTCAGCCCGCAGCACACCTGCTTCGGCGGCAGCTCCACGGAGTAGCCGAGCGACTCCAGCACGTCGACGGCGGCCTCGGCGATGGCCGGGTCGAAGTGGTCGGTGAACGTGTCCGCCCACAGCAGCAGCCGGCCGCGGTGACCGGGCCGGGCCGGGCGGGGGCGGCGGGTGAACCGCTCGCGCGCGATCGTCGGGATCTTCCGCTCCTGCGCGATGCCGCCGATCTTCTTCGCGACGGCGGCCAGCGCGGGCACCTGGGCGAGCCGGTTGAGCGTGTCCACGGCGCGCGCGGGGAGCTTGCCGACCAGGTGCATCCACCGCGGCAGCGCACCCATCGAGTAGTGGCTGGCCGGGCGGATCTTGCCGGCGTAGCGGCGGGCCAGGAACTCCGTCTTGTACGCGGCCATGTCCACGCCGACGGGGCAGTCGGTCTTGCACCCCTTGCACGACAGGCACAGGTCGAGCGCGTCGGCGACGGCATCGTCGGCGAACCCACCGGTGATCACGTCGCCGGTAGCCATCTCGTAGAGCAGGCGGGCACGACCGCGGGTGGAGTTCTTCTCCTCCCCCGTCGCCCGGTAGCTGGGGCACATCACGCCGCCGTGCGGGGTGACGCAGCGGCCCACACCGAGGCAGCGGCGCAGCGCGCGGCCGAAGTCGCCGCGGTCGTGCTGGAACGCCAGGTGCTGCTCGCCCTTGAGCCCCGGCATCCCCACGAACACGCGCAGGTCCTGGTCCATCCGCACCGAACGGACGATGCAGCCGGGGTTCATCCGGTCGTCGGGGTCGAAGATGCCCTTGAACTCCTCGAACGCCGCGATGATGTCCGGCGGGAACATGCGGGGCAGCAGCTCCGAGCGGGCCCGCCCGTCGCCGTGCTCACCGGAGAGCGAACCGCCGTGCCGGACGACGGTGTCGGCGGCGTCCTCCATGAACGCCCGGAAGTTCGCGATGCCCGCCCGCGTCATCAGGTCGAAGTCGATGCGCACGTGCAGGCAGCCGTCGCCGAAGTGGCCGTAGTAGATGCCGCGGCGGCCGTGCCGCTCCAGCACCTTGTCGAACTCGCGCAGGTAGGCGCCGAACCGCTCGGGCGGCACCGCGGCGTCCTCCCAGCCGGGCCAGGCCTCGCCACCGTCGACGTCGCGCGTGACGATGCCGGCGCCGTCCTCGCGGATGCGCCACAGCGCGCGCATGCGGGCCGGATCGGACACGACGAGCGCGTCGACCAGCCCGTACGGACGCATGGCCTTGACGGCGGCGTGCGCCTTGGCCTCCGCCTCCTCGCGGGTGGCGCCGCCGGTCTCGACGTAGAGCCAGCCGCCGCCGTCGGGCAGCGCCCTCGACGCGGTCTCCACCGGGTTGTGCGCACGCAGGGCTGCGATCAGCCCGGAGTCCATGCCCTCGATGGTCAGCGGTTGCAGCTCCCGCACGACCATGACGTTGTCGGCGGCCACGTAAGCGTCGGGGAAGCCGAGCACGGCCAGGGCGCGGACCGGTGGCGACTCGACGAGCTTCATCGTCGCGGCGGTGATCACCCCGAGCGTGCCCTCCGCGCCGACGAGCGCCTTGGCGAAGTCGTGCGGGAGCTGGTCGAGGTTGTAGCCGGAGACGCGGCGGGTCAGATCGGGGTAGGTCTCGCGGACCCGCTCGCCCACGCGCGCGTGCAGGTCGGCGAGTCTGCGCGGGATGTCGCCGGTGGGGTCGGCGGTGTCGAACCGCTCCCCGCGGTAGGTGATGAGCTCGATCCGCTCGGTGTTGTCGACGGTCTTGCCCCACGCCACGGAGTGCGAACCGCAGGCGTTGTTGCCGATCATCCCGCCGATCGTGCAGCGGTTGTGCGTCGACGGGTCGGGACCGAACGTGAGCCCGTGCGGGGCCGCGGCGTCGCGCAGCTGGTCGCAGATCACGCCGGGCTGGACCCGGGCGGTGCGCGCCTCGGGGTCCAGCTCCAGCACCTTGTTCATGTACCGGGTGAAGTCCAGGATCACCGCCGTGCCGACGGCCTGGCCACCGATCGAGGTGCCGGCGCCGCGCGGGAGCACCGGCACCCCGTGCTCCCGGCAGACCTGCAACGTGGCCTCCACGTCGGCCTCGTCGCGCGGGCGGACCAGCCCGATCGGCACCTTCCGGTAGTTGGACGCATCGGCCGCCCACATGGCGCGGTGGGCGGCGTCGAAGCGCACCTCTCCGCCCACGACCTTGGCGAGGTCGGCGGCGAGGTCGGTGGTCGGGACCGTCGATGCGGGCGTTCTCACGCCCGCAAGTCTGAACTGTCGGGTCCGGTCACGCGCGCGCCGGGCGGTGTTCTGCGCCTCAGATCACCAGTTCTCGATCGAGTTCGCGAGGATCCGGGCGATGTCGTCCTCGGTCGGCGTCTTCGGGCAGGTGGCCAGCAGCCGCTGCTGCTTCATGGTGCCGGGCACGAGTTCGGGCACGTCGGCCTCGGTGTAGCCGACCCCACCGATGCCGTTGGGGATGCCGATGTCGCGCATCAGGCGGGTGAGCACGGCCGGCAGCTGCTCGCGCGGGTCGTTCTCCTTGTCCGCGGCCGGGTCGAGCAGCTCGGCGGCGCGCAGGTGCCGTTCCGGGGCGGCGTCGAAGGTGTAGCGGAACGCCTCCGGCGCGGTCAGCGACACGGACTGGCCGTGCGGCACCATCGGCTCGTCCTGCGGGTAGCCGGCGGGCCGGTAGTCCTTCACCATGCCCGCGATCGGGTAGGCGTTGGCGTGCGGGATGTGCACGCCGGAGTTGCCGAAGCCCATGCCGGCGAACGTCGCCGCCATCATCATGTCGGTGCGCGCCTCGAGGTCCTCCGACCCGCGTTCGACCGCGCGGCGGAACGAGCGGGCGAGCAGCGACAGCGACTTCTCGCACCACAGGTCGGACACCGGGTTGGACCCGCAGTAGGTGACCCGCTCCTCGGGCTTCTTGCGGTCGAAGTGCGCGTACCAGCGGGCGGTGTAGCTCTCCAGCGCGTGGCAGGTGATGTCCATGCCGGACGCCGCGGTCACCTCGGGCGGCAGGGTCATCGTCAGCAGCGGGTCGACGACGGCGAGGGTGGGCCGCAGCCGCCAGTGGCTGATGCCGGTCTTGACCTTCATCGACAGGATGTCCAGCACGCACATGGCGGTGGACTCCGAACCGGTGCCCGCGGTGGTCGGGACGGCGACGAGCGGCTTGAGCGGCCCGGGCGGCACCATGGCGCGGCCGATCGGCTTGTTGACGTAGTCCATCAGCTCGCCGGGATGGGTGGTGAGCAGGTTGATGGCCTTGGCGGTGTCGATCGCCGAGCCGCCGCCGATCGCGACGAACCCGTCCCACGGCCCCTGCACGCGGGCGTACTCGACGGCCTTGTTCATCGAGTCGTCGGTCGGCTCGACGTGCACGCCGTCGAAGATCTCGGACTCGATCTCGTAGCGGCGCAGCGTGTCGGCGAGCCGCTGCGGGGCACCGAGGGCGTTCACGCCCGGGTCGGTGACGATCAGGACCCGCTTGACGCCGTAGCCGGACAGCTCGAACCCGATCTCGTCGACCGCACCCGCACCGAACTTCAACGGCGGGGCACCCCAGGTGAAGATCGTTTCCTCGGTGAACTCCGGAACCTCGAACGACGTCATGTCGGTCACGGTGGCACGGGGGTAACCGGGCTGCAACGGGGGACGGGCCGGATCCCGCAGGCCGCCCTGCCCTTTCGGTCCGGCCCGCTCCCCTGAGCGCCGGAGTTGACATTCAAAAAGTGTATTCACTCTGTACTGTGCTACGGGGCGCCGCCGACGGGGAGGACGGCATGATCGAGCTGACCGACATCGCCTACGTCCGCTCTGGCGCAGCAGATCTCGACAGTGCGGCCCGGTTCACCGTCGACGTCGTCGGCCTGGGACCGGTCGGCGACGTCGATGCCGACGGCACCGCGGCGACCGCCGAGCACCCCGATGTGAACACAGATCAGCGGGTCGCGTACCTGCGCGCCGACGGGCGTCACCATCGCCTCGCGCTCGTCGAGGGCGGCTCGGGCGTGCTCGCCTCCGGCTTCACGGCGCGCGACGAGGAGGCGCTCGCGCTGGCCGGGACCGAGCTGGAGACCCGCGGGGTCACCGCGCACCGGGGCGATCCCGCCGCGGCCCGGTCACGGCGGGTGGCCGGCTTCCTCGCGTTCGACGACCCGTTCGGCAACCGCATCGAGCTGGTCGTCGGCCAATAGACGCTCGCCCGGCCGGTGGCGCCGGGCCGGCTGGCGGGGATCACCGGCTTCGGCCACCCCTGCCTCGATGCGCCGGACGTCGCCGAGGCCCACCGGTTCTGGTCCACCGCGTTCAACGCGCGGGTGTCGGACTGGATCGGCGACGCCGCCTGCCTCATGCGCATCGACGAGGTGCGCCACGAGCTCGCCGTGCCCAAGGGCGGCGAACCGGGGCTGTGCCACCTCGACTTCCAGGTCGCCGAGCTGGACGACGTGTTCCGCAACGGACACTTCCCCACCGGCCCTGCTTGATCGACGCGCCGGCGTCGACGGGCAGCAGGGGCTCCGCGACCACCGTTGGACATCGCGATAACTGTCGACAGTTTCATGTGAACTGTCAAATAACGTGGGCTGATTGACGCACGCCGAGTCGCGCGTGCATACACTCGAATCGTGTCGATCGGCGAGCTCCTGGCGGGCCGCGAGGGTCTGCGCATCGAGGATCCGCGCCAGACCAGCGTGAGCGTGCACGCGTACCTGCGTGATCTCATCATCTCCGGCGCCATCCCGCCCGGCACCCAGCTCAAGCAGGCCGAGCTGGCCAGGGTGCTCGCGGTCTCGCGGACCCCGCTGCGCGAGGCGTTCCGCATGCTGCAGGAGGAGGGGCTGGTCTCGGCCGAGCCCAACCAGCGCAGCGTCGTGCTCGGCCTGGACGCCGAGGCGCTCGACTCGCTCTACGCGGCCCGCATCACCCTGGAGTCGCTCGGCGCCCGGTTGACCGCGGGCCGGATGACCCGCGAGGAGGTGCGCAGCGCCGCTGCGGCGCACAAGGAGATGGACCGCACGTACCGCGCCGGCGACTACGCCAGCTGGACCGTCGCGCACCGGCGGTTCCACCGGCTGCTCGTCGGCCGCAGCGGCGCGCCCGTGCTGCGCACGATCAGCTCCTACGCCGAGCAGAGCGAGCGCTACGTACGCATCGACCAGCTCACCAACACCCAGGACTTCGAGGCCCGCCAGCGCGAGCACCAGGCGATCTTCGACGCGGTCCGCCACGGCGACGGGAAGGCCGCGGTCGTCGAGATGGCTCGCCACCTGTCCGGCAGCGCGCGGCGCGTCGTGGAGGCGCACGCCCCCGGCCGCGGCACGCCGTTCGTCGACGCCGCGCTGGATCTGCTGCTCTGCGACTGCTCCGACGCCGCATCCGACTCCGGCTGATTCCGGCTCGCCAGAGCATCGGACGTTGATGGCCCCCGTGGCCGACGCTGTGCTGCTCGCGCCGCTGCGCTACCCCCGCAAGATCCTGTGCGCGGGCGCCGACTACCACGCCCATCTGCAGGAGATGGGCGTCCCACCGCCGGCCGGACCGGTCGAGCCGTACCTCTTCTTCAAGCCGCCGACCACCACCGTCGTCGGCCCGGACGAGGAGATCCGACTGCCGGCCCGGCCCGATGATCGACTGGGAGGTCGAGCTCGCGGTCGTGATCGGCCGACGGGCATCGGGCGTCGGGCCGGCCGATGGTCACGATCACGTGGCCGACTGGACCGTCCTCAACGACGTGTCCGCGCGCGACCAGCTCAGCAGGCCCTCTCCGGTCCCGCCAGAGCCGGCGACGCGAGCTGCCCGATGGGGCCCGGCATCGTCCCGGACTGGTTGGTCGACGACCGATCGCGCTGCGGCTGTCGGTGAACGGGATCGTCAAGCAGGACTCCAGCACCGCTGACATGGTCACCGGGATCTGGGAGCTGGTGGCCGCCGCCGGCGAGCTGGTCACCTTCGAGCCGGGGGACGTGATCGCCACCGGCACCCCGGCCGGGGTCGACTACCCCGAGGCGGGACGTCCTGCAGCCCGGCGACGAGGTCGTCGCGGAGATCGACGGCGTGGGCCGGCTGAGCAACCCCGTCGTCGATTCCGGCTGGTCGGACCCTACTGGTCGGACCCTGCTGAACCGACCTGCCGAACGGACCTCTGGAGAGGACCTGGGCCGATGACCGCTCCGCAGTCCGCAGTCCGCGTCTCCACGCCGGGTTACGTCGGGTTCGAGGCCCCCGACGTGGACCGCCTCGTCGAGTACTACACGGAGGTCCTCGAGTTCGAGCTGGTCGAGTCCGCCCCGACCAGGCCTTCCTCACCACCGGCACCGACCACCACTGCGTCGCGATCACGAGGGGCGCGGGGAAGGCGCGCACGACCGTCGGCTACGAGGTGTGGGAGGACCTCGACGACGCCGCCCGCCGGCTCAAGGAAGCCGGCTTCGAGACCCAGCGGCGACCGACATCGGCCCCGGCACCCCCGACGTGCTGGTGCTGGAGGAGCCGACCACCGGGGTGCCGCTGCACCTCATGACGAGCCAGGACCCGTCCGGCGTCGACGGGTACCCCCCCCCCCCCCGCTGCGGCCCACCACGCTCGGCCACGTCGCGGCCTACCCGCCCGCACCGGCCCCGATGCAGAGCGTCTACCAGGACCTGCTCGGGCTCCGCTGGTCCGACACCGTGGGCGACTTCTTCGTCTTCCTGCGGTGCAACTCCGACCACCACGCGGCCACCTCCATGGCGAGCACGAAGTACCAGGGCATGCACCACGTCGCGAACGAGATGCGGGACCCGAACCACCTCATCGCGCTGCTCGACCACCTCGCCGAGCACGGCCACCGGCTGCACTGGGGTCCCGGCCGGCACGGCCCCGGGCACAACCTGTTCACCTACCACCGCGACCCGGACGGCAACGTCGTCGAGCTGTTCACGCAGATCGACGACGTGCACGACGAGGCGAAGGGGTACGGGGAGCCGCGGCCGGGGCAGGAGGAGTACCCGATGGGGCCGAAGACGCGGGAGGTCGACCTGGCCACGGTGAACCAGTGGGGGCCGATCGACCCGCCGTCACTCGATCACTGACCTGGTCGAGGCGCTGCTCGGCGATCTCCTACTCCGAGGCGCTGCTCGGCGATCTCCTACTCGACGATCTTCCAGTAGGAGTCCTTGCGGACCACCTCGCCGTCGCGGAACTCCCAGTGGCCGCAGCCGCGCACCCGCACCTGCTCGCCGTCGGCGCGGGTGCCGGTGAGCAGCCACTCCGAGACGCCGAGATCGCCGCTGACCCAGTGCCGGTCGTCGCCGTAGTGCACGTCGGGGAGGCCGGCGAAGCGCCCGGCGAGCGCCTCCCGGACGGCGGCCTTGCCGGTGACGCGGTGGCCCCACGGCTGCGTGCCCCGCGGCAGGTCCAGCGAGCAGTCGTCGGCGAAGAACGCCATGATCGCGTCGAGGTCGTGGGCGTTGAACGCCGCCGTGATCGCCTCCAGCACCTCGACCGTCGCGCCGGTTCGGGTGGCACCGCTCTGGTCCGCCATCGAGGCCTCCGGTGGCTCGGCTCTGCGTCGGAGCCCGCAGGCTATGCCAGCCGGAACGTCAGGAACAGGGCCGTACGCACTCCAGAAGTGATGCCGATCACAGCAGTGTGAGGATCGCGGTGCCGAGCTGTCCGAGAGATCAGAACGGCGCCGGCCGGACGGGGGCCGGCCGGCGCCGTTGCGGGCAGAGGAGTGACAGGGGGTGCACGTGGCGAGAACCAGCGGCCTGACGGTGTACGAACACGCCCTCTCCGCCGCGATGCACGACGTCGTCGCCGCGTTCCGGGACAACGACGACGCCGAACGCGCCGGCCGCATGGCCCGCGAGGTCATGTTCTGGCTCACGACCGCCTACGGCCGCGACGCCGTCCAGGATCTGGCGGAGCTCCTGGCCCGCCGGATCGCCGAAGCGCAGGTCACGCTCCTGCCCGCGGACGACCCAGCACGACCCGAAGGGACGCCCAGGGGATGACGACTGCCGAGCAGACCCCTCCGTACGGCATCGAGACCGCCGACGAGAACGCCTTCCCGGCCACACCGATCTTCGACGAGCTCGTCGGCGAGATCGCCCGGCGCCGGGCCGAGGAGCGGGGCTCCACCGAGGTGGAGCAGGATCACTGATCGTGCAACCCGACACGCCCGTGGACCACCGGCCGGACGCCGGTGGCCGCTGACGGGCAGGATCGGCCCGGCGGACTCGACACGGCAGCCGACGACTGGCTGATCGCGAAGGCCCGCTCGGGGTCGATCGACGCGTGGGAGGTGCTCGTCCACCGCCACCGCGACCGGATCTACCGGATCGCGCTGCGGATGGTGGGCAATCCGCACGACGCAGAGGACATCGTCCAGGACGTCGTGCTGCAGGTGTGGACGGCGCTGGCCGGATTCGCCGGGAAGAGCCGGTTCACCACCTGGCTGTACCGGGTCGTGGTCAACCGGTGCATCAACCACATCACGAGCGCGCGGCAGCACCACGAGCTGGACGAGACCGCGCTGAGCACCGCACCCGGGGCCGACGTGCAGGCAGTCGCACGCGGCCAGCTGCGGGCGGCCATCGCCGCGGTGCTGAACCTGCCGCCGGACCTGCGCGCCGCGGTCGTGCTCGTCGACATCGAGCAGCTCAGCTACCACGACGCCGCTGCCATCCTGGACATCCCCGAGTCGACGCTGCGCGGGCGCCTCCACCGTGCCCGGCGCGTCCTCCTCGAGCACCTGCGGGCGTGGACATGACCGACCGGGACCAGCACCACGCATCGCCGCCCGAACGCCTCGTGTGCGGGCGGCCGATCGACGACGTCATCGAGCAGGTGGCCGCGGGTCGAGCGCACGTCCGCGACGCGCACCAGGAGGGCTGCGTGCACTGCCAGGCCGCGCTGGCGGAGTACCAGCAGCAGTGGGCGCCGCTGGCGGCCCTCGCCGCGGAACCCGTCACCGCACCGCCGGGGAAGATCGACAAGTTGCTGCAGCGGCTGCGCTCCACGCTCGCCCGGCCCGAGTACGCGATCATCCCCGACCCGGACGGGGAGCTGCGCATCGCCGCGCGGGTGATCACGGTGACCGCCCGTGAGGCGGCGGCGCAGGTGGACGGGGTGCGCGTGGCCCTCACCGACACCGGGGTCACCGCGGGGGTGGCGGGCGGCACCACGGCGATCGAGATCACGCTGGCGGCAGGGTTCGGGTACGACCTGCACGAGCTGGCCGACCGGGTTCGCGCCGCCGTGGCCACCGCGGTGCGGGACATCACGGGGCTCACGGCGGCGGAGATCACGGTGGTGATCGACGACGTGCTGGAGTGAGCGCCGTCAGCGCGTGCTGGCGACCTCGCGCACGAATCGTTCGCACCGCTCCTGCAGGCCGGCCACGCGTCCGGCGACCAGCAGCTCACGGATCTCCGCGGCGCCGGTGCCCGCCTCGGCCGAGGTCGGCCGGCGGCGCACGTTCGCCGAGCAGCGGAAGTCGGTGCAGACCAGGGTGCCGATGCTGGCGCCGTTGCGACCCGGGGCGCCGGCGCGGCGAGCGGTGTACAGCGTGACGTCGGCGATCTCGATCACGTCCTCGCACCACGTGCACAGCGCGCGCCGCGGCGCGCCGTCACCGCGGTCGGCGGCCCGCAGCACGATGCCGGTCGGGGCGCCGTCGAGTTCGACGACGACGTAGGCGGCCAGCGGCGCCTTGCGGTCGCGCCAGCCGAGGTAGTCGAGGCGGTCCCAGCGGAGCGCGTCGAGATCGGGCAGGGTCGCCTGGCTGATCTCGCGACGAGTGGCGTTGACGAACGACGCCCGGATCTGGGCAGCGGTGAGCGGGTTCATGGAAGTCCTTCGGGAGCAGGCGCACGAGCGCGCGCCAGCACGTCCTGCGGCAGCGCGCGGCTCGGTGACTCGTGCGGTCAGTGGGTGCGGGCAGGGTGCACGGCGGCTGAGCAGGCCTGCACGGCCACCTCGCTCTCCGCGACGACACCCATCGCTGCTCCTCGCCCGTCCAGCTCACGCGTCCCGGGGCGGACGCCGCCGGGGGACGGTCGGGATGCTAACCGCCGGCGGAGGACGGCGCGACAGGATTGATCTCACGCCGTACGGGTGCGTAGCACAGCCCGAAGTCCACGAACCCGACTTTCGTGAGCGACGTCGCTGACGAAAGCGCCGTTCCCAGGAGTTCAGGCGGGACCAGCGCATCCCGGGCCACCGCATCCCCCGGCCGACTCGCCGACACGGGAACCGCGACTCGCCCCGAGCTCACCGTCCCCCGGTCGCGGCCGGAACCTGCGGCGCCCGCGCCCCACGCCCGACGAGCACCGACAGCGCCACGACGGCGAGCGAGATGATCGCCGCGACGAGGAACGCGGCGTGCGTGCCCGCCGCGTCGACGGCGCCGCCGGACTGCGAGGCCAGGGTCATGATCGTGATGAAGACGGCGGTGCCCGCGGCTCCCGCGACCTGCTGGAGGGTCGTGACGATCGCGCTGCCGTGGCTGTAGAGGTCGGCGGGCAGCGAGCCGAGGGCGTCGGTCATGAGCGGGGTGAACATGAACGACAGCCCGCAGGTCAGCAGCACGTGGAAGCCCACGACGAGCAGCAGCGGCGACTGCTCCCCGAGCAGGGTGAACAGCCACAGCGCGGTGCTCGTGACGATCGCACCGGGCAGGACGAGCGGGCGCGGGCCGAACTTGTCGAACAGCCGGCCGACCACCGGGCCGAGCAGGCCCATCGCGAGGCCGCCGGGCAGCAGGGCCAGGCCGGTGGCGTACGGCGTGGCGCCGAGGACGTCCTGCATGTAGAGCGGCAGCAGGATCAGCGCCCCGAACAGGGCCATCATCCCGAGCAGCATGAGTCCCAGCGCGAGCACGAACTTCCCGTGGGTGAACGGGCGCAGATCGAGCAGGGCCCGGTCGGCGCGCTGCAGCGACAGCTGGCGCACGACGAACACCGCGAGCGCCACCGCACCGACGGTGACCGGGATCCACGGCGCCACCGGCACTTCACCGGTCGCGGTGCCGCCGATGCCGGACAGCCCGAACACGATGCCGGCGAACGCCACCGCGGACAGCACCAGTGACAAGGCGTCGAGCGGGACGGGGCGGGTCTCGGCGGGCACGCGCAGCCGCGCGATGCCGACGGCGAACGCGACCAGCGCGATCGGCAGCACCAGCCAGAACATCCACCGCCAGCCGAGGGCGGCCAGGATGATGCCGGACAGCGTGGGGCCGACCGCGGGCGCGACGGCGATGACGATCGTGATCGTGCCCATCGTGGCGCCCCGCCGCTCGGCCGGGACGAGGCGCAGCACGGTGGTCATGAGCAGCGGCACCATCACGGCGGTGCCGATCGCCTGCACGATCCGGCCCACGAGCAGCACCCCGAAGCCGGGTGCGAGGGCGGCGACGAGCAGGCCCGCGCTGAACAGGGTCATCGACGCGAGGTAGATGCTGCGCGGGGCGAACCGGGAGAGCACCCACCCGGTCGCCGGGATCACCACCGCCATCGTCAGCAGGAAACCGCTGGTCAACCACTGCGCGGTGCTCGGCCCGATCTGCAGGTCGGCCATGAGCGCGGGCAGCGCCACGCTCATGATCGTCTCGTTGAGGATCATGACGAACGCCGACCCCACGAGCAGCGCGATCACCACCCGCGGACGGATCGCCGATGGTCGCGCGGTCAGGCCGGTCATCATGTGCTCCTCGGACGGTGCGTGTCGATCTCCTCGTCAGACCACCGTCTCACCCCGAGCCGGGTCAACCGGTTTGGACCGGGGCCGAACCCGACCATGAGGACAGGGCGCGGAGAGTGACCGCGACGTGACCACCGCCGTCCCGACCTGCGGCCGGGTCGGCACGCCTCACCGCCGACCAGGGGGAACAGCCCGGACCGCGCACTGCGGACGCCGGTCACGTTCGCGAGCGACGTCACGTAGTACTTCACTACTAAATAAGGCGTCCCTATCCTTTCTTTAGGTTCCCATTGCCTCGATTCGGGAGTCACTGGTCACCCCCGGATAACCCGAGGTCACGG
Source organism: Pseudonocardia thermophila (assembly GCF_900142365.1). Lineage (GTDB taxonomy): Bacteria > Actinomycetota > Actinomycetes > Mycobacteriales > Pseudonocardiaceae > Pseudonocardia > Pseudonocardia thermophila. Next base: position 249,866 of record NZ_FRAP01000002.1, on the reverse strand, counting down.
AAGGAAGGTCGTATGCTCCCCCGTTCCGGACCGCGCTTCCGCGCATCGAAGCGCCGAGGCGTCGTCGCTGCCGTAGTCACGTTCGCGGCGGCGCTCGCGCTCGCTGCCTGCTCCAGCCGCGCCCCGGTCGACCAGACCACCGCCGAGTCCGGCGAGCTGGCCGAGCCGATCGTCATCACCGACCAGCGCGGCAAGACCCACACGTTCACCAAGCCGATCGAGAAGATCGTCACGACGGTGATCCCCGCCCCGTCGATGATCACAGCGCTCGACCAGAGCTACGACCGGATCAAGGGCGTGAACCAGTCGACGATCGCGCGGGACAAGGGCAGCACGTTCGCCGACATGTTCCCGCAGGCGCTGGACAACGCGGTCGTGTCCGGCCCGGACTTCGTACCGAACGTCGAGACGATCATCCAGATCGACCCCGATGTCGTCATCCAGTGGGCACACCAGGGCGACTACAACACGTTCATCGGCCCGATCGAGGCCGCCGGCTACCCGGTGATCGGCCTGCAGTACGGCACCCAGGAGGACCTGGAGACCTGGGTGAGGATGTTCGCGAAGCTCTTGGGCAAGGAGGAGCGCGGCCAGCAGCTCCTCGACCGCATGCACAAGACGATCGACGAGCTGAAGGCGTTCGCCGCCCAGCAGACCACCGCACCGCGCACGATCTTCCTGCGCTCCGCGGGCGACGGCGGCTACAACGCGGGCATGAGCTCGAAGGACGCCTACATGAACTTCTGGCTCACCCTGCCGGGGGCCGAGAACGTGGGCGCCGACCTCGAGTACTCCACGACGAGCGCGGTGAACGTCGAGCAGCTCATCCAGTGGAACCCCGAGGTCATCTTCACCTCGGCCATGACGAAGCTGACCCCGGCCGACATCTACGCCGACCCCGCACTCGCCGGGATCGACGCGGTGAAGAACAAGCGGGTCTACGCCGTGCCGTCCGGTGGGTTCTGGTGGGACCCGCCGAGCGCCGAGTCGCACCTGATGTGGAAGTGGGCTGCGGCGCTGCTGCACCCCGACACCTACGAGGTCGACCTGCGCTCGGAGATCCGCGAGCACTACGAGTTCCTCTACGGCCGCACGATCACCGACGAGCAGATCGACAACCTGCTGCGGTTCGACGCGAACGCGGAGGCGGCGGGCTACGGTGTCTTCCGCCGCTGAGACGTCCGTGTCCACCGAGGCGCGCACTGCCGCGGCCGCCGAGCCGCCCCGCACGGAGGAGGCCGGCGGCCGCCGGCAGCGGCTGCGCGACTGGCTCGCCCTCGTCGTGATCGCAGCGGTCGTCGTCGTGATCACGATCGTCGCGCTGGCCACCGGCCGCTACGCGGTGCCGCCCGTCGAGGTCGCGCGGATGCTCATCGGGCAGGTCCTGCCGATCGAGCAGACCTGGTACCCGCAGGAGGCGGCCACCGTCCTCGACGTGCGCATGCCGCGGGTGCTGCTCGCGCTGCTGGTCGGCGGCGGGCTCGCCCTCGGCGGCGCGGTCCTGCAGGGCGTGTTCCGCAACCCGCTGGTCAGCCCGCAGGTCATCGGGGTCTCAGCCGGGGCGTCGTTCGGCGGGGTGCTCGCGCTGGTGCTCGGCCTCGGCAGCCTCGCGCTGGTGAGCGGCGCGTTCCTGTCCGGTCTGCTCGCGCTGGTGCTCGTGCTGGCGATCGCGCGGATCGGATCGTCGTCGGCGCCGCTGCTGATGGTGGTGCTCGGCGGGGTGGTCGTGAGCGCGCTGTTCAGCGCGCTCGTCTCGCTGCTGTCCTACCTCGCCGACCCCTACCGGACGCTGCCCAGCGTGACGTTCTGGCTGCTCGGGTCGCTCGCCACGGCCTCCTACGGCAAGGTGCTCGTCGCCGCGGTGCCGATCCTGGCCGGCGTCGCGATCTCGCTGGCCCTGCGCTGGCGACTCAACATCCTCTCGCTCGGCGAGGAGGACGCCGCAGCGCTCGGGGTCCCGCCGAAGGCGACCCGCAACGTCCTGCTCGTGGCGGTCTCGCTGATCACCGCGGGGGCGGTCGCGGTCTCCGGGGTGGTCGGCTGGGTCGGCCTGGTCGTGCCGCACATCTGCCGGCTGATCGTCGGCAGCGACCACCGTGTGCTGCTGCCGGCGTCGCTGCTCGTCGGTGGCGGATACCTGCTGCTGATCGACACGCTGTCGCGGTCGCTCACATCGAGCGAGCTGCCCCTGGGCATCCTGACCGCGATCATCGGCGCCCCGTTCTTCATCGTTCTGCTCACCCGGTTCCGTAAGCAGGTGTGGCTCGGTGATTGAGGCGACGGCGATCTCCCACCGCTACGGCGACCGGTGGATCTTCCGCGAGGTGACGTTGGCCCTCGAGCCCGGCGAGGTGCTCGCGGTCCTCGGGCCGAACGCCCGCGGGAAGACCACCATGATCAAGTGTCTGGCCGGCTTGATGACCCCGACCAGCGGACGGGTCCGGCACGGGGGCGCCGTCGGCTACGTCCCGCAGAGCCACAGCGCCCCCGTCGCCTACCCGGTCCGGGAGATGGTGCTGATGGGCCGGGCCCGCCACATCGGCGTGTTCTCGACCCCGTCCCGCGAGGACCGGCGGATCGCGGCCGAGGCCCTCGCCCGGGTCGGGCTCGACCACCTCGCAGACCGGCCCTTCACCCGGCTCTCCGGGGGCGAGCGCCAGATGGTGCTCATCGCCCGGGCACTGGCCTCCGGGTGCCAGACCCTCGTGCTCGACGAGCCCGCGTCCGCGCTGGACCTGCGCAACCAGGGCCGCGTGCTCGCCGTGCTGTCCTCACTCGCAGAGGAAGGAATGACGGTCGTCATGACCACCCACCATCCCGATCACGCGCTGCGGATCGCCGACCGGACGATGCTCATCGTCGACGCGGACGACGTCCGGATCGGCGCCACCACCGAACTGCTGACCGGCGACACGCTGACCGAGCTGTACGGGCTGCCGATCAGCACGATCGACGTGCCGGTCGGCGGCCGCGAGGAGCGGATCGTCGTGCCGGACTTCGGCGTCGGGGCGGGTGCGCGATGAGCGCCCCGACCCGCACCCGCGCCGTGTCGCTGCTGCTCGACCCGGGCTCGCCCAACTCCATCGGAATGCCGAGTCCCCCCGCCGGCCTCGTCGAGCACGACCTCTACGACCTGCCGGAGCTCGACCTCGGCTCGATCTCCGGGATCAACCTCGCATCGTCGTGCGACCAGGTGTTCCTCGGCCGCCACCGGGACCTGCTGGAGGACTTCGTCCGGTCCGGCGGCCGGTTGCTGGTCAACGGGCACGTCGCCGAGCCGTTCCTGACCGGGCTGGTCCCCTGGCGCCGGCTGTCCTACAAGGGCCCGCGCGACCTGGAGATCACCAGCTTGAGCCCGCACCCGATCTGGGAGGGCATCGACCTGCGCGACGTGCTGTACCGCACGGGCGTGCCGGGGCCGCACTCGTTCGAGGAGCTGGAGCGCATCGGCGTGGCCGGGTTCTACGGCCGCGGCTACCACCTGCCCCTGCCCGAGAGCGGCCGCGCGATCAACGGCGTCGGCCCCCTGCAGGCACCGATCGACTACACCTACCCGCTCGGATCGGGTGAGGTCGTCGTGCACGGCGGCGTCGACCTGATCACCTTCGTCGATCCGCACCGCACCACGGCCCGGCTCGGCGAGAACATCCTCGGCTGGCTGGAGGGAACGGCATGAGCACCCCGGAGATCGCGTTCATCCACGGCGGCTCAGGATCACACCTGACGACGCTGAACGAGCCGGCGCTGCAGCCGTACCGGCTCCGCCCGATCTACCTCTACGACCTCACCCCGGACGATCTCAGCGACGTCGACGCGGTGATCGTCGCCGACCGCGAGCACCCGAAGCTGCTCGCCCAGCACGGCAAGACGATCTACGGGGTCGCCGAGCGCGGCGGTGTGCTCGCGGTGTTCGGGCAGAACGCGGCCGAGCAGTGGCTGCCCGGCGTCGGCTGGGAACCACGGCCGACGAACTTCTGGTGGTGGCGCACCGGCGAGGACAACCACATGCGCCTGCAGCGCACCGACGAGCCGATCTGGGACTACTTCTCCGAGCGGGCGATGATCTGGCACCACCACGGCGTCCTGACCCCACCCGAGGGCGCCACGACGCTCGTCGGCGTCGAGGAGGACGGCACCATGGTCGGGGCCACCACCTACTACGACACGGTCTCCACCGCCGGCGAGCTGTTCGTGACCACGATGGACCCGTGCTACCACCACGGTGCGGCGTTCATGCCGGGCGCGAGCCAGCTGCTCTACTCCACCGTGCGGTGGGTGGAGCACCGCGCCCGCGCGCTGTCGGGCTGAGCTGACCGAACCCGGCCCGGGCGGCGGGTGAGGAGCTCGTCGCCCGGCCGGCCCCGAGGTGCGAGGTGCTGCAGCGCGGTACCCAGTCACTGCGGACGATCGTCGTCGAGCCGGCACGCACAGAACGGCGCCCGCGTGCGGGCACCTCGGTTCCCGCGGCCGACCCGCGCCGCGATAACACCGCTCACCCGCACCGCGAACTCCCGGTCGCGCACCTCGCTCGACCCGCGGGAGAGACCGGCCATGGGCCACACCGGCAGCACCGAATCCACCGGCCGTCGCACGCTCTCGGGCTCGCTCGGCGTCGGCTCGATCGTCTTCATGGTGGTGGCGGCCGCGGCGCCGCTGACCGTCATCGCCGGTACGGTGCCGCTGGGCATCAGCCTCGGCAACGGGCCGGCGTTCCCGATCACCTACGCGCTGTGCAGCGCGATCCTGCTGCTGTTCGCAGTGGGGTTCTGCGCGATGAGCCGGCACGTGCGCGAGGCCGGCGCCTTCTACTCCTACGTCGAGCGCGGGCTCGGCCGGGCGCCCGGGCTGGGCACGGCCTTCCTCGCACTCGCCACCTACACGGCCGTGCAAGTGGCCCTGTACGGCTTCATCGGCGATGTGATCGGCGAGACGATCGTGCGGCTGGGCGGGCCGGCGCTGCCGTGGTGGCTGTGCGCGTTCGCCACCATCGCCGTCGTCGCGTTCCTGGGCTACCGGCACATCGACCTGTCCGGGCGGGTGCTGAGCGTGCTGCTCTGCTGCGAGGTGGCGATCGTGCTGGTCATGGACACGGTCGTGGTGCTGACCGGTGGCGGGACGGCCGCCGGCGCACCCGACGAGGGGCTGTCGACCGCGTGGCTGCACCCCGCGCAGATCGTGGCGGGCGACCTGGGCATCGGGATCATGTTCGCGATCGCGTCGTTCATCGGGTTCGAGGCGACCGCGGTGTTCCGCTCCGAGGCCCGTGACCCGGATCGGACCGTGCCCCGGGCCACCTACGCCGCGCTGATCCTCGTCGGGGTGTTCTACACGGTCTCCAGCTGGGCTGTCGTGTCCGCGTGGGGTGACGGCGAGGCCGTCCGCCAGGCGACGGCCGATCCGGAGAACATGCTGCTCACCACGATCAGGAGGGTGCTCGGCACGGCGGCCGCCGACATCGCCGACGCCCTGTTGGTGACCAGCATCTTCGCCGCGATCCTGGCGTTCCACAACGTGCTCGCGCGCTACTTCTTCGCGCTCGGCAACTCCGGCGCGCTGCCCGAACCGCTGGGCCGCAGCCACCCGCGGCACGGCTCGCCGCACATCGCCTCGATCACCCAGACCACCACGTCGATCGTCCTGGTCGTGGGGTTCGCGCTGTCCCGGCTGAACCCGGTGACCCAGGTGTACGCGTGGATGGCCGGCACCGCCACCCTCGGCGTGCTCGCGCTCATGGCGCTGACCTGCGCAGCGGTCATCGTGTTCTTCCGCCGCACCCGGGTCGACACCCGCCCGTGGCACACGCTCGCCGCGCCGCTCGCCGGGCTGGCCGGGCTGCTGTTCTGCCTGTGGCTGACGGTCACCAACTTCGCCGTCCTCATCGGCGGCTCGCCCGCACTCGCCATCGGTATCGGCGCGGTCCTCGTGGCCGCGTTCGTCGCCGGCGCGATCTGGTCGCGCCGCACCTCGAGCTGAGTCAGGCCAAGAGCGGCGCGAGCCGTTCGGCGTGCTCCCGCATGAGGTCCAGCAGCGCGCCGTTCGGCTCCGCCACCCGGGCCACGGGCCCGGCCAGCGCCAGCCCCGCGACCAGCCGCCCGTCGCCCGGCGCCCGGATCGGCACGGCGAGGCAGCCGCGGTCGGCGTGCAGCTCGCCGAGCTGGCGGGCCCAGCCCGCGCTCTCGACCTCGCGCAGCGCGGCCTCGACCTCGGCCCGAGTGCTGACGGTGTGCGGGGTGAGCGCCCGCAGCTCCCGCACCAGCGCCCGCCAGTCCGGCTGCTCGGCCAGGAGCAACCGACCGAGCGCACTGGCCTGCGGGAACCGTGCCAGCACAGGGGCCGCGGTCGGCGGGTGATCGGGGTCTGGATCGATCATGACGACCTGGCCTGTGGTGAACGACGCCAGGTGCACGCCCCAGCGCACCTGGGCGCGGAGGTGCTCGACGACGGCGCGGGCCGCCGTCGGGACGGCGGGCGCTGCGGGGAGCGCGAGCCGGGCAGCGCGGCGGCCGAGGGCGAACCCCTTCAGGTCCGGCAGCCGCACCAAGTACTCGTCGGCGACGAGCAGGTTGAGCAGGCGGTACGTGGTGGCCGGCGGCAGGCGCAGCGCGGCGGAGATCTCCTTCGCGGTCACCCCGGGACCAGCGGCGACGACCTCCTCCAGCACGGCCAGCGCGCTGCGCACCGCCTTGGGTTGGCGGCCGGACAGCGGTGCGGTCACCGCGGCCCTCCCAGGACGTCGGTCGACAGGGTCTCGTCGTAGACGCCGATCCCGGCCAGCTCGGCCGGCCGGGCCCAGCGCACCCACCCGTACCAGGCCAGTCCGAGCACCGCCAAGGCCCCCAGCAGCGCCGACGGCAGCGGCGAGACCACGACGAACGCCACCAGCGCGACGAGCAGCACCGGCGCGGTCACCGCGGCGGCGCCGACCGCGCCCGCGGTCAGCTCGCCGATGCGGCGCAGGAACAACGGGGCCGCCGCGCACACCAGCACGTAGGAGACGAGGAACCCGCAGGTCGCCATCGTGATCAGCACGACGAGCAGGTGCCCGATCGGCACCCCGGCCGCGACCGCCCCGGCCAGCACGACGACCACCGGCACGATCGCGACCAGCGCGACGTGCGGGGTGTGGTGGCGCGGATGCGCGCGGCCCAGCGCCGCCGGCGCGACCCCGTCCTTCGCCAGGGAGAACAGCACCCGGGAGAGGGCGGTCAGCGAGGCCAGCGCGCAGGCGAGGAACGACGCGACCAACGCGACGTCCAGCACGAGCGGTACCCACACCCACCCCCGCGCCACGGCCAGTGTCAGCACCGGATCCTGCTGGGCGGCCAGCCCGCCCGGGGTGGTGGCGAAGCCGAACACCTGGGTCTGGGCTGCGAACAGGTACAGCACCCCGGCCAGCGCCGCCGTCGCCCCCACCGCCCGCGGCACGCTGCGGAACGGCCGGCGCGCCTCCGCGCCCAGCACTGTGGCCACCTCGAACCCGATGAACGCCGCGATCGCCGGCACCACCCCGGCCGCGATCCCGCCGACCGTCGGCGGCGGCACGTCCGCGGGCGGGCCGGGCGCGGGCCCGTTCACCAGCAGCAGCGCGAACACCGCGACCATCAGCCCGATCGCCGCGCTCTCCACGAGCAGCACCACCCGCGCCGATAGCCGCACCCCGCGCCGGACCAGCACCGCGGCCCCCGCCGCGACCACCACGACGACGGCCGCGGTGCCGGGCCCGCCCAGCCGCAGGCCGAGCATCGCCGCGAACTCCGCCAGGTACTGGCCCGCCCCGGCGAGGGCGCCCCCGGCGAGCAGCCCGTAGCCGACGACGAGGCCGACCGCGCAGGCGAACGCCGCGCCCGGCGGCAGCCCCTTCGCGGTCAGCGTGTAGAGCCCACCCGGGGCGGCCATCCGTCGCGTGAACTGCCCGATGCACGCGGCCACCAGCAGCATCAGCAGCGTCGCCGCCAGGAACGACACGACCGTGGCGTCCCCGGCCGACGCGGCCACGATCACCGGCGTCGCGGCCATCGCCGCCGACGGCGCAGCCCCCGACACCGACTGCGCGAACACCGCCAGCGGCCCCAACCCACGACGGCGCAGCCCCTCCACCGGGGAGCGGTCACGCAGCGGCGGGACGTCTGCGGCCATGCGCGGCACGGTAACCGGAGCAGGTCACAGTGAGCCGAGTCTCGAACGAGAATTCCGCCGCGGCGTTTCCCGCCGCGCGAGAACGACCTTTGACCCCTCCCCGCTGCCCGGTGAGTGTGACCGCCGTCGCTGTCGTCCGACCGGTGGGAGACCGGACATGGGCACTCATCACAGCACGGAACCCGACACCGACCGCCGCCGCCTCGCGGGCTCGCTCGGCGTCGGATCGATCGTCTTCATGGTGGTGGCGGCCGCGGCGCCGCTCACCGTCGTCGCGGGGACGGTGCCGCTGGGCATCGGGGCGGGGAACGGGCCCGCGTTCCCCACGACGTTCGCGCTCTGCTCCGCGATCCTGCTGCTGTTCGCGGTGGGCTTCTGCGCGATGAGCCGGCACGTTCCCCAGGCCGGCGCCTTCTACGCCTACGTCGAGCGCGGGCTCGGCCGCCCGCCCGGGCTGGGTGCGGCGTTCCTCGCGCTCGTCACGTACACGACCGTGCAGCTGGCCGTGTACGGCTACATCGGCGCGGTGCTCGCCGAGCTGGTGCAGCACTGGGGTGGCCCGGCGCTGCCGTGGTGGCCGTGCGCGATCGTGGTCGTCGCGATCGTGGGCACGCTGGGCTACCGGCACATCGAGCTGTCCGGCCGCGTGCTGGGCGTGCTGCTGATCGCCGAGGTGGCGATCGTGCTGGTCATGGACGCGGTCGTCGTGGCCACCGGCGGCGGATCGGTCGAGGGCCTCTCGACGGCGTTCCTGCATCCCGGCGAGGTGTTCTCGGGCGGGCTGGGGATCGCGCTGATGTTCGCGATCGCGTCGTTCATCGGGTTCGAGGCGACCGCGGTGTTCCGCGACGAGGCCCGCGACCCGCTGCGCACCGTCCCCCGCGCCACCTACACCGCGCTGCTGGTCATCGGGGCCTTCTACACGCTGTCCAGCTGGGCGGTCGTGTCCGCGTGGGGCGACGCCGCCGCCGTCGAGCAGGCCAGCGCCGATCCCGGGACCATGCTGATCACGACGATCACGAAGGTGCTCGGCACCGCGGCCGGCGACATCGCCGAGGTGCTGCTCGTGACCAGCATGTTCGCCGCGATCCTGTCGTTCCACAACGTGCTGGCGCGCTACTTCTTCGCGCTCGGCAACTCCGGGGCGCTGCCCGAGGCCTGCGGGCGCAGCCATCCGCGGCACACCTCGCCGCACATCGCCTCACTCACCCAGACCGGCACTGCACTGGTCCTCATCGCCGTGTTCGCGCTGGCCGGGATGGACCCGGTGACGCAGGTGTTCGCCTGGATGGCCGGCACCGCCACCCTCGGCGTGCTCGCGCTCATGGCGCTGACCTGCGCTGCCGTGATCGTGTTCTTCCGGCGCACTCGGGTCGACACCCGCCCCTGGCACACGCTCGCCGCGCCGCTCGCCGGGCTAGCGGGTCTCCTCGTCTGCCTCTGGCTGACGATCTCCAACTTCCCCACACTCATCGGTGGCTCGCCGACGCTGGCCACCGCCATCGGTGCCGTCCTCGTGGCGGCGTTCGTCATCGGTGCGGTCTGGTCGCGCCGAACCGCACCGAGCGCCGGGCCCGTTCCGGCCGCTGAGAGGAGTCGCACATGACCACCCTGGAAGCCCGCACGGTCCATCCGCTGAGCATGACCACCGAGGCCGAGGTGACCGCCGTGCGCGACGTGCTCGTCGACGCCGGTCTGCTCACCGAGCACGTCCGCGTCGCGTTCTTCGCGCTCGAGGAGCCGCCGAAGGCCGAGGTCCTCGCCCACTCGCCCGGCGATCCCGTCGACCGCCGCTTCCGCGCCGTGCTGCTCGACCTGTCGACCGGCCGCTCGTGGGACACCGTCGTCTCGGCCACCGACCGCAGCGTCGTGTCGAGCCGCGAACTCGATCCGCCGCGCGACGGCCAGCCGCCGATCATCGACACCGAGTTCGAGATGATCGAGGGCATCCTGAACGCCGATCCGCAGTGGCTCGCCGCGCTGGAGCGCCGCGGGATCGAGCCGTCGACGGTGCGGGCCGTGCCGCTGTCGGCGGGTGTCTACGACTACCCCGACGAGGTCGGCAGGCGCATCGTGCGCGCGTTCGGGTTCCGCCAGGACCACGAGAAGGACCACCCGTGGGCGCACCCGATCGACGGGCTGGTCGCCTACGTCGACCTCACCGCCCGCTCGGTCGACCGCGTGATCGACCACCAGGACGCGCCCGTGCCGGAGACCAGCGGCAACTTCGACGACCCCGAGGTGCAGGGGCCACCGCTGGACTCGCTCAAGCCGATCGAGATCACCCAGCCCGAGGGCCGCTCGTTCACCGTCGAGGACGGGCACGTGAAGTGGGGCAGATGGGACCTGCGGATCGGGTTCAACGAGCGCGAGGGCCTCACCCTGCACCAGATCTCGTTCGACGGCCGCCCCATCTGCTACCGGGCGTCCATCGCGGAGATGGTGGTGCCGTACGCCGATCCGTCACCGGTGCGGTTCTGGCAGAACTACTTCGACTGCGGCGAGTACATGTTCGCCCGCTACGCCGATTCGCTGCAGCTGGGCTGCGACTGCCTGGGCGACATCCACTACGTCGACGCCGTCCTCGCCGACGACCTGGGCAACCCGCGCACGATCACCAACGCGATCTGCATGCACGAAGAGGACTTCGGGGTGCTGTGGAAGCACACCGACCTGTTCACCGGATCGCGGGAGGTGCGCCGCCAGCGCCGGCTGGTGATCTCGTTCTTCGCCCCGATCGGCAACTACGACTACGGCTTCTACTGGTACCTCTACCTCGACGGCACCATCCAGCTCGAGGTGAAGGCCACCGGCATCCTGTTCACCTCGGCCACCCCGGGCGACTACGCGACCGAGGTCGCGCCCGGGCTCGGTGCCCCGTACCACCAGCACCTGTTCTCCGCGCGGCTGGACATGATGGTCGACGGCCTGGCCAACGCCGTCGACGAGGTCGAGGCCGTGCGGATCCCGATGGGCGAGGGCAACCCGTACGGCAACGCGTTCACGCGCTCGCGCACCCGGCTCACCCGGGAGTCGCAGGCGCAACGGCAGGCCGCGCCGGACCGGGCCCGGACCTGGCACATCGTCAACACGGAGAAGAAGAACGGGCTCGGCGGCCCCGTCGCGTACGTGCTGCACCCGCAGGGCGGGGCGACGATGCTGGCCGACCCGGGCTCGTCGATCCACCGCCGCGCCACGTTCGCGACGAACGCGCTGTGGGTGACCCGCTACGACCCGGCCGAGCGCTACCCGGCGGGCGACTTCGTCAACCAGAACCCGGGCGGCGCGGGCCTGCCGGCGTGGGTGGCCGCCGACCGCGACATCGACGGGCAGGACATCGTCGTCTGGCACACCTTCGGCCTCACGCACTTCCCGCGGCCGGAGGACTGGCCGGTGATGCCGGTCGAGTACACCGGGTTCACGCTCAAGTCGGTCGGCTTCTTCGACCGCAACCCGGCGCTGGACGTGCCGGCGACGCAGGCGAAGCACTGCCACTAGGGACCGTCGCGAGGACCGCGCACCCCGGACGCCGCCCTAGGACTTCGCCCTAGGACACCCGCTCGGCGACCCTGCCCTCCTGAACCACCACGACTCGGTCGGCGAGGTGCAGGGTCGCCGGTCGGTGGGTGATCCACACCAGCGCCGCCCCGACGTAGGGGAAGCACGGTGCGCCGCCAGGACGGCGGTTACGGCCCAGGACGTTCAGTCCGGCGAGCGTCGCCGAGGCGGCACGGGTGCTGCGTTCGTCACGCACTCGCTCGCCGAGAACGAGGACGCTCGCAGAAAACGATTATCGAGATCACCTCGCCGTGGGGCGACCGAGCGACGGCGAGCGCACACCGAAGCAGACTCGACGCCGAACAGCGCAGTGCGACTGAACCGAACGGCGGATAACCGCCGTGAACCGTCCCCATCGGACGAACATCACCTTTACCGAGCGCTCGCCCGCCCCGTAGCTTGCTCGCGTGCACAACGAGTTCCGGTCGGTCGGCGACGTCCTCGTCGCGCGCGTGTGGCTGGACCTCGGCTACGGCGTGACCGCGGCCTGTCGTCGCTGAGGCTCTTCCCCAGCCCTCCCGAAGTCATCCGCTTCTTCCGACAGGACCCTCTGCTGTGCAGACCACATCGGCGTGGGCCCCGCCTGCGTCCGTCACGCTGCGCGGTGTCAGCCGCGTCTTCGGTACCGGCGCCGATCGCCGCGTCGTGCTCGGCGACGTCGACCTCGTCATCGGGCCCGGCGAGGTCGTCGCGCTGCTCGGTGCCTCCGGCTCCGGCAAGTCGACGCTGCTGCGCCTGGTCGCCGGTCTCGACCGGCCGACCTCGGGCCAGATCCTCGTCGACGACGTGCCGGTCGACGGCGTCGAGCCGCGTGCCGCGGTCGTGTTCCAGGAGCACCGCCTGCTGCCCTGGCGCACGCTCGCGGAGAACGTCGCGTTCGGCTTGCCCGACGGCACCCCGCGGGCCGAGCGGCAGGAACAGGTCACGGCCGCGCTGAGCGCGGTCGGCCTCGCCGACTTCGCCGGGTTCCGCCCACGCGCGGTCTCCGGCGGCATGGCCCAGCGGGCAGCGCTGGCCCGCGCGCTCGTGCGCCGGCCCGGCGTGCTGCTGCTCGACGAGCCGTTCGCCGCCCTCGACGCCCTGACCCGGCTGCGGATGCAGGACCTCGTCGACGACCTGCAGCGCACCTCGGGGGCGACCATCCTGCTCGTCACCCACGACGTCGACGAGGCGCTGCAGCTCGCCGACCGCGTGGTCGTGCTCGCCACGGGCGAGGACCCGGCCGCTGGCGCCGGGATCGCGCACGTCGTGGAGGTGCCGCAGACCCGCCCGCGCGACCGCGCCGATCCGCACCTCGCGGCGCTGCGCGCCCAGCTGCTCGAACGCCTCGGTGTGCCCTCGCACCACTCGTCCTGACCCCGAACCTGGAGAACCCCGTGCGTCCGTTCTCGGCAAGACTCGCCGCGCTCGCCACCGCCGTCCTCGCGCTCGCCGGCCTCGCCGGCTGCGCCCAGGGCGAGAACACCGACGGCTCCGTCGGCGCCCAGGACTCCGGCGGCGTGAAGGTCCGCCTCGACTACGCCTACTACAACCCCGAGAGCCTGGTGATCAAGGAGCAGGGCTGGCTCGAGCAGGAGCTCGGCCCGGGCTCGGTGGAGTGGGTGCTGTCTCAGGGCAGCAACAAGGCCAACGAGAACCTGCGGGCCAAGGCGATCGACATCGGCTCCACGGCGGGCACCCCGGCCCTGCTGGCCCGCGCGAACGGGTCGCCGATCCGCACGATCGACATCTACAGCCGCCCGGAGTGGTCGGCGATCGTCGTCACCAAGGACTCGCCGATCACCTCCCCCGAGCAGCTGCGCGGCAAGAAGATCGCCGCCACGCAGGGCACCGACCCGTACTTCTTCCTGCTGCAGACGCTCGCCGTGGCCGGCCTGACCCGCGACGACGTCGAGATCATCAACCTGCAGCACTCCGACGGGAAGCTCGCGCTGGAGCGCGGTGACGTCGATGCGTGGGCGGGCCTGGACCCGTTCATGGCACAGACGGAGCTCGAGGCCGGTTCGCGGCTGATCTACCGCAACCTCGACTTCAACTCCTACGGCCTGCTCAACGCCAACGAGGACTTCCTGCAGAGCAAGCCCGACATCGCCGCCGCGGTCGTGCGCGCGTACGAGCGGGCCCGGCAGTGGATCAAGGACAACCCGGAGGGCGCCGTCACGACGCTGGCCAACGCCGCGTCGATCAAGCCGGAGATCGCCCGCCAGCAGCTGCTCACCCGTACCCAGATCGACATCGACCCGGTGCCCGGCGAGCCGCAGCGCGAGGTGCTGAACCGGCTGCTGCCGCTGCTCGTCGCCGACGGGCTGGTGCGCTCGGAGCAGGAGGCGCGCACCGCGCTCGAGACGCTGTTCGAGCCGCGGTTCGCCCAGGAGGCCAAGGGGGCGGGCGGAGCGTGACGCTCGCCGAACCGCAGGTCCGCCCCGTCGCCCCGGCCGCCCCGCCGGCCGCGCGGCGGGGCCGGCGCGTCGTGACCCGGGCAGCGCTGGGCCTGGTCGTGCCCGCGCTGCTCGTCGTCGTCTGGCACCTGGCGGCCACGTCGGGTGAGTTCTCGCCGTCGCAGCTCCCCACTCCGGGCGCGGTGCTGGCGGCGCTGCTGGAGCTGATCGGCCGCGGCGAGCTGTGGCGGCACATCGCGATCAGCGTGCAGCGGGTGCTGATCGGGTTCGCGGTCGGCGGCGGCGTCGGGCTCGTCCTCGGCGGCGTGATCGGGCTGTCCGCTCCGCTGCGCGCGCTGCTCGCGCCGACGATCCAGGCGCTGCGCGCGGTCCCGTCGCTGGCGTGGGTTCCGCTGCTGCTGCTCTGGCTCGGCATCGGCGAGACACCCAAGATCACCCTCGTCGCGATCGGCGCGTTCTTCCCCGTCTACACGACGGTGTCGGCCGCGCTCGCGCACGTCGATCACCGGCTCGTCGAGGTCGGCCGGGCCTACGGCCGGTCGGGCGTGCGACTGTTCCTGCAGGTCCAACTGCCCGCGATCGCGCCGGGGGCGCTGTCGGGCATCCGGCTCGGGCTGGCGCAGGGCTGGCTGTTCTTGGTGGCCGCCGAGCTCATCGCGTCGTCGATCGGGCTGGGCTTCCTGCTGATCGACAGCCAGAACACCGGTCGCACCGACATCCTGCTGCTGGCGATCGTCCTGCTCGCGCTGCTCGGAAAGGCGACGGACGGACTGCTCGGTCTGGCCGAACGCCGGCTGCTGCGCCGCTGGACCTGACGGCCGATCACAGCCCGATCCGGGGGCAGTACGCTGCCCGACGTGCCCGGCGAGCAAGTGTCGCTCACCGAGTTGGTAGGAACGCTGAGCCTTTCGGCGGACCTTGGGCTCGGCCAACCGATGGAACACCTCACGCGTGCCTGTCTCATCGCGAGCGGGCTCGCGGAGCGACTGGGCATGCCTTCGGCCGATCGCCGGACCACGTTCTGGGTGGCCCTGCTGGCCTGGGTGGGCTGCACGGCCGACTCGTACGAGCTCGCCGCCCGGTTCGGCGACGACGTCGCGCTGCGGGCCGGGACCTACGAGGTCGAGCTGGGCAGCCCGGAGATGCTGGGCTTCCTCGTGCGCCGTGCGGCGACCGTCGGCGGACCGGTGCACCGGGCCCGCTCGGTGGGGTCGCTGCTGGCCACCCGGGCCGCCGAGGTGCGCACGTCGATGGTGGCGCACTGCCAGGTGACCGGGCAGTTGGCCGCGCGGCTCGGCTTCGATCCCGCCGTCCGCGAGTGCCTCACGCAGACGTTCGCCCGCTGGGACGGCCGCGGTGAGCCCGCCGGACTGGCCGGGGAGGACATCGCGCTCCCCGTGCGGGTGGTGCACGTCGCCGACCTCGCCGAGGTCCACCACCGCATCGGCGGCGTCGACGGCGCGGTGGCGGAGCTGCTGCGCCGCCGCGGTGCCTCGCTGGACCCGGACGTGGTCGACGCCTTGATCGATCACGCGGAGCCGCTGCTCGACGGCCTGCCCGACGAGTCGAGCTGGGCCGAGCTCATCGCGGCCGACCCGGCGCCGCGCCCGCTGCGCAACGCCGAGCTGGACCGGGCGCTGGAGGCGATCGCGGACTTCGTCGACCTGAAGTCGCCGTGGTTCACCGGCCGCTCCCGGGAGATCGCCGATCTCGCCGCGGCAGCAGCCACGAAGCTGGGTCTGCCCGAGGCGGACGTGCAGACGGTGCGGCGTGCCGGGCTGCTGCAGGGGCTCGGCCGCACCGGCGTCCCCAACACGATCTGGGACAAGCCCGGCCCGCTCACCGAGCTGGAGCGAGAGCGGATGCAGCTGCACGCCTACTACACCTCGCGCGTGCTGCGGCGGATGCCGGCGCTGGTGGACGTCGCGGAGGTGGCGTCGATGGTGCAGGAACGGCTCGACGGCTCCGGCTACCACCGCGGGATCAGCGGCTCGGCCATCCCGATGACGGCCCGAGTGCTCGCCGCCGCCGACTGCTACCACGCGCTGACCCGGCCGCGGCCGCACCGACCCGCCCGCTCGGCCGCGCAGGCCGCGCTCGACCTGCGCGCCGAGGCCGCCGCGGGCCGGCTCGCCCCCGACGCCGTCGAGGCCGTGCTGGTCAGCGCCGGGCACCGGGCACACCGGGCGTCGGTGAGCCCGGCCGGGCTCACACCGCGGGAGATCGAGGTGCTGTCACTGGTCGCGCAGGCGGCGACCAGCCGGCAGGTCGCCCAGCAGCTGGGCATCTCCCCCAAGACCGTGGGCAACCACATCGAGCGGATCTACCAGAAGATCGGCGTGAGCACCCGGGCCGGTGCGGCGCTGTTCGCGATGGAGCACGGGCTGGTGGTGCGCTCCCCCGCACCCTGACCGATGAGTTCCGGCCGGCGCGGTGGTCGATACCGATGACCACCACGACCCGAAGGAGCCCGCAATGGGGAAGATCAAGGTCCACGAGTTCTCCTCGCTCGACGGCGTCGTCCAGGACCCGGACTGGACGTTCGAGTTCGGTTTCACCGAGCGGATGGGCGAGGTCATCGGCGGACTCACCGGCTCGTCGAGCGCGATCCTGCTCGGCCGCCGGACCCACGAGATGTTCGCGCCCGCCTGGTCGGCCCGCACCGCCGAGGACGACCCCGGCGCGCCGTTCTTCAACGACACCACCAAGTACGTCGTCTCCACGACGATGACCGATCCGGCGTGGAAGAACAGCGAAGTCATCGGCGGTTACGACCCGGAGAAGATCCGGGCGCTGAAGGCGTCCGCCGACGGGGACGTCTTCGTGAGCGGAAGCATCACCCTGGTGCGGGCCCTGCTCACCGACGGGCTGGTCGACGAGCTGCACCTGTTCGTCTACCCGATCGCGCTGGGTAGCGGGCTGCGGCTGTTCGCAGACGGCGGACCCCGGACGAAACTCTCGTTGCTGGCCGGCGAGACGTTCGAGAACGGCGTGGCGCACCTGGTCTACGGCCCGGCCTGACTCAGCTCGCGACCGGGCTCGCCTGCTCCGCCAACGCCACCCGGCGCCGCCGGACCGGCATCAGCATCGTCGGGTGCGTGATCGCCCACATCGCACCGCGGCAGACCAGCTCCTTCATCCGCGCGCCGACCGCACCGACGACGGCGATGGGCAGAACCCGATCGTCGGGCGTGACGAGCTGGAGGATCCCGGAGCGCCGACCGAGGCTGATGCACTGGGCGTAGAACCGCAGCGGCGGCGTCGCGATCTCCCGGCCGGTGAGCCGCGCGGCCACCACGTCGGCCACCCGCTGGGCCATCGGCACCCCGGCCGCGCACGCCATGCGCATGGTCTCGCCGCCGACGGCGGCTGTCGCGGCCGCGTCGCCGATCGCGTACACATCGGGGTGCGAGACCGAACGCTGGCTCGCGTCCACGACGATCCGACCGTCCCCGTCGACCTGGAGTCCGCTCGCCGCGGCGATCGGGTAGGTGGCGAAGCCCACCGTCCAGACGGTGACATCGGCCGGGATGCGCCCGCCGCCGGCGGTGGAGACGCCGAACGCGTCGACCGCGGTCACCTGCGTGTGCGGGTGGACGGTGATGTGCAGCCGATTCAGCACCGCGTCCAGGTGCCGGCGGGCCCTCGCCCCCAGCCGGTCGCCGGGCTCGCGATCGGTGACGAGGGCGACCCGCAGATCGGGGCGCGCCTCGGCGATCTCGGTCGCCGACTCGATGCCGGTGAGCCCGCCGCCGACCACGAGCACCGTGCGCCCGGCGGGCAGGTCCTGCAGACGGGAGCGCAGCCGCAGCGCGGCCGGGCGGCTCGCCACGTGGTGGGCGTGCTCGGCCACCCCGGGCACCCCGTGGTCGGCGAGCGTGCTGCCGAGCGCGTAGATCAGGGTGTCGTACTCGACGGGTTCGCCGTCCTGGAGCACGACGACCTTCCGCGCCACGTCGAGCGCGGTGACCCGGGCCTGCCGCACGTCCACGCCGGTGCCGGCGAACATGGCGCGCAGCGGGCGGGCAGGCAGGTCCTGCCCGGCTGCGAGCTGGTGCAGGCGGACCCGCTCGACGAAGTCCGGCTCGGCGTTGACCAGGACGATCTCGACGTCAGCGAGGCGGCGGGCGAGGCGGCCGGCGGCCAGCACACCCGAGTACCCGGCGCCGAGGACGACGATGCGGTGGTTCATGGTGACGCTCCTGTCCGGTTCGTGCGTTGTCACCCCTTGAACCGGACAGACCCGCGATCCCTGACGAGGTGTGAGCGGCGTCACCAGACGGTGGCGTAGGGCTCCGTGCGCTCGGCCGCTGCCCACTGCTGCGAGATCCGCTCCAGCTTGTCCGGGTTGGCCTGGATGTGCAGGGCGGTGATGCCGTCGGCCGTCACCTCCGGGGAGAGCACACCGACGACCTGCCCACCCGTCGTGAACAGCACCGCCGGCCCGCCGTTGACCTCGGCCACGTGCATCTGCACCGAGCCCCCGACGAGCGAGTGCACGAGCGCGCGCCGGGCCGGCGTCGGCCGGAACACGCTGCGCAAGAACCGCGCGATCGCCAGCGCGCCGACCAGCGGGGGCGTGCGCGCGTGCACCTTGCCGCCGCCGTCGGCGATGCTGACCGCGCCGTCGGCGAGCAGCTTCAGCAACGGCGCGGTGTCTCCGCTGAGCGTCGCGGCGAGGAACTCCTCGACGATCCGCCGCGCTGCGGCAGCATCGACCGTGCGGCGGGCCCGCCCCTCCGCGACGTGCTGGCGCGCGCGGCGATGGATCTGCTGGCTGTTGGCCTCGGAGATGTCGAGGATCTGCGCGATCTCCGAGTGCGGGTAGCCGAACGCCTCGCGCAGCACGTAGACGACCCGCTCCTTCGGCGAGAGCCGCTCCATGAGCGTCAGCACCGCGATCGACACCGACTCCCCGCTGCTCCGCGGTCTCCGCCGGCCCGAGCATCGGGTCGCCGGCGAGCACCGGCTCGGGCAGCCACTGCCCCACGTACGTCTCCCGCCGCGCCCGCGCCGACGTCAGCTGGTTGAGGCAGATGTTGGTGAGGACCTTCGTCAGCCACGCCTCCGGCGTGCGGATCTGCTCACGATCGGCGGCCAGCCAGCGCAGGTAGGTGTCCTGCACGGCGTCCTCGGCGTCCCCGGCGGACCCGAGCAGGCGATAGGCGATCGCCTCCAGGCGCGGACGAGCGGCCTGGAAGACCTCGGCGTCGTGCGGGCACTGCATGCCGCCCCAGAGTAGCCGCTCTCCGTCCCGCGCCGAGTCGGAACGACGACGAGGCCGGTCGAAGGAATGACGACACCCCTTCGCCGCGTTCGACGATGTCGGCCGTGAGGGTGTGGTACTCGATCGGTGTCGTGCTTCTGGTCCTCGGAGCGGTGTTCGTGTTCGTCCTTCCCGATCTGCAGTTCCTGTGGTTCACGGGGCGGCCGCTGGGGATCGTGCTGGCCATCGTCGGGGCGGTCGAGATCGGGGGAGGCGCATCTGCGTTCGCGACGGGCTCGGTCTCCTCGAGCGCAGTTGCGTTCCGTACGTGTTCGGCGGCGGCCACCTCACCTGACGAGTCCGCGTTTCGCCCGGCGAGTCCCGCATCGCGTTCGGCGAGTCATGCATCTCATCTCGCGTTCCGCACGCGAGCTGAGACCGCGGTTGCTCTCCGCAACGCGCACCCGTTGGACGGGTGGATTGGACGAAGGGTGCGGTCACCTCGACGACCCCTCGACGGGGAACTCCAGCTGACACCACCACCGCCGGTTGACTCCCAGGTCATCGGCCCGTGGTCCATCCCCTTGCCGTGCAGATCAACGGGAACATCCGTTCGAAACAGATTCCGGGGCTCAACCCGAGACAGGCCCTCCGCACGCCTCGCCGCACTCGCCTCACAGATGCGACGGCGCGCGCGAAAAGAACACCGCCGCCGCACGCGAGACCGCGGCGATCCTCGAACTCGCCCGAGAACTCGCCACCGAGACCACACCCGACACGCTCGAACAACGCTGCACACACCTCCCCCACCCTGCCCACCGACCTGACCACCACCCGCAAGGACGGCCGCCGCACCGCCCCGAACTACTGCGACACCCCCGCCACGCACATCGACCACACGGAACAGCCCGCGTCGGTCGCGATCAACACCGCACGCCACGACGGACGCCGAGCCGGGTTGATACAGAGATCACCCCGTCCACCTGGCCAGGCTCCGTGATCTCACGGAGGAAGCTGCACCTACCGTCCGGTAAGTGTTGGTGGGCGGCCACCCCGGGCTGCTCATGACACGTGGAGGACGAAGGATGAAGGTGCGCACGCGGACGGCTCTGGTCCTGGCGGCGGTAGCGACATCGGCGGGTGTGCTCACCGCCTGCTCCACCGACGCCGACGTCGCCTCGCGGAACCTGTCCGCGGCCGCCGACCAGTTCGAGATCAACCGCCGGGTGGTGTTCTTCAACGGGATCACGGACAAGTACCTGCTGTCCGTCGAGGGCCGCTGCTCGATCACCGACGAGAACCGCCAGCTGGAGGTCACCTGCAAGACCGGCCCGGAGGAGTACAAGAAGCACTTCCTCGGCCTGTCGGACAACGTGTCCTACTTCGTCGAGCAGCTCGACAGCGCCGCCGTGGACACTTGGCACTACCGGGTGATCTTCAAGCCCGAGGTGATCGTGCCGGACGTGGACCGGCCGTGAGCGGCCACCGTTCGCGGTCCGGCTGGAAGCGGCGATCATCTCCTCGTCGTTCGTTCTTCGTCAGGGACAGGACGACGATTCTGGAACGAGCTTCTGCACCGAGCGCGCGTGCGCGATGAAGGATTGATCATCGGGGGCGCACGAACAGCGGGAACGCCAGCGCCGGTCCTCCGAGCCACCACCGACCGGCTCCGGGGTCCGATGGGCTTGCTCGCCTCGGATGCGCTGGACCTCGACACCGGCACGCTGAGGTGGCGGCACCGCCGTGCGGCGGCACCGACGAGCGGCGTCCGTCCCGAACGCGTGGGACGTGATCTTCACCGCTCCGGCCGGCGGCCATCAGCTCGGGCACGCGAAGGTGTCGATGGCAACGGACAACGGAGACAACGACGTCGAGCGGAAGGTCGCCCGAACGGGCGCCCCAGCGCTCCTCGAGGCCTTCGGAGACGGAGAGCAGTCGACCCGATCGTGGTGGCAAAGGTGAGGCTGATCTTGACCCTAGCGCCTGACCGGGCCTCTGACCGGGGGAAGTGGCTCCTCCGACTGGACTCGAACCAGTAACCCTGCGATTAACAGTCGCATGCTCTGCCAATTGAGCTACGGAGGACCGTCCGCCTGCGGCCTCGCCGCGTGGCGTACTGAGAAGATAGCGCACCGCTCCGGAGCCCTTCGCCCCGGGCCCTCCCCTTGCCGTTGGTGCAGGATGAAGGATCGTCGGCCGTTGCGGCCGGGGCCCGGAGGCGAGGAGACGAGATGCTCAGGTTCCTGTTGGGTGCAGCGATCGGGTACGTGCTCGGCGCCAAGGCCGGCACCGAGCGGTACGAGCAGCTGCGGCGCAGCTA
Source organism: Pseudonocardia thermophila (assembly GCF_900142365.1). Taxonomy (GTDB): domain Bacteria; phylum Actinomycetota; class Actinomycetes; order Mycobacteriales; family Pseudonocardiaceae; genus Pseudonocardia; species Pseudonocardia thermophila. The sequence goes on along the minus strand of NZ_FRAP01000002.1, from coordinate 228,247 downwards.
CCAGCGCGTCGCCGACCACCCGGCGGTGCAGGGCGCCGCGGGGGTGGTGCGGGCACGGGTGGAGGAGTTCGTGAGCGGACGGCACGCCGAGGCCGCGCACTCCCCCGGGCACGGGCGCTGAACTGCGCGGACCCGCCGGCGCTGCCGGGTCCCGCCAACCGGTGAACCTTCGAGCGGAACGAGGTCCCCCAGCCCATGAACCGCACTGTCACCTCCCTCGCCGACGGCCGCGAGCTGATCTACTTCGACGACGTCACGGCCGAGCGACAGCCGGTGAAGGACAGTCGTGATCTTCCTCACGTCGAGCACGCCTCCACTGCGCGGTTCGACGTGCTCACCGGTGAGTGGGTCACGCTCGCCGCCCACCGGATGAACCGGACGTTCCTGCCGCCCGCCGATCACTGCCCGCTGTGCCCGACCCGGCCGGGGCACGAGCCCACCGAGATCCCCGATCCGGCCTACGACGTGGTGGTGTTCGAGAACCGGTTCCCGTCGCTGGCCCGCTCGGTGCCGGGCACCGAGCCCTACGTCGACCACAACCCGCTGTGGCGGCAGCGGCCCGCCGACGGGCGCTGCGAAGTGGTCTGCTTCACCAGCGACCACGACTCCTCGTTCCCGGAGTTGCCGCTCTCGCGGGTCCGCACGGTGATCGACGTGTGGGCCGACCGGACCGCGGAGCTGTCCGCTCTGCCGGGGATCGCCGAGGTCTTCCCGTTCGAGAACCGAGGCGTCGAGATCGGGGTGACGCTGGAGCACCCGCACGGGCAGATCTACGCCTACCCGTTCCTCTCGCCCCGCACGACGCAGCTGATCACGCAGGCGCGGGTCCACCGCGAGCGCACCGGCCGCGAGCTGCTGGCCGACGTGCTGGCGGCCGAGCAGTCCGCAGGCACACGGGTGCTGCGCCGCGGCGAGCACTGGACGATGTTCGTGCCCGCGGCGGCGCGCTGGCCGATCGAGGCGCACCTCGTGCCCCACCGGCAGGCGCCCGACTTCGCGGCCCTCGACGAGGCGGAGCGCGATGAGCTCGCCGTCTTCTACCTGGATCTGCTGCAGCGGTTCACCGCCTTCTTCGGCGAGGAACCGCCCTACATCGCCGCGTGGCACCAGGCGCCCGTCGGCGACGGCCGTGAGCTGACCCGCATGTACCTGCAGCTGTTCTCGCTGCGCCGGGCGCCGGACAAGCTCAAGTACCTGGCCGGCTCCGAGTCGGGCGCGGGTGCGTGGATCAGCGACACGACGCCGGAGACGATCGCCGCCCGCCTGCGGGAGGTCGGGCCCGCATGAGCGGGACGTGGTCGGCGCCGGGGCGCGTCAACATCATCGGCGAGCACGTCGACTACGCCGAGGGGCTGTGCCTGCCGTTCGCGATCGCCGAGCGCACCGTCGTCCAGGTGTCCCGCCGCGACGACGAGCGACTGCACCTGAGCAGTGACTTCGAGCAGGGCACGTTCGACGGCGAGCTGTCCGAGATCGGCCCGGGCACCCCGAAGGGCTGGGCGGGCTACGTCGCCGGGGTGCTGTGGGCGCTGCGCGCGGCCGGACACCGCGTGGGCGGCATCGACCTGCACGTCACCGCATCGGTGCCGCTGGGTGCGGGGCTGTCGTCGTCGGCGGCGCTGGAGTGCGCCACCGCGATCGCCGTCGACGAGCTGTTCGAGCTGCACCTGCCCCGCACCGAGCTGGCCGCCGCCTGCGTGCGGGCGGAGAACGAGGTCGTCGGCGCGGCCACCGGCGGCATGGACCAGGCGGTGTCGCTGCTGGCCACCGCCGGGCACGCGCTGCTCATCGACACCCGCAGCGGCGATACCCGGCAGGTGCCGTTCGCACCCGCCGAGGCCGGGCTCGCCGTCCTCGTCATCGACACGAAGGTGCGCCACGCGCTCGCCGACGGCCAGTACGGCAAGCGCCGGGCTGCCGTCGAGGAGGCGGTGGCGCGGATCGGCTCCCTGCGCGACGCCGACCTGGCTGCCGTCGCGACCCTGCCGCCGCAGATCCGGCCGCGCGCCCGCCACGTCGTCACCGAGATCGCGCGTGTGCAGGAGGCGGTGGCGCTGCTGGAGGCGGGCCGGCTCGCCGAGATCGGACCGCTGCTCGACGCCTCGCACGCCTCCCTCGCCGGGGACTTCGAGGTCTCCTCCCCCGAGCTGGACCTCGCTGTGGAGACCGCGCGGGTCGCCGGGGCGCTCGGCGCGCGCATGGTCGGCGGCGGCTTCGGCGGCTCCGCGATCGCGCTCACCCCGCTCGACCGGGTCGACGCGGTGTCGCACGCGGTGCGCGCCGCCTTCGCCGCGAGCGGGCTGGCCGAGCCGGACGTCCGCATCGCCGAACCGTCGGCCGGGGCCGCCCGCGATCAGTAGAGCGCCGCACCGTCGAACTCGATCACCGTGCGGATCGTGAACGCCGGGCGCAGCAACCGGGTGGTCTCGGTGTGGTCGAGGACCTCGGCCACCCGCCGGGCGTCGTCGCTGCGCAGGTGCACCGGCAGGATCACCCGCCGGTAGAGCAGCGGCGGCGCGCCCTCGTCCAGGGTGACGATCACGCGGACGGCGCCCGGATCACCCTCGCGCTCCAGATGGGTGCGGGCGACCGAGGCGACGTCCGCGGCGTGCCCGCCGAGCAGCACGTGCAGCGGCCGCGGGGTGCCCCGGTCGGCCGGGTCGACGATCACCGCCTGGGCGCCGAGGCGCACCTCGACGGCGGTGCGGGTGGCGAAGCCGGCCTCGACCGCGGCCAGCGGGTCGTGCATCACCGGCGGGCGTCCTCGGGGTCTTCGGTGAGCGGCAGGAGCACGCGGAAGCGGGTGTTGCCCGGTTCCGACTCCACCTGGATGTCGCCGTGGTGGCGGTTCACCACGACCCGGTAGGTCACGTCGAGCCCGAGGCCGGTGCCGTGGCCGACGGGCTTGGTCGTGAAGAACGGATCGAAGATGCGTTTGCGCACGTCCGGTGGGATGCCCGGGCCGGTGTCACCGATCTCGACGAACAAGCGGTCCTCGTCGGCGCGGCCGGTGCGCACGGTGAGCGTACCCGAGCCGTTCATCGCGTCGATCGCGTTGTCGATGATGTTGGTCCAGACCTGGTTGAGCTCCGCCGGGTAGGCCGGGATCTGCGGCAGGGTGCGGTCGAAGTCCTTGACGATGCGGATGCCGGTGTTCTCGCCGATCTTCCGGCCGAACATCACCAGCGTGGCCTTGAGCCCTTCGTGGACGTCGACCCACCGGTACGGGGCACGGTCGAGCTGTGAGTACTGCTTGGCTGCGCCGACGAGATCGGAGATGCGCGTAGTGGCGTCGATGATCTCGCGGATGAGGCTCTCGGTCTCCACGGTGTAGGCGAGCCAGCGGATCGGGCCCTCCAGCGGTGCGTCACCGGCCGCGGTCCGTACGGCCTCGAGATCCTCCACGCCGAGACCGCCTGCGACGAACACCGGCGCGAGGTCCCAGCCGCTGCCGACGCCGTGGTCGTCGAGCCAGTCGGCGAGCTCGTCCTCCCGGTCGGCGGCCTCGAGAGGGGACAGCTCCGGTGCGTGGCGGACCTTCTTGACGAACTCGTCCTGCGCCATCACCAGCTTCTTCAGCTGGTCGCCCGCGATGCGGCCGTCGGCGATCATGGCGAGCTTCGCGCGCATCCCGGTGACCTTGTCGCGAAGGGCGTCCGCGGCGCGCACAGCGGCCGCCGCCGGGTTGTTCAGCTCGTGGGTGAGCCCGGCGGAGAGCTTGCCCAGCGCCAGCAGCCGCTCGCGCTCGGCGACCTGTGAGTTGCCCCGGCGCAGGCCCATCAGCATGCCCTCGAGCAGGTGCACCGCCATGGGGAACCAGGCGCTGAACTGGCGGGCGAAGTCCCCGGCCGGCAACGCCAGCACCGCGCAGTCGGTGATCGCGCGCACCGTGGACGAGTACAGCCGGGCACTGTCGTCCTGGAGGTAGAACTGGACGGCGCCGAAGTAGACCCCGCGCTGGTCGGTGCGGGTGGTCTCCACCGGTTCGCCGCCGACGAGCCTGCTCATCGAGATCGTGCCGGACAGCAGCACGTGGAAGCAGGACGCCGGCTCGCCCTCGCGGACGATGTCCGCTCCGGCCGGCACCTCGACGACGTCGGCGTGCTCGGCGATCCAGGCCAGCTGGTCATCGGAGAGATCGGCGAAGAGGAACAGGGTGCGCAGCTCGTCCGCAGGCAGGTGCGCAGGAAGGGTCACCCCGCTCACTGTAATGCTGCGCGGCCACCTGCGCAGACCTCTTTGGCAGCGGCCAGACCGCTGTCAGGATACCCTGTCGACATCCGTCAAGCGAACCTGACAAGAGGAGCGACATCGTGGGTGCTGATCGCCTGCGGGCGGCGCGCCGCGCCTGGAAACGGCTCGGCACCTGGATGGGCGACGCGGTCGTCCAGCCGGGCAGCCGCGACCGCGAGCCCGACCCGCTCGAGGCCCTCGCCGACGTCGGCGAGGTGCGCAGGCTGCTCGACGAGGTGGAGCTGCGCGCGGTGCGCAGCGCTCGGCTGCGGGGGCGGTCCTGGGCGGAGATCGCGACCCGGCTCGGCGTCACCCGGCAGTCGGCGTGGGAGAAGTGGCGTGATCTCGACGAGAGCCCGAGCGCGCCCGACGCCCCGGCGGCCGAGCCGGACGTGGCCATGACCTGGTCGGTCAGTGAGAAGCGGCTGGGCAGGCGGCGCGGCACCACCGTGCCGAACGTCGTCGGGCTCAGCCTGGAGATCGCCCGGCGCCGGCTGGAGACCAACCGGCTCGTGCCCGGCTCCGGCGACCGGGAGACGCCACTGGGCATGGCGCCCGCGGGATCGGTCGTCACCGCGCAGAGCCCGGAGTCGGGTGCCGTCGTGCCGCCGGGCGCGACCGTGCTGCTGTGGCTCGACCGCGGCGAGGGCGGGGTGCGCGAGCCGCGCCGGCCGAAGCCCGAGCCGCTCGTGGGCCGCAAGTACCTGCCTGACCCGGCCGACGAGGCGGTCGGCTGACGGCTACTGGTCGGCTACTGGTCGGCGAGGTAGCGGTGGACGAGGGTGACCGCCATGGCGCCCTCTCCGACCGCCGAGGCGACCCGCTTCACCGAGTCGGCGCGCACGTCCCCGGCGACGAACACCCCGGGGATGCTCGACTCCAGGTGGTAGGGATCGCGGTCCAGCGGCCAGCCGGGCGGCCGCTTCCCGTCGACGACGAGGTCCGGTCCGGTGCGCAGGAACCCGCGCTCGTCGCGGAGCAGGACGCCGTCGAGCCACTCGGTGCGCGGCGCGGCGCCGATGAAGATGAACATCGACCCGGCGTCGACGGTCTGCTTCGCGCCGGTGGTGCGGTCGAGCAGCACCAGCTTCTCCAGGTGCCCGTCGCCGCAGGCCTCGGCGACCTCGGTGCGGGTGCGGACGTGGATGTTGTCGATCGCCTCGATCTGCTTGATCAGGTAGGTCGACATGGACGCTTCGAGGTTCGGCCCGCGCACGAGCATCGTGACGTCGGCGGCGTGCCGGGAGAAGAACACCGCGGCCTGGCCCGCCGAGTTGGCGCCGCCGACCACGTAGACGTGCTGGCCGGCGCACGCGGGCGCCTCGGTGGCCGCCGATCCGTAGTAGACGCCGCGGCCGGTCAACTCGGCGACGCCGGGGGCGTCGAGGCTGCGGTAGGAGACACCGGTGGCCAGCACGACCGCGTGCCCGGCGATCTCGCTGCCGTCGCCGAAGCGGACGACGCGGGCGGATCCGCGGGCCTCCAGCGCCACGACCTCGCGGGCGGTGAGGACCTCGGCGCCGAACTTCGCGGCCTGGCGGCGAGCGCGGTCGGTGAGCTGGGCGCCCGACACGCCGTCGGGGAAGCCGAGGTAGTTCTCGATGCGGGAGCTCTGGCCGGCCTGCCCACCGGTCGCGAGCCGTTCGACGAGGACGGTGCGCAGCCCCTCCGACGCCCCGTAGACAGCGCTGCCCAGCCCGGCCGGGCCGCCGCCGACGACGATGAGGTCGTAGAAGTCGCCGGTGGGCGTGGTGGTGAGGCCGACGGCGGCGGCGATCTCGGCCTCCGTCGGGTTGCGCAGTGCGGTGCCGTCCGGGGTGATGATCAGCGGGACGTCGGTGGCCGGGCAGCCGGCGGCCTGCAGCAGCCGCGCACCCTCCGGCTCCTCCACCGAGTACCACCGGTAGGGCACCGAGTTGCGGGCCAGGAAGTCGCGGGCGGTGAAGCACTCGGCCGACCAGCGGTGGCCCACGATGCGGATGTCCTCGACCGGCCGCTCGCCCACCGTGCGCCAGGTCTCGATGAGCGCGTCGACGACCGGGTAGAGCTTCTCCTCCGGCGGGTCCCACGGTTTGAGCAGGTAGTGGTCGATGTCGACGACGTTGATCGCCTGGATCGCGGCGTCGGTGTCGGCGTAGGCGGTGAGCAGGGCCCGGCGGGCGTGCGGGGCGATGTCCATCGCCTGCTCGAGGAACTCGATGCCGTTCATGTTCGGCATCCGGTAGTCCGCGAGGATCGCCGCGACCGGTTCGCCGCGCAGGACCAGCTCGCGCAGGGCCTCCAGCGCCGCCACGCCGGATTCGGCCCGGACGATGCGGTGGTCCTGGCCGTAGCGCCGGCGCAGGTCACGGGCGACGGAGCGGCTCACCCCGGGGTCGTCGTCGACGGTCATCAGAACGGGCTTGGGCATGCTCGCCTCTCCAGTGGCGGGGTACGCGGTCCGGTGGCCACGCCGGCACCGGGGCCGAACCTACCCGGGTGGCGAGGTCTCCGGCACCGACCGTCGATCCGCGCTGCCCCCGTTCGTACCAGGGGTGAACGGGCCGCCACCGGGGCGGCCCACGAGCCGGAGGAGCACACATGCGCCCGCTCACCGTCACCATGAACGTCACGCTCGACGGCGTCGTGCAGGGCGTCGGCCGGCCCGACGAGGACACCCGCGGCGGCTTCCCGCACGGTGGATGGGGCGGCTGGCACCAGGACGAGGTGCTCACAGCGGAGATGGGGCGCGGCATGGCCCGCGGCGGCGACATGCTGTTCGGCCGCCGGACCTGGGAGGACTTCGTCGAGGTCTGGAGCCGCGCCGAGGACGGCAACCCCTTCACCGCGCACATGAACGCCGCGACCAAGTACGTCGCATCGAGGACGCTCACCGATGTCGACGCCTGGGCGAACTCCGTGCTGCTGCCGGGGATGCCGCCGACGCGGTCGGGAGGCTGAAGGAGCAGGGCGACACGCCGCTGGCGGTCGTCGGCAGTGCGGCGCTGGTGCGCAGCCTGCACGCGGCCGGGCTGGTCGATCACCTCGTGCTGGTGATCCACCCGATCACGCTCGGGTGCGGGGCACGGCTGTTCGAGGGCCCGGCCCCGCTCACCCGGTTCGCCCTCGTCCGCAGCGTCGCGACCCCGTCCGGTCTGGTGATCGCGCACTACGACCGACGCGGCTGAGGCGTCGCGATCAGTCCAGGCGATGCGCCACGGCGAAGATCCGCCGGAACGGGAACCACGTGCTGCCGTCGGGCCGCGGCGGGTACGCCGCCCGCAGCCGGGGCGCCAGCTCGGCGGTGAACGCGGCGTAGGCGTCCTCGTCGAGCGCGTCGCGGACCGGCCGCAGCGCGGTGCCCTCGATCCAGCGCAGCACCGGATCGGACCCGGTGAGCCGCTGGAGGTAGGTGGTCTCCCAGACGTCGGCCCTGGCTCCGGCGCCCGCGATGAGCTCCGCGTACTCGGTGGGTTCGGCGACTGCCTCGGTACCGCGCAGCGTGACCCGGCCCGCCCAGCGCGGCTCGGCGGCCAGCTCTCGGACCAGCGCGTGCGAGGGTGCGGCGAAGTTGCCGGGCACCTGCATCGCGAACCAGCCGCCGGCGGGCAGCGCAGCGATCCAGCGCGGCAGCAGCTCGCGGTGCTGCGGCACCCACTGCAGCACCGCGTTCGTGACGACCACGTCGTCGGCCGGGCCGGGCTCCCAGTCGGCGGCGTCGGCGAGCTCCGCGGCGATCCCGCGCTCCCGAGCAGCGGCGACCATCTCCGGGGACGCGTCCAGCGCCACGATCTCCGCGTCGGGCCAGCGCCGGGCCAGCACCGGCGTCAGGTGCCCCGGGCCGCAGCCCAGGTCGACGACCCGGCGCGGCATCTGCGCTCCGATGCGCGCGATCAGGTCGTAGAACGGCCGGGAGCGGTGATCGTCGAACGTCAGGTACGCGGCGGGATCCCAGGTGGCGACCACCCGCATAACCGTACGCACGTACGGTTTAGGAGGGAAGCTGCCTGCCCACCTCGGCGGCCAACCGTCGCACGAGCTCCCGGTCGGTGCCCGGGTCGGGGCGCACCTGCAGCACGTACTTCCCGCGGCCCGCCACCTTGCGCTGCACGAACCACGCGCCCCCGCCGGGCAGATCACGGTGGTGCCGCGACCTGATCGACCCGGTGACCCGCTCGTGCACGACCTGCGGCACCTTCCCCGGCTCGCCCAGGCCGAACCGGCGCGGCGGCCGGTCCGCGAGCAGCACCACGCCGTCCAGCGTGTCCTCCTCCACCGCCTCGACGAGCACCAGCGCGCCGCCCTGCCAGGTCGCCTTCGAGACCAGGTGCCAGCCCACTCGCCGGGGCTCGTCGGGGTCGGGGAACCAGATGCCGTGCGAGGTGGTGACCAGGTGCCCACCGCCCACGATCGCCGCCCAGGCGAGGACGTGCTCGTCGGGCTCCAGCGCCCCGATCGATCCGTCCGGGGCGGGTTCGCGGCCCAGGAGCCGCCGCAGCAGGCGGTTCACCGGGCCGCCTGCTCCCGCAGCGTGATCGCGTACTGCTCCAGCGGCACGAGATCACCGAACATCTCGAAGTACGCGTCGGCCTCCTCGACCGGGTTGGTGCGCTGCAGCCGGGACTTGATCTCCGCGATCTGCCGCTCGACCAGCCCGAGCCGCACCCGGCAGATCACGCTGGACACGTAGCGGGCCTCGTCCGGGTTCTTCTTCGGCAGCTCCAGCGGCTCCACGGCCAGCTCGATCACCAGCGGGCGCAGGCCGTCGGTGCAGCAGCCGGAGACGTCGTCGATCCACTGCTGCCCGTCGCGCGCCGACGCCGCCCCACCCGCAGCGAGGATCGCGGCGTGCACCCCGGCGTACGCGGCGTGGGTGAACGCCTGCTCGGGCAGCTCGTCGAACTCGGGGCCGGCGATCGCGGGGATCTGCAGGGCGGCCTTGAGCGCCTCCCGCTGCAGGTGCAGCCGCGGATCGTCGCGGGCCGGGACGGGCGCCGCGGCCCGCCGGCGGGTGACGACGCGGCCACCGCCCGCCTCCTGGCGGACCCGCTCCACGACCATCGCGATGTCGTCCCAGGCGACCCAGCCCGCGAGCCGGCGCGCGTACTCGTCGCGCAGCTCCTCCCGGCGGATCTTGGCGACGACGGGCACGGTGCGCTTCAGCGCGGCCACCTTGCCCTCGGCGGTGTCGAGATCGTAGTCGCGCAGCATCGTGCGGATCGCGAACTCGAACAGCGGCTGGCGGCGCGCCACCAGGTCGCGCAGCGCCGTGTCGCCCGCGGACATCCGCAGCTCGCACGGGTCCTGCCCGTCCGGCGCGATCGCCACGAACGTCTGCGCGGCGAAGGCCTGGTCGCCCTCGAACGCCTTCAGCGCGGCGGCCTGCCCGGCCGCGTCGCCGTCGAAGGTGAAGATGACCTCGCCGAGATCGAACGAGTCGTCGCCGATGAGCCTGCGGATGACCGCGACGTGGTCGGCGCCGAACGCCGTGCCGCACGCGGCGACCGCGGTCGGCACGCCGGCCATGTGCATCGCCATGACGTCGGTGTAGCCCTCGACGACCACGACCTGGCGCCGCTTGGCGATCTCCCGCTTGGCCAGGTCGAGCCCGAACAGCACCTGGGTCTTCTTGTAGACCGGGGTCTCGGGGGTGTTGAGGTACTTGGCCTCGATGCGGTCGTCGTCGAACAACCGCCGCGCACCGAACCCGACGACGTCGCCGCCGAGATCGCGGATCGGCCACACCAGGCGCCGGTGGAAGCGGTCCCGCGGGCCGCGCTGGCCCATCTGCGACAGGCCCGCCTTCTCCAGCTCCTCGAACGTGAAGCCCTTGCCGAGCAGGTGGTTGGTGAGCGCCTCCCAGCCGGCCGGGGCGTAGCCGCAGCCGAACTTCACCGCGGCGGCCGCGTCGAACCCGCGCGCGGTCAGGAACGCCATCGCGGGCGCGGCCTCGGGAGTGCGCAGCTGCGCGGCGTAGAACTCCGCCGCCGCCTTGTTGGCCTCCAGCAGCCGCGAGCGGGTGCCCCGGTCGCGGCGGACGGACATGCCGCCGCCCTCGTAGGTGAGCTGGTAGCCGATGCGGTCGGCCAGCCGCTCCACCGCCTCGACGAACCCGATCGACTCGATGCGCATCAGAAACGCCACCGCGTCGCCGCCTGCGCCGCAGCCGAAGCAGTGGAACACGCCGCGAGCGGGGCGCACGTTGAACGACGGCGTCTTCTCGTCGTGGAACGGGCAGAGGCCCTTCAGCGAGCCGGCACCCGCCGGCCGGAGGGCCACGTACTCGCCGATCACCTCATCGATGCGGGTGCGTTCACGGACCTCGGCGATGTCGCTCTCGCGGATCCGGCCGGCCACGAGGTGGAGCATAGAACGCAGGCCCGACGCGGCTCGGGACCGGCCGCGTCAGCGGTGCAGCGCGGCGTCCTCGACCGCGCCGGAGGCCTCCGGGGCGGACTGCTCGAGCGCGCGGCCGGCCGGGCGCCGCTGCACGAGCCTGCGCACCCCCAGCAGCAGCAGGACGACGGCCACAGCGACACCCGAGCCGGCGAGCAGCGCGTAGACCGTCTCGAGGATGGCTGGATCGGTCATACCGTCCACAGTGCCTCCGCTCACCTGAAAGCCTCTCAGGCGACCGGCCGCGGGGCCACCCCCTCGGCGGCGGTGCGCTGGGCCGGGATGAGCAGGTGGAGGGCGGGCGACCGGTCGGCCGCGGCCGTCTCCCCGGCGGCGCGCCGGTCACCCGGCAGCGGCAGGGCCAAGAGGAGCGGGACGGCGGCCATCACGACGAGCACAGCCACACCCGCCGTCGCACCGATGACCGTGAGCAGGTCCGAGATCGTCATGCGTCCACTGTGCTCCGTACGGCGGCTCGCCGCCTCGGCCCGCGGTACGGATCTGGACCCGGCGACATCGGCCGTTCGGCCGAGGTCGCCCGACCGGTTCGGCCCTGCGCACCTACGCTGATCCCGTGCCCGCCGACGCCGAGGAGTTCGAGGCCCTGCGCGGGCACCTGCTGCGGGTCGGCTACCGCGTCACCGGCAGCATCGCCGACGCCGAGGACGCCGTGCAGGACGCGTGGCTGCGCTGGTCGGGCATGTCGGACGCGGAGCGCGCCCGGGTGCGCGATCTGCGGGCCTTCCTCACCACGGCGGTGGCGCGGCTGTGCCTGGACCGGCTGCGCTCGGCGGCGGCCCACCGGGAGCGCTACGTCGGTCCGTGGCTGCCGGAGCCGCTGGTCACCACCGGCCCCGACGATCCGCTCGCCGCCGTCGTCCAGGACGAGGGCGTGCGGATGGCGGCGATGCTCGTGCTGGAGCGGCTGACCCCGCCGCAGCGGGTCGCGCTCGTGCTGCACGAGGCGCTCGACCTGCCCTACGCCGCCATCGCCGAGGTGCTCGGCTGCCCGGAGGCGACGGCCCGCCAGTACGCCGCGCGGGCCCGGCGCATCGTCGCCGACGCCGCGCCCCCACCGCCGGCCGACGCGGCGGAGCAGGCCGCCGTGCTCGATGCGTTCGCCGCGGCGCTCGCCCGCGGCGACCAGGCCGCGCTGGTGGAGCTGCTGCACCCGGACGCGGTCTACGTGGCCGACAGCGGCGGCGCGGCGAAGGCGGCCCGCCGCCCGGTCGTGGGCGCCGACAAGATCACCCGGCTGCTGCTGGGGCTGCTCGAGGCGTACGGGCCGGCGCTGGCGACGGGCTGGACACCGGTGCTGGTCAACGGCGACCTCGGCCTGGCCGCCCCGGCCGACGGGGACCTGCCGGCCGGGGTGGTGACCGTCGCCGTCAGCGAGGGCCGGATCGCGGGCATCTACCAGGTGGTCAACCCCGCGAAGCTCGCACCCGGCAGGCCGCGTCGAAGCCCTGGTCGGTGATGCCGAGCGCGTGGTTGGACCGGGCCCGCATGTTCTCCAGCGCGATCTGCGTGGTCAGCTCCACCAGGCCGGCCCGGCCGAACGCCGCCTCCAGCTCGGCGACCTGCTCGTCGGTTACGGTCATCGGCTGCGCGGTCATCGCGTCGGCGTAGGCGATCGCCAGCCGCTCCTGCGCGTCGAACAGGGGGTGCGTGGCGTACTCGTCGATGTGCTGCAGTCGCTCCACGTCGAGCCCGTCGAGGCGCTGCAGCATGGTCCCGAAGTCGACGCACCACGAACAGCCCACCACGGTGGCGGTGCGGTAGACGGCCAGCTCGCGCACCCGCTTCGGCAGCGCGGTGCACGCCCGCTCGTAGGCCAGCTCGGCCACGGCGGACGCCCAGAACACCTTCCGGTGATGCCGGGCCACCGCGAACGGCTCGGGCACGGCGCCGAACCGGCGGCGGGCGAACCGGTAGACGAGCCGGCCGAACACGCCGGCCTCGGCGTCGGGGACGGCGGGGATGCGGGGCATGGGTACCTCCTTCGTCGGTCCTGCCCCTGGGACGGGACCGCGCCGCGGTCCGTGACAGGCTCGATGTGTGAGCGCGCGCACCATCGACGACACCCAGCGGCGGGCCCGCCTCGTCACCCGGCACCTGCTCACCCCGCAGCTGCGCACCACCGATCCCGTCGCGATCACCCGGGCGGTGGTGGGCCTGCACTCGACCGACCCGGTCAGCGTCTACCTCTCGGCCGCTGCGCGGATGCCGCAGCCGGCGCTGGAACCGGTCGAGGCGGCCCTCTACGAGGACCGCACGCTGGTGCGCCACCACGCGATGCGCCGCACGCTGTGGGTGTTCGACCGCGACACCGCGGGCGTGGCCCACCACGCCGCCACCCTCGACGTGCTCCGTCAGCAGGAGCGGATCCTCGACGAAGCGCTGGCCGCGGCGGGGATCGCCGATCCGAGGGCATGGTTCGCCCGGGCCGCCGACGACGTGCTGGACGTGCTGGCCGACGAGCCGCTCACCGCGCGCGAGGTCGGGCTGCGGCTGCCCGACATCGCCGGGCTGCGCCTGGTGATCGGCGCCGGCCGCCAGGCCACCGAGGTGCCCGCGCACACCCGGCTGCTGCTGGTGCTCGGGTTCGCGGGGCGGGTGCTGCGGGCCCGTCCGACCGGCACGTGGATCAACGGCCAGTACCGGTGGGCCGCCGCGGAGAAGTGGCTGCCCGGCGGGCTCGGCGAACCGTGGGAGCCGCGCGAGGCGGCGGCCGAGCTGGCCCGCCGCTACCTGGCCGCGTTCGGCCCGGCCACCCGCTCCGACCTGGCCTGGTGGGCGAAGTGGACGGCCACCACCACGAAGCGCGCGCTGGCGGACGTCGGCGCCGTCGAGGTCGAGATCGACGGCCCTGAACCCGGCTACGTGCTGCCCGACGATCTCGCCGACGTACCCGACCCGGGGCCGTCGGCAGTGCTGCTGCCCGCGCTGGACCCGGCCACGATGGGCTGGAAGCAACGCGCCTTCCACCTCGACGACGCGCTCGTGCCGCACCTGTTCGACCGCAACGGCAACGGCGGCCCGACCGTGTGGGTGGACGGGCGGATCGTGGGTGGCTGGGCGCAGCGCAAGGACGGGACGATCCGCGTCGAGCTGCTCGACGAGACGAACGTCGGCGCCGAGCACCGCACGGCGATCGAGCAGGCCGCGCACGAGCTGGAGACCATGTTCGGCGACGTGCGCTACTCGGTGCGCTTCCCGCCACCGATGCAGGCCCGGCTGCTGGCCTGACCGGGGCTTCTCCGGGTTGCCTTCGAGCGCGCTCGAAGGGCTACGGTCGACCGCGTGACGGCGACGGCGGACCTCGCGACCCCGCTCCTCGACCAGGCGATGGCGCGGTTGCGCGCGCAGGAGACCGGCGCGCCGCCGCCCGACGCGACGCTGACGATCGCGGAGATGGCCGAGCGGACCGGCGTCAGCGCCCACACGCTGCGCTACTACGAACGCATCGGCCTGCTCGAGGTGGCCCGCGACGCGTCCGGGCACCGGGTCTACACCGCCACCGACTTCGCCCGGGTCCTGTTCCTGACCCGCATGCGGATGACCGGCATGCCGATCCGCGACCTGAAGCGCTACGTCGCGCTCGCCGCGGCGGGCGAGGAGACGATCCCCGAGCGGCGGGCGATGCTGCTGGCCCGCCGCGACGCGGTCAAGGCACAGCTGACCGAGCTGCAGTTCGCGCTGGACACGATCGAGGCGAAGCTGACCGGCTACGGCTGCGTTCCGGGCCCGGAGTTCAAGCCCGCCCCACTGCGGCGTGCCGAGCCAGCGCCTGCTGGTCGGTGAGCAGCGCGATCTGGTCGACGACCACACGACGCCGCTCGGCGTCGTCCGCCGCCGCTGACCAGTCCGCGGCGAACACCGGGTCGAGTGCGTCCGGCGCCTTGGCCAGCAGGGCCTCGCCCAGCTCGGCGAGCAGCTCCCGCTGCCGCGCCTGCATGGCCAGCCGATCGGGATCGTCCATCACGTACCGCACGGCGACCGCCTTGAGCAGCGCCACCTCCGCGGCCGCGGCCTCGGGCACGACGAGGTCGGCGGCGTAGCGGCCGAGGGGGCGGTCCCCGTAGCGCTGGCGGGTGGCTTCGGTCGCCGCGGTCACGAACCGCCCGACGAGATCGCTGGTCATCCGCTTCAGCGCGATCTGGGCGGCGGTGGAGCCGAGCGCGTCGCGCTGCGCCACCACGGCCGCGACGATCGGCAGGTCGAGCAGCGCGCGCCCGGCCTCGGTCAGCGCCCCGGGGTCGCCGCCGAACAGCCGCGCGGCCAGCTCGACCAGCGCGGCACCCTCCGCCGGCGAGGACAGGGCACCGAGGTCGATGCGCCCGGACACGATGCCGTCCTCGACGTCGTGCACGGAGTAGGCGACGTCGTCGGCCCAGTCCATGATCTGCGCCTCCAGGCAGCGCCGCTGCGGCGGTGCGCCCTCGCGGATCCAGGTGAACGCCGCGGCGTCGGCCGGGTAGGCCCCGTACTTGCGGTCGCCGTCCTGGCGCACCCACGGGTACTTGCAGGACGCGTCGAGCGACGCCCGGGTGAGGTTGAGGCCGCTGCCGCCCACCTTGGGCTCCAGCCGGGTGAGGATGCGCAGCGTCTGCGCGTTGCCCTCGAACCCCCCGCACGGCGCGGCGAACTCGTCGAGCGCCCGCTCCCCGTTGTGCCCGAACGGCGGATGGCCGATGTCGTGGGCGAGCCCGGCGGTGTCGACGACGTCCGGGTCGCAGCCGAGGTCCTCGGCGATGCCGCGGCCGATCTGGGCGACCTCCAGCGAGTGGGTGAGCCGGGTGCGCGGCGCCCCGCTCACCTCCGCGCCCTCGCCGGGGCCGACGACCTGGGTCTTGCCGGCGAGCCGCCGCAGCGCGGCGGAGTGCAGCACGCGGGCGCGGTCGCGGGAGAACGGGCTGCGCCGGTCCGACGCCGCCGTGTGCTTCGGTGCCTCCGACTGCGCCCTGGCCCGGTCGTGGTCGGAGTAGCGGTAGCGCTCGCTCACCCCAGCCCGCTCGTCTCGGTGTCCACCGAGGCGTGCGTGAGCAGGTAGAACAGCAGCGCCCCGGTCTCGCGGACGATGTAGCGCAGCTGCGTCTCGCGGGTCTGCACCACCGGCCCGGTGCGCGTCGGCGACGTCCACGCCGCCAGGCCGGCGTCGCGGGCCATCTGCCGGGACCGCAGCGAGTGCCACGGGTCCGACACGAGCAGCGCGGTCGTCCAGCCGTCGCGGCGGGCCCGATCGGCGACGGCCTGCACGCTGGTCAGCGTGTCCGACCCCACCGGGACGGTGACGATCGCGCTCGCCGGCACCCCGCGCGAGAGCAGGTACCGGCGGCCGGCCTCGGCCTCGGTGAACGAGTCGCCCGCCCGGTTGCCCCCGGTGGTGACGATCCGGGGCGCCAGGCCCTGCTCGTAGAGGGCCTGCGCGTGCCGCAGCCGCGCGGCGAAGATCGAGCTGGGATCGCCGTCGTACTGGGCCGCGCCCAGCACGACGACGGCGTCGACGGGCCGGCGTTCGTCGACGCGGGCGACCTGCCACACGCGGAACGCGGTGCCGCCCACGACGAGCATCGCGATCAGCACGGCCCCGACCACCGCGCGCATCAGCCACGCGCCGAAGCCCGGGGGCCGGTACCCCTGGTCGGGGCGGCGGAGGCGACGCGTGCGGCCGCCGTCGCCGTGCCCGCGCCGCACAGGCACGGTCACCGCATCCGGGGTCGCCGCCATCAGGTCGCTCCTCCAAGTGATGGATCGGGCCGTCGACCCCCGATGGTGCCAGGTGGCAGCGGATCACCGGCCACGGGCCGTGTCCTCGTCGTCACGCCCCGATCTGCCCGGTCACCGCGGTCAGCGGCTGCGCGGAGCGGCCCGACCGGGCGGCGATCACCTGCGCCACGATCGACACCGCGGTCTCGGCGGAGGTGCGGGCCCCCAGATCGAGTCCGACCGGCCCGTACAGCCGGGCGAGCTCCTCCTCGGTGACGCCCTTGGCGAGCAGCCGCTCCCGCCGCGCCGCCTGGGTACGGCGCGAGCCGAGCGCGCCGATGAAGCCGCGCCCCCGGCGCAGCCCCGCGATCAGCGTGGCGTCGAACTTCGGCGCGTGGTCGAGCAGGACCAGCACGTCGGCGTCGTTGAACTCCTCCACGGCGGCGGTGGCGGCGTCGACGTCGGTCTCGCGGCGGGTGTGCCAGCCCAGCAGCGCGGCCTGCGCGTCGAGCGCGTCGCCGATGGCGCCGGTGCCGACGACGAGGACGGTGGGCACCGGCACCCACAGGTCGAGCAGCAGCTCCGCGTCGCCCACGGTGACCCGCTCGGTGGCGGTGGCTCCGCGGCGCAGCAGCGACCGGGCGGCGTCGGCGGCCGCCGCGTCGAGATCGACGCCGAGCCCGCCCGTCCGTTCCGCGAGGTCCGGGCCGACCAGCACCAGCGCGGCCCGCCCGTCCACCGTCGTGACCAGCGCGGCCGGCACCCCGCGCTGCAGCGCCTCCCCCAGCGCGGCCGCGGCCTGCCCGTCCAGCGGGTGGCCGAGCAGGGTGGCCCCGCCCGAGCAGGTCAGACCGGCGGCGAGCGCATCCGGCTCGGCCACGTGGGCCGTCTTCAGGACGGGCTCCTCGGCGGCCGTGGCGGCCAGCGGCACCGCGGCGTGGTCGAGCGCCCCGTTGTAGACGCCGCCGGCGACCGCACCCGCCGGGGTGCCGGCGAGCAGCTGCCCGCTCTCCACCGTGCCGAAGCCGTGCCGGTCGAGCACCCGCACCACGCCGACCGGCTCCTCGCCTGCCCACCGGGCCAACGCGGCCCCCAGCTCCCGCAGATCGCTCACACCCCGACAGTAGCCGTGCTCACCGACGATCCACCGCTGTCCGAAGGGTCGTGCTCCCCGCGCTCCGGGAACGTGCGGAATGATTGACGCGTTGCATCGACAGAGCGTCATCTCGAGGAACGGAGACATGGACCCCGCCTGTAGTACCGGCACCGCCCCCGATGGGCGGACCTCATGACCCTCCTCTCGATCCTGCTCGGCGTGGTCGTCGTGCTGGTGATCACGGTGTTCACCGGCTGGTTCGTGGCCCAGGAGTTCGGGTTCATGGCCGTCGACCGGTCCCGGCTCAAGGCCAGGGCGGCCGCGGGCGACACCGGCGCCGAGCGCGTTCTGGGCATCACCCGCCGCACCTCGTTCATGCTCTCCGGCGCCCAGCTGGGGATCACCGTCACCGGGCTGCTCGCCGGTTACGTCGCCGAACCCCTGATCGGCGCCGGGGTGAGCGAGCTGCTCGGCGGCGAGGGGCTCGGCGTCGCGATCGGCGCGGCGCTGGCGCTGGCGATCGTCACCGTGGTGCAGATGGTGGTCGGCGAGCTGGCCCCGAAGAACCTCGCGATCGCCCGGCCCGAGCCGGTGGCCCGCGCGCTGGCCACGTCCACGTCGCTGTACCTGGCCGCGTTCGGCTGGGTGATCCGGATCTTCGACGCCGCGTCCAACGCGCTGCTGCGCGCGCTGCGCATCGAGCCGGTCCACGACGTCGAGCACGCCGCCACCCCGCGCGACCTCGAGGCGATCATCGACGAGTCCCGTGACAGCGGCGATCTCGACGACGAGCTGTCCGTGCTGCTCGACCGCGTGCTGGACTTCACCGACCGCACCGCGGCAGCCGCGATGATCCCCCGGCCGCGGGTGACCACCGTGCGGTCGGACGCGATGCTCGCCGAGCTCGTCGGCGTGCTGGCGTCCGGCCACTCGCGGCTGCCGGTGATCGGCGAGAACCCCGAGGACGTCGTCGGCGTCGTGTGCCTGCGGGACGTGCTGGCCGCCGAGGAACGGCCAGGTGCGGCGCAGCTGCGGGTCACCGACATCGCCCGCACCCCGGTGCTGGTGCCGGCGAGCCTGCCGCTGCCGGCGGTGCTCGACGAGCTGCGCGCCGCGGACGAGGAGCTGGCCATCGTCGTCGACGAGTACGGCGGGCTGGCCGGCGTGATCACCGTGGAGGACATCGCCGAGGAACTGGTCGGCGAGATCACCGACGAGCACGACACCGCGGGCACCGACCGCACCGCCGTCGGGGACGGCGAGTGGACGGTCCCGGGCACGCTCTCGGTGGAGGAGGTGGAACGACTGATCGACGCGGACCTGCCGAGCGGTGAGTACCGCACCGTCGGCGGCCTGGTGATCTCCCGGCTGCAGCGGCTGCCGGAGGTCGGCGACACGGTGGTGCTGCCCGCGGACGGGCGGCAGCTGGCGATCACCGTGTGCGCGCTGGAGCGACGGGTGCCGGCCACCCTGCGGCTGGCGTGGGAGCAGTCGTGAGCACCGGGTGGGCACTGCTGGTGTCGGCGGGCCTCATCGTCCTGTCGGCGTTCTTCGTCGCGATCGAGTTCGCGCTGGTCGCCGCTCGGCGCCACCGGCTGGAGGAGGCAGCCGAGACGAGCATCTCGGCGCGGGCCGCGCTGCGCAGCGCGCAGGACCTGTCGCTGCTGCTCGCCGGGTCGCAGCTGGGCATCACGCTGTGCACGGTGGGCCTCGGTGCCGTCGGCAAGCCGGCCGTCGAGCGCCTGCTGGAGCCGCTGTTCGGGGCGCTCGGCGAACCGACGGCGACGGTGCTGGCGTTCCTGGCGTCGCTGGTGATCGTCACGTTCCTGCACCTCGTGGTGGGCGAGATGGCGCCGAAGTCGTGGGCGATCGCGCACCCGGAGCGCTCGGCGATCATGCTGGCGCTGCCGATGCGCGCGTTCATGGCGGTGACCCGGCCGGCGCTCGTGGCGCTCAACGCGATGGCCAACGGGCTGCTGCGGCTGGTCGGCGTGGAGCCGGTCAGCGAATTGGCCTCCGGCCGCAACCGGGACGACCTGCGGGAGCTCGTCGAGCACTCCACCACCGCGGGAGCGCTCGACCGGGCGCGCCACGACCAGCTCGTCACGGCGCTGGAGCTGGACACCGCGCCACTGCGCGATCTGGTGCACCCGCGCGCGTCGATGGCCGCGGTGCCGATGACCGCCGCACCGGCGGACATCCGCGCGGCCGCCCGCACCAGCGGGCACCTGCGGCTGGGCGTGCTCGACGACACGGGCCGCCCGATCGGGTTCGTGCACGTGCGCGACGCGCTCGCCGTGCCGGCGGGCACCACGGCCGCGGACCTGCTGCGGCCGCTGCCCGTGCTCGACGCCGACACCCCCGTCCACCAGGCGCTGCGCGCGATGCGGGAGCAGGGCAACCAGCTGGCGCTGGTGACCGACGGCGGGCCCGAGCCGACCGGGTTCGTCACGATGCAGGACCTGCTCCAGCGGCTCCTGCCCGCACCCGCGAAGCTGCCGGCGATGAGTCCGGCGGCCGCAGGCGGTCAAGAAGGGCATGACAGCTGACATCGCATCGGCCGTCGCGGCCCAGCGGCGGGACCTGGTGGACCTGTACAGCTCGCTGACCCCGCAGCAGTGGCGGACGCCGAGCCTGTGCGCGGGGTGGCGGGTGCACGAGGTGCTCGCGCACGTGACGATGCCCTACCGCTACACGCTGCCGCGCATCCTGCTCGGCCTGGTCCGCTCCCGCGGCAGCGTCAACCGCATGGCCGACCGGGCCGCCCGGGCCGACGCGGCCGCGCTCTCCCCCGCCGAGCTGCTCGACGTGCTGCGGCGCAACGTCGACCACCCGTGGGCGCCGCCCGGCGGCGGGCCGCTCGGGGCGCTCTCGCACGAAGTCATCCACGGGCTGGACGTCGCGGTGCCGCTGGGCCGCACCGACGTCGTCCCGCCGGAACGAGCGGCGCTCGTGCTCAGCGGGTTCTCACCGAAGCGGGCCCGCTACTTCGGAGTGGACGTGCGCGGCGTGCGGCTCGTCGCGACCGACGCCGACTGGGCGCACGGGGAGGGCGAGCCGGTGCACGGCCGGGCGGCGGACCTGCTGCTGCTCGTGTCCGGGCGCACGGTGCCGGCGGAGAGCCTGACCGGCCGCGGCGCCACCCGGTTCGGTCGCTGAACCCACCGGAGCAGCACCCGATCGGTCGGCGTTGGCCGGTTCGGGCCAACCGATCACGCGCGGTCGCGGGTAGTGTCATGCCCTTCGCTCTCCGTGATCAACTGGAGCCGGTCGATGCTGTCCGACGCGCGTGCGGTGACCGGGTGGCTCGCGCACGCACTGCTGCTCGGGTACTGGGTGTGGATCCTCTCCTCCACCGCACCGCAGCTGCGCCGGGGCAAGCGCGACCGGGCGCTGCGGACCCGGGTACTGCTCCTGCGGACGACAGGCGTCCTGCTCACCGCGTTCGTCGTCGGCGTGATCAACTTCTGGGCGACCGACCCGATCGAGGTGCTCGCGGCGATCGCCGTCGGGGCGGTGGCGGGGATCGCGCTGCGCCGCCAGTACCGGCAGCTCGTCGCGGCGCCCCGCCACCGGCTCACCCTCGCCCGCCGCCTGCACCGCCACCGGCATCGACCCGCCCACGCGGCCACGGATTCCCCCGAACCGCCCCGCGACCCGGGCGGGTCTCCTACGCTGAACGCCCAGTGATCGTCGCGGTGGGGGGGCGGGGCGTCATGGGGATCTACGAGGGCGACGAGACGGGGCTGGTCGACGCCGCCGCGGCCGAGGAGCACGCCCGTAGGGCGGGGCTGCGGGTCGATGCGGACAACGTGCTCTACGTGCGGAAGGCGATCCTGGAGGAGTACGAGCTGCTCAAGACGACCCTCACGGCGGAGCGAGGTGGCCTCGAAACCTACAACTACCGCTATGGCGGTGACCCGGTCTCTGCCGACGCAGCCGTCGCCTTCTCGCAGCGGGCGAGGCTGTTGATCGACACCTGCAATGAGCGGTTGAACGAGCTCGCCGCCATCGCTGGCAGCCTCAAGCTGGCCGCCGAGGCGTATGGGAGGACCGAGCAAGAGATCGCGGCGCTGACCCCTCTGCAGCACAGCGCCGTCATCGCAGAAGCGAACGCGACGATCGGCATATTCCTCCGCCCATGGGACCGGGCGTGAGACGCCTCCACAGCGCCGGGTTCATACTCGCACTGCTGTTCGCCGCCGCGTGCTCCACCCCGCTCGCCGGCATGCCCACCGCCGATGCCCCTGCAACAACGCCCGCAGTCGCGGTCGACATGGCGACCTTCGACTTCTGCACCGCCCTCACATCGGAGCAGGCCGAAGAACTTGATGTGGCCGGCCCCCGCCCTACTGCCACAGAGTCAGGGAGCCGGGAGTGCCTGTGGACCCACTTCCTGTCCGAACCGATCAGCGCCTACATCGTGTCCGGCAGCGCCGACACAGGCATAGAGGACATACGGACCGATGAGCCTTGGTTCATGGTCGGCCGCTACCGGCCGTGGTCGGAATGGGGACGCTGGCTCCGCACGAGACCTCGTGCGCGATCTTCATCGACATCCGGCCCGGTCAGGTCCTTCAGGTCGCTTACGACTACAGCGGCAACCAGCCCATGACCCACGAGCAGGCCTGCGAGAAGGCCCGGCCGGTCGCCGCGATGGTCGTCGAGAACCTCGACCGCGGCACCTGACCGGCCGGGCCCCGCGGTCAGCAGCCGACGAGCTTCGCAGCCAGGTAGGCCTCGACCTGGTCGATCGAGATCCGCTCCTGGGCCATGCTGTCGCGCTCGCGCACGGTGACGGCGTTGTCGGTGAGGGTGTCGAAGTCGACCGTCACGCAGAACGGGGTGCCGATCTCGTCCTGGCGGCGGTAGCGGCGGCCGATGGCGCCGGCGTCGTCGAACTCGACGTTCCAGTTCTTGCGGAGGTCCGCGGCCAGCTCCCGGGCCTTCGGCGACAGCTCCGCGTTGCGCGAGAGCGGCAGCACGGCGACCTTGACCGGGGCGAGGCGCCGGTCGAGGTGCAGCACGACGCGGGTGTCGAGCCCGCCCTTGGCGTTGGGCACCTGCTCCTCGCCGTAGGCCTCGATGAGGAACGCCATCATCGAGCGGCCCACGCCGGCGGCCGGTTCGATGACGAACGGTCGGTAGCGGGTCTCGGTGGCCTGGTCGAAGTACGACAGGTCCACGCCGGAGTGGTTGGTGTGGGCGGTGAGGTCGAAGTCGGTGCGGTTGGCGATGCCCTCCAGCTCACCCCACTCCTGGCCGATGAAGCCGAAGCGGTACTCGATGTCGACGGTGCGCTTCGAGTAGTGGGACAGCTTCTCCTTCGGGTGCTCGTAGTGGCGCAGGTTGTCCCGGGAGATGCCCAGGTCGACGTACCAGCGGGTGCGCTCGTCGATCCAGTACTGGTGCAGCTCCTCGTCGCTGCCGGGCTCGACGAAGTACTCCATCTCCATCTGCTCGAACTCGCGGGTGCGGAAGATGAAGTTGCCCGGCGTGATCTCGTTGCGGAAGCTCTTGCCGATCTGCCCGATGCCGAACGGGGGCTTGCGCCGCGAGGTCGTCAGGACGTTGAGGAAGTTGATGAAGATGCCCTGCGCGGTCTCGGGGCGCAGGTAGTGCAGGCCCTCCTCGGACTTCACCGGGCCGAGGTAGGTCTCGAGCATCATGTTGAAGTCCTGCGGCGGGGTGTACTTGCCGCGGGTGCCGCAGTTCGGGCAGGGCACGTCGGACAGGTCGTCCTCGCTCGCCGGCTTGCCGCTGCGGGCGCTGTACTCCTCGGCGATCTGGTCGGCGCGGAAGCGCTTGTGGCAGGACAGGCACTCGACGAGCGGGTCGTTGAACGTGCCGACGTGGCCGGACGCGACCCAGACCTGGCGGGGCAGGATCACCGAGCTGTCGAGGCCGACGACGTCCTCGCGCCCGATGACCATGGCCTTCCACCACTGGCGCTTGACGTTCTCCTTGAGCTCGACGCCGAGGGGTCCGTAGTCCCACGCGGACCGGGTGCCGCCGTAGATCTCTCCCGACGCGAAGACGAACCCGCGCCGCTTGGCGAGCGCGACGATT
This sequence comes from Pseudonocardia thermophila, assembly GCF_900142365.1. Lineage (GTDB taxonomy): Bacteria > Actinomycetota > Actinomycetes > Mycobacteriales > Pseudonocardiaceae > Pseudonocardia > Pseudonocardia thermophila. The sequence continues at coordinate 204,765 of NZ_FRAP01000002.1, read as the reverse complement.
TTCTCGATCTTGCCGGAAGTTGGCTTGCTGGCCACGTGGAACGCTCCAGGACTGCAGGTACTAGGGAAGACGTACAGGGCAGAGATGCACAGACTAGCGACCGCCTCGCGACGCCCTGCGGCCGCCGCCCCCAATGTTCAGGCTTGACTTATATAAGCAATGGCTTCTAGTCTTCCGCCGTGCACGCGTTCGACGTGCTCGGCGACCCGGTCCGCCGTCGCATCCTGGAGCTGCTCGGCGACAGCGAGCTCACCGCTGGGGCGGTGGCGGCAGCGATCACGGCCGAGTTCGGGATCTCCCAGCCCGCCGTCTCCCAGCACCTGAAGGTGCTGCGGGAGAACGGGTTCGCGCGCGTGCAGGCCGACGGCACCCGGCGCATCTACTCCGTCGAGCCCGAGGCCCTGCGGGAGGTCGACGCCTGGCTCGACCGCTTCCGCCGCTTCTGGACACCCCACCTCGACGCGCTGGCGACCGAGATCGCCCGTGGCAAGCGAGAACGGAGACGAGATGACTGAATCCACCACCGTCACGGGCGGGGTGAGCGGCGTCCGCCGCACGATCGGCACCCGCACGCTGGAGGCGGGCGAGGCGAAGGTCGCCACGATCACCCGGGTCTACCCCACCACGGTCGACGACCTGTGGGACGCCTGCACCAACCCGGAGCGGTTGCCCCGCTGGTTCCTCCCCGTGACCGGCGACCTGCAGGTGGGCGGCCGATACCAGCTGGAGGGGCAGGCGGGCGGCACGATCGAGCGCTGCGATCCGCCGCGCTCGTTCGCCGCCACCTGGGAGTTCGGCGGGGAGGTGAGTTGGATCGAGGTCACGCTCGCCGCGGCGGGCGACGGGACCCGGTTCACCCTGGAGCACGTCGCCCACGTCGACGACGAGCGGTGGCTGGAGTACGGGCCGGGCGCGGTCGGCGTCGGCTGGGACCTCGCTCTGCACGGCCTCGCCCAGCACGTCGCCACCGGGGAGGCGGTCGATCCGGCCGCCGCGCAGGCGTGGGCGGGGTCGCCGGAGGGGAAGGCGTTCATCGCGGCCGCGAGCGCGGGCTGGGCGGAGGCGTCGATCGCCGCCGGCACGCCCGCCGACGCCGCCCGCGCGGCCGGCGCCCGCGCCACGGCCTTCTACACGGGCGAACCCGCCTGACGTGAGGCTCTGCTCAGGGCCGCGGCGAGTCCCGCGCTTCGTCGGGTGAGTCCCGCGCTCGGCCCCGCGACTCGCGCGTCCCTACTCCGCCAGCAGGCTCCGGTGCTCCGTGCTCACCCCCGCGTCAGCGGTCACGCGGGTCTCGAACGTGGCCGGCTCGTCGGCCATCGCCTCGGCCAGCAGCGGGACGACGTGCTCCCGCACGGGGAACGGGTTCAGCGCCCGCCGGTACGCGTCGACGGAGGCGAACCGGACGACGAGGGTCCAGCGCTGCGGATCCTCGATCGCCCGCCCCAGGTCACCACCCAGGCACCCCGGTTGCTCGGTGAGCAGCTCGAGCGCCCGCCGCGCCCGGTCGCGGAAGGAGTCGGCGGCGTCGGGGGCGACGGCGAAGCGGCACACGAGCAGCATCGGCCGAGTATCTCCTCAGGCACGCCTACCATGGACGTGCGGCCCCACGGGCACGACCACACCGGAGGCGTGGCCGCCGCTCCGGGAGACGGGATGGACCGATGTCGATCGTCGCGGGCGCTGAACGGGACGAGCAGCACGACGAGCAGCACGCCGCCGTCCGTCCCCCCGCCGCCCCGGCCCCGGTCCGCACCTCAGCCACGCTCGTCGCCGCCGGGGATCTGCTGCGCGCGCTCGCGGCTCCGGTCCGGATCGCGATCGTCCTGCAGCTGCTGGAGTCCAGCCGCTGCGTCCACGACCTGGTCGACGCGCTCGGCGTCACCCAGCCGCTGATCAGCCAGCACCTGCGCGTGTTGAAGTCCGCGGGCGTGGTCCGCGGGGACCGGCGCGGCCGAGAGGTCGTGTACTCGCTGGTCGACGACCACCTCGCGCACATCGTCGTCGACGCGATCGAGCACGTGGAGGAGGGATGACCGCGGCGCGCGCCCAGCGGTCCACCAGGCAGCGGGCCGCGGTGTCGGCGATGCTCGACACCCTGTCGGACTTCCGCTCCGCCCAGGAGATCCACGAGGCGCTCCGCCGCAGCGGCGACCCCATCGGGCTGACCACCGTCTACCGCGCCCTGCAGAGCCTCGTCGACGCCGGCGAGGTCGACGTGCTGCGCACCGGTACCGGCGAGGCGGTGTACCGCCGCTGCGCCTCCGTCGAGCACCACCACCACCTCGTGTGCAGGAAGTGCGGGCACACCGTGGAGATCGACGGGCCGGCCGTGGAGACGTGGGCGCAGAAGGTGGCCGAGCAGCACGGGTTCTCCGACCTCAGCCACACCGCCGAGATCTTCGGGCTGTGCCGCGACTGCACCTCCGGTGCGGCCGCCTCCGACGCAGCGTCTCACAACGACACATCGGGAGCGGCCGACCGGCGGTAACGTGCGCGCCCGACGCAAGGAGGCGCCGCTGTGGCCGAGACCGACACGCGACCGAGCACGGTCCGCCGGATGGAGAGCGACGACGCGGCCGGGCTGGCCGCCCTCGCCGCCGTCTTCGAGGACCTGCAGTACGTCCTGCGCTGCTGTGAGCACCTCGTCACCGCGCTCGGCGGCCCGGACACCGGGCCGCTGCAGGTGCAGCGCGACGACGCCCTGATCGAGGCGCTGTGGACCGGCGCGCTCGTCGGCTACGCCCGCTGCTTCTCGCCCCGCGCCGAGGTGCTCACCACGGCCGACCTGGCTGAGCTGCAGCTCGAGGGCGATCTCGAGCAGTTCCACGCCGCGTTCCTCACGCTGCGCGACCACTACGCGTCGCGGCACGTCAACCCGCGCGAGTCCGTCACGATCGGGGTGGCGCAGTCCAACTCCGGGCACCCGAACGGCGTCGCGATCGTGGCCACCCCGAACCCGCCCGTCGAGGAGAACGCGGTGCGGCTGCTGGGTCGGATCTGCTACGCCCTGTCCGGGCTGGTGGACGCGCGCATGCAGGCGGCGCAGAACGACGTGCTCGGCGCGGCGAGCCGGATGACGCCCGCGCAGTTGGCCGCGCTGCCGCTGGTGCACCTGTCCGCCGACACCGGCAGCTGACCCGCCTCAGCCGACCGCGTGCGCGCAGGCGGCGGCGAGCAGCTCGCGCCAGGGTTGGGCGCCATCGGCGGGGCGGGGGACGGCCACCCACTCGCGCGCCGCGGCGCGGCCCATCCGCACCTCGCGGGCCGCGCCGGACGCCAGCAGCTGCTGCGCACGCCCCTCCGGCAGCCGCACCACCAGCTCTCCCCCGCGCCCGATGAACGCCACGAGCGCGCCGTCGCGGCGCACCCCGGAGCTGCCGAACAGCGGCGCCCGCTCGATCCCGGGCATCCCGGCGGTCACCTCGGCGACCAGTTCGTCGAGCAGCTCCTGCCCGGCGGCGCGCCCGGGTCTCACGGCAGGTCGGTGAGCTGCGCCCGCATCGTGGAGGCGTTGCTCACCACCAGCATCAGCAGCGTGCCCATCGCCTTCTCGTCCAGGCCCGCGGCGGGGAACGCGTAGCGCAGGGTGACGTCCCACCCGGCTTCGCCGCGGATGACCCGCGGGGTGCCGAACAGGCTCTCCCCGGCGCCCATCGCGACCCGGGTGGGCACGTCGATCTCCGGGTCGAGGTCCCACGCCACCACGCACGTGAGGTTGAGGACGGGCAGCCCCTCCTCCAGCTCCATCCCCTGCACGACGCACGGCACGCCGCGGTGAGCGAAGGTCAGCGCGCCGTCCTCGTCGACGGTGACGTCGTGGTAGCGCTCCAGCGCCGCCCGGGCGACGTCGAGCATGTCCGAGATCGTGGTCACGACACGACCCCCGGCATGTCCTTCGCGGCGCCGAAGCGGCGGTTGCGGCGGGCGTAGATCTCGATCGCCTCCCAGATGTGGCGCCGGTCGAAGTCGGGGAAGAGGGTGTCGAGGAAGACCATCTCGGCGTACGCCGACTGCCACAGCAGGAAGTTCGAGGTCCGCTGCTCGCCGGAGCTGCGCACGAACAGGTCCACGTCGGGCATGTCGGGCTCGTCGAGGTGCCGGGCGATCGTCCGCTCGTCGATCTTGTCCGGCCGCAGCCGCCCCTCAGCGACCAGCTTCGCGATCGAGCGCACGGCGTCGGTGATCTCGGCGCGGCCGCCGTAGTTGACGCACATGGTCAGCGTGAGCCGGTCGTTGTCGCGGGTCAGCTCCTCGGCGCGCTCCAGCTCGCGGATCACGCTGCGCCACAGCCGCGGCCGCCGGCCCGCCCAGCGCACCCGCACACCGCGGGCGTTCAGCTCGTCGACCCGGCGGCGGATCACGTCGCGGTTGAAGCCCATGAGGAAGCGGACCTCCTCGGGGCTGCGCTTCCAGTTCTCCGTGGAGAACGCGTACGCCGACAGCCACTTCACCCCGATGTCGAGGCACCCCCACGTGACGTCCATCAACGACGCCTCGCCGCGCTTGTGGCCCTCGATGCGAGGCAGCCCGCGCGCGTTCGCCCAGCGCCCGTTCCCGTCCATGACCAGCGCGATGTGGTTCGGCACCGCCTCCGGCGGAATGGCCGGTGGACGGGCGCCCGACGGGTGGGGAGGCGGGGGCTCGTACGGTGGTGGCACGCCCGGAACCCTACGTCGGCCCGGCCCCGCTCCGGCCTCAGGCCCGCGGCGCCGCCGGCCGCCGCTCGACCAGCGGCAACGACCGCAGCTGCCGCTCCATGTGCCACTGCAGGTGCGCCGCCACCAGCCCGCTGGCGTCGCGGCGGACGGCGGGCGGGGCGGCGTCGGCGATCTCCCAGTCGCCGTGCAGCAGGGCGTCAAGCAGGGCGAACGTCTCCCGCGACGGCAGCACCGACCCGGGCGGCCGGCACACCGAGCACACCGCGCCCCCGGCTGCGACGTTGAACGCTGCGTGCGGGCCCGGGGCGGCGCAGCGCGCGCAGTCGTGGATGGCCGGGGCCCACCCGGCGTGGCTCATCGCGCGCAGCAAGAACGCGTCGAGCACGAGCGACGCGTCGCGCTCCCCGCCGGCCAGCGCCCGCAGCGCCCCGACGAGCAGCAGGTACACGCGCAGCGCTGGTTCACCCTCCTCGGCGACGATCCGGTCGGCGGTCTCGAGGATCGCGCACCCGGCGGTGTAGCGGCCGTAGTCGCCGATGATCCCCGCGCCGAACGCGTCGACGGTCTGCGCCTGGGTGACGACGTCGAGCGAGCGGCCGGTGTAGCACTGCACGTCGACGTGGTTGAACGGCTCCAGCCGCGCACCCCACCGGGACCGGGTTCGGCGCACCCCCTTCGCGACCGCGCGGACCTTGCCGTGCCGGCTGGTCAGCAGAGTGATGATCCGGTCGGCCTCGCCGAGCTTCTGCACCCGCAGCACGACGCCGGTGTCGCGGTAGAGCACCACCCTCGACCCACCCGCCTCCTGCGTCGGATTCTTCCCCGGGACGCACCAGCCTACGTCGGGTCTCCCCCTACGATCGGGTCCGACACCCGTACCTCACGAGGGGGCGAGCCCACATGCCGCAGGACCGGCCGGACGAGGACCCGACGGCGTTGTTCCGTCCCGATCCAACGGGCACCGAGCCGCCGGCCGCGGACCCGGTGTCGCTGTCGAAGAGCTCCGATCCCACGGGGTTCGGCGAGGAGCCGACCACCCACGTCCCGGCGCCCCCGCAGAGCCAGAGCCCCTACGGCTCGTCCTACGCCCCCGGCGGCACCCAGCAGCCCGGGACGTACCAGCAGCCCGGGCAGTACGGACAGTACGGGCAGCAGCAGTACGGCCAGCAGCAGTACGGGCAGCAGGCCTACGGCCAGCCCGGCTACGACGCGGCCAACCCCTACGGGCAGTACAGCCAGCAGCAGTACGGCCAGCAGGCCTACGGCCAGCCCGACCCGTACGGCAACCCGTACGCTCAGCAGGGCTACGGCCAGCCCGCGTACGCGCCCCCGTCGACGAACACGATGGCGATCCTCGCGCTGGTGATGGCGTTCGTGTTCTGCCCGCTGGGCATCGTGTTCGGGATCATCGCCCGCAACCAGATCAAGCGCACCGGCGAGGGCGGCGACGGGCTGGCGCTGGCCGGCATCATCATCGGCGGTATCTTCACCGCGATCCTGGTGATCTACCTCGTCTTCATCATCGTCTTCATCAGCGCGGCGATCGGTGCGGCAGGGGTATGAGCGGTCCGTCCGACGCCGAGCGCTGCCGCACCCTGATGGCGGCCGCCCGCACCGGCACGCTGTCGACGATCGGGCCGGACGGCTACCCGTTCGGCTCCGTCGTCGCGCCCGCCGTCGACGAGCGGGGCAGGCCGTTGCTGCTGCTGTCCGACCTGGCGGTGCACACGCACAACCTGAAGGCCGATCCGCGTGCGTCGCTGATGGTCACCGAGCCCGGTGAGGGCGATCCGCTGGACCTGGGCCGGGTCACGGTGATCGGCCCGGTCGCCGAGGTGCCGGAGCCGGAGCGGGCCGACGCGCTCGCGATATACCAGCAGGTGCACCCGGGCGGGCTGGGCACCGACCACGGCTTCCGCATCTACCGGCTCGACGTCCGGTCGGTGCGGTTCGTGGGCGGGTTCGCGCGCATGAGCTGGGTCGACGCCGATGCGTACGCCGCGGCCGAGCCGGACCCGCTGGTGCCGCACGTCGCCGGCGTCGTCGACCACATGAACGACGACCACGCCGACGCGCTCGTGCTGTACTGCCGGGTCTTCGGCGACCGGCCGGCCACGACGTCCGCCCGCATGACCGGCATCGACCGCTACGGCTTCGACGTGCTCGCCCGCGACGAGCCCGACGGACCCGAGCACCACGTGCGGCTGGCGTTCCCCGAGCAGGTCACCACCCCCACCGAGGCGCGCACGGCGCTGGTGGCGATGGTCCAGGAGGCGCGGCAGCGGGCCTGACCCGCTGACTCAGAAGCCCAGCTTGCGCAGCTGCTTCGGGTCGCGCTGCCAGTCCTTCGACACCGTGACGTGCAGGTCGAGGTAGATCTTGGTGCCGAGCAGCTTCTCGATCTGCCGGCGGGCGTCGGAACCCACCTGGCGCAGCCGAGCCCCGCCCTTGCCGATCACGATGCCCTTCTGGCTGTCCCGCTCCACGTGGATGGTGGCGTGGACGTCGAGCATGCCGTCCGTGCGGCCCGGCCGGGGGATCATCTCGTCGATCGTGACGGCGATGGAGTGCGGCAGCTCGTCGCGCACACCCTCCAGCGCGGCCTCCCGGATGAGCTCGGCGACCAGCGTCTCCTCCGGTTCGTCGGTCAGCTCCCCGTGCGGGTAGAGCGGCGGGCCCTCCGGCAGCCGGCTGACGAGCAGATCGGCCAGCACGTCGGTCTGGAACCCGTCCACAGCCGAGCACGGCACGACTTCGGCGAACTCGATGATCTTGTTGTCGGCCAGTTGGGTGAGCCGCTCGGCGATCTGCTCCGGGCGGGCGAGGTCGGTCTTGGTGACGATCCCGATCACCGGGGTGCGTCCGGCGACCCGGCGCAGCTCCCGCATGATGAACTCATCGCCGCGGCCCACCGGCACGTCCGCGGGCACGCAGAAGCCGATCACGTCGACCTCAGCCCACGTGTCGCGGACGATGTCGTTCAGCCGCGCCCCGAGCAGCGTGCGCGGTTTGTGCAGGCCCGGGGTGTCGACGATGATCAGCTGCGCGTCCGGGCGGTGCAGGATGCCGCGGATCGCGTGCCGCGTGGTCTGCGGCCTGCTGGACGTGATCGCGATCTTCTCGCCGACCAGCGCGTTGGTCAGCGTCGACTTGCCGGCGTTGGGCCGGCCGACGAAGCAGGCGAATCCCGAGCGGAAGCCCTCGGGTACCTCGGGGAACGTCACGCCGCACCCACCGGGGCCAGTACGTCACCGGTGAGCCGGTGCAGGATCTCCCGCCCGATCGGCAGCGCGGCCGTGGCCGCCGGTGAGGGCGCGTTGAGCACGTGCAGCACGGGCCCGTCGGAGAGCAGCAGGAAATCGTCGACGAGCGTGCCGTCCGCCCGCACCGCCTGGGCGCGCACGCCCGCGCCCGCCGGGGAGAGGTCCTCGGCCCGCACATCGGGCAGCATCCGCTGGATCTGACGGGCCATCGCCGACCGCGAGAGCGACCGGTGCATCTCGCCGAAGCCGTAGCGCCAGTGCTTGCGCGCGATCTGCAGCATGCCCGGGTACGCGATCGTCGACAGGAACTCGCGGACGTCGACGGTGGTCCACGAGTAGCCCTCCCTGGCCAGCGCCACCACCGCGTTGGGGCCGGCGTGGACGTGCCCGTCGACGCCGCGGGTGGCGTGCACGCCCAAGAACGGGAACGCCGGGTCGGGCACCGGGTAGATCAGGCCCTTGACCAGCTCGGCGGCCCGGTCGGAGAAGCCGGAGTACTCGCCGCGGAACGGCACGATCCGCATGCCCGGCTCGAGGCCCGAGGAGCGGGCCAGCTCGTCGCAGTGCAGCCCGGCGCAGACGACGACGCGGGAGCCGAGGAGATCGCCGGAGCGGGTGCGCACGACGACGTCGCGGCGGCGGCGCAGCACCTTCTCCACCGGCCGGCCCAGGAAGACGTCTCCCCCGGCCTGCTGCACCAGCTCGCCGAGCTTCTCCGCGATGAGCCGGAAATCGGTGATGCCGGTGGACGGCACCCACAGGGCGGCGATGCCGCGCACGTGCGGCTCGTGGACGCGCATGCCGGCCTGGTCGAGCTCATGCACCTCCACACCGTTGGCGGCGCCGCGACGGGCCAGCTCGGCCAGCCGCGGCAGCTCCTCCGGTTCGGTGGCGACCACCAGCTTGCCGGTCTCGGCGAACGGCAGGTCGTGCGCGCGGGCGAACTGCTTGGTCTCCGCGCAGCCGGCGACCGCGAGCCGCGCCTTCAACCCGCCGGGTGCGTAGTACAGCCCGGAGTGGATGACGTTGGAGTTGTTGCCGGTCTGGTGTGCGGCCAGGCGCGGCTCGCGCTCCACGACCGCCACGCTGCGGCCGGTGCGGATCGCGGCCCACGCGGTGGCGAGCCCGACGATGCCGCCACCGACCACGACGACGTCGTAGTGCGGGGTCGGCGTCACGAGGCCTCCTGCGCGCGGTGGTCGGAGTTGCCGGTCATCGCTCTCCTCGTGGCGCGCTCCGGCGCGCCGTGCTCGTCGTCCTGGTGGTCTTCTCCGGGCTGCGGTCGGGCGATCGGCTCGACCAGCACCGAGGTGATGCGGACCCGGCCCCGCGGGTCCTTCCCGCCCTCCGCGGTGAGCCGCAGCCCGGCGACCTCGGTGGTCGCGCCGGGCAGCGGCACCTTGCCCAGCCGCTGGCCCAGCAGGCCGCCCACGGTGTCGACGTCGATCCCGGCCAGCAGCTCGGCGAGCGGGCTCGGGCCGCCGTCGGGTGGCGGGTACAGCTCGTCGAGGTCCTCGACCGGCAGCCGGGCCGACACCCGCCGGACCCCGTTGCCGAGCTCCTGCACGTCGGGGACCTGGTCGATGTCGTACTCGTCGGTGATCTCGCCGACGATCTCCTCGAGGATGTCCTCGATCGTGACGACCCCCGCGGTGCCGCCGTACTCGTCGACGACGATCGCCATGTGGTTGCGAGCGGCCTGCATCTCCTTGAGCAGCTCGTCGGCGCGCTTGGAGTCGGGCACGAACATCGGCGGCCGCATCACCTCGACCAGCGGGGTGCCCGGGCGCTCGGCCTGGGCCTGGACGAGGTCCTTGAGGTAGGCGACCCCGATGATGTCGTCGATCGACTCACCCAGCACCGGGATGCGCGAGTAGCCGCTGCGCAGGGCCAGCTTCACGACCTTCTCGATCGGGGTGTCGTGCTCCACCCAGATGACGTCCGGGCGGGGCACCATCACCTCCCGGACGAGGGTGTCGCCCAGCTCGAACACCGAGTGGATCATCTGCCGCTCGTCCTCGTCGACGACGCCGCTGGTGCTGGCCAGGTCGACCAGCTCGCGCAGCTCGACCTCGGAGGAGAACGGGCCCTGCCGGAAGCCCTGGCCGGGGGTGATCGCGTTGCCGACGACGATCAGCAGCCGGGCGAGCGGCCCGAGCAGCGTGGCCAGCGCGCCGATCGGCGCCGCCATCAGCATCCCGATCCGGTACGGGTGCTGGCGGCCGAGGGTGCGCGGGCCCACGCCGATCAGCACGTACGAGACCACGACCATGATCGCGCCGGCGGTGAGCGCACCCACCCACACCGCGTCGAAGGTCATGACCAGGCCGACGGTGAGCAGCACCGTCGCGGCGGTCTCCGCGATCAGCCGCAGCAGCAGGAGCAGGTTCACGTGTCGCGGCCGGTCGGCGACGATCCGGGCGAGCGCCCGCGCCCCGGGACGGCCGGACTTCACCAGCGCGTCGACCCGGGCCCGGGAGACGGTGTTGAGCGCCGCGTCCGCCATGGCGAACAGCCCCGCGAGCGGTACCAGCAGCACCGCGACGACGATCATGGGGACGGCGGCGGGGGGCATCGGCCGGCGGTCAGTCGTCGTCCAGGCCGACGGTGCCGAGCACCTTGGAGTCCTTGCGCCGCTGCTTCTCGGCGAGGGCGGCCCGCTCGCGGGCGTCCAGCCAGCGGATGAGCAGCTGGTTCTGGAGCGCGAACATCTCGCGCTCCTCCTCGGGTTCGGCGTGGTCGTGGCCGAGCAGGTGCAGGATCCCGTGCACGGTCAGCATGTGCAGCTCGTCGGAGAGCGAGTGCCCGGCAGCGCGGGCGTTGCGCTTGGCGAACTGCGGGCACAGCACGATGTCGCCGAGCAGCGCCGGGCCCACGTCGGGCGCGTCCGGTCGGCGGGACTCCTCGGCCAGGTCGTCCATCGGGAAGGCCATCACGTCGGTGGGGCCCGGTAGGTCCATCCAGCGCTCGTGCAGCTCGGCCATCGCCTCCTCGGTGACGAGGAGGATCGACAGCTCCGCGGCCGGGCTGACCTGCATCGCGTCCAGAGCGAAGCGCGCGACGGAGGCGATCAGCGATTCGTCGACGCTGATGCCGGACTCGTTGCAGACCTCGATGGACACGCGTCGAGGATAGTCGCGCTCGGCGGAGCTCCGTGCTGCGGTGCTCGTCGGCGACTGCGCGGCGGGGCCGGAGAGGTTCAGAGGGGTTCGGTGAGGTAGCGCTGCAGCGTGTCGCCGTAGATCCCGGCGAGCACAGCCCGGTCGGTCGTGCGCAGCGCGGGCAGCCCGACCACCTCACGGGCCACGATCAGCCCGACCACCTGCGAGGCGCAGAGCGCAGCCCGCAGCTCGGCGCGGTCGACGTCCAGCGCGGCGGTGATGCGGTTCAGCACGGCCGCGGTGAGGAACTCGCGCAGCATCGTCGCCGCCGACTCGTGCGCGGTGGCGGAGCGGATGAGCGCCAGCACCGGGTTCGCCGGCGCAGTCTCGTCGAGGACCTGGAGCAGGCGGGCGGCCAGCCGCCTGCCCACCCCGTCGACGCCCGGGGCGAGCATCTCCTCGACCACCGCGCCCGGATCGAGCGGCAGCGCCATGGCCTGGGCGAACAGCTGCTCCTTCGTGCCGAAGAAGTAGTGCACCAGCGCCGGGTCCACCCCGGCGTCGGCGGCGACGCCCCGGATCGTGGTGGCGCGGAACCCGAGCTCGGTGAACCGCTTGGCAGCCGCAGCGAGGATCTTCCCCCGGTTGCCCGCGTCGGCGCCCCGGCGGCCGGGACGCCGACGCGCAGTGCTCATGGTCCCACGGTAGCCAAGATTTCAGCAGCCGTAGAGTTCTGCTGGCCGTTAGGTTGCTTACGTGGTGACCAGCAACTGGGCCGGCAACGTCCGCTACTCCGCGCGGGCCGTCCACCACCCCCGATCGATCGCCGAGCTGCAGGAGCTGGTGGCGGGTAGCGAACGGGTCCGCGCCGTCGGCACCGGGCACTCGTTCAACCGCATCGCCGACACCGAGGGCGATCTCGTCTCGGTGGCCGGGCTGCCCGCGCGGATCGAGATCGACGAGGCGCAGGGCTGCGTGACCGTCGGGGCCGGGATGCGGTTCGGCGAGGTCGTGGGACCGCTCGACGCTGCCGGTCTCGCGCTGGCGAACATGGGCTCACTGCCGCACATCTCGGTGGCCGGGGCGTGCTCGACGGGCACGCACGGCTCCGGGGACGCCAATCGGGTGCTCGGGGCGTACGCCCGCGCGATCGAGGTCGTCGGCGCCGACGGCGCGCTGCGGACGGTCCGCCGCGGCGAGCCCGACTTCCCGGGCTCGGTGATCGCCCTGGGCGCGCTCGGTGTGGTCACGGCGGTGACGCTGGACGTAGTGCCGGCGTTCGGGGTCCGGCAGTGGGTGCACGAGGGCCTGACCGACCTCGACGCGGTCGACGCGGCGCTCTCCGCCGCGTACAGCGTCAGCGCGTTCACCCACTGGGCGGGCGCCGGGTTCGAGCAGGTGTGGCTCAAGGTGCGCGACGGCGACCCGGTGCCGGAGCCGGGATGGCTCGGCACCACACCCGCCGATGGCCCCCGGCACATGGTGCGCGGGGTGGATCCGCGGCACTGCACCCCGCAGCGGGGCGAGCCGGGGCCGTGGCACGCGCGCCTGCCGCACTTCCGGCTCGAGTTCACCCCCAGCACGGGCGACGAGCTGCAGTCGGAGTGGTTCCTGCCCCGCGAACTGGCCGGGGCGGGACTGCGCGCGCTCGACGCCGTCAGGGAGACGATCGCTCCCGTCCTGCAGGTCTGCGAGGTCCGCTCGATCGCCGCGGACGACACGTGGCTCTCTCCCGCCGCCGGGCGCGACACCGTCGCCTTCCACTTCACGTGGGACGACAGTCCCGCCGTCGAGCCCGTCGTCGCGGCCGTCGACGCAGCGCTGGAGCCGCTCGGAGCGCGGCCGCACTGGGCGAAGCTGTCCGCGCTGGCACCGGCCGTGGTGCGGGAGCGCTGGCCCGAGTTCGGGCGGTGGGCCGAGCTGGTGGGGCGGCACGACCCGGCGGGCACGTTCCGCAACGCGTACCTGGCGGCGCTGCTCGACTGAGTTCTCCCGGCCCCGCCGAACCCACGGACGGCACTTCCGTGAGCACCGGTGCTCACGGAAGTGCCGTCCGTCGAAGAACGGGCCGGCGCCGCCGCCTCCTGGATCACCTCACCGCTGCCGGGCGCAGGTGACGTCCCCCTCCGGCAGCTGCAGGTCGACCAGGTACCGCACGGCGATCTCGTCCGCGCAGGCGTTCGCCTTCTGCAGCACCACCGTGTGGCTGTCGTGCTCGACGGAGACCAGCCGGGCGCCCATCTGGCGGGCCAGCGCGACGCCGTCCTCGTACGGGGTGGCCGGGTCGCCGGTGGAGGACACCACGATCGTGGGCGGCAAGCCGGGCGCCACGACCGGGCCCGCCTTCGACGTCGGCGGGACCGGCCAGAACGCGCACAGCTCCCGGGCCGCGCTGGGTCCGAACCCGGCGTCGGTGAACGGGGCGAGCCGCAGGGACTCGGCACTGATCAGCAGCGCGGTCTCCGGGTCGGTCACCGGCTCCGAGTCCACGCAGTTGATCGCCTGGAACGCCTCCAGCAGGTTGGAGTAGTCCCCCTTCGGGTCGCGCTCGTAGTAGATGTCGGCCAGGCGCAGCAGGTTCGTGCCCCTGCCCTGCTCCACCTGCGCGATCCCCTGGGCGAGGAACCCCCACGCCGCCTCGCTGTAGAGGGCGGCGAACACGCCGGTCATGGCGTCGGTGTAGCCGAGGACGCGGCCGGGCTCCGCGGGCACCGGCTCGTCGATGAGGGGGCGGAGGATCTCCTGCAGCCGCGCGGACGCCTTCGCCGGATCGGACCCGAGCGGGCAGCCGGACTGCTCCGCGCAGGCGGCGGCGAAGTTGTCGAACGTCCGCTGGAAGCCGCGCGACTGGGTCACCCGCGACTCGACCGGCCCGAGGGACGGGTCGATGGCCCCGTCCAGGACGAGGGCGCGCACGTCGGCCGGGAACTGGGCGGCGTACTCGGCGCCGATGCGGGTGCCGTACGAGTAGCCGACGTAGGTCAGGCGATCGTCGCCGAGCACGCGGTGGGCGATGTGCAGGTCGCGGGCGACGTCGCGGGTGCCGACGTTGGCGAGGACGTCGAGCCCGACCCGGTCGGCGCAGCGCCTGGCGAACTCCCGGTTCTCCGCCTCCGTCTGCGCTACGCCCTCCGGTGACGGGTCGAGGTCCAGATCGGCGCGTTCGGCGTCGATCTCGGCCGTGGTGGAGCAGTCGATCGTCGGGGTGCTCTTCCCCACCCCGCGCGGATCGAATCCAACCAGGTCGAACCGCTGCGCGACGGCGGTGTCGCGCACGCCGTCGGCGAAGCGGGGCAGGAACTCGACGCCGGACCCGCCCGGTCCGCCCGGGTCGGTGAACACGGTGCCGATGCGGCGGGCCGGATCGGTCGCCTTCACCCGCATCATCGCGATCTTCGCCTGGCGGCCGTCCGGGTGCGCGTAGTCCAGCGGCACGGTCAGGAACGTGCAGTCGAACCGGGGATCGGCGAAGGTGACCCGATCCTCGTCCGTGTCAGCAAGCGGCGTGCACGAACCCCAGTTCAGACGCTGGGTGTAGTACGGGGCGAGCGCCGGGTCGCCGGTGGCGGCAGCAGCCACCGGCCGGACCGTGGCCGGCGCCGGTGCCGCGCCGACGGCGAGGATGGACAGGCTCGCGCACAGCGCCCGCCAGAAGATCCGCACGGGAGCGATCCTGCCCGCGGGACCGCGGCGGGCGCACCGGGCTCGCCGCGGCACCCCACGAACGGCCGCGCGCTCGTACCCCCTCGGATGACCGGCTCAGCGGCGACCGCGACGGCGGCGCAGGTCCTGCGGCGGGCCGTTGCGCGGGGCCGCCGACCGCAGCTCGGCGCGGCGGCCGGCCTCGTCGTAGCGGGCGTAGGCGTCGACGATGTCGGCGACGAGCCGGTGGCGCACCACGTCGGCGGAGGACAGCTCCGCGAAGTGGACGTCCTCGATGCCGAAGAGGATGTCGCGCACGACCGCGAGCCCGGACTGGGCGCCGTCTGGCAGGTCGACCTGCGTGATGTCGCCGGTGACGACGATCTTCGAGCCGAACCCGAGCCGGGTGAGGAACATCTTCATCTGCTCGGGCGTGGTGTTCTGCGCCTCGTCGAGGATGATGAAGGCGTCGTTCAGCGTGCGCCCGCGCATGTACGCCAGCGGCGCGACCTCGATCGTCCCGGCCGCGATGAGCTTCGGGATCGTCTCGGGCTCGAGCATGTCGTGCAGCGCGTCGTACAGCGGCCGCAGGTACGGGTCGATCTTCTCGTAGAGGGTGCCCGGCAGGTACCCGAGCCGCTCACCGGCCTCGACGGCCGGCCGGGTCAGGATGATCCGGTTGATCATCTTGGCCTGCAGCGCCTGCACGGCCTTCGCCATGCCCAGGTAGGTCTTGCCGGTGCCCGCAGGACCGATGCCGAAGACGATCGTGTGCGCGTCGATCGCGTCGACGTAGCGCTTCTGGTTGAGGGTCTTCGGCCGGATCGTCTTGCCGCGGCGCGAGAGGATGTCGAGGGACAGCACCTCGGCGGGGGACTCCCCGAGGCGCTCGCGCTCGTCGGCGTCGCCGTCGGCGAGCATCTCGACGGTGCGGCGCACCGCGTCGACCGACACGAGCTGGCCCCGCTCGGCGATCGTCACGAGCTCGGTGAACACCCGCTCCGCGAACGCGACGTCGCCGGGGCGGCCGGTGAAGGTGATCTCGTTACCGCGGACGTGCACGTCGGCGTCGAGGAGCTCCTCGGCAGCGCGCAGGCTCTCGTCTCGCGAGCCCAGCAGCGCGAGCAGAGCGGCATCCGGAACGGCCATGCGGGACTGGACAGAATCCGGTTGGGTCAAGGGTTGTGCCGCCTGCTTTCACTCCGGGTTTCGATGACGGGCCGATGGTACCGCCGGACACCGACCCGGCGCCCGCGCAATTCCGTCGCAGGATGAGTCACTTGATGAGGCGCTGCACGTCGCGGAACCGCGGATGAGCGCTGTCGCGCAGCCATTCGAAGAGCACCATCTCGGTGGAGACGACCTCGACGCCGTGCCGCTGCATCCGCTCCAGCGCGAGCGCCATGTCCGCGGGCTTGCGCGAGCCCACCGCGTCCGCGACCACCACGACCCGGTGCCGGGCGGCGACGAGGCCCACCACGGTCTGCAGCACGCACACGTGCGCCTCCGCACCGGCCACGACGATCTCCGACGTGCGCGGCGGGAGGAGCGTGGCGAAGCCGGGATCGGCGGTGGCGGCGAACGCGGTCTTGCTCAGCACGAGCTGCGGGTGCTCGGCCAGCTCGGGGACGGTCGGGCCGAGCCCCTGCGGGTACTGCTCGGTGGCGCAGCACGGCACGTCGAGCAGCCGGGCGGCTTCCGCGAGCCGCACGGCGTTGGCGACCACGTCCGCGCCTCCGTGGATCGCCGGGACGAGGCGCTGCTGCAGGTCGATCAGCAGGAGGGCGGCGCCGGCGGTGGAGAGCAGCACGGACGGAGAGTAGCTCAGCCGAGCAGGCGCTCCGCGGCGTCGCGGCAGGCCCGCCACGCATCGGTCGCCGGGTCGATGACGGCGAAGTGGTCGACGCCGGGCAGGCGGACCAGCTCGGCACCGGCCGCCGCGGCGAACCGCTCGCTCTGCCGGATCGGCACCCGGTCGTCCGCCGTGCCGTGCACGCACACCACGGGCGTCTCGAACGGGACCCGCTCGATCGGGGAGCCGAGGGCGTAGCGCTGCGGGACCTCGTCGGGGCCGCCGCCCAGGAACGCCTGGATCGCGCCCGCACCGAGGCCCTGCCGCGCGCCGTCGTCCAGGTCGAGCACCCCGGCCTGGCTGACCGCGCCGAGCAGCACGACGGCGGGTGCGGCCCCCGGCGCGCCGTCGGGCAGCCCGGGCCGGGCGGCCAGCCACGCAGCCAGGTGGCCGCCCGCCGAGTGCCCCACCGCGACCACCCGGGTGGGATCGATCCGGCCGCTCGCGGCCTCGGCGACCGGACCGGCCAGCGCATCGACCGCGACGGCGACGTCCTCGAAGGTGGCCGGCCAACCGCCCGCGTCGGCCCCGGGACCGCCGACGCGGCGGTACTCGACGTTCCACACCGCCCAGCCGCGGCGCACGAGGTCGGCCGCGAGCGGGCGGCCGAGCTCCAGGCCGTAGGCGGCGCGCCAGAACCCGCCGTGGACCACGACGACCGTGCCGGGAACGGGTGCGTCGCCGGGCGGGAGCGAGAGCTCCCCGAAGCGGCAGGCGCCGTCGCCGTACGTGATCCGCCGAATGGTCGGGACCGCAGCTGCGCCACCGGGCATACCCGGATCCTCGCAGGGACACCACGGAGGGTGTTCGTGGCGGGAGTGCGCCACGTCGCGGTGGGCGTGGGGGGACGGCCACCGCGACGTGGCTGGAACCACCGGACGAGGGGGACTCCCCGGTGGCCCTGCGGACTCGGTCCGCAGCCCTCATCCCGGCCCTGTGCTGGGCGGGAACGTCTAGACAGTACCGACCCCGCCGCACGACGGCAGCGAAGGTCACCCGGATGCCGAACCGGGTGCGGCGGGACGGGGGACCATTCAGCGGCACGTGCAGCTGCACGGTCGGCTACCGACCGTAATAGTCAGTGTTCAAACTACGACAAAACCGCACTACACGAAGCCATCCGTCGTTCAGCTGCCGTTCACGCAGCGGATACCTGCCGGTCAGGTCGGGTAACGAAGATCACGTCCACCTGCGGGTGCGGACGCCCAACGCGCCGAGCGCCACCGCGGCCGCCGTCGAGGCCCGCAGGACCTCCGGGCCGAGCCGCACCGGGCGGGCCCCAGCCGTCGCGAGGACAGCCAGCTCGTCGTCGGTGATGCCGCCCTCCGGGCCCACGACGAGCAGCAGATCGCCCGCTTCGGGCAGGTCGACGTCGGTGATGCCGGTGTTCGCCGCCTCGTGCAGGACGAGGGTCGCCGCAGCCGCGGCGACGTGTTCGGCGAGGGTGGCCGTCGACACCGGCTCGGCGACCGGCGGGATCCACGGCCTGCGGGCCTGCTTCGCCGCCTCGCGCACCGTCGTCCGCCAGCGGGCGAGCGCCTTGGCGCCGCGCGGGCCGTCGTCCCAGCGGGCGATGCAGCGGGCCGCGCGCCACGGCACGACGGCGTCGACCCCGGCCTCGGTGGCCATCTCCACCGCCAGCTCGCCGCGGTCGCCCTTCACCAGGGCCTGGGCGAGCACGACCCGCGGGGCGGGCGGATCGACGCGCGCGCGGGACAGGACGCGCAGATCGAGGCTGTCCCGCCCGGCCGCCGCCACGACCGCGCGGACCACTCCCCCGCGCCCGTCGGACAGCTGCAGCTCCTCCCCGGCCCGCAGCCGGCGCACGGCGGCCGCGTGCCGGCCCTCTGGCCCGTCCAGCACGGCGTGCTCGCCCGCGGGGAGCTCGTCGACGAGGAACAGCGGTGCGGTCGTCACGGCCGAATCCTCCCCGCCCGGGGCGTGTGGCCGGGCGCCACCCCGCGAGTCGCGCATTCGGCCGCGCGACTCGCCGCCGCCCGACGACCCACCCGGGCCGCCGCCCGTCCCCGGCTGGCCGGCCGAGCCGGACCGATCCAGATCAGCGACCGAAGCCGCGCAGCCGCGAGAAGAGGCCGTGCCCGTTGCGGCTCGAGTCCGCGGCGAGGTTCGGCTGGTCCTCGCCGCGCAGGGCGGCGAGCTGGCGCAGCAGCTCGGTCTGCTTCGCGTCGAGCTTCGTCGGCACGACGACCTCGATGTGCACCACCAGGTCGCCGTAGCCGTCGATGCGTCCGCTCGACCGCAGCCGGGGCATGCCCTTGCCGCGCAGGGTGCGCACAGTGCCGTGCTGGGTGCCGGGTTCGACGTGCAGCTCCTCGACGCCGTCCAGCGTCGGCAGCGGCAGGGTGGCGCCGAGCGCGGCCGCGGTCATCGGCAGCGCGACGGTGCAGTGCAGGTCGGCGCCGTCTCGGGTGAAGAGCTCGTGCGGCTCCTCCTCGACCTCGACGTACAGGTCGCCCGCGGGCCCACCGCCGGCCCCGACCTCGCCCTGGCCGGCCAGCCGCACCCGCATGCCGTCGGCCACACCGGCCGGGATCCGCACGGTGACGGTGCGGCGCTGACGCACCCGCCCGTCGCCGGCGCACTTGCGGCACGGCTCCTCGATGACCTCGCCGAACCCGCGGCACTTCGGGCAGGGGCGAGAGGTGACGACCTGGCCGAGGAACGAGCGCTGCACGCTCTGCACCTCACCGCTGCCGTGGCAGATGTCGCAGGTGATCGTCGAGGTGCCGGGCGCGCAGCCGGACCCTGTGCACTCGGAGCACAGGACGGCGGTGTCGACCTGCAGATCCCGGGTGACGCCGCTGGCGCACTCCTCCAGGGTCAGCCGCAGGCGGATCAGCGCGTCGGCGCCGGGCTGCACCCGGCTGCGCGGCCCGCGACCGCGACCGGCCCCGGTGGTGCCGAAGAAGGCGTCCATGATGTCGCCGAACCCGAACGCGCTGAACGGGTCCTGCGCACCGGCGCTCGCGGCACCGCTGGCCATCGGGTCGCCGCCGAGGTCGACGATGCGGCGCTTCTCGGGGTCGGAGAGGACCTCGTAGGCGGTGTTGACCTCGCGGAAGCGTTCCTGAGCGTCCGGATCGGGGTTGACGTCGGGGTGCAGCTCGCGGGCGAGCCGCCGGTACGCCCGCTTGATCTCATCGGGTCCGGCATCCCGGGAGACCCCCAGGATCGCGTAGTAGTCCCGTGCCACGTGCGTGTTCCCCATGATCCTTCTCGCTCGCTCCGCTGATCGGACGCGATGTCAGTGCCCGGCCAGGATCTCACCCACGTAACGAGCGACCGCATGGACCGCCGCGATCGAACCCGGGTAGTCCATCCGCGTGGGACCCACGACCCCCATTCCGCCGACCACGGTGCCGGGCCCGTAGCCGATCGAGATGACGGAGGTGCTCCGCAGATCCTCCGCCTCGTTCTCCTCGCCGATGCGGACCGTCACGTTTCCGGTGTCCTGCGCAGAGGCTAACAACTTGAGGATCACGACTTGTTCCTCGAGGGCCTCCAGCACCTGGCGCAGCGAGCCGGGGAAGTCGCTGGCGCTGCGGGTCAGGTTGCTGGTGCCACCGAGCACCAGACGCTCCTCGGGGTGCTCCACGAGCGTCTCGATGAGCACGGTCGACACCGACGTGAGGACCTTGCGCAGGTGCGGCGGGCACTGGTTGGGCAGCTCGGCGACCTCGGCGGACGCCGCGGCGAGCTGCCGCCCGGTCAGTGCCTTGTTGACGAGCGTGCGGATCTGTGCCACGTCGTCGTCGGTGAGCACCTCACCCAGGTCGACGATGCGCTGGTCGACCCGCCCGCTGTCGGTGATCAGCACCAGCATCAGCCGCGCCGGGGTCAGCGCGACCACCTCGCAGTGCCGCACGGTCGAGCGGGTCAGCGTCGGGTACTGCACGACGGCGACCTGACGGGTCAGCTGAGCCAGCAGGCGCACGCTGCGGCGGAGCACGTCGTCGAGGTCGACGGCCCCCTCGAGGAAGCTCTGCACGGCTCGGCGTTCCGCTGCCGACAGCGGCTTGATCTGCGCCAACCGGTCGACGAAGACGCGGTATCCCTTGTCGGTGGGGATCCGGCCCGCACTCGTGTGCGGCTGGGCGATGAGCCCTTCGTCCTCCAGCACCGCCATGTCGTTGCGGATGGTGGCGGAGGACACACCGAGGTTGTGCCGGTCGACGATCATCTTCGAGCCCACCGGCTCCTTGGTCGCCACGTAGTCGGCGACGATCGCACGCAGGACGGCGAAGCGGCGTTCCTCGGCGTTCAACCAGCCCTCCCCGGATGTCCTGGACGTATGTCCATATTACGAGCTGCGGAGGGCCGTCAGCCGTCGTGAAGAATGTGATGCGTGCTCATCCGCAGGCCGGTCCTGGACGCCATCGCCGCCGGACGGGTGGCGGTGCCGTTCCGCAGGTGGGCCGCGCACCGGGTCCGGGTGGGCGGTACCCAGCGTACTCCGGTGGGGGGTCCTGGAGTTCACGGCCGTGGAACCGGTGGCGCTGTCCCGGCTCACGGCCGCCGACGCCCGGGCCGCGGGCTACCCGACGGTCGCGGCGCTGCGCGCGGCGAGGGCACGCTCCACCGGATCTCGGTGCGGCTGGCCGGCCCCGATCCGCGGTGGTGCTACGGGTGCGCGCCGACCTCACCGACGAGGAGCTGGCCGAGATCACCGCGCGGCTCGACCGGCTCGGGCCGGGCGTCCCGCCGCGGTCCGTGGACGAAGACGGTGCTGAACCTCATCGCGGAGAACCCGGCGGTCCGCGCCCCGGACCCGGCCGCCCGGCTGGGCAGGAGACGCTGCCCGTCGAGCGCGACGTGCGCGAGCTCGAGGAGCTGGGCCTCACCGAGGGCCTCGAGGTCGGCCACCGGCTCCCCGTGCGGACGGGCGTACCTGGGAGGGGCTGGGACGGGATGAACGGGACCGGGATGAACGGGGAC
Organism: Pseudonocardia thermophila; assembly: GCF_900142365.1. GTDB lineage: Bacteria > Actinomycetota > Actinomycetes > Mycobacteriales > Pseudonocardiaceae > Pseudonocardia > Pseudonocardia thermophila. The sequence continues at coordinate 183,293 of NZ_FRAP01000002.1, read as the reverse complement.
GAGGAGGTTCCCGAGGAGCTGCTGGAGCTGCTCGCGGAAGAAGCGAGCGGGTGGGCGTGCCCCGAGTGCGGCTACCGCGATCCCATCTCCTGCGCACTGACCTGCCCCGGCTGCGACGCCCGTCGCCTGCCGCCGGAACCGCCGGAGTGACGCTCAGGCGGGCACGGCCGTGAGCAGGTCCCGCACGACCGCGTCGGCGAGCAGCCGACCGGCCCGGGTGAGCACCACCGCGTCCGCGTCGCGCACGAGGAGGCCGTCGGCCACGGCGCGGTCGGCCACGGCGCGGGCCGGCTCGTCGAGCAGATCCAGCGGCAACCCCGATGCGAGCCGCAGCCGGAGCATGACCCGCTCGGTGTGGCGCTCCTGGGCGGTCAGCACCTCCCGCCCGGCCTCCGGCGCCTCCCCGGCCGCGAGCATCGCGGCGTAGCGGGCCGGGTGCTTGACGTTCCACCACCGCACACCGGCCAGGTGCGAGTGCGCGCCGGGGCCGAGGCCCCACCAGTCGCCGTCGAGCCAGTAGCCGAGGTTGTGCCGGCAGCGCGCGGCCTCGTCGGCCGCCCAGTTCGACACCTCGTACCAGCGCAGCCCCGCCGCGGCGAGGCGGTCGTCGACGATCTCGTAGCGGCGGGCGGCGACGTCGTCGTCGGGGGCGGGCAGCTCGCCGCGCGCCACCCGCCGGGCCAGCGCCGTGCCCTCCTCGACGATCAACGCGTACGCGGAGACGTGGTCGACGCCCGCGTCGAGGACGGCGTCGAGCGAGGCGCGCAGGTCGTCGTCGGTCTCGCCCGGGGTCGCGTAGATCAGGTCGAGGTTCACGTGCACGAAACCGGCCGCCCGCGCCTCGCGCGCCGCCTCGACCGCCCGGCCGGGGGTGTGTCGGCGGTCCAGCACCGCCAACACGTGCGGCGCCGCGGACTGCATCCCCAGCGACACGCGCGTGAAGCCCGCGTCGGCCAGGCCGGCGAAGAACTCCGGCGACGTCGACTCCGGGTTGGCCTCCGTGGTCACCTCCGCGCCGGCGGCCAGCCCGAACGCGCCGCGGATCGCGTCCAGGACACCGGCCAGGCGCTCCGCCCCGAGCAGCGACGGTGTGCCGCCACCGACGAAGACCGTGTCGACGCGCCGCTCCCCCACCGTCGCGACCGCCCGGTCCAGCTCGCGGCGCACCGCGTCGAACCAGCCGTCCGGCGAGGCGCCGGAGCCGGCCAGCTCGGAGGCGGTGTAGGTGTTGAAGTCGCAGTAGCCGCAGCGCGCCGCGCAGAACGGCACGTGCACGTAGACCCCGAACGGCACCCGCCCACGCTACGCCGCGCGCGGACGCCGGATCAGGCGCCGCATCAGGTGCCGTGTCACGTGCGAGTCGGACGCCGATCCACGCGCACGTCGACGATGGGCCGAACGGGTGATCGCGGACGCCCGGGGGAACCGGCGACGAGGCGGTCGGTGCGGGGTTGACGAGGTGAATCGAACGCCCGGTCCCCGGGCCCGCACATGTGAACCAGCTCCCACCATGTGGACATCCGTGGATCGCTGACCGGACAGATGGCACCCTGAGGCCCATGACGTCGCCGGACACGCTGCTGCTCGTGGCCCGCCGGCACGTCGATCTCCTGCGCGTGAACAGCGCGCTCTGTCTGCACGGCTGACTCTCCGCCGGCCAGTCCTCCCACCACCGGCGCCGGAGTGTGCCGTGCGCACGCTCGCGCGCGCCGCGATTCCGAAGGCACCCCCATGCCCCCCACCACCCCTGTCAAGCGCAAGCGCGGCGAAGGTCAGTGGAAGCTCGGCCACCGCGAGCCGCTCAACCCCAACGAACGCACCAAGAAGGACGACGACGGGCTCAACGTCCGGGCCCGCATCGAGACCATCTACGCCGAGCGCGGGTTCGACTCGATCGATCCGGCCGACCTGCGCGGCCGGATGCGCTGGTGGGGCCTGTACACCCAGCGCAGGCCCGGCATCGAGGGCGGCCGGACCGCCGTGCTCGAGCCCGAGGAGCTCGACGACCGCTACTTCATGCTGCGGGTGCGCATCGACGGCGGCGCGCTCACGACGGAGCAGCTGCGCACGCTCGGCGAGATCAGCCAGTCCTACGCCCGCGACACCGCGGACATCACCGACCGGCAGAACATCCAGTACCACTGGATCGAGATCGAGTCGATGCCGGCGATCTGGAAGCGCCTGGAGAGCGTCGGACTGATGACCACCGAGGCCTGCGGCGACACCCCGCGGGTGATCCTCGGCTCGCCCGTCGCCGGCATCTCCGCCGAGGAGCTGATCGACCCGCGGCCGGCGATCGACGCGATCGTCGAGCGCTACGTCGGCAACCCGGCGTTCTCCAACCTCCCGCGCAAGTTCAAATCGGCGATCTCCTGGCAGCAGGACGTCGCGCACGAGGTCAACGACATCTCGTTCATCGGGGTCGTGCACCCCGAGCACGGCCCGGGCTTCGACCTGTGGGTCGGCGGCGGCCTGTCGACCAACCCGCGGATCGCGCAGCGGCTGGGCGTGTGGGTGCCGCTCGAGGAGGTCCCGGACGTGTGGGAGGGCGTCGTCTCGATCTTCCGCGACTACGGCTACCGGCGGCTGCGGCACCGAGCGCGGCTGAAGTTCCTCGTCGCCGACTGGGGCGTGGCGAAGTTCCGCCAGGTGCTGGAGGACGAGTACCTGGGCCGCGAGCTGATCGACGGCCCCGCGCCCGAGGTGCCGGAGCGCCCGATCGACCACGTGGGCGTCCACAAGCAGAAGGACGGCCGCAACTACATCGGCGTCGCGCCCTCGTCGGGCCGCGTCTCCGGCACCACCCTCGTCCAGCTCGCCGACATCGTCGAGGCGGCCGGGTCGCGGCGGGTACGGCTCACCCCGCAGCAGAAGATCGTCGTGCTCGACGTGCCGGATCGCACGGTCGATCGCCTCGTCACCGAGCTGAACAAGCTCGGGCTGCCCGCCGATCCGTCGCCGTGGCGGCGCTCGACGATGGCCTGCACCGGCATCGAGTTCTGCAAGCTCGCGATCGTCGAGACGAAGGAGCGGGCGATCCGGCTGGTCGAGGACCTGGAGAAGCGCCTCGCCGACGTCTCCCCCGACGTGCCGATCTCGATCCACCTCAACGGCTGCCCCAACTCGTGCGCGCGCACGCAAGTCGCCGACATCGGGCTCAAGGGCCAGATCGTCACCACCGCCGACGGCGAGCAGGTGGAGGGCTTCCAGGTGCATCTGGGCGGTGGCCTCGGCCTGGACGCCGGTTTCGGCCGCAAGCTGCGCGGGTTGAAGGTCACCAGCGCCGAGCTGGGCGACTACGTGGAGCGCGTCGTGCGCAACTTCGTCGAGCAGCGCACCGAGGGCGAGCGGTTCGCGCAGTGGGTGCTGCGCGCGGACGAGGAGAGCCTGAAGTGAGCGAACGCGCGGTGCCGTTCTACTGCCCGTACTGCGGCGAGGAGGACCTGCGCCCGTCCGAGGCCGCGCACGGCGCCTGGTGGTGCTCCTCCTGCCTGCGGACGTTCACGCTGAAGATGCTCGGGATCGGAGTGCCCTCATGAGCGTGGCCACCGAGGCCGATCTGCGTGCGCTGGCGGCCGAGGGCGCCGAGCGGCTCGGTCCGGACGCGTCCGCAGAGGCGGTGCTCGCCTGGGCCGCGGCGACGTTCGACCGGCTGATCGTCGCGTCCAACATGCAGGACGCGGTGCTCGTCGACCTGGCCGCGAAGGCCGCGCCCGGCGTCGAGGTGCTGTTCCTGGACACCGGCTACCACTTCCCCGAGACGATCGGCACCCGCGACGCTGTCGAGCAGGTCTACGACGTGCGGATCGTCGACGCCCGGCCCGAGCAGTCCGTCGCGGAGCAGGACGCGGAGCGGGGCGAGGACCTGTGGGCCCGCGACCCGAACCAGTGCTGTGCACTGCGCAAGGTCGTACCGCTGCAGAAGGTGCTCGAGCGTTACGACGCGTGGGTCACCGGGGTGCGCCGGGTCGAGGCTCCGACCCGGGCGAACACGCCGCTCGTCACCTACGACGAGAAGTTCGGGCTGGTGAAGATCAACCCGATCGCGGCGTGGACCGACGAGGACATGCAGCGCTACGTCGCCGAGCACCGGGTCCTGGTGAACCCGCTGGTCGGCGAGGGGTACCCGTCGATCGGATGCGCGCCGTGCACGAGCAAGCCGGCGCCGGGGGCCGATCCGCGGTCCGGCCGCTGGGCCGGCACCGGGAAGATCGAGTGCGGCCTCCATGTCCAGTGAACGAACGGAGGTCGTGGCGTGACCGCGCCGACGCTTGACGCCCTCGACGCGCTGGAGAGCGAGGCCATCCACATCTTCCGCGAGGTCGCGGGCGAGTTCGACCGCCCGGTGATCCTGTTCTCCGGCGGCAAGGACTCCACGGTGCTGGTGCATCTGGCGGTGAAGGCCTTCGCGCCGGCGCCGGTGCCGTTCCCGCTGCTGCACGTCGATACCGGGCACAACTTCCCCGAGGTCATCGCGTTCCGCGACGAGCTGGTCGCCCGGCTGGGCCTGCGGCTGGTGGTGGCGCACGTCCAGGACTGGATCGACGACGGGCGGCTCACCGAGCGGCCCGACGGCACCCGCAACCCGCTGCAGACCGTGCCGCTGCTGGACACGATCGCCGAGCACCGGTTCGACGCGGTGTTCGGCGGCGGCCGCCGCGACGAGGAGCGGGCCAGGGCGAAGGAGCGGATCATCAGCCTGCGTGACGCGTTCGGCCGGTGGGACCCGCGCTCGCAGCGCCCCGAGCTGTGGAACCTCTACAACGGGCGGCACGCGCCCGGCGAGCACGTGCGCGTCTTCCCGATCTCGAACTGGACCGAGCTCGACGTCTGGCGCTACATCCGCCGGGAGCGGATCGCGCTGCCGTCGATCTACTTCAGCCACCGGCGTGCCGTGTTCCGGCGCGACGGGATGTGGCTCGCGGAGGGCCCGTGGGGCGGGCCGCGCGGGACCGAGGCCCTCGAGGAGCGCACCGTGCGCTACCGGACCGTCGGCGACGGCTCCTGCACCGGCGCCGTCGAGTCCACGGCGAGCACGGTCGACGAGATCATCGCCGAGGTCACGGCGTCCCGGCTGACCGAGCGCGGTGCGACCCGCGCCGACGACCGCCTCTCCGAGGCGGCGATGGAGGACCGGAAGCGCGAGGGCTACTTCTGATGACGGATCTTCTCCGCTTCGCGACGGCGGGGTCGGTGGACGACGGCAAGTCGACGCTGGTCGGGCGGCTGCTCTTCGACACCAAATCGGTGTTGGCCGACCAGATCGAGGCGGTCACCCGGGCGTCGGTGGACAAGGGGCTCGCCACGCCGGACCTGTCGCTGCTGGTCGACGGGCTGCGCGCCGAGCGCGAGCAGGGCATCACGATCGACGTCGCGTACCGGTACTTCTCCACGCCGAAGCGCGGGTTCGTGCTGGCCGACACGCCCGGGCACGTCCAGTACACGCGCAACACGGTCACCGGAGCGTCGACCGCGGAGCTGGCGGTGCTGCTCGTCGACGCCCGGCACGGGGTGGTCGAGCAGACCCGCCGGCACGCCGCCGTGCTCGCGCTGCTGCGGGTGCCGCGGCTGGTGCTGGCCATCAACAAGATCGATCTCGTCGACTACGACGAGGCCGTGCTCACCGCGATCGGCAAGGACTTCGCCGGTCTGGCAGCGTCGCTGGGGTTCGAGTCGGTGGTGACGATCCCGGTGTCGGCGCTGGTCGGCGACAACGTGGTGGAGCGCTCGGAGCGCACGCCCTGGTACGACGGCCCGACGCTGCTCGGCTACCTGGAGTCGGTGCCGGTGACCGGCCCGGAGATCGATCGGCCGTTCCGGATGCCCGTGCAGTACGTCATCCGCGACCACGCCACCGACTACCGCGGGTACGCGGGTCAGGTCGGCGCCGGCACCGTCGCGCCCGGTGACGAGGTGGTCGTGCTGCCCGCCGGGATCCGGACCAGCGTCACGTCCGTCGACACGGCGGACGGGCCGCTGCCCGCCGCCGGGGCGGGGCGCTCGATCACGGTGCGGCTCGCCGACGACATCGACATCGCCCGCGGGGACCTGCTCGCCGCGGCCGGCGCAGCCCCGGCCGTGACGAACGAGCTGGACGCCACGCTGTGCTGGCTGGCGGACAAGCCGCTGCGTCCGGGCGCGCGGCTGCTGCTCAAGCACGGCACGCGCACCACGCCGGTGATCGTCGGCGCGCTCGGCGAGCGGCTCGACACCGACGCGGTGGCCTGGGTCGAGGGCACCGAACAGCTGGGCATCAACGACATCGCCCGCGTCGCGCTGCGCACGGCCGACCCGCTGCCCGTCGACCCGTACGCCGAGATCCGCGCGACCGGCAGCTTCCTGCTCATCGATCCGCCGTCGGGGAACACGCTGGCCGCCGGGCTCGTGGGGCATCCCCTGCAGGTCTCGTGACCACCGCGCCGCCGCTGGTCGGGGTCGCGCACGGCAGCCGCGATCCGCGCTCAGCGGCCACCGTCGCCGAGCTGATGGACGTGGTGCGCGCCCGGCACCCCGAGCTGGACGTGCGCACCGCGTTCCTCGATCTGTCGGCACCACGGCTGCGCGACGTGCTCGGTGGGGTCACGTCGGCGGTCGTGGTGCCGCTGCTGCTCGGGCACGCCTACCACGCGCGGGTCGACGTGCCGGGTGAGGTGGCGCGGTCCGGGCGGCCCGGGGTGCTGGTGACCGACGTACTGGGACCCGCCGTCGAGGCGGCGGCGCTCGATCGCCTCGCCGCCGTCGCCGGCCCCCTCGACGATCCCGCTCTGGGCGTCGTGCTGGCCGGGGTGGGGTCGTCGCACGCGCCGGCCAACGCCGTCGTCGCGGCGGCGGCGGCCGAGTGGCGGGACCGGTTCGGCTGGGCGGGGGCGCGGGCCGCCTTCGCGACCGCGGAGCCGTCGGTCACTGACGCGATCGCCCAGCTGCGGGCGGCCGGTGCCCGGCGGATCGCGGTCGCGCAGTGGGTGCTCGCGCCGGGGCTGCTGCCCGATCGGATCGCCCGCGCCGCGGCAGCCGCCGGCGCGGTCGTCGGGGAACCCCTCGGCGCTCACCCCGCCGTCGCCGACCTCGTCGTGGCGAGGTACCGGGAAACCCTGGCCCGGGAACGGGTGCGCTGGAGGGCCGGCTGAGCCCCGGGATCCGACGTCGGGCCCGAGCCCGGGGCGCGAGTTGCCCCGACGAGCCCGGCGAGTTGCCCCGACGAGGCCCGCGAGTGGTCCTTACCGGGACGCCGAGTTGCGGCTTTCGTGACGGCGAGTCCCGCAAATGCCCCGACAGGCGCGCTCCGTCGGGCGAGTCGCGCATTTCGGCACGCACCGGACGCCAGGGTCCCGGGACGGGGGCAGATGTCAGCGCCCAACAACCCCCTCAGATGTGCAACTCGCTGCACCGAACGGAGAAATGGCCAGACCAGATGCCGAACTCTCCGGGCCCGAGCGCAGGACTCACCGGGCTAAACGCGCGACTCGCCGCCGCACCGGGCGCACATCTCACCACACGGAACACGCGGCCGCGGATGATCTCTCGGTGATCGGCCTTACCGGACCGGAAACGCCCCGAACCCGTTCGAGGACAGCTGTACGGACGTTGCCGATTGGGCCGAACGGGGCGTTCTCGGGAGACCTGCGTCACTCCACACCCGACACGCCGCACTGACCTGCATAAACCCAGTTGTCCGGACATTTCCGAACCATCCCGCGACTCGGACGAACGGTTGAATCGGGGGCGCCGTTCACAGACGATGGTCGGCGTGATGACCGCCCCCGCTCTGACGCGCGCACACGCGCAGCGGGTTCGCGTGCTGGTCATGGACCTCGAGCGCTTCTGGCCGTCGCGCCGGGGCCTCGCCTTCGACGAGTTCTGTCGCTGATCGCTCCTCGCTGATCGCCTTTTCGTCCCCTACAGCACGGCCTTCAGCACAGTCTTCAGCCCCGCCTTCAGCACAGGTATCTACCGCGCCTCCGAGGCGCATCTCCGACCGTCGATTCCCCCTCATTCCACCACTCGTCGAGGATCTTCCATGCGCTCGCGCACCAGAAGTCTGCTCGTTGCCGCCCTGATCTCCCTCACCGCGCTGGCCGGCTGCTCCCGCGCCACGGAGTCGCCCGCCCCCCAGCAGGCCGCGACCGGCCCGGCCGCCGAGCTGCGGCTCGGCTACTTCCCGAACATCACCCACGCGCCCGCCCTCATCGGCGACGCGAAGGGCTTCTTCGCCGAGGAGCTCGGCGCCACGAAGCTCACGACCCAGCAGTTCAACGCCGGCCCGGACGAGGTCTCGGCGCTGCTCGGTGGTTCGCTCGACGCCGGGTTCATCGGCTCCAGCCCCGCGATCAACGCGTTCGCGAAGTCGAACGGCCAGGCGATCCGGCTGATCGCCGGGTCCACCTCCGGCGGGGCCCAGCTGGTCACCACCCCCGACATCACCGCGCCCGAGCAGCTCAAGGGCAAGATCATCGCGACGCCGCAGCTCGGCAACACCCAGGACGTCGCGCTGAAGAAGTGGCTCAAGGAGAACGGGCTGGAGATCGGCGAGGGTCCGGACAGGGTCACCGTCCAGAACCTCGACAACCCACGCACGCTCGATCTCTACCGCTCCGGCGAGATCGCGGGCGGCTGGCTGCCGGAGCCGTGGAGCTCCCGGCTGGTGGACGCCGGCGCGCACGTGCTCGTCGACGAGAAGACCCTGTGGCCGGGCGGGCAGTTCCCCACCACCGTGCTGATCGTGCGCACCGAGTTCCTGCAGCAGCACCCGGAGACGGTCGAGGCGCTGCTGCGCGGCGAGCAGAAGGCGATCGACTTCGCCCAGAACAACCAGGCGGAGGCCAAGACCGTCACCAACGACGCGATCAAGGAGTTCACCGGCTCGTCGCTCTCCCCCGCGGTGCTCGACCGCGCCTTCAGCGAGCTGTCCTTCTCGAGCGACCCCCTCGCCGCGACGTTCCCGCAGCTGTCGAAGGACAGCGTCACTGCGGGCGCGCAGCAGAAGGAGGTCGACCTGAACGGTTTCGTCGACCTGACCGCGCTCAACAACGTGCGGCAGGCCGCCGGTCTGCCCGCGGTGGACGCCGCGGGCCTCGACGAGCAGGGATGAGGAACCGATGACCGCCACCCTGGAGCGCTCGGCACCCGTGCGCCGCACCCCCGCCGTCGCGCTCACCGGAGTCCACAAGACGTTCGGCAGCGGCCCGTCGGCCGTCACGGCGCTGCGCGACATCGACCTGGCCGTCGCGCCGGGCGAGTTCGTGTGTCTGCTCGGCGCTTCGGGGTGCGGCAAGTCGACCCTGCTCAACCTGGTCGCGGGCCTGGACCGGCCGACGTCGGGCACGCTGGACGTGCGCACCACCCGGCCGTCGGTGATGTTCCAGGAGTCCGCGCTGTTGCCGTGGCTCACCGCGGGCCGCAACGTCGAACTGCCGTTGCGGCTCGCGGGGATGAGCCGCAAGGAGCGGCGAGCGCGCGCCGAGGAGCTGCTGGAGCTGGTGCGGTTGGGGGGCCAGGCCGCCAAGCGTCCACACGAGCTGTCGGGCGGGATGCGCCAGCGGGTGGCGCTCGCGCGCGCGCTCGCCGCCGCCACGAGCGTCACCGACGCCGACACCCCGGGCCTGCTGCTGATGGACGAGCCGTTCGCCGCGCTCGACGCCATCACCCGTGACGTGCTGCAGGGTGAGCTGCTGAGGGTGTGGCGGGCCACCGGCATCACGATCCTGTTCGTCACCCACGATGTGCGCGAGGCCGTCCGGCTCGCCCAGCGGGTGGTGCTGCTGTCGTCGCGGCCCGGCACGGTCGTGCGGGAGTGGACGGTCGGCGCCAACTCTGAACGGCTGCACGAGGAGATCACCGCCCGGCTGCGGGAGGTGATCACGAGCCATGCCGCTTGATCTGGAGAGACAGCGACCGGACGACGCCGGCGCCGACACCGATGCCGCCGCCGTCGCCGGGCTCGACGCGCTCGACACACCGACGGTCGTCGCCACCCCGTGGTGGCGCAAGCTGCTCAGCACCTGGCTGCCGCCGTTCGTGGCGCTGACCCTGTTCGTGGTGATCTGGCAGATCGTCTGGGCCTCGGCGATCACGAGCGAGTTCAAGGTGCCCGCCCCGGCCGCGGTGTGGGACGAGTTCGCCGCGACCGTGGCCGACGGCCAGGTGTGGACGATCCTGTGGACGTCGATCAGCCGCGCCTTCATCGGCTTCGCGATCGCGCTGCTCATCGCGACCCCGCTCGGGTTGCTGGTGGCCCGCGTGGCGGTGGTGCGCGCAGCGATCGGGCCGCTGCTGACCGGCATGCAGAGCTTGCCGTCGGTGGCGTGGGTTCCCGCGGCCGTGCTGTGGTTCGGCCTCACCGACGCGACGATCTACTTCGTCGTGCTGGCCGGCTCGATCCCATCGATCGCGAACGGTCTCGTTGCCGGCATCGACCAGATCCCGCCGATCCTGCCGCGTGTGGGCAAGGTACTCGGTGCGGGCGGGCTGACCGCGGCCCGGCACATCCTGCTGCCCGCTGCGCTGCCCGGCTACCTCGCCGGCTGCAAGCAGGGCTGGGCGTTCTCGTGGCGCTCGCTGATGGCCGCGGAGATCATCGCTGCCGGTCCCCTGCTCGGCTTCGGCCTCGGTGCCTACCTCAAGCAGGGCAGCGACTTCTCGAACATGCCGGGCGTGATCGCAGCGATCTTCCTCATCCTGATCGTCGGCATCGGCATCGAACTGCTGGTCTTCCGTCCTCTGGAGCGTCGGGTGCTGCGCGCCCGCGGACTCGCCTCGTAGCGCCGTGCCCGCCGCCGTGCTCTGGGACCTGGAGGAGGTCTGGCCCTCGCGCCGGCAGCACGCCCACGACGAACTCTGTAGCTCGACACCGCCTCCGTCGACCCTGTCCCTCCTCACGGAAACGGAATCCACGGTGTCCTCCTCCGACGACGACCCCGCGGTCGGCGCCGCCCGCCGCACCGCGCTCAACGAGGACTGGCTGGCGACGATCGTCGGCCTCGTCCTGCTCCTGCTCGTGCTCGCGGGCGTGATCCCGGGGTGGCTGATCCCATGACCGAAGCCCCGACCACCCGAACGACCGCTAGCTCGACCTCCTGGGTGATCGGCGGCGTCGCCGTCGTGATCGCTATCGGCGCGCTGGTGCGCCTGCTCGAACAGGGTCTGCCCGCGTGGACCGAGGGCACCGCGTTCGGCGACGTCGCCGCCGCGATCGAGTACCCGGTGTACGCGATCGTGCTCGGTCTGATCGGCAACGTGGTGCTCACCCAGCTCGGTGTGCGCGACCGGCTCGCCGGCGGCTTCCGCACCGAGTTCTTCATCAAGACCGGTCTGGTGCTGCTCGGCGCTTCGATCAACTTCTCGGTGATCGTGAGCGCCGCTGGTCCGGCGATCGTCCAGGCCCTCCTGCTGATCTCGATCGTCTTCGGCTTCACGTGGTGGCTCGGCGGCCGCCTGGGCCTCGACGACAGGCTGCGCGCGCTGTTGTCGACGGCCGTGTCGATCTGCGGAGTGAGCGCCGCGATCGCCGCGGCGGGCGCCGTGCAGGCGAAGAAGGAGCAGCTCGCCTACACCGCCAGCATGGTGGTGCTGTTCGCGCTGCCGTCGATCTTCCTGTTGCCGCTCGCGGTCGACGCGCTCGGGCTCGCCCAACCCGTGGCGGGCGCCTGGATCGGCGGCAACATCGACACGACCGCCGCGGTGAGCGCGGCTGGGGCGCTCGTCGGCGAGGAGGCCCTGCAGATCGCCACGATCGTCAAGACGACGCAGAACGCGCTGCTCGGCGTCGTCGCCGTGGCGCTGACCGCGTGGTTCGCACTGCGGGTGGAGCGGCGCGCCGACATCGGCCGCGGCCGGGGCCGCGAGCTGTGGGAGCGCTTCCCCAAGTTCGTGCTCGGGTTCCTCGCTGCGTCGATCATCGCGACGGTCTTCACCGCCGTCGTCGGCTCGGCCGCGGCGAAGCCGCTCATCTCGAGCGTGAACGATCTGCGGACGATCTTCCTGATCCTCGCGTTCGTCTCGATCGGGCTGGAGTTCCGGGTGGCTCCGCTGAAGGAGGTCGGCTGGCGGCCCGTCGGGGTGTTCGCGAGCGCGACCGCGGTGAACCTGGTGGTCGGTCTGGGCCTGGCGGTGCTGCTCTTCTCCGGGTTCGGGGCCTGATGGGTGCGTCGCCCCGCCGCCGTAGGGTCGGCGGGGTGACGACCGATTCGCCCGCCGACGCCTGGACCGGCGACCGCGTCACCCGCTGGCTGATGCGCGCCGAGGCGCTGGACCGGCAGTTCGCCCCTGTCTCCGCCGTGCTGTTCGCCGCGGCCGGCCTGCGCGCGGGCGAGCACGTGCTCGACGTCGGATGCGGGGCCGGGCCGACCACCCGGCAGGCGGCTGAGCTCGTCGGGCCCTCGGGCCGGGTGACCGGCATCGACATCGCCGCCCCGCTGCTCGACGCCGCGGCCGCGGTCCCCGCCGTGGGCGCCCCGATCGACTGGGTGTGCGCCGACGTCACCACGTGGACGCCACCGCAGCAGGTCTACGACGTGGTGCTGTCGCGGTTCGGCGTCATGTTCTTCGCCGATCCGCACGCGGCGTTCTCCCGGCTCGCTGCGGCCGCCCGGCCGGGAGCCCGGCTGGTGGCCGCGGTGTGGCAGCACCGCACCGCCTCGCCGCTGTTCAGCGTGCCCCTCGGTGCCGTGCTCGCGGTGCTGACCGACCGCGGCATCCCGGAACCGGGCGGCCTCGCACCCGACCACGGCGCGTTCTCGCTGCACGACCCGGCTGCCACGACCCGCCTGCTGGAGGGTGCGGGCTGGCGCGAGGTGCGGTGCGTCGCGCACCGCCTGCCGATGCGCTTCGGCGGCGGCCTTACCCCGGCCGCGGCGGCCGAGATGGCGATCGACTTCGGCCCGATGCGCATCGCCGCTACGCCCCTCGATGAGGACGGCCGCGCCGCCGCGCTCGCCGCGATCACGGACGTGTTCCACGACCACGTCGACGCCGACGGCGACGTGGTGCTCGACGGCGCGATCCACGTGGTGACGGCGACCCGCTGAACGAGTCCTTCCGAACGACCGCGGGCTGGATGAGTGACTCTCACGGAGCGCGACTTCGCCGCGCCGGTTTCCGGGGTGGTCGCCGGGCGACCCCGATCTCCTCGGCGTGGATGTGCAGCGTGCCGTTGCCGTTGCCGAGTTCGGTTGGTCCGTCGTCGCTGTGGCGGACTCGGTGATCGATGTGGTGGATCGGGGTGTCGCAGTAGGGGCGGTGCAGCGGCCGTCGGCGCGGGCTGTGATGGGGGTGGCGAGGGTGCCGTGGATCCCGCGGCTGCTGCGTGCGTGAGGAGAGCTGAGCGAAGCGGGAGCTCCACCCGGCCCTACCGTCGGGAGGCCCGGGGTCCAGGGGCAGCGTCCCGGGTCGAACCCCCGGAACCGCACTAATCCGGATGCTCCTCCACCACACTCCGCCCCGACCCCGGCCGCGACTCCCACTCCCACTCCTCGTTGGAGCGGATCCGCCCATCGGGCAGCAGCTCCAACCACGCGTGGCAGTGTCCGCTGCTCGTACTGAGATCGGTCGAGACGTGCACGTACCGGAAGTCGAGCTCGTCACCGGTGCGGGTGCCGGCGAGCCGGCCCAGCCGGATGCCGCCACCCGCGTACTCGGCCCACACGAGGCCGTCGCGCTCGTGGTAGGTGAAGACGGTGGCCGTGTCCACCTCGCCGTCGCCGGTGTTGCTGACGCCGACGAAGGTGCGGCCGTCGAGGCTGGGAACGGTCACGCCGACCAGCCTCGCACGGCGGGTGGGCTCGTCTCAGCCCTTCGGTACGGAGATCACGACGGTGTTGCACACCCTTGTCGGCGAAGTCTGCTTCATCGGGTCCCACAGCGGCCACAGGTAGCCGACGCAGAAGGGCAGGCTGTGCGATCTGGCGCAGGAACGCCATCCCGAACCCGAGTGGCGCGCCCTTCTGCAGGCTCACCAGCTCCAGCCCGACGAGCTGCTTGCCGATCGTCTGAGCGGTGGTGCCCTGTCGGTAGCCGTACCGTAGTCCCGGACCGCGAGCGCGTTCAGCGCCAGGACCCCAGGAACCCGACCACGACCGCCAGCGCGGTCGACTGCGTCGGACCAGCAGGACGACCACGAACCCCACGACGACCTGGGCGGCGTGGCGGAGCCCGACGTCGATCAGGAAGGCGCCGACGCGCGAGCCCCAGCCGGCGAGCGACCATCTGGGGCGCGGCGCCGTAACCGCCCGGAGGGTAGGGCTGGCCGCACCCGGGCGGCTGCGGATGGTCGACGGGCTGTGGCGGCTGCCCGGACCCGTAGTGGTTCGGCCGGCCGTAGGGCGGTGCGCCGTGGGGCTGTCCGTACTGGGCCTGCTGGGATCGAACGGTTGGTTCCCCGGGTGTTCCTCGATCGGCTCGAGCTGTCGATGACGTGTCCACCCCGGGAGGGTCGACCGTCCCGCGATCCTCGCGCCGATCACCCGGGACGGGTCCCGGCGGCGATCGCGGCGGCGGCCTGGTCGAGCACGGCGAGCGTCGCCGCGGTGTCCCGGTCGACGAGCCACGACAGCGTCGCCCCGTCCAGCACGACGGCGGCGTGCCGGGCCAGCGCGGGCACCGGCACCGTCCACGTCACGCCCGCCGCTGCGGCGACGGCCTCCAGGAACCGGGTGGTGGCCTGCAGGTACGCGGCGTACTGCCGGCGGGCGACGGCGTCGAGCCCGGGGCGGCGCAGCGCGTACTGGGTGAGCTCGTAGGTGAGTTGGTGGGTGGCCGGGTCGTCCTCGACGCCGCGCCAGTAGGCGCGCAGCCCGTCCCGCAGCATCTCCCCCACCGGCCGGCCGGGGATGACGGCCGCCATCGCGGCGGCGACGTTCCGCTCGGTGATCGTCTCGACGACGACGGCGAGCAGCTCCTCCTTGGAGCTGAAGCAGTAGTGGAAGAACCCGAGCTGCATGTCGGCCTCGGTGGCGATCGCGCGGGTCGTCGCCTTGGCGATCCCGTCGCGGGCCATCACGCGGATCGCGGCGTCCACCAGCGCCCGCCGCCGCTCGTCGACCGACAGCCGTGTCACGCGGCGAGGCTACCCAGCCCTTCCCTAACCGAAGGGGGGTGGCGCAGCTCACATCCGCGTCCTACGTTCAGACCATGGCGCGCACCCCCCAGGAGATCTTCAAGCACCACGCCGAAGTGCTCATCGCAGGCGACATCGACGGCATCGTCTCCGACTACGACGACGACGCGGTCTTCATCACCCCGGACGGGGTCAAGCACGGCAAGGCCGGCGTGCGGGAGGGCTTCGAGAAGCTGCTCAAGGACCTGCCGAACGCGCAGTGGTCCGTACCGACCCAGCACTTCGTGGGCGACATCCTGTTCATCGAGTGGCAGGCGGTCTCGGAGAAGACCCGGGCCACCGACGGCATCGACACGTTCGTGTTCAGCGAGAACGGCATCCGCGCCCAGACCGTGCGCTACACGCTCGAGCAGATCTAGGGCCGTCGCCGAGCGGACACCGCCGAGCCCGCCGGGGCGTCGTGCTCGACGACGTCGGTGAAACCGTGCGCGGTGAGGCTCGCGGCGATCACCCCGGTGACCCGGCGGGTGGAGCCGGGCGGCGGGGCGCCGTAGCAGAGGAGCAGCCGCCCGCCGGGGCGCAGCGCCTCTGCCAGCGCCGCGAGCTCCGGCTCGGCGGTGCCCGTCCAGAACAGGTTCACGTTCACGCCGAACGCTGCGTCGAGGCTGGCCGGGGCGACGAGCGAGCCCAGCTCGTCGAGCTTCGCGCACTGCGCGCGCAACCGGCCGGACTCGACGTGGGCGGCGTTGCGCCGCACGGTGTGCTCGATCGCCGTGATCGAGCGGTCGAGCGCGAGCAGCGTGCCCGTGGTGAGCCGGTCGCAGACGAGCCCGGCGGCGACGCCGCGCCCGCAGCCGAACTCCAGGACCTGCTCGGAGGGGGCCGGATCGAGCAGCCGCAGCGCGTAGTCGATGCGAGCTGGCACGATCATTCGGACACGCTACACATCCCGGACACCATGATCAGCAATTGGGCGGGACGATCACGGCGTGAACCGCCCCCGTCATCGCCGCCGAGCCGGTGATCCGCCGACGTTCCCGGCCGTGGCCCACGGCCACGGCCACCGCCCCGCCGGCCCGGCCGGGCGCGGGGTGCGGATCGCGATCGCGGTCCTGCTCGTCCCGGCCGCGCTGGCGACGGCCGCAGCGCTCGTGCTGCTCGCTCCGTGGTCGGGCGTCGCGCGGACGGACGCCGCGGCGTCGGCGGGTCCGCGCGTGCCCGGGCACGTGACGACGGTGACCGAGGTGCCGTGCGACGAGGCTGATCCGGACGCCGATCCGACCGGCTGCCTGCAGCTCACGATCGCGCTCACCGGCGGGCCGGTCGCCGGGCAGGAGGTGCGGACGGTCCTGTCGAAGGGGATGATCCGCTACCAGGCCGGCGACGACGTGGTGCTCGTGCAGTCCGGGGACGCGGACGACCCGATCGGCTACGACGTCGTGGACTTCCAGCGCAGCACTCCGCTGGCGGTGCTGGCCGCGCTGTTCGCGGCGGCCGTGGTGGCGCTGGGGCGGTGGCGCGGGGTGGCGGCGCTGGTCGCGCTGGGCCTGTCCGGGTTCGTGCTGCTGGCGTTCGTGCTGCCGGCGATCCTGGCCGGGCGGGATCCGCTGGCGGTGGCGGTCACCGGGGCGTGCGCGATCATGTTCGGGGTCCTGTACCTCACCCACGGGTTCTCGGCGCGCACCTCGACGGCGGTGCTGGGCACGCTCGCGTCGCTGGTGCTCATCGGGGCGCTGGGCGCGGTGTTCGTCGAGGCCGCGCACATCGTCGGGGCCTCGGAGGACGTGGCGGGGCTGTCGCGGGCGCTCGGCACGGCGGTCGACGGCCGCGGGCTGGTGCTGGCCGGGCTGGTGATCGGGGCGCTCGGCGCGCTCGACGACGTGACGGTGACCCAGACCTCGGCGGTGTGGGAACTGCACGCCGCCGATCCCGGGATGCGGCCGCGGCGGTTGTTCGCCGCGGCGATGCGGATCGGCCGCGACCACGTGGCGTCCTCCGTGAACACGCTGGTGCTGGCCTACGCGGGCGCGGCGCTGCCGTTGCTGCTGCTGTTCTCGGTGGCCGAGCGCGGGCTGGCGGACACGCTGACCGTCGACGTGATAGCCGTGGAGGTGGTGCGGACACTGGTGGGCAGCATCGGGATCGTCGCGTCGGTACCGGTGACGACGGCGCTGGCCGTCGCCGTGGTGACCCGGCGGTGATCAGCGGCAGGCGGCCCACCGCCACCTGGCACGATGGGGCACCGGACGGCACGACAGGGGTGTGATGAACGAGCCATCGGAGTGGGCCCGGCCCGACGACAGGTCGCCGGAGCAGCGTCGGGACGAGCCGCAGACCGCGCCCGAGCAGCAGACCCCCGCTCCGCCGCAGAACCAGCCCTACCCACCCCAGTACGCCCCGCAGGGTGGCCAGTGGGGTCCGCCGCCGGGGCAGCGGCCCGGCTGGCGCGGCACGATCCGGCCGGGGGTGATCCCGCTGCGTCCGCTGGGGCTGGGCGAGGTCCTCGACGGCGCGATCAGCTTCATCCGCAGCAACCCGAAGGCGACGATCGGGCTCTCCGCCGTGGTCGCGGCGATCGCGCAGCTGCCGCAGCTGGCTGCGTCGCTGGTGTTCGGGGTCGCGACCCTGCCGAACCCCGAGGACGCCGCCCGCGACGTGGACCGCTACCTCGAGGACGTCTCCGGGCTGATCGGGCCGCTGCTGGCGTCCAGCCTGCTGGGGTTCCTCGTCACGTCGATGCTGACCGGTCTGCTGATCGTCGTGCTGTCGCAGGCGGTGCTGGGGCGGCGCATGGAGATCGCGGAGGCGTGGCGCGCGGTCAAGGGCCGCATACCGGGCCTGCTCGGGATCTCGATCCTCGCCACCCTCGGCGTCTCGGCGGTGCTGTTCCTCGGGCTGGTCCCGGCCTTCGCCGCGATCGCGCTCGACGCCGGGCCCGGTTCGATCCTCGGCCTGCTGCTGCTCGGCACGCTCGCCGGGATCGCCGGCGCGATCTACCTGGGTGTGTCGTGGGCGCTGATCGGCCCGGCGTACGTGCTCGAGCACGCGGGCGCGATCGCGTCGTTCGGTCGGTCGCGCCGACTGGTCGCGCCGCAGTGGTGGCGGGTCTTCGGCACCCTGCTGCTCACGACCGTCCTCATCGCGATCATCGGGGAGATCCTCGCGCTGCCGTTCTCGGGTGCCGCGCTCGCGGTCAGCGACGATCCGCTGTCCGGGCAGCTCTCCCCGCTCGGGCTGGTCCTGACCGCGCTCGGCGGGGTGATCGCGGGTGCGATCACCACACCGTTCCAGGCCGGCGTCACCGGGCTGATCTACTTCGACCAGCGGATGCGCCGGGAGGGTCTGGACATCACCCTGCAACGCGCCGTCGGCGGGTGATCATGACCCTGCCTCCGATCGACATCGGCCGCGACGAGGCGGCCGATGCGGCGGCCCGGGAGCTGGCCCGCCCGATCTACCACGACGACCGCGGCCTGATCGCGACGATCTTCGACTGGATCGTGGAGCGGATCGCCGACCTGATCGCCGTGGCGGCGGACGCGACACCGGGCGGGTACCTGTCGCTGCTGGTGCTGCTCGCCGTGCTGGTGGCCGCGATCGTGGTCATCCGGTTGCGGATCGGGTCGGTCGGGCGCAGCACGTACGGCGCGCAGGAGCTGTTCAGCGGCGGCCCGGTACCAGCGGCCGAGCACCGTCGGGAGGCCGACGCGTTCGCCGCGCGCGGCGAGTGGGCCGAGGCCGTGCGGTCGCGGATGCGCGCGATCGTGCGGGGCCTCGAGGAACGCGACCTGCTCGACGTCCGGCCCGGCCGGACCGCTGACGAGGCCGCCCGCGAGGCGGGTGCGGTGCTCCCGCAGTGCGCGACCGATCTGCGCGCGGCCGCCGCGGTGTTCGACGACGTCTGGTACGGCGAGCGCCCCGCCACGCAGGAGATGGACGCGCAGCTGCGGGCCGTCGACGCGGCGGTGGCGCGGGCGCGACCCGCGATCCGGGCATGACAGCGCCGACCGAACCGCCCACGGCGCTGCGGCGGGATCCGCGGGCCCTGTGGCGAGCCGCGCGGGGACCGCTCGCGATCGCGGCGCTCCTGCTCGCCGTGGCCGTCGTCGTCGCGGCGCTGAGCCCGCGCACCAACCGCGGCGTCCTTGATCCGCAGTCCCCGGCGCAGCAGGGCAGCATGGCGCTGGCGACCCTGCTGCGCGAACGCGGCGTCACCGTCGAGGAGGCGCGGACCTCCGCCGATCTGCACGACGTCGGCCGCGGCGCCACCGTGCTCGTGCCGTTCCCCGAGCGGCTCTCCCGGATCCAGCTCGACGCGCTGGCGGCCACCGAGGCGGACCTGGTGCTGCTGGCGCCGAGCGACGGCCAGCTGGAGGTCCTCGCCCCCGGGGTGACCGTGGACAGCCGCACCGGGAGCGAGATCCCGATGCCGGCGGCCTGCCTGCTGCCGGCGGCGGTGGCCGCGGGCCCGGCCGTCACCGGCGCGGTCACCTACCGCGCCCCGCGCGACGCGATCACCTGCTACCCCGACGAGCACGGCGCGGCGGCGCTCGTGCAGGTCCGAGCGGGCGGGCGGACCGTCGTCGTGCTCGGCGGCGACGACGCGTTCACCAACGCCGATCTCGCCGACGAGGGCAACGCAGCGCTGGCGATGAACCTGCTCGGCGCGCACCCGCGGCTGGTGTGGTTCCGCGCGGTGCCCGAGGGGGTGCCCGTCGACGAGCAGCGCAGCCTCACCGAGCTGCTGCCGGAGGGCTGGGTGTGGGCGACGTACATGGGGTGGGTCACCGCGCTGCTCGCGGTGCTGTGGCGGGCGCGGCGGCTCGGCCGGGTCGTCGTCGAGCCGCTGCCCGTCGCGGTGCGCGCCGCGGAGGCCGTGGAGGGCCGGGCGCGGCTGTACCGGCGGGCGCGGGCGCGCGGGCACGCGGCGGAGGTCCTGCGGGACGCCGCGCGGAACCGGCTGGCGACGCTCGTCGGCACCGGTGACCGGACGGGGATGGTCGCAGCCGTGGCCGCACGGACCGGCCGGGCACCCGCGGCCGTCGACGCCCTGCTGTACGGTCCACCCCCTGTGGACGACTCCGCGATGATCGAGCTGGCCCGGGCGCTGGACGCCTGCGAAGCGGAGGTGCGCCGCGCATGACACTCCCCGACGCGGAGACCGCGCGGGCAGCCCTGCACGCGGTGCGGCGTGAGGTCGCGAAGGCCGTCGTCGGGCAGGACGCGGCGGTCACCGGCCTGGTGGTGGCGCTGCTGTGCCGCCGGCACGTGCTGCTGGAGGGCGTGCCGGGAGTCGCGAAGACGCTGCTCGTGCGCGCGCTCGCCGCCACCCTCGCGCTCGACGCGAAGCGGGTGCAGTTCACCCCCGATCTGATGCCGGGCGACGTCACCGGCTCGCTCGTCTACGACGCGCGCACCGCCGAGTTCTCCTTCCGGGAAGGCCCGGTGTTCACCAACCTGCTGCTCGCCGACGAGATCAACCGTACGCCGCCGAAGACCCAGGCGTCGCTGCTGGAGGCCATGGAGGAGCGGCAGGTCTCGGTCGAGGGCGAGCCGCGGAAGCTGCCCGAACCGTTCGTCGTCGTCGCGACGCAGAACCCGATCGAGTACGAGGGCACCTACCCGCTGCCGGAGGCGCAGCTGGACCGGTTCCAGCTGAAGCTGACGATGCCGCTGCCGGAACGGGCCGACGAGATCGCGATCCTGTCCCGACACGCCGCCGGGTTCGACCCGGCCGACCTGACCGCGGCCGGGGTCACGGCGGTCGCCGGCCCGGCCGACATCGAGGCGGCCCGCCGCGCCGTCGCCGCGGTGACGCTCGCGCCCGAGGTGATCGGTTACATCGTCGACGTCTGCCGGGCCACCAGGACGGCGCCGTCGGTGATGCTCGGGGCGTCGCCGCGGGGCGAGACGGCGCTGCTCGCGGCCGCCCGGGCGTGGGCATGGCTGTCGGGCCGCGACTACGTCACCCCCGACGACGTGCAGGCGCTCGCCCGGCCGACGCTGCGGCACCGGCTGCGGCTGCGCCCCGAGGCGGAGCTGGACGGCGTGACGCAGGACGCGGTGATCGACGGCGTGCTGGCGACGGTGCCGGTCCCCCGGTGACCGGGGTGCTGCGGTGGCGCTGACCGGGCGGCTGGTGCTCGCCGCGGGCGTCGGCGCGGTGGTGTGCGGGTTGCTGCCCGGACCGGCGACGTTCCTCGCGGTGCTGGCCGTGCTGCTGGTGGGAGTGGTCGCCGACGTGGTGCTGGCCGCGCCGGTGTCCGCGCTGCGACTGCGCCGCTCCGGTGACGCGGCGGTGCGGCTCGGCGGGTCCGCGACCGTCGAGCTGGTCGTGGCCAACCCCGGCCGGCGAGCCCTGCGTGCGCTGGTGCGGGACGCCTGGCCGCCCAGCGCCGGTGCTGCGCCGTCGCGCCAGCGGATCACCGTGCCCCCCGGGGAGCGGCGCCGCCTCACCACCACGCTGACGCCGACGCGGCGCGGGGACCGGCGGGCCGACCGGGTCACCGTCCGGTCGTTCGGCCCGCTCGGGCTCGCCGCCCGCCAGGGCAGCCACGACGTGCCGTGGACGGTGCGGGCGCTGCCGCCGTTCACCTCCCGCCGGCATCTGCCCTCCCGGCTGGCGCGGCTGCGGGAGCTCGACGGGCGGACCGCGGTGATGGTGCGCGGCCAGGGCACCGAGTTCGACTCGCTGCGCGAGTACGTCATCGGCGACGACGTGCGCTCCATCGACTGGCGCGCGACCGCCCGGGCCGCCGACGTGGTCGTGCGGACGTGGCGGCCGGAACGCGACCGGCAGGTGCTGATCGTGCTCGACACGGGACGGACGTCGGCGGGCCGGGTCGGCGACGCTCCGCGACTGGACACGGCGATGGACGCGGCGCTGCTGCTGGGCGCGTTGGCCGCGCGGGCCGGGGACACCGTGGGGCTGCTCGCCTACGACCGCACCGTGCGCGCCCAGGCCGGCGGCGCGGGCCGGGGGAACCTGCTGCCGTCGCTGGTGCACGCGATGGCGCCGCTGGAGCCCGAGCTGGTGGAGACCGACGTGCGCGGCATGGTGGCGGCCGTGCTGGCCCGGGCGACCCGCCGCTCGCTCGTCGTGCTGTTCACCGGACTCGACCCGGCCATCGTCACCGAGGGGCTGCTGCCGGGCCTGCCCGCGCTGCTCACCCGGCACACAGTGATCGTCGCGGCCGTCGCCGATCCGCGGGTCGACGAGCTCGCCGCGGACCGGTCCGACGCCGCCGCCGTCTACGCGGCAGCCGCGGCCGAACGCGCGCGGGCCGAGCGGCGAACGGCAGCGGCGCAGCTCACGCGGCGCGGGGTGACAGTGGTGGACGAGCCACCGGAGCGGCTGGCGCCGGCGGTGGCGGACGCGTACCTGGCGCTCAAGGCAGCGGGGAAGCTCTGACCCGCGATGAACCTCTACGAACGGCACTCTCGTCAGCACCGTTCCTCACGGGAGTGCCGTTCGTGGAGCTCCGGCGAACTCGGTGATCATGCGCTCTCCCGGCCAGGGTGCGGCGGGGTACGGGCTTGCACCACCACCGCGGGCGCGGGGTCGCCGTACACGTCCGGGCGCCGGTCGGCCGGGCCGCGCCGCACCTCCGTGAGGGCCCGGCGGGTCAGCCTCGCCCGCACGACCGGGTCCTCCGCCCCGTGGCCGCGGGTCAGGATCCGCCCGCTCGGGTCGGCGGCGACGCTGCGACCGACGTACCGGACGCCGTACTCCTCGCCGAGCCGGTTCACGGCCACGAAGTGGACCTGGTTCTCCCAGGCCCGGACGACGGCGCGGTGGGTGAGGAGATCGAGCGGGGCGGCGGGATCGTCGGCGTAGGCGAAGACGCAGACCAGGATCTCCGCGCCGGCGAGCGCCTGGGAGCGGGCCGCCTCCGGGAACTTCGAGTCGTAGCAGACCGAGAGCCCGATCCGGCCGAGATCGGTGTCGGCGACGCTGAGCCGGTCGCCGGGCACGAAGTAGTGGGCCTCGGTCCCGAACAGGTGCACCTTGCGGTGCACGACGATCCGCCCGGCCGGGGTCACCAGGACCAGTGCGTTGGCCAGGTCCCCGCCGGGCCGCAACTCGGCGATGCCGGTCGCCACGTGCGCACCGGTCTGGGCGGCGACCGTGCACAACGCCTCGGTCGTCGGGCCGGGCACGGGTTCCGCGGCTCGGGCCAGCAGCCGTCCGTACCACGCGTCGTGGTCCGGGGGCGGGTAGCCGGTGGTCGCGAGCTCCGGGAAGACCACCAGATCGGCCGGGTGTTCGCGGGCGATCCGGCGCACCGCTGCGATCATCGCCTCGCGGTTGGCGATCGGGTCCAGCGTGGTCGGCGCGAACTGCACCAGTGCGACGTCGACGACGTCCTTCACCCGCCGCTTCCTCCGCTATCCCGCCGTGGGCAGCACGTCGCCGGCTGCCCCCTCCTCCACGTCGCCGGTGATCCCGGCCAGAGCCGCGCGCCTGCCCAGCACCCACACGTACGCCACGAACGCCAGCTCGGCGGCCACCCCGATGCCGACACGCGCCCACGTCGGCAAGCCGGAAGGGGTCACGAACGCCTCGATCACGCCGGAGACCGCGAGCAGCAGCGCCACCCCGATCGCCATCCCGACCGTGGCGCGACCGGCCCGGCCCAACGCGGTGGTGCGCGGCAGCGGGCCGGGATCGACGAGGGTCCAGCCGAGCCGCAGCCCGGCACCGGCGGCGACGAACACCGCCGTCAGCTCGAGCAGCCCGTGCGGGGTGATCAGGCCGAAGAACAGGTCGAGCCGGCCGGCACCGGCCATGATGCCGCCCGCGACGCCGATGTTGAGCACGTTCTGCCACAACACCTCGATCACCGGGACGAGCAGGATCCCGGACACCAGGCACACCGCGGCGATCCACGCGTTGTTCGTCCACACCTGCGCGGCGAACGACCCCGCGGGCGCGGCCGAGTAGTACTGCTCGAAGTCGGCCTCGACGAGCCTGCGGATCTCCTCCGGCGTGGCGACGGCGGCCTGCACGTCCGGGTTCGTGGCGACCCACGTGCCGATCACCCAGCACAGCAGGAGGCTCGCCGCCATCGTGGTCAGCCACCAGCGACGGCCGGCGTACAGCGCGGCCGGGAACCCGGCCACGAGGAACCGCAGCGCCACCCTCCACGCCGGGGTGTGCACGCCCGCGATCGCTGCACGGGCGTTCGCGACCAGCTGCGACAGCCGCTGCACCAGCGCCGGGTCGGGGGACGCGGAGCGGATCGTCGACAAGTGCGTGGCCGTGCGCTGGTAGAGCATCACCAGCTCGTCGGCCTCCGGGCCGGACAACCGCGACGATCGGGCGACGAGCCGCTGCAGCCGCTGCCACTCGGGGCCGTGCCGGGCCGTGTAGGCGTCGACGTCCACGACGCCAGCCTATCCGCGGCACAATGGCCGGGTGCGCGACGTGATCACCGGCGAGGCCGTGGTGGTGGACCTGCCGGTGGCGCAGCTGGCCTCCCGCTCGTTGGCGTTCGCGATCGACGCGATCCTGCTGATCACCGCCACGGTGCTGGTGCTGATCGGGTACGCGTTCACCGGCCTGTTCGACTCCGACCCGGCGTTCGCCGCGGCCATGGCGATCGGGACGGCCGTGCTGATCCTCGTCGGGGTGCCGGTCACCGTGGAGACGCTCACGCGCGGCCGCAGCCTCGGCAAACTGATCGTCGGGCTGCGGGTGGTGCGTGACGACGGCGGGCCGATCCGGTTCCGGCACGCGCTGGCCCGCGGCCTGGCCGGGCTGGTCGTCGACTTCGGCCTGGTCAGCGGGTTCACGGGCGCGGTCGCGCTGTTCTCGTCGCTGATCTCGCCGCGCGGCAAGCGCATCGGCGATCTGCTCGCCGGCACGGTCGTGGTGCGTGACCGGGTCCGCACCCCGGCCGGGGCCGCGATCGGGATGCCGCCGATGCTGGCCGACTGGGCGAGCTCGCTCGCGCTCTCCCAGCTGCCGGACTCGCTGGCCCTGTCGGTGCGCCAGTTCCTCGTGCGGGCGCCGGAGATGGATCCGCAGGCGCGGTCGGCGATGGCGCTGTCGTTCGCGACGGAGGTGGCGGGGCTGGTCAGCCCGCCACCTCCGCCCGGCACCCCGCCGGAGGCGTTCCTCGCGGCCGTGCTCGCCGAACGGAGTCGCCGGGAGTCGGTGCGGCTGGCCGGGGAACAGCACGCCGTGGCCCCGCCCCCGCCGGTCCCGACCGCATCCCCGCCTCGGCCGCCGCAGGTCCCGCCCCCGCCCCCGGACGGGTTCGCCCTCCCCCGCTGACCGGGGAGGGCGTCGAGAACGAACTCGTGGTGATCGAAGAGCCTTGTTGATCACCACAGGTTCGGTCTCGACGCGGAGCCCCTGGGCAGCAGCGCGCAGTCGCCGCAGTAACCCCCACCGGGGACGCGGTAGTACAGGCAGCAGGAGCGGCGGCGGAACCCGGCCGGACCCACCTCCCAGGTGCCCACCAGCGGTCCGTGGGCGAGCAGCCCGGACACCGCACGGGCGGCCACCGGGTCCCGGCCGAGCACCCGCAGGGCGCCGACCAGCGCCGACGCCACGTTGCCCCACAGCAGGCCGGGAGCGACGCGCGCGTCCGCGGCCACCGTCTCGAGGAGCGGCCGCAGCTGCTGCTCCAGCAGCACCTCGGCGACCAACCGCACGTCCAGCTCGGGCGCGAGCCAGCCACCCGGGCACTCGCACGTCAGGGCCATCGCTTCACCGGGCCGGCTGCGCACGAACACGGCAGCGGGATCGAGGTCGAGGACGACGCCGTGGGCGAGCCCGGCGAGCACCGGCGAGAGCAGCCGGGACGCCAGTCCCTGGAACATGATCGACGCGGCGACCCGGCGCTCGGCTGCGCCGATCCGTTCCCCGACCGTGTCGGTCAGCGTCGCCAGGCCGGGTGCGTCGAGGGCGGTCCAGCCGTCCCCGTCCGGTGGTCCCGCCTGCACGGCGAAGAACGGGCCGATGCCCGCGGCGGCCTCGAGAACCGCCCCGACCTGCGCGTTCCCGGCCCGCAGGGGCGGGCCGACGGCGGCCGTGCGCGCCCAGCGCCCCAGTTGGGCCTGATCGGCGAGCCAGGACGTGGTGCCGGCGCACTGGGCCCGGATGCCGTCTGCGTGGCCGGTGACCTCGGCATCGGCGGGGCCGTCGGGCACGACGGTCCAGCCGGCGGTGCGCAGCACCGCACCGAGCACGTCGGTGTGCCGGCCGCGGACGCGGACGGCGGGGATCGAGGTCACGCCGACCATCCTCCTGCCGGACCACGCAGTGCTGCCGACCGGGCGGCAGCCGCACCGGACCGAGTGATCATCACCACCCGACCGGGTGGTCATGATCACGGACCGCGCCCGGGTCTGCGAACCTGCGATCGTGCTCCCCCAGCTGGTCGCACTGCTCGCCGCCACCGCGCTCGCCGCCGCGCCCGCCCCGGCCGCAGTGCCGTGCGCGACCGGGCTCGTCTGCCCGGACCACCTCTACGTCGACCCGGAGGGAGCGGCACCCGACCAGGTGCGCGAGCACCGTGCGCAGGGCCGGGAAGCCGAGGCCGCCGCGCTGGAGCGGATCGCCGGGCAGCCGCAGCCGCTGTGGGTCGGCGGGAGCGCCGACGACGTCGCGGACGCGGTCGTCCCGTACCTGGAGCGGGCCCGCGCGGCCGGGGCGCGGCCGCTGCTGGTGGGCTACTCGATACCCGGTCGCGACTGCGGGGCGGGCTACTCCGGCGGCGGGGTCTCCGACGGGGCCGCCTACCGGGCCTGGGCGAGCGCGTTCGCGGAGGCGCTGCGCGGCAGCGGCGCGATCGTGGTGCTGGAGCCCGACGCCATCCCGCACGCCCTGCAGGGCAGCTGTGACCGCGACGCGGACGAGCGCTTCGCGCTGCTCGCCGACGCCACCGCGAAGCTCGCCGACGCCGGCGCCGCCGTCTACATCGACGCCGGGCACCCCAGCTTCACCGGCGACGTCGAGGCCACCGCTGACGCGCTGCGCAGCTCCGGGGTGGACCGGGCCGCGGGCTTCAGCCTGAACGTCTCCTACTTCGCCAGCACGGAGGCGAACGTCGAGTACGGGACGGCGATCTCCGCCTTGCTCGGCGGCACGCACTTCGTGATCGACACCAGCCGCAACGGCGCCCCCGACGAGCCCGACGGCTGGTGCAACCCACCGGGCAGGCGGATCGGCGAACCGCCGACGCTCGACCCGGGCATCCCGCTGGTGGACGCCCTGCTGTGGATCAAGCGGCCGGGCGAGTCGGACGGCGACTGCGGCGGCGCGCCGCCCGCGGGGCAGTGGTACGAGGAGTACGCCCTCGGGCTGGTCGGGCTGTAGACCGCCCCGACTGCACGAGCTCACCCCGACTGCGCGGCGCTCAGCTGCCCGGCCAGCGCCTCCGCCGCCGCCCGCAGCCGCGGGGCGAAGTTCTCCACCGCCTCCCACGTCACCCGCGCCGCCGGTCCCGACACCGAGATCGCGGTGGCCGACGGCGCACCCGGGATGGCGACGGCGACGCAGCGCACCCCCAGCTCCTGCTCGGCGTCGTCGACGGCGTAGCCGCGGGCGCGGATCCGGTCCAGCTCGCGCATCAGCGCGTCGGGATCGGTGATCGTGTGCGGGGTGGCGGCGGGCAGCCCGGTGCGGGTGATGAGCGCCCGCGCCTCGGCCGGTGGCAGGGTCGCGAGCAACGCCTTGCCCACCCCGGTGCAGTGGGCGGGCACCCGGCGGCCGACCTCGGTGAACATCCGCATGGCGTGCCGCGACGGCACCTGCGCCACGTAGACGACCGCGTCACCGTCGAGCATCGCGAGGTTCGCCGACTCCCCCGTCGCCTCGACCAGCGCGGTGAGCTGCGGGCGCGCCCACTCCCCCAGCATCCGCGACGCCGCCTCGCCCAGCCGGATGAGTCGCGGGCCGAGCGCGTAGCGGCGGGACGGGAGCTGGCGCACGTGCCCGGACGCGACGAGGGTGCGGACCAGCCGGTGGATCGTGGGCAGCGGCAGCCCGGAGCGAGCGGCGAGCTCGGAGAGCGCCACGCCGTCGGGGCCGGGGGCGTCGGCGAGGTGCTCGAGCAGCGCGAACGCGCGGTCGAGCGACTGCACCCCGCCGCCGCGCACGGGCTCCGGCACACGTCCTCCGATCGCCTCGTTCCCGATCGATCGAGGATAGCCCGGCGGGTCGCAGCGGACCGGTGGATCTTGCGCGGTGCGGCAGGATGGCCGCATGGCACAGGTGACGGCGCAGGCCTCGCGGACCATCGCAGCTCCGGCGGACACGGTGTACGCCGCGCTCGCGGACTACGCCACGACCCGCCCGAAGATCCTCACCGACAGCTACCGCGACTACCGCGTCGAGGCCGGCGGGCAGGGCACCGGCACGCGCGCGGCGTGGAAGCTGCAGGCCACCCGGTCGCGAGTGCGCGACCAGGTCGTCGACGTCACCGAGCCTGCACCGCGCCGGCTCGTCGAAGCGGACGCCAACTCCAGCATGGTCACCGTCTGGACGGTCCGCCCCGAGGGTCCGGACCGCAGCACCGTCACCGTCGACACCCGCTGGAACGGCGCCGGCGGCATCGGCGGGTTCTTCGAGCGGCTGTTCGCACCGAGCGGCCTGGCCCGCATCCACGACGGCGTCCTGGAGAAGCTCGACGCCGTGGTCACGCGGTGAGCGGGATCGTCGCGGTCGCGGGCGAGGCGCTGGTCGATCTCGTCCCGGCCCCGGTCGGGGACTACTTCGAGGCCCGCCCCGGCGGCAGCCCCGCCAACGTGGCGCTCGGGCTGGCCCGGCTCGGGGTGCCGGCCCGGCTGCTCGCCCGGATCGCCGAGGACCCCATGGGCAGCCGGATCCGCGAGCACCTCGACCGCAACGGTGTGCAGCTCGATCACGTCGTCACCGCCCGGGAGCAGACGTCGCTCGCGCTCGTGACGGTCGGCCCGGACGGCGGGCCCAGTTACGACTTCCGCATCGACGGCACCGCCGACTGGCAGTGGACCCCCGAGGAGCTGACCGGAGCCGTCGACGACGCGGTGGTGGCGGTGCACTCCGGCTCGCTCGCGCTCACCACGCCGCCGGGCGCCGCGGTGCTGCGCCGCCTCCTGGCCGACGCGGCGGCCACCGCGACGATCAGCTACGACCCCAACTGCCGCCCGCTGCTCATGGGCGACCCGGCCGATGTGCTCGCCGGGGTGCACGAGGTGCTGGCGTTCGCGGACGTGGTGAAGGTGAGCGCCGAGGACCTCGAGTGGTTGATGCCCGGCGCCACGCCCGACGAGGTGCTCGACGACTGGCTCGCGCGCGGCCCGGCGATCGTCGCGGTCACCCTCGGCGGCGACGGCGTCGTGGCCGGCAGCGCGAACGGGTTGCGCACCCGGCGTCCGGGCGTCCCGGTGCAGGTGGTCGACACCGTCGGCGCGGGCGACACGTTCTCCGCGGCCCTGCTCGCCGGGCTGCACGGCCGGGAGCTGCTCGGCGCGGCGAAGCGGGTCCAGCTGCGCGCGCTCGACGCCGACGCGCTGGACCAGCTCCTGGACCTGGCGGCGCGGGCCGCAGCGATCACCTGCTCGCGGCGCGGTGCGGACCCGCCCACGGCGGCGGAGCTGGGGTGCACGTCCGCCCACCACTACTGAACCCCGGTCCTGACGCCCCTGTCCCTGACCCCACCCGCTCACCCGTCCGGACGGGGCGAGGATGATCGGGGCATGTCCATTCCTGCCACGGTCGCATCCGTCGCAGACGCGGTGGACGCCGCGATCGCCCGTCTGGACCGGGTGGCCGTGCGCACGCCGCTGCAGCACAACGAGCGCCTGTCCTCCGCCGTCGGTGCCGACGTCTGGTTGAAGCGGGAGGACCTGCAGGTCGGCCGCTCGTACAAGCTGCGCGGCGCCTACCACCTGCTGTCCGGGCTGACCGAGGAGCAGCGCGCGGCGGGCGCGGTGTGCGCGAGCGCCGGCAACCACGGCCAGGGTGTGGCGCACGCCTGCCGGCGGCTGGGCATCGCCGGGCGGGTGCACGTGCCGAGCACGACGCCGCGGCAGAAGCGGGACCGGATCCGCTCCCTCGGCGGCGACGCCGTGGAGCTGGTGGTCGACGGCGACACCTACGACGAGGCCGCTGCGGCCGCGGCCGAGTACGCCGAACGGGCCGGCGCGACCCTGGTCCCGGCGTTCGACGATCCGCGCACGATCGCCGGGCAGGGCACGATCGGCCCGGAGATCGTCGCGCAGCTCGGTGGCCCACCGGACGTGCTGGTGGTGCCGGTCGGTGGCGGGGGCCTGCTGGCCGGGCTGGGCGGGTGGTTCGCCGCGCGGCACCCGAGCACCCGCATCGTGGGCGTGGAGCCGGCCGGGGCGGCGAGCATGGCGGCGGCGCTGGCGGACGGTGGTCCGGTGACGCTCGACGAGATCGACTCGTTCGTCGACGGCGCCGCGGTGCGCCGCGTCGGCGACCTGACCTTCCCCGTGGTGCGCGACTGCGGCGCGGAGCTGATCGCGATCGCCGAGGGCCGGGTGTGCACGGAGATGCTCGATCTCTACCAGGTCGACGGCGTGATCGCCGAGCCCGCCGGGGCGCTGGCGTCCGCCGCGCTGGAGGAGATCGGCATCGCGCCCGGCTCGTCGGTGGTGTGCCTGCTGTCGGGTGGGAACAACGACGTCAGCCGCTACGCCGAGGTGGTGGAGCGGTCGCTGGTGCACCGCGGGCTCAAGCACTACTTCCTGGTGGAGTTCCCGCAGGAGCCCGGGGCGCTGCGCCGGTTCCTCGACGACGTGCTCGGTCCGGACGACGACATCGTGCTGTTCGAGTACCAGAAGCGGGACAACCGCGAGACCGGCCCGGCGCTCGTGGGGATCGAGCTGGCCAGCCGGGACGGCTACGAGCCGTTGTGGGAACGGATGAAGGCCAGCCCGCTGCGCATCCAACTGGTGGCACCTGGCTCCACCGCGTACCGGTTCCTGGTCTGAGTACGTACCGTTGAGACGTGCCCAGCTACAGCCAGGAGAAGGACGCCTACCTCAAGCGGTTGCGCCGCATCGAGGGCCAGGTGCGCGGTCTGCAGCGGATGGTCGAGGAGGACAAGTACTGCATCGACATCCTGACGCAGGTCGCAGCGGCCACGAAGGCGCTGCAGGCGTTCTCGCTCGAGCTGCTCAACGAGCACCTGGCGACCTGCGTGGTGCACGCGGCCCAGGCGGGTGGTGAGGAGGCCGAGCAGAAGGTGAAGGAGGCCTCCGAGGCGATCGCGCGGCTCGTCCGCTCCTGAACGGCCGATCGGGTGGCAGCCGGTGACGCGCGATCACCCTTCCAGGCGAGGAGATTCGTCCATCTTCACCCTCCGTAACAGATCTGTGGCGCGGCGGGAGTAACCGCTGCGTTAACTCTCCCTCGTGTCACTGGCGGTCCATGCCCCTCGGCCTAGGCTCGGATCGCCGGGCCGACCGCCCGGCTCCCGTCCGGTCTGGGGAGGTGAGACCGAAGGTGCGAGCGCGCAGGCGCCCGGCCGTGGGGCTGCCCGCAGGGGCCCGCTTCGCCGGCGCAGCAGCCGTGCTCAAGGCTGCGAACGAAACCGTTCCCGGTGACGCAGTGTCAGGCATCGGAGCCTTCGCCGCCGTCCCGTCCCCCCGTTCCCCCGACTCGCCCGCCCCGGCCGCCCCCGACTCGGCCGCGCTGATCGTCCGCTCCCCCGACCGGCCGGCGGGCGCCCGCTTCGTCGTGCCCGGCCGGCACGCGACCCGGGAGGCGCCCGCGCGCCGAGGCTGGCCGTTCCCCTCCGTCCGCCCGCACGGCGGCCGGATCCGCCCGCCCGACCCGCCACCAGCCCCGGCCGTGCTCCCCGGGCTCGGCGCTCGGGGTGCCGGACGCCTCGGGCGGGTCGCCCCCGCATGACCGCCGCCACCGGCGACACCGCGTGGGTCCTGGTCGCGGCGGCGCTGGTGATGCTGATGACGCCGGGCGTCGCCTTCTTCTACGGCGGCATGGTCCGCGCCCGCAGCGTGCTCAACACGCTGATGATGACCGTTGTCTGCCTGCCGGTGGTGGGCGTGGTGTGGGCCGTGGTGGGGTTCGACCTCACCTTCGGCGACGACGCGGGCCTCGGCGTGCTCGGGCTGATCGGGCGCCCGGGTTCGATCGACCCGGCGGGGCTGGTCGGCTCGGGCGACGCGACCACGCCGTGGCCGGGCCCGCACGCGCTGCCGGTGCCGGCGTTCGCGATGTTCCAGCTGATGTTCGCCGCGCTCACCGCGGCGGTGGTGGCCGGCGCGGTGGTGGAGCGCACCCGCTTCTGGGCGTGGACGGTGTTCGTGGCCCTGTGGTCGGTGCTCGTCTACGCCCCGGTCGGCCACTGGGTGTTCGCCGCCGACGGGCTGGTCGGGCCGGCCTCGCGCGGCGGCTGGATCAACAACCAGGTGCACGCCGTCGACTTCGCCGGCGGCACCGTCGTGCACATCAACGCCGGGGCGGCGGCGCTCGCGCTGGCGATCGTGCTGGGCCGCCGCCGCGGCTGGCCCACCACCGTAGCCCGGCCGCACCACCTGCCGTTCACGATGCTCGGCGCAGGCCTGCTGTGGTTCGGCTGGTACGGCTTCAACGCCGGCTCGGCGCTCTCGGCCGGGCCGCTGGCGGCGATCGCGTTCGCCAACACCACGTTCGCGACCTGCACCGCGGTGCTCGGTTGGCTGATCGTGGAGCAGCTGCGCACCGGACGGCCGACGAGCCTCGGAGCCGCGTCCGGCGCGGTCGCCCGGCTGGTCGCGATCACCCCGGCCTGCGGGTACGTGGACACCTGGGGCGCGCTGGCGATCGGCCTGGTCGCCGGGATCGTCTGCCCGCTGGCGTGCGCGGCCAAGTGGCGGATCCGGCTCGACGACTCCCTCGACGTGGTGGCGATCCACCTGGTCGGCGGGCTGGTGGGCACACTGCTGGTCGGGGTGTTCGCCCGCCGGTCGGTCAACCCGGACGCGCTCGACGTCGACGGCGTCGTCCACGGCGGCGACGCGACCCAGCTGCTGCGCCAGGCCGTGGCCGCCGGCGCGGTGTTCGGCTACTCGTTCGTCGTCACGCTGCTGCTGGGCTACCTGATCCGGTTCACGATCGGGTTCCGGGTGCCGGCAGCCGCCGAGGCCACCGGTCTGGACCTGGAGGAGCACGCCGAAACCGCCTACGAGCCCGTCGAGCGGCCCACCGGGCGACACCGCGACCAGCCACCACCCGGACCGTCCCCGCCTGGATCACCACCGGCGCTGCACCGTCCGCGGCCCGATCGCGGCCCCCTGCAGCGGTACGGATCGCAGAGCTGGTTCGACGTCCCGCAGGACCGGTGACACCCGCCGCAGCGAGTACGCTGGCCTCCGGAATCGCGCCGGGCGCTGCCGACGGAGAGGTCCCATGACGGCTGCCGACACGCCGACCGGCCGGGTCGCGCAGCGCCAGGTCGACAAGTTCGAGCAACGCCGCCGCGAGCTGGCCGACGCTGCCCTGCAGACCCTGTCGGAGCTGGGTTACGCCCGCACGAGCCTGCGCGAGATCGCGCAGAACTCGCCGTTCTCGCACGGCGTGCTGCACTACTACTTCCGGGACAAGGTCGACCTGATCACGTACTGCGTGCGGCAGTACAAGACCGAGTGCGTGCACCGCTACGACGACATCGTCGCCGGATCCACCACGGCTGAGCAGCTCTCGCGCGACTTCGGCGCGCGGCTCGCCGAGACGATGGTGGAGGACGCCGCGATGCACCGCCTCTGGTACGACCTGCGCGCGCAGGCGCTGTTCGAGGACTCGTTCCGCAGCGACGTCCTCGAGATCGACGCCGTGCTGGAGCAGATGATCTGGCGCGTCGTCCGCCGCTGCGCCGACCTGGTCGGGACGGCGCCTGCCACCGGCTCCCCCGAGGCGTACGCGATGTTCGACGGGCTGTTCCAGCAAGCTCTGCTGCAGCACCTGGCCGGGGCCCCCGAGGCCGGGGCCCGCCTGGACGCGAGCGCCCGCCGGCTGCTCGCCCTGGTGGTACCGGTCGGGTAATCCGCTCGTCACGGGCGCGGCGGCCGGGGACACTGAGCGTCCGTGCCTGATCGGTCAGCCTCCGGCGCGTGGGCGCTGCTGCGCGGCAACGCCGGCCTGCGCCGGCTCACGACCGCACGGATCGTCTCGTTCGCCGGCGACGCGCTGAGCCTCGTGGCGTTGATGCTGCACGTGGCGGCGACCAGCGGGCAGGCGATCGCCGTGGCGGCGCTGCTGCTGGTCGGTGACGTCGTCCCGGCGGTGTTCGCGCCGGTCGCGGGTGCGCTCGCCGACCGGTTCGACCGTCGCCGCGTGATGATCGGCTGCGAGCTCGTCCAGGGCGCCGCGCTGCTCGCGATCGCGGCGACGCTGCCCCCACTGCCGCTGCTGCTGGTGCTCGTCGGGGTGCGGGCGGTGGCGGGGCAGGTGTTCCAGCCCGCGTCGCGGGCCGCGGTGCCGGCCCTGG
The DNA here is from genome assembly GCF_900142365.1 of Pseudonocardia thermophila. GTDB lineage: Bacteria > Actinomycetota > Actinomycetes > Mycobacteriales > Pseudonocardiaceae > Pseudonocardia > Pseudonocardia thermophila. The sequence continues at coordinate 148,793 of NZ_FRAP01000002.1, read as the reverse complement.
TGGGCCCGCGCGACCTGGAGACCGCCAACGCCGCGCTGGGGTTCGGCACCAACGGGGCCGAGGCGCTCGGCCCGCTGCTGGCGGCCGCGCTGCTGCCGTTCCTCGGAGTGCCCGGCGTGCTGCTGGTCGACGCTGCCTCGTTCGGCCTGTCCGCGCTGCTCATCTCGCGGCTGCCGGCGCTCCCGCCGGACCGTGCCGGGGCTGCTCCGACCGGCCTGCTCGCCGATGCCCGCGCCGGGCTGGGCTACATCTGGTCCCGCCCCGCGCTGCGGATCATCGCACTCGGCTTCTGCGCGGTGGTGGCCGCCAACGGCGTCGACGACGTCGCGCTCGTGGTGCTGGGCACCGATGACCTGCACGCGAGCGACTCGGCGATCGCGCTGATGCTGGCCGGGGTGGGCGTCGGGCTGCTGGCCGGCTACGCGCTGCTGGTGCGCGGCGCCCGCGCGGCGTCGACGACCGTGCTGCTCGTGGCCGGGTTCGCGGTGTCCAGCCTCGGCAACCTGCTCACCGGGCTGGCGTGGGCGGTCGCGGTCGTGATCGCCCTGCAGACGGTGCGCGGCCTGGGCGTCGCCGCGATGGACGTCGCGTCGAACACGCTGGTGCAGCGGCTCGTGCCGGACGGCCTGCTGGGCCGGGTGTTCGGCAACCTGTACGGCGCGATCGGGGTGTCCGCGGCCGTGTCCTACATCGGCGGCGGGCTGCTGCTCGACGCCGTCGGTGCGCCCCTGACGTTCGTGCTGGCCGGTGCGGCGGGCACGGTGGCGAGCGCGGCCGTGGCGGTCACCCTGCCCGGCCGGACCCGGGACCCAGCGCCGTCGTGACGATGCGGGTGACCTCGGCGAACACCGCCTCGTCCGGCTGCGCGTCCGGGTGGTCCCCCGCGGTGAGGACGGTGAGCACGATCGGCGCCCCCTGCGGCGGCCAGAGGACCGCGGCGTCGCCCGCCGTGCCGTAGCCGCCCGTGCCGGTCTTGTCGGCCACCCGCCAGCCCGCCGGCGCGCCGGCCCGGATGCGTGCGTCGCCGGTGGTGTTGGCGAGCATCCAGCCGCGCAGCAGCTCCCGCGCGGCGACGTCGAGACGGCTGCCCAGCACCAGCTCGCGCACGTCGGCGGAGAGCGCCCGCGGCGTGGACGTGTCGCGTTCGTCGCCGGGGACCGCGGTGTTGAGCGCGGGCTCCCAGCGGTCCGACCGGGTCACCGGATCGCCCAGGCTCCGCACGAACGCGGTGATCCCCTCCGGGCCGCCCACCGCGCGCAGCAGCAGGTTGCCGGCGGTGTTGTCGCTGTAGCGCAGGGCCGCCTCGGCGGCCTCCCGCAGGGTCATCCCCGTGCCGACGTGTGCGCGCGCGCTCGGTGAGTGGGCCACCAGATCGGCGGCCTCGACCGGCAGCCGCCGGTCGAGCTGCTCGATCGGGAACCGGTCGAGCACCGCGCCGGCGGCGAGCACCTTGACGATCGAGCAGTGCGCGAACCTCTCGTCCGCGCGGTGGGCGAGCTCGCGCCCGTCCGCGGTGGCCACGGCGTGCACCCCGAGCCGGACGCCGCGGCGGGCAGCCTCGCAGCCGGCCAGCGCCGCGGCGGCGGCGAGGTCCGGGACGTCCGCAGCGGGCGGCGGCGCGGCGCACGCGGCCGGAGCGAGCAGCGCCGCCCCGAGGACGGATCGCCTGCCGATCGGATGCCCCACGGTGCTGACCGTAGAACACGCCGGCCGCAGAACAGGCCGATCGCGGAGCAGCCGTCACCGGGTCGGCGCCGTGGTGCGCTCGGGCTCGCTCGGCCGCCGCTCGAACGCCGGGCCCGCGAGGAACCAGATACCCACGACCATCCACACGCGGCCGATCCACCACCACAGCGCGGCCTCCTGCTCGGGCCCGGCGACGGTGACGACCATGCCGAGCAGGGTGACCGACGCGATCGCGGCCGCGGCGACGACGCGGTACCACTCCTGCCAGACGGCCCGGTACCGCTCGGGGCTGCCCTTCGCCGGCCTGTGCGGCTTCGGTCCGCCGGCGAACCGGTGCGCGAAGTGCCGGTCGGCCCAGCGCACCAGCGCCGGCCCGAACGCCACGCTGAACCCCAGGTAGACCGCGGCGAGACCGTGGATCGCGGTAGCCGGGGATCCGCGGTGCAGATCGAGCAGCACGGCCACCACCAGCACGACGTCGACCAGCGGGACGGCCACCAGCAGCGCGGCGCTCAGCCGGCGCAGCCGCAGCAGGTAGCGCGCGGCGAGCCCGGCGACGACCAGCGCCCAGAAGCCGAACTCGCACAGGACGATGACGGCGGCTATCGGGTTGTCGCGGATCAGCTCGACCATGCCCTCGATGCTCGCCGCGGGGTGGGCCCGTGCACGTCGGCGATCGGGATCATCCTCGCGTCATCACTTCGGATGACCCGCGCCGGCGGCGACACGCCAGGTCGCAGGTGGCGCAGATCGTTGACCGCGGGCCTCCGGGTTGCTCTGATACCAGTCCGGCCCTTTCTGCGGCCGTCGGGGACTCTGGGGCTGTCGGGGAGCACGAGGGGTCGGGGTGGCAGAACGCAGGTCGCGCCGCTGGTTGTGGATCGGTGCCGTGCTGGTCGCGGGGGCCGCGCTGCTGTCGGCGTCGCAGACCACCCTCCCCTTCGGCGGGCCCGGCCGGGCCGCGGCCGCCGTCGCGGCGGCGCCGCGGGTGGTCGTCTCCCCCGCCGACGGATCCACCGACGTCGCCCCGGCGACCGCGATCACCGTGGCCGCGTTCGACGCGACCCTGCAGGACGTCACCGTCACCGCGGCTGACGGCACCCCGCTGCCCGGGGCGCTCTCCGCCGACGGCCGCACGTGGAGCGCGACGCAGCGGCCCGCGTTCGCCACCGAGTACCGCTTCTCCGGCACTGCCGCGGGCCCGGGCGGCAGCGTGGCGGTGACCGGGACGTTCCGCACGGCCGATCCGCAGGACCGGCTCGTCACCGCGTCCGCGCCGTGGATCGGCGAGGGCACCACCGTCGGCATCGCCGCGCCGATCGAGCTGCGGTTCGACACGACGCTGAGCGAGGAGGCCAAGGCGGCCGTCGAACGGCGGCTCACGGTGAAGACGAGCGTCCCCGTCGAGGGGTCGTGGGGCTGGCTGCCCGACACCAAGCGCGGCTCCCGGGTGCACTGGCGGCCGAAGGACTACTGGCCGCCGAACACCCAGGTCACCGTGCACGCCGCCCTCTACGGCGTCCCGCTGGGCGACGCCGGGTTCGGCGAGAGCGACCTGACGCGGTCGTTCACGATCGGGCGCGCGCAGATCGTGAAGGCCGACGTCACCTCGCACCGCATGGTCGTGATCCGCGACGGGGAGGTCGTGCTGGACGTGCCGGCCAGCTACGGGCTGGAGAGCGACTCCCGGCGGGTCACCCGCTCCGGCATCCACGTCGTGACCAGCAAGTCGCCGACGGTCTACATGACCAACCCGACGTTCGGCTACTACAACGTCAAGATGCACTGGGCGGTGCGGATCTCCGACAACGGCGAGTTCATCCACGCCAACCCCGCCTCCGCTTACGCGCACGGCCGGCAGAACGTCACCCACGGCTGCGTCAACCTGTCCACCGCGAACGCCAAGGCGTACTACGACACCGCCCTCTACGGCGACCCGGTGGAGGTCGTCAACTCGAGCGTGCCGCTGTCGAAGGCCGACGGGGACGTCTACGACTGGACGTTGTCGTGGGAGGAGTGGCAGTCGCTCTCGGCGCTGGCGCCGCGCAGCTGATCCGGCAGGCCGAACCGGGCGGCGAGCTGCGGCAGGTGGAACCGCGTCACCGCCGCGATGCCGGACGGGGTGCAGGTCAGCACGATCAGCGCGGTCATCCGCCCGCCGCCGTACCCCCGAAGGCCGGTCCGCCGGCCGCACCGACCGGCACCAGCTCGACCGCGCGGTCGCGGGCGGCGAAGGACATCCGCCGGAACCCGGCGATCGCTTCACGACCGCCGTGCCCGTGCGGCGCGGGCGGCATCGCGCCACGCGTCGTCGGTGAGCAGTGCGACCAGGTCGACGTCACCCGCCACGTACGCAGCGGCGAAGCGGGAGGCGAGCTCCTGCTCGGCGGCCGCGGGTGGCCGCGGCGGGCGCTCCCCCACCCCGGAGCGGGCCCGCTGCAGCAGGCCCTTCACCACGGTCGGGGTGGTGTCGAGCAGGTCGGCGACCTCGGCGGCGGAGGAGTCCAGCACGTCGCGCAGCACGAGCGCGGCCGCCTGCCGCGGCGGGGAGCCGCGCCAGCGCGGTGACGAAGGCCAGCTCCACGTCGGCCACCGCCTCCACCCGGTCGTCCGGCCCGGGCTGCGGCCACGTCACCTCGCTGCGCCGCGTCGGCTCGGGCGGGGTGAACGGCGGCACCGACTCGGCGGGGCGGCGGCCGGCGTCGAGGCAGCGGTGCGTGGCGATGCGGTAGAGCCAGGGTGCGCAGCCCGGCCCGCTCCGCGAACCCGGCGAGGCCGCGCCAGGCCGCGAGCAGCGTCTCCTGCACCACGTCCTCGGCGTCGGTGATCGACCCGAGCAGCCGGTAGCAGTGCGCGAACAACTACCCGCCGGTACGGCTCGACGAGCTCGACGAACGCCCGCTCGTCCCCGGCCTCGGCCCGCTCCAGCACGATCGGCACCGGCGCATCGTGGCCGAGCGTTCCGATCGGGGCGGTCGGGGTGTTCGATACGGACATGGCAGCTGTTGACACCTCTCTCTCGCGTTCCACCGCGCCTGGATGGCGGGCGACATCGACACCGCGATGCGGTACGTCGCCGACGACGTCGTGACACCCCGGCGGGGCGGATCGTCGAGCGCCGCCGCGTTCCGGCAGTTCATCGAGCCGTTCAGCCGCATCCTCACCGGCTCGCACCTGCACGGCGCGTTCGGTGACGAGACCAGCTCGGTGCTGTTCTACGTGGCCGACGGGAAGATCACGCACGTGCGGATCGTGTTCGACCGGGTCCCGTTCGAGGCGGCGCGAGCGGCCGCGGGGTGATCACCGCCAGTGCTGCGGCCGGTCGAGCGTGTCGGGCAGCGTGGTGCGGGCGTCGCCGCGGGCGGCGCGGACCTGGAACTGGGTGAGGAACAGCGCGCCGTGCAGACGGGCACCGCGCACGTCGGCGGCGCGCAGATCGGCGCCGATCACGTCCGCCCCGGTCAGGTCACAGCCGCGCAGCGACGCCCCGACCAGCACCGCACCCCGCAGTGACGCCCCGCGCAGGTCGCGGCGGGTCAGGTCCGCCCCGGCCAGGTCCGCACCGCGGCGGTCGAACCGCCGCCGCGGGCCGGGTGCCGCCGCCCGCACCCGCTCGGCCACCTCGCGCAGCAGGACGTTCACCCGTTCCCGCTGCGCAGCCGCGTCGGTCGCCAGCAGGGCCGGCACGTCCGCCCCGGCCAGCGCGTCGGTCTCCGCCCGCAGGCGCGCGAGCTGCGGGTGCAGCTCGCGCGCCTCCGGGCGGGCCAGTGCGGCGTCGAGGTACCAGAGCAGCTCGTGCAGCAGCCGGACCGTCTCGAACACGGCGAACATCGGCTCTGCCACCTCGGGCCCGGCCCGCCAGCTGCGCCCGCCGAACGTCTCCTGCACGACCCGCTGGCCCGCGCCGAAGCAGTCGTACACCGTGCAGCCGACGAAGCCGCGCCCACGCAGCTCGGCGTGGATCCCGCACCGGTGGTCGGCCAGCAGGTTCGGGCACGGGGTGCGCGGCGGCTTGGAGATCGCGAAGTCCGCCGACGCCGCGAACGCGGGCACCACGCAGCACAGCCCCGAACAGGCTGAGCAGTCGGCGCGCAGCATCCGGCGATCGGCCATCCCCGTGACCGTAGTCGGCCCTGCTCAGCCCACCCGCAGCTCGTCCCCGTCCCGCTCGACCGGCAACGCGGTCAGCGGTGCCGGGGACGGGCCGCCGGCCACCGAGCCGTCGGTGATGCGGAACCGGCTGCCGTGGCAGAAGCAGTTGATCGTCCCAGCGGCGATCGCGCGGACGGCGCAGCCGCGGTGCGGGCAGGTCGCGTCGAAGGCGGCGAACTCCCCCGCGGCCGGCTGGGTCACGACCACCCCGTCGGTGATCACCCCGCCGCCGACGGGCACCGCGGCGGCCGTGATCCGTGCGCGCATCTGCGGAGTATGGGCGCCGTGGCCGCACCCGCGCCAGCTCAGTCGCCGACGGTCGCGGGCTCGCGGATCTCCGCGATCCGCACCGGCCGCCCGGTGTGCAGCGAGCGGGTGGCCGCCTCGGCGATCCACGCGACGGCCACCGCATCGTCCACCGTGCACGGCACCGCCGCCCTGCCCGCCACCACGTCGACGAACGCCGCCAGCTCCGCCCGGAACGCCGTGGCCAGCCGGTCCATGAAGAACGTGTGCGGCGGGCCGGCCGGGAAGGTCGCGCCCGGGTGGGTGTTGCGCAGCGGCAGCCCGTCGTCCAGCCCGGCGGCGACGCTGTCAGCGACCCCGTGCACCTCGAGCCGCACGTCGTAGCCGCGGCCGTTGAACCGGGTGTTGGACACCAGCCCCAGCGTGCCGTCGTCGAAGGTCAGCATGGTGGCCGCGGTGTCGACGTCCCCGGCCGCGGCGAACGCGTCCGGGTCGCCCCCGCCGAGCGAGCCGGTCGCGTACACCTCGACGACCTCTCGGCCGGTCACCCAGCGGACCGCGTCGAAGTCGTGCACGGCGCAGTCGTGGAAGATCCCGCCCGACCCAGCGAGGTACGACGCCGGCGGCGGGGCCGGGTCGAGCGTGGTGGAGCGGACGGTGCGCAGCTTGCCCAGCTCCCCCTTCTCGACGGCGGCGCGGGCGGCCCGGAACGCCGGGTCGAACCGGCGCGGGAACCCGACCTGCACCGGAACCCCGGCCGCGGTCACCGCCGCGGCCACCCGCTCGGCCTCGGCGGGCGTGGGGGCCAGCGGCTTCTCGCAGAACACCGGCACGCCCGCGTCGACGCCGGCCAGCGTCAGCTCGGCGTGCAGCGCGGTCGGGGCCGCCACCAGCACCCCGTCGACGCCGGCGGCGAGCACATCGGCGGGTGACCCGGCCGGGGTGGCGCCGACCCGGTCGGCCACCCGCTCGGTCACCGCGGGCACCGCGTCGGTCACCACCAGCTCGTCGACGGTGTCGAGCGCGGCGAGCGTCTCGGCGTGGAAGGCGCCGATGCGGCCCAGCCCGATCAGACCCAGCTTCATCTGCAGCTCCCTGCTCAGTCCAGGCCGCCGAACACGTTCTGGTCCCAGTCGATGACGGAGCCGGTGACGACCCCGCTGCGGTCGCTCAGCAGGAAGACGACGAAGTCGGCGATCTCGTCGACCTGCCCGAGCTTGCCCATGGGCAGCCGGGCCGCGGCCCGCTGCGCCCAGTCCTCCGGCGCGCCGTGCGCGGTGCGCTGGATCTCGGCCTCGCCCTCGGTCTCGGTCCAGCCGATGTCGAGGCCGTTGATGCGGATGCGGTCGAAGCGGTGGGCGTGCGCGGCGTTGCGGGTGAGCCCGGCCAGCCCGGCCTTCGCCGCCACGTACGGCGCGAGGTAGGGCTGCCCACCCAGCTCCGACGAGGAGATGATGTTGACGATCGTGCCGGGTGCGCCGCGACGGCGCATGTCGGCGACGGCGGCCTGCATGAGGAAGAACGGGCCGCGCAGGTTGATCGCGATGTGCCGGTCGAACAGCTCCGGTGTGGTGTCGAGCAGTGTGCCGCGGTCGACCAGGCCCGCGGAGTTCACCAGGCAGTCGATCCGCCCGAACCGCTCGACGGTGGCCGCGACCGACGCCTGCGCGGACGCGACGTCGGCCACGTCGGCCTGCACGAACACCGCGCCGATGTCGGCGGCCGCCTTCTCCCCCCGCTCGGCGCGCCGCCCGGTGATCACCACCTGCGCGCCCTCCCGGACGGCCGCCCGGGCCACGCCGGCACCCACCCCCTGGGTGCCGCCGCTGACCAGAACGACCCGGTCGGCCAAGAGCGTCATGCCGTCCTCCTCCGCGCGGAGTGGGCGGCCAGGCGCGCCCGGAACGTCTCGATCGGCCAGTCCTCGGCGAGCGCGCGGCGCACCAGGTCGGCCTGGGTCGGTGGGGCGAGGCCGTCGACGGGCGGATCGCGGTCGAGGTTGGTGGGGAAGGCGTAGCCCTCGGCAGCCGCGGCGATCGCCGGCCCGGGCGCGGGGTGGGCGCGCAGCGCCGGGTAGATCGCCAAGCAGATCCGCTCGCGGTCCACGCTCTCCATGGCCCGCCCGAACGCCGAGGAGATCTGCAGCAGGTTCGCGATCCGCCGCAGGTCGCGCGTGGCGTTGGCGCCGGCGCCGTGCACGACGGCCGGGTTGAAGAACGCCGCGTCGCCCTTGACCAGCGGCAGTTGGACGTGCCGCTCGGCGAACAGCTGCTGGAAGTCGGGGCGGTTCATCGCGAGGTAGCCGGGCAGGTACTTCTGCGAGTGCGGCAGGTAGCAGGTGGGACCGGCGTCCAGCGGCATGTCGGAGTGGGCGACCGCGCCCTGCAGGGTGAGCACCGGCGAGAGCCGGTGCACGTGCGCGGGGTAGCGCTCGATCACCGCGCTCGGCTGGAACCCGAGGTGGTAGTCGCGGTGCCCGACCTGCGCCTTCCCACCCGGCCGCACGACGTTGACCTGCGAGGTCATCTGGTAACCGGGCCCGAGCCAGGCCTCGGCGGCCAGCGCGATGGCCGGGTTGGCGTAGTAGTCGACGAACACCTCGGGCGCGCGGACGGCGAGCTTCTCCAGCGCGTTCCACACCCGGTCGTTGGCGCCGGGCGCGGCGAAGTGGTCGCCGGTCTCGTCGTCCTGGCCGGCGATGACCTCCTCGAACACCGCGGTCGCGCGGTCGACCACGGACGTGTCGGGGTACGCGCCGCGCAGCACCACCACGCCCGGGCCGTCGGCGAACGCGCGGACCAGCTCGGCCCGCGCGGCGGCCGGGTCGGCGGCGAGCAGCGCGGCGGTGTCGTAGATCAGGATCTCCTGCTCGATCGCCGCGGCCAGCGGGTAGTCGGCGGGGTCCGTCCGCTCGGCCAGCACGGCGAGCAGGTCGTCGACCGAGCACGCGGCCTCGGTCAGCGGCTCGTGCGTGAGCGGCATCGATCACTCCGAAGGTGCTTAAAGCGCTTTAACAAGTGGGTACTATCCGGGCGGCGACGGGAGGTGTCAAGGGGTGCGACGGCCCAGGCTGGAGGACGTGGCGGCGGCCGCGGGCGTGTCGACCGCGTCGGTGTCGCTGGTGCTGCGCGGCCGACCGGGACCAAGCGATCGGACCCGGGAGAAGGTGCTGGCCGCGGCCGCCCAGCTGGGCTACCGCGCCGATCGCGCAGCGAGCCTGCTCGCCCGTCGGCGCACCCACCTGCTCGGCGTGCCCGTCCAGCTGCGCGACGTCTACCGGGCCGAGCTGGCCGAGGAGATCCAGCTCGCCGCCGATCGCCGCGGCTACACGGTGGCGCTCTCGGCGATCACCGCGGCGCACGACGAGCAGCGCGTCGCCGAGACGCTGCTCGACCTGCGCTGCGAGGCGCTGCTGCTGCTCGCCCCCGGCATGCCCGACGCCGACATCGCTGCGCTCGCTACCCGCGTGCCGGTCGTCGCGGTGAGCCGGCGCGCCGAGCCCGCCGGGTTCGACGTGGTGCGGGTGGCCGACGACCAGGGCGTCGCCCTCGTGGTGGACCACCTCGTGGAGCTGGGCCACCACGCGCTCGTGCACGTCGACGGCGGGAGCGAGGCCATGGCCGCGGATCGCCGAGACGGCTTCCTCGCCGCCACGGCCCGGCACGGGGTCGCCGGGCGGGTGGTGCCCGGCGGCAACACCGAGGAGGCCGGGGCCGCCGCGGCCCGGGCCCTGCTCGCCGAGCCGGAGCTGCCGACGGCCGTGGTGGCAGCCAACGACCGCAGCGCGATCGGCCTGCTCGACGTGTTCCTCCGCGCGGGCGTGCGGGTGCCCGGGGACGTCTCGCTCACGGGCTACGACGACTCGGAGCTGTCCCGGCTCGCGCACGTCGACCTCACCACCGTCAACCAGGAGGCGGCCGAGCAGGCCGAGCAGGCCGTCGACGCGGCGCTGGACCGGCTCGACGGCGGCCGCACGACGTCGGTCGAGCGGGTGCTGCCGCCGCGCCTGGTGGTCCGGGGCACGACCGGACCACCGCGCAGATGAACCTCGGCGGTGGACCCCAGCGGCGGACCTCAGCGCAGCAGCGCCTTCAGCGCTTCCACGCTCGTGCGCACGTCCTCCGGGGCGCCCGGCTCGCGCGGCTCCTCGGTGAGGATCGTGTCCTGCTCCAGCACGTACCAACCGTCGTAGCCGCGGGCGCGCAGGTGCCGCACGATGGTCTCGAAGTCGACGTCGCCGTGCCCGACGGGCCGGTACATGCCCTCGCGGACGGCCTCGGTGTAGGTGCGCCGCCCGGACCGCACCTGCTTCGCCAGGCCCAGGTCGACGTCCTTGACGTGGGTGTGCGCGATCCGATCGGGCACCTGCCGGACGAGATCGGCCGGGTCGGTGCCGCCGATGAGCAGGTGCCCGGTGTCCAGGCACAGCGCGATCGACGAGCCGTCGAGCACCCGCTTCACGTCGTCGGGCGTCTCCACGAGCGTCCCGACGTGCGGGTGCAGCACCGCGCGCACGCCGTGCCGGGCGGCGAGCGCCGAGATCCGGTCCAGGTTGGCCAGCAGGGTGCGCCAGCCCGCTTCGTCCAGCTCGGGGCGGCTGTCGTAGCCGGTGAGCCCGGTGTCGGCGGACAGGACGAGCACGGTCGAGCCGGTGGTCGCGTACCCGGCGAGCACGCGCTCGATCTCCGGCACCGGGTCGTGGTCGGGCCGGTGCAGCTGCACGGGCACGAAGCCGCCGATGGCGGCGAGGTGGTGCTCGGCGAGCACCTTGCGCGGGTCGGGCGGCAGGAACCCGGCGGGTCCCCACTCGGTTGCGGCGAGCCCGACCTCCTCCATCTCGGCGAGCACCCGTTCCGCGGGGAGCTGGTAGCCCCAGCCGGGCACCTCGCACACCCCCCACGAGATGGGTGCGCCGGCGATGCGGTTCATGCGGGTACCTCCAACGAGACGGTGCGACCGGTCCGCCACGACTCGGTCGCGGCGGCGGCCAGATCGGACGCCACGAGCGCATCGTGGCCGGTCACGCGCGGCGGGGTGCCGTCGCGCACGCAGCGGGCGAACGCGTCGAGCTCCGCGACGTAGGCGAACGGGAACCGCTCCTCGAAGTCGCGGGCGAAGCCGCGGACCGCGCCGCCGCGGCTGCGCCACTCCAGCCCGCGCGGGTGCGGTGCGTCGATCCGCGCCGTGGCCAGGGTGCCCATCACCTCGGTGGAGCACTCGTAGCCGTAGCGGGCGGAGCGGCTGTTGTCGATCACGCCCAGTGCGCCGGAGACGAACCGCAGCACGACGACGGCGGTGTCGATGTCGTCGTACTCGGCGAACGCGGGATCGATCGCCGCGCCGTGCGCGGTCACCGAAGCGACCTCCCCGCACAGCCACCGCGCGGCGTCGAGGTCGTGCACGGTCATGTCGGCGAAGAACCCGCCGGAACCGGCCAGGAACGCCGGGTCCGGCGGATCCATGTCGCGCAGCGAGGTGCGGAACAGCTGCACCTGGCCCAGCTCGCCGGCGTGGATCCGCGCGGCTGCGGCCACCCAGTCGGGATCGAACCGCCGGTGGAAGCCGACCTGCAGCGCCACCCCCGCCGCCGCGCACGCCTCGACAGCGGCGACAGCGCTCTCCCGCACGAGCGAGAGCGGCTTCTCGCAGAAGACCGGCTTACCCGACTCGGCGGCCTGCACGGTCAGCTCCGCGTGCGCGGCGGTGGGGGTGGCGATCGCGACCGCGTCGCAGCGGTCGAGCAGCTCGGCGAAGCTCGCCGCCCACGGCACGCCGAACTCCGCCGCGGCGGGGTCCGCGTCGTACACGCACGCCAGGTGGGCCTCCGTGCACCCGCCGCGCAGGCTGCGCGCGTGCACTCGGCCCATCCGGCCGAGCCCGGCCAGCCCGATCCCGACCGTCACTTCTCCTGGCCCTCCCCCGACAGCCCGAGGTGCTCCTCGGCGGCCGACGCCCCGAGCTGCGCCCCGACGGCCTCCAGCTCGTGCGCCGCCGCGGCCGCCGCGCCGCCGCCGCGCTCCAGCTCGTGGCTGAGCTCCTCCAGCTCCGCGCCACCGGCCATCAGCGCGGTCAGCTCCTCGCGGGTGATCTCGTCCTTGGCGAAGTCGCCGAGGCTGCGTCCCCGCTTGAGCAGCATGAACCGGTCGCCCACCGGGTAGGCGTGGTGCGGGTTGTGGGTGATGAACACGACGCCCAGGCCGCGCTCGCGCGCCTGGATGATGTACTTCAGCACCACACCGGCCTGCTTGACGCCCAGCGCGGCCGTCGGCTCGTCGAGGATGAGCACCTTGGCGCCGAAGTAGACGGCGCGGGCGATCGCCACGCACTGCCGCTCGCCACCGGAGAGGGTGCCGATCGGCTGGTCGACGTCGCGCAGGTCGATGCCCATCGCCAAGAGCTCGGACTTGGTGATCTTCCGCATCGCCTCGACGTCGAGCCGGGCGAACGGACCCTTGCCCTTGGTGATCTCCGAGCCGAGGAAGAAGTTGCGCCACACCGGCATGAGCCGCACGACCGCCAGGTCCTGGTAGACGGTGGCGATCCCGCGGTCGAGCGCCTCGCGCGGCGAGGAGAGCCGCACCGGCTCGCCCTCCACGCGGAACTCGCCCGCGTCGTGCTGGTGCACCCCGGAGAAGATCTTGATCAGGGTGGACTTGCCGGCGCCGTTGTCGCCGAGCACGCACGTGACGGCGGCGGCCTCGACCTTCGTGCTGATGTCCTGCAGCGCGATCACGCTGCCGAAGAACTTGGAGACCCGCTCGATCTCCAGCAGTGGTGGTGCGCTCATCGCTACCTCTTCGTCTGCTCGGCGTAGCGGCGGACGACCTGGTTGGCGAGCACCGCCAGCAGCAGCATCGCGCCGAGGAAGAACTTGAACCAGTCGCTGTCCAGCCCGGCGTAGACGATGCCCTGGTTCGTCATACCGAAGATCAGCGCGCCGATCGACGCCCCGATGACCGACCCGTAGCCACCGGTGAGCAGGCAGCCGCCGATCACTGCGGCGACGATGTAGATCAGCTCCTCGCCGAAGCCCTGGCTGGTCTGCACCGACGTCTGCTCGATCAGCTTCAGCGTACCCACCAGCCACGCGCACGCGCCGACCGTCATGAACAGGGTGATGGTGGTGCGCTTGGCCGGCACACCGACGTTGCGGGCGGCCACCGGGTCGCCGCCGGTGGCGAACGTCCAGTTGCCGAAGCGCGTGCGGGACAGGACCCAGGCGCCGATCGCGGTGACGACGATCCACCACACGATCTGGATCTTGAAGTCGACGCCGAAGATGTTGATCTTCGCAGCGAAGATCGGCCGGACGGTGTCGTAGTACGGCACCGTGGCCATGCCGCCGACCGAGACCGTGCCGGTGATCAACTTCGTCACCGCCAGGTTCAGCCCCTGCAGCATCAGGAACATGGCCAGCGTGATGATGAAGCTGGGCAGCCCGGTGCGGGTCACCAGGTAGCCGTTGGCGAAGCCGACGCCGAGGCAGATCGCCAGCGACACCAGCAGTGCGACCCAGATGTTGAGGCCCCACTGGGTCGTCATGATCGCCGTGGCCAGGCCGGCGGTGCCGGTGAGCACCCCGGCCGACAGGTCGAAGTGCCCGCCGATCATCAGCAGGGCCACGGCGACGGCCATGATCCCGAACAACGACGCCGGGTCGAGCCAGTTCGAGATGCCCGCCAGCGAGTAGAAGTTCGACGACAGGATCGCGAACAGGATGAACAGCACGGCGGCGCCGATGAGCGACCCGATCTCGGGACGCAGGACGAGCCGCCGGACGAGGCTGATCTGGGCGACGCGCTCGTCGGCGGCCGCCGTGGGCGGTGGAGGGAGTGTGGTCGTCATGGGTGGTCTCCTTCAGACCCGCGGGGAGCCGGGCCGGGCCGGCGCCGCGGCCCGGCTCCCCCTCGCGTCCTAGCGGGTGCCCTGCGCGGCCAGGCTCTGGACCTGGGCGGCGTTCTCCTGGGTGACGTAGCCGGGCCCGGTCAGCACCGGCTGACCGCCGCCGATCGTGTTCAGGTTCGACTTGTAGAGCGTCAGCATCACGATGGGCAGGTAGCCCTGCGTGTACTGCTGCTGGTCGACGGCGAAGAGCATCCGGCCGTCGGCGATCGCCTGCGTGACGTCGGCGTTCAGGTCGAACGTGGCGAGCTTGGCCGAGGAGCCGGAGTCGGCGACGGCCTTGATCGCCACCGCGCCGATCACCGGACCGAGCGTGAGCACCCCGTTGATCGACGGGTCGGTCTGCAGCTTCGCCTTGATCGTGGCCTCCGCACCGGACGGGTTGGAGTTCTCCACCTGCAGGTTCTCGACCTCACCGCCGAGTCCCTCGCGGAAGCCCTGGCAGCGCTGCTCGAGGCCGATGTTGCCGGCCTCCTGGATCACGCACAGGGCCTTGGTGACGCCTGCGGCGCGCATCTGCTCACCGGCGCCGCGGCCCGCGATGACCTCGTCCTGGCCGACGTGCGCGATCGCGCCGAACTCCTTGGACTTGTCCTGCCCGGAGTTGATGGTGATGACCGGGATGCCGGCGTCGACCGCCTTGCGGATCGAGGCCTGCAGCGCGTCCGGGTTCGCCATCGACACGACGATCCCGTCGACCTTCTCGTTCACCGCCGCGTCGATCAGCTGGGCCTGCTTGGCCGGGTCACCGCCCGAGGCCTGGTAGTTGACGCTCACTCCCTCGTCGCTGCCGGCCTTCTCCGCGCCCTTCTTCACGACGTCCCAGAAGGTGTCGCCCGGCGCGCCGTGGGTGATCACCGAGAACTTGTACCCGTAGGTGCCGGCCCCGCCGCCTCCGCCGGAGGCGGGGCTCGTCGGCTGACCCGTGCCGCTGCACGCGGCCGTGGCGACCAGCACCAGGGCCGAGGCGGCCACGATGACGCCCTTGCGCAGTCTCATCGAGGGATCCCTTCGGTGGGTGTGGTTGACGCGTTCGTGCTGTAGAGCGCCGGCTGCGGGCGCAGCTCGACCGGTTGCCGTGTCCCCGTGCGCAGAGATTCCAGGCCTGCCTCGCAGCAGGCGGTCGCGGCGTAACCGTCCCACGCCGTCGGCCCGGCGGACAGGTGCGTTCCACCGGCGGCGACGACGTCGATCCACGCCCGGAACTCGGCGTCGAAGGCGACGGCGAACCGCTCGATCCACGCGGTGGGCACGGACGTGTGCGCGGCGCCGGCGCGTTTGACGATCGCGCCGGCGCTCTCCGAGAGCTCGACGGTGCCGTCCTCGCCGACGACCTCGCCGCGGATGTCGTAGGCGAACCCGGCGTTCACGGAGGCCTCGACGTCGACGAGGATCCCGCTCTCGGTCTCCAGGATGATCAGCTGCGGGTCGCGGAAGCCGGGCTTGGCCTTGCGCGAGACCCGCCCGGTCAGCACCGTGACCGCGACGATCTCCTCATCGAACATCCACCGGGCCACGTCGATGTCGTGGACGGCGGTGTCGGTCACGATCATCTCGCTGGTGAAGAAGTCCGGCACCGACACGTTGCGGTGCGCGGCGTGCATGAGCAGCGGGGCACCGATCGACCCGCCCGCCACGACCTCCTTCATCGCCACGTACTGCGGGTCGTGGCGGCGCATGAACCCGACCGTGACCAGCCGCCGCCCCGCGGCCACCTCGGCGTCGAGGATGCGGTTGCACTCCGCGCGCGTCGGCGCGAGCGGCTTCTCGCAGAACACCGGTCTGCCCGCCGCGATCGCGGCGAGGACGTACTCCTCGTGGGTCGGTCCCCACGACGCGACGACGACGGCGTCCACGTCGTCGATGAGGTCGACGCCCGACCGGTAGACCTCGGCGCCGATCTCGGTCGCGACCGCGCGGGCGCGCTCGGCGTCGGTGTCGGCGACGGCCACGACCTGCGCCCCGACGGTGCGCCGCGCCAGCCGCAGCGCGTGCTCGCGGCCGATCATGCCGGTGCCGATCACGCCGACCCGGATCGGATCGCTCGTGCTCATCCCGTCCCCGTGGTCACGTCGCCGTCGGGAAGTGGAAGGACGCGTCGACCCGCGGCCACCGCGAGGTGACCACCTTCGCCCGGGTGTAGAAGGACACGCCCTCGGGGCCGTGGATGTGGCGCTCGCCGAACAGCGAGTCCTTCCAGCCGCCGAACGAGTAGTAGGCCATCGGCACCGGGATGGGCACGTTGATGCCGATCATCCCGACCTTCACCCCGCGCTGGAACCGCCGCGCCGCCTCGCCGGACGAGGTGAAGATCGCGGTCCCGTTGCCGTACGGGTTGGCGTTGATGAGCGCGATCGCGTCGTCGACGGTGTCGGCGCGCACCACCGACAGCACCGGGCCGAAGATCTCCTCCCGGTAGACGTCCATGTCGCGGGAGACGTGGTCGATCACCGTCGGACCGACGAAGAAGCCGTTCTCGTGGCCGGGTACCGTGATGCCGCGGCCGTCCACGGCGAGGGTGGCCCCCTGCTCCTGCCCGCTGCCGATGAGCCCGACGATGCGGTCGCGCGCGGCCGCGGTGATCACCGGCCCCATCTCGCTCGACGGGTCGCGGCCCGGGCCGACCTTGGTCTTGCGGGCCTTCTCGCTCACCGCGGCGACCAGCTCGTCGGCCGAGGTGCCAGGGCCTACGGTGACCGCGGCGGAGATCGCCATGCAGCGCTCGCCCGCCGAGCCGAACGCGGCGGCGACGAGGTGGTCGGAGACGTGGTCGATGCTCGCGTCCGGCAGGACGACCGCGTGGTTCTTCGCCCCGCCCAGCGCCTGCACGCGCTTGCCGGCAGCGCTCGCGCGCTGGTGGATGTAGCGGGCGATCGGCGTGGACCCGACGAACGACACCGCGGCGACGCCGGAGTGGTCGAGCAGCGCGTCGACGGCCTCCTTGTCGCCGTGCACCACGTTGAACACGCCGTCGGGCAGGCCGGCCTCGGCCCACAGCTGCGCGACGAACTCGCTCGGCGAGGGATCGCGCTCGCTCGGCTTGAGCACGAACGTGTTCCCGCACGCGATCGCGATCGGGTGCATCCACATCGGCACCATCACCGGGAAGTTGAACGGCGTGATGCCCGCGCAGACGCCCAGCGGCTCGCGGAAGGAGAACAGGTCGACACCGGTGGAGACCTGGTCGGAGTACTCGCCCTTGAGCAGCTGCGGGATGCCGCAGGCGAACTCGACGACCTCCAGGCCGCGCTGCACCTCGCCGCGCGCGTCGGAGACGACCTTGCCGTGCTCGTCGGAGATCATCTCGGCGAGCCGCTGCATGTTGTCCGCGACCAGTCGGCGGAACTCGAAGAGGATCTTCGTACGCTGAGAGAGCGACGACTGCGACCAGGTCTCGAACGCCGCGGCCGCCGAGCGCACCGCCGCGTCGACGTCGGCGGCGGACGCCAGCGGCACCTCGGCCTGCTGCTCACCGGTGGCCGGGTTCCAGACCGGCCCGGTGCGCGTCGACTCCCCGGTCGTCGCCTTGCCGCCGATCCAGTGGTGGACGGTCCTCACGACGCACCTCCGATGAGCGGGCGCTGCTTCTGCTTGTCGGCCTCGTAGGTCCGCCGCGCAGCGACGGTCGTGTCCAGCCTGGCGACCTCGGCGACCGGGACATCCCACCAGGCCTCGTTGTCGGGTGCGGGCGCCAGCGGGTCGGTCTCGATGTGGATGACCGTGGTGCGGGTGGCGGCGCGGCTGCGCTTGATCGCCTCCCGGAACTCCGCGATCGTGCGGACCCGGATGACCTCGGCGCCCAGGCTCGCGGCGTTGGCGGCCAGGTCGACCGGCAGCACGTCGCCGTCGAGCTGCCCGGACTCGGTGCGGTAGCGGTAGCGGGTGCCGAACCGCTGCGAGCCGACCGACTCCGACAGGGCCCCGATCGAGGCGAAGCCGTGGTTCTGCACGATGACGACGTTGAGCTTGACCCCCTCCGACACGGCGGTGACCAGCTCCTGCGCCATCATCAGGTACGAGCCGTCGCCGACCAGCGCGAACACCTCGCGATCGGGGGCGGCCATCTTCACGCCGAGCGCGCCGGCGATCTCGTAGCCCATGCACGAGTAGGCGTACTCGACGTGGTACTGCTTCGGGTCCTTCGCCCGCCACAGCATCTGCAGCTGGCCGGGCATGGAACCGGCGGCCTGCACGACGACGTCGCGCGCGTCCAGCTCCTCGTTGAGCGCGCCGAGCACCTCGGTCTGCGCGGGCAGCGGCTCGCGGCCGGCGTGGAAGGCCTGGTCGACGACCCCGTTCCAGACCTCGGTGTTCCACCGGCGCGGCCAGCGCTCCCCGGCCAGCGCCTCGGTGAGCGCCTCGAGCGCCGCGCGGGCGTCGGCGACGAGCATCGCCCCGCCGTGCTTGGCCGCGTCGAACGCGGTCACGTTGACGTTGACGAACCGCACGTCGGGGTTCTGGAACGCGCTGCGGGAGGCGGTGGTGAAGTCCGACCAGCGGGTGCCGACGCCGATGACGACGTCGGCGTCGCGGGCCAGCGCGTTCGCGACCGGGGAGCCGGTGGCGCCGATCCCGCCGACGGCCTGCGGGTGGTCCCAGGCGATCGCGCCCTTGCCGGCCTGGGTGTCGGCGACCGGGATGCCGGTGGCCTCGGCGAAGCGGCCCAGCGCCTCAGTCGCTTCGCTGTAGATCACGCCACCGCCGGCGACCAGCAGCGGCGCCTTCGCGGAACGGATGATCTGGACGGCGCGGGCCAGCGCGGCGGGCTCGGGCACCGGACGGGCGACGTGCCAGACCCGCTTGGCGAACAGCTCGTCCGGCCAGTCGTGGGCCTCGGCCTGCACGTCCTGCGGGAGCGCGAGGGTCACCGCGCCGGCGCTGGCCGGGTCGGTGAGCGCGCGCATCGCCCCGAGCAGTGCGGACGGCAGCTGCTCTGGCCGCCAGACCCGGTCGAAGAACACCGACAGCGGGCGGAACGCGTCGTTGACCGACACGTCGCCGGTGTCGGGCCGCTCCAGCTCCTGCAACACCGGCGAAGCCACCCGCGTGGCGAACACATCGCTGGGCAGCAGCAGCACCGGGATGCGGTTGGTGCTGGCCAGCGCCGCGCCGGTCAGCATGTTCGTCGAGCCCGGTCCGATCGACGCGGTGCAGGCGAACGTCTGCAGGCGGTTGCGCATCTTCGCGAAACCGACGGCCGTGTGCACCATGCCCTGCTCGTTGCGGGCCATGTAGAACGGCATCTCGTCGGTCGTCTCCAGCAGCGCCTGCCCGACGCCGGCCACGTTGCCGTGGCCGAAGATCCCGAAGCAGGCCGGGATCAGGCGCTGCTCGACGCCGTCGCGCTCGGTGTACTGGTTCGCCAGGAATCGCACGAGCGCCTGGCCGACCGTCAAGCGGGTCACGGCTGCTTCTCCTCAGTCGTCGTCAAGGGCAGCCGGGGATCGATCTCCTGGTCCGCCCACGTGCCGCGGACCCAGCCGTGCGCCGGGTCGTCGCAGATCCGCCAGGCCCGCTCCGGCGAGGGGCCGGCCATGACGTTGAGGTAGTAGAGGTCGTAGCCGGGGGTGGCCATCGACGGCCCGTGCCAGCCGTACGGGATGAGCACGGTGTCGCCGCTGCGCACCTCGGCGCACACGTCGATCTCGCGGCCCGGCCCGGAGGTGTAGACGCGCTGGTAGGCCGGACCGTCCCGGTCGACCTCGAAGTAGTAGATCTCCTCCAGCTGCGACTCGGTCTCGGTCTGCTCGTCGTGCTTGTGCGGCGGGAACGACGACCAGTTCGCGGCGGGGGTGAGCACCTCGACAGCGATCAGCTTGTCGGCGTCGAAGGTGCCGGGCATGCAGAAGTTGTTGACCTGCCGGCTGGCCTGGCCCGCGCCGCGCAGCTCGACCGAAACGTCCTCGGCCGGGCCGTACCGCGGCGACAGCTTGCGGGTGGCGCGGGCGGTCGGCAGCGCGAACCGGCCACCGCCCGCCGAGGTGACGGTGACCTCGGCGTCGCGCGGCACGTAGGCGAAGTCGCTGACGCGGCTGAACACGCTGCGCCGGCCGGCCAGCTCGAACGCCTCCCCCTCGCACGCGACGGTCGCCGAGCCGGAGAGCGGCAGCACGACCATCTCGTCCTCGCCGGTGGCGAAGGTGGCGCTGCCGCCGGGCGCGAGCTCCAGCACGCGCAGCCCGGAGTAGCCCCACCCCGCGCTCTCCGGGGTGATGAACAGCGCGAATCCGTCCCTGGCGGACTCGCCCCTTCGGACGATGTGCTTGGTGCTCACAGCAGGCTCACCACCGTGTCCAGCGCTCCTTCGACGTCGTCGTCTGCCGGGTAGAGCAGGCTGCGCCCCAGCACCAGCCCCTGCACAGTGGGCAGCGTGAGCGCCTTCTGCCAGCTCTCGTAGGCCGCGTCGGGGTCGGCGGAGACCTCGCCGCCGAGGATCAGCGCCGGCAGCGTGGTGGCGGCCATCGCCCGTTCCATGTCCTCGACGACCGGCACCTTCAGCCAGGTGTGCGCCGACGTGGTGCCGAGCCCAGCGGCGACGGTCATCGCCCGGATCATGGCCTCGGTGGACAGGTCGTTGCGCACGCGCCCGTTCGGACCGTCGCGGTGGGAGATGAACGGCTCGACCATCGCCATCAGGCCGTTGCCGGCCAGCTCGCTCACCGCTCGCCCGGCCGCTTCCAGCGTCGGCGCGGTCGCGGCGTCCTCAGGGTCGATGCGGACGAGCATCTTGCCGCCCTCGAACCCGGCCGCGGCGATGCTCGCGGCGTCGTAGGCGGTGAAGCGGTCGTCGATCTCGAAGGCGGTGCCGGCGAGCCCGCCCCGGTTCATCGACCCGATGACCACCTTGTCGTCGAGGGCGCCGAGCAGCAGCAGGTCCTCCAGCACGTCGGCCGTGCCGAGCACCCCGTTGACCTCGGGCCGCGACAGGGCGAGCACGAGCCGTTCGAGCATGTCGGCGCGGTCGGCCATGGCCATCGGCCGGGCACCCGCCCGCAGCGCGCCGCGGGCCGGGTGGTCGGCGGCGACCATCAGCAGCCTGCCGTGCTCCCCGAGCAGCGACGCCGGCCTGCGCCGGTTCGCCGCAGCCTCGGCGACCGCGTCGGGCCGCCGGACCCGCATCTCCACGAGCCGCTGCACCACGTCAGGCACGGCCCGCCACCTCCACCGCCGATCCGGCGCGCACGGTCTCCTCCACTTCCTCCGACGTCGGCATCGCATCCGCGCAGGCCAGCCGGCCCGCGACGATCGAGCCGGCGGCGTTGCAGAACCGCATCGCCCGGTCCAGGTCCCAGCCGGACAGCAGCGCGTGGCACAGCGCGCCGCCGAAGGCATCGCCCGCGCCCAGGCCGTTCACCACCTCGACCGGGATCGGCGGCACTTCGACGATCTCCCCGCCCCGCGACGCGAGCACCCCGTCGGGGCCCTGCTTGACGACCGCGAGCTCCACCCCGGCCGCGTGCAGCGCGGCGGCCGCGGCCCGCGGCTCCCGCTCCCCGACCGCGGTGTCGCACTCGTCGAGGTTCCCAACGGCCACCGTGACGTGCGGCAACGCGTGCTGCACCCAGCGGCGCGCCTCCTCGCGGGACTCCCAGAACATCGGCCGGTAGTCCAGGTCCAGCACGGTGATGCCGTGCCTCGCCCGCGCCCGCAGCGCCTCCAGCGTGGCGGTCCGGCTCGGCTCCTGCGACAGCCCCGTCCCGGTCACCCAGAACACGTCGGCGCTGCGGATCGCGTCGAGATCCAGCTCGTGGGCGTGGATCTCCAGGTCCGGCGCCTTCGGGTAGCGGTAGAAGTACAGCGGGAAGTCGTCCGGCGGGAAGATCTCGCAGAACGTGACCGGCGTCGGCAGGTGCGGCACCGAGGCGACGTACCGGTCGTCCACCCCGAACCCGCGCAGCGCGTCGCGCAGGAACTCGCCGAACGGGTCCGCCCCGGTCCGCGTGATCACCGCGGCGCGCCGCCCGTGCCGGGCCGCCGCGACGGCGACGTTGCTCGGGCTGCCCCCCAGGTACTTGCCGAACGAGGTCACGTCACGCAGCGACACCCCGACCTGGAGCGGGTACACGTCCACCCCGATCCGGCCCATCGTGAGGACCTCCGGGGGCAGCGCCCCCTGACCGGACATCGCCACTGATGCTCCCTCCTCCGGTTCGCGGAGAAGATGTACTCTCAGCGCTAATCACATGTCAACACTTTGTCCTAACAAAGTACCCGGGGAGAGTTGCGCATGCCGGTGCCCGATGTCGCCCTGGACCGCTCGAGCCCGGTCCCGCTCTACTACCAGGTGGCCACCCGACTGGAGCAGCTGATCGACGAGGGCGAGCTGCCCGCCGGCAGCCGACTGGAGAACGAGATCGAGCTGGCCGATCGCCTCGGCGTCTCCCGCCCGACGATGCGCCGCGCGATCCAGTACCTCGTCGAGCGCGGCCTGTTGGTCCGCAAGCGCGGCGTCGGCACCCAGGTCGTCCACCCGAAGGTGCGCCGCCCGGTCGAGCTCACCAGCCTCTACGACGACCTCGCCAAGAGCGGTCAGGATCCCCGCACCGAGGTCCGCTCCCTCGTCTCCGAGCCGCTGTCCGACCACGTCGCCGGCCTCATGGGCCTCGCCCCGGGCACCCCGGCCACCCGCATCGAACGACTGCGCTACGCCGCGGGCGAGCCCCTCGCCCTGATGACCAACATCGTCCCCGCCGACGTCCTCGAGCTCAGCGTCGAGGCCCTCACCGACCACGGCCTCTACGACCTGCTCCGCGCCGCGGGCCGCGTCCCGCGCATGGCCCGCCAGGTCGTCGGCGCCCGCGCCGCCACCCCGGCTGAGGCCCGCCTCCTCGGCGAACCCGCCGGCACCGCCGTGCTCACCATGACCCGCACCGCGTGGGACGCCGGCGGCCAGGCCGTCGAGTACGGCTCGCACATCTACCGCGCCTCGCGCTACAGCTTCGAGCTGACGCTGACGTCGGCGTGACGACCTCGCCGGCGACGGCCACGGGGAGCGCCGGGGCGGGCACGATCTCGGGCGGGCGCGGACGCGGCGGGCCGTGGCCGCAGGAGATCACATCGGTCCGGGCCCGGGAACCACGACTCGGCGTCCCGAACCCCACGGATCGGCGTCGGGAAACCCCCAGTTCGCGGGCCCAGTGCGCGCACGCAGCCGGGACTGCAGCCCCGCTCAGCCGTCGGAGTTCAACGAGTCCCGCACTCGGACCAGCAGATCGGCCAGATCCCGCTGCTGCTCCGCACTCAACCCCCGCACCGTCCGCTGCTCCAACTCCACCCACGCCGCCCGGGCCCGCGGAACCGCCTCCCGCCCCTTGGCGGTGAGCCGCACGACCAGGGCCCGCCCGTCGGAAGCGGACGGCTCCCGGACGACGAGCCCGGCCCGCTCCATCGCCTGCAGCGTCGCGGTGACCGTCGACCGATCGCGCCCCATGTAGTGCACGAGCTCGGTCTGCGGCACCGCGTCCCGCCCGTCGAGGTAGAGCAGGACGATCTCGTGCGGCGGCGTGACCCCGGCCGCGTTGAGCAGCTCGGTCCCCACCCGCGCGTGGGCGCGCAGGACCTGCAGGAGGAGCGACCCGATGGGCGCCCCGTCGATGCTGATCCCGACGTGGGGGCGCGGCGCCACCCCGGGCGAGCGGTCCGCGGAGCGACTCATGGGCCCACCCTAGAGACGCTGTTGGCATGCCAGCAAATTCGCTACTTTGTTGGCATGCCATCAATCAGGTCCGACCCGGACCGCATCGATCCCGCCCTCCTCCGCCTCATGGGCGTCCTGCTCGCCGGCGCCTCCGCGGCGCTGCTCGACACCACGATCGTCGCGGTCGCGATCAGCGACCTGACCAGGGCGTTCGACACCACGGTGCAGGTCGCCCAATGGGCCACGACCGCCTACCTGCTCGCCATGGCCGCCGCGATCCCGCTCATGGGCTGGCTCACGGACCGCTGGGGCGCCCGCCGCGTCTGGCTGGGCACGCTCTGGCTGTTCCTCGCCGGCTCGATCCTCTGCGGCCTGGCGTGGTCGATCGGCAGCCTGATCGCCTTCCGCGTCGTGCAGGGCCTCGGCGGCGGGCTGATCCTGCCGCTGGTGCAGGCGGTGCTCGCCCGCGCGGCGGGCCCCCGCCGGATGGGCCGCGCCATGGGGCTGATCGGCATCCCCGGCCAGCTCGCCCCGATCCTCGGCCCGGTGCTGGGCGGGATCATCCTCGGGACGCTCGGCTGGCGCTGGATCTTCTTCGTCAACGCGCCGCTCTGCCTGCTCGCGATCGCGCTGGCCCACCGCCACCTGCATCCGGCGGACGAGCCGCGGCCATCCGCGCTCGACCGGCTCGGTGCGCTGCTGGCGGTCCCGGCGACGGTGGCGATCCTGGCCGGCCTCTCCCTGGCCGGCGAGGCCCCGGACGTCTCGGTCGCGCTGCTCGTGGACGGCGCGGTGCTGCTCACCTGGTTCGTGCTGCGCTCCCTCCGCCGCGGCGACCGGGCCCTGCTCGACCTGCGGCTGCTGCGGCAGCGGACGTTCGCGGTAGCGACCGCGATGATGCTGCTGTCCGGCGCCTGCCTGTACGGCCCGATGCTGCTCCTGCCGCTGCACTACCAGCTGGCCCGCGGCTTCCCCGTCGACCAGGTCGGGTGGCTGCTGGCCCCGCAGGGCGCCGGCCTCGCAGCCGGGCTGCTGGTCGCCGGGCGCTGGGCCGACCGGACCGGCCCGCGGATCGTCGCACTCACCGGCACGGCGCTGGCCGCCGTCGGGCTCGGGGTGTTCGCCGCCGCCGGCGACGCGTCGCTCGTCGTGCTCTCCGCGGGCCTGGCCGCGCTCGGAGCCGGGCTCGGCGGCATCGGCGTGGCGGTCTCCGCGACGAGCTACCGCGACGTCGCGCCCGTCGCGATCCCGCGGGCCACCAGCCTGCTCACCGTCGTCCAGCGCATCGGCGCGTCGTTCGGCACCGTCCTCGCCGCGCTCGTCCTGGAGCGGCAGCTCGCTGCGGCACCCGACGCCGGCACGGCCTTCGCACACACCTTCACGTGGACCATCGCGCTCCTCGCCGTCGTCCTCGCCGTCACGCTCCTGCTGCCCGCCCGGCCGCCGGCCCGCTGAGTTCCGACGCCGGAAAGTACCCGCGTCGAGAACGAAGCAGTGGCGATCTCGAATCGATTCAAGTCGCCACGAGTTCGTTCTCGACGCACCGAGATCCGCGACCCGCAGCCCAGTCGCACGGCCAGGTCCACGCGGTGCCGCTCGGCTGAGAGGGCCGCCACACGGCGGCCCGCCCGCTTGACCGGCCTCGGCACCGCGACCACTCTGGATCGAGAGCCGAGAGGGGTGCACGCACGTGGCCGGACAGGATCTGGTGCGCCGCCGGCACATCGATCTCGAGCGCGTCAGCAGCGCAGGCTGTCGTGCCCGCTGATCCTCCGCCGTTCCCGCACACTCCTGCGAAAGGTCCGTCCCCCCGCTATGTCCCGCCTGCGCAAGCTCGGCTTCCTCACCATCGGGCTGTTCGACGAGGCCGATCCCGCGGCCGGTCACGAGACCACGCTGCGGATGATCGAACTGGGTGAACGGCTCGGCTTCGACAGCGCCTGGGTGCGCCACCGGCACCTGCAGTTCGGCATCTCGTCGCCCGTCGCGGTGCTGGCCGCGGCGAGCCAGCGCACGTCCCGGATCGAGCTGGGCACCGCGGTGACTCCGCTGGGCTGGGAGAACCCGCTGCGGCTCGCCGAGGATCTGGCCACCGTGGACCTGCTGTCGGGCGGCCGGCTCAACCCGGGCGTGAGCGTCGGCCCGCCGATGCACTACGACCTGGTGCGCGACGCGCTGTACCCGCACTCGGCCGATCTCGAGGACTTCGGCGACGAACGGCTCGAACGGTTCCTGCGCGCCGTGGCCGGGGAACCGGTCCCCGCGTGGAAGGGGACCGAGGGCTTCGAGGTGTTCTCCGACCGGGTGCAGCCGCACTCGCCCGGGCTGCGGTCGCGGCTCTGGTACGGCGCGGCGAGCCTCGGCTCGGCCCGCCGCGCCGGCAAGCTCGGAATGCACCTGCTGACCAGCAGCGTCGTGCGCGCGGAGGGCTCGAGCGACGGGTTCGCGGCGATCCAGCGCCGCCACATCGACGCCTTCCGCGAGGAGAACCCCACCGGCCGGGTCTCCCAGGGCCTCGTCGTCGTCCCCACCGACAGCGCCACGCCCGAGCAGCGGGACCGCTACTTCGCCTACGCCGCCGCGCGCACCCCGCGCACCGCGGCGCCGCAGGGCCCCGCCGGCATGCTGTTCGCCCGCGACCTGGTCGGCACGAGCGCCGAGATCGCCGAGCAGCTGCAGGCGCACGCCGGCTACCAGGCCGTCGACGAGGTCGTGTTCGCCCTGCCGTTCACCTTCCGGCCCGAGGACTACGAGCAGATCCTCACCGACATCGCCACCAAGCTGGCGCCGGAGCTGGGCTGGGTGCCGGCCACCTCACCGGTCGGGTGAGCGGCGCGGCGCCCGGATGTGCGGGACGGGCCGGCGCGGAGCGGGCACCCGCGCCGTGACCCGCCGCGCCGCCCCGGACGCTGCCCTCCAGCCCGAGCGCCGCGTCGAGCACGTCCGGGTCGTCGCGCCCGTCGTGGAAGACCAGCCGCAGTTCGCCGGACTCCCCCAGCTTGCGCCTGCGCTGACGGATGCGGGCGACGAACGTGCTGGACCGCGCTGCCAGGAACTCCTCGAACGTCCCGCTGATCGCGACGTACGGCGAGCGCTGGACGAGGCTGCGCCGCGGGGTGCCGCAGCGCGAGCGCACTGCCTGCTCGGCCGCATCGGCCGCATCGGTCGGCTGATGACCGAGGTCGAGCAGCAGCGGCGCGGCGTGCAGGGCGCGGTCGAGCAGCTCGGCCACGGCGTCGGCGTCCTCGGCGACCGGCGCGCCCGCCCCTCGATGCGCTCGCTGCACCGCATCGCGACCGCACTCGGGACGACCCAGCAGGCGCTGCTCGCCGCGGCCGCTGGTGACGGACCGGGCGACACCGGCCAGATGCTCGACGTCGGCGGCGGCGGGGCCCGGCTGATCCTGCACGAACCCGCCGGTGTGGACGTCACCGAGTTCGTCGGGCTGCCGCGGGAGTTCGAGGACTTCTTCGAGCACCCGCGGGCCGAGCTGCTGTACGTGGCGCGGGGGCGGTGGAGGTGGAGGTCGTCGAGGACGGGTGCAGTACGCGGACGGTGCTCGGGCCGCGGGACACGATCACGTGTCCTGGTGGAGCCGGGCACCGGTACCGGCAGATCGGCGAGGAGACCTGTGTGCTGCTGGTGATGCACCGTGGAGTGTGAGGACCCGGTCCTCGACCGGTGGATCGCGGATGCACCTGCTGCGGGGGTGGTTTCGCCGTCGGCGATGGTGCTGGCGACGGTCTTCCCGGATGGGTCGCCGGCTGCCCGGACGGTGCTGGTGACCGCCGTCGAGGGTGGGGCGCTGCAGTTCCATCCCTCGGCGCCTACGGGCAAGACCCGGGACCTCACGGCTCGCCCCGTTGCGTCCGGGGTCTTCCCGTGGGCCGCGCTGGGACGGCAGGCCGTGGTGTTCGGGCGCGTCCGGGAGCTTGAGAGGTCCGTGACGGCGGCTGCTTTCCGTGAGCGGCCGGAGCAGCTGCAGCGGGTGGCGTGGACCTACGAGGCCTTGTTGCCGTCGGTGGAGCATCCGCTGGGCGCCGTCGATCCCGCCGCCGTGGTCACCGTCCGGTGCTGCTCGGTCAGGGGCGGTGGGCGGTCCGGGGTGTGCGCCCGGCGCTGTTGAGGCGGATCGCGTCTGCAGGGGTTCCTCTCCTGCGCCCCGAGCCACCGACCATCCCACGGGAACTCAGGCGGGGGTGAGCCGCGCCCGAGACGGCGGATCGGTGCACCGCGCCGTACTCGATGCACCGATCCACCAGTTCGGCAGGAGGTGCTAGACGATCTTCTCCGCCTCCTGGAAGACGTGCCGGAGGATGGCGGCGATCTCGTCGAACTCAGCCTGGCCCGCGATGAGCGGCGGGGCGAGCTGGACGACGACGTCGCCGCGGTCGTCGGGGCGGCAGTAGAGGCCGGCCTCGAACAGGGCACCGGGCAGGAAGCCGCGGACGAGGCGTTCGCGCTCCTCGGGGTCGAAGGTCTCCCGGGTGGTCTTGTCCTTGACCAGCTCGACGGCCCAGAAGTAGCCGTCGCCGCGGACGTCGCCGACGATCGGCAGGTCGAGCAGCGTGCGCAGGGTGGCCTCGAAGGCGCCCTCGTTGGCGAGGACGCGGTCGTAGAGGCCCTCGCGCTCCATGAGGTCGAGGTTGGCGAGCGCGACCGCCGCGGAGACGGGGTGGCCGCCCCAGGTGTAGCCGTGCGGGAACGTGACCCCGGGGCGGAGGAACGGCTCCATGACGCGGTCCGACGCGATGAGGGCGCCGAGCGGGCTGTAGCCGGAGGTCATGCCCTTGGCACAGGTGATCATGTCGGGGACGAAGCCGAACTTCGTGCAGGCGAAGGGCGCGCCCTGGCGGCCGAACGCGTTGATGACCTCGTCGGAGACGAGCAGGACGTCGTAGCGGTCGCAGATCTCGCGGACCCGGGCGAAGTAGCCGGGCGGCGGCGGGATGGAGCCACCGGAGTTCTGCACCGGCTCCAGGACGACCGCGGCGACGGTGTCCGGGCCCTCGAAGAGGATGGCCTCCTCGATGCGGTCGGCGGCCCAGCGGCCGAAGCCCTCCGGGTCGTCGGCGAACTCGGGGCGGCGGTAGAGGTTGGTGTTGGGCACGCGGAAGCCGCCCGGCGCGAGCGGCTCGAAGTCCTGCTTCATCTTCGGCAGGCCGGTGATGGCCAGCGCGCCGTGCGGGGTGCCGTGGTAGGCGACGGCACGGCTGATGACCTTGTGCTTGGCCGGCTTGCCGACGAGCTTGAAGTACTGCTTGGCCACCTTCCACGCCGACTCGACGGCCTCGCCGCCGCCGGTGGTGAAGAAGACCCGGTTGAGGTCGCCGGGGGCGAGGTGCGCGAGCCGCTCGGCGAGCTGCGCGGCGGCCGGCGTGGTGTAGCCCCACACCGGGAAGTAGGCCAGCTCGCTCGCCTGGCGGGCCGCGACCTCGGCCAGCTCGCGGCGGCCGTGGCCGACCTGGACGACGAACAGCCCGGCGAGGCCGTCGAGGATGCGGCGGCCCCGGTCGTCCCAGATGTGCACGCCCTCGCCGCGGGTGATCACCGGGATTGGGTTCTCCGGGCCCCGGCCGCCCATTCGGGCGAAGTGCATCCACAGGTGTCGGGCCGCCTGATCGGCGGTGCCGGTCGCGGTGGACGGTTCGTGCAGCGCGGTCATGTCGCGCCTCCGTTCGACGGTTCTCGGGTGCGGGCGATCAGGAGTTCTGCGGGAAACCGAGGTCCACCCCGCGGTGCGACGGATCGGGCCAGCGGGTGGTGACCACCTTGCCACGGGTGAAGAAGTGCACGCCCTCCACGCCGTGCGCGTGGGTGTCGCCGAACAGCGAGTTCTTCCACCCGCCGAACGAGTAGTAGGCCACCGGGACCGGGACCGGCACGTTGATGCCGACCATCCCCACCTCGACCTCGTTCTGGAACCGCCGCGCGGCCCCGCCGTCGTTGGTGAAGATCGCCGTCCCGTTGCCGTACGGATTGGCGTTGATCAGCTCGATCGCCTCTGCGTAACCGGCGACCCGCACGACCGACAGCACCGGTCCGAAGACCTCATCGGTGTAGATCGACATGTCGGGGCGGACGTGGTCGAACAGTGTCGGGCCGACGAAGAAGCCGGCGCCGTCGGCGTCGAACTGCGCCTCCCGCCCGTCGACGACGAGCTCCGCGCCCGCCGCCACCCCGGCCTCGATGTAGCCGGTGACGCGGTCGCGGGCCGCGGCGGTGACCAGCGGACCCATGTCGCAGGAGCGGCGGCCGTCACCGGTGCGCAGCGCGCGGGCCCGCTCCGCGATCTTCTCCACCAGCGGGTCGGCGACGTCCCCGACGGCGAGCACCACCGAGATCGCCATGCACCGCTCCCCCGCCGAGCCGAAGCCGGCGTTGACGGCCTGGTCGGCGGCGAGATCGAGATCGGCGTCCGGCAGCACCACCATGTGGTTCTTCGCCCCGCCCAGCGCCTGCACCCGCTTGCCGTTGGCCGTGCCGGTCTCGTAGACGTAGCGGGCGATCGGGGTGGAGCCGACGAAGCTGATCGCCTTGACGTCCGGGCTGGTCAGCAGCGCGTCGACGGCCTCCTTGTCGCCGTTG
This sequence comes from Pseudonocardia thermophila, assembly GCF_900142365.1. Classification (GTDB taxonomy): domain Bacteria; phylum Actinomycetota; class Actinomycetes; order Mycobacteriales; family Pseudonocardiaceae; genus Pseudonocardia; species Pseudonocardia thermophila. The sequence continues at coordinate 118,582 of NZ_FRAP01000002.1, read as the reverse complement.
AGCACGTTGAACACGCCGTCGGGCAGGCCGGCTTCCTGCAGCAGCCGGGCCAGCCACAGCGCCGCCGACGGCACCTTCTCCGACGGCTTGAGCACCACGGTGTTGCCCGCCCCGATCGCGATCGGGAAGAACCACAGCGGCACCATCGCCGGGAAGTTGAACGGGGAGATCACCCCGACCACGCCGAGCGGTTGGCGGAGCGACTGCACGTCCACCCGCGTCGAGGCGTTCTCCGTGGCCGAGCCCTTGAGCAGGTGCGCGATGCCGCAGGCGAACTCGACGACCTCCAGGCCGCGCGCCACCTCGCCGGCCGCGTCGGCGAGCACCTTGCCGTGCTCAGCGGTGATCAGCTCGGCCAGCTCGCCGCTGCGCGCGTTGAGCAGCTCGCGGAAGCGGAACAGGATCCGGGTGCGCGCCGCCAGCGAGGTGTCCCGCCAGGCCGGGAACGCCGCCTTCGCCGCGGCGATCACGGAGGCCGCCTCCTCCGCGGACGCCAGCGGCACGGTCGCGGTCACCTCGCCGGTGGCGGGATCGGTCACGTCGCCGAACCGGCCCGAGGTGCCGGCCACCTGCTGGCCTGCGACCCAGTGGTGCAGCGGGACCACGGCGGACGTCTGCAGCACGCTCGTCATGGCTCTCAGTCTCGGCACCACACCACCGCGAGGAACCTGTCGATCCGTATCGATCTGCCGCAGGGGTCGACGGTCTGTAAAGATCTGGCGCGTGCACCCGACCGTCGCCGAGATCCTCGAGCTGCCGGTGGTGGCCGCCGGCCGGCCGGTGGTGCGAGCCGGCCGGTCGGCGCTGGACACCCGGGTGCGCTGGGTGCACGTGAGCGAGCTGCCCGATCCGGCCGGCACGCTGTCGGGCGGCGAGCTGGTGCTCTCGATCGGGATCCCGGTGAGCGACCCGACGACGGACCCGGCCGACTACCTGCGAGCCCTGCGCGTGGCCGGCGGGGTCGCGCTGATGATCGAGCTGGGCCAGCGGCTGAAGGCGCTGCCGGACGAGCTGGTGCAGGCCGCTCGCGCGATGTCGTTCCCGCTGATCGAGCTGCGCCGCACGGTCCGGTTCATCGAGGTCACCGAGGCCGTGCTGGGCCGGGTGCTCACCGAGCAGCACGCCCAGCTGCGGTTCTCCCAACGGGTCGCCGACGCGTTCCGCGGCCTCGCCGTCGACGCGGCCCGCCCCGGCCGGGTGGTGGAGACCGCGGCGGGACTGCTCGGGTACCCGGTGGTGCTGGAGGACCTGGCGCACCGGGTGCTCGCCGTCGCGGGCGGGGACCCGGCGCAGGTGCTGCGCGACTGGACCACGCGCTCCCGCGGCGCCGCGGCAGCGGAGGGCTGGCACATCGTGCCCGTCGGCCGGCCCACCGCGCGCTGGGGGCGCCTCGTCGTCCCCACCCGCGTCGACGACGACCGGGTGCCGATGGTGCTCGTCAACGCCGCCGACACGCTCACGGTGATCGCGAGGCTCTCCCCCGAGCCGGACCCCGCCCGCACCGCCCGCAGCCACTGGTTCGCCGATCTCCTCGCGCTGCCCCGCGGCGGCCTGCCCGAGCTGCGCGCTCGCGCGGCCGCCCTCGGGCTCGATCCCGCTGGGCCGTTCACGGTGCTGGCCTGCCCCGCCGGGTCCGCCCTACCGGTGCCGTTCACCGGCGACCTCCCGGACGGGACGGTGGTGGCGATCGGCCGGGCCGAGCCGGTGTCGGTCGCGTACCCGGTCGCCACGGCGGAGGCGGCGGCGTTCGAGGACCTGCCCGCCGCGGTCACCGAGGCCATGCGGGTGCTCGGCGCGGTCCCACCGGGGCCTGCACGGGTGTGGCGATCCGCCGACCTGGGGATCCGCGGGCTGGTCCACGAGCTGCGCGACGATCCGCGGCTGCTCGCCTTCGTCGAGGACCAGCTCGGCCCGATCCTGCGGCTCGACGACAGGCGGCGGACCGACGCGCTGCGCAGCCTGCGCGCGTTCGCCGAGGCGGACGGGGTGATCACCGCGTTCGCCACCCGGATCGGCACCAGCCGTCCCTCCGCGTACGCGCGGGTGCGCCGGCTGGGGCAGCTGCTCGGCCGCGATCTCACCGATCCAGCGGTCAAGCTGTCGCTGCAGGTCGCACTGCTGGCCGCGGACACGGCCGGGATCGGCTGACCGCTACTGTCGATCGCCGAACCAGGGCCGACGGAGGCGAGGAACCGTGGAGCGCAAGACCGTCGTCGACGCGATGGACCGCAGGCTCCTCGAGCTGCTCATCGAGAACCCCCGGCTGTCCAACCGCGCGCTCGCCAGGGCGATCGGCATGTCCCCGAGCGCGGTCGGCGAGCGCCTGGACCGGCTCCAGAAGCGCGGCGTCATCCGCGGGTTCACCGCCGAGGTCGATCTCGCGGCGCTCGGCTACGCCCTCGAGGTGGTCGTCGCCATCCAGCTGCGGCAGGGCAAACCGGTGCGCGAGACCGTCGAGCAGCTGCGGTCGATCAAGGAGGTGCGCTCGATCCAGCTGGTCACCGGCCGGTGGGACCTGCTGCTGACGTTCCAGGTGCGCGACCAGCTGCACCTGCGGGAGATCCTGCTCGGCGAGGTCTGGGCGGTCGCGGACTTCCAGCACAGCGAGTCGATGATCGTCCTGCAGACGTGGACGGCACCGACCCCGCTGCGGGCGGCGTTCGACGAGGACGACGAGCCGGACGGGGACTGATGCGCGTGCCGGGGGCCGTGCGGATCGGCGTCGTCGGGCCGGACTCCGACGGCGCCACCGCCGAGGAGCTGCAGCTCGCCGAGGAGGTGGGCCGGCTGCTCGCCGAGCGCGGAGCGACCGTGCTGTGCGGCGGGCTCGGCGGCGTGATGGAGGCGGCGTGCCGGGCCGCCGTCGCCCACGGCGGCACCACCGTCGGCCTGCTGCCCGACCCCGACGACAGCGCCGCCAATCCCTACCTGACGGTCGCGCTGCCCACCGGCATCGGTGAACTGCGCAACGGGCTGATCGTCCGCGCGAGCCACGCCGTGATCAGCATCGGCGGCAGCTGGGGCACGCTCAGCGAGATCGCGCTGGCCGTGCGCACCGGAACCCCGTGCGTGGCGCTGCGCAGCTGGCAGATCGTCCCGCGCGGCCGAACGGCCTCCGCCCCGGTGCCCGTGGACACCGCGGCGGAGGCCGTCACCGCCGCGTACGCGGCGATCGGCGCCCGGACCCGGCCACCGGACGCCGAGCCTCGTTAGAGCTGCATCAGCTCCCACTTCGGGCGCTCGAGGATCGCGCCGACCCGGGCGAGCACCCGGCTGCCCAGCTCGCCGTCGACCAGCCGGTGGTCGAACGACAGCGCGAGCTGCGTGGTCCAGCGCAGCGCGATCCTGCCCTTGTGCTCCCACGGGGTGCGCCGCACCTGGCCGAGGCAGAGGATCGCTGCCTCGCCCGGGTTGAGGATCGGGGTGCCCGCGTCGACCCCGAAGACCCCGATGTTGGTGAGCGTGATCGTGCCGCCGGTGAGATCGCGTGGGGCGGCCCGGCCCTCCCGCGCGGTCTGCACCAGCTCGGTGATCGCCGCCGCGAGCTGCGGCAGCGTGAGCGAGCCGGCGTCCTTGACGCTCGGCACGACCAGCCCGCGCGGGGTGGCCGCCGCGATGCCCAGGTTGACCCGCTCGTGGCGGACGATCTCGCCGGCCGTGTCGTCCCAGGAGGCGTTGACGTCCGGGAACTCCTTGGCCGCGGCGATCAGCGCCCGCGCGGCGAGCAGCAGCATCGTGACCTTCGAACCTGCGTAGGCGGGTGCGGCGCGCAGCTCCTCGACCAGCTTCACCGAGCGGGTCACGTCGACGGTGAGGAACTCCGTGACGTGCGGGGCGGTGAAGGCGCTCTTCACCATCGCCGCCGCGGTCGCCTTCCGCACGCCGGAGGCGGGGATGCGGGTGACGTCCGGCTCCGGTGCTCCCACCAGTGCCGGTGCCTCCACCGGTGCCGGTGCCGCCGCCCGCTCGACGTCCTCGCGGGTGATCGTGCCGTGCGGACCGGTCGCCGGGACGGTGGCGAGATCGACGCCGAGATCGCGGGCCAGCTTGCGCACCGGTGGCTTCGCCCGGACGCGCCCGTCGAGCCCCGGGTGCGCGGGCGAGGCCGTGGGCCGGCGTCTGCGGCGGCGCCTGCCGCCGTCTCCCGCCGGACCGTACCCGACGAGCACCGACGGCGTCGGTTCCGGCTGCGACGCCGGCGGAGCTGCTTCCGGTCCGACGCTGATGATCGGAGTGCCGACCTTGACCGTCTCGCCCTCGGCGGCGAGCAGCTCGGTCACCACACCGTCGAACGGAGAGGGCAGCTCGACGAGCGACTTGGCCGTCTCGATCTCGACGAGGACCTGGTTGTGCGTCACCCGGTCGCCGACGCCCACCCGCCAGCTGACGATCGTGGCCTCTTCGAGGCCCTCCCCCACGTCGGGGAGGCGGAACTGCTGCACGGACTCGAGCACGGTCTGCGTCACGGCGGTCACCACGCGAAGGCCCGGTCGACGGCGTCGAGCACGCGGTCGGCGTCCGGCAGGTACTGGTCCTCGACCTTCGCCGGCGGGTACGGCGTGTTGTACCCGCCGACCCGCAGCACCGGCGCCTCCAGCCGGTAGAAGCAGCGCTCGGTGACGGCGCTGCCCACCTCGGCGCCCAGCCCGGCGAACGTCGGCGCCTCGTGCACGACGACGCAGCGGCCGGTGCGGTCGACGGACGCGGTGATCGTGTCCAGATCGAGCGGGGAGAGCGAGCGCAGGTCGACGACCTCCAGGTCGCGGCCCTCCTCGGCGGCGATCTCCGCCGCCTCCAGGCAGGTCGCCACCATGCCGCCGTAGGTGAGCAGGGTGAGATCGCGGCCGGGCCGGACGACCCGGGCGCGGTCCAGCGGCAGCACCCGCGCGTCGTCGGCGGACTCGGCGACGTCTGCCTTCGACCAGTAGCGCCGCTTCGGTTCGTAGAAGATCACCGGATCGGCGCCGCGCGCGGCCATGCGCAGCATCCAGTGCGCATCGTGCGGATCGGAGCAGCAGACCACGCGCAGCCCGGCGGTGTGGGCGAAGTAGGCCTCGTTCGACTCGCTGTGGTGCTCGACCGCACCGATGCCGCCCCCGACCGGGATGCGGATCACCACGGGTACGGACAGCAGGCCGTTGGTGCGGGCGCGCAGCTTCGCCAGCTGGGAGACGATCTGGCTGAACGCGGGGTAGACGAACCCGTCGAACTGGATCTCGCAGATCGGCCGGTAGCCGCGCAGGGCCAGCCCGATCGCGGTACCGACGATGCTCGCCTCGGCCAGCGGGGTGTCGATGACGCGATCACTGCCGAAGTCCTTCTGCAGGCCGTCGGTCACGCGGAACACACCGCCGAGACCGCCGACGTCCTGTCCCATGACGATGACCTTCGGGTCGTCCTCCAGCGCGCGGCGCAGGCCGGTGTTGATCGCCTTCGAGAGGGTGAGCTCGGGCATGTCGGGTTCCCCGTCAGTCGGCGTAGGAGACGACGAGGGCCTCGTGGCGGCGGCGTTCCTCGGCCAGCAGCGGGCTCTGCTGGGCGAGCACGGCCGAGAACATGCCGGTCATGTCGACCGGCCCGAACTCGCGGCAGACCCGCCGGGTCTCCTCGGCCAGCGCATCGCTCTCGCGGGCGATCTGCGCGCGGAGCTCCTCGTCGATCCAGCCCTGCGCGACCATCAGCGACTCCAGCCGGGCGATGGGGTCGCGGGCCTGCCAGCTGTCGAGCTCGCTCGCGGTGCGGTAGCGGGTGGGGTCGTCGGACGTGCTGTGCCCGGCCATCCGGTAGGTGACGGCCTCGATCAGCGCCGGGCCGCCGCCCGCGCGGATCTGCTCGGCGACCGCCCGGGTGACCGCGTGCACGGCCAGGACGTCGTTGCCGTCGACGACGTGGGCGTCCAGTCCGAAGCCGCGCGCCCGCTGGTGCAGCGGGGCGCGCATCTGGATGTGGGTGGGCGTCGAGATCGCCCAGTGGTTGTTCTGGCAGAAGAACAGCAGGGGCACGCCGGCGGCTGCGGCCCAGTTGAACGCCTCGTTGGCCTCGCCCTCGCTGCTCGCGCCGTCGCCGAAGTAGACGGCGACGATCTCGTCGGTGCCGTCGCGCTGCACGCCCATCGCGTAGCCGGTGGCGTGCGGGAGCTGGGCGGCCAGCACGAGCGTGTAGATGTGGAAGCGGTAGCGGGCCGGGTCCCAGCCCGAGAGCGCGTTGCCCCGCCACTGCACGAGCAGCTCGGCCGGGGTGAGGCCGCGGCACAGCGCCGCCGCCTGCTCGCGGTAGCTGGGGAAGACGTAATCGGTGTCGCGCAGGGCGAGGATCGAGCCGACCTGGGCGGCCTCCTGCCCGCGCGACTGCAACCACAACCCGAGCTCGCCCTGGCGCTGCAGCGCGAGCGCCTCGTCGTCGAAGCGGCGGGCGAGGACCATGCGCCGGTAGAAGTCCCGGCACAGCTGCGGCGTGACCTCCAGGGGCCACGCCGGGTCGGGGGTGAACGTTCCGTCGGGACTGAGCAGCTGCACGGGTTCCATGCGGTTCCTCCACAGACACGGGCGGCGCCGTCGGATCGCGACGGCGCCGTCCCGAGACCGGTGCGCTCAGCGTGTGCGAGCGCCGAACGAACGTAACACGGAACCAGCTCTGGGCAAACGATCGATCGATCTGAGTGCTGATTATCGGACAACCGATCGATGAACGACCGTCAGCCGGACGTCCGAGATCATCCCGCGAAATAAGCCGGGCCCCAGCTGGAGTTGGCTGGGGCATGACGCAGACCACGCCCGAGACGACGTTCGACCCGCGCGCCCTGCTCGCCGAGGCGAAGATCGGCGTCCTCGCGACGATCAAGGCGGACGGCCGCCCGCAGCTCTCCCCCGTCACGCCGGCGTACGACCCGGAGGCGAACGTCATCCGCGTATCGATGACGGAGGGCCGGGCCAAGACGCGCAACCTGCGCCGCGATCCGCGCGCCACGCTGGAGGTCACCAGCCCCGACGGCTGGGCGTGGGCGACCGTCGAGGGCACGGCGACGCTCATCGGCCCGGGCACGGATCCGCACGGGCCGGAGGTGGAGGCGCTCGTCGAGTACTACCGCAAGGCGGCGGGTGAGCACCCCGACTGGGAGGAGTACCGGTCGGTGATGGTGGCCGACCGGCGCGTGCTCATGGAGATGACGATCGACCACATCTACGGCGAGCGGATCCGCTAGGTGATCAGCGGATCGGGGCGAGCTCGACGCGGTCGGCGAGCCAGCGCACGATCTCGGCCGCGGCGAGCTCGTTCCCGGTCGGCTCCCCCTCGGCGATCGCGCCGCCGAAGTGCAGCCCCCGCACGGTGGCGGTGGTGAGGTCTCGGGAACCCAGCGCGGCGATCATGGCGCGGGTGTCGGCCGGGAACGCCGCCTGGTCGCCGGTCAGCTCGATGAACAGCGTCGGCACGGTGACCCCGGGTGCGCAGCGGACGAAGTCGGCGTTCGACGACAGGCCCGACCACGTCGAGAGCCACGCCTCCGGAGTGGTGAGCCGGCCGAAGCCGACCAGGCCGTAGTCGATGAGGTCGGGGCGCTTGCCGAACAGCGACCCGTAGGGGCGCTCGCTGGGGTCGATGGACAGGTCGACGGTGCGCGGATCGGCGTCGGTCCGGTGAACCGTGATGATCTTCGGGGCGAGCGCGCGGCGGCGGTCCTCGGCGGACCCGGTCCGCTTGAACGCGGCGCGCGCCTCGGCCGCCCGGGCCAGGTGAGCACGGGCGATCGCGTCGATGCGGGCGACCCGGGCGCGCTGCGCGGCCCGGTAGCGCTGCAGGAACTCGGCGGAGTACGACGAGCTGACCGGGGGCTCGGCGAACCCGTTGGCGGGGTCGTACAGGTTCAGCTCCGGCACGACCGAGAGCGGGTCGGATTCGTCGGCGACGGCCGGGTCTATGCACGCGAGCAGCAGCTTGCCCTGCCCGAGGTGGGGGGCGAGGAAGATCGCGGCGTCGGCAGAGGGCAGGTCCGCCTCGCGCAGCTGCGTCGGCCGCCCGCCGGGGGTGGTGGCGATCCTGCGTTGCGCAGGCAGCCCGGCCTGTTCCAGGTAGAACGCGTAGAGCGGGCCGCCTCCGGAGTGGCCGAGGGTGACGAGGGTGTCGAACCGCTCGCGCAGGAACACCATCCCGGCCGCGACGTCGAGCAGCGCCTGCTCGTGGACGAGGTTGAGGTCGTTGTTGACCGATCGGGTGTGCTGGGTCCACACCGCGGCCCCGGCGAGCAGCAGCGGCGCCACCATCGGGTGGTGGGTGAGGTCCTGCCGCGGGTGCGCGAGGCACACGACCGTGCGCGCGCCGGGCGGCACCGACAGCACGCCGCGCACGGTCGCGCCGTCGGCGGTGGTCAGCTCGTGCACCGTCGTGACGGCCTCGGCGGGCCGCTCCCCCGCCACGATGTAGCGCCCGGCGCCCAGCCCCGTCGTCATGCCGGCTCCACCCGCAGCGCGTCCTTGTCGTGCTGCACGATCCGCGAGTCCCGGGCCACGCCGGCCACCGCGGAGTACCAGACCGCGTGCCGGCAGCCGGTGGCGCGCCGGTCGACGACGATGGGACCGGCGCTGCGGATCTCGAAGTACGGCCCGACCCGGCCCACCGAGACCTGCGGGTCCTGGGCGGCGACCACCGGTACGGTCGCGTTCTCCGGGACGTCCAGCACGTAGAGCGTCGTCATCGCGCCGGCTCCCAGCTCGCGGCCCGCTCCACGATCAGCTCGGCCTTGCGCGCCAGCAGCTTGCCGAACGTCGGCTCCGGCCCGGCCACGACGTCGAGCAGCGCGTCGATCGTCAGGTTCGCGTCGAGATCCTCCTGCGGCGTGATCGGCCGCATCGCCCGGGTCATCTCGAACATGTAGCCGTTCGGGTCGTGGGTGTAGATCGACTCGATCGTCTCGTGCTTGACCTGCATCTCGCACGGCCACTCGCTCGCATCGAGCCGGCGGCGGTACTCCAGCAGGTCCTCCTCGGAGTCCACGTGGATCGCGAGGTGGCGGGACCGGATGAACCAGTCCGGCACGTGCTCCCCGAACCGGGAGTGCACGTCCCCCTTCGGCCCGCCGCCGATCGATCCCCGATCGAGGCCGAAGTAGTAGAAGAACGCGATCCGGTCGCCGTTGCCGATGTCGAAGAAGAAGTGGATGAAGTCGGGGTGGTCCTGCGGGCCCCAGCCGGCCGCGCAGATCGAGTGCACGACGGGGAAGCCGAGCACGTCGCGGTAGAAGCGCACGGTGGCCGCGGGGTCGAAGGTCGGGAAGGCGACGTGGTCGACACCCCGCACGCGGTGGTCCAGTTCGCTCATGACCCCACCGTAAGCGGGTTCAACACCAACGTCAAGACTTCTACAGTCTAGTCACTTCCGGTGGCGCCGAAGGCAACGAACGGCACTTTCGTGCACTCGGAGTGGACGAAAGGACCGTTCGTTGCGCCCGGGTGGGGTGGGGTGAGGCGGGGGCGAGGGACGAGGTGAGGCGGGGTGGGCCCGGCCGGGCGGCAACCAGCACTGTTCCGGTTGCCGCCCGGTCGGCGGTGCGGCGTCTCCAGAGGGCGCCCGGCGACGGTGGAGCCGGCCCGAGAGCACCACCGGAGGGAGGACCGGGGTCCAGGGGCGCGCCCCTGGCGGGGTTCGGCGAGCGCCCCGGGCGCACAGTCTCCGCGCAGCGCCCCGGGCGCACAGACCCCGACAGAGCCGGGCAGCACCCCGGCCCCCTACGATCACCTCGAGATCATCGGTCCCGCGTCGCCGACCCGTGGAAACCCACCTCGACGCGATCGTGGAGCCGCGGTCACAGATCCAGGATCCGCTCCAGATGATCGAGGTCCTGCCGCAGCATCTTGATCGCCGCGGCCGGCCCCTCCCCGTCCAGCACGTGTCCGTCCGGTCGCTGAAGCGCCCCGACGGCCATGTCGGCGAGCTGTTCGATCACCGCTTCCGGGGTGTCACGACCGCCGGGGTGGAACCACCACGCCACCCAGTTGCACATGCCCAGCACGCCCAGCGCCGCGATCCGCGCGTCGACGGGGCGGAACAACCCGGCGCGGATGCCGTCGTCGATGACTCCGGCGATCACCTTCAGGATGGCGCGGCGGGTCTGGTCGTAGGCGGCGGTGAGCTCCTCGGGCAGCTCGGCCTCCGAGCGGATGAGCAGCCGGAACCGCTCGGGCTGCGCGGTCCGCCGAGCGACGATGATCCGGACGACGCCGCGCAGCTTCTGCACCGGGTCCAGGCCCGCGCGGGCGACGAGGCCGCTCAGCTCGTCGAGCGGGCCGTTGGTGACCTCGGTGACCAGCTTGGCGAGCAGCTCGTCCTTGCTCTTGACGTAGTAGTAGAGCGCGGGCCGGGTGATGCCCATGGCGTCGGCGATGTCCTGCAGACTCGTCCCGGCGAAGCCCCGTTCGGCGAACAACCGGGTGGCGTGCTCGTAGAGCTCGTTCTCCACCAGTTCCCGGCGCGCGGTGCTCGACCGGCCGCGGGCATCAGCGCTGCTCATGCCGCCGATGGTAGGCCGCCGCCCGCCACCGGCCCGGCGCGCGTCAGCAGGCACCGGCCCGCTGCAGCCGCTCCTGCTCCACCTTGTCGGCGATGTCGGCGGCGAGCCGCTTCTTGTCGGTCTTCCCGACGGGGGTGCGCGGGATCTCGGGCACGTGCTCGAGCCGCTCGGGCCACTTGAACTTCGCCACGCCCAACGCGGCGAAGTGCTCCTGCACTTCGGACAGGGTGAGCTGCGGCCCGTCGACGACGAGGTAGGCGCAGGTGCGCTCACCCAGCCGCGGATCCGGCATCGGTACCGCGGCCGCACCCCGGACGCGGGGATGCCGCAGCAGCAGCTGCTCCACCTCCTCGGCGTTGACCTTCTCTCCGCCGCGGTTGATCAGGTCCTTGATGCGGCCCTCGATCGAGACGTGCCGCTCGCCGTCGATCAGCCGGATCGCGGCCAGGTCGCCGGTGCGGTAGAAGCCGTCGCTGGTGAACGCCCGCGCGTTGTGCTCCGGCGCGTCGAAGTAGCCGCGCAGCGTGTACGGGCCGCGGCAGACCAGCTCACCCACCTCGCCGTCGGGCACCTCGTCCTCGGTGCCCGGTTCGAGGATGCGGATCTCGTCGTGGGACGACAGCGGGGTGCCCACCGTGGTGGCGCGGGCGAGGCGCGGCGCGCCGGGGCGGGTGGTGAGGAACATCCCCTCCCCCATGCCGAACAGCTGCCCCGACCAGACACCGCGCCGCTCCAGGTCGGCGAACAGCTCCGGCGGCACTTTCGCCCCGGACAGCACGACCTGGTCGATCGATTCAGCGGCAGCGTCGAACGCGGGATGGGCGATCGCGCGGAAGTGGCCGTGCCCGAGCAGGACGTGCGTCGCCCGTTCCCTGGCCAGCAGCGGCAGCGAGACGTCCAGGTCGGCGGTGCCCAGCACCAGGCAGGCACCCGCGCTGTGCGGCGCGTGCACGGCGCAGACGATCCCGGCGTTGTGGATGATCGGGATCAGGTGCGCGACGCGGGTCTGGGGCGTCCAGCCCCACGAGCGTGCGTACTCGGCCGCGTTGTACCAGTACTCCGCGTGCAGCCGCGGGATCACCTTCGGCACACCGGTGGTGCCGCCGGAGAGCTGGAACACCGCGATCCCGTCGGGATCGAGGTCGGCCTGGATCGCGTCGACGGTCCGCCGCGCGACCGCTGGATCGACGCCGTGCTCGAGTTCGGCCAGCTCGTCGAGGACGAACAGCTCGCGCAGGGTCGGGTGGCCCGCGCGCTGCTCCCGGGCGAACTCGACGAGATCCTGCTCCACGAGGTGCCCGACGGCGCCGACCCGCCGGCTGATCTCGCCGATCTCGTGCCCGCGGTGCGCGGCCAGCGTGCACACCGGCACCAGGCCCGCCTTGAGCACGCCGTACCAGGCGACGACGGTGGCGAGCCGGTTGGTCACCTGGAACAGCACCGGATCGCCGGGGGCGAGCCCGCGCGCGGCGAGCGCGGCGGCGAGCCGGTCGGTCCGCTCGTCGAGCTCGCGGTAGGTGAGCCGGCCGTCCAGGGCGATCACCGCGGGCCGGTCGGGGTGGGCGCGCGCGACGGCGTGGAACTCGTCGGCGATCGTGCGGGTACCCCACAGCCCGGCCCGGCGGTACTCGGTGACGAGCCCGGGCGGGTACCCGACGAGTCGCGCGTCCTTCGTCATGCCTCCTCCTCGCTGAGCAGCACGCGGTCGCAGCGACCGCTGACCAGGCCCGCCGCGAGATCGTCGCGCAGTGCGGCGGGCGCCTCCACCTCGACGAGCGACCCGGTCTCGATCCGCAGCCGCTCGCCGAGGTCGAGCCGGGTCAGCACCGCCCCGCGCTCGGCGGGCCCGGTGAGCCGCACGGCCCGCCCGCCGACCCCGGCGAGCACGGCGTCACCGTCGGGCCCCCACGGATCACGCAGGTCGACGTGGACGGGTTCGGCGGGGAACGCCGCGCGCTGCCGGGCGAGCACCCATTCGGTGACGGCGGCGGGATCGGCCGGTCCGGGTTCACCGGCGTACGTGCGCAGCGCGGCCCGCACGACGTCGGGGCTGGTGCCGGCGAACCGCGGCAGCGGCACGTTCCCGGCCCGCGACATGTACGCCACCATCAGCTGCGCGGCCGGCAGGTGCCGCCGCAGCGGGAACGATTCCCACCACAGCGCGCTGCGCCGCGCCAGCTCCTGCAGCCGCTCGACGGCCGGGCGGCGCACGCGCTCGTACTCGGCGAACGCCGAGGCGCGGTCCGGCGCCGTCCGCAGCGCGTCGACCAGCGCGATCGCATCCTCCATCGCCAGTTTGGTGCCGGAGCCGATCGAGTAGTGCGCAGTGTGCGCGGCGTCGCCGAGCAGCACGGTGCGCCCGGCGGACCAGCGCTCGCAGGTGACCGTGCGGAAGCGCAGCCAGCGGGTGCGGTTGCCGATCAGCCGCCGCCCGCCCAGCTGCTCGGCGAACGCCCGTTCCAGGTAGCGCAGCGACACCTCGTCGGACGCCTCCGGCGCCACGTCGATCTCGGCGAACCCGGCGCGCCGCCAGGTGGTCTCGTCGGTCTCGACGAGGAACGTGCTGCGCTCGGCCGAGTACGGGTAGGCGTGCGTCACGAGCACCCCGTGCTCGGTGGTGACCGGTGCGAACAGCGCGTCGGGGAGCGCGAACTCGGTGCCGGCCCACAGGTACAGCCCGCGCCCGGTGGTGACCCGGCCGCCGAACGGCCCGTTCTCCCGGGTGGCGCTGGACACCCCGTCCGCGGCGATCACCAGGTCGGCGTCGAGCTCGTCGGCGCTGCGGCGGGCGCCGAACTCCAGCGCCACCCCGGCCTTCTCCGCGTGCCGCTGCAGGATGGCGAGCAGCTCGGTGCGGGCGATGCCGATCAGCCGGTCGTTGCGCACCCGCACGACGTCGGCCGCGGAGCCGTCGCTGCCGGTCATCCGCATGTCGTGGCGGCGGCCGGCGGCGAGCACGTCGCGCAGGCTGTCGGGATCGGCGGCCGCGAGCTTGCGCTGGGTGCCGGCGGCCAGGCCCACCCCGAACCCGAACGTGCTGTCCGGGTCGCCCTGCTCGTGCACGGTGACCTCGCACGCCGGATCGGTCAGCTTGAGCAGCCGCGCGGCGTAGAGCCCGCCGGGCCCACCGCCCAGCACCGCGACCCTGCGCACCCGCATTCGCGTCCTCCCTCGTCGACGACAGCAGCTTGACCACTATCGCACATGTTGAATAGTCTACGCATCCGTCAGACCGCCGCGACGCGAAGGAGCGTTGGCAATGGCCTATGTCATCGGTGTGGACGTGGGCGGGACGTTCACCGATGCCGTTCTCGACGACGACGCGGGCACCGTCCTCGCGGCGAAGTCACCGTCGACCCCGCCCGACTACTCCCGCGGCGTGCTGGACGTCCTGCAGCTGCTCGCCGAGCAGCTGGACAAGCCGCTCCCGCAGATGCTCGCGGAGACCCACCACATCGCCCACGGCACGACCTCCTCGCTGAACGCCCTGGTCATGGGAAACGTGCCGCCGGTCGGGTTCCTGACCACCCAGGGCCACCGGGACTCGATCTTCATCATGAACGTCGAGGGCCGCTACCTCGGTCGGTCGCCGCACGAGCTGCAGAACGTCCTCGGCCAGTCCAAGCAGCACACCCTGCTGCCCAAGCGACGCGCGCTGGAGGTCACCGAGCGGATCGACCGCGACGGCAACGTGATCGTCCCGCTCGACGAGGACGCCGCCCGCGCGGCCATCCGCACCCTGCTCGGCGAGGGCGTGCGCGCGATCGCGGTGTCGCTGCTGTGGTCGTTCCGCAACCCGGCGCACGAGCAGCGGCTGCGGGAGCTGATCCACGAGGCCGACCCGGACGTCTTCGTCGCCCTGTCCAGCGAGGTCAGCCCGCGTATCCGCGAGTTCGCCCGCAACGCCACCACGATCATGAGCACGCAGATCGGGCCGGGCCTGCGCGACTACCTCGGCAACCTGGAGTCGACGCTGCGGGAGAACGGCCTGGCCGGGCCGCTCCTGGTCATGCAGTCCAACGGCGGCGCCGTGGCCGCGCGGGAGGCGCCGGCCACCGCGATCACCACCGTCGGCTCGGTGCTCACCGGCGGCGTGGTCGGCTCCGTCGCCCTCGGCCGCCAGCTCGGCCACCGCAACATCATCTCCACCGACGTCGGCGGCACCACGTTCCTCGCCGGTCTGATCGTGGACGGCGAACCGGTCCGCGAGACCACCACGGTGATCAACCACCACCCGATCAACGTGCCCACGCTGCGCGTCGACGCGATCGGCTCCGGCGGCGGCGCGATCGCGTGGCTCGATCCCGGCGGCAACCTGCGGATCGGCCCGCGCAGCGCGCAGGCGGTGCCCGGCCCCGCCTGCTACGGCAACGGCGGCACCGAGCCGACCAACACCGACGCCAACCTCGTGCTCGGCATCCTCCCCGAGCGCGGCCTGCTCGGCGGGCGCAAGCCGCTCTCGCTCGACCTGGCCCGCCAGGCCATCGAGGCCCAGATCGCCAAACCGCTCGGCCTCACCGTCGAGGAGGCAGCCGCGGCCATCTACGCGGTGCAGAACGCGCAGACCGGCGACCTGCTGCGCAAGACGGTCGTCGAGGCCGGGCACGATCCGCGCGACTTCGTCGTGTACGCGTTCGGCGGGGCCGGTCCGGCCCACTGCGCGCGCTACGCAGCCGAGGTCGGCTGCTCCGAGGTCGTCGTGCCGCTGGGGCCGGTGGCGAGCGCGTTCTCCGCGTTCGGGCTGGCTTCGTCGGACATCGTGCTGGCCGCGGAGCTGTCCGATCCGACGTTCGTGCCGTTCGATCCCGCGCGGGCCGAGCGCACCTTCGCCGAGCTGGAGGAGCGGGTCCGCGACGGCCTCGCCCGCCAGGGCCTGACGTTCGAAGCGGTCGAGCTGCACCGCGAGATCGACATGCGGTACACGATGCAGCTCGCCGAGGTCACCGCCCCGGTGGCGAACGGACCGCTCGACGCCGCCGCGATCGAGGCGGCGGCCGCCGCGTTCGAACGCCGCTACGCCCAGATGTTCGGCGAGGGCACCGGCTTCCGCGAAGCCGGCATCCAGGCGATCACGTTCCGAGTCCGCGGCATCGGGGTGCTGCCCTTCAGCCCCGCGCTGCCCGAGGTGCCGGCCGCGACCGGCGCCGCCGTCCCCGCCACGACCCGGCCGGTCTGCCTGGACGCCGCCACCGGCTACGTCGACACCCCGGTCTACGACTACCGCGAGCTGCGCGCCGGGCATGTGCTGGCCGGGCCCGCGATCGTCGAGGTCCCCACGACCACCGTGGTGATCCCCGCCGGCAGCACCGGCACCGTCGACCACCTGGGCAACCTCACCATCGTCACCGGGAGCGCACGATGACCATGCCGATCCCCGGCTCGGAGGTCTTCTCCAGCCGCCCCGTCGACCCGGACGAGCTGGCCCGCACGCTGCCCCCGTCGCTGCCCGTGCACACCGTGACCCAGGAGCAGGTCGACGCGCTCGACCCGCTCACCTACGAGGTGGTGCGCCACCGGCTGTGGTCGGTGACCGACGAGATGGGCGAGGCGCTCAAGCGCATGTCCGGCTCCCCCATCGTCACCGACGCGAACGACTTCGACTTCGCGATCTCCGACGAGCTCGGCCAGGAGGTGCAGGTCGGGCTGTACAACACGATGCTCGTCGGCGCGGTCGACCTGGCGATCTACTGGACGCTCAGGCACCGCTCGACGAACCCGGGCATCGAGCCGGGCGACATGTTCCTGTGCAACGACCCGTGGGTGGGCGGCGGGCTGCACCAGAACGACGTGATCGTCTACCAGCCCGTCTTCCACGACGGGAAGCTGTTCGCCTGGACCAGCGCGATCGCCCACCAGCCCGACCTGGGCGGCGTCGGTCTCGGCTCGTTCTCCCCTGCTGCCCAGGACGTCTTCTCCGAGTCGCTGCCCACCCCGCCGGTGAAGGTGGTGCGGGGTGGGGTGCTGCAGCGCGACGTCGCCGACCTGTGGGTGCGCCGCTCGCGCGTGCCGATGCTGATCGGGCTCGACCTGCGGGCCAAGATCGGCGCCAACAACGTCGGCGCGGAGCGGCTGCACGCGCTGATCGAGCAGTACGGCGCCGACACCGTCAAGGCCGTGATGAAGCGGATGATGAACGACGCCGAGGCGCGGCTGCGGACCAAGCTGCGCGCGCTGCCCGACGGATCGTGGTCGGCCACCGGCTACCAGGACCAGAGCCACGAGGGCGACCGCGGCCTGCACAAGATCACGGTCACCACGATCAAGCGCGGCGACCACCTCACCTTCGACTTCACCGGCACCGACCCCCAGGCCGGCGTCATCAACTGCACCTACGCCGGTATGCGCGGCGGGGTGATGCTCGCGCTGCTGCCCATCCTGGCCAACGACATCCCGTGGTCGGCGGGCGGGCTGATGCGCTGCTTCGACCTCGTCACCGAGGAGGGCACGCTCAACAACGCCACGTTCCCGGCGGCGGTGAGCCGCGGTCCGATCGGGCCGGCGTGGCTGACCGGCAGCCTGATCGCCGAGTGCCTGTCGCAGATGCTCGACCGCGACCTGGAGCTGGGCAAGAACGTGCAGGCCACCTGCTGCGGAACGTGGGACACCGCGGTCATCGCCGGCCTCGACGAACGCGGCGAGGTGCCCGCCCCGTTCCTGTCGATCATCATGGAGCCGATGGCGGGCGGGTACGGCGCACGCCCGCACGCCGACGGCATCGACACCGGCGGGCTGTTCTGCATCCCGATGGGCCGGGTGCCCGACGTCGAGATGACCGAGTTCCTCTACCCGGTGCTGACGCTGTGGCGGCGCGAGGTGCCCGACTCGGGCGGTCCCGGCCGGCACCGCGGCGGGCTCGGTGCATCGCTCGCGATCACCCCGCACGGCACCTCGATCCCGATGGGGCTGGTGCTGGCGTCGGCGGGCAAGGCGGTGGCGCAGAACGCGGGCCTGTCCGGCGGCTACCCGGGCAACAGCGGCCTGGACGTCGTGGCGCGGCAGAGCCGGATCGCGGAGCTGTTCGCGGCCGGGAAGCTGCCCACGTCGCTGGAGGAGATCAGCGACACCCTGGAGCCCGGCCAGAACTACGCGACCTCCTACCTGGCCCCTGGCGAGGTGTTCGCGATGACCTGGCAGGGCGGCGGTGGCTACGGCGACCCGCTCACCCGCGATCCCGGAGCCGTCGCTCGTGACCTGGCCGAGGAGAAGATCACCGAGGCGGCGGCCCGATCGGTCTACGGGGTCGTCGTCACCGACGGTGTGGTCGACGAAGCCGCGACGGCGGCCGAACGCGAGCGGCTGCGCGGGCAGCGGCGGGAACGCTCGCACGTGGAGGGGACGACCCGCGGCCGGGCCGACGTGTCCGCGGGCCGGCGCATCGACGACAACCTCGTCGAGCTGCCCGGCGACGGCGGCATCGCGTGCCGGCACTGCGGCGAGGTACTCGGCGACGCCGCGCGGATCACCGTTGCCCACCACGAGGGCCCGCCCACCGAAGCGGGGCCGCAGATCATCGCCGATGCAGCCGACTACGTCGACGTGCCCGTGGTGTTCCGCCAGTACTGCTGCCCTTCGTGCTGGACGGCGCTGTACTCCGCGGTGGTGCCCGCCGACCACGCGGACACCGTCGCGACCGTCGGCCGCGTCGCCTGATCCGGCTGAGCCCCGGCCCGAACCGCGGGTCGGGGCTCAGCTCGCCCCGTTCGCCGTGGCGACACCGTGCACGGCCGTCGCCCGCGCCGCGGTGACGATCAGCTCGACGCACACCGGGATCGGCAGGCGGGTGCTGTCCAGGACCATGTCGTAGTGGCAGGGCAGGGCCGGATCGGCGCGGTGGAAGTGCCGCACGTACGCCGTGCGGGCGGCGTCGTTGCGCGGCTGCGCGGCCCGCGCCTCCTCCTCCGACATGCCCTTCAGCTCGACCGCCTGGCGGATCCGCCGCTCGCGGTCGCCGTCGAGCCGCACGTGCAGCGCACCGGGGTGGTCGCGCAGCACGATCGCCCCGGCTCGGCCGAGCACGACCCCGCCGGAGGCGGCCATCCGCCGGATCGCCTTCACCGTTCCCTCGACGATCTGCTCCGGCGCCACCACCGGCGGCAGCTCGCAGCCGGCCATCCACTCGATCGACAGCGGCGCCGCCGCGGTGAGCCACCGCGAGAACCTGCTCTGCACCTGCTCGTCGTTGGCGAGGGCCTCCTCGAGCGGGATACCCAGCTCGGCCGCGACCGAGGCCGGGATCGCGCGGTCGAGGAACGGGACCCCGAGTCGCTCGGCGACCGCGGGACCCACGATCGATCCGCCGGCCCCGAAGCTGGCCGAGATGGTGACGACGTGCATGGGCAGGCAGGCTAGTGCCCGCGATCGGCCGTCTGACTCACCCGTTCGGGCTACCTGACCGCAGAAGGTGGAGGACGCGCCTCGGAGCGGGCCGGATCGCCCCCGCGGATCCGGCCCGCTCCGCCCCCGACAGCGGTCAGCGGCACACCCCTCGAGGCCGCTGCCCGTTCACTCCCGCTCCGTGCTCCCCAGCCGGACCGGGAGGTATCCGTCGTCCTGACAACGACAACTCTGCCCGTTCTCATCCCTGCGCCACGACGGTGTCACCTGGCGAGCCGGGGGTGGTGCCAGCACACCCATGGGCGGTGCGGAAACAACCGGGCCCGTGCACGGTCAACAAATGTGTGTGAGCAACTAATGTGTGCGGGTGACCATCGGAGTCGTCCTCGCCGAGGACAACGCCCTGCTGCGCCACGGACTCGTCCGCCTCATCGGCGCGGCCGACGACATCACCCTGCTCGGCTCGGCATCGGATCTGCCCGGTCTGGAGAAGCTCATCGAGGAGCACTCCCCCGACGTGGTGGTCACCGACATCCGCATGCCCCCCTCGAACTCCGACGAGGGCATCGCGGTGGCCGCCCGGTTGCGCGCCGAGCGCCCCGAGGTCGGGGTGCTGCTGCTGTCCCAGTACGCCGAGGCCGACTACGCGCTCACCCTGCTCTCGGACGGGACGGCGCGGCGCGGCTACCTGCTCAAGGAGCGGGTGGCCGACGGCGACGAGCTCGTCGACGCGATCCGGCGGGTGGCTGCCGGCGGCTCGGTCATCGACCCGACCGTCATCGAGGGCCTGGTCGCCGCCAACCGTCAGCAGCCGTCGGAACTGGACGCGCTCACCCCGCGGGAGACCGAGGTGCTGGCCGAGATGGCGCAGGGCAAGTCGAACGCGGCCATCGCGGCATCGCTGGTGCTGTCCGAGCGGGCGGTGGAGAAGCACACCAACTCGATCTTCTCCAAGCTCGGCCTGTCCGAGGAGAAGGATCTCAACCGGCGGGTCAGCGCGGTCCTCGTCTACCTGCAGAACCGGCGCTGACCTGCGCGCACCCGATCGGGGGTGGTGCCAGCTACACCCTCGATCCACCAGGAGGTCCTCCTGACGTACCCCCGGTCCGCCGGTCACACTGGAGGTCATGACCGGGGGGACGACGGTGCGGCTGATGGTCGTGGACGATCAGCGGCCGTTCCGGATGGCCGCGGCCCGGGTCGCGGCCCGCACCCCGGGGTTCGAGCTCGTCGGCCAGGCCGAGACCGGCGAGGACGCGCTCGCTGCCGCGCCGGACCTGCAGCCCGACCTGGTGCTGATGGACGTCCAGCTGCCCGGGATCAGCGGGATCGAGGCCGCCTCCCGGATGGCCGACGTCGCCCCGGCCGCCGTCGTGGTGCTCTGCTCGACGTACCGTCGCGACGATCTCCCGTTCCCCCTGGACAGCCCGGGCGTCGCCGCGTACCTGCACAAGGAGGAGCTGCGCCCGGCCGCCCTGCACGAGCTGTGGGAGCGGCTGCGCCCGCGCGGCTGCGCCGGCGCCACCTCCGGCTAGCGCTCAGCTCGTCCGCAGCGCCCGGACGACGCCGGTTCCGCGCACCAGCGGGCCCACCGCCGCCACGAGCGCCACGAGCAGCACCAGCGGCACGACGGCCGGCACCACCGCGGGCACCGCCAGCTCCGCGCCGACCCCGCTCGCGGTCGCGACCTGCCACCACAGCACCCGCGCCACCCCGATCCCCAAAGGCACCCCGATCGCGAGCGCCGGGCCCACGCTGACCAGCGCGATGACGGCGAGCGTCGCGTGCACCTGGCCCAGTGTCTCCCCGACGGCCGCGAGCACCCCGAGCTCCCGGGCGTACCGGCGGCGCGCGGCGGTCAGCTCGTACACGACCGCGGCCAGGACGAGCACGCCGAGCGCGGCGGCGAGTGCCTCCGGGAGCGACCGCAGGTCGGCGAGCACCCGGATCTCGGCCGGCACCAGGCGCGGCTCGATCTCCAGCCGGGTGCTCAACTCGCCCATCAGCTCCTCGCGCTCGCCGGGCAGCGTCGTGACCTCGGCGGAGAACAGCGCGGGCCCGGACGTGACGAGGGCAGCCTGCTCCCCCGCGAGCACGACGCCGTCGCCGAGCCGGAAGCGGGTGTCGGCGCGCGGCGGTACGACGATGCCGGTGACCGTGAGCGAGTCGACGCCCCCGCCGGGCCGGTCCACCGAGATCGTGTCGCCGATCCGGACGCCCTCCGCAGCCGCGATCCGCGGCCCGATCGCGATCTCCCCGAGGCGGATCGGCAGCCGGCCGCTGGTCACCGTGACCTCGACCGGCCCCTTGTAGGAGAACGCGACCACGGCGGGGACCGTGCGTCCGCCGGTCAGCTGCACCGTCGAGGAGCGGATGACGGTGACGGCGGTGGTGCGCGGATCGGCGGCGAGCCGCTCGATGTCGATCAGTCGCGCGTCGGCCACGGAGAAGTCGGCGATCTCACCGAACCGTGCCGGATCGGTCACCACCCGCTCCAGGCTCGCCCCGAACACCGCCGCGGCCACGACCCCGGCGATCGCGGCGGCCGAGCCGGCGACGGTCAGCACGGCGGGCCGGGCGCCGAGCGCCATGCGGATACCGACCAGCAGCGCGGGCCAGCGCCGCGCCCAGGCCATCGGGAACGGTCTGCGCACCGGCGGCACGCGGCTACCGGTGTGCCGGGCGACCGCCGCGGCCACGGCCACGCCGCCGAGGAACAGCAGCGCGATCACCGGGCCGACGATCCCCAGCACCGGCCACGCCACGCGGAACCCCGGGGTGGGCTCGAAGCGGGCCTGGCTGCCCAGCGGCGCCAGCGCCCCGGCCGCGATCCCGCCGGCCAGGGTGAGGGCCAGGACGAGCAGCGCAGCGGGCGCCGCGGTGAGCACGCGCGCGGTGACGCGTTCGGTCATCGTCATGCCGAGGGCGTGCTCGATCTGCTGCGCCGACCGGCCGGCCGCGTGGTGGCGCAGCAGGCCCTGGCTCACGACGAACCCGCCCGCGGCGGCGACGACCAGCGCGAACGCCGCCAGCCCCAGCACGATCGCCACCTCGGCGGCCTGCACGGTGGGATCGAGCTCGCTGGTGGGCAGCTGCACGCCGGCCGGCATGTACCGCGCGGCGATGGATCGCGGTGCGGCCGCGGCCGCGGCCGAGTAGGCCTCGGCGAACCGCTGCGCCCCGGCCGGTCCCGCGGTGCGCACGAAGATCGCGTACGCCGACGCCGTGCCGGCGTAGGTGCGGGCGAACTCCTCGGACGCCCACAGGTGCGAGAGCGCGCCGTCCCACGCCGGCATCCGGCCCACGCCGACCACGCGCAGGGTGACCGCGGGCCCGTCGGGGGTGCCGAACCCGACGTCGAAGCGGGCGATCTGCGGCAGCGTGAGCAGCTCCAGCCGCAGCTCGTCGCCGATCGCGATCCCGTACCGCTCCGCCACCGGCTCGCTGACCAGCACCTCGTCGACGGCCTGCGGGGCCCGCCCGGTGACGACGACCGGGCGCACGAGGTCGCCGGGGCGGTCGGCGCCCGCCCCGAGCGTGACGTAGGTGAGCGCGGGCCGCGCCATGCGCGCCACCCAGCTGCTCGTGGTCCAGGCCTGCTCGACACCGGGCAGCCGCGGGACGGCCTCCGCCAGCCCGGCCTGGTCGGCGGGCACCAGCACGCGGGCGTCGTCCAGCCCGGCTGCCTCGACCAGCCGCGGGTAAGCGGTGGCGGTGCGCTCAGCGAGCACCACGGAGCCGGCTACGACCGCGCCGACGATCCCGGCGAGGAACGCGATGAGCAGCAGCCCGCGGCCGCGGCGGCGCTCGGCCCGCGCGACCGCCCGCACGGCGGGCCAGCCGAAGGCGTCCGGAGCGGTCACCGGGTCACCGGTGCGGGCGTGGACAACGGCACGGTCCCGATGACCGAGGTGCCCCGGCCGGGCGCGGAGCGGATCTCCAGCTCGCCGCCGAGCGCGCCGACACGGTCGGACATGTTCTGCAGGCCGTGCCCGGTGCGGCCGGCGGCGTCGAAGCCCGGCCCGTCGTCGGCGACGCAGAACGTCAGCCGCGGGCCCGGCTCGAGCTCCAGCTGGATCGTCACGGTCGAGCCGGGCGCGTGCTTGGCCGCGTTCTGCAGCGCCTCCACGCAGCAGAAGTAGACGGCGGCGCGCACCGGTTCGCTCAGATCGCCCAGCTCACCCGCGGTGACCGTCACGTCGAGCGGGGTCCGCTTGGCCGCGGCCCGCAGCGCCTCGACCACACCCGCGTCGCGCAGCAGCGGCGGGTAGATGCCGTGGGCGAGATCGCGCAGCGCCGCGATCGCTTCGCGCACGCCCTCGTCGAGCTCGTCGAGCAGCTCGGTGTCGGCGCCCGGGGTGCCCTCGGTGGAGTCGCGCAGCAGCTTCAGGCCCACGGCGAGCGCGACGAGGTGCTGCTGCGCGCCGTCGTGCAGGTCGCGCTCGATGCGGCGGCGCTCCGCGTCGGCGGTGGTGACCAGCCGGGTCCGGGAGGCCTGCAGGGCGGCGTTGCTGCGTCGCAGGTCCTCCAGCGTGGCCTTGAGCGCGGCGTCGAGGGCGCGGTTGCGCAGCACGATGCCCAGTCGCCGGGCGACCTCGCCGAGCGCCCGCTCCTCGACCGCGCTGAACGCGCCGGTGTCGGCCGCCCGCTCGACCTCGATCAACCCGAGGACCCGCCCGCCGTACACGGCGGGGGCGATGCGCAGCTGCGGCGCCTGCGGCTGCGGCACGTCGGGCAGCATCTTCGGCAGCCAGGCCCGCAGCCAGCCGTTCCCGGCCACCCCGGCCCGGGACAGCACGCGCAGGTCGGTGTCGTCGAGCCGGTCGACGCTGCGCGGTGCGGTCGCGGGCACCACGACCTGCTGGTCCAGCACCCCCGCGGCCTCGTCGTCGGTCCACCACAGCCGCACCACGGACGCGTTCAGGTCGCGGCGCAGCGACTCCGCGAGCTGGCGCAGCAGCTCGGCCGCCGGGATGCCGTCGGCGGAGCGGTCGCCGAAGTCGGCGAGCAGCTCGTCGGGGGTGCGCCGGACGCCCGCCACCAGCGCGCGGGCGGAGCGGGCGGCGCGCCGGCCGAGCGGCCCGGCGATCGTCGCGACGAACAGCAGGCCGACCAGGGCCGCGTTGACCAGGTCGATCTGCACCCCGGTCGGGATGCGGCCGAACAGCAGCAAGACCAGCAGCAGCCCGATGTCGACGGCGAGTGCGATCCCCGCGAAGTCGGCGGCGGCGACCAGGATCGTCGTGCTGGCCCGGCAGGCGGGGACGCTGTACCCGGCGGCGACGGCCAGCACGATCGGCAGCGCGCACAGCGGCAGCACCACGGTCCAGGGCGGGCCGGCGCCCAGCGGGGCCGCGGCGAGCGCGACCGAGCCGATCGCCGCGGCCACGACCACGCCGGCGAGCAGCAGCGTGCGGCGGGCCGTGCGGGTCACGCCGGCCCCGCTGCGGTGAGGGCCTCGGCTTCCTCGTCGACGATGCGGCCGTCGCGCAGCTGCACCCGCCGACCCGCGGCCGCGGCGACCTCGGCGCTGTGGGTGACGACGAGGATCGTCTGCCCGGCCGCGTTGATCCGCGCCAGCACGTCCAGGACGTCGGCGGTGCCCGCCGAGTCCAGCGCGCCGGTCGGCTCGTCGGCGAGCAGCAGCGTGGGCCGGTTGACCAGGGCCCGCGCGATCGCGACCCGCTGACGCTGCCCACCGGAGAGCGTCGCGGGCAGCTCGCCGGACTTGTCGAGCAGGCCGAGCCGATCGAGCAGCTCCCGGGCCCGCTCGGTCGCCGCCGCGGGGGATGCGCCCGCGACCAGCGCCGGCAGGGCGACGTTCTCCAGGGCCGTCATGTGGTCGATGAGGTTGAAGAACTGGAAGACCAGCCCGATGTGCCGGCGGCGCATCCGGGCCAGCCGGGCGGAGGACAGCCCGTCGAGGGTGGTGCCGGCGAGCGCGATCGTGCCCTCGTCCGCCGTCTCCAGCCCAGCGACCAGGTGCAGCAGCGTCGACTTCCCACTGCCCGACGGCCCGGTCAGCGCCACGAACTCACCCGTGCCCACGACCAGGTCGACGCCGCGCAGCGCGCGCACCGGGGCCGAGCGGGCGTCGTAGGTCTTGCGCAGGCCGTGGACCTCCAGCGCAGGTGGGGCGGCTGCGGGCGGGCGGGGCATCGATGTGTGCTCGGGCAACAAGCGGGACACGTTACCGGGCACTCAGGCTGGCATCAGGCACGGATCAGACATACACGGCGATGTGCACGGCGACGGCGCAGGCCCCGTGATCGGGACCTGCGCCGGATGGAATCGGTGCGGGGTCACTGCACCTGGTAGCTGAGCATGCCGTTCTGGTCGACGGTCACCAGGACCGGCGCGTTGCGAGCCGGGTTGGCCGCGTTCGCCGCGCCGCAGCGGATCGGCTGGCCGGGGGCGTTGACGATCACCGTCTGCCCGTCGGCGCCGCAGACCGCCACGATCTCCTCGCCGACGTCGCGGGTCAGCTGGGCGGCCAGCTCGTCGGAGACCTCCTTGACCAGCAGCACGCGGTCGTGGGCGATGTTGAGCCCGCCCTCACCGTCGGTCTGCGTGATCGTGTAGTTGATCGGCTGCCCCTGCAGGGTGGCCGTGCAGGTGAACGCGGCGCCCTTCTCGAACGGGACGTCGGCCGGGCACTGGATGTTCGTCGGCTCGACGGCGACCTCGTTCACGGTGACGCGGGCGATCTCCTTCTGCAGCGACACCGGGTCGAGCACCGGGCGCCGGTAGTTGATCGTGACGTTCCCGTCGTCGTCGTTCTGCGTGATCGTGTAGGTGACCTCGATGCCCTTCAGGGTCGCCGTGCAGGTGAAGGTGCGGCCCTTCTCGAACGGCACGTCCGACGGGCACTGGATGTTCGTCGGGGTCGCGTCGTCGGTCTCCTGCGTGATGCGGGTGATCTCCCTGGCGACCGTGTCGGGGTCGATGTGGCGCGGGGCCAGCAGCAGCCAGGCGCCGGCGCCGACCACGAGCAGGCCGAGCACGGACGCGATCACGATCGCGACGATCAGCCCGGTGCGGCGACCCCCACCACCACCGGGAGGAGCCGGGACCGGCGGCGGCATCGCCCCGGGCGGACCGGCGTACCCACCGAGGCCGGCCGGCGGCTCGTAGCGGTGGGGCCCCGGCCCGTACGGGGCGTTCTGCGGGTGCGCCACGGTCGGGTCCATGCTGCCCGGGAACGCGCGGTCGACGCTCATCGTTCACTCCAAGGTCGGGTGTCCTGGAGGAAGTCTCGTCGAGCACGGCGCGCGCTGAACACGATGGCTCCAGGTGGAGCCGGAGTGGTGCTGCCACCACCCCCCGGACCGCGCTGGCGCGGGGTCAGCGGGTTCGGCGGCTGCGCACGCTGAGCAGGACGAGCCCGCAGGCCACCCCGAACGCGATCGTCGGGATCGGGCCGAGCATGAGCGCGACGATCGCCCCGAGGGCGGCAGCGGCGTCCCAGCCCGCCGGCAGCCACCGCGTGGCGGCCGGCGCGTTCGTGCTGGTCACGTCGCCGCGCGCGCCCCCGTCGGGGCTGCCGTGCGTGCTGTCGATCCTGTCCATCCGGCCCGTCCTCCCGCTGCCCGTCCTCTGCCGGGTACCCCGCCGCGGGAGGGTCCACACCCGACCCCGGTGTGATCCCTGCGGTCAGCGCGGCCAGTGGTAGCCGGCGCCCGGGCCCACGACGTCCGGGAACAGCGGACCGTAGTGCTCGGGGTCCTTCAGCACCAGCGCCTCCCGGTGGCTGCGGTGCACGCGCTCGTCGCCGAGCCAGCCCGGCAGGAGCCCGGCCACGGCGAGCTCGGCCTGGGTGCGCGGCGGGCCGTACCCGGCGGCCGCGAGATCGGTGGTGATCGTCGCGGCGCAGGTGTCGGCCCCGCCGCGGGCGGTCCACTCGGCGCACATCGCCAGCCCGTACGCGGCGACGGCCTCGGGGTGGCCGCGCCACATCGCCACCGCCGGGTGGTGCTGCCAGCCGTATCCGGGCCAGGTCAGCGCCCGCAGGATCTGCAGCGCCTCGACGCGCTGCTTGCCCAGCCGCCGCCGGTCGAGCACGGCCGCGCTGGCGGCGAAGTCGGGATGGGGCAGGAACGTCTGCACGTACCCCCGCGTACCCGGGTTGACTCACCGGTAACTTCCGGCTAGAGACATCACATGCTCCTCTCGACGATCCTCCAGTACGGCGACGACCCGATCCGCAACGCGGACGCGGTGATCGAGTGGGAGAAGGCCGGGCTGGACGTCGTCTGGGTACCCGAGGCGTACAGCTTCGACGCGGTCACGCTCATGGGCTACCTGGCCGCGAAGACCGAGCGGGTCCAGATCGCCTCGGGCATCCTGCCCATCTACACCCGCACCCCGACGCTGCTGGCGATGACCGCGGCCGGGCTGGACGCGCTCTCGGGCGGGCGCGCGATCCTCGGCCTGGGCGCGTCCGGCCCGCAGGTGATCGAGGGCTTCCACGGCGTGCCGTACGACAAGCCGATCGGCCGCACCCGCGAGATCATCGAGATCTGCCGCAAGGTGTGGCGGCGCGAGCGGGTGGAGCACGAGGGCATCTACCGGATCCCCCTGCCGCCCGACCAGGGCACGGGCTTGGGCAAGCCGCTGAAGCTGATCAACCACCCGCGCCGGGCCGACATCCCGATCTGGGTGGCGTCGCTGGGCGACAAGAACGTCGAGATGACCGCCGAGCTGGCCAACGGCTGGCTGCCGCACACCCTGGTGCCGGAGAAGATCCAGGCCGTCTTCGGCGACGTGCTGGCGAGGGGCCTGGCCAAGCGCGCACCCGAGCTGGGCCCGCTGCAGATCACCGGCGGAGGCATCCTCGCCACCGAGGAGGAGATGCTCGAGCCGGCCCGCAAGGCGGCGCGCGCGATGTTCGCGCTCTACATCGGCGGCATGGGCGCGCGCGGGCGCAACTTCTACAACACGATCTTCGCCCGCCAGGGCTACGCCGACGAGGCCGAGCTCGTGCAGGACCTCTACCTCGACGGGAAGAAGGAAGAGGCCGCTGCGGCGCTGCCGGCCGAGTTCATCGACCAGGCCACGCTCATCGGCCCGGAGGGGCACGTGAAGGAGCGGATCGCCGCGCTGCAGGAGGCGGGCGTGACCCACCTGCACGTCACCCCGGTGTCGGCAGACCCGGTCCGGCTCATGGGCCGGGTCAAGGAGTGGATCTCCTGAAGCGGCACCGGATCGCCGTCCCCGATCACCGTCCCTGATCGCATCTCCTCGTCGTCGTGCTGGCTGACGGTGACGATGGGGCCCGGGTTGACCACGCTCCGCATCCAGTCACACTCTGAGGTGGACTGCGTCCGACACGGAAGTGGAGCGTGCGTTGCCCGACCTCGCCATCGAGGCGTCCGATAGACCGCTGCGGCCGGACCAGTACTTGTACGTCGAGACCCACGCGTGGTGGATGGGGACGTTCGGGCGGCACACCCACCTGACCGAGCACCGGGTCCGGCAGTGGATCCCCGCCCGCAGTGACCGGGTGTGGCTGATGGAGCGCGAGCTCACCGGCGCGCAGAAGTGGTTGATCGGTTCAGCCGAGCAGGCCGCCGCGGACGGGTTCGAGCTGCGCGACGTCGGCCCCGTCGGTCGGTTCGTCGCCCCGCACGGCCGGTTCGACCTCAACGGGGAGCAGGACGAGCAGCCGCCGTGCGCGCCCGCCCCGCCGCGGCGCGGCAACTGGCAGTCACCGACGCCGGCGTTCTTCGCCGACCTGCCGCGCGATCCCGAGCTGCTGCGCAAGCAGCTGGTCGACGAGAACCCGGGCAGCTGGTTCGGCCCCTTCGCGGCCGCGGTGAACGTGCTGCGCACCGGGCTCGTCCCGGCGCCGCTGCGGACCGCGCTGTACGCGGCGCTGCTGGGGCTGCCCGACGTCACCCGCCAGGACGGCGTGTGCAACCTCGACGGGCAGGAGTGCATCGCGGTCGTGCACGACGCCGGGCGCACCCGCACGGAGCTGTTCATCTCGCCGGAGGACGGCCAGTTCGCCGGGGAGCGCGACACCCTGCGCGCCGACTCGCGGTTCGGCCTGCCCGCCGGGACCGTGATCAGCACCACGGCCGTCACCACTGCGACCGTCGACGAGATGGGTCAGCGACCCGCCTGACCTGCTCCGGCGGACGCCCGTCCGCTCGTGCGACGCACCACGGCCCAGCGGATCTTCGCAGGTAGCGACCGTGTCAGGCAGTCACCGCCGCGTCACCCGGTCGGCGCAAGCAGAGGGGTCCGTCCAGGATGTGGCACGGATTTCCGCGAGGGCTAACCTGGTGACCAGTCCCCTCGGCGATGACGATGCGATCCGATCAAGGCGGTCCTCAGCGTGTCCACCAGTAGTACCTCATCCGGTTCGGCAGCCGGCGGCGAAACCGCGAATACCTTCGGCGGCGATCAGTTCGGCACCAACGAGTGGCTCGTCGAGGAGATGTACCAGCGTTTCCTCGAGGACCCCGACGCCGTCGATCCCGCATGGCACGAGTTCTTCGCCGACTACCGGCCCGGTGCCGAGCCCGCCGCCAACGGCGCGGGCCAGACCACGGAGCCCACCACGTCCACGGCACAGTCCACCGCACAGACCACGAAGCAGTCCTCCGCCGAGACGCCGACCACGCGACCTGCCGCAGGTAACGGTGCGGCGCGGGCCACCGCGCCCACCGCCGAGCGCCCGCGTCCGGCCACGCCGTCGGCGCCCACCGCGGCCAAGCCCACCGCGGGCGCCGCGTCGCAGGCCGCCAAGCCCGCCGTCGCCGACGCCGGGGGCACCGCGACCCCGCTGCGCGGCGCGGCGAGCGCCGTGGTCAAGAACATGAACGCGTCGCTCTCGGTGCCCACCGCCACGAGCGTGCGCGCGGTCCCGGCGAAGCTGCTCGCCGACAACCGCGTGGTGATCAACAACCAGCTGAAGCGCACCCGCGGCGGCAAGATCAGCTTCACCCACATCATCGGGTACGCGGTCGTCAAGGCGCTGGTCGACTTCCCGGTGATGAACCGGCACTACGCCGAGATCGACGGCAAGCCCTCCGTCGTCCAGCCCGAGCACGTCAACCTCGGCCTGGCCATCGACCTGCCGGGCAAGAACGGACAGCGCTCGCTGGTGGTCGTGTCGATCAAGGCGTGCGAGAACATGAGCTTCGCCCAGTTCTGGGCGGCCTACGAGGAGATGGTGCGCAAGGCGCGGTCGGGCAACCTGACCGCGGAGGACTTCGCCGGCACCACCATCAGCCTCACCAACCCGGGCACCCTCGGCACCAACCACTCGGTGCCGCGCCTGATGAGCGGCCAGGGCGCGATCATCGGCGTCGGCGCGATGGAGTACCCGGCCGAGTTCCAGGGCGCCAGCGACGAGCGGCTGGCCGAGCTGGGCGTCAGCAAGATCATCACACTGACCTCCACCTACGACCACCGGGTCATCCAGGGCGCCGAGTCCGGCGACTTCCTGCGCCGCATCCACGGGCTGCTGCTCGGCGAGGACGGCTTCTACGACGAGATCTTCCGCTCGCTGCGCGTCCCGTACGAGCCGGTCCGCTGGGTGCGCGACATCCCGGAGGGCCCGGTCGACAAGACCGCGCGGGTGCTCGAGCTCATCGACGCCTACCGCACGCGCGGCCACCTCATGGCCGACACGGATCCGCTGAACTACCGCCAGCGGCGCCACCCTGACCTCGACGTCCTCTCCCACGGCCTCACGCTGTGGGACCTGGACCGCGAGTTCGCCGTCGGCGGGTTCGCCGGCAAGCAGCGGATGAAGCTGCGCGACGTCCTCGGCGTGCTGCGTGACTCGTACTGCCGCACGATCGGCGTCGAGTACATGCACATCTCCGACCCCGAGCAGCGCCGGTGGCTGCAGGAGCGGATCGAGGCCCCGCACGAGAAGCCCAGCCCGGCCGAGCAGAAGTACATCCTGTCGAAGCTCAACGCGGCCGAGGCGTTCGAGACCTTCCTGCAGACCAAGTACGTCGGCCAGAAGCGGTTCTCGCTGGAGGGCGGCGAGACCGTCATCCCGCTGCTCGACGCCATCCTCGACACGGCGGCCGCGCACGAGCTCGACGAGGTCGTGATCGGTATGCCGCACCGCGGCCGGCTCAACGTGCTGGCCAACATCGTCGGCAAGCCGATCAGCCAGATCTTCCGCGAGTTCGAGGGCAACCTCGACCCGGGCCAGGCGCACGGCTCCGGCGACGTGAAGTACCACCTGGGCGCGGAGGGCAAGTACTTCCGCATGTTCGGCGACGGCGAGACCGTCGTGTCGCTGGCGTCGAACCCGTCGCACCTGGAGGCCGTCGACCCGGTCCTCGAGGGCATCGTGCGGGCCAAGCAGGACCTGATCGACAAGGGCGACGGCGCGTTCACCGTGCTGCCGCTGATGATGCACGGCGACGCGGCGTTCGCCGGTCAGGGTGTGGTCGCCGAGACGCTGAACCTGGCGAAGCTGCGCGGCTACCGCACCGGCGGCACCGTCCACGTCGTGGTGAACAACCAGGTCGGGTTCACCACCGCGCCCGAGCACTCCCGCTCGTCGCAGTACAGCACCGACGTGGCGAAGATGATCGACGCGCCGGTGTTCCACGTGAACGGCGACGACCCCGAGGCGTGCGTCTGGGTGGCCAAGCTGGCCGTCGAGTACCGCCAGCGCTGGCACAACGACGTCGTCATCGACATGGTCTGCTACCGCCGCCGCGGCCACAACGAGGGCGACGACCCCTCGATGACGCAGCCGTTGATGTACGACATCATCGACTCGAAGCGCAGCGTCCGGAAGATCTACACCGAGTCGCTGATCGGCCGGGGCGACATCACGCTGGAGGAGGCCGAGCACGCGCTGCGCGACTTCTCCAACCAGCTCGAGCACGTCTTCAACGAGGTCCGGGAGCTGGAGAAGACCCCGCCGCGGCCGAGCCCGTCGGTGGAGCAGAAGCAGTCGGTCCCGCCGGACCTGGACACGTCGGTGCCGCTGGAGGTCATCCACCGCGTCGGGGACGTGCACGTGGAGCTGCCCGAGGGCTTCACCGTGCACCAGCGGGTCAGGCCGGTGCTGGAGCGCCGCTACAAGGCCTCCCGCGAGGGCAACATCGACTGGGCGTTCGCCGAGCTGATCGCCCTGGGCTCGCTGGCCATGGACGGCAAGGACGTCCGCATCGCCGGCCAGGACACCCGCCGCGGCACGTTCGTCCAGCGCCACTCGGTGCTGATCGACCGCAGGACCGGCGAGGAGTACATCCCGCTGCGCCACCTGTCGCCGAACCAGGGCCGGTTCATGCCCTACGACTCGGCGCTGTCGGAGTTCGCCGCGCTCGGCTTCGAGTACGGCTACTCGGTGGCGAACCCGGACGCGTTCGTGGCCTGGGAGGCGCAGTTCGGCGACTTCGTCAACGGCGCCCAGTCGATCATCGACGAGTTCATCTCGTCCGGTGAGGCGAAGTGGGGCCAGACCTCCGACGTCGTGCTGCTGCTGCCGCACGGCCTGGAGGGCCAGGGCCCGGACCACAGCTCCGGCCGCATCGAGCGGTTCCTGCAGCTGTGCGCGGAGGGCTCGATGACCGTCACGGTGCCCACCGAGCCGGCCAACTACTTCCACCTGCTGCGCCGGCACGCGCTCGACGGCATCCAGCGCCCGCTCGTGGTGTTCACGCCGAAGTGGATGCTGCGGGCCAAGCAGGCGGTCAGCCAGCTGCCCGACTTCACCGGCGGCCGGTTCCGCCCGGTGATCGACGACCCGCGCTACCGCGACCTGGACAAGCCCGCGTCGGACGTCCGCCAGATCAACCTCTGCACTGGCAAGATCTACTACGAGCTCGCCATGGCGCGGGAGAAGAAGCAGATCAACGACGTGGCGCTCGTGCGGCTCGAGCAGCTCTACCCGCTGCCCGACCGCCAGCTCGCGGCCGTGCTCGACCGGTACCCGAACGCGGAGGACATCCGCTGGGTGCAGGAGGAGCCCGCTAACCAGGGCGCCTGGCCGTACCTCGGCCTGGAGCTGCCGCAGAAGCTGCCGCGGCTGGTCGGCATGAAGCGCGTCTCGCGCCGGCGGATGGCCGCCCCGGCCGTCGGGTCGTCGAAGGTGCACGAGGTCGAGCAGGCCGAGGTCATCGAGGCCGCGTTCGCCCGCGACTGAGTTCTTCACCCACGAACGGCACTTCCGTCAGCAACCACTGCTGACGGAAGTGCCGTTCGTCGTCCTCGCTAGCCTGGGGTCGTGTACTTCACCGACCGCGGCATCGAGGAGCTGGTCGCCCGGCGGGGCGAGGAGGAAGTGACGATCGAGTGGCTCGCCGACCGGCTGCGCGCCTTCGTCGACGCCAACCCCGCCTTCGAGGACGCGGTCGAGCGGCTCGCCAGCTTCCTCGCCCGGGACGACGAGTTCGACGAGTGAACGACCCAGGAGCTGACGGACGCTGAACCCCGCCCCCGGCTCGGACTTCCTCGAGCTCGACATCGCTGCCGCTCCGCCCGGTGGCCGCGCCGAGTGGCTCGCCACCGCCCTCCGCGCGGCCATCGCGGACGGGCGGCTCCCCGTCGGCACCCGGCTCCCCCCGACCCGCCGTCTCGCCGCCGAGCTGAACGTCGCCCGCGGGACCGTCACCGAGGCCTACCGGCGGCTCACCGACGACGGCCACATCGAGGGCCGCGGCCGCGCCGGGACGGTGGTCGTCGCCGCGCCCGCCGCGCCGCCGCGGGCGGCCCCGCCCACCCCCGTCCGCCCGGCGCTGGACGCCCCGAGCGATGCGATCTTCGACGAGATGCGCGCCGTCCCGGCACGCGTCGACTTCACCCCCGGTGTCCCCGATCTCGCGGCCTTCCCGCGGGCGGCGTGGCTGCGCGCCGAACGCGCCGTCCTCGACGCGCTGGTCCCGACCGACCTCGGCTACGGCGAACCGGCCGGCCACCCGGTGCTGCGCCGCGCGGTGGCCCAGCGCCTGGGCCGCACCCGCGGTATACGGGTCGATCCGGCGGACGTCGTCGTGGTGGCCGGCGTGGCCCAGGCCCTCGCCCTGCTCGCCCAGGTGCTGCGCGACCGCGGCATCGACGCCGTCGCCGTCGAGGACCCCGGCTCGCTGGGCACTCGTCAACAGCTCCAGGCGTGGGGCCTGGCCACCCCACCCGTCCCCGTCGACGGGCGCGGCGCCCGCATCGACGCCCTACGTGCCCTGGGTGCCCCCGCCGTGCTGCTCACCCCAGCCCACCAGTTCCCCACCGGCGTCGTCCTCGACGGTCGGCGCCGCCGCGAGCTCATGGCCTGGGCGGCCGGCGGCGGCCTCGTCGTCGAGGACGACTACGACGCCGAGCACCGCTACGACCGCACCCCGGTCGCCGCGCTCGCCGGCA
The DNA here is from genome assembly GCF_900142365.1 of Pseudonocardia thermophila. Taxonomy (GTDB): domain Bacteria; phylum Actinomycetota; class Actinomycetes; order Mycobacteriales; family Pseudonocardiaceae; genus Pseudonocardia; species Pseudonocardia thermophila. Next base: position 84,408 of record NZ_FRAP01000002.1, on the reverse strand, counting down.
TGCTGCCCGAGCAGGTCTGCTACACCGGCAGCGTCTCGAAGCTCCTCGCCCCGGCGCTGCGGATGGGCTGGCTCGTCGTGCCACCCCGGCTCCGCGACGTCGTCGTGACCGCGCGTCGCCGCGCCGACCTCGGCGGCCCCGCCATCTCGCAGCTCGTCCTCGCCCACCTCATGGACTCCGGTGAGCTGGACCGCACCCTCCGCCACGTCCGCACCCGCCACCGCCGCCGACGCGACGCCATGATCGCCGCACTGCGCGAACACCTGCCCACCGCGGTCGTCCACGGCGCGGCCGCCGGCCTGCACCTCACCGTCACCTTCCCCGGCACCCACCTCTCCGACGTCGATCTCGCCCGCGCGGCGCTCGAGCGCGGGGTGAAGGTCCAGCCGCTGTCCTGGCACTGCCAGCAGCCCCGGGAACCCGGCCTGGTCCTCGGCTACGCCGCCGCGCCCACGGCGGTGATCCGCGACGGTGTGGCAGCGCTAGGGGAGCTGCTCAGCGGGTACTCCTCCGCAAGATGAGATCTCAGGATCGCAAGCTTGGCCGATCTGCCCGTAACAATCTCCAATCCGTCCCCGTAGATACGATCTGAACTGCTGTTACATGCTCTTAACCGCGCTCTCTCATCGATCCGTGAGAGGCCGATCTGGGCCCATCAGCATCATCCTCTTGACAGCTGACACCGATCTGGGCGAGGTTTGCGATCTCAACTTCGTACGCCCGAAGGAGACCTCATGCCCGACTCCACCGGGAGCGCCGTTCCCTGCGACCTGCTCGTCACGGCCGCCTGGGTGATCACGGTGGACGCCGACCGCCGGATCCTGCGCGACGGCGCCGTCGCCATCACCGGTGAGACCATCATCGCTGTCGGCAAGACCGCCGACCTGGAGCGCACCTACGATCCCGCGCGACGCATCGATCGCCCGGACGGCGTCGTGCTGCCCGGGATGACGAACGGACACCGGCACCTGCTGTGCTGCGCCAAGGGGGCCATGCCCGAGGGCGGGACCACGCTGGAATCGCTGCGGCGCTTCATCTACCCGTCGTTCTCCTCGCTCGAGCCCGAGGACATGTACGTCTACGCCCGGCACGCGACGGCGGAGATGATCCGCAACGGCACGACGCTGTTCGAGGAGCCGGGCTGCAACCACATCGACGCGGTGCTGGAGGCGATCGCGGAGTCCGGCATCCGCGCGCGCATCGGCCTGTGGACGTGGGACCAGCGCGGCGCGGGCGGCGCGGAAGGTCTGCCCGACTGGCTCAAGCTCGACACGCCGGCGGCGATCCGGCGCCTGGAGGAGGGTTTGGCGAAGGTCCAGGCGTTCGGCAATCCGCGGATCCGGCCCGCGGTGTGCATCGAAGGCGTCACGACGTGCTCCGACGAATTGAGCGTCGCCGCGGCCCGGCTGGCCGAGGAGTCCCGCACGCTGGCCGTGCAGCACAAGTCGACGAGCGAGCGCGAGGTCGCGCTGGAGCTGAAGGTGTTCGGAGAGCGACCGGTCAAGCACACCGCGACCATCGGTGCGCTCAACGAGTACACGCTGCTCAACCACGTCACGAGCCTCGATGACGACGACGTGAAGGCGATCGCCGACAACGGCGCCACGATCTCCTGGAACCCGAGCACCGCGCTGAAGCTCGCCAAGGGCACCACCCAGCACAGCAAGTTCCCTGAGCTGATCGCGGCGGGCGTGCGCGTGGGCCTGGGCACCGACGCGGAGAACTGCTCCAACCACCAGGACGTCTGCCGCGCGATCTACCTGGCCGCGCTGCTCCCGCGCGACGCGCGCGAGGATCCCACCGCGGTCAGCGCCGAGACGGCGGTCGAGCTGGGCACCCTCGGCGGCGCCCGGGCCCTGCGCTTCGACGACGTGACCGGCTCCTTGGAGGCCGGCAAGCAGGCCGACCTGGTCATCTTCGACACCAACGACTACGACTGGCGGCCGCTGCACAACCCGATCGCCAACCTCGCCTACGGGGTGACCGGCCACTCCGTCGAGACGGTCCTCATCGGCGGCAAGGTCGTGCTGGAGAACAAGCGCAGCACGATCTTCGACGAGGACGCGCTGCGCGAGGAGATCGAGGCCACCGACCGAAAAATCCTCAAGAAGATCGGGATCGACCCCGCACCCGCGTGGCCGGTCCTCTGATCTCCGACTCCGATCCCGTATCGACGAAGGGCTCCCTAAGCCATGTACGGCGCTGTCTGCCTCCAGCCGGTCTATCCGCCGGACCAGTTCGTCTCGATGGTCCGCCACGTCGAGGACCTCGGGCTGGGTGATCTGTGGCTGACCGACTCCTCCCTGCACTCACGGTACTGCTACTCGTACCTGACGCTGGCCGCGGTCAACACCAGCCGCGTCCGGCTCGGCACGGCCGTCACGAACCCGGTCACGCGGCACCCGGCGATGGCCGCAGTCGGCGCCGCGACCCTCGACGAGATCTCCGGCGGCCGGGCGGTGTTCGGGATCGGGGCGGGCGACCGACCACTCGATGCGCTCGGGCTCAAGCCGGCCCGACTGGGGCTGCTGGAGGACGCGATCCTCGCCGCACGCCGACTCTGGTCGGGCGAGCACGTCGACATGCAGGCCCGCGGCTTCACGCTCGCCGACGCGCATCTGCGCTTTCCCGCCCGTCCCGACATCCCCGTCTACATCTCGGCGAGCGGGCCGATGACGCTGGAGCTGGCCGGGCGGATCGCCGACGGCGTGATCCTGCTGGCTGGGCTGCACCCGGACGGGCTCTCGTACGCACTCGAGCACATCGACCGCGGGGTCGACCAGGCGGGCCGCGGCGCCCGCCCGAAGATCACCGTGTTCGCCTACGGCGCGATCGACGAGGACGAGGAGGTCGCGCTAGCCGCGGGCCGCACGATCGCCGCGTGGTTCCCGATGACGGCGCCGGTGTACTGCGAGTTGGCCGGTCTGTCCCCGGAGCTGGTGGCGCAGGTGCGCGCGGCCTACTCGGGCGGGGAGTTCCAGGAGGCCGCCGCGGCGGCCGAGCTGCTGCCCGACGACTTCGTGCGACGGATGTCGCTGTCCGGAAACCGGGCCGCCACCCGCGAGCACATTCGCACGCTGGACAAGCTGGGCATCGACAGCATGGCCGTCTTCCCCCTCGGGGGCGACGCGACCAGCAGGGTGGCGACGATCACGGCGTTCGCCGAGTGCCTGCGGGAGGAGGGCCATCTCCCCGCCTGAGGCACACCCGACGAGGCCCCGCAGCGCACGTGCGCTGCGGGGCCTCGTCTTCGGGGCCTCCTTCTGGGGGCCGCCTCTTCTGTGGCTCAGTTCCGGGCCGGGAGCGGGAGACCGATCATCGCTGGTGCCCGGACCCGCCGTGAGGCGGAGGCGAGCGCCACGAGGCTCAGCACGTACGGCAGGCTCAGCCAGAACTGCGACGGCAGCGCGAACCCCGGCACCAGCACCGCGCCGAGCACGCCGACCACGATGCAGAGCACCGCACCCAGCAGCACCCAGCGCAGCGGCGAGCCGGACCGGCGGGCCCGCAGCGCGCCGAAGCCGGCGATCAGCACCCCCACGACGGCCAGGGCGATCCACACCTCGCGTGGCACTTCGCCCATCGACTGCAGCCGCAGCTGCAGGGCGTCGGTGAACCCGAAGACCGCGCAGGCGGCGATCACTCCGTACGGCCGCCACTGCCCGAACACGACCGCGGCGAGCGCGAGGAACCCGCGGCCGGCGGTCATGTGCTCGGCGAACAGCCCGACCTGCCCGACCGACAGGAACGCCCCGCCCAACCCGGCGAACGCACCGGCGGTGAGCACCGCACCCCACTGGACGCGGACGACGTCGCACCCGGTGGCGTCGAGCACCTCCGGTTTCTCCCCCGCCGACCGGATCCGCAGGCCGAGCTGCGTCCGGTAGAGCAGGTACGCGACGACCGGCCCGATCACGTACGCGAGGTAGACCAGCGGCAGCTGGTTGAACACCACCGGGCCGACGACCGGTATGTCCGACAGCAGCGGCACCGGGTAGGTCTCCATGCGGACCGTCGTCGGCTGGGTCCCCTGGAACTGCAGCCGGTACAGGAACATCGTCACCCCGGCGGCGAGCAGGTTCAGCGCCACACCGACGACGATCTGGTCGCCGCGCAGCGTCACCGAGACGAACGCCATCACGACCGCGAGCAGCACCCCCACCACGATTCCCGCGGCCAGGCCGAGACCGACGCTGCCGGTCGCCCAGGCCGCGAGGAACGCGGCGTAGGCGCCGGCGAGCATCATCCCCTCCAGCCCGATGTTGATCACGCCGGCGCGCTCGGAGACCAGCTCACCGAGTGCGGCCAGCAGCAGCGGGACGGACAGTCGGATCGCGGCGGCGAACAGCGCGATGTCGAACGGGTTCACGAGCGGGCTCCCTCCGCGACGGGCGCGGGCACTTCGCTGCTCCCCGCTGTGCGGCGGCGTGGCCGGCGGCGCTCGGCGTACCAGGCGGTGCCCGTGACCAGCAGGATCACGACGGCCTGGGTGGCGGTGACCAGGCCGTTGGAGATCCCGAGCCGCGCCTCCAGCAGCCCGCCGCCCTGGCGCAGCGCCGCGAGCAGCAGCGCTGCCGGGATGCAGCCCAGCGGCGAGTTGCGGGCCAGGAGCGCGACGACGATGCCGTCGAACCCGTAGTTCGCAGAGAACCCGGGCGCGAGGTTACCCGCGGGCGAGGCCACCACCAGCGACGATCCGGCGACTCCGGCGATCGCGGCCGACGCGCACAGCGCGCCGACCCCGATCAGCTGCGTCCGGGTGCCGGTCGCCTGAGCAGCCGCGGGGTTCGCCCCGGTGAGGCGCAGCCGGTAGCCGACGACCGTGCGGCGCAGCATGTAGGCGACCGCCAGCACCAGGACGATCACGAGCAGGATGTCCGCGCGCAGCGTCGTGCGCGGGATCAGGATCGGCCAGCGCGCGGTGTCCGCGACCGGCGCGCTCTGTCCGAGCGTGCCGGTCGGCTCCTCCATCGGCCCGTTGGCCAGCCACGACACCAACTGCGTCACGATGAACGTGAGCAGCAGCGTGGCGATGAAGTCGTTCACCCCGCGGCGGGCCCACAGCCACGCGGCGACCGCGCCGAGCGCCGCGCCGCCCACCGCCCCGGCGAGCACCGCGAGCGGCAGATGGATCACTGTCGGCAGGCCGGTCAGGTACAGGCCAACAGCAGCCGACGCCGTGCCGCCCGCGAGGATCTGCCCCTCCAGCCCGACGTTGAGCCGTCCGGCGCGGATGGCGATCACCCAGCCCACGGCGGCGAGCACGAGCGGAACGAACTTCGTCAGCGTGGCGCCGAACTGCGCCGGGCTGCCGAAGACGCCGTCCCACATGGCGGCCGCCGCTTTGTCCAGTGGGACCCCCGTCAGGGCGATGACCACGAGCGACGCCGCCAGCGCGACCACGACCGCCAGCACGCTGACCGCGGCGCCGCGCAGTGCCTGCCGACTCACGCGACCACGTCCTCTCCTTGCTCGACTCCGGCGGCCATCAACTCGCCGATCCGGTCGCGGGTCGCCTCCGCGGCGTCGAGCACGGCGACGATCCGCCCGGCCGACATCACCGCGATCCGGTCGGACAGCGCGAGCACCTCATCCAGCTCGGCCGAGATCAGCACGGTGGCGCCGCCGCCGGTCTTGTGCGCGTTGATCCGCCCGTGCACGAACTCGATCGCGCCGACGTCGAGACCGCGGGTCGGCTGAGCCGCGATAAGCAGGTCGGGTTCGCCGGACAGCTCGCGCGCGAGCACGATCTTCTGCTGGTTGCCGCCCGACAGCCGCTCCACCGGAGTGTCGAGGCCGGGCGTGCGCACGTCGAACCGCTCGACGAGCTCGGCGCAGCGCCGGCGGATCCGGCCGGGCCGCAGCACCCCGTGCCGGCTGAACTCCTCCTGGCCGATGACCCGCATCATCAGGTTGTCGATCACCGAGAGCGACAGGGCGAGCCCGTCGGTGTGCCGGTCCTCGGCGATGACGCCCACCCGTCCCGGGCCGGCGGTGCGGGAGGTGACGCGCACGGTGCCCGCCGTCGGGGTGCGGACGCCGGCTAGCAGGTCAGCCAACTCACTCTGCCCGTTGCCCTCGACGCCGGCGACGCCGAGCACCTCCCCGCCGCGCACGACGAGATCGATGGGGCCCAGGTCGCGGTCGCCGCGGTAGCTGGCCAGGGTCAGCCCGGAGACCTCCAGGATGACCGGGCCGGGGTCGATCCGCGGACGTTCTGAGCGCAGCACGACGTCGCGGCCGACCATGAGCCGGGCCAACTCCTCGGGGCGGGTCTCCCCGACCTGCACGGTCGCCACGACGCGACCGCTGCGCATGACCGTGCAGCGATCGGCCACCGCGGCGATCTCACCGAGCTTGTGCGTGATCAGCACGATCGCGAGCCCGGCCGCAGCGAGCTCCTTGAGGACCACCGCCAGGCGGTCCCACTCCACCGGCGAGAGCACCGCGCTCGGCTCGTCCAGCAGCAGCACCCGGGCGTCGCCGAGCAGGCACTTGAGGATCTCGATGCGCTGCCGTTCGCCGACCGGAAGCTGCTCGACCGGGACGTCGGGGCGCACAGGCATGCCGTGGCGCTCGCTCAGCTCCATCAGTCGGGCCCGGGTGGCAGCCGCGTCGAACCGGCGCCCCGCGGCCCTGCCCTGGGCGAGCGCGACGTTCTCCGTCGCGGTCATGTCCGGCACGAGCATGAAGTGCTGGTGCACGACCCCAATCCCGGCCGCGCGGGCTGCCAGCGGATCGCCCGGGGGAAGCGGGCGACCATCGACGAGCACCTCACCCGCATCCGGCCGCACCAGCCCGGAGAGGATCTTGACCAAGGTGGACTTGCCCGCGCCGTTCTCCCCCAGCAGAGCGAGGATCTCGCCGGGGCGGACCTCCAGGTCGATCCCGTCGTTGGCGAGCAGGTCCCCGTAGGCCTTGGACACGCCGCGGACCGACAGCGCCGCGGATGCAGCGCTGTCGGTCGGGCGAGCGGTGGGTACCGCCACGTCACCCGCCCTCGGGCATCGTGATCACCCCAGCGTTGATCTTGCTCGTGGTCTCGTCGACGACGGCCTGGTACTTCTCGTAACCGGGGCACAGCCGCAGCGCCTGGACATTCGGGTCGTCGAGGGCGTAGAAGCGCGGCTCGGCCGGCAGCGTGCCCGCCTTGTAGTCCTCCATGATGTGCTGAACCATGATCCGCGTGTCCTGGAACGCGTAGCCGAGCAGGTTCGGCGACTCGTCGCAGCGGTTCGTGGTCGGGTTGAACACCTTGACCGGCTTACCGGACTCCTCGACCGCGTCGAGCACGCCCGGCAGGCCCGCGTCCTGGAAGGCGTAGATGACGTCGGCGCCGTTGGCGATCTGCGCTGCGGTCGCCTCCTTGGCCTTGGCGGCGTCGCTGAGCGAACCGACCGTCGTGGAGGCGACCTTGATGTCCGGGTTCACCGACTTCGCACCCGCCTCGAAGTCGATCGAGGACTGCGAGTTCGGCGGGATGTCGGTTCCGCCGACGTAGCCGATGGAGCCGGTCTTGGTCTCCTGCGCCGCGATCACCCCGGCCACGTAGGCCGGCACGCCCTGACGGGTCGCGTAGGTGTGCAGGTTCGGGATACCGGGCTGGACGACGCCCGACATGACGAACGTGACGTCGGGGAACTGGGGCGCGACCGTGTTGCCGGCCGACACGAGCGAGCTGCCCCCCGCGATGATCAGCTCGTTGTCGGCGGCGAGGTTGGTCAGCGCGTCGATCGCGGCCTGGGGCGAGGTGACGTTGTCGACCACCGACACCGTCATCCCCTCCTTCTCCGCCACGGCCTGCACGCCGTCCAAATAAGACTGGTAGAACGCGCGGTCGTTGCGCGGACCGGCCAGCACCACGCCGACCTTCGTGGGCGCGGCGGACGTACCCGGCGCGGCGGCCGACGAGCCGCCGCTCTCGCTGCCGCACGCGCTCAGCACCAGGACCGCTGCAGCCGACGCGGCCAGTGCACCGCGCCGGGCGAACCGGGAGGTCGATCGGATCATCTGGTTCTCCTCCACCTGCGATCGGATGTCAGCCCGGGGTGACTGAGATCTCGAGATCGCATCTTGGTTGAAGGATCGTCTCGGTCACCCTGCCATGACGTCAAGGGATCGTCGTCGGCTTTACCTGTGCGCAACATGTAATCGAGTCATCGCAGGTACTGACACATGCCATCGAGCTTGACAACCGCGAGACCGCTCCGTCAGATTTGAGATCTCAAACTGAAGTGGGAGTGCAATGGAGAAGTCAGCCGCGGTCGCGAAGGCCCTCTTGTTCATCGACGAGGACCGGGTGGTGTCCCTCGTGCGCGAGGTCTGCCGGATCCCGAGCGTGCTCGGGGACGAGTTGGCGTTCGCCAAGTTTCTCGTCGGCGTGATGACGGACTCGGACTTCAGCGACGTCCGCCTCCAGGAGGTCCTGCCCGACCGGCCCAACGCCGTCGGCGAGCTGGACTTCGGCCCCGGTCGGCGCGTCGTGCTCACCGGGCACCTCGACACCAAGCCCGCCTCGATCGGATGGACCGAGGCCGCGCCGTTCAGCGGAGATCTCATCGACGGCTACGTCTACGGCCACGGGATCATGGACATGAAGGCGGCGCTGGTGTGCCAGATCGTCGCCGCCGAGGCCGTCCGCGCTTCCGGGGTACCGATCTCCGGCCGACTCGCCTTCGCCGGGGTCAGCGACCACATGGGCGATCAGACGGGCTCCATCCGCTACTTCGACGAGTACACGGCGGATCTGTGCGTACTGGGCGAACTGTCGGACAACGAGATCTACCTCGGCCACCGCGGTCGCTACTACTTCGACATCACCGCGCAGGGCCGCTCGGCCCACACCTGCCACAAGCCGCTCGCGATCAACGCCAACGTGCTCGCCGCGAAGGCGATCATCGAGCTGGACGCCTCCCGGCTCACGCCCGAGCTCGAGCCGTGGGTGCGCGAACTGTTCGGCGAGGAGACCTACATGGCGCCCGGGCGGGTCTACGGCGGTCTGCCGCCGGGCGGTCCGTCGATGATCCCCGACGAGTGCGTGATCCGCGTCGACTGCCGCCCGCAGCCCGGGGTGTCGGTCGAGACGGTGCGGGCAGAGGTGGAGCGCTGCCTGGAGAACGTCCGGCGCGCCGATCCGCGCTTCACCGCCAAGGTGGAGCTGGCCGACGTCAAGTCCGGATACGTCGCGGACCCGCAGAGCGAGGTCGTGCAGACGATGATGGAGGCCGTGCGGCTGGTCCGCGGCGGTGAGCCGCAGTTGCGCGCCGCGGGCTGGCTCGGCGACACCGCGAGCTTCGGCGACAAGATCCCGACCGTGATCTTCGGGCCGGGCGGGGAGCCGGTCTACTGCCCCAACGAGAAGCTCTCCGTCGCCGACATCGTGGAGGCAACCCGCGTGTACACGGCATTCTCCGTGCTGGCGCTGCTCAAATGACCGCGACCTCGACCACGGCGACGGCCGCGCCGTCCTTCGAGCACCTGCTGGCCCGGCCCGGCCTGGTCTGGATGGGCCAGAACACCACGCACCTGGAGCCGCCCACCGAGGTGGTCGCGGCGCTGGAGGAGAGCGTCCGCCGCCGGGAGTTCCAGCTGTACGCACCGGCGCTGGGCTTCGCCCGGCTGCGCGAGCTGATCGTCGCCGACCTGGGACTCGACGGAGCGGACGCGTGGATCACCGACGGCGCCGTCGGCGGACTGCACCACATCTGCACGGCACTCGCCGGCTCGATCTCCCGCGTCGTCACGACCGATCCGGGATGGCCGTGGCCCGAGCGGTTCGCCGGGCTCTCGGGCGTGCCGACGACGACGATCGACATCTACTCGGCGGAACAGGGGTACCGCATCACCGCCGCGCAGATCGCCGAGGTCATCGAACCCGGTTCGCTGATCTACCTGATCGATCCACTGAACCCGCTGGGCAGCCGCTACGAGCGCAGTGACCTGGCCGCCATCACCGAGGTGGCGCGCGAGACCGGGTCGCTCCTGGTGCACGACTGCACATACCGGCACTTCGCCGACGGCCACACCCTGGCCGCCGAGCTGTACCCGGAGGGCACCTTCACCACCTACTCGTTCTCGAAGTGGCTCGGGCTGGCCGGGCTGCGGGTTGGCGCGGTGGTCGCCGCGCCGGAACTGCTCACCAAGCTCACCGCCGTGCCGGCGAACCCCCTCGGCGCGAGCATCACCGCGCAACGCGCGGCGATCGCCGGGCTCGAGGTGAAGGACGCGTGGCTCGCGCGGGTCCGCGCCACGAACCGGCGCAACCAGGAGACGGTGCGAGCCGCGGTGGAGTCGAGCGGACTGGGCCGGCTGGTCGTGTGGCCGTCGCACGGCAACTTCGTCGCCGTCGACATCGACGGCAGCGGCTGGACCGCCGACGCGCTGTGCGCGGCGATGCTGGACCGCGACGTCTTCATCCGCCCGGGCACTTACCAGTCGCCGCACTTCGGGACGCGATTCGTCAAGATCAGTACCTCGGTGCCCGAGGAGTGGGGCGATCGCTTCGCCGCCGCGTGGACGGACCTGCCCGACCCGGTGGGGGCGCGCTGATGGGCTACGCCGAGCTGACCGCCGACGAGTACCGCGCAGCGAGCGCGCTCGACCTCGGCCGCCGGGTCGCCGCAGGTGAGCTCTCCCCCGTGCACCTCGCGGAACTGGCGCTCGAGCTCGCCGCGCAGGCCGAGCCGGTGATCAACGCCTACGCCGCACTGCTACCGGAGCGGGCGCGGGCAACTGCCGCCGCACGGGAGGCCGAGGTGCGGGCCGGCACCGTGCGCAGCCCACTGCACGGCGTGCCGATCGCGGTGAAAGACAACATGCTCGAGGAGGGCGTGCCGGCGGGGAAGGGTTCGCTGACCAGCTCGGACGAGCCCGCACCCGCGTCGTCGCCCATGGTCGGGCGGCTGCTTGACGCCGGCGCCGTGGTCATCGGGCGCACCACCACACCCGAGTTCGGCTGGAAGGCCACCGGCATCTCGCCGCGCACCGGCATCACCCGCAACCCGTGGGACCCGCAGCGCAACCCCGGAGGCTCGAGCGCGGGCTCCGGCGCCACCGTCGGCAGCGGTGCCGTGCCGATCGCCACCGGCACCGACGCGGGCGGCTCGGTCCGCATCCCCGCGGCGTTCTGCGGTGTGGTCGGGCTCAAGCCGACGCTAGGCGCGATCCCGGTCTGGCCCAGCACCGTCAACGAGAACCTCTCGCACGCCGGTGTGCTCACTCGCGATGTGCGCGACGCCCGGGCGGTGCTCGCGCTGACCCGCGGCCCCGATCCGCGAGACCCGCAGTCGTACTGGTCCCGACCTCCGGCGGGCGACGGCGAGCGGCGGCTGCGCGTCGGGATCGTCCGCGCACCCTTCGGCATCGATCCCGAGGAGGACGTCGCCGCAGCGGTCGGTCGGGCCCTGGACGCCCTCGTCGCCGCGGGCGGCGCTGACTACGCCGAGACGACGCTCCCGACCGAGCTGCCACGCGCAGTGTTCGAGGTGCTGTGGGTGACCGGCCGCGGACTGGGCTTCCGCGATCTCGCCCGGGAGCACGCCGACGTGATGGACCCTGGACTGGTCCGGCTCGGCCCGCTCGCCGAGGCCTACGACCTGCCGGCGTTCTACGCGGCGATGACCGCGCGCCGCGAGTTCAACTTCGCCATGGCGCACGTCCTCGACGAGTGGGACCTGCTCGTCATGCCGACGATGCCGATCACCGCGTTCGCCGCGGACGCCGAGGTCCCGCCGGGCGGCGAGGCCGATGCCCCGCTGCCGTGGATCACGTGGACGCCCTACACCTACCCGTTCAACATCACCGGGCAGCCCGCGATCACCCTCCCGACCGGTCTCGGCCGCGGCGGGATGCCCGTCGGGGCGCAGATCGTCGGCCCGTGGGCGCACGACGAACGGGTGCTCGAGTTCGCCGTCCACGCGCAGCGAGTGCTCGCCTCGACGAACGAACGGACGGTCGCCCCGACGGCGCAGATGCCGACCAGCACAATGCAGGTTGACCATCCCCGGGCCCGCCGTGACCGGTAGGGCCCGCAGCGGGTCGTCCCGTCGAGTGCGGGGCGCCAGAACCCGAGTCGCAGCGGAGGAACCGACGCTCATGCCGAGGCCGACCAGCGAGACCGCCGCACCGAATCTGCGACTCACCCCGCCCGAGGGCGACGACGCCCACCTGCAGATCAAGGAGATGGTCTACCGGCGCCTGGTCCGGGCGATCGTGGAGCTGGAGCTGAAGCCCGGCCAGCAGCTGCGCGAACGCCAGCTCGCCGAGAAGATGGGGGTCAGCAAGACCCCGATCCGCGAGGCCCTCGTGCGGCTGGAGAAGGAGGGACTGGTCACCGTCGCGCCGTACCGCGGCGCGATCGTCCGCGGCTACACCCACTCCGACATCCGTGAGATCTACGAGCTGCGCGAGCTCCTCGAGGGCTTCTGCGCCCGCCGCGCGGCCATGCAGATCTCCGAGGCCGACGAGGCCGAGCTGCGGACCAACGTCCGGCGCAGCCGCGAACTGCTGGAGAGCGGCGACACCGCCGAGATCCCCGCGCTGTTCGACGAGTTCGACCGGATCCTCTACCGGCAGGCCGCCGGCCACCGCATCGGCGACCTCCTCGTCGAGCTCGACCTGCACCTCGAACGGCTCGGCAACCTCACCGTCGGCGTTCCCGGCCGCCTCGACGCCTCCGTGCGCCAGCACCAGGAGATCGTCACCGCGATCATCAAGCGCGACCCGGCCGGCGCCGAGGCCGCGTGCCGGGAGCACATCCGCAGCGTCTTCGCCGACCTGCTCACCGCGCTGCCCGAGACCGGCTGAGCTGCCGGCGCACAGACGCATCAGCCTGCGGTGCGCACGCGCTGCGCGGCGGCGAACACCATCGCGTCGACGAGGCTCCAGTACTCGTCGGCGACCTCCAGCCGATCGGCCGCGATGCCGCTCGTGAGCTGCATCTCCGGGCCGAACTCGGACAAGGTGACGGTCAGGCTGACCATCATGTAGTGGAAGAGCATCGGCTCGACCCGAGGCAGCTTCCCCTGCTCCTGGGCCGCGGTGATCTGCGGGAGCAGCCGATCCAGCAGCGGGCGCAGCACCGTGTCGGCGACCCAGCGCAGCCGCGGGTTGTTGCTGGAGGTCTCCTGCCGCATGAAGCGGTGGAATTCCGGATACGTGACGGTGTGGGCGAAGAGCGCCCGGTACTCGGCGCGCAGCCGTTCCAGCGGATCGGGATCGGTGTTCTGCTCGGCGTGCGCGTCCCATTCGTCGCGGATCTGCGCGAACGTGTGCTCGGCCACCGCCTGCCAGAGCAGGTCCTTCGTCGGGTAATGGTAGGTGATCAACGGATGCTGGATACCCGCGCGTTCGGCGATGCTGCGGATGCTCGCCGCCTCGAAACCCTTTTCGGCGAACTCCGCGAACGCCGCGGTGAGGATGGCGGTGCGCGTCTCCCGCGATCGCTGCTGCTCCGCGCGCCGGCGAGGCGATGCGCTCCTCGATCCCATGCCCGACGCTAACACGCCGGCTGCTCAGGCATCCTTCGCCAGGCGGAAGTCGTACGCGACCACGTATCCCTGATCCTGCGGCTGCGGACGCACGACGAGCGACGGCTTCACCCCGTACACCGCGTCGCTTTCCAGATAATCGTCGCCGGCGAGGAAAAGGTGGGTGACGAGCGTCCGACACCCGGGAGCACTGAGCCGGAAATGGATGTGCGCCGGTCGATACGGGTGGCGACCGATGCGCTGCAGCAACTGACCGACCGGGCCGTCGTCGGGAATCGGGTAGCTGGTCGGCACCACCGTGCGGAACGCGTACTCGCCCTGTGGACCGGTGCGGAAGGTGCCGCGCAGGTGTCCCGCCGGCTGCTCGGGGTCCTGCACGTCGTAGAGCTGGTTGCTCGCCGCCTGCCAGACCTCCACGATCGCGCTCTCGACCGGCGCACCGGCCGCGTCCAGGACCCGGCCGCGCACCGCGAGCGGCGCACTGGGCTCCTCCCGCAGCAGGATCGACGCGCCCGCGCCCAGATCGCGCTGCCGTCCGGTGTAGAACGGGCCGAGCACGGTCGACTCGGTGGCCTCCGTCCCGTCGTTGGTGACCGCGTCGACCAGCATCGACACCCCGAGCACGTCGGAGAGCAGGACGAACTCCTGCCGCTCGGGGGTGCACATCCGGCCGGTGCGGGTCAGGAACTCGATCACGGCCGCCCATTCGTCCTGAGTGAGCCCGGTTTCCCGGACGAACGCGTGCAGATGGCGGACGGCGTGCCCGAGCAGGTCGCGCAGCCGGTCGTCGGCGGGCCGGATCTGGGCGACGACCTGCTCGGTCAGCTCCGGGAGAACGGTGCGCACGAAGGTCACTCCTGCGGTGCGGAGCCGCTCGCCTCGTACGTCGCGAGCGGCGGGGTGAGGAAGACGATGCGGCGGTCGGCCTTGAGCATCGACGAGAGCGTGGCCTCGTACTCGGCTCGGTACGGCCGCGCGAGCTGGTCGAGCAGGTCGGCGCCGGAGCACGCCCACGCCTCCCGCAGGACCAGGGTGTCCGGGTCGTGCAGGTCCTCGTGGACGGATGCGCTGACGAACGCGGGCTCCTGGACGATGTGGCCGGCGATCGCGGCGAGCTTCGCCCGGAACTCCTCGCGCGCCTCCGGCTTCACCGGCAAGAACACGATCAACTCGGTCGTCGGGGTCTGGGTGGTGGTCATCGCTGTCCCCTCGTCGTGGCTCGGACCTGGGATCACTACGCGCCGACGAACTCGATCTCGGCGGGTTCCTCGTCGGCGTCGAACGCCTTGGCGGTGTTGGCGAAGCCGCGCCGGACGTCCTCGCCGTCGTACAGCTCCATGGCCACGTCGAGCATCAGCTCGTCGGTGGCCGCGACACCGCCGCTCGACCAGGCCTTCAGCAGGGTCCGGGTGGCGGCGTACGAGCGGGTCGGGCCGACCGCGAGGCGGCGCACCAGCGCGTCGGCCTCGGCGTCGAGCTGCGGTTCGGGGACGACGTGCGTGGCGATGCCGAACTCCCCCGCGCGGGTGCCCGGGATCGGCTCGCCGAGCGTGGCGAACAGGTGGGCCCGCGCCCGACCCGCACGTTCGGCCAGGCGCTGGAGCGCGCCCGCGATCGGCAGCATCCCGGTGGTGACCTCGACGCAGCGGAAGACGGCGGTGTCGGCGGCGACGAGGAAGTCGCACGCGAGCGCGAGCTCGAACCCGCCGCCGAAGGCGAGGCCGCGCACGACGGCCACGGTGGGCACCCGCAGCGCCTCGATGGCTCGGTAGGACGTGTTCACGTCGCGGACGAAGGTGCGGAACCAGTTGACATCCTTGCCCGGCCACTCACGGACCTCGCCGCCGAGGCTGAAGTTCGGCCCCTCGGCGACGACCGCGAGCACCCGGATGCTGCTCTCCCCCGCGGTGCGCACGGCGGCGCGCAGGTGCCGCGCGTACTGCGAGTCGATGCGGTTGTAGGGCGGATTGGCCAGCACGATCCGGCCGATGCTGCCCTGTTGCTCGAAGCGGACGGTGGACATGCGGTGCTCCTTCATGCGGCGGGTCGACCGCGCTGGGGGATGACGGGCAGCAGCAGGTGGGAGGGCCGGTCGGCGTCGTGGTAGACGCGGTGCGTGACGGTCTGGCTGCTCGTCACGTGGTAGGGGATGTACTCGACCCCGGTCATGGCGCCGGTCCCGGTCGGGACGTCCATGCTGGTGATCTCCAGGCAGATCCGGTGCCCGGCCTTGAACGTGTTCGCGGTGGCCAGGACGTGGATCCGGTACTCGACGACTTCGCCCGGTACGACCGGGGCGATCGCGTCGCGGGTGAGCTTGTGGAACGGCTCCCACGGCGTGGACCGCTCCTCGTCCAGCGCCCGGTAGGAGGCCTTGAGCCAGCCGCGGGTCAGCTCCCGCTCAGGCAGATCGGCCGGGATGTCGCGTTCGCCCTCGCGGGCGGTGCGCACGGAGACGTCCGGGCCGACGTCCTTCAGCACGATGATCCAGTTGGTGTCGGACTCGTCGATCTCGGCGTACAGCGTGAGGCTGATCGGGCCGACCACCGTCACGTCGTGCGGCAGCGGCTCGGTCAGGTAGCGCAGGCGCTCCACCGTCGTCGTCCGGGTGAGCGGCATCTGCGTGAAGACGTCCGGCTGGCGCGCCGCCTCCCCTGTCTCGGCTGCCGGGCGCGGCGGCTGCGTGGTGAGCGTTCCCCAATCCGCGAGGTAGAACGGCGTCCACTCCGTCTCCGGCAGCGGCCAGTCCTCGCCGGTGCGCCACTCGTTGCTGCCCATCAGCCAGTAGCGGACCGGGGGCTCGTCCATGATCCCGGTGTCGACGCCCTTCAGCCAGTGGTCGTACCAGCGCAGGATCTCGTCGTGGTACTGGTGGAACGGCCGCTCCACGTGCGCCGGCCCGGTGAAGATCAGCTTCTTCGGCGCCTCGACGTTGCGGAAGTAGTGCTGGGCGCCCAGCCAGTGCAGCTTGTACGTGTACGCGTAGGCGCCCGATCCCGTGTAGAACGGCACCCTGATCTTCGTGAACATCTCCTCGGCCTGTTCGAGGACCCCGTCCTCCTCCCAGGGGTGGGTCAAGGCGTGGTACATGACCCACGTGCGCTGCCCCTTCTGGGGCAAGATGTTGTAGAGGTTGATGAACGGCTTGTAGTCGGGGTTCGCCATCGCCTCGCGCCAGAGCTTCTCCTCGTCGCCCGGTAGCTCCCCGGGCCGGTCGCGGGGCTCGTGCACGGTGCTGAACACGTCGAGCAGGTACGGGAACGTGTGCAGCACACCCCCGGGATGGAAGTCGCGGAACCCGAACATGCCGCCGTACGCGCTGCACGCGTCGTAGGGGAAGATCGCCTTCAGCGCCGGGTGGCCCTGAGCGGCCGCGCGCCACTGCTCCCCCGCGTAGCCGGAGATGCCGACCATCCCGACGTTGCCGTCGCACCACGGCTGCCGGGTGATCCACTCGATCATGTCGTAGTGGTCGGTGTCCTCCTCGCCGTAGTGGCCCTCGGACTTCGCCGATCCGCGCGGCTGCGCGATCACGTGCACGTACCCGTTGGCCACGAACCGGCGCGTGTCCCCCGCCTCGATCGGCCCGAACCACAGCGGCGCGAACGCGGGCTGCGGCGGGATCGCGTCGAAGACGTCCGGTCCCTGGATGTCCTTGTTGTGCAGCGAGCAGGCGTAGAGCACCGGGTAGCGGCCCGGCTCGTCCGGCCGGTAGACGTCGACGGCCAGCCGCGTCCCGTCGCGCATGGCGACCGAGAGGTCGCGTTCCTCGATCATCGGCGAGCTCCTTCGGTCGCGATCACTTCTTGAGCAGCCAGCCGGCGTCGACGGGCAGCGCCACGCCGGTGATGAACCGCGCCTCGTCCGAGGCCAGGAAGAGCACCGCGTTGCTGACGTCGACGGGATCGATGAACGGCGTCGGCAGCACGTTCAGCGACTGGTGCGGCCCGTCCGGGGCAACTGCGTCCTCCGCCGTCGGGTTCTCCAGATCGGGCATGAACAGCCGCCACGCCCAGGGGTTCTGCACCATCGGCGAGTCCACGGTGCTCGGGTTGACCGTGTTGACCCGGATCGACTCCGGGCCCAGCTCCACGGCGAGGTTGCGCATCAACCCGACGACCGCGTGCTTCGCCGCCGCGTAGTGCGTCGTCGTGGGGATCGGCGCGAGCCCGCCCACCGAGCTGATGATGATCACCGAACCGCCGCGCCCACCTGCCCGGATGTGCGGGACTGCGGCCCGAACCGTGTTGACGACCCCGCCGTAGCAGACGTCGGTGACGACCCTCCATTCCTCGTCCGGGACGTCCAGCCCGGTCGTCGCCGCCGAGATGACGCCGGCGTTGGCCACCACCGTGTCCAGCCGCCCGAACTGCGCCACTCCGTCGGCCACGACGTCGGCCAGGGCCGCAGCGTCCCGCACGTCCGCCTTCCGCAGCACGGCCTTGCCGCCCGCGGCTGCGATCAGCGCCGCCGTCTCAGCGAGGTCCTGCTCCGTCGCGAGGTCGTACGGCAGCGCCGCGATGTTCGCGCAGATGTCGACGCCGATGACGGCGGCACCCTCCTCGGCCATGCGCACCGCATGACTGCGCCCCTGACCGCGCGCGATCCCCGTGATGAAGACGACCTTCCCGTCCAGCCTGCCCATCCCCACTCCTGTGTGCGTCGTGGACCGATTCGCGGGCAGCCCGGAGACAGGTGTGGACACCCGCGCGTGATCGACGGCAGTGCCCCGTCGATCAGGCGCCGCGCGTCGTGGAACTCGAAGGAGGAACTCGAAGGCGTCGCCGGGCCCTCACCGGCGACCGCCCGTTAATTTTTACGGTCGTAAAGTATCGCGGGCCGTCCGGGGATGCAAGGGCGTCACGCAGATCGGGGGCGCGGCCTCGCCCAGACCGTCGGCTGATGCCGATCTCCGCGACGTGGTTGTGCAGTGCGCGCTTCCCCTGGCCGTTGTCGATGCTGG
The DNA here is from genome assembly GCF_900142365.1 of Pseudonocardia thermophila. GTDB lineage: Bacteria > Actinomycetota > Actinomycetes > Mycobacteriales > Pseudonocardiaceae > Pseudonocardia > Pseudonocardia thermophila. Next base: position 65,958 of record NZ_FRAP01000002.1, on the reverse strand, counting down.
TGGGGCCGCCGCCGGTGCGGCCGATGTGGCGGTCGATGCGCTGGATCGGGGCGTCGCAGTACGAGGCGGTGCAGCGGTCGTCGTCGCGAGCTCGGATGATCATGGCCAAGCGTCCGCGGAATCCGCGGCGGGGTCGATCCGGGCGGCGACGTCGACCAGGGCCAGGACCTCGAGGTTCACGTCCCGGGCACGGGCCTGGCCGGTGAGGCGTTCGACGAGCGTGTCGGCCATGATCTGGCCGCCGCTACGGGCGACCGGCTCGGGTGCGCACCACAGGTCCTTGACCGCGTCGTCGAGCGCGGCGCAGCAGGCGACGCCCTCCTTCATCGGCAGCCGAGCAGTCAGGGTGACCATGCCGTCCTCGCGAGACGGCCTCACCGCCACCCACCGGGTTCGTGCGCGCGGCCGCGACCTGGGCATGTTCGTCGCTGTCGAGGTGTTCGGCGGCCTTGGCGATCGCGGCGGGCGCTCGCCGAGCAGCCCGGCGGCGTACAGCGAGCGGAGTGGTCGAGCCCGTCGTGCAGATCCCGGGAGAGACGCGCACCTGCTTGCCGGCCGCGGTGGACGAGACCTGCAGCGCGAGTGCGGCCTCACACGTCACGATCTTGTTCAGGCCGTCGGGGTCGGCGAGCCCGCGGGAAATCCGGTGTGCCACCCCTTGGTGACATGCGGTGGCGATTTCGGCGTGTTCGGCGTTGATCTCGGCGATCAGGGACGCGAACCCGGGCGAATCGGGGATTGCGTCGGTCGGTGTCCATGTTCGGAGTGGTCCATGTTCGGAGTGCGGGAACGCGCACCGACAAATCCGGCGAGCGTGGATGCGGTGGAGCAGAGCTGCAGGGAAGTGACTGTGGTGCTACCTCCTGGCGGGAAGTGGCTTTCCCGCCACGAACACCTCCACCCGAACCTCGCCCTCAGGCCGCGCAAGCGGCAGGAGCAAAGAGCTGAGCGGAGCGAAGGCTCCACCCACAGAGCTCCACCCGAGTCAGGACCAGGGGCTCCGGGGACGGAGTCCCCCGGAGTGGGCCGCAGAGCCCGACCTCAAACCTCCCGCGAATGATGCAGGTGATGGGGCGATGTGAGCCGCAGCTGAGATCTCCTCCACCCGATCCCGTCAGGCCGATGCTGCCCAGCGGGCGTAGCGATGACATCACCGGAAACCGCCGCATCCGCCCACGTGCGCCGAACGTGCCCCGGCCCCGTTCGGCGATCAGCAGCGCTTCGTGCACGAGTTCGCCGGCCGCGTCGTCGATCCCGACCTGGCCCGCGGTCAGGTGCTCGGCGGTGCGGCGCAGGGCCTGGGCATCGCCGTCGAGCAGGCGCGCACGCGCGGCGAGCGGTTCGTCGAGCAGAGCCCGTACGGCCGGGCCCGCTCGGGGCGGAGGGCTCGGCGCGGGCCCCGTCGTGGGCGTCCCCGCTGCGGTGGCGAACGCGGTCGCCGACGCGCCGGCGTGCGGCCCACCCGGCTGCCGCTCGACCCGGAGACCGTGTGGCGCCTGGCCCGCTCCCGCCACCCCGCACCCGTGCGCGACCTGGATCGATAGCCGGACGAAGAGGCGGCGGCACAGCCAGGTATTGGACGGTGATCGCCTCCCGGGGCTTCACTCGCCGTGTCGGACACGGCATCCCGCGAGGAGGCGAACCATGCAGCTGGCGCAGTCCGCAGTGGCGGTCACCGGTGGCGCGTCCGGACTGGGCCGGGCCGCGGCCGAACGGCTCGCCGCCGCAGGCGCCCGGGTGACGATCGTGGACCTGCCCAGCTCCCGGGGCGCCGAGGTGGCCGCCGAGATCGGTGCCTGCTTCGTCCCCGCCGACGTCACCGAGGCGGACCAGCTCGCGGCCGCGTTCGCCGAGGCGGCGGAGCACTCGCCGCTGCGGGCCGTGGTGCACGCCGCCGGCCGCGGAGCGCGCATCCGGCTGGTGTCCAAGTCCGGTGAGCCCGGCGATCTCACCGCGTTCGAGGAGGTCGTACGGCTCAACGTCGTCGGCAGCTACAACGCGCTGCGGCTGGGCCCGGCCGAGATGGTCAAGCACCCCGCTCCCGAGGGCGAGGAGCGCGGCGCGGTCGTGCTCACCGCGTCGGTCGCCGCGTACGAGGGGCAGATCGGGCAGATCGCCTACTCCGCGGCCAAGGCGGCCGTCGTCGGGATGACGATCACCGCTGCGCGCGATCTTGCCAGCTCAGCGGTGCGGGTCTGCACGATCGTGCCGGGCATCTTCGACACCCCGCTGGTCCGCACGGTGCTGCGGCCGGACATCCAGGAAGCGCTGGAGTCGGCGGTGCCGTACCCGAAGCGGATGGGCCGGCCCGCGGAGTACGGCGCGCTCGCCCAGCACATCCTCGAGAACCCGTACCTGAACGGCGAGTGCATCCGACTCGACGGCGCGATCCGGATGGCGCCCCGATGACCGAGCCCGTGCTGGTGCGCGAAGCCGGTCCGGTCCTCGTGGTCACGCTCAACCGCCCGGCTGTCCGCAACGCGATCGATCTGCGCATGGCCGAGGCGCTCTCCCGCGCCATGGACGAGCTGGACGCCCGGGACGACCTGCGGGCCGGCGTGATCACCGGCGCGGGTGGGCACTTCTCGGCGGGCATGGACCTCAGGGCGTTCGCCCGCGGGGAGCGGCCGGTCGTGCCCGGCAAGGGCTTCGCCGGGATCGTCGCCAGGCCGCCCGACACTCCGCTGGTCGCCGCGATCGAGGGGTACGCGCTGGCCGGCGGGTTCGAGATCGCGCTCTGCGCCGACGTGCTCGTCGCCGCGCGAGACGCCCGGTTCGGTCTGCCGGAGGTGCGCCGCGGGCTGATCGCGTCCGGTGGGGCGCTGATGCGGTTGCCGCGGCGGATCCCGCACCACGCGGCGATGGAGCTGATCCTGACCGGCGCCACCGTCGACGCCGCGTGGGCGCACCGGTACGGGCTGGTCACGCGGCTCGTCGAGCCCGGAACGGCGCTCGACGCCGCGCTGGCGCTGGCGACCGAGATCGCCGGGAACGGCCCGCTCGCGCTGCGGGCGTCCAAGCAGATCGTGCGCCGGTCCGCCGATTGGCCGCAGGACGAGCAGTTCGCCCACCAGCGGGAGTGGAGCGAGCCCGTAGCCACCTCCGCCGACGCCCGCGAAGGCGCCCGCGCCTTCGCGGAGAAGCGAGCCCCCGAGTGGACCGGAACCTGAGGAGCAGACATGCGGGATGCGGTGATCGCCGGCGCGGTGCGGACCCCGGTCGGCAGACGCGGCGGCGGACTGTCCGGTGTGCACCCGGTCGATCTGTCCGCGGCCGTCCTCGACGCCCTGGCCACGCGCACGGGCATCGATCCCGGCGTCGTCGAGGACGTCGTGTGGGGCTGCGTCACCCAGACCGGTGAGCAGGCGAGCAACGTCGGGCGGCTCTCCGCGCTCGCAGCCGGCTGGCCCGAGACCGTCCCCGGCACCACGGTGGACCGCGCCTGCGGCTCCTCCCAGCAGGCCCTGCACTTCGCCGCCGCGGCCGTGATCGCGGGCCAGGCGGACGTCGTCGTGGCCGGCGGGGTGGAGTCGATGAGCCGGGTCCCGATGGGCTCGACGCGCCGCAACGGACCCGGCCGACCGTACGGGCCGCGGCTGCGCGCCCGCTACCCCGACGTGCTCGGCGCGGAGGGCGAGTTCCAGCAGGGCATCGCCGCGGAGATCCTGGCCGACCGGTGGGGCCTGAGCCGCCAGCAGCTCGACGAGTACGCGCTGGCCTCGCACCAGCGCGCCACCGCGGCCCGCGCCGCCGGCGCGTTCGCCGACGAGATCGCCCCGGTGACCGTGCCGACCCCGGAGGGACCGGTCGTCGTCGACCGCGACGAGGGCGTCCGCCCGGACACCTCCGCGGAGGCGCTGGCCCGGCTGCGGCCGGTGTTCCGGGAGGACGGGCGGATCACCGCCGGCAACTCCTCGCAGATCTCCGACGGCGCCGCCGCCCTGCTGATCACCACGTCGGAGCGGGCGAAGGCGCTCGGTCTGCGCCCGCTCGCCCGCTTCCACGCGTTCGCCGCCGTCGGAGTCGACCCGGTCTCCATACTGTCCGGACCGATCCCGGCCACCGCGGCCGTGCTGCGCCGGGCCGGGCTCACGCTCACCGACATCGGCGCGTTCGAGATCAACGAGGCGTTCGCGTCCGTGCCGCTCGGGTGGCTCGCCGAGACCGGGGCCGATCCGAAGCTCACCAACCCGCTGGGCGGGGCGATCGCGCTGGGCCACCCGCTCGGCGCGTCCGGCGCCCGGCTGATGACCACGCTCGTCCACCACATGCGGGCCAACGGGATCCGCTGGGGGCTGCAGTCCATGTGCGAGGGCGGCGGGATGGCCAACGCCACCGTCGTCGAAGCACTCGCCTGAGCAGTGCAGGAGACCAACCGTGCAGCAGTTCGAGGACCTCACGATCGAGGTCGGCGCCGACGGCGTCGCCACGCTCACGCTGAACCGCCCGGACCGGCTCAACGCCGTTTCCCCGCGGATGCACCAGGAGCTGGTCGCGGTGTGGCCGGCCCTGGAACGCACGCCCGGGGTGCGCTCGGTCGTGCTGACCGGCGCGGGCCGCGGCTTCTGCGCGGGTGGCGACATGGACATGAGCCAGGCCGCGGTCGACGACCCCGGCTACCGGGAGCAGGTCGTCGCGGAGGCCCGCGCGATCGTGCGCGCGATGGTCGAGTTCCCGATCCCGGTCGTCGCAGCGGTCAACGGGCCCGCGGTCGGGCTCGGGTTCAGCCTCGCCCTGTTCTCCGACGTCGTGCTGGTCGCCGACACCGCCCACGTGTCCGATCCGCACGTCAGCGTGGGGCTGGTCGCCGCGGACGGCGGCGTGCTCGCGTGGCCGCTGATGACCAGCCTGCTCACCGCCAAGGAGTACCTGCTGACCGGGCGGCGGATCCCGGCCGCGCGAGCGGTCGAGCTGGGGCTGGCCAACCGCGTCGTGCCCGCCGCAGAGCTGCTCGCCGAGGCGCACGCGCTCGCCGCCGAGATCGCCGCACAGCCCCGCCAGGCGGTGCGGGACACCAAGCGGGCGCTCAACATCCACCTGGGCAACGCCGTCGCCGCCGTCATGGACTTCGCCTTCGCCGCGGAGAGCCACTCGTTCAGCGAACCGGACGTCGCCGCGACCATCGCCCGCTTCGCCGAGAAGGCCGGCCGGTCACGATGAACCCCGCCGCCTTCCGGGAGTCCGTCACCGCGTGGCTGGCCGGCCACGCCGACGAGCTGGAACCGTTCCGCGCCCGCCCGTTCACCGTGCTCGCCGAGCACGTGGAGCGGCTGCGGCCGTTCCACCGCCGCCTCTACGACGCCGGGTTCACCCGCGCCGGCTGGCCGGCCGACAGCGGCGGCAGCGGCGGCAGCGCGCTGCTGCGCGGCGTGCTCTACGACGAGATCCTCGCCGCCGGGTACGACCTGCCGCGCGGGTTCGAGTTCGCCGAGATCATCGTGCCGACGCTGTTCGACTTCGCCCCGCACTTGGCCCGCCGCCACCTGCCGGCGATCCTGCGCGGTGATCTGCTCATGTGCCAGGGCTTCTCCGAGCCGGGTTCGGGCAGCGACCTCGGCTCGCTCACCACCCGGGCGGTGCCCGACAGGGACGGGTTCCGGGTCACCGGGCAGAAGACCTGGATCGGCAACGGCGCGGTCGCCGACTGGTGCCTGCTGCTCGCACGCACCGGTGACCGCGCGTCTCGCCACCGCGGCCTGACGATGCTGTGGATCGACATGACCTCACCCGGGCTGTCGACCCGCCCGATCGCGATGGCCGACGGCACCGACGAGCTGGCCGAGCTGTACCTCGACGACGTCGCGGTGCCGGCCGAGCACGTCGTCGGCGGGGTCGGCCAGGGGTGGGCGGTCGCGATGCACCTGCTGCAGTTCGAGCGCAGCACCTGGGCGTGGCAGCGCCAAGCCCACCTGCTCGCCACCCTGTCCACGGCGGCGCGCGAGGGCGCCCGGCCCGCAGCGCTCGGCACCGCGTTCCTCGACGCGCTGGCCCTGCGCGCCCTCTCCCTGGAGGCGCTGCTCACCACCGCCGCCGGCCACCCGCTCGGGCCGGCGTCGTCGGTCACCAAGCTGGTGCTGTCCACCGCCGAGAGGAGCGCTCTCGACGCGCGCCTGTCCGCCGGCGACCCGATCCTCACCGATCCCGCCGGGCACCACGCCGCTGAGTGGTTCCACGCCCGCTCCACCAGCGTGTTCGGCGGCGCCGCCGAGATCCAGCGGGACCTGGTCGCCGATCGGGTCCTCGGACTGCCGAGGGGGTCGGCGTGACCGCCGCGGCCGCCGTCCGGGACACCGCCCGCGGCCTGCTCGCCGACGAGGAGCTGGCGGACCTGCGCCGGGAGCTCGTCGAGCTGGGCTTCGGCGAGCTGGTCGCCGAGGATCCGCGGGAGGCGATCGCGCTCTGGTTCACCGAGCAGGGCCGCGCCGGGCGGATCACCGGCGCCCTCGACCTGCTGGTGGACGACGCCGGGGCCGATCCGGTGCTGTACCCGCTCTGCGCCGACCGCGGGGTGGTGCTCGATCCGCCGCCCACGCTGACCCGGGTCCACGTCCCCGGGGTCGGCCGCGCCGAGGTCGGGCAGGTGCGGCCCGCGGGCGGGTTCGCCCGCGAGCTGCCCGTCGCGCTCGTCGAGCCGCGGGCAGACCTCCCCGACCTGGCTGAGCCGCTGCTCTCCCGGCTGCGCACCGCGCTGGCCTGGGAGCTGATCGGCGCCGCCGAGCGGATCGCCGAGCTGACCGTCGAGTACGTGGGCCTGCGCGAGCAGTTCGGCAGCCCGATCGGCACCCGCCAGGCCGTGCGGCACCGGCTGGCCGACGTGCGCGTCGCCCTGGAGGGCGCCCGCGTCGTCGCCGCCCGGACGCCGCTCGACGACTCGGTGCTCGCCGCCGCCGCGAAGGCGCTGGCCGGGCGGGCCGCGCTGCTGGCCTGCGACTGGGCGCTGCAGTTCCACGGAGCCATCGGCTTCACCCGGGAGCACCGGCTGCCCCACCACGTGCGCCAGGTGCGGTTCCTCGACGGGCTGCTCGGCTCCGCGGCGACGCTCACGACGCAGCTCGGCACCCGCATCGCGGCCGAACCCGCCGTGACCGGCGCGGTGCGCGACGTCCTCGGCCCCGCGGCGGAGGCACTGCCATGACCGGCCACCCGCCGATCAGCTACCCCGACCGGCCGCTGCACCACTTCCTGGAGGACGCCGCGGACGCCGCCCCGGAACGGGCCGCGGTCTCCGACGACGACCGCACCCTGTCCTTCCGGGAGGTCGACCAGGCGGCCAACGCGCTCGCGCACGCGCTCGGCGCGGCCGGGATCGGCCCCGGTGACCGGGTGGCGGTCGCGCTGCCCACCGGGATCGACCTGGTCGTGACGCTGTTCGCGGTGTCCAAGGCGGGCGCCGCCGCGGTCCTGACCAACCCGCGCTGGACCGCCGACGAGATGCGCGGCGCGCTCACCACGACCACGCCGCGCGGCCTGATCGCGCACGAGCCGCTGCCGCTCGCCCCGACCGCGCTGCCGCCGCTGCTGCTGCACGCCGGCGGTCGGGTCGCCACCGGCTGGCGCCCGCTCGTCGACGCCGCCGCCGGGCAGCCGCGCACCCGCCCCGCGGTGCCGGTCGCCGCCTGGGGGCCGCTGGAGGCCGTGCTGCCGTTCAGCTCGGGCACCACGGGCCTGCCCAAGGCGGCCGTGCACACCCACTCGACGATCGTCCCGGCCACCCTCCAGTGGGTGGTCGCGGGTGCGATGCGCCCGTCCGACCGGATGCTGCTGTTCCTGCCCGGCTTCCACGTCTACGGCGTGATCACCGCGGCCGGGGCGTTCGCCGCGCGGGCTCATCTGCGCCTGCAGGAGCGGTTCGACGTCGCCGCCGTCCTCGACTGCATCGAGCAGGAGGCGATCACCCTCACCTTCGGCGCCGCCCCGGTCGCGCTCGCCCTCGACGGGGTTCCGGACCTGGAGAAGCGGGACCTGTCCAGCCTCCGCTACGTCTCGTGGGGCGCGACCCCGATGGACGTCGCGCTCGCCCGCCGCGTTTCGCACAGGTCCGGCATCCGCTGGCTGCACGCCTACGGCGCCACCGAGGCCCCGCTGCTGTTCTGCAACCCCGCGGCGGCGCCACCGCACACGTGGCGGCTGGACTGCCCCGGCCTGCCGGTCTCCGACACCCAGGTGCGCATCGTCGATCTCGCCACCCGGGAGCCGTGCGGCCCGGGTGAGCCGGGCGAGGTGCTGGTCCGCGGCCCGCAGGTGTTCCGCGGCTACCTCCCGCCCGTCCCCGAGCAGGAGGTGTTCGAGGACGGCTGGCTGCGCACCGGCGACGTCGGCCTGCTCGACGAGTCCGGCGCGCTGCACCTCGTCGAGCGGGCCAAGGAGATGATCAAGGTCAACGCGTTCCAGGTCGCCCCGGCCGAGCTCGAACGGCTGCTGATGAGCCACCCCGCGGTCGCCGACTGCGGAGTGTTCGGGGTGCCGGATCCGCGTACCGGCGAGACCCCCGTCGCCGCCGTCGTGCTGCGCGAGGACACCGCGCCCGAGGACCTCCTCGCCTGGGTGGGCGAGCGGGTCGCGACCTACAAGCGGATCACCGCCGTCCACCGCACCGCCACCATCCCCCGCACGCCCAGCGGCAAGCTCCTGCGCCGCGAGCTGCGGGCCGGCTGGCTGGCCGACCACGCAAGGGAAGGATCCCGATGAGGTACCTGAAGATGGACGACCCCGAGTTCTGGGAGAACGAGGGCGTCTTCAAGGCCATCACGTTCGCGGGCAAGATCCGCACCACCGAACCCGCGGAGCCGGTCGTCGAGGACGAGCACGCGTCCCGCTCGTCGTACTTCGTGCTGGGCGATCTCGACGACCCGGCCGCCCCGGTGGCCACGGTGCTGCGGATGCCGCCGCTGTACGCGCTGCCGCACCACTCGCACCCGACCGACATCTTCATGCTGGTCCTGCGCGGCAGCCTCTACGTGCCGGGCGCGAAGCTGGGCCCGGGCGACGGGCTCACCGCCAAGGCGCACGAGCTGTACGGGCCGGAGCTGGCCGGGCCGGAAGGCTGCGTCCGGGTGGAGTTCTTCGCCACCCGCGACGGCGCGACGAACGTCGAGTACGTCACCCCGGACGGGGAGCGGCGCGTGCACGACTACCTGCGCGACGGGCAGTCGCCGTGGCGGACCGGGATGGAGGACGTCCCGGCGCTGATGACCGAGTTGCTGGCCGATCTCCGCGTCACCTGAGGCAGCGACCGCCGCACCCGCGAGCGGCCATCGGCGACCAGCGAGGGTGCCGAGCGCGGGTGCGGCCCATCGAACACCGGCCGCTACCAATCGCGGCCACCCGGGGTCTCCAGCCGCCTGCGCAGCAGCCTGAGGAACTCCCGGGCGGCCGCGCCGGTCGACGGGGCCCGGTAGGTCACGACGACCGAGCAGGCCAGCCGCGGATCCGTCGTGAAGGGAATGCCCGCCGCGCCGAGGCGCTCGCACACCGCCAGTGGCAGCACGGCGGCGCCGACACCCGCTCGGACCAGCGACTCCAACCGGTCCGAGCGGGCCACCGCCGCTGGGGTCGCGGGGCCGCCGGGGAGCCGGTCGAGCAGCACGCGCGAGGCGCTGCCCGCGGGCCCGGCCAGCACCGGATCCGGCACCTCCCCAGCGAGCCCGAACCGCCGGGTCGCGACGGGGACGGTCACCGCGCGGCCGAACCGGCGCAGCGGGCCGGGCCGCAGCCCGAACCCGATGTCCGCCGTCCCGTGGACGACCGCGGTCCCGGGTTCGCCCTCTGGTTCGACGATCTCGACGGCGACGTCCGGCCACGTGCCCCGGTAGGCACCGACCAGCTCGGCGACCGGGGACTCGACCAGCTCGTGGGCGACGCACAGCACCAGCCGCTGGCCCGCCGGATCGCCGACGCTGCGGGCCGCATCGTCCAGCTCGTCCAGCTCGCCGGCCAGCCGGCGGGCGAGCGGGAGGAACCGGCGGCCCGCGTCGGAGAGCACCACCCGGCGACCGGCCCGGCGGAACAGCTCGGCCCCGACGACCTCCTCCAGCCCGCGCATCGCGACCGTGAGCGTCGGCTGCGAGATGTGCAGGGCCCGCGCCGCGGCCGTGTACCCGCGGTGCTCGACGATCGCGAGGAAGTAGCGCAGCTGCCGGGCGTGCATCGGATCAGGCCCCGGCCCGCCGCTCGGCGGCCCGGTCGGTCAGCAGTGCGTGCAGCAACGCGGCCCCGCCGGTCGGGGGTTCGGCGGGGCGCACCACGTAGACGGGCAGCGTGACCGCGGGGACCACGCGGCGCACCACCACCCCCGGGGCAGCGGGAGCGACCGCCTCCAACGTGGTCCACGCCATCCCCGCTCCCGCCCGCACCAGAGGGACCAGCATCGCGCGGTGGGCCGTCGCGATCCCGGCGCGGCGACGCACCCCGGCCCGCGCGAGCACCCGCTCCACCAGCCGCCGCGACACCGCGTCCTGCGTGGTGGTCACGACGTCGAGATCCGGCAGCTCGGTGACGGGCAGCGGATCGGGCAGGTCGGCGCAGGCCGGCGGGAGCACGACGCAGCACTCGTCGTGCGCCACCGGATCGAGGACCAGCTCGCGGCGATGGCTCCACCGCACGTCCCGGGCGTCCAGGTAGCCGATCCCGAGGCCGGTGCGGCCGTCGCGCACCGCGGCGAGCAGCTCCGGCGCGGTGCGGGCCTCCCGGATCTCGACGCGCAGGTCGGGGGCCTGCTGCCGGGCCCGGCGGACAGCGCGGGCCAGGTGTTCGGCCGCGCTGTCCAGCGCGGTGACCCGCACCAGCTCGGCCGCGGCCCCGGCGCGCCCCGCCGTGAGCGTCTCCATCGTCGTGGCGACCCGCCGGGCCCGGCGCAGCAGCAGGTCGGCGGCGGGCGTCGGCACCACCCCGTGCGGGGTGCGCACGAACACCTCGCCGCCGACCTCGCGCTCCAGCCGCCGCAGCTGCTGGGACACGGCCGTCGTCGTGGTGCCCAGCAGTTCAGCGGCCCCGGAGAGCGACCGCGCCTCGTCGAGCGCGAGCACCAGCTCGACCTGGGCGAAGTCCACGGCCCTAGCGGTCGCGCGAGTAGCTCGTGGGCACGAGCAGCTGGGAGTGGGTCCGCGCGACGAGCGGGCCGTGCCGGCCGTTGGTCTCCGCCCGGACCTTCTGCCACTCGGGGTCCGCGGCGAACCGCGCCCAGCCCTCCGCCCGCTCGGCGGGGGACTCCCACTCCATGAAGTAGACGAGATCACCCTCGCCGGGCCCGCAGGTGATCTCGTAGAAGCCGCGCGCACGCAGGCCGAGCCGCTCGAAGATCGGCGCGGTGTGCTCGGCGAAGCGGGCGTGCAGGTGCTCCCGGTTGTGCGGGAACAGCTCGTAGTGCCGCAGTTCCAGCAGGCTCACGACGGCGCCCCCGCCGGAACGGACATGTGCGTGTTGGTGCGCCTGCGGACCCGCCACGCCCCGGCCGGGTCGCGGACCAGCTCGTCGCGGTACTGCCCCGCGGTGGTGATGGTGTACCCCGCCTCGGCGGAGCCGGTGACGTAGAGGTAGTCGGTGATCGCGACCGCTTCGTCCCCGTTCACCTCGATGTTGGGCTCGCTGAGGATGTGCTTGCCGCGCGGCGGACCGGCGGCCCGGCGGTCGTTCAGCTCCCGGACCGCCGCCCGCCCCTCGACCCGCAGGTCCCCGGCGTGCAGGACGAAGTCCTCGGTGAGGATGCCGGTGATCCACTCCTCGTCGGCGTAGGAGTCGTCGAGCTGCATCCAGCGGGTCAGCACGCGCCGGATGGCGGCTTCGTCGGACGTCGTGGCCATGGCTCGTCGCCCTGATCAGACGATCTGCCGGGTCGGCTCGGCGGGGTCGTAGTACACCGAGAACTTGTAGATCTTGCCGTCGCGCCACCACACGTGGTCGGTGGAGCGCATCCTGAACTTCTTGCCCGTCGCCTTGACGGTGTCGCCCACCGTGCCGTCGTTGATGCTCACGGTGGTGTCGAGATCGCCCTTCAGCGTGCCGGTGATGATGAACTCGACCGCGCAGCAGTCGCCTGCGTCGATCACCCCGTGCTCGGGGTCGACCTCGAGCTTCAGATCGGAGAAGGCGTTCTGGTTGGCCACGAAGCGCGAGATGGCCTCCTCCTTGCCCTTCATCGTCCGCTCGGGGGTGATGAAGACGATGTCGTCGGCGAACAGGTCGGCCATCTTGCTGACGTCCCGGCGCTCCAGCGCCTTGTACGCCTCCGAGAAGCGGTCGAAGAGCTCGCTCATTGGGTTCCACCTATCCCTCGGTTCGCGCGCCATCGCACGAGATGCGGAGGTCAGGCTAGGAGAATCTGATTGCTGCAGTCAAGCGATAGTTTCTATCAGTATTTCCCTGGGAGCGGGTTGACACACGCTGACCTGCACCCGTAGCTTTGCGCCTCGATCTCAGTTGAGAGTCGATATCAGATTGGCGTCACCGTGGCAGAGCAGCTGGTGGTGGAGGGTCTGCGGGCCGGATACGGCCGCATCGAGATCGTGCACGGCATCGATCTGCGCGTCGAGCCCGGTGAGGTGGTGGCGCTGCTCGGGCCCAACGGGGCCGGCAAGACCACCGCGCTGCTGACGATCACCGAGCACCTGCACCCGTTCGGAGGGCAGGTCCGCATCGGCGGCACGCGGCTCACCGGCGGCCCGCACCGCATTGCCCGGGCCGGGATCGGGCTGGTCGCGGAGCGCTCGGTGTTCGCGTCGCTGACCGCCGAAGCCAACCTCGCGCTCGGCGTGGGTGGAGTCGCCGCAGCCGTGGAGCTGTTCCCCGAGCTCGGCCCGCTGCTCCCCCGCCGCGCAGGCATGCTCTCCGGTGGCGAGCAGCAGATCCTCGCCCTGGCCAGGGCGCTGGCCGCCCGGCCCCGCTTCCTACTGCTCGACGAGGTCTCGGCCGGGCTCGCCCCGCTCGTCGTGGAGCGGCTGTTCGGGGCGGCGCGGCAGGCCGCGCGCGAGCGCGGCGTCGGGATCCTGCTGGTCGAGCAGCAGGTCCGCCGGGCCCTGACCGTCGCCGACCGAGGCTACGTCCTGCAGCGCGGCGTCGTCGTGGCCGAGGGTCCGGCCGCCGAACTGCGGGCGGCCTTCGAGCACACCGCGAGCACGGGCACGGGCGCGCTCTACCCGTCCTGAGAGGACCGACGATGAAGTTCGGCACCACGATCATGGGCCTGTCGCTGCGGAAGCTGCCCGAGCTGGCCGCGGCGTACGAGGAGAACGGGTTCGAGTCGGTGTGGATGCCGGAGCACCTGGTGTTCCCGGCCGATCCGCCCACCACCTATCCGTACAGCCCGGACGGCCATCCGCCGTTCCAGCCGCGCACCCCCGTCTACGACGTGTGGGTCCTCTTCGGCTTCCTGGCCGCAGCGACCAGCCGGATCCGGTTCGCGACCAACGTCTACGTGCTGCCGCTGCGCCACCCGCTGCAGACGGCCCGCTCGGTGGTCACCCTGGACCGGGTGACCCGCGGCCGGGTCACGCTCGGGGTGGGGGTCGGCTGGCTCGCCGACGAGTTCACCTACCTGGGCCTGCCGTTCGCTGACCGCGGCCGGCGCACCGACGCCGCGATCGACGCGATCCGCCGGCTGTGGCGCGAGGAGCGGATCGAGGTCCACGACGAGTTCTTCGACTTCGGCCCGGTCGCGTTCGAACCGAAACCGATCCGCCCGGAGGGCATCCCGATCGAGGTCGGCGGGGTCAGCCGGCGCGCGTTGCGCCGGGCGGGCGCCCGCGGCGACGGCTGGATCGAGGTCGGCTGCACGGACGTGGCCGAGGTGAAGGAGAAGCTCGACGTCGTCATGGAGGCCCGGCGGGCGGCCGGGCGGACCGGCCCGTTCGAGGTGACGCTGTGCGGCGAGCTGGCCTTCCGGCCCGATCTGTACGCCGAGCTGGCCGATCTCGGCGTGACCCGGGTGGTCGTCGATCCGCGGCGCGACCTGGGTGAACGCCTGGAGCTGGGCGCGACGGTCGACTGGGCCAAGCGGTTCGCCGACGACGTGATCTCCCGTCACACGTGACACCCGTGGAGCTGCCGGGCGAGCTGGCCGGCGTCACCGCGGAGTGGCTGAGCGCGGCGCTCTCGCAGGACCGGCCCGGTACCCGGGTCGCGACCGTCCGCCGCGGCGCGCCGACGGTGCGGTTCGCCGCCGGGGTGCCGCTCGCGGTGACGTACGCAGCCAACCCGGCCGGGCTGCCCGAGGCGCTGTACCTGAAGACCACCCTGGGCCTGGACGTGGGCCGTCTGCGGGCCGCCGCGGCCCGGGAGACCCGCTTCTACACCGAGTTCGCCCGCACCGTGCCGGTGCGGGTCCCGGAGTGCTTCTTCGCGGCCACCGACGACCGCACCGGCCATTCGGTGCTGGTGCTGGCCGATCTGTCCGGCGCCGCCCGGTTCGGCGATCCGCGCCGCCCGCTCGGGGTCGCCGAGCTGCGCGACGGGCTGGCTCAGCTCGCGCTCCTGCACGCCGCCTGGTGGGACGCACCGCCGGCCGGCGTCGAGCCGTACCCGGGGGACCTGCGGCCGGTCGTGCTCGGTCTGCTCGCCGGGGACGGGTGGCGGCGCGCCCTCGACCGGCCCGCCGGATCGCTGGTGCCACAACCACTGCGCAGCCCTGCGCTCGTGGTCGAGGCGACGGAGCGGATGTGGCGGTTGCAGGACGGGCAGGCGGTCACTGTGCTGCACGGCGATCCGCACCTGGGCAACACCTACACCGGCGTCGACGGGCGCCTCGGCTTCCTGGACTGGCAGGCGCTCTCGGCCGGCCCGTACGCCTACGACGTGACGCGCTACCTCGTGGGGAGCGCGAGCGTGGCCGTCCGCCGCCGCTACGAGCGCGAGCTGCTGCTCGGCTACCTGGAGGCGCTGCGCCGCCGCGGGGTGGCCCAGCCGCCCACGCCCACCGAGGCGTGGACGGCCTACCGGCGCAACGTCCTGCACGGGCTGCGCTTCCTCTGCACGCCGCCCGGCACGTACCCCGAGGCAGCGATCGAGGCCTACGTGCGCCGGTGCGTGGCCGCCGCGGAGGACCTGCAGGCGCTGGCCGCGCTCGGCCTGTGAACGCCGGGACCCGCCACGACCTGCACGGTGGACGGTGCGGCGCACCGATCGGCCCGGCTCAGGTCGGCGGCTCAGGTCGGCGGCTCAGATCGGCGGCTCAGATCAGCAGAGCCATTCCCAGGAGGGGACGGGGTGCATCGTCTGGTTCCACCGGCCCGAGTAGGCACGCGCACGGGACCGTGATCGTGATCGCCCGCCGCTCCGGACCGGTCTTCTCGTACGCCCCGGTCACGATCGGCGGCCCGCCGTCCGCGGGCGGCTCCTCGAAGGCTGCCTCCAGCAGTGCTCCGCGCGGGTCGCGCCGTTCACGTCGACCCAGTCGGTGATCTCGACCCCTCGCTGGTTCCCCGGCACGCACCCGTCCACGATCCGCGTGGTGGCGTGGCCGTGGATGGCGGCGGTCACGGGATCGCACTGCACCTGCGCCTCGGCCCGGTCGGACGCGGCGGCGTTCGTCGAGCGCGTCTCGATCCACCGCTGCACACTGCCGCTCGCCAGCACGTCCACGGCGTGGGTGACCTCCTCGACCAGCGCGTCCCCCTTCGGCGAGCACGAGCGACTCCTGCGGCCCCTGGAAGTCCGGCCCCACCCACCGCTAGGTCACCGTGGTACCACCCGCCTCGACCCGGTTCAGCCAGATCCGCCCGGCGAACGTACGAGACCGTGCCTCACCCTCGACCCGCACCGGGCCCGCGTCGACCACCGCGCCGTTGTGCGTCCACACGTACGCCACCCGCATCGGACGACTGGTCCTGATCACGCCGGTGGCCGTGATCGGCTCCGCCGGCGGACAGTTCTGATCGCCTCGTCGAGGGTCTCGACGGACGGCGAATCGCAAGTCCGATGTGGATCGGGTCGACGCCGCGGAGGGCCCGTGCCGGCCTGACCGTCAGTAGGAGCGCGGCAACCGCAGCACGTTGTGCGCGATGTAGTTCAGCGCCATCTCCTGGCTGACCGGAGCCAGCCGCAGAAGCCGCGCCTCCCGGAAGTAGCGCTCCACGTGGTACTCGCGGGCGTAGCCGAACCCACCGTGGGTCTGCACGGCGCGGTCAGCGGCGAAGAACCCGGCATCGGCGCACAGGAACTTCGCCGTGTTCGCCTCCCGCCCGCAGGGCCGACCGGCGTCGTAGAGCCGGGCGGCGCGGCGGGCCATCAGCCGGGCGGCGTCGAGCCGGGCAGCGGCCTCGGCGAGCGGGAACGAGATCCCCTGGTTGGCGCCGATCGGCCGGCCGAACACGTCGCGTTCCTTCGCGTAGCGGACGGCGGCGTCGAGCGCGGCCCGGCCGATCCCGATCGCCTCGTGCGCGAGCAGGATCCGCTCCGGGTTGAGCCCGTCGAGCAGGTACTCGAAGCCCCGGCCCTCCTCGCCGACCCGGGCCCGTTCCGGCACCGGCAGGTCGTCGATGAACAGCTCGTACGACGACACGGCGTTGCGGCCCATCTTCGGGATCGCCCGCATCTCGACGTGTGCCGGATCGAGATCGGCCAGGAACAGCGTCAGCCCGTCGGTGGGCTTGGCCACCTCCTCGCGCGGGGTGGTCCGGGTGAGCAGCAGGACCTTCTCCGACTGACCCGCCTTGGTGATCCACACCTTGCGGCCGGACACCACGTAGTCGGTGCCGCGGCGGCGGGCGAAGGTGGTGATGCGGGTGGTGTCGGTGCCGGCGTCGGGCTCGGTGACGCCGAAGCAGACGTGCAGGTCACCGGCCGCGGCGCGGGGCAGCACCTCGGCCTTCAGCTCGGCGGAGCCGTGCTTGGCCACCACGTTGAGGCCGAAGATCGTCAGGTGCATGGTGCTGCACCCGTTCATCCCGGCCCCGGATGCGGCGACCTCCTCGAGCACGAGCGCGGCCTCCAGCACGCCGAGCCCGCCGCCGCCGTACTCCGTGGGGATCGCGACGCCGAGCCAGCCGGCCTTCGCGAACGCCTCGTAGAACTCCCACGGGAAGGCGTCGCGCAGATCGTGGTCGGCCCAGTACTCGGGAGGGAATTTCGCCGCCAGCTCGGCGACGGCGCGCTGCAGGTCGCGCTGGGTGTCGGTGAGGTCGTCGGGCAGGGCGGTCACCGGGCCATCATCTCCTCGCTCGCCAGGTAGTCCGACTTCAGCCCGCGCTTGTCCGGTTTGCCGGTGGGCAGCCAGCCGATCTCGTCCTCGGCGCGGACCACGTAGCGGGCCGGCCGCTTGTACGGCGCCAGCTCGCGACGAGCCAGCTCGGCCACCGCGTCGAGGTCGATCTCCCGGCCCGGAGCGGGCACGAGCACCGCCACCACCGCCTCCCCGACCTGCGGGTCCGGCACCCCGAAGACCAGAGCGTGCCGCACGGCGTCGGCGGACTCCAGCACGACCTCGATCTCGCGCGGGGACACGTTCGCCCCGCGCGTCTTGACCATCTCCGTGTAGCGGCCGAGGAACTCCAGCCCCCACTCGCGGCGGGCCACCCGGTCGCCGGTGTGCAGCCAGCCGTCCGGGTCGAACGTGTCCTCCCGCTCCTTCTTGTAGTAGCCCTGCAGGGCGGCGAAGCCGCGCACGCACAGCTCGCCCTCCTGGTCCGGCCCGAGCTCCTGCCCGGTCTCCGGGTCGATCACCTTCGTCTCGATGCCGAACCAGTTGCCCATCGTCTCGCTCATCCCGCGGTGGCGGACCGGCCCGGGCACCGGGGTGCCGAGCACCCGGTCGAGGTAGGCCCGGTCTCGCCGAGCGTACGACGGCGCGGTGCGCAGCGCCTGCACCAGCGACGGCCACGCCCACACCCGGTCGACCCGCTCCCGCTCCAGCACGTCGAGCACGGCCTCGGGCTCGAACCGCTCGACGCAGCACACCGTCCAGCCGTTCTGCAGCGCCTGGCCGAGGGTCAGCGAGCCGCCGACCCAGAAGAACGGGAAGCCGCAGAAGACCGTGCGCACCTCGCCGGTGAGCCCGACCAGGTCGAACGCGAACCGGGTCGCCTGCGGGCTGGAGTTGCGCACGAGCGCGCCGTGGCTGTGCACCACGCCCTTCGGCAGCGCCTCCGACCCGGACGTGTAGGTGACCTGGGCGAGATCGGCCGGGGTGACCTGCTCCTCGACCGCTGCGACCAGCTCGTCCGCGGACGGCTCACCTGCGCCGAGACCGGCTCGGATCTCCACTCGGCGCAGGTACGGCAGCTGCGGGCTCGGCAGGCTCGCCGGGACGGCCTCGGCGATCAGCGCACGGACGTCGCGGCCGAGGATCTGCGGTGCCGCCAGCAGCACGGCGACGTCGCCGAGGTGCAGCATCGTGCGCAGCTCGGCGGCCGTCGCCAGCGTGCTGAACGGCATGACCAGCGCGCCGATGCGCAGGGCGGCGAGCCAGGCGACGACGAAGTCGGCGCCGTAGTTGTGGAACAGCCCGACCCGGGTGCCTTTGCCGACGCCGTCCGCGAGCAGCTGCGCGGCGAGCACGCGCGAGCGGCGCTCGGCCTCGGCGAAGGTGAGCCGCTCCTCCCCGACGACCAGCAGGTCGCGGTCGCCGAACTCGGCGGCGGCCCAGCGCAGCACCCCGGGGATCGTGGCGGGGTAGGGCAGCTCGGGCCGCGGCCGGCGCGCGTGCCAGCTCATGCGCCACCGCCGAGCACCGCGAGCAGCGCCTCCTTCACGCCCGCCTCCTTGTCGGCCAGGTCGGCGGGCGGACGCCAGGCCACGTGCCCGTCCGGGCGGACGAGCACGGCTCCCGCCGCGCCCATGCCGACCGGAAGCGTCATCCACGGCAGGCTGCGCACCACCAGCGGTAGGTCACCGGCGGCGACCAGCCGCTCCCCCGCTGCCCGCCACTCGTCCGCCTCCGGCCCGCAGACCAGCACGAAGTCGGTGTCGAACCAGTCGATGGTGGACGTCTCCTCCTCGGGGTCCAGCCACATGTGCGGGAAGCGGGCCCCGGGCCGGTCGGTGGGCCAGTACCGCCGGCGGTCGACCGGCGGGACGGGGCTGCCGTCGTCGACGATCGCGCCGTCGGTGTAGACGTAGCCCATCGCCATGGCCTCGGAGTGGGTGTGCCGCTCGACCTCGAGCAGCGACTCCCGCCAGCGGGCGACGTCCTGCTCGCGGTCGCGGTGCGCGGCGGGGATCTGGACCTGCAGGCGGTGGTGGTTCTCGACCGACCACTCCATGATGTCGCGGGCCACCGGCCGCCGTTCGGTGTCGTAGGTGTCGAGCAACCGGTCCGGCGCCCAGCCGCGCAGCACGGCGGCGAGCTTCCAACCGAGGTTGACCACGTCGCCCAGGCCGGTGTTGAGGCCCAGCCCGCCGGTGGGCGGGATGCAGTGCGCGGCGTCACCGGCGAGGATCACCGGGCCGTGCCGCAGCTGCACGGGCACCTCGGCGCGCATCCGCCAGCGCAGCGCGCTGACCAGCTCGACGTCCAGATCCGGGATGCCCCAGTGCGCCCTGGTCACCTCGACCAGCTGCGACTCGGTGAGCAGCGGCTGGTCGGGGTGGTCGAGCCGCTGCAGGTACAGCCAGCGATCTGCCTTGCTGTCGCTGGCGAGGATCGTGCCGCCGGGGATCGCGGGATCGGTCGGGAACAGGATGAACGAGGCCGTCCGCCGGGCGATCGGCAGGTGGCTGGCGTCGGCCCGGTAGAAGTAGCTGGCCATGTGCTCGAGCGTCCCGGGGCCGACCATCTCGACGCCGAGCCGGTCGCGGATGCCGCTGGCGGCGCCGTCGCAGGCGACGAGGAACCGGGCCCGGACCTCGCAAGCCTCCCCCGTCGCGAGATCGGTGACGACCGCGCGCACGCCGTCGGCGGTGGTCTCGAAGGACTCCATCGACGAGCCGCGCCGCAGCACGGTGTGCTGGTTGCCCGCGACCGCGTCGCTCAGCACCCGCTCGACGACGTCCTGCGCGACGTTGCACTTCGCGACCGGGCTGTGGACGCTCGGCTCGGGGCTGGTCACGCCGAGGACGCGGCCGGTGACGCTCTCGCAGTAGTGCTGCACCCATCCGACGGCCATCGTGTCGTGCTCGGCGTCCGGCTGCAGGCTGCCCGCCCGGATGCGGTCGTCCAGCCCCCACAGGCGGAAGGTCTCCATCGAGCGGGCGGTGAGCCCGCGGGCCTTCGGGTGCCGGGTCGGCTCGGTCTGCCGCTCGACCACGACGTGGTCGATGCCGAACCGGTCGAGCTGGACCGCGAGGGCGAGCCCGACCGGGCCACCGCCGACGATCAGGACGGGAGTCTCGGTGTACGTCATGCAAGATCCAGGTGAGTGCGCAGGTGCAGGGCGATCCGGGCAGCGGCCGCGGCCGCCTCGGGCGTGTCGGGGCAGCTGTGCGGGAACGTGTGCGGGGCCTCCTCGACGACGGACAGGGTGACCGCCCGGCCGGCTGCCGCGAACGCGCCCGCGGTGCGGACGGCGTCGGCGAGCAGCAGCTCCGCGGTGCCGACCTCGATGTGCGTTGCGGGCAGGTCGTGGAACCGGCCGAAGATCGGCGAGACGCCGGGATCGCGCGGATCGGTGCCACCCGCGTAGTTGCGGGCGAGCTCGGCGAGGTAGCCGGGATCGGTCATCGGGTCCGGGCCCCGCTCGTCCGGCCCCGCGCGGGGCGCCGGGTCGCGCGCTGCCGGGGCCCGGGCGAGATCGACCCACGGGGAGATCAGGACGGCCGCCCGGGGCAGCGGCAGCCCGCGGTCGCGGATCCGCATGAGCAGTGCCAGCGCCAGGCCGCCGCCGGCGGACGCTCCGCCGACGGCGGCCGGTGGTTCACCGGTCCGCGACAGCTCCAGGGTGTAGGCAACCTCGGCGTCGTCGAGCGCCGCCGGGTAGGGCGCCTCGGGCGCGAGCCGGTAGGCCGGGGCGAAGAACGCCAGCCCGGTCGCGGCGGCGAGCCGGGCGGTGAATCCCCGGCACAGCTGCGGCGTGCCCGCGCCGTAGCCGCCGGAGTGCAGGTAGAGCACGGTGCCCACCGGCCGCGCCGGCCGCACGATCTCCGAACCCGGCCGCCCGGGACCGGGCACCGCCTCGATCCCGGCGGGCAGAGGGGCAGCGACGGCGGCCGCCGTCCCCGCGGCGGCGAGCGCGCGGTGCGTCGCGAGGTCGGCCACCGGCGGCCGGGAGCGCACGTCCGCGACCACCCGGGCCAGCGCCGCGCTCGGCAGGACCCGCGTCATCGCTCGTCCCCCCGCACGAGCGTGCGGCTGCGCTGCACGACCGGTGGGGCCTCCCGCCAGTCCGGCACCCCGTCGGCGGGGGTGGCCATCGGCAGCCGGTCGTCGTGCAGCGCAGCCCAGTGGGCGTGGTTGACCTGGTGGAGCGCGAACGCGCCGTTGAGCGCGGTGAGGAAGCCGGTGGCGTCCTGCGCCTGGTTGACCGACTCCTTCACCAGCAGCGCGGTGACCGTCGGCACGGCCGCGATGCGGCGGGCGAACTCCAGGGTCAGCTCGTCGATCTCCGCGTCGGGGAAGACGCGGGCGACCATCCCGATCCGGTAGGCCTCCTCGGCGTCCAGCGAGTCGCCGGTGAGCAGCAGCTCCTTGGCCCGCCGCGGCCCGAGCTCGAAGGGGTGGGCGAAGTACTCCGCCCCGCACAGCCCCAGCCGGGTCGCGACGACGTCGGCGAACCGGGTCGTCTCGCTCGCGGTGATCAGGTCGCACGCCCACGCGAGCATCAGTCCGCCCGCGTAAACCGGTCCCTGGGTCTGCGCGATGGTGATCTTGCGCAGGTTCCGCCAGCGCAGCGTGTTCTGGAAGAAGTGGTGCCACTCCTGCAGGTAGCGGAACTCGGCACCGGAGCGGGTGCCGCCGTTCTCGTTGTAGGTGGGATGACGGCCGGGCCCGTCGCCGCGCTCGGCGACCGCGCGCGGTGAGGCGAGGTCGTGGCCGCTGGAGAACACCCCGCCGGCCCCGGCGAGGATCACCACGCGCACCTGGTCGTCGGCCTCCGCGGCGAGCATCGCGGAGTGCAGCTCGGCGATGAGGCCGCGGTTCTGGGCGTTGCGGACCTCGGGCCGGTTGAGCACGATCCGCACGATGCGGCCGTCGTCGTAGGACTCGTGGCGCAGGAACTCGTACGTCATTCGGCTCCTCCCACCACGGCGGGCTGCACCGGGCTGTCGGAGCCCAGGTAGACCTCCACCACCCGCGGATGCGACAGCACCTCGGCGGGCGAGCCCTCGCAGATCACCTCGCCCAGGGCGAGCGCCACGATCCGGTCGCTGGCCTCGGCGACGAGCCGGACGTCGTGCTCCACCAGCAGCACGCCCAGGCCGCGCTGCTCGGCCAGGTGCCGGATCAGCCGGACGATCTCGGCGCGCGCCTCGTCGTCGAGCCCGGAGGCCGGTTCGTCGAGCAGCACGATGCTCGGATCGGTGGCCAGGGTGCGGGCCACCCCGACCAGCCCGCGCTGCCCAGCGGGCAGGTGCTCGGGCGCGACGTCGAGCACTCCGGTGAGGTCGAGCTCGGTGAGCGCGGTGCGGGCCACCTCGGGCAGCGCGATCGCCCGCGGCCGGACGAGGTCGAGCAGGTAGCAGCGGCGGTCCCGGGACTCGGCGGCGACCCGCACGTTGTCCAGCACGGACAGGTCGTCGAACAGCTCCAGCGACTGGAAGGTCCGCCCGATGCCCGCGCGGGTCCGCTGCCGCGGGGAGAGCCCCGCCAGCGACGTGTCGCCGAGGCTGATGCGCCCCGTCGAGGGGACCAGCCCGCAGACCGCGTCGATGATCGTGGTCTTGCCGGCGCCGTTCGGCCCGATCAGCCCGACCACCTCACCCGGCCGCACCTGCAGCGACACCCCGCGCACGGCGACCACCCCGCCGAACCGCACCGTGAGGTCCTCGACCCGCAGGGTGGGCCGCTCCGCGCGGGCCGCCGGGTGGGCGGTCGGGGGGCGCTCGGCACCGGCCCGGCGCGGGCGCAGGAACCGGACCTCGTCCAGCGCGTGCCCGGCGACCTCGGCGAACGTGCGCGCCACCCCGTCCGGGTAGAAGACGAGGTTGACCAGCACGACGACGCCGCTGATGAGGATCACCGCGTCGGTCCACGACTCCCCGACCCGGCTCAGCAGCTCCGCGACCACCCCGCCGGCGCCGGCCAGCCCGGCGACGATCGCGCCGCCGACGTAGCCGATGCCGCCGATCATGGCCTGGATGAGCAGCGTGACCGAGCCGAGCGTCGTGTAGTCGGCGACGTCGAGCCGCGGGAACTGGAACGCGGCGAGCGCCCCGGCGAACCCGCCGAACGCGGCGCCCAGGCCGAACGCGTACAGCTTGGCGCCGAGCACACCGACCCCGGAGCAGGCGGCCGCCCGCTCGCTCGCCCGCACCGCGAGCAGCCGCCGTCCGGTGGGCCCGCGGCGCAGGTTCGCCAGCGCGAGCGCGGCGAGCAGGAACGCCACCCCGGCCAGCGCGGCGTAGCGCACCGGATGGGCGAGGTAGTCGAACGAGAACCCGAGCACGTCCGGCTCGCCGACCGTGAGCCCGGTGAAACCGCCGCCCAGCCCGGGGTTGCGCAGCACCAGCGCCTCGATGGCGAGGCCCAGCCCGATCGTGACGACGGCGAGCTGCAGGCCGCGGGTGCGCAGTGCCGGCAGCGCCACCACCAGTCCGACGACCACCGCCACGGCGGTGCCGAACAGCACCGCCAGCGGGAACGGGAGGCCGAGCCGGGCCGAGCCGTTCGCGGCGGCGAGCGCACCGACGCCGCCGATCGTCAGCTGGGCGAGCGAGACCTGCCCCGCGTACCCGGTGACGAGGACGACCGAGAGCGCGAGGATCCCGGTCAGCGCGCTGTTGGTGAGCGCGAGCCGCCAGTCCCCGCTCGCCCCCGCGAGGACCAGCCCACCGGCGATCACGACGCCGACGAGCGCAGCGGGCCGCAGCGCCCCGGTGCCGACGCGCACCGCCCGGGCGCTCACCTCGCCGCGGGCCGGCAGCACCCGCCCGCGCAGCACGACCATCGCGATGATCACCAGGAAGGGCACCGACTGGGACAGGCCCGGCACGTCCCAGAAGCGGACGATCTCGCTCTGCAGCACCCCGATCCCGAGGCCGCCCACGAGCGTCCACCAGTAGGAGGAGAACCGCCCGACCAGCGCCGCGGCCAGGCCGGGGATCACCGACAGCACCAGCGCCGTGACCGACAGGCCGGTGATCGGAGCGAGCAGCACCCCGGCGAGCCCCGCCAGCACTGCGCCGAGCACCCAGTTCAGGGTCGCGATCCGCGCCGGCGAATGGCCGAGCGCGGCCAGCGCCG
Source organism: Pseudonocardia thermophila (assembly GCF_900142365.1). Classification (GTDB taxonomy): domain Bacteria; phylum Actinomycetota; class Actinomycetes; order Mycobacteriales; family Pseudonocardiaceae; genus Pseudonocardia; species Pseudonocardia thermophila. Next base: position 41,696 of record NZ_FRAP01000002.1, on the reverse strand, counting down.
CGGGGTTCTCCGCGACCGCCGAGGTGGCCGTGCCGAACCGGGTGCGGCCGTGGACGAACCACAGCGCCGCGGTCAGCGCGACTCCGATCGCCAGCAGGCACAGCCGGTCCGCGCCGACGACGATGCCGCCGCCGAGCGGAACCGGGTCGGTGGGCAGGATCCCGACCATCGGCACCGCGCTGTCGCCCCACAAGACCACGCCGACGCCCTCGATCAGGGTCAGCAGGCCGAGCGTGGCGATCAGCTTGACCAGCGCCGAGCGCTCCCGCAGCCGGTCGAGCACGAGCAGCTGCATCGCTGCCCCGATCGCCGCGGCGACCGCCAGCGCCGCGGCGAGGGCGAGCGGGGCCGGCACCCCCCAGTCGTCGCGGACCAGCTTGAACGTCTGGGCCGCGACGAGCGCGATGCCGCCCTGGGCGAAGTTGAGCAGCCCGGATCCGCGGTGGATCAGGACGATCCCCTGCCCCATCAGGACGTAGGCGGCGCCCACGCCGAGACCGAGCAGGGCGAACTGGAGCAGGTCCATGGAGGTCCTCGGGATCGGGTAGGACGACGGTCAGCCGACGGGGCGCCCGGTGTAGGCGTCGACGAAGCGGGCCTCGATCGGCACGAACTGCCCGCCCTGCAGCCGGGTGTGGACCACGGCGGTGTTGAACAGCCGGGTCACGCCGGGCACCGCCGAGGACGGCTGGTCGAACCGGATCGGCGGGACGAGTCCCAGGTCGAACTCGGTGCCGGAGTCGAGGGCCTTGCGCAGTGACTCCGGGGTCACCTCGGTGGCGCCGGCAGCGGCCTTCGCGAACAGCTGCACGCCCAGGTAGCCGGCGACGGCGAAGTCGTTCTTCGGCGCCTTCGGGTCCACCGCGTCCATGGCGGCGATGAACGCGTCGACGGCGGTGTTGCCCTTGGTGGTCGCCGGCAGGTAACCGGCGGGCGCGAGGATGCCCTCGATGCGGTCACCGAGGCTGCTGATCACCGATGCGTCGACCGAGTTGGCGTCGCTGCCGATCAGCCGGGCGCCCGGGCTCGCCGGGTCGACGGCCGTCATGAACGGGACGAGCTGGGCGGCCTGCAGCGCGATGCCGAACCCGTCGCCGGAGGTGGCCTTCGCAGCGACCGCGGACAGGTCGGTCGCGTCCGGCGGGACGGTGATCAGCGAGACCTCCAGCCCGGGGAAGTGCGGCAGGACCGGCTCCCACAGCGCGGCGAGCGCGCCGCCCTCGGCCGCGGACTCCGGCGCGACGAAGTACAGCTTCCGCCCGCCCCGACCGGCCAGCTGGCTGATCTCGCCGGCGAGCAGCGTGGCGCTGCCCCCGTTGACGTTGTAGGCCACCGGGCTGGTCAGCTCGACGGACTGGGTGAACGGCGCGAGCACGGGGATGCCCGCCCGCTCCAGGACCGCGATGTAGTCGCCCTTGAAGTCGAACGCGCCGACGACCGCGACGACCCCCTCCTCGACGGCCTTCTGGGCGCACTGCGTGGCCTCGTTGGGGTCGCCCTTGGTGTCGCAGGACAGCACCTCGATCCGGGAGCCGGCCACGCCCCCGGCGTCGTTGACCGCCTTCGCCGCGGCCTGCGCCCCGGTCGCGATCTCGGGGAACGGCGTGGGCAGCGCCGCCGAGGCGGTGAACGGCCCGATGGCCATCACCCGGTGGGTACCGGCATCGGTGCTCTCGCCGCTCGGCTCCCCGCCGCCGCAGGCCGAGAGCCCGAGGACGGCGAGCGCAGCCAGTGCGGCGGTCACGGTGGTGCCGAGAGGGCTGCGTCTGGCCATGGATCTACCTCCGTCGTTGGGGGTGGGACCGGGACGAACTGGCTGCCGCACAGCCTCAGCTATTCTGATAGTGACTGTCAAGTGTTAGAAACATTCGTTATTGTGTAGCTGTCGACGACCCCGGCGGCGCGCAGGGCCGCGATGCGGGCGGCGTCGTAGCCCAGCTCGCGCAGGACGGCGTCGGTGTCCGCCCCGTTCGGGGGCGACGGGCGGACCGGCGGGGGCGGGGTGCGGCCGAACCGCGGCGCGGGGGCGGGCTGCACCACGCCGGCGACCTCGACGAACACGCCGCGGGCGCGGTTGTGCGGATGCTGCGGGGCCTCGGAGAGGGCGAGCACCGGGGCGACGCACGCGTCGCGATCGGCGAACACCGCGGCCCACTCGTCGCGGGTCCGGGTGGCGATCACCTCGGCCAGCGCCTGCTTCAGCGCGGGCCAACGGGACCGGTCGTGCTGCGGCCACTGCGCGGGATCGAGGCCGAACCCGCGCAGCATCTCCGTGTAGAACTTCGGCTCGATCGCCCCGACGGCGAGGTAGCCGCCGTCGGCGGTCTCGTAGACCTCGTAGTAGGGGCTGCCGGTGTCGAGCTCGTTGGTCCCGCGCTCCTCGCGCCATTCGCCGAGCGCGCGCAGGCCGTGGATCATCGCGGTCAGCGACGCGACCCCGTCGATCATCGCGGCGTCGACGACCTGGCCCTCGCCGGAACGGGTGCGCTCGTGCAGCGCCGCCAGCACCCCGACGACGAGGAACAGCGCGCCGCCGGCGAAGTCGGCCACCAGGTTGAGCGGTGGCGCGGGCCGCTCCTCCGCCCGGCCGAGCGGGTGCAGCCCGCCGGCGACGGCGAGGTAGTCGATGTCGTGCCCGGCGCGCGGGGCGAGCGGACCCTCCCGGCCCCATCCGGTGACGCGGCCGTAGACCAGGCGCGGATTGACCGCGAGGCAGTCGTCCGGGCCGATGCCCAGCCGTTCGGCGACCCCCGGCCGGAACGGCTCCAGCAGCACGTCGGCGGTGCGCGCCAGGTCGAGCACCAGCTCGCGGGCACCGGGCGCCTTGAGGTCCACGGCGAGCGAGCGCCGGTTGCGCCGCAGCACGTTGCCGGGTGCGCTCACCCGCGGCGGGGCGTCGAGCCGGTCGATGCGCAGGACCTCGGCGCTGAGATCGGCGAGCAGCATCCCGGCGTACGGGCCGGGACCGATGCCGGCGATCTCGACGACCCGCAGGCCGGCCAGCGGTCCGCCGCTCATCGCGGATCGCGGGGCAGCCCGAGCAGGCGCTCGGCGACCAGGTTCTTGACGATCTCGGTGGTGCCGCCGCCGATGGCGGTCATCTGGCTCTTCACGAAGCTGCGCGCCGCCGCGGCACCGGCCCCGTCGGCGAGCGCGACCTGCGGGCCGAGCAGCCGGACGGCCAGCTCGGCGCTGCGGCGGGTGACCGCGGAGCGCACCAGCTTCGTGATCGCGCCCTCCCTCCCGGGCGGGGCGCCGGCGACGGCCCGGGTCGCGGCGCGCACCCCGAGCAGGTCCATCGCCTGCCGCTCGGCGAGCAGCGCCCCGATCTCGGCGTCGGCGCGGTCGTGGCCGAGGGCGCGGCGCGCGCCGAGCAGATCGACGACACCGCCGCCGAACTGCGCGGTGGCGCCGACGGTGACCCGCTCGTTGCCGAGCGTGGAGCGGGCGACGGCCCAGCCGCCGCCGACCGGGCCCACGACGTCCTCGTGCGGCACGAAGTAGCCGTCGAGGAACACTTCGCCGAAGCCGTACTCGTCGCTGGCCTCACGCAGCGGCCGGACCTCGACCCCCTCCCCGTCGAGGTCCACGACCACCATGGTGATGCCGGCCTGCTTCGGCCCGTCGGACGAGGTCCGCACGGTCGCGAGGCCGCGGTTGCACGTGGTGGCGCGACTGGTCCACACCTTCTGCCCGTACAGCCGCCAGCCACCCTCGACCGGCACGGCGCGGGTGGCGATCGCGGCCGCGTCGCTGCCGGCACCGGGCTCGCTGAACATCTGGCACCAGCGCAGCTCCCCGCGCACCGAGGGGCCGATCCAGCGCTCCAGCTGCTCGGGAGTGCCGTGCTGGACGAGGGTGGGGATCACCCACGCGCCGACGCCGTAGTCAGGCCGGGCGAGCCCGGCCAGTTCCGCGTCGGCGGCGAGCTGGGCCGCCGGGCCGTACCCGCGGCCCCACGGCGGCGGCAGCTGCGGCAGCGCGTAGCCCGCGGCGACGAGGCCGGCGCGCTGCTCGTCCGGGGAGCGGCCGGCGAGCCGGCGGGCCAGCTCGCGGGCCTCCGCGCGGACCGGCTCGACCTCGTCCGGGAGATCGACGTGGACGCGGAACGCCGTCCCGGACAGGCGAAGCCGCACCACGTCGGCCGCGGCGGCCGCGGGCGGGACCAGCGCCTGCAGCGCGAGCGCCCGCCGCAGCAGCAGATGGGCGTCGTGCTCCCAGGTGAACCCGATCGCCCCGTGGACGTGCAGCGACGTCTCGGCCGCCGCCAGCGCCCGGGGCAGTGCGACCGCTGCGGCCGTCGCCGCGGCCAGCTCCGCCTCCGGACCGGGGCCCGCCGTCAGCGCCCGGGCCGCGTCCCACGCGACGGCCAGCGCCAGCTCGGCGTCGACGACCAGGTCCGCACACAGGTGCTTGACCGCCTGGAACGCGCCGATGGGTCGGCCGAACTGCTCACGGATGCGGGCGTACTCGACGGCGGCGGTGAGCGCGGCGTCGGCGATCCCCGCGGCCTGCACGGCGGCGAGCGTGCGCAGGACGGCGAGCGCGTGCGGCCGCCGGCCGGGGAGCACGCTGGCGGGCACGTCCTGGAGCCGGGCCGCGAGGAGCGGCTGGGTCCGGTCGACGCCGGTGGCCGCCGCGAGCTCCAGTCCGGGTTCCGCGGCGCCGACCAGCACGAGGTCGTCGCCGACGGCGAGCAGGAGCTGGGCGGCCTCGGCGGAACCCAGCACGACGCCGGCGTCCCCGCTGACGGTGCCTCCGTCCCGGACGAGGGCACCCCCGAGACCGAGGCCGGCGGTCAGGGAGCCATCGGCGAGGCCCTCCAGCAGCTCCGGCCACCGGCCGGGCTCCTCTGCCAGCACGGCCGACGCCACCAGGGTGGGCAGGGCCGGGCCGGGCGCCACCACACGGGCGAGCTCGAACAGCACGACCGCGGTCTGCACGAGACCGGCGCCCGACCCCCCGGCGGGCTCCGGCACGTGCAGTCCCCACCAGCCCTGGTCGGCACAGGTGCGCCACCAGGCGCTCTCCCGCTCGGTGGCGTCGGGGGCCAGGTCGACGACCGCCCGCGCCGCGGCCGCCGCGCCGCGGTCCACGACGACCCTCCGGACGACCTCCTGGAGCGCGGTGTCGTCGGTGTCGAGCGAGAAGGCCGGCGCGGATCCGGGCGAGAACGTCGTCGTCGTCACGCGGGCGACACTACGCCCATAGTGACTGTCTCTGTCAATAAAATGTTACTCTCAAATCATAAGCTGAATCAGCGGCGCAACTCGGAGCGACTATCGTGCTGGTCATGGCTGCACGACCCACCACAGAGCCCGGGACCGCTCCGCGTCGCCTGGTGCGCCTCGAAGCGGTCCTCCGCTCGATCCGGGGCGTCGATCCGGAGACGATCTGCAGCGAGCTCGGAGTCACCCCGGAGGAGCTGGAGAACTGGCGCGACGAGTTCGTCAGGGCGGGCCTGTCGGGGTTCGACGCCGCCGATCCCGAGCCGGATCCGGCCGAGGAGCCGCAGGCCGCGCCGAAGAGCGCCCCGGCCAGGACAGCACCGGAGAAGAAGCCCGAGCCGGAGAAGGACAGGGCGGGCACCAGCTGGCGAGAGCAGGCGGGCCGCCGGGCGGCCAGCAGGCTGCGGCCGGCCGACCCGAACACGGGCGGGCTGCGGGAGCGCAAGAAGGCCCGCACGCGGGCGCTGATCCGCGAGCAGGCGATGCGCCTGTTCCACGAGCAGGGCTACGCGGAGACGACCGTCAACCAGATCGCCGAGGCGGCCGAGGTCTCGCCGAGCACGTTCTTCCGCTACTTCAACACCAAGGAGGACGTGGTCTTCGCCGACGACGCCGAGTCGCGGCTGCCGGACACGTTCGAGGCGATCCCGCCCGACGTCGGCCCGGTGCGGGCCGTGTTCCGCGGCCTGCTCGACGCGATGGCCTCCACCTCGGACGCCGAGTCCGTGCGCCAGCAGGTGCTGCTGTGCCTGTCGGTGCCGGAGCTGCGAGCGGTGCTGTTCGACAACCTCACCCAGCTGATGAACGAGATCGCGGAGCTGGTCGCGAAGCGGGTGGGGCGCGATCCGGGCGACTTCGAGGTGCGCACGTTCGCCGCCGCCGTGCAGGGCGTCTGGTACTCGGTGCTGTTCGACTGGGCCGAGGACCCGGGGATCGATCTCGAGGAGGCGATGATGAAGGCTGCCGACCAGCTGGAACACGGACTGACGCTGTGACCGTCGACTACGCGTTCGATCCCGGCTCGGGCATCGCCACGCTGCGGCTGAACCGCCCGGAGGCGGGGAACGCGCTCGATCTGCCGACGGCCGAGGCGCTGGGGCGAGCCGTGCGAGCGGCGGCCGCCGAGCCGGGGCTGCGCGCGGTCCACCTCACCGCCGCCGGCCCACGGTTCTGCGTGGGCGGCGACGTGCGCGCGTTCGCCGCGCAGCCGGCCGGGGCGACGGCCTACATCGGCGCCGTCGCCGAGCACCTGCACCGCGCGGTGCTCGGTCTCGCGGGGCTGCCGGCACCCGTGCTCACCAGCGTGCGCGGCAGCGCGGCCGGGGCCGGGTTCGCGCTGGCCATGGCCGGTGACGTCGTGCTCTGCTCCTCCGACGCCCGGTTCGTGCTCGCCTACGCCGGGGTCGGGCTCACCCCGGACGGCGGCGCCAGCTGGTTCCTGTCCCGACTGGTCGGCTACCGGCGGGCCGCGGAGCTGACCATGCTGAACCCGGTCGTCGACGCCGAACAGGCACTGGCGTGGGGGCTGGTCACACGGGTGCACGACGATCTCGACGCCGCGGCCGCCGCCGAGCTGGAGCGGCTGGCCGCGGGCCCGTCGCGCGCGCTCGCCCGCACCCGGGCGCTGCTGCACGGGGGCCCGGGCAACGACCTCGCCACGCACCTGGACCTGGAGCGCCACGCACTGCTCTCGTCGACGTGGACCGCCGACGGCGCCGAGGGCATCCGGGCCTTCGCCGAGCGTCGCCCCGCCCGGTTCACGGGAATCTGACTCAAACTGGAAGTCACTCTCAAATAGTGCTAGCTTTCGTCTCGACCGTCACGTGATCGAGTAGGGAGCACCCGTGCCGAACCAGGCCCTCGTCGCCGATCCCGACGCCCCCGGCGCGATCCGGCTCACGACCGTCGCCGACCCGCAGCCCGGACCGGACCAGGTGGTCGTCGAGGTCGCGCACGCGTCGGCGAACTACGGAGAGCTGCGCTACCTGCGCTACCAGGCCCCCGGCATGGTGCTGGGCTTCGACGCCGCCGGCACCGTCGTGCATGCGGCCGCCGACGGCTCCGGCCCGGCCGTGGGCTCGCGAGTGGTTGCGTTCGGCCCCGGCGCGTGGGCGCGCCGGGTCGCGTTCGGGGTGCACAACGTCGCCGTCGTGCCCGACGAGGTCGATCTCGTCGACGCGGCAGCCCTGCCGATGGTCGGCCTGACCGCCCTGCGGGTGCTGCGCTCGCTCGGCTCGGTGCTCGGGCGCCGCCTGCTGGTCACGGGCGCCTCCGGCGGCGTCGGCCGCTGCGCGGTGCAGCTGGCCGCGCTGAGCGGAGCGTCGGTGGTCGCCGTCAGCGGCGACCCGGACAACGCCCCGGCCCTGCGTGCGCTCGGCGCGGAGGAGGTCGTGACCTCCGTCGACGCGGTCGAGGGCCAGGTCGACGGCGTGCTGGAGACCGTCGGCGGCCCGACGCTGATGGCGGCGTGGCACAAGCTCGCCCCGGGCGGGCAGCTGCACAGCATCGGTTGGGCGTCGAACGAGCCGGTCACGCTGGAGACCAACGCGTTCTTCGCGCTGGGCCGGTCGAAGACCCTGCACAGCGCTGGCGACGTCACCGATCCGGCCCCGGACCTGGCACTGCTCGTGTCGCTGGTGCAGAAGGGCAGGCTGTCGCCGGAGATCGGTTGGCGCGGCCCGTGGACCGAGGTCGCCACCGCCGCCGATGCGCTGTTCGACCGGCGCATCCCCGGCAAGATCGTGCTGGACGTCAAGGACTGAGCGCCGCCCGGACGATGTCGGCCAGCTCCAGCGGGGCGTCGCTCTGCACCGCGTGCCCGGCGCCCGCGACGACCCGCACCTGGGCGTCGGGCCGCCGCCGGACGAACTCCGCGGCGTCCTCGTCGGGGACGAACGCGGACGCCCCGCCGCGCACCAGCGTCAGCGGGCACGTCGTGGCGGCGAGATCAGCCCACAGCGGGGAGAAGTCGCGCGGCCCGGCGTTGCGGTCGTAGCGCCAGGCCCAGCGGCCGTCGGGCAGGCGGCGGGTGTTGTGCACGACCCCGCGGCGGATGCTCGCCCGCGACCGGTGCGGCGCGGCGGCTGCGGTGCGCTCGACGATCTCCTCGAAGGTCGCGAAGGTGCGCCGGCCACGGGTGAGCGCGGTCGTGCCCTGTTGCTGCTGCGTCATCGATCGATGCCGCAGGTGGGCGGACGGGGTGACGTCGACGATCACCGCCCGGCGCACCAGGTCCGGGTGCCGCGCCGCGATCCGGATCGCGGTGAGACCGCCCAGCGACATGCCGACCACCAGCTCCGCCCCCGGCGCCCACTCGCGCAGCACCGGCGCGACCGCCTCCGCCGAGGCCCTCGGCATGTAGTCGCGGTCCTCGCGCCAGTCGGAGTGGCCGTGCCCGGGCAGATCGACCGCCAGCGCGGGCTCGCCCAGCGCGAGCAGGACCGTGTCCCACGTGTGCGCGTTCTGCCCGCCGCCGTGCAGGAAGACGATCCGCGGCGGCGCCGTGCCCCACAGCAGCGCGCTCACCCGACGGCCGTCGACCTCGCTGCTCACGCGGCGGACGGCGGGCGGGCCGGGCCAGGCGATCCCGGCCTCCTCGGCGTTCTCGTGGAGCAGGGCGAACTCGCCGTCACGGGCAGTGTCGCCGGCAGAGTCACGGGCAGGGTCGTGGGCAGAGTCGATCATCCTGCCTCCCTTCGCGACGAACCTCTCATCGATCACGGGTGGCCGCGGGTGTGACATCGCTCTCGCGCCGGACGCGACTCGACCGCTCCCGGTCGCCCGGCGTTCACCTGCTCGGGGCGTCGGGCGTCACCTTCGTCGCCGTGAATGAGGGCGTGACGCTCTCTGTCCCGCACCGCCGGATCACCGTCGGTGCCACCGCCAACCTGCGCGACATCGGCGACTACCCGGCGGGGAGCACCCGCACCCAGTGGGGACGGTTGTTCCGCTCCGACGCACCCCGCACCGTCGACGGCCTCACCGCCCTGGGTCTGCGGACCGTGATCGACCTGCGCGACGACGCCGAGCTCGACGCGCAGCCGACCGGCCTGCACGCGATCGTCCCGGCCGTCCTGCACCGCCCGCTGCGCCCGCGCCCCCTGGTGACCGCGGACGTGCTCGGTGCGCCCGACCGGCTCGCCGAGCTGTACATCGGCATGCTGCGCCACCGCGGCCCGCAGCTCGCGCGCATCGTCACCGATCTCGCCCGCCCGGGCGCGCTGCCCGCGCTGGTGCACTGCGCGGCCGGGAAAGACCGGACCGGCGTGGTGGTCGCGCTCGTCCTCTCCGCGATCGGCGTGCCCGACGACGTGGTGGTCGCTGATTACGCGCTGACCGGCGACCACCTCACGCCCGCGTTCTTCGCGACCCTTCCCGCGGCGTCCGCCGCCACCGACGAAGGCGTGGAGACGCTTCGCGGCGCCCGCCCCGAGTCGATGGCCGCGATGCTGCGCTTCCTCGCCGACGAGCACCGCGGCGCCCGCGCCTACCTCATCCGGCACGGGACGCCGGCCGAGGCGATCGAGCACCTCCGCACCGCACTCACCCACTGAGCCATCGAGCCCACTGGCCATCGAGCCCACTGAGCCATCGAGGAGCCGCATGAAGATCGCGCAGATCTCCGACACCCACCTCACCGCCGCCGACGGCCCGACCGTCGACGGGTTCCGGCTGCTCGCCCACCACCTCAACACCGAGGTGCGCCCCGATCTGGTCGTGCACACCGGCGACATCCAGTTCCTCCACCCCGACGTGGCCGAGGACCGCGCCCGTTCCCGCGAGCTGCTCGACCTGATCGAGGCGCCGCTCCTGGTCGTTCCCGGCAACCACGACGTCGGCATGCCCGGGCTGGGCGCCTGGGCGGGCCTGGTCACCACCGACGAGCGGGTCGCCGCCCACGAGGCCGTGTTCGGGCCCGACCACTGGCGCCACGACTCCGACGAGGCCACCCTCCTCGGCATCGACAGCGAGCTGCTCGGCTCCGGTCTGCAGCGCGAGGCCGACCAGTGGCGCTGGCTCGAGCAGACCGTCGGCGAGCTGCGGCCCGGCGTGCCGGTGCTGCTGTTCCTGCACAAGCCGGTCTGGCAGGTCACCGAGGAGCCGGTCGGCTACCAGACCGACATCGGGCCGGTCGCCCGCGACCGCCTGCTCGCCCTGCTGGCCCGCACCGAGCTGCGCGCCGTCGGCTGCGGGCACCTGCACCGCTACCGCGCCGTGCCGCGCGGCACGGTGATCGAGGTGTGGGCGCCGGCCACCGCGTACCTGTCCGCCGAGGACGACCGGATCGAGGGTCGGCACGAGCTGGGCTTCGTCGAGTGGGTCGTCGCGGAGGGCGCGGTCAGCGCCGAGTTCCGCACGGTGCCGGGAATGCCTCAGCTGCACTCCGCCGACGTGCCCGCGATCGCCGAGACGATCGAGGCCATGACGGGCGCCGGCGTCTAGCGCCAGCACTTCGCGACGGCCAGTCGCGGATTCGGGCTCGCGCTGCAGACCTCGCCCACCGAAGCCGATGAACGGATCCGCGTCGCCCGGGATCTGCAGGACGGACTCGACTACGTCCGCTCGCCGCACGCCGCCGGGAAGATCGACGAGAAGCAGGTCACCGCGACCGCCGACGCCACCGAACTCTTCGATTCCGACGAGCGCACCCGGGTTCGATCAGAAGATGGCCGACAACGGCATCGAGTCACTGCCGGTGGGGGCGGGTGCGCAACCTCGCCAACCGCGGCCAGACGGCGCCGGGCGTCAAGACCCCGAGCGCACAACCTCGCCCGGCCCAGCGCGGTTGATCTACCCCTCCACCTCCCGCATCATGGCCGCGATCTGCAGAATTCGGGTGGTAGCGCCTCGGTGCTGCTAGGACCCGGCCTACGCGCACGTCGCCGTGCCACTGCGGTGGCTCCTCCGATCCCCCACCCCTGACCCCGCCATCTCACCCGCCGGCACCCAGCCTCGAGACCGTGACGCATCAGCAGTTAACGTCGCACGTAACGGCCGCCGATTATCGTCCTTCGCGGCGTATTCTGCCTTCATTCCCGACGAATACACCATCGGGTACCTCGCGGAAATGTTCCCGAAACCTCCGCGCAGCACACTCGTTGGCTCCAGCATTCATCCGACGCGCGGTGTTCGCGCGATAGAAATGCCGGCTTCGGCCCGGATCGCCGCAGAGTCCATTGCAGCGCCAGGCCGGTCAGATGAGGAGGACGGATGCGGGAACCACGTCGTAGAGCCGTCGCCCGTGGCGTGGCAGTGCTGGGTGCGGTGCTGTCGTGCTGCGTTGCCGCACCAGCCGTCGCGGCGGCCGCCGACACCCCGACCGGCTGCACGGAGCAGCGACTACCGGTTCAGGTCGCGGGTCGCCAGTACACGGTCGCGGGCACGCTGTGCGTCCCGGAGGGTGAGGTCCGCGGCATCCAGGTCCTCGCGCACGGCGGGACCTACACACGGCAGTACTGGGACTGGCCGATCAACTCCGACCAGCTCTCGTACGTGGAGCACGCTCTGGCTGACGGCTACGCCACCTTCGCCTACGACCGTCTGGGGGTGGGCGAGACCGACCGCCCCTTCGGCCTGACCACGACCGTTTCCCACGGCGCAGATGCGTTGCACCAGGTGATCAGCTGGGCCTCGTCGCTGTACGACGACGTCACCGTGGTCAGCCACTCACTCGGATCGGCCATCGCCGTCAACGAGGCGGGCCGTTACGACGATGCCGACAGGCTGGTGGTCACCGGCCTGCTGCACGTGCCGTTCAGCGCGCGGACCCCTGTCTCGTTCGCGACCGACATCACCTACCCGGCCTGTCTGGATCCCGTGACCAAGGGCTACGGATGCGATTACCTGACGTCCCGCCCGGGAGCGAGAGGAGATCTCGTGTACTCCGACACCGCGGACCCGGCCGTGATCGAGTACGACGAGGCGCACAAGTCCGCCATGGCCGCCGGCCAACTGGCCAGTGGCATCACCGAGCTGGCACCGGGAACGGCGCCCGCCTCACGGATCAGGATCCCGGTCCTGCTCGCGATGGGCGGGAAGGACTTCTTCTGCGGCGCCCTGCTGCAACCGTGCACCGAAGCCTCGATCCGGGAGAGCGAGTCGCGCTACTACGCCAACGCGGCCAGCTTCGACGTCTACGTGGAACCCACCTCCGGCCACAACCTCGCGCTGCACCCGACGGCCCCGCAGACCGAGGACGCGATCGACGCCTGGATCCGTTCCCAGCAGAAGTAGGGCAGGCCACGCCTCGGCGAGCGGCCCCTGACTCCCGGCTGCGGTCAGGGGCCGGCGTCGCAGATCGGTGAGTTGGTCACTGCGCAAGGCCCGGGTTCGCACGTACCCAGCCCCATGTCGGTCGGCGCCGAGGACGAAGCGCAGTCAGCCTCGCCACCAGGGAGGCAGCTGGTGCGCACAGACCCCGCGCTGGCGCGTCGAACATCCTGGGTCCAGGCGCGGCTCCGGTTTCCTCTCCAGATCAGAACCGCTCCCCGACCGCGCGCCCGTACCGCGTGACGGGACCGGCGTGACGTTCACCGCTCGTGCTTGCGCCGTGGGCCGTGATCTCGCCCGAGCGCTCGGCCCGGGTGGTGCTCATGCGCGAGCACGGGTCCGTCGCGGTCGGCACCGACCTGGCCAACACCGTGCGGCTGTGCGTGTACCTGGCGCGCAACGCCCGGGCGCTCACGGCAGCGCGGCAGCTCGGGCCGGTGGAGCCGCTGTCCGCGGGCGAGATCGCCGCCCGCCGCCGCACCCTGCTCCGGACGGGCCGGAGGTACAGCACAGCTGGCAGCTGGAGCCGCCCGGGCCGGGGCGACCGACTACGTGGCGTGATCCGGATCGTCGGCGTAGGCGAGGGCGTGGCAGCCCTTCATGAACGCCTTGCGCTGAGCGGGCGACAGCGGCGCGAGCAGGCGCTCCTGCACCCGCAGGACGGCCGGCGTGAGGTGCAGCAGCTCGTCGCGGACGGCGTCGGTGAGCCGCAGGACGCGCCTGCGCGCGTCCGCCCCGTCGCGTTCCCGGGCGACCCAGCCGCGCCGCACGAGCCGCTGCGCGACGTCGGCCATGCTCGACTTGTCCAGCGACGCGAGCTCGCCCGCCGTGCTCTGGTCGATCCCTTCCGGGTGTGCCCAGAGCGCGCTGAGCACCGCGTACTGCGGCGCGGTGAGGGTGCGCCCGACCTCGATCCCCCACGCCACCGTGTGCACCTGCTGGGCCCTGCGGATGAGGTGCCCCGGTGCGTCGCGGAGGGGCAGCACGGCCCTCTGCGGGGATTCCGGCGGCGGGACGTCCCCGGCGTAGGCGACCAGGCGCAGCGCGTCGACGAAGGACTTGCGCTGCCTCGCCGGCACCGCCTCCAGCAGCTGCTCCTGCACCAGCTGCGCGCGCCGCGTCACCTCGGTCAGTGCCGCCCGCGCGAGCGGAGTCAGGCGCAGGACCTTGCGCCGTCCGTCGTCGGGATCGCGGGCGAGCAGCAGCCAGCCCCGCCCCTCCAGCCGCGCCACGACGTCGGCCGTGCTCGACTTGTCCAGGGACGCGCGCTCACCGGCCGTGCGCTGGTCGATGCCCTCGCCCACGGCGATCGCGCTGATCAGCGCGTACTGCGGGCCCGTCACATCCAGATCGTCGGCGAACTGCCTGGTCCACAGCGTGGTGTGCCGCTGCTGGGCGCGGCGGATGAGGTGCCCGGCGGCCTCGTGCAGCCGCAGCATCGGCCCGGCCTCTTCGGCCCGGTGCCTGTTGTCGATCAGCTCGGTCACCGGCGGCTTCCTCGGCGCAGGGTGATGGTCCGCACAGGGACGATCATACTGCCCGGTAGGGCGCTGGGAGCGCCTGCAACGCATCGAGTTCTCGGTCCGCACACGTCGTGAGCCAGCGCTTCCGTTCGGGTGCAGTCTCCCCGCTCCCGGCCGGGACGGCCACCCAGGCTGCGCAACCGCACGGATAGCATCGGCCGCGGGCCCCACCGATGATCGAGGAGTGTCGATGACGCGTCGCGTGCCGTCGAAGGCGGAGCGCGCCGCGGCCGTCCGCCGGGAGAAGGAGGAGCACTACCGGCGGAGCTTCCACGTGGAGCCGGTCAGCCGGATCGCGGACCGCGTCGCCGAGCAGGTGCGCGACTACATCGTCGAGAACGACCTGGAGATCGGCGCCCGACTCCCGTCGGAGCGCAAGCTCGCCGAGCTCGTCGGCAGCTCCCGCCCCACGGTGAGCCAGGCGCTGCGCAGCCTGGCTGTGACCGGCCTCATCGAGATCCGGCCGGGATCCGGCGCCTACGTCCTGCGCAAGCCGACCACGGCCGTCGGCACCGGCGTGCAGATGATGATCGAGCTCGAGCCCGACAGCATCGACGAGGCCGTCGAGATGCGGCACCTGCTCGAGCTCGCCGCCGCGGACCTGATCACCGCGAAGCCGCAGCTGCAGGTGACCGGGATCGAGGAGGCGCTGCAGCGGCTGCGGGCTGCCCGGGGCAGCGCATCGGAGTGGATCGCGGCCGACACCAACTTCCACGTCGCCTACGTCCGGCTCGCCGGGAACCGCTACCTGACCAGCGTCTTCGAGAGCGTCCACGACATCGTGGTGACCAAGGCGTACGAGCGGTGGATCGTCGCCGGTGAGGCGCCACCGTGGCTCACCGGCGAGGAGTTCGGCGCCCAGATCGCGCTGCACGAGCCGATCGCCCGTGCGCTGCAGGACCGCGACCACGCAGAGCTGGTCACGGCCCTGCAGCGCCATCAGGAGGCCCTCGAGGAGCACATGGGCGTTCGCCGCTGAGCGGGGCGTGCTCAGGCAGCCGTCTCCGCCGCTGCGGCCAGCCGCAGCGGCCGCAGCGCCCGCTCGACACGGGCCAGCTCGTCGAACATGGCCGTCGCCGCAGCTTGCATGACCCCGTTCGGGACCAGTGCCGACTCCTCGTCGAGGAAGTCCCGGACGAACGGGATGGACACCGCTTCGTTCAGCGGAACCATCTTGAGGGTGGTCACCACCTGCTTGATCATCTGAGCGGCCCGGGTGCCCGCCGAGACACCGCCGTAGCTGACCAGGCCGACCGGCTTGTACTGCCACTCGTGGTGCAGGTAGTCGATCGCGTTCTTCAGCTCGGCGTTGTAGCCGTAGTTGTACTCGGGCATCACGAACACGAAGGCGTCCGCCTCGGCCACCTTCTCGCTCCAGTCCCGCGTGTGCTGGTGGACGTAGCGCCGCAGCCGCGGGTGGTGGGGCTCGTTCATGAACGGCAGGTTGACCTCGGCCAGGTCCACCAGCTCGACGGCGAAGCCGCCGTGCCGGCGGGCCTCCTCCTCGACCCAGCGGGCGACGGGCAAGCCGACCCGGCCGGGGCGCGTGCTCGCGAGGATGATCTTCAGATCCGGCGACGTCGGACCGGTCACTGCAGGGTGCTCCCAGGTCGAAGGGCGATGTGCTTGTACTCGGTGAAGTCCTCCAGCGCCGCCAGCCCGTTCAGCCGGCCCTGGCCGCTGTGCTTGTAGCCGCCCTCCTCGAACTCGTCGTAGATCATGGCCCAGTCGTTGATCCAGACGGTGCCGGCCTCCAGCTGCCGGGCGACCCGCAGCGGCTGGTCCACGTCGCGGCTCCAGACGCTGGCGGCCAGGCCGTAGACGCTGTCGTTGGCCAGCGCGACGGCCTCGGCCTCGGTGTCGAAGACCTGCATCGTCAGGACCGGGCCGAAGACCTCGTTCTGCACGATGGGCAGCTTCGGGTCGTCCACCTCGAGCAGGGTCGGCCGGTAGAACGCACCGCTCGCGAGCGGGCCGTCGGTCACCGGGCCGCCCCGGACGACCGGTCGCGCACCGGCCGCGATCGCGTCCTCGACCAGGCCGTCGACACGGGCCACGTTCGCCTTGTCGATCAGCGGGCCCATGTCGCTCGCCGGGTCCGCGGCCGGGCCCGGCACGACCGCCTCCAACCGCTTGGCGAGGGTCTCGCGGACCTCGTCAGCGATCGAGCGGTGCACCAGCAGGCGGCTCCCGGTCATGCAGAACTGGCCGGCGAAGGTGGTGAGGGCCTTCTCCAGCACCGGCAGGGCCTCGGCGAGGTCGGCCGACTCGAACAGGATCATCGGGGTCTTGCCGCCGAGCTCCAGCCCGAAGCGCTTGAGCTGGGCGGCGCCGACCGCGGAGATGGCCTTCCCGGTGGCCGTGCTCCCGGTGAAGCTGATCGCGGGCACGTCGGGCGACTCGATCAGCGCCGAGGCCGCCTCCCGGTCGGCGGTGACGATGTTCAGCACGCCGCGCGGGAGCCCCTCGGTCTCGGCGATCACCTCGGTGAACAGCCGGTTGATCTGCGCGGTCTGCTCCGGCAGCTTCACCACGACCGTGCAGCCGGCCGCCAGCGCCGGCGCCAGCGAGCGGATGGTCAGGATGACCGGCGAGTTCCACGGGGTGATGACGCCCGCCACCCCGACGGGCTCGCGCACCACCATCGAGTACCGGCCGGGCTTGACCTCGGCCGCCCGGCCGAAGTCGGCCAGGGCCAGCGCCGCGTTGTAGCGCAGCTTGGGGGCGACCATGTCGATCTCCAGGGTCGCCTCGGCCTTGACCTTGCCGTTGTCCAGCGACAGCAGGTCGATGAGCTCGTCACGGCGGGCCTCGATGCGGTCGGCCATCCGGTTGAGCACCGCCGCCCGCAGCTGGCGGTCGTAGCGCCAGTCGGTCTCGCGGAACGCGCGGCGGGCGACCTGGATCGCCCGCTCGACGTCCGCCCGGGTCGCCTTGGCGTAGGTGCCGATGCGCTCACCCGTGGCGGGATCGAAGCTGTCGTCGTGGACCTCGGAGTCGGTCCAGGCACCGTCGATCCAGTTCAGCGCGACGGTGCCGGTCGTAGTGGACATAGTTGGTCCGTTCCTCAGGAGGTTGGTGCAGGCTTCAGGGCACGAGGACGACCTTGGCGCCGTCCGTGCCGGCGGCGACGGCCTTGTAGGCGCTGCTCGCCTCGTCGAACGGGAACACCACGGTCCGGGGCGCGTGCAGCACGCCGGCCTCGAAGCCGCGCCGCAGGACGTCCAGGACGTCGGCGGCCTTGGTCAGTGACAGGTCGAGCGTGTTGACCCCGAACAGGGCGCGCTCGTTGCGGTAGAAGTCGAGGATGTTGATCGGCGCCAGGAGGGTGCCGAGGCTCGCGATGACGGTCGCCCGCCCGCCGTGGCGCAGTGCGCTGCTGACCGAGTCGAGCAGGTCCCCGCCGACGGTGTCCAGCGCCGCGTCGACGCCGACGCCGCCGGTCGCCTCGCGCACGGCCTCCACCAGGTCGGACGACGTCGTGTCGACGGTCAGGTCGGCCAGCAGGTCGTCGGCGAGCCGGCGGTCGGCACCGATGACCGTGGCCCCGCGCCAGTGCGCGATGTCGGTGGCCGCCCGGCCGACCGTGCCGGACGCCCCGGTGACCAGGACGGTCTCCCCGGCCTGGAGGTTCGCCCGCTCGGCGAGGGCCAGGTACGCGACCGAGTGGCTGACGCCGACGGCGGCGGCCTGCTCGAAGAACAGGTTGGCCGGCTTGGGGCGCACCGTGTGCTCCGGCACCACGAGGTACTCGGCCTGGGTGCCGTCCCGGGTGACGCCGAGCCCGCCGCTCGTGCCCCAGACCTCCAGGCCGCGCAGGTGATCCGGCCCGTCGACGACGACTCCGGCGTAGTCCCGGCCCGCGGTCCGGGGCGGGGCCACGGCCGGCTGCTTCACGGCGGACTGCACCCGCCCGGCGAGGTTCGCGACGTCCACCGGGTTCACCGCGGCCGCGCGTACCTCGACCAGCACCTCGCCGGGTCCGGGCCGCGGCGTCTCGACGTCCTCGACGACGAGCGCGTCCGGCCCGCCGTACGCGACGATTCTGACCGCACGCATGGGTTTCCTCTCTTCGTGGGATCGATCGAAAGGCCGGTGCACCCGTGCCACCCCCACACGGGCCCGGGTGCACCGGCCGGGTGTGCCCGCCCCGGCGGGCGGGCGCTCAGGACCAGTGGTCGAGCGTGTCGACCTTCCCGGCGAGCCAGTCGCGGCCCAGCGCGTAGAGCGCCTCGGTCCGCGGACCGGTCGTGCCGGGCATGTCGGTCTTGACCTGGTAGCCGACCTTGGTCTGCAGGTAGGCGAGGTGCCGGTAGCCGACGGGGAAGCGGGCGAGCAGCTCGGGATCCAGCTCCACCGTCGCGCCGGGCTGCACCGGGTCGATGCGGTCGCGCTCGTAGATGGGCTGCCGCAGGACCATCCCCCACCGGCCGTCCCGCTTGGCGAAGAAGTCGAAGAACCGGCCGGTGCAGACGACGTCGCACTCGACGCCCTCGACCAGGTCGCGCTGGGCGATGGTCATCTTCGTCTGCGCGATCGCTCGGTCCCCGGCCACCTCGACGGTGGTGCCGCCGTGCGAGTGCAGGATGCTGATCCCCCGCTCCCAGCCTTCGCGGGAGGCCTGGATGAACTCGTCCGCGGTCCCCTGCCACCAGGTGGCCAGCACCCGGCCGTCGGGGTGGAAGACCGTGCGGAACCGCTCCCAGTCACCGGCGTCCCGGTAGAGGATCCAGTTGTCGACGAGGGTGCGGATCTCCTCGGTGTCCGAATTCATGTCCTTCCGCCCGTCAGATGAAGAACTTGTCGGACGTCGGGGTGCCGTCGCGGCGCAGGTAGCCGTTGTGCGTCCGCTCGAGGCGGGTCTTCTCCAGCATCGAGAACGCGTTGTGCTTGGTGAGGACGTCCGCGCCGTTCAGCCGCTCCTCCCAGCGCTGCCCGTTGGACGTGACCCGCTCGAGCATCTTCTTGGTCACGTAGTTGACCAGCGCCGCGAAGTAGTTCTCCTCGACGGCTCGGAACGCCGCCTTGTACGGGCCGTCCATGCCGGCGTGGAAGTACTCCATCGGGATGGTCTCCAGCGCCTCCCGGGAGAAGCGGACGAGGTCGTCGATGTACTCGACACCCTCCTCGACGTCCGCCCGGTTGCCGAGCCGGGACACGTGCCCGCTGACCACCGTGTCGAAGTCGTACTCGAGCACCTGGTGGTGCGCCTGCTCCCAGCCGGCCAGGTTCTCCGAGGAGTCGCAGTCGCGGAAAGTCACCCAGGCCGGGCTGGCGATGTCGATGGCGGCGAGCACCTTCTGCCGGGGCAGGTAGGTGAAGATGTTGCCCTCGGTGTGGTTCTGGCCCTTGTAGGACAGCTCGATCGGCACGCCGCCCACCTCCAGGGTGGCGTCGGTGGCGAACGTCTCGGTCGGCAGCGGGCGGTACTCGTCGGGGAACCGCGCGAGCAGATCACGGGTCCGCTCGTGGGCGACGATCGTGATGCCCGGGTCGAAGATGCGGGCAGCACCGATGTGGTCGGCGTGCCAGTGGCTGTAGATCAGGTGCGTGACCGGCTCCTTCGTGACCGACTCGATGGCCGACAGGAGCCGCTCACCGATGGCCGGCGGCGCGTCGAGCACGACCACGCCCGAGCCCGTGACGACGAACATGCAGTCGTACCACCCGACCGACACCCAGTAGACGCCGTCGCGGATCTCCTCGACGTGGTAGCCCTTCTCGAGCCGGTCCGGCGTGAAGAGGATCCCGTACGAGCGCTCCGGCGGCGGGGCGAAGTCCGTCAGCTTGATGAACGAGGCTCCCTTGGGGCCCAGGTCGTCCACCAGCCATTCGGGCTTGCTTCCGTTGCCTGCAGCAGTCATGTTTCTCTCGCTTCCGTTTTCCGTGATCCGGAATGCAGATCTCCGCGGTCCGGGATTCAGTCCGATTCGCCCATCAGCAGCACGGGCTTGATGACCTCGCCGCGCGCCGTGTCCTCGAACGCCTGGTTGATGTCGGCGAAGTCGTAGGTGCGGACGAGGCGGTCGAAGGGGAAGAGTCCCGCACGGTAAAGCTCCGCCAGCTTGGGGATGAACGTCTGCGGAACGGAATCGCCCTGCGCGATTCCGCGCAGCACGCGGCCGCCGTTCAACAGGGTGTTCATGTCGATCGGCGCCGTGGTCCCGGCCGGCGCTCCGCCGATCAGCGCGGCGACGCCCATCGGACGCAGCACCTCGACCGCGAGCGCCAGCATCCGCGGGATCGCGGTGATCTCCAGGACGTGGTCGAACCCGCTGGGCCGGATCTGCCGCAACCGGGTGGCGGTGTCCTCGGTCCGCCCGTTGACCGTGTGGGTGGCCCCCAGCTCGGCGGCCAGGGCCAGCCGAGAGTCGTTCACGTCGACGGCGACGATGGTCGTCGCACCGACCGCCTTCGCCGCCATCACCGCGGCCAGGCCGACCGAGCCGGTGCCGAACACCGCGATCGACTCGCCCGCACCGACCTGCAGGGAGTTCATCACCGCGCCCGCCCCGGTCTGCATCCCGCAGCCGAGCGGGCCCGCGAGCCACAGCGGCATGTCGTCGGGGAGCCGCACCGTGTTCCGCTCGTTCGCGAGGGCGAACCGGGCGAACGAGGACTGGCCGAAGAAGTGGCCGTGGACGCCGTCGCCGTAGGCGTTGCTGCCGTCCAGCCGCGCCGCGCCGAACGCGAGCGGGAAGCCGTACTCGCAGTTCGCCGGGGCACCGGCACGGCAGGATGCGCACCGTCCGCACGAGGGGAAGGTCAGCGCGACGTGGTCACCGGGTGCCACGTCCCGCACGGCGGAGCCCACCTTCTCGACGATTCCGGCGCCCTCGTGACCGAGGATCACCGGCATGGGGATCGGGTATTCCTGGTTACGCGCGTGCGCGTCGGTCTGACAGACCCCGGTGGCGACGATCCGGACCAGCACCTCGTCCGGCCGGGGATCCTCGACGCTCACCGTCCGGAACTGAAAGGGTTCTCCTTTCCCTTCGACGACGGCGGCTTCCACTTCAAGCGCTGCGGACGGCATTGTTCGGCCTTCCTCCTTGGTTCGTTCGTCCATCGGTGCGCGGTTCGACCGGCGTCGGGGCATGCGGCACTGCACCGTCGGCGGTGTCCGCGTCCGATTCCCCGAGGACGCGGCGGACCGACCGCTGTGCCCGGTCACCCGGCCACCTGCACCGCGTTCGGCTATGTGGCATAGCCACCTATCCGCTTTGAAAATTCCCGATGGGCACGTGTGTCGCTCGCCACTGCCCCACCGAGGCCCGTGGCGGCACCCCGTACCACGGCGAGCATGTCGTCCACCGGTGTGGCAGCGCGACGCACGCCGCTTCGCGCTCGACGTGCGCCGCGCTCGTTCAGGACCGGCCGGTCAGGCTTCGAGGATCCTGACCGCAGCCGCGTGGATCGACGCGCTCCTGCGCCCCGGCAGCGCCCGGCTGAGGAGGAGGGCCACCACGGCGAGCACCGCCGCGACGGCGAAGACGCTGCTGAAGGCCGACCAGCTCGGCACCGCGACGTCGGGGAGCAGATCCCCGGCCAGGATGCCGCCGCTGACCTGGCCGCCCAGGGTGGATCCCACGCTCCTGATAGACGAAGGCCGCACCCGCCACGCTCGCGACCCTGGACACCGGGACCGCGGTGACGACGGTGTTCATGGCCTGGGTGACGCCGATGCCGAGGCCGAATCCCACCAGCATCGCCGAAGCCGCGAGTGCACCGGGTTCGCCGCGGGCGACGAGCAGCGTGGCGCAGGAGGCGACGATCGCCCCACCCGCCAGTGCCATCACGCCGCGCGCGCTCAGCAGGCGCTCCAGGCGCCCGGTCAGGGGCGCGGCGACGGTGCCGACGATCCCCATCGGCAGCAGGATCAGACCGGCCGTGGTCGCGCTCTCCTCGAGGCCGTACCCAGTGCTTGCCGGCGCGGCGACGATGGTGGAGATGGTCAGCTGCGTCGCCGTGACGACGAAGCCGGTGACGAACACGATCAGGCAGACCGCGGCGACGGTCGGCCTGGCGAGCAGCCGCATGCTCACCAACGGCTCGATGGTCCGCAGCTCGAGCAGGACGAAGGTCGCCAGCATCACCGTCGCGATCACCCCGAGCCCGAGGACCTCCGCGGAGAGCCAGCCCCAGACCGGGGCCTGGGTGAGACCGATCAGCAGGGCGAGCAGGCCGACGGACAGGACCACCGCACCGAGCCGGTCGACCCGGCCCCGAGCGGTGGGCGGGCACGACGGCACCGCCCACCACGTGCCCACGGTGATCACCACGAGCAGGACGAACGGGATGCCGTACAGCCACCGGTGCGACCCCAGTGCCTCCAGCAGCGGGCCGGCCACGACGAAGCCGACGGCGGAACCCACCGCCGACGCTCCGACGACGAGGCCGTTGCCGCTCTTGACGCGGGCGGGCGGCTGGGTGTCGCGGATGATCCCCAGACTCAAGGGCACCAGGCCGAGCCCGACACCCTGCAGGACCTGACCGACCGCCAGGACGGTGACCGAGGTCGCCGCCCCGGCCACCAGCGTGCCCAGGGAGACGATCAGCAGAACGACGAAGAGGACGGACCGCTTGTCCCGCACTTCGGCGAGCCTGCCCACGAGCGGCGTGGTCACCGCCGCCGCCAGCAGCAGGCCGGTGAAGACCCAGGCGATGGACGCGGGCGAGGCCCCGACGGCCTGTTGGATGACCGGCAGAGCCGGGACCAGCATCGCCTCCAGCAGGGAGTACCCGGCGGTGGCCGCGACGAGCAGGACCAACGTGGATCGGCCGCGGGCCGGCACGCCGCGCGGCTGGGAGTGAGCACCCATGGAAGGACCTTTCGGGAGGTGTTGCGAGTTCCGCACGGCGTCGTGCTTGTGAGGGACTTGCCGATCCGCGACGTCGCGGCCTTACGAGAGGGCCTTGCAGAAGGGTCTTGCGAGAGGGTCTTGCGGGAAGGCTCTGCGGGAGGCTGTTGCGGGAGGAGGACCCGAGGACGGCTGTTACGAGGCGGCCTTCACCAACCGGGTCTGGCGGGCCGGCGCGGTCGCGATGACCACGGGCGGCGGGGCGGAGCGGCGGCCGACGTGCTCAGCGGCCGCGAGGATCGTCGCGACCTGCGCCACGACCGCGGGACGGACGTCGACGGGCTTGTCGGGCAGGACGACCTCGGCGTCGCGGAGCCAAGCGTGGAAGAGCTGCTCCGCCTCGGCACGGGCGCGGCGGATCCCGTCGCGGACGTTGCCGCAGGCTGTCTCCGCGTCGAGCATGCGCAGCGCCGTGGCCACCGCGCGCAGGCGCAGCGTGTGCGGGAGGCCCTCGAACGAGCTCTCCTCGGCCACCGACGCCGGGCGCCGGGATGCGGACGCTTCGGCGATGACGCCCCACCCGGCGATCACAGCGTCCGCCGTGCGCCGCATGTCCGACAACGAGCGCCGGAAGGGGGTGTCGAGGCGCAGATCGTCGTCGGCGAGCGCCAGCACGTGCCCCAGGTGGTGGATCGACAGGTCCAGGATGTGCAGGCTGTCGGCGACGACGTCGGCGTAGCTGCGACCGCTCGCACCAGTGCTGGCGGCGCGCGGGTCCGGCCAGAGGGGCGTCTCCGTCACCACGGTGACGGTGCCGTGGCGACGGGCGTACTCCCCGCTGCTCGCTCCGGTCACAGCCACCGCGGCCCCGGCTGCGCTCGCCAGCTCCGCAGCGGTGGGCATACGGAGCACCCCGGGCCGGATCGCCCCGGTCGGGGCTTGGAACACCGCGTTGTGCAGCGGCAGGCCCGCCCAGTCGGCGGCCTCGGCCAGGCGGTCGGCCAGTTCGGGGTCGTCGCTGGTGGTGTAGTGGAACACCCCGCCGTACTCACTGTTGTGCAGCGCGCACTGGACCTCGGGCCGCACCTCGTCGATCACCCGGGCGAGCGCCACCGTCTCCGGCAGCATCCGATCGAAGTACCCGGGTTCGCGCAGGTGCGGGAACGTCCACTCGACCTGCTCGGCGGTCGCGGGCCGGTAGAACCCGCGCAGGTACCGCTCGCGCCCGTCCGGGCGGACGTACCAGGACTCGTTCAGCCGGGCCGCGTCGGGATCGACGCACGGGACGAGGTGCCAGCGGAAGCCGAGGCGCTCCCGCAGCCGGTCCTCGGCGCACAGCAGCCAGGCCAGCTCACGTACGGCCAGGAAGCCGACCGGCTCGTTCGCATGCGGACCGCCGAAGACCAGCGCATCGCACTCGCCGTCGCCGACGGTGGCCATGCGGATCGGTTCGCCCAGCCGCGATGTGCCGATCCGGCGCACCCGTACCAGGTCGGGGTAGCGCTGGGCCAGGCGGTCCAGCTCGGCCTGCATCTCGTCGACCGTGGGGAAGCGGTCGAGCGCGGGGATGTGCGCCAGGGCGGCGCGGAGGTCACTGGACATCGCCCGGAGCTCCATTCCGTATAGGCACTATTGGAATAGTGACACTATGAAATCTGTGATCACAAGAGGGTCGGCGGGAGGACGCGGATGCCCGGCAGGCGAGCAGAGCGACGACGACGCAACGCCGAGGCACTGATCCGGGCCGCGGACCGGCTCTTCACCGAGCACGGCTACCGGGCCGTGCGCATCGAGGAGATCGCCGAGGCGGCCGGCATGACCACCGGCGCGATCTACTCGATCTTCGGCTCCAAGCGCGCGCTGCTGCGGGCGGTCCTCGGCAGCCGGATCGACCGGATCGCCGACGACACCCGGGCGGCGCGAGCCGACGAGCAGTTGAGCGCCGTGGAGGTCGTCGCGGCGTACGCGCGCGCCCACTGCCGGCTCGTCGCGGCGGACTGCCTGCGCGCGCTGCGGCTGGAGATCGAAGCGCTCGCCCTGTGGCTGCAGGGCGGATGGCGGACCGAAGAGCTCGCTGCCCAGGCCGAACGGTCCGGGCTGGCCACGGCCCTGACAGGCCGCCGGGTCGGCACCGGCGCGGACCGCCGGCTGACCGCCGCCGAGGCGGCGACGCTGGCCACCGCCGAGACGGCGCTGTTCACCGGCCTCGCCCGGACGTGCGCGCTCGCCCGGATCGCACCGGACCCCGATCTGTGGGCACGCGCCGCGATCGCCCTCGCCACCGTCGTCGACGGGGCCCTCGACGCCGCGCCGCCGGACGCCTGAGCGCAGCCCCGAAACCCACGGACGGCACTCTCGTGAGCAACGGTGCTCACGAAAGTGCCGTCCGTAGGAGTTCGAGGCGGAGCACCTCGGCTCGGCCGGGCCCGGCGCCCGAGTCAGGCCGCGCTCGCCGCCGCGCTGCGCCGCACCGCCGTCGCGGTGGCCGCCCCGGCCACGACCGCCGTGACCGCGAGGAGCAGGAACCCGATCAGGTAGCTACCGGTCGTGCCGACGACCAGCCCCATGACCAGCGGCGGGAAGAACCCGCCCAGGCCGCCCGCCGCGCCGACGACACCGGTGACGGAACCGACCCGCTCGGCCGGGACCATGCGCGTGACGAGGGCGAACACGGCCCCGGTGCCGGCACCGAGGGCAGCGGCCATCCCGAGGAAGGCCGCGGTGGCCCCGGGCACGAGCGGCAGCTCGAGCCCGGCGACGAGGGCGAGCAGCGCGGTGACCCCGAACGCCGTGACGAGCACGCGGACCGGGTCGAAGTGGTCCGACAGCCAACCCCCGACGGGCCGCGTGGCGACGGCGAGGACGACGAAGCCCGCGGTGCGCAGGGCAGCGTCGGCGCGGTCCAGCTGGTAGGCGCTCACCAGGTAGGTCGGCAGGTACACGCTGAAGGCGACGAAGCCGCCGAACGCCACGGCGTAGAGGAACGACAGCTGCCAGGTCGCGGCCAGCCGCAGGGTGGTGCGCAGTCGGTCCACCATGCTGCCGGTGGCGATGGGCCGGTCGGGGCGGTCGCGCAGCAGCAGCCAGGCGATCGCCGAGTAGCCGACGAGCACGACCGCGACCAGGTCGAAGGGGAAGCTCGGGCGCACCGCCGTGGTCAGCTGCACGGTGGTGAACGCGGAGATCGCGGTGCCGCCCATCCCGGCCCCGAAGATCCCCAGCGCGAGGCCGCGGCGAGCCGGCGGGAACCAGGCGTTCACGAACGGCACGCCGATCGCGAACGTCGTACCGCCCAGGCCGAGGAAGAAGCCGCCGATCAGGTAGGCCGCCAGCGAGTCGGCGAAGTGGCCGAGGTAGACCACGGGCAGAACGGTCAGCAGCGCGACCGCCGGGAACATCCGCCGGGCGCCGAGCCGGTCGGTCAGCGCACCCACCGGGATGCGCCCCAGCGACCCGACGACGACCGGCACCGCGACCAGCAGCGACTGCTCGAAGGAGCTGAGCTGCAGCTGGTCCCGCAGGGTCGCGCCGAGCGGCGAGAGCAGCGCCCACGCCCAGAACGTCAGCGCGAACCCGATCGTCGCGACCGCCAGCATCACGCCGGGCCGTGCCTGCTCTCCTGCGTTCACGGCGGCCCCCGCCTCGGCCGATGGAGCGTCTGGTCAGCGCCGGTCAGGATCCCGCGGCATCGACCTGCGCGGAACGGGCCGTTGGTCCCTTCCTGAAGGCCTCTCGGCCGGATCGGCAGCGGCGCGGAGCTGGGACGATTCCGCTTCCGCGGAATCGGCTGGACGGAGAGCCAGATGAGCCCGGAGGCCAGCGACGGCAGGAAACCCGGAACGGACGGTCCGGCGGCGGACGCGCTGCTGCGCACCGGCCGGTTCTTCACCCGCGCGGAGACGACGGACGATCTGCGGGCGGTGTTCAAGGAGGGCGGCCGCGAGGGCGACGTCTTCTACCGGGACCGCTGGAGCCACGACAAGATCGTCCGCTCGACGCACGGTGTGAACTGCACGGGCTCGTGCTCGTGGAAGGTCTACGTCAAGGACGGGATCATCACCTGGGAGACCCAGGAGACCGACTACCCGTCGGTCGGGCCGGAGTCCCCGGAGTACGAGCCGCGCGGCTGCCCGCGGGGAGCGGCGTTCTCCTGGTACACCTACTCCCCCACCCGGGTCCGCTACCCGTACGCGCGCGGCGTGCTCGTCGAGATGTACCGGGAGGCGAAGGAACGCCTCGGCGATCCCGTCGCGGCGTGGGCCGAGATCACCGGCGACCCGGCGAAGCGCCGTCGCTATCAGTCCGCCCGCGGCAAGGGCGGGCACGTGCGCGTCACCTGGGACGAGGCCGTCGAGATCGTCGCCGCCGCGCACGTGCACACGATCAAGACCTACGGGCCGGACCGGATCGCCGGCTTCTCCCCGATCCCGGCGATGTCGATGGTGTCGCACGCCGTGGGCTCGCGGTTCATCGAGCTGATCGGTGGCGCGATGACCTCGTTCTACGACTGGTACGCCGACCTGCCGGTGGCGTCGCCGCAGGTGTTCGGCGACCAGACCGACGTGCCGGAGTCCGGGGACTGGTGGAACGCCACGTACCTGATCATGTGGGGCTCGAACGTCCCGGTGACCCGCACACCGGACGCGCACTGGATGGCCGAGGCCCGCTACCGCGGCCAGAAGGTCGTCGTGGTCTCCCCCGACTACGCCGACAACACGAAGTTCGCCGACACCTGGCTCCCCGCGCAGCCCGGCACCGACGGCGCGCTGGCGATGGCCATGGGCCACGTCGTGCTGAAGGAGTTCTTCGTCGACCGGCGGGTGCCGTTCTTCGTCGACTACGCGCAGCGGTTCACCGACCTGCCGTTCCTGGTCACCCTGCGGGAACGGGACGGGGCGTACGTGCCGGGGAAGTTCCTGACCGCCGCTGACCTCGGCGACGACGGCGAGGGCGCGCAGTGGAAGACCGTGTTGCTCGACGGCCGCACCGGCGACCCGGTGGTGCCGAACGGTTCGCTCGGCTTCCGCCACACCGGCTCCGGTGCCGGCCGCTGGAACCTCGATCTCGGCGACATCGCCCCGCAGCTCACCCTGCTGGACGGGCAGGCGGTCGAGGTCCTGCTGCCCCGCTTCGACGGCGCCGACGGGCTGCTGCGCCGCGGCGTGCCCGTGCGGCGGATCGCCGGCCGGCTCGTCACGACCGTCTTCGACCTGGTGCTGGCCCAGTACGGGGTGCACCGCGAGGGCCTGCCCGGGGCGTGGCCGGCCGGCTACGACGACGCCGGCGAGCCCTACACCCCGGCCTGGCAGGAGGCGATCACGTCCGTCCCGGCCGCGCAGGTCGTGCGGGTGGCCAGGGAGCTGGCGGGCAACGCCGAGGAGTCCGGCGGCCGAACCATGATCATCATGGGTGCGGGGATCTGCCAGTGGTTCCACGGCGACGCCACGTACCGCGCGGTGCTCGCGCTGCTGATGCTCACCGGCTCGATGGGCCGCAACGGCGGCGGCTGGGCGCACTACGTGGGGCAGGAGAAGTGCCGGCCGGTCACCGGGTGGGCGACGCTGGCGATGGCGACCGACTGGCAGCGCCCGCCGCGGCAGATGATCGGCACCGCGTACTGGTACACGCACACCGACCAGTGGCGCTACGACGGCTACCGCGCCGACGCGCTCACCTCGCCGCTGGCCGAGGGGAAGCTCGCCGGCCTGCACACGATGGACACCGTCGCGCTGTCCGCCCGGCTGGGCTGGATGCCGTCGTACCCGCAGTTCGACCGCAATCCCCTCGACGTCGCCGACGAGGCGGTGGCCTCCGGCCAGGACCCCGCGCAGTACGTCGCGGAGCAGCTCGTCCGGGGTGAGCTGCGGTTCGCGGTCGAGGACCCGGACGCACCGGCGAACTGGCCGCGGTGCCTGACCCTGTGGCGGGCCAATCTGCTCGGCTCCTCGGCCAAGGGCGACGAGTACTTCCTCCGGCACCTGCTCGGCACCCACCACAACCTGCAGGCCGAGCAGACAGCGCCGGACCGCCGTCCCCGGGACGTGGTCTGGCGCGGCGCCGAGCCACCGGAGGGCAAGCTCGACCTGCTGCTCTCGCTGGACTTCCGGATGACCAGCTCGACGCTGCTGTCCGACGTCGTGCTGCCCGCCGCCACGTGGTACGAGAAGCACGACCTGAACACGACGGACATGCACCCGTTCGTCCACGCGTTCAGCCCGGCGATCGATCCGCCGTTCCAGGCCCGCACCGACTTCGCCGCGTTCCACGCGATCGCGCAGCGGTTCTCCGAGCTCGCCCGCGCGCATCTCGGGGTGCGCCGGGACGTCGTCGCGGTGCCGCTGCAGCACGACACCCCCGGCGAGACGGCGCAGCCGGGCGGACGGGTGCTCGACTGGCGGCCCGGCGAGTGCGCGCCGGTGCCGGGCCGGACGATGCCGGACTTCGTCGTCGTCGAGCGGGACTACCCGGCGGTCGCCGAGAAGCTGGCCGCGCTCGGGCCGCTGGTGGATCGGCTCGGCGTGACGACGAAGGCCGTCACCTACCACCCCGACGAGGAGGTCGCCCACCTCGCGGCGAAGAACGGGGTGATGCTCGGCGGGGCCGCCGACGGTCGGCCCGCCCTCGACACCGACGCGAAACTGGCCGAGGCGATCCTCGCGCTCTCCGCGACGACCAACGGCCGGCTGGCCGTGCAGGGGTTCGCCGAGCTCGAGCGACGCACCGGCACGCGCCTGACGGACCTGGCCGCAGGCAGCGAGGAGAAGCGGATCTCGTTCGCCGACACCCAGGCCCGGCCCGTGCCGGTGATCACCAGCCCGGAGTGGTCGGGCAGCGAGACCGGCGGGCGGCGGTACGCGCCGTTCACGGTCAACGTCGAGCGCGGCAAGCCGTGGCACACCCTGACCGGGCGGATGCACTTCCTGCTCGACCACGACTGGATGCACGAGCTCGGCGAAGCGCTGCCGATCTACCGAGCGCCGCTGGACATGGCGACGCTGTTCGGCGAGGGCCGGCCCGGCGACGTCGCCGACGACGGCGCGTCGGTGACCGTCCGCTACCTCACCCCGCACTCGAAGTGGTCCATCCACTCCGAGTACCAGGACAACCTGTTCATGCTGTCGCTCTCCCGCGGCGGCCCGGTCGTCTGGATGAGCGTGCCGGACGCGACCGCGATCGGGGTGCGTGACAACGACTGGGTGGAGGCCGTCAACCGCAACGGCGTGATGGTGCTGCGCGCCGTGGTCAGCCACCGCGTCCCGGCGGGCACCGTCCTCGTCCACCACGCCCAGGAGCGCGTGGTGAACGTCCCGCTGTCGGAGGCCACCGGTCGCCGCGGCGGCATCCACAACTCGATCACCCGCATCCTCGTCAAACCGACGCACCTGATCGGCGGCTACGCCCAGCTGTCGTTCGCCTTCAACTACCTCGGCCCGACCGGCAACCAGCGCGACGAGGTCACCGTGATCCGTCGCCGCCGCCAGAACGTGGAGTACTGACCATGCGTGTGATGGCCCAGCTCGGCATGGTCATGAACCTCGACAAGTGCATCGGCTGCCACACCTGCTCGGTCACCTGCAAGCAGGCGTGGACCAACCGCAGCGGCATCGAGTACGCGTGGTTCAACAACGTCGAGACTCGGCCCGGGCAGGGCTATCCGCGCCGCTTCGCCGACCAGGAGCGGTGGCGCGGCGGCTGGGTGCGCAACCGCCGAGGGCGGCTGCAGCTGAAGGCCGGTGGCCGGTTCCGCAAGCTGTTGACGATCTTCGCGAACCCGGTGCTGCCCAACATCCGCGACTACTACGAGCCGTGGACCTACGACTACGAGACCCTCACCGAGGCCCCGCTCGGCGACGACTTCCCGGTCGCGCAGCCCCGGTCGCTGCTCTCCGGCGAGCCGATGTCGGTGGAGTGGGGTGCGAACTGGGACGACGATCTCGGCGGCGCGCCCGAGCACGGCCCGCGCGACCCGATCGTCGAGAAGATCCGCGCCGAGTCGGAGGAGAAGGTCCGGTTCGAGTACGAGCGGGCGTTCATGTTCTACTTGCCGCGGATCTGCGAGCACTGCCTCAACCCGGCCTGCGTGGCGTCGTGCCCGTCCGGGGCGATGTACAAGCGCACCGAGGACGGGATCGTGCTCGTCGACCAGGACCGCTGCCGCGGCTGGCGGATGTGCGTGACCGGCTGCCCGTACAAGAAGGTCTACTTCAACCACCGCACGGGCAAGGCCGAGAAGTGCACGTTCTGCTATCCCCGCGTCGAGGTGGGGCTGCCGACGGTGTGCTCGGAGACGTGCGTGGGCCGGCTGCGCTACCTGGGCCTCGTCCTCTACGACGCCGACCGGGTCACCGCGGCCGCCTCCGCTCCCGATGAGCGCGATCTCTACGAGGCGCAGCTGGACCTGCTGCTCGACCCGGCCGATCCCGAGGTGATCGCGGCAGCCCGGCGGGAGGGCATCGCCGAGGACTGGCTGGAGCACGCCCGCCGCTCCCCCGTCTACCAGCTCGCGAAGGTCTTCCGGGTGGCGCTGCCGCTGCACCCGGAGTTCCGCACGATGCCGATGGTCTGGTACGTGCCGCCGCTGTCCCCGGTGGTGGACCGGCTCGTCGAGACCGGGCACGACGGGGAGTCCGCGGCGAGCCTCTTCGGCGCCATCGAGGCGCTGCGCATCCCGGTGGAGTACCTCGCCGAGCTGTTCACCGCCGGTGATCCCGCGCCGGTGACGGCGGTGCTGCGCAAGCTCGCCGCGATGCGGTCGTTCATGCGCGACGTGACGCTCGGGCGGGAACCCGACGAGGCGATCCCGGCGTCGGTCGGCATGGACACCGAGCGGATCGTGGCGATGTACCGGCTGCTCGCGCTGGCGAAGTACGACGAGCGCTACGTCGTCCCGACCGCGTACGAGGGCGAGGCGCAGCAGCTGGAGGAGATCGGTTGCAGCCTCGACGTCGACGGCGGGCCGGGTATGGGCGGCCCGTTCGGCGAGGCGTCCGGGCGTCCGGTCCCGGTGTCGGTGGAGACCTTCCACGCCCTGCGCACCCGCCAGACCAGCGACGCCGTCGCCGACATCGGCGATCGGGTCAACCTGCTCAACTGGGACGGCAAGGGCCGCCCGCCCGGGCTCTTCCCGCCGCGCAGGACGGAGGAGCGCCGGTGACCGCCCGCGGGTCGGCGGTCGTGCTGCAGGCCGCGGCGGTGTGCCTGCAGTACCCGGATGACGAGGTGCTGGCGATGCTTCCGCTCGTCCACCGCGCGGTCGACGAGCTGGACCCCGGCCGGCCGCGGGAGCGGCTCGGGTCGTTCCTGGGCTTCGCCACCCGGACGGCCCCCGCCGCGCTCGCCGAGCACTACGTGGAGACGTTCGACCGGCGCCGCCGCTGCTGTCCGTACCTCACCTGGTGGACCGAGGGCGAGACCCGCCGCCGCGGCGTCGCCCTCGCCGGCCTCAAGGCCCGCTACCGAGCGGCCGGGTTCACCCTGACCGGCGCCGAGCTGCCCGACTTCCTGCCGGTGGTGTGCGAGTACGCCGCCACCGTCGACCTCGCCGACGGGCTGGCCCTGCTGCAGGCGCACCGGGCCGGGCTGGAGCTGCTCCGGCTCGCCCTGACCGACGCCGGCACACCGTACGCCGGCCCCGTCGAGGCGGTGTGCGCGCTGTTGCCGGGCCCGTCGCCCACCGACGTCGCGGCCGCCCGCCGCCTCGCCCGCACCGGCCCGCCCCGCGAGCAGGTCGGCCTCGATCTCGCCCCGTTCACCCCGGGAGGATCCCCGTGACCGTGTGGGACGTGCTGCTCTGGGGCGTGCTGCCCTACGTCATGATCGCCGTGCTCGTGCTGGGCACGGTGTGGCGCTACCGGTACGACAAGTTCGGGTGGACCACCCGCTCCTCGCAGCTGTACGAGTCGCGGCTGCTGCGCATCGGCAGTCCGGTGTTCCACTTCGGCCTGCTCGTGGTGGTGATCGGGCACGTCATCGGCCTGGTCATCCCGCAGAGCTGGACCGATGCCGTCGGCCTGTCCGAGACGGCCTACCACGTGCAGGCCGTGGTGCTCGGCGGGATCGCGGGCGTCTGCACGCTCACCGGCATCACGATCCTGATCTACCGGCGCCGCACCACCGGCCCGGTGTTCTCCGCGACCACCCGCAACGACAAGGCCATGTACGTGGTCCTCGTGGCCGCCCTCGTCGCTGGGCTGGCCACGACGCTGCTCGGCGCGATCGGCGGAGTGGAGCACAACTACCGGGAATCGGTGTCGCCGTGGTTCCGCTCGCTGTTCGTGCTGCAGCCCGACATCGCGTCGATGGCGCGGGCGAGCGTGGAGTTCAAGATCCACACACTGATCGGGATGGTGCTGTTCACGATCTGGCCGTTCACGCGCCTCGTCCACGCGTTCACGGCGCCGCTGCACTACCTCTTCCGCCCGTACATCGTCTACCGCTCCCGGGACGCGGGGCCGGCGAGCCGGCCGGCGCGACGGGGATGGGAGAGCATCGAGCGTCGCTGAGGTCAGGGCCTTCGTCGGCGAGGCTCGTGCTGCACCTGGTCAGCCCGGGACGAACGCGTTCGCGGGGCGGGCTGCCGCGCGGGGGTCCCAGAGCTCGTCGAGGAACGCGGAGGCGACCGGGGACCAGGTCATCCGGGTGTAAGCCGCCAGCTCGCGAGCCAGCGGCCGCCGGAGGCGCCGGACGAGGTGACGCAGGTCCCCCGGGATCACGTTGTCCGGCAGCAGGGTCGGGCCCAGCCCGCACGCGGCGAACCGGGCGAGCGCCTCGACCTGGGCGCTGCGGACCGCGGGCTGCGGGACGAAACCCGCGTCCCGGCAGGCGGCCACGACGAGCGGGGCCATGCCGGCGCTCGGATCGGGCAGGACCCACCGCCGGTCCGCGAGGTCGGAGAGCTCGACGCGCCCGGTCGTGCGCAGCAGCGGATCACCTTCGGGCAGCAGCACGACGAACTCCTCCCAGCCGAGCGAGGTGACGGGCCCGTCCCAGGTGCGGGGCTTCGGGCCGATCGCGATGTCGGACACACCGCTGCGCACGTCGTCCTCCAGCTGCTCGCGGTGCACGTACTCGCGCAGCGAGACGAGGATCCCGGGGTGACGGGTGCGCAGCGCACGGATCGAGTCCGGCAGGAGACCGATCGCGATCGAGAAGAGCGTGGCGATCTCCAGCTCGCCGCCGGTGAGGTCGTGGGTCATCCGCGCTGAGCGCCGGGCCCGTTCCGCGGACAGGACCGTGGCGCGCGCGTCCGGCAGGAAGGCCCGCCCGGACGGGGTGAGCCGGACCCCGCGCGGCAGCCGCTCGAGGAGGGGCCCACCGAGCTCCTTCTCCAGGGCCGCCAGCTGCTTCGACAGCGACGGCTGGGCGACGTAGAGCCGCTGCGCCGCACGCGTGAAGCTGCCTTCCTCGACGACCGTCACGAAGTACTGCAGCTGACGCAGGTTCACGGCCGCAGCATAGGTATAGCCACAGGCTATGAGAATTGGAAGTACAGATATTGGACGGAATGTTGCGCCTACCGCCACGCTTGCGTCCGGTTCCGCCGTTCGAGGAGGAGTGGCAGGTGTACATCAACCACGTGGCGCTGCCGGTCGACGACGTCGACCGCGCCAGTGAGTTCTACGTCGACTGGTTCGGCGCGCGGGTGATCCCGTCCCCGCGGTTCCCCGTTCCGGTCGCCTGGATCCTGCTGGGCAAGGTCCAGGTCCACCTCGTCCAGCACCCGGGTCCCGCGTCGCGCGCGTACCACTTCGCGGTCGCCGTCGAGGACGCGGCGCAGTTCGAGGCGCTCTACCACCGGGCGGACCGAGCCGGCCTGCTCGACCGCGAGACCTTCCCGCACCACATCTACGAGCTGCCCAACGGCGACGTGCAGACGTGGCTGCGCGACCCGTGGGGCAACGTCGTCGAGGTCGACCACCCGAGCATCGCCGACCTGTCCCCCGAGGTCGCCGCACAGGCGCGGCGGTGGGCCGAGGACGACGAGCTCACCGACTGGAACCGCCGCGCGTCGTTGTTCCGGCCGGAGCAGGCCGGGCTGGCGCTCGAGCCGGCCGGGCCGGGCCGATGACCGCGCCGATCGGGTCCCTGCACCACGTGGGCATCGTCGTGCGCCACCTCGAGACCACCGCGGCGTTCGTGGGCGACGCGCTCGGGTTCCCGGTCGCCCGGCAGCTCGACTCGCCCGAGCTCGGTCTGCGGATGGTGTTCTACGCCTGCGGGCCCGCGCTGGTGGAGCTCGTCGAGTTCGCCGACCCCGCCGTCGCGGCCGCCCGGCTCGGTGATCGGCCGGCCGTGCTCGACCACGTCGCCCTGCAGGTCGCCGACCTGCAGGACACGCACGAGGCGCTCGCCCGGCACGGCGTCGAGCTGATGCGGGCCACGCCGCTGGTCACCCCGCTGGGCCGCACCACGTTCACCGACCCGGCCAGCTCGGCCGGGGTGATCTGGCAACTGCTCGAGCTCGCCGGTACCGACGCGCAGGCGAGCACGTGATCCAGGGGCCGGTGAGCGGCCGCAGCCGCCGTCGGCCACCACCCGATCCTCACCGTCACGGGACGGTAGCCACTCAGGAGTTCCACCCGCAGCAGGAGTCCCGGTGCCGTCGACTCCGTCAGGGCGCAGCGCCGCATCCCGGCCGCTCGCCCCGGCGAGGCACGGGGACCGACGAGAGGAGGAGCCAGCGATGCTGCTGGCCACCCGATCCGTACGGCGCACCCGGCGCGGGGGCGTGACGGCAGCGCTGGTCGCGGCCGTGCTCGCCGCCTGCGCGCCGGCGTCGGGCGGACCCCAGGAGCGCGAACCCGCCGACAGCCCGGCCGCCGTCGCCTACGTCGCCGAGGCCGATCGGATCACCGACGCCGCCCGCACCGGGCTCGTCTACGCGCCCACCAACGACTACACCCCGCCCGACCAGCTGCAGGTCATGACGACCTGGCCCGGCCCCACCGAGTCCCCCGCCGTCCCGGCGGGCCGGACCATCGCCTTCGTCTCGTGCGGGGCGACGGTCTGCAACGAGACGGCGGAAGCGGGCGCGCAGATCGCCGAGCGCGCCGGGTTCCGGGCGTCGCTGGTGAACATCAACGGCACCGCCGACATCCAGAACCTCAACCAGGCGATGGCCAGCGCCATCGCGCTGCGGCCCGACGCCATCGTCGGGGTGTGCCTCACGGCCACCCAGATCGCCGACAAGCTCGAGCAGGCGCGGGCCGCAGGGATCCTCACGGTCTCCACCTGCGACCCGACCCCCGCGGGTGGGAGCGGCCGGTTCGACGCCGCCGCCGACTACGCGAACGGCCTGTCGGCGGAGCTGCTCGGCTGGGGGATCGTGTCGACCACCCGCGGCGACGCGAACGTCGTCGCGATCAAGGACGAGGCGTTCCCCGCGGTGGTGCGCAAGATCGGCAACCTCGTGCGGGTCCTCGAGGACTGCCCGTCCTGCACGGTCACGACGGTGACCTGGCAGATCACCGACGCCGCGAACTCAGCGAAGGCCGCGAACATCCTCACCGGCATCATCAATGCGAACCCGGACATGAACGCACTGGTCCTGCCGTACTCGGTCGGCATCCAGTCGGCGGTGCAGGCGGTGGCCAGCTCGGGCCGCGACATCAAGATCTACGCGGACGACCTCGACGCCGTCAACCTCCAGCTGCTGCGCGACGGCGCCGTCGAGATGGTGAGCTCCGTCGATCCCCGGCTCGCCATGTACCAGTGCATCGACCAGGTCATCCGCGGCCTCGGCGGCGACGCCTACGTCGAGCCCGCCCGGCTGCCCTACCTCGCGCACCTGTACACCCGCGAGGACCTGCCGGCGACGGGGGTCGGCGCGTTCGCGCGGTACTTCGACTACGACGCCGTCTACCGCGATCTGTGGAAGCGGCCCTGACATGGCCGCCAGCACCGCCCCGGCGCCCGCACCCCCGCTGCTGGAGATCCGCGGCCTGCGGAAGGTCTACGGCGGCACCGCAGCGCTGGCCGACGTCGACCTGACCGTCCACCACGGGGAGATCCACGCCCTGCTCGGCGAGAACGGCGCTGGCAAGTCCACCCTCGTGCGCATCCTCGCCGCGGTCGAGCACGAGGACGCGGGTGTGATCAGCCTCGGCGGCGAACCGCTCCCGGCACGCCGGACGACGCGGGCGATGTCCGAGCGCGGCGTCGTCTTCATCCACCAGGACCTCGGACTCGTGCCGTCGATGTCGGTCGCGGAGAACATCGCGCAGTACGCCGGCTACCCGACCGGCCGGCTGGGCATCCGCTGGCCGGACACCCGGCGCCGGGCCCGGGCCGCACTCGCCCGGCTCGACATCGAGCTGGCCCCGGACCAGCCGGTCGCCGAGTTGTCGATCGCCGAACAGGCGATGGTCGCCGTCGTCCGGGCGCTGGCCCGCGACGCGCGCCTGATCGTCCTGGACGAACCGACGGCGAGCCTCGCCGCCGCAGAGGCGAACCGGCTGTTCGCGGCGTTGCGCGCGCTCCGCACGTCGGGGGTCGGGTGCCTCGTGGTCAGCCATCGGCTCGACGAGGTCCTCGCCCACTGCGACCGCGTCACCGTCCTGCGCAACGGGACGCTGATCGACACGCGGCCCACGACCGGGCTGACCGCCCGCGCGTTGGTCACGATGATCGTCGGACACGCTCCTGGCCCGCTCCCGGGGAAGCGCGGCCTGCCCGGCGGCCGTCCGCGACTGCGCCTCGACGGGTTCTCCGGTCCGGGGTTCGGCCCGCTGAGCCTGCAGGTCGCGCGCGGGGAGATCGTCGCGGTCACCGGCTTCGCCGACGCCGGGCACCTCGCGCTCGTGGACGCCCTCTACGGGGCCCGGACCGCGCACGGCGGCGTCGTCGAGCTCGACGGGGCGCCCTACCTGCCCTCGACGCCCGCGCACGCGATCGCGCAGGGCATCCAGCAGGTCCCGAGCGACCGGGAGGCGCTCGGGCTCGCCGGCACCCTCTCGGCGCGGGAGAACCTCTTCCTGAACCCGCGGCGCGGGCTGACCCCCATCGACCTGCGCCGGGAACGGCGTGCGGCCGCTCGGCTGATGGAGGAGTTCGACGTGCGGCCGCGCCGGTGCGACGCCCAGGTGTCGATCTTCAGCGGCGGCAACGCGCAGAAGCTCCTGCTCGCTCGCACGCTCGCGGCCCGACCACGGCTGCTGCTGCTCGCCGAGCCGACCGCCGGCGTGGACGTCGGAGCGCGCGCAGCCATCTACGCCAAGGTGCGCGAAGCCTGCGGGGACGGCACGTCCGTGCTCATGGCGAGCTCGGACTTCAACGAGGTGGCCGAGATCGCCGATCGGGCCGTCGTACTGCACCGCGGTCGCGTCTCGAAGGTGCTGGAGGGCGACGTCACCGTCGCCTCGGTGACAGGAGCTGCCCATGGGAGTTGAGACCGCCCGACCCGCGGCGCTCCGCCGGCCGAGGTGGGTCGGCCGGGGGCATCGCCCGAAGGCACCAGCCGGCTCGCGCGCTACGGACTGGTGCTCATCCTGATCGGCCTCGTCGTCGGCTTCTCGCTGGCCCGGCCGAGCAGCTTCGCGACGGTGGAGAACTACCGCGCCATCCTGAACAACCAGGCCGTGGTCGTGCTGCTGGCGCCCGCAGCGACGCTGCCGCTGATCGTCGGCGAGTTCGACCTGTCCGTCGCGAGCGTCCTCGGCGTGGCCCAGGCGCTCGTGACCGGGCTGTGCGCTCTGCAGGGCCTGCCGGTCGGCGCGGCCGTGGCGCTGGCCGTCCTCATCGGCGGCCTGCTGGGGCTGATCAACGGGGTGGTGATCGTCAAGCTCGAGATCAACGCCTTCGTCACCACGCTCGCCAGCGGCACGGTCATGGGTGGCCTGGTCGTCTGGTACACCGGCGGAGCCCCCGTCTACGAGGGCGTTCCGGCCTCGTAGACCCGGCTCGCGCGGGGTCACCTGCTCGGGATCCCGCTGCCGGTCGTCTACGTCGTGCTCATCACCGCACTGCTGTGGTTCGTCCTCGCGCGGCTCCCGGTGGGACGCCGGCTGTACGCCGTCGGGGGTAACCGGAGAGCGGCCCGGCTGAGCGGTATCCCGGCCGACCGGCTCGTCATCGCCACGTTCGTGGGGTCGGGCGTGCTCGCGGCGATCTCCGGCGTGGTCCTCGGCAGCCAGCTCGGCTCGGTGGTACCGGGCGGCGAGGGCGCGTACCTGCTCCCGGCGTTCGCGGGCGCGTTCTTGGGGGCGACCGCGATCGAGCCGGGGCGGTTCAACCCGATCGGCACGGTCATCGCGGCGTACGCGCTGTCCGTCGCGGTCTCGGGCCTCCAGCAGCTCGGCGCACCGTTCTGGATCCAGCCGGTGTTCAACGGCGCGATCCTCGTCGTCGCCGTCGGGCTCTCCGGCTACGCAGCGCGGGTGAAGGCCGCCAGAGCACGGGCCCGCCAGCTCGCCCGCATCGACAGCGCTCACCGACCCCAGCCACCGGGCGAGGAGCCCGGACCCGCACACCCGAGGAACGAGGAGAACAGATGTCGGAGTTGATCCTGATCGTGTCACTGGTGGCCAAGCCCGAGAAGCAGCAGGAGGCCGAGCAGTTCCTCCTCGACCTGCTCCCGCCGACCCACGCGGAGGACGGTTGCCTGCTCTACGCCCTGCACCGCGAGGTGGAGGACCCGACGCGGATCTGGTTCGTCGAGCGGTGGGCCTCCCGTGCGCTCCTGGACGCCCACCTGCACAGCGAGCACATCCAGAAAGCGCTCGCCGGGGTGAGCGAGTACTTCACCGAGGGCCCGGACATCCGGTTCTGCGAGGCGATCCCGGGCGGCGACCCGGACAAGGGCTCGATCGCCGGGCACGCGGCCGGAGCGTGATCACGGCATGGACCTGCCCGATTCGATGTGGGCGGCTCGCTACCCCACGTCCGGCCCCGACGCCGGGGTCATCCGGGTCGAGCGCGTGCCGCGGCCCGATCCGGGCCCGGGCGAGGTGCTCGTCGCGGTAGCGGTGTCCGGGGTCAACCCGACCGACTGGAAGGCGCGGTCCAACCGGACCGGCACCGGATCCTCGTGGGTGACGCCCAACCAGGACGGGGCCGGGCGGATCGTCGCGGTCGGGCGAGGGGTTCCCGCGCAGCGCGTCGGGGAACGGGTCTGGGTGTGGCAGGCGGCCTGGAACCGGGCCGGTGGTACGGCGGCGGAGTACGTCGCCGTACCCGCCGACCAGGCGGTGGCCCTGCCGTCGTCGGCGTCGTACGACCTCGGAGCGGGTCTCGGCATCCCGGCCATGACGGCCTATCACTGCCTCTTCCACCCCGGTCCGCTCCTCCCGGGCGACCGCGTGCTCGTGCACGGCGGGGCGGGTGCGGTGGGCCACGCCGCCATCGAGCTCGCCCGCCACCGCGGGGCCGAGGTCGCCGCGACGGTGAGCAACGCCTACAAGGCGAAGCTGGCCGCGGCGGCCGGTGCCGACCTCGTCATCGACTACCGGACCGAGGACGTCGCCGCGGCCGTGCGGCGCTGGGCGCCCGCAGGGGTCGCCCGGATCGTCGAGGTCGATCTCGCCCGCAACCTGACGACGGACAGCGCCGTCGTCGCGCCGGGCGGGGCCATCGCGGTCTACGCACGGACCGAGCAGCCCGTCCTGCCGCCGTGGGACCTGATGGTCGCCAACGCACGTGTCGACTTCGTCCTCGTCTACACGATCGACGAGGACGCCGAGCGCGCCGCGGTCGAGGGGGTGACGACGGCCGTCCGGGACGGAGCGCTCACCCCGCTGCCCGGTGCGCGGTTCTCGCTCGCCGAGGCCGCCGCCGCGCACGACGCGGTCCAGGCGGGCCACACCGGGAAGGTGCTCATCGACGTCGGGACCGCGTGACCGCACGGGCCGGACGTGCGTGGCCGCTCACCGATCGCGAGCGGCCACGGACGAGGATCGCGGTGTTCGCGCAGATCGAGAGAAGGGGGACCGATGGCGGGGACGGAGGAGTCCGTCGTCGTGACCGGTGGCGGTCAGGGCGTCGGCAGGGCGATCGTGGAGCACCTGCTCGAGCTCGGCCGCCGCGTGATGATCGTCGAGCTGCGCGCCGACGGCCTCGGCTGGGCCGATGAGCACATCGCGGTCGGGCGGATCGGTGTCGTGCCGGGTGATGCCGGCGCGGACGACGTGGCCCGCACCGCGGCCGAGCGCGCCGCGGCGCTGGGGCGGCTCACCGGATGGGTCAACAACGCGGCGGTGTTCCCGGACGCGTGGCTGCACGAGGCCGGTGGGGCGGCGGTCGCCGAGCTGGTGCGGATGAACCTGCAGCCGGCGCTGGCCGGGGCCGCGGCGGCGGTGGCGGCGTTCCGAGCCGCCGGGACGGGTGGTGCGATCGTCAACGTGTCGTCGCACCAGGCGCAGCGGTCGGTGCGCGGCGCGCTGCCGTACGCGGTGGCGAAGGCGGCGATCGAGGGGCTGACCCGGTCGCTGGCGGTCGACTACGGCCCGTGGGGCATCCGGGTCAATGCGGTGGCGCTCGGGTCGATCGTCACCGATCGGCTGGCGCGGCTGCGGGTCGGTCAGCCTGAGGAGGTGCGGCGGGCCACGGACGCGCAGCTGGCCGAGCTGCATCCGCTCGGGCGCGCCGGAGAGGCCGCGGAGGTCGCCCGGGTGGTCGCGCACCTGCTGTCGACCGACGCATCGTTCGTCAGCGGAGCGGTGATCCTGGTCGACGGCGGCCGCGCCGCGCAGGGCGCGGACCCCGAGCGCAGGCAGCCGGGCTGACGCCGGGGCACCTCGTCCGCGAGCGAGCTCCGATCCGCGGACGGGCCGCGTGCCACCCTGTGGGGAACGCGTCGGGCACCACGCGTTCGCACGTGGTGCCCGACGAGGCGCTGTCCGCTCAGCTGTTCATCTGGTTGTTGCCGTGGGCCAGGAAGTTCG
>NZ_FRAP01000024.1 GCF_900142365.1 Pseudonocardia thermophila | reverse complement strand
GCCTCCCCGTCCTGACCGCCGCCACCGCCACCACCTACCGCATCCTGCAAGAACTCGGCCTACCCCCGATCGTCCCCAACGCCGGGAAACTCCTCAGCGGCTGACGGCGTACCCGGTGCTGCCGGGAGGGGAGAGGGGCGGGAGAGCCGCGTTCCCGCCAGGAAGTGGCGGGAACGCGGCTCTCCCGCCTCGATCGCCGCTTTCAGCTGCCGCACCCAGCCCGACACCGCGAGAGCGGCGAGCGCGATCGGCAGCGTGAACGCCGTGAACCCGGCGATCCGTTTCGCCCCGGTCACCGCACCCGCCGCGGTCGCCACCGCCGGGTCGACGTCGGGCCAGGTCAGCAGCAGGAACCAGATGCCGGTGTTCTCGGCGTAGTCCAGCACCGTCATCACGACGACCGGCAGCAGCAGCGGCCAGGTGCGGCCGCCGAACCGGCGCAGCAGCAGCGCGGTCGCGAGCAGCAGCACCGCGCCGACGGCCAGGGGATACACCAGGTCGAGCAGCTGCTGCTGGAGGTACGCCGCGCGTCCGGCCGGCCCGCAGGCCTGCAGCATCTCCCGGGCCTCTGCGGCCGTCCAGCCGCCGCGCACGTCGAACGGATCGAGCCCGCCGCACGCCTCCCGGACCCGGGCGAGCAGGCCCGGCCACGGGCCCACCCCGAACATCGCCGCGGCTGCGGCGGCGTACGCGAGACCGGCCCAGAGCAGGTGCACGCTCCGTGCCCGGCCGGTGATGAGGGATCGCAACATCGGTGACCTCCCACAAGTTACTGCTGTAACGTACTACACATGCAACGAAACGGCAGCAACTTGCGGGAGTGCACCCTCCTGTTCGACGTCTGGCTGGTCACCCACCTGACGTCGCGCCTGCTCGACGACCACCTGCGGCCGCTCGGGCTCACCGGGGACGAGTTCGGGCTGTACTCGCTGATCCACTCGGTCGAGCCGATCGCGCCCGGTCAGGTCTCCCGGCTGACGGGCATGGCCCAGACGACGGTCTCGGGGATGGTCCGCCGGCTCGCCGCGCGCGGGCACCTCGTGCAGGTGCCGAACCCGCAGGACGCGCGTTCCCGGTTGCTGCGCCTCAGCGACGACGGCCGGCACGTGACGGAGGAGGCTGCGGGCGTCCTCGTCACGATCCTGCCCCGGCTCCACGGTGCGCTCGCTTCGGGCCCGGACGCCGTGCGCACCGCCCTGGCCGATCTCGACTCCGC
This sequence comes from Pseudonocardia thermophila, assembly GCF_900142365.1. Classification (GTDB taxonomy): domain Bacteria; phylum Actinomycetota; class Actinomycetes; order Mycobacteriales; family Pseudonocardiaceae; genus Pseudonocardia; species Pseudonocardia thermophila. Next base: position 113,833 of record NZ_FRAP01000024.1, on the reverse strand, counting down.
ACTGCGCGGGCTGACCGATGTCGCGCCGCGCCCGTACGCCGCACCCGCGGTCGAGAACGACGACGGGCCGCCGCACGTCACGTACGGCGGCCCGCGCCTGTCCGAGGCTCAGGAGGCTGAGGTCCGCATGTTCATCGACTGGCTGCGGACCCGGGACCGGAAACCCCCTCAGCTGACCTCCGATGACCTCAGATGACCAGATCCTGCAGTGCCTCGCGCAGCAGCTTCAGCGCCGCCGGCGGGTTGTCCCAGAACACCATGTGCCCCGCGTCGGGGATCTTGACGAGCCGGGCGCCCGGGTTGGCCTTCGCGGCCTCCTCGGCTCCGTCGGCGGTGACGACGGGGGAGTCGGCGCCGTACAGCAGCGTGGTCGGGGCGGGCACGTCCGGCCACGCGGTGAAGAAGTCCTCGGTCTCGAAGCCCTCGTGGGTGGCGACGATCGCCGTCTCCGAACAGCTGGAGAGCCAGCGGGCCCGCAGCTCCTGCTCGCGCCGCGGCCACCGCGGCCACGAGCGGGCGACCTCGTCGGCGGTGGTGCCGCGTCGGGCCTGGGCGAGCTGGTCGAGGAACGCCACCAGCGTGGTGGGGTAGGGGCCGCGGCCGGGCCCGCTCATCGGCGGATCGACGATGATCGTGCCGCGCAGCGGCCGCCGGGTGGCGGTGACCGCGGCGATGCGGGCACCCATCGAGTGCCCCATCAGCAGGGGGTCGTCCAGCCCGTCGAGCACGGCGAGGGCGTCGTCGGCGTAGGCGCCGAGATCGTAGGCGGGGCCGCAGTCCGACAGGCCCCGCCCGCGCACGTCCACGACGATCGGGCGGACGAGGTCGGTGAGCTCGCGCGCGACGAAGTCCATCGTGATCGCCGGGCTGGTGATCCCGGGCAGGATCACCAGCGGCACGTGCGGGCCGCCGTAGTCGAGCACGTGCAGGCGCACGTCGCCGCTGCGCACCCAGCGCGAGGTCGCCGGCACGTCCGCCAGGTCGGCCAGCGCGTCCTGGCGCACGGTGCGTGTCTCGGTCACCGGATGCCTCCCACGTAGGTCAGTGCGTCGCCGAGGGAGACGACGTCGCCGTACTTGGCCTGGATGTCGAACAGGGCGGCGGCCGCGGGCCCCTCGGCGCGGTCGCCCACGCACTCCCGCGGCACGAGGACCGGGTACCCGCTCTGGACGGCGTCGACCACTGTGGCGCGCACGCAGCCGCTGGTCGTCGCGCCGCAGACGATCACCGTGTCCGCGCGCACCGCGGCGAGCACGGCCGCGAGCCCCGTCCCGAAGAAGGCCGACGCACCCTTCTTCGTGATCACGTGGTCGGTGTCGGCGACCGGCAGCCTGCCGTCGATCGCCACGGCCGTCGAGCCCTCGGTGAGCGAACGCATCCCCGGCGCCTTCTGCAACCACACGACGCTGTCCAGCTCGGCTGAGGTGTAGGCGATCGTCGTCCAGACGATCGGCAGGCCGCGTCCGCGGGCGGTGCTCACCAGCCGCGCGGTCGCGTCGACGACGTCGGACAGGTCCGCCCCGGTCGGCTCGGCCGGATCGGTGAAGCCGTTGGTGAGGTCGACGACCACGACGGCCGGACGGCGACCGCGGCGCACCGACGCCCCGAACCCGGCCCGCTCGTAGGTCGCGTCGGTGTCGGTTCCGTGCAGGCTCACGACGCGCTCCTGCCGAGGACCTCCTGCCGGGCGGCGCGCCGGCGGCGGGCGCACGCGTCGACCGCCTCCACGATCGTCTGGTACCCGGTGCACCGGCACAGGTTCGCCGCGACGACGTCGCGGATCTCCTCCTTGGTCGCGTCCGGCTCCTCGGCGAGGAAGCCCTCGGCGAGCATCAGCATCCCCGGGGTGCAGAACCCGCACTGCAGGCCGTGGTGGTCGGCGAAGCTCTGCTGCAGGTCGGACAGCGTGCCGTCGGCGTCGGCCAGCGACTCCACGGTGCGGATGTCGGTCTTCTCGCACTGCACGGCGAACACCAGGCACGCCCGCACCGGGGCGCCGTCGACGAGCACCGTGCATGCGCCGCAGACGCCGTGCTCGCAGCCGACGTGGGTGCCCGTGAGACCCAGGTCGTGGCGCAGCACGTCGACCAGGGTGCGGCGGGGCTCGACGACGAGATCGTGGCGCTCGCCGTTCACGGTCAGTTCGATCAGCTGGATCATCGTGCCTCCAGTGCCGGCTCGGCGGCGCGTTCGAGGGCCCGGAAGATCGCCTCCCGGGGGATCGGGGTGTCGTCGAGCTCCACGCCGGTGTGGCGCAGGGCGTCGTTCACCGCGTTGAGCACGGCCGCGGGTGCCCCGATCGTGCCGCCCTCACCCGCGCCCTTCGCCCCGTTCGCGGTGAACGCGCACGGGGTCTCCAGGTGCTCGATGCGCACGTCGGGGATCTCCGCGGCGGTCGGCACCTTGTACTCCATGAAGCTCGCCGCGAGGGGCTGTCCGGCGTCGTCGTAGCGGACCTCTTCGAACAGCGCGCCCGCGATGCCCTGCGCGATGCCGCCGCGGGCCTGGCCCTCGACGACCTTCGGGTTGATCGCGACCCCGCAGTCCTCCACGCAGACGTAGCGCAGGATCTCCACCCCGCCGGTGCCCGGGTCGAGGCGCACGACGGCGGCGTGCGTCGCGTTGGAGAACGTGCCGTCGCCGCCGACGTCGAAGCTCGCGGTGGCGGAGAGTCCGGGCTCGACGTCCTTGGGGAGAAGGTGCGAGCGCAGGTAGGCGACCTCGGCGATCTCGGTGAACGACAGCCGCCGGTCCCCGGCCCGCACGCCGCCGGCGCCGTCGAGCTCGGTGGACTCGACGTCGACGTCCATCAGGTGCGCGGCGATCACCCGCAGCCGCTCTCCGAGCTTCTCCGCCGACGCCGCCGCGGCGCTGCCGCCGATGGTGATCGACCGCGACGCGAACGAGCCCCAGCCGTAGAGGACGCGGTCGGTGTCGCCCTGCACGATCTTGACCTTGTCGTAGGGGATGCCGAGCCGGTCGGCCACGATCTGGGCCATCGTCGTCTCGTGGCTCTGGCCGTGCGAGAGCGTGCCGGTGGTGACCGAGACGGTGCCGTCGAGGTCCATGCGGATCTCCGATACGTCGAAGCCGGGCACCACGGCCATCTTCCGCTGCGCGAACGCGCCCGAGCCGTAGCCGGTGCGCTCGGAGAAGCAGGCGAACCCGATCCCGATCGCCGGGTCGGAGCCGCGCCGGTCGAACCAGCCCTCGTCGCGCAGCACCTGCTCGCACAGGTCGAGCGACTCCTTGTACGACCCCGGGTCGTAGGTGACGTCGTTGACGCCGCGGTACGGGAACTCGGTGATGACGTTGCGCCGCCGCAGCTCCACGGGGTCGATGCCGAGCGCGCGGGCGGCCTTCTCCATCACCCGCTCCATCACCATCACGTACTGCGGGCGGCTCACCCCGCGGTACGGGGCGGTCGGTGCCTTGTTCGTGGTGACGGCGCGGCCGCGCACCCGGTAGGCCGGCACCTTGTAGACGCCCGGCATCTCCGCCGAGGCCATCAGCGGCTCGATCCCGGCCGTGAACGGGTAGCAGGAGTAGGCGCCCATGTCGCAGACGACGTCGGCGTCGAGCGCCTGGATGCGGCCGTCGGCGTCGAACGCGGCGCGGACGGTGTAGCGCTGCTCGCGGGCCAGGAACGACGCGGTGAGCGCCTCGCTGCGGTCCTCGATCCACTTCACCGGCTTGCGCAGGCGCAGCGCGGCGGCCGCGGTCGCGATCTCCTCGCGGCCCACGACGCACTTCAGCCCGAACCCGCCGCCCATGTCCGGCACGATCACCCGGACCTCCTTCTCGTCGAGGCCCGCGCTCGCGGCCAGCACCGTGCGCACCTGGTGCGGGACCTGCGTGCAGGTGTGCACGCGCAGCTGCTCGTCGCGGTCGTCCCATTCGGCGACGGCGCCGCGGGTCTCGAGGGGCAGCGCGTTCTGCCGGCCGGTGCGGGCGCGTACCTCGACGACGGTGTGCGCCGCCGCGAACACCTCGTCGATGCCCTCGGTGGCGAACAGCGACACGTCGACGAGCGTGTTGCGCGGCGCCTCCTCGTGCACGAGCGCGGCACCCTCGGCGAGCGCGGCGGAGTCGCTCGTGATCGGCGGCAGCGGTTCGTACTCGACGACGGCGGCTTCCCGGCCGTCCTCTGCGGCGTACGGGTCGCGGGCGACGACGATCGCGATCGGCTCGCCGACGAAGCGCACCTTGTCCTTCGCCAGCACCGGCATCGCGGTCGGCACGAACTCGTGGAGCGGCCGGTCGAGCAGCGCCACGATGTCGTGCAGGCCGAGATCGGCCGCCGAGAACGCGGCGACGACCCCGGGCACCTCGCGCACGGCGGACAGGTCCACCGAGGCGATCCGGGCGTGCGCCTCGGTGGAGCGGACGAAGGCCGCGTGGAGCATCCCGGGCAGCCGGATGTCGTCGACGAACCGGCCGCGCCCGGTGAGCAGCCGGGGGTCCTCGCGGCGCGGCACGGACGCACCGACCCACGTGCCGTCGCGGTGCAGGTGCGGTTCGCGCGTCACGTCGTCACCTCCTCACGGGCACGAAGGGGGTGCCCACGCACGGGCCCGGACGTGCGCGCCGGACCGGGAGGGTGTGCGTGGACGGTCACGGGGAGGCCTCCGCCACCGCACGCCGCACGAGCGTGCGGGCGAGGCCCCGGCGGTAGTGGGCGCTGACGCCCGGCTCGTCGCGGACGTCGAGGCCCGCGGCGATCTCCTCGGCGTCGAGACTGTCCACCAGCAGCGGGACCGGGCCGACGCCGCCGAGCACCGTCCGCTCGCGATCGAGGTCGACCGCGGCGGCGACCAGCGCGAAGTCGCCCTTGCGGTCGGCGTACTCGGTGAGCGCGGCCGGCGGCAGCGGCCACGGGAACACGATCTCGACGATGAGCTCGTCGGGTTCCAGGGCCGTCCAGAACGGACCGTGGAAGAACTCGCCCGCGGCGATCTCGCGGGAGCCGGCGGGTCCGAGCACCCGGATCCGCGCGTCGAGCAGGACGGCGAGCATGCACCACTCGGCGGTGGCGTCGGCGTGGGCGATGCTGCCGCCGACGGTGCCGCGGGTGCGGATCGGCAGGTGCCCCACCCAGCGCATCGCCGCCGACAGCACCCCGAGCCCCGCCTTCTCGACGGTGCGGTGGGTGGTGAGGGCACCGATGCGCAGCCGGTCCCCGTCGACCTCGATGCCGGTCATGTCGTCGATGCCGGTGATGTCGACCAGGTGGCCGGGGCGGGCCAGGCGGAAGTTCATCATCGCGACGAGGCTCTGCCCGCCAGCGATGATCTTCGGATCCCCGTCGGCGAGCTCGGTGAGCAGTTCCACCGCGCCCGCCCGGGAGCGGGCGCGGTGGAACTCGAACGAGGCGGGCTTCACGGCCGCACTGCCTCCACGACGGTCGGGTCCACCGGCTCGACGATCCGGTCCAGCTCCCGGCCGCGGGTCTCCGGCGCACCGAGCGCCATGAAGACGACCGCGGCAGCCACGACCAGGGCCATGAGCAGGAAGGTCATCGGCAGGCCCAGCAACGGCCACAGCACCGTGCCGAAGATCAGCGGCACGAACCCGGTGACGGCCCGGCTCATCGACGACGCCCAGCCGAACCCGCTGGCGCGCAGCTGGGTCGGGTAGAGCTCGGACACGTAGGCGTACATGACCGGGATGACGACGAGCGCGAGGAAGCCGAACACGGCGATCAGCGCGATCGCGGCCGTCGGGACGTCCATCACGAGAGCGAACACGAACAACGACACCGCCGCCAGCGGGGCGGAGATCCCGATGACCCATTTGCGGCCGAGCACCTCGACGAGCAGCACCGAGGTGAGCACGCCCAGGATGCCGACTGCGTTCATGACGGTGGTCGAGGCGAACGCGGCGACCTCACCCATGCCCTGTGCACGCAGGATCGACGGCATCCACGACAGCGCGGCGTAGTAGACGACCATGACCGAGATGAACAGCGACCACGCCACGCCGGTGGTCACCGGGTTGAACGCCCACACGCGGCGCAGCTGGTCGAGCGCCGCGGTGAACCCGCCGACCCGCTTGCCGGTGGGTGCGGGCGGGGCGACGATCTCGTACGGCTCGGGCGCGGCGCCGGTGCGGCGCACCAGCTCGTCGATCACGGCGCGGGCTTCGGCCTCGCGGCCCGTGCGGGCCAGGTAGAGCGGCGACTCCGGCACGCCGCGGCGCACCCAGAACAGCAGCAGCGCCGGCAGCACCATCAGCGCGAGCATCCAGCGCCAGTTGCCCGTCACGGGGACGAGCAGGGTGGCCGTGGCGCCGGCGAGGGTCGCCCCGATCGGCCACCAGCCGTCCATCGCGGCGAGCACCCGGCCACGCTGCTTGCGCGGGGAGAACTCGCTGACGATCGCGTAGTCGACGGGGATGCAGCCGCCCAGGCCGAGGCCGGCCAGGAAGCGGAGCACGAGGAAGACCTCCCAGCTGGGGGAGAGCGCGCCGAGCACGGAGAAGATCGCGAAGATCGCGAGCGTGATGGAGAAGGCCTTCTTGCGGCCCATCCGGTCGGCGATCGTTCCCCAGGCGACGGCGCCCACGGCCATGCCGACCAGGTTCGCGGTGGCCACCAGGCCGCGCTGCCCGGTATCCAGCTCGAACTCCGTGCCCAGGAGCGGGGTGAGGAACCCGTTCAGGGCGACGTCCCAGGCGTCGAACATGTAGCCGAGGCCGCCGATGATGAAGATCCGGCCTTGGACACCCCATTTCCAGGGCAGGTCCTGGACGATCTGATCGCCGGTGCGCATGGGTGCTCCTGTGTGGCTCAGCGTGCGAACGGATAGGTGTGGGACTCGAGGTCCGGGTTGTTGAGCGGGGTGCCCTTCCACAGCCAGTCGTAGGAGACGTCGGACTCGCCTCGGAAGTCGCGCAGCAGCCTGTCCCGCTCCTCCTGCTCGGGGCCGTCGGGGAGGTGGTAGAAACGCATGTTCTGCAGTGACGCGTCCTGCACCATCCCGGCGTGGGTCGCGCGGCGGGCGACGTAGCGGATGAGCGCTTGATCGATTCCGTCGCGCGTGGCCGAGCCGAGCTCCTCGGCGAGCACCGCCGCGTCCTCCATGGCCTGGGACGCACCCTGGGCCTGGTAGGGCAGCATGGCGTGGCAGGCGTCGCCGAGCAGGGCCACCCGTCCGTCCACCCACACCGGGTCGCGGCGGCGGCGGAACAGGGCCCACTTCGTGGCGTCGCCCTCGGCCTTGGAGAGCATCGCGGCCACCCGGTCGTCCCATCCCGGGAAGGCCTCGACGAGCTCGTCCGCGGTGGCGGGCAGCGTCCACGCGTCGGTGGTGTCGATGGTGTTGGGCACGACCGCGACCACGTTGAGGAACTCCCCGCCGCGCACGAAGTAGTGCACGAGGTGCCGGTCGGGGCCGTACCAGATCGTGGAGTGGAAGCGGTCGCAGAGGAACCGGGTCGCGGGATCGGCCGCGATCTTGTCACCCGGGATGAGCAGGCGGTAGCACATCTCCCCGGAGAAGACGAGGGTGTCCTCGAAGTCGCAGGCGGCGCGCACCTTGGAGCGGATGCCGTCCGCCCCGATCAGCACGTCACCGGCGAAGCGGCGCCCGTCGGCGGTGATCGCGACGGGCTGCTGCGGGTCGGAGCGGTCGACGTCGACCACCGCCGACGAGGTGTGCACCTCGGTGACCGGGCCGGGCCCGTCCGGGTCGAGGCACGCCTCGAGCAGGACTCGGTGCAGGTCGGCGCGGTGGTAGTGCCAGTACGGCGCGCCGTACTCCTGCACCACCCGGTCGCCGAGCGGCAGCGACGCGATGATGCTGCCGTCCTTCCACCGCCTGCGGACCTGGTCGGTCGGGATCGTCGCGATCGCCGCCAGCTGGCGGCGCAGGCCGAGGCCGAACAGGATCCGGCTGGCGTTGGGGGCGGTCTGGATGCCGGCGCCGACCTCACCGAGCTGGTCGGCAGCCTCCAGCACTACGGTGCGCAGACCGCGCTGGCGCAACGCCAACGCAGCCGTGAGACCTCCGAGCCCACCACCCGCGATGGTGACCGTGAACGTCTGGCTGGCCACGCCGTCCTCCCCGAGTCGGTTCTCCTTGCGGAGATAATCCGAACACTGACGATCTCGGGCGCGCAAGCCCCCGAGGCATCTTTAACGCGTCAGTAATCCGAGCCGGGTCAGTCGTCGACCAGGCTCTCCCAGTGCTCCGCGATGGCGTTCAGCCTGGTCAGGAGGTCACGCTGGCTCTGGGCGTCCATGCCCTCCATGAGCAGGACATCGAGCTCGCGAGCGCGGCGATAGGCGTCCTTGAGGGTCGCAGCTCCCTCATCGGTCAGGTGCAGCAGGCGCTTGCGGCCGTCCTCGGGAGGGACCACCCGAGTGATCAGACCGCGCTCCTCGAGCCGGCGCACGATGCTCGCCATCGTCGAGCGGTCCAGCGCCACCGCCCGCGCCAGCGAACCCTGCTCCACGCCCGGATAGGCGTCGACCGCGGTGAGGACAGCGAACTGCGGACCGGTCAGCACCGGATCGACGTAGCGCACCCACGCCGCCGTGTACGCGGCGTGCAGGCGCCGGGCCACGTACCCCGGCGCGGACAGCAGTGCCTCCGGCGCAGGGAGCTGTTCGGGCTGGCCGGACCGTGTGCGCTCGTCCCCCATGGCGACATTCGACCACAACGGTGAGATCGACTCCGCCGGGCGACCGCTCGGCGCAGACACGCCGATGCTTCGGCGGAGATCCCGATCTTCACCGCGTGTCCTCCCGGGGAGACCGCGGCCCGTCGGTCACGCTTCGTGTTCAAAGGAACGGCTCGACGAAGAGGTGCGGAAGCGGATGCGAGTGTGGAAGCGGGTCCTGATCGGGGTGGGCGTCGCGGTGGCGCTGCTCGCCGTGATCATGGTGGTGCCGCTGCCGCCCGCCGCCGAGGCGGCGATCTCGCCCGCCCGCTGGATGCCGTGGCTCGACCGCTCCTCGGCGGCGCCGACGCCGACGTCCACGCCGACGTCCACGCCGACACCCACGCCGACGAACAAGCCGGGCCTCACGGTGTTCCCGACACCGTTCCCGACACCGTTGCCGACGCCGACGGGGCAGCCGAAGCCCCTGGCCAGGGACGCCCTGGCGGCCCTGCCGGTCAAGGGCCGCGCGCCGAGGACCGGCTACAGCCGCGACCTGTTCGGCGCCGCCTGGACCGACATCGACCGCAACGGCTGCGATCAGCGCAACGACATCCTGCGCCGCGACCTGGTCGGCGTCGTCACCATGCCCGGCACGCGCGACTGCGTGGTCAAGTCCGGCATCCTCTACGACCGCTACACCGGGCGCACCATCTCGTTCGAGCGCGGCCCGCGCTCGGCCGAGGTGCAGATCGACCACATCGTCGCGCTGAGTGACGCCTGGCAGAAGGGTGCGCAGCAGCTGAGCCCCGAGCAGCGGCTCTCGCTCGCCAACGACCCGCTCAACCTCGTGGCCGTCGACGGCCCGACCAACCAGGGCAAGGGTGACTCCGACGCGGCCAGTTGGCTGCCGCCCAACAAGGTCGCCCGCTGCTGGTACGTGGCCCGCCAGATCGCGGTCAAGCAGCGCTACCAACTGTGGGTCACCACCGCCGAGCGCGCGGCGATGGAGGAGGTCCTCGCCACCTGCCCGGCGGAGCCGTTGCCGAGCTGAGCGGTAGGAATCACCCGAGGTGGGGGCCGGGCGGCGGCGTGTCGAGTTGATCTCCGCAGCCGCGATCACGTCACCTGATCGAGACCCCGTCCACGCGTTACGCGCCGATCATCCAGCGCGATCCAGCGGACGGATCACGATCGAGGAGAGGTACGGAGAGCGGACATGCGGGTGAGAAAACGGGTCGTGTTCGGCACGGCGGTCGTCGTGGCACTGCTCGCGGCGGCAGCTGCCGCGCCCCGGCCCTCCACGACCGAGGAGGCCACCGCCTCCCGGTGGATGTCGTCGGCGAACCCCGCAGAGCTCACGCCGACGCCCACACCGTCACTCACACCCACGCCGACCGTCGTCGCGTCCGTGGTGCCGACCGCCGTGCTGGCGACGCCGGCCACCGCGGTGGTGCCGGTGTCGGCGATCGTCGCTGAGCCCGTCGTGACCCCGAGCGAGGTGCCCGCCCCGGTGGTCGCCGCGGCGCCTGCCGCCGAGCCACCGGCCACGTCCGCGGCGCCGGTCGAAGCGCCCCCCACGACGCAGGCGCCCGCGGCAGCCCCCTCCGAGGCGCCGGCCACGACCTCGGCCGCAGCGGCGCCCGCGCCTGCGGTGCCCAGCCAGCCGGCGCGGCCCGCGCCGGTCGAGCGGCCCGCCCCGCCCACGACCACCGCAGCACCCACCCCAGCCCCCACCGCAGCGCCGACCGCGCCCCGCCCTGGACGCACCTGGACCCCGCCTGCGCCGCCGCCCGAGCGCCGCGTCCCGATCCCGGTGCCCGCGCTGCCGTCGTGGGCCGCGCCGATCGTCGTGCCGGGCACACCCGCCCGCGACGCCCTGCAGCTGGTGCCGGTCAAGGACCGGGTGCCCGTGACCGGCTACGACCGCGCCGCGTTCGGCCCGGAGTACGCCGACATCGACGGCAACGGCTGCGACCAGCGCAACGACGTCCTGCGCCGGGACCTCGTCGGGGTGGTGCTGGTGCCCGGGACCGCCGACTGCGTGGTGGGGTCCGGCACCCTCCACGACCGCTACACCGGCCGCACGCTCGGCTACGCGAACGAGGGCCCGCGCGCCGGTGACGTGCGGGTCGACCACGTCGTCTCACTGGTCGACGCCTGGCAGAAGGGCGCGCAGCTGCTCACCCCCGACCAGCGGACCTGGCTCGCGAACGACCCGCTCAACCTCGTGGCCACCGAGGCCGCCGCCGAGGAGCAGAAGGCCGACGCCGACGCCGCCCGCTGGCTGCCGCCGAACACCGATGCGCGGTGCTGGTTCGTCGCCCGCCAGGTCGCGGTGAAGCTGCGCTACCAGCTGTGGGTGACCTGGGAGGAGCGCAGGGCGATGGACGACGTCCTCGCGACCTGTCCGGGGCAGCCGCTGCCGGCCTGAACGGCGGGCAACCGGTAGCCTCATGACAATCGTCATACCCGTGAGGTGAGCCGTGGAACGAACCCCCCGGGAGCGCATGGTCTACAGCTGCGCGCAGCTGGTCAGGACGCGCGGTGCGACCGGCACCAGCGTCCGGGACGTCGTCGAGCACGCCCACGCGCCCCGGGGGTCGTTCCAGCACTACTTCCCGGGGGGCAAGGACCAGCTGGTGGGGGAGGCCGTCCTGTGGGGCGCGGACTTCGCCGTCGAGCGGGTCCGCGCCTACCGGCGCACGGCCCGCAGGCCCACCCCGTCGGGCCTGTTCCGGCACATGGCAGGCCAGTGGAAGGACGAGTTCACGCAGCGCGGCTTCGAGCGCGGTTGCCCGATCATGGCCGCCACCGCCGACCTCGCCGGCACCGGGTCGAAGGTCCGCGCCCAGCTGGCGGAGGGGCTGCGCCGCTGGGAGAGGGCCGTCGCGGAGGAGCTCGTGGCCATGGACGTCCCGGCGCGGCGGGCCCGGCGGCTCGCCACGGTCATGATCAGCGCGCTGGAGGGCGCGATCATGTCAGCCCGGCTGCACGAGGACGTCGCCCCGCTCACCGCGGTCGCGGCGACGCTCGCTCCAGTGCTCGACGGCTGACCGCGCGTCGACGTCCAGCACCGTTTCGCTGCCGTGGCGCTCGACGGCGAGGACGCGCAGCGTCGTCGCGAGATGGGCGGAGAGCGACGACCGGACCATGTGCATCCGCACCACCCGGGGTCCGGCCTGGACGAGCAGCGCCAGCATCAGTCTGCGGCCGAGTCCCAGGTGCTGCCAGCGGTCCTCGACGAGCACCGCCATCTCGGCCACGCCCGGCTCCCCGGGCACCGGACCGATGCTGCCCATCGCGACCACCTCCCCCTCCTGCTCGTCGACCAGCGCCGGCTGCTCCCCGGTGAGGCAACGCTGCAGGTAGGAGGAGGGAAACCCGTTCGGTCGTCCGCGGAACCGCAGCCAGATGGACTCCGGCGAGCAGCGGGCGAGCATCCGGTCCAGCGCCGGCACGTCGTCGGGGTGGAGCGGGCGGATCACGGGGCCGCCGTACGAGCCTGGATCGCCCGCAGCACCGCGATCATGTCCTCGTCGCCGTGCCCGAGCGCCGCCGTCTCGGCGTAGAGGGCGTGGCAGACGTCCAGCAGCGGGGAGGCGGCACCCGCGCGCCGCGCGGCCTGCGCGACGAGCCGGTTGTTCTCCAGCACGTTCGCGATCGACGCCTGCACGGCGAAGTCGCCGTCCAGCAGCTTCGCCGTCTTCACCCGCGACACCGCGCTCGCCATGGGGCCTTCGTCGAGCACGTCCGCGAACCGGTCGAGGTCCAGTCCGTGGCGCGCGGCGAAGTGCACGGCCTCGACGAGCCCGGTGACCATGGTGATCAGGAACAGGTTCACCGCGAGCTTCATCAGCAGTGCGTTCGGGACCGGCCCGCACGGCACGGTGGCCCGGCACATCGGGGCGAGCAGCGGCGCCACCTCGTCGACGGCGTCGCCCGCGAGCATCGCCACCAGCTCGCCCTTGAGCGCGGGGATCCGTGAGCCGGACACCGGCGCCTCCACGTAGCGGCCGCCCGCGGCGGCGATGTCGGCGCCAAGAGCGCGCGACCAGTCCGGCGCCGTCGTGCCCATGTGGACGATCGTGTGGCCGGCGACGCGGCGGGCGAACTCGGGCGTGCCCCGGGCGAGCACCGCGTCGACGGCGGCGTCGTCGGCCAGCATCAGCAGCACCGTCGACGCCGCGGCGAACACGTCCGCCGGGTGCTCGGCGACGGTCGCCCCGGCGGCGCGCAGCTGCGCGCACTTGTCCGGGGTGCGGTTCCACACGACGAGCGGTGTGCCCGCCCGGACCAGGTTGAGCGCCATCGGCGTGCCCATCACGCCGAGCCCGAGGAATCCCAGCTGCACCGTGACCTCCCCGTCCATGACAGCCGTCATGGTAAGGCGCTTATGACGGCTGTCATAGTGGTTAGCGATGGTGATAGCCATCACGGCGTCCGGTGCGCCGAACGTCCGGTTCGTGGGAGAAGATCGACGGACCCAGAGGACGCGGACGTCACGGGAGGCGACGGGTGAAGGCAGGTGACCTCGGTCGGCTGGTGCTGCGCGGCATCGTCGGCGGCACGATGATCGCGCACGGCGTGAAGCACGGGCGCACGCTGGAGGGCACCGCGCGGTGGTTCGGCTCGATCGGCTTCCGCCGGCCGGAGCTGCAGGCCCGCGCCAGTGCGGTCGTCGAGATCGGGTCCGGAGCGGCGCTGGTGGCCGGCGCGGCCACCCCGCTCGCCGCGTCGGCGATCGTGGGCACCCTCGCCGTGGCCGCGCGGTCGGTGCACCTGCGCAACGGCTTCTTCATCACCGCCGAGGGCTACGAGTACGTGCTCAACCTCGCGACCGCGGCCGCCGCGGTCGCCGCGCTCGGGCCCGGCACGCTCAGCCTCGACCGGGTGCTCGGGGTGGACGAGAAGCTCAGCCCGGCCAAGCGCACGGCGCTGGCGGTGGGGCTCGGTCTGCTCGGTGCGGCCGCGCAGCTGGCAGCGTTCTACCGGGAGCCGCAGAAGTCCTGAGCGGAGATCTCGACCAGAAGTACTGAGCAGAGGTCCTGGGTCCTGGCCGACCGGGTTCACCCCCGGTCGGCCAGCCGATCGAGCCACTCGGTGAGCAGTGCTCGCTCGGCGCGCGTGAACGCCTCGGCGGTGGCCGGGTCGGCGTCGAGCGCGGCACGCAGCGCGGCGGCCCGCCGGCCCGTGCCGAGCTCCGCGGCGTCCTCGACGGGCGGGGCGTTCGGGGTCGTCACGGTCGCGATGACGTGGTCACCGGCCGCGGCGAGCGCCGCGAGGTCGCGCTCGGCCTCCGGACGGGCGAGGGTGAACAGCACCATGCCCATCGCCGTGCCGTGCACCAGGGCGACCGCTCGCGGGATGCTGCAGGCCAGTCGCCCGACCGCGGCGATCCGGCCCAGCAGTCCGGCCAGCACCTCCTCGCCCCGCCGAGCCGCCGGGCTGGTGCCGCCGTCGCCGAACATCAGCTGGTAGAGCACTGGGTGCTCGAGCCCGAAGCGGACGTGCACGTCCCAGGCCGCGCGCAGGTCGGCCACCGGGTCGTCGGTGAGCGCCTGTGCGCGCTTGCGCGCCATGTACTCCTCGAAGGCCCACGACACGGCTGCCTGGACGAGCCCTTCCTTGTCTCCGAACAGCCGGTAGAGCGTCGGTGCCTGCACGCCGGCCGCAGCGCTGACCGAGCGGGTCGAGAAGGCGTCGGGATCGGCCTCCAGCAGCTCGACGGCGGCCCGGACGACCCGGTCTCGCACGGTGTCCTTGGTCACGGTCCTGCCCTTCGTGCGATAGCGGCGATAGCTATCCGCGTTAGCACGTTATCGACGTTAGCTACCGACGCTACCAAGGAGTTCCGATGACCAGCAGCACCGTGTCCCGCGTCGCGATCGTGACCGGAGGCTCCCGGGGGATCGGCCGGGCCGTCGCCGAGCGGCTGGCCGCCGACGGCCTCGCGGTGACGATCGTGTACCGCAGCAATGAGCAGGAGGCGGACGCCGTCGTCGAGAAGATCGAGGCCGGCGGCGGGCAGGCGATCGCGGTGCAGGCCGATGTGGCCGACGAGGAGGCGATCGCGCGGGCGTTCGACGCGACCGAGGAGGCCTTCGGCGGCGTGGACGTCGTGGTGAACTCCGCCGGCGTGATGATCCTCTCGTCGATCGCCGACTTCGACCTCGATGTGCTCGACCGCATGCACCGCACCAACATCCGGGGCACCTTCGTGGTGGATCAGCAGGCCGCGCGCCGGGTCCGCAACGGCGGGGCGATCATCAACTTCTCCACGTCGGTCACGAAGCTCGGGTCCCCGACCTACGCCGGCTACGCCGCCACCAAGGGCGCGGTCGACGCGATCAGCCCCGTCCTGGCCAAGGAGCTGCGCGGGCGCGACATCACCGTGAACGCCGTCGCGCCCGGCCCGACGGCCACCGAGTTGTTCCTGGACGGCAAGGACGAGGAGACGATCGACCGGCTGGCCAAGCTCAACCCGATGGAGCGACTCGGCACGCCCGAGGACATCGCCGAGGTCGTGTCCTTCCTGGCCGGGCCTGGACGGTGGATCAACGGCCAGACCGTCTACGTCAACGGCGGCATGGTCCACTGAGGGGCGTCGTCTGCACGTGCGGTGCGCGGGCCGGCCCACCCCGTGCGGGCCGCGCTCGGGGTGGGTACCTGCGAACCCGGGTGCCTGACCCGGCCCGGCTCCGACCTGATGCGGTGGCAGTTCGAGTTCGCGTGGTCGCTCGCCGAGTTCCATCTCGATCGCCTCGTCGCCGAGGACTCCCTGTGGGAGCCGGCCCCGCTCACCTGGACCGTGCGGCAGGGTCGCGACGGGTACTGGATCCCCGACTGGGCCGACCAGGAGCCCGACGCGGCCTCGGTGCCGACGACCTGCTGGGTGACCTGGCACATCGGCTGGTGGTCGGGCGTCGCGCTCGACCACGCGCAGGGCCGTCCGCCGCGCGAGCGCGAGGCGGTGATCTGGCCCGGACCGGCGGCCGCCGTGGGGTGGTTGCGGGCCCGGTGCGTCGGGTCATGCCGCGATCGTGGCGGACGACGGCCTGTGCGCGAGGTGCGCAGCGCGGACGAGGCGCTGGCGCGGCACGGACGAGGTCGGCCCGGTCGTCTCGGCTCCGGCGGTCACCGTGCCGGCGAGCGGCCCGGGGCACCCTCCTCGCCGGCTCGGAAGGCGTGCCATGTCCCGCGCCGGCGCCACGGCGCTAGAACGTCGACCACCGAACGGATGAATCCCTGAGGATTCCGATCACCAACGGTGTCCGCCATGGGCAGCTCTGGAGCCACGGGGGTGTGGTCAACGCGCTCTAGTGGGTGAACTTCTTACCGTCCTCTTGCCTTCCTCTGACCGTCTCTTGGGCGGTGGTTCCCTAGCGTTCCGGGTGTGACCGACACCGTGCCCATCCCGACGCGGAAGGCCCGTCCCGCCGGTCCCGCGCAGCCCCGTCCGGCCGTGAACCGGATCGTGCTCGTCGTGCTCGCCGGCGCCGCCGCGGTGCTCACCGTGCTGGTGGCGGCGGAGTGGGCGCCGTTGATGCGGTTCGACGAGGCAGTCGTCCAGGCGATCAACGCGCGCATGGCGCCGCGGCCGGAGCTGGTCGCGCTCGCGGAGCGGGTCACCGACATCGGGCACTCCCGCGTGGTCCAGGTGCTCACCGGTGTCGTGATCGTCCTCGCGCTGCTCATCCGCCGCTACGCCGCTGCCCTCTACCTGTTCGCCTGCTACCTCGTCGAGTACGTCGTCGAGAACGGGCTCAAGGACCTGATCGGCCGCGATCGGCCCGAGGTGCCCGTCGAGCTCGGCTACGCCAGCGGCGGCAGCTTCCCGTCGGGCCACACGATGGCGACGACGGTGCTGTGGGCGTCGGTCGCTGTGCTGCTGGTCGGCGTCGCGGGCAGGGCCTGGTGGCGGTGGCTGGTGATCGCGGTCGCCGCGCTGGCGATCGTCACGGTCGCGGCCACGCGGCTGCTGCTCAACGTGCACTTCCCGGCCGACGTCACCGGCGGGGTGCTGCTCGGGCTGTTGGTCGTGCTCGTCCTCGCTCCGCTCGCGCGGCTGCGCATCCCGCCGAAGCCGGCCCGCTGATCCCTACGCGCTCTGCCGGCGGGCGGGCGCGTTCTTCGTCGCCGCGATGACGGTGTCGAGCACCTCCCGCAGGTGCTCCAGGTCCTCCAGGGGCATGCCCAGCCGCTCGATGATCGCGGGGGGGATCCGCTCGGCCTCGGCCCGCAGTGCCCGACCGGCCTCGGTCAGCTCGACCGCGAGCGTGCGCTCGTCGCCCGGTGTGCGCCTGCGCGTGACGTAGCCCGCCGCCTCCAGCCGCTTCAGCAGCGGGGAGAGCGTGCCCGGGTCGAGGGCGAGCACCCCGGACAACTCGGTGAGCGAGCGTGGTGCGCGCTCCCACAGGGCGAGCATCACCAGGTACTGCGGGTGGGTCAGTCCCATCGGCTCGAGCAGCGGCCGGTACAGCGCGATCACGTTGCGCGCGGCCACCGCGAGCGCGAAGCACACCTGCCGATCGAGCTTGAGCAGATCGGCGGAGGGTCCGGGCATGCCCGTAGTGTAGGATATTTTGCACACCAAGTGTTGGGGTGATAAGTGATGGTGGAGATGGTCCGCCCGGGCCCAGTGCGCTGGCTGTTCTACGCCTACGGCGGCCGGCTGCCTGCCCGCTACCGCGAGTGGGTGCTGCACGACGTCACGACGCGCACGTGGCGGCTGCGCCACTTCGTGCGGACCACCGTGCAGCTCGCCCCGATCGCGGTGCTGCTCTACGTGTTCGTCCCGGGTGAGCCGTGGATGCGCGCGCTCGCGGTGTTGGGCGGTCTGCTCATCGGTTACTTCTACTCGTTCGCCTACATGGAGTTCTCCACCGAGCACCGCGCCGTCAAAGCCGGGTACCCCCGCGGCACGGCCACCAAGGCCCGCATGCGGGATGACCCGGAGGCCCGCCGCGCGGCCCAGGAGCGCTACGAACAGCGCTGGCGCTGATCCCGAACGCACTGATCCCGAACGCAACGAACGGCACTTTCGTCCACCTCGAGTGGACGAAAGTGCCGTTCGTTGCGGAGGGGAGCGGACGTGGAAGAGCTACTCGAACGGGCCGTTGCGCAGCAGTCCGGCGACCGGGCCGTCGACCAGGTTGATCGGGTCGGTGGGGAACTCGGTCTCGGTGCCGTCGGCGCCGGACGGGCGATCCGCCCCGTTCACGGCGTCGAGGAACGAGCCGGTGAGGCTGCCCAGCGTCGCTGCCCCGGCGTCCGCGCCCTGCAGCGGCGACTGGGTGTCCTCCTCTGCGGCGGCGATGCCGGCCAACACCACCGGCAGGACGACGGCGGCCGCGGCGATCACGACGTGCCTCGTGCGGATCTCCATGCTCCCGGTCCTCACATGTTCGCCGCGCCGGCCTTGATGGCCGCGCGGATCCGGTTGTAGGTGCCGCACCGGCAGATGTTGCGGATCTCCTCGATGGCGGCGTCGTCGACGTCGCGGCCCTCCTCGGCGCACTGCCGCACCTTCGCGACGGCGGCCATGATCTGGCCGGGCTGGCAGTAGCCGCACTGGGCGACGTCGTGGTCGATCCAGGCCTGCTGCATGGGGTGCAGCTCGTCGCCGTCGGCGAGGCCCTCGATGGTGGTGATCTCGTCGTCCTCGGAGACGTCGCACACCCGCACCGAGCACGGGTTGAACGCGCGCCCGTTGATGTGGCTGGTGCAGGCCTTGCAGACGTTGATCCCGCAGCCGTACTTCGGGCCGGTGATCCCGAGGATGTCGCGGATCACCCAGAGCAGGCGCACGTCGTCGTCGACGTCCACGGTCACCTGCTGGCCGTTGATCGTGAGGCGGTGCTCGGGCATCGCGGCTCCTGATTGGTGTCCTAGTAGATGAAGTCGAGGCCGTTGGTGGGCGCCGGCGGGATCGGCGGCACGAGCGGCTTAGGCTCGAACGGGAACGGGTCCTTGTGGTTGATCGGGAAGTAGTCCGGCACCTTTCCGGTGGCGCGGGCGTAGGCGCACGCCACGGCGCCGCAGGTGGCGGCGACGCCGAACTCGCCGGCCCCGCCGGGCTCGTCGGAGGGCGAGTCCTCGATGACGACGATGTTCATCTCCGGCGGGGTGTTCCACTGCCGCGTGTAGAAGTAGTTGTCCCAGCTGGCCTCGACGAAGTGCCCGTCGACCAGGTGCAGGCTGGAGGTCAGCGTCATCGCGAGCGCGTCGTTGATGCCGCCCATCATCTGCGCCTCGACCCCGCGCGGGTTGATCACGAGTCCGACGTCGACGACGAACGTCACCCTGGTCACCCGCGGCCCGGTGACGCCCTCGCGGATCGGCCGGTTCACCGTCTCGTCGCGGCAGTCGATCTCGACGACGCAGGCGGAGGCGCCCTTGTACTCGATGTGCATCGCGATGCCCTGCGCCGTGCCTGCGGGCATCGACTTCCCCCAGTTCGCCTCCTCCGCGGCCCGGTCGAGCACGGCCCGCCACCGGTCGTACTTCACGGTCGCGGTCCGGAACTCGTACGGGTCCTTGCCCAGCTTCGCCGCGATCTGGTCGACCATCAGCTCACGGGCGGTCGCGACGTCGGGGGAGTAGACGTTGCGCATGCTGCCGGTGTTGAAGCCGAACTCGACCTCGTTGAGCAGTCGGGTGGAGACGCCGAAGTCGTAGGGCGTCACCTGGGTCAGCTCGAAGATCGTCGCGGCGACGCCGAGCTGCCCGCCGGGCGCCTTCGCAGCCGCCGACGTGACCGCCTCGCCGAACCCGTGGCCGAAGTCTGTGGCGACGCTGGTGTGGCGCTGCTCGAAGCTCAGCACCGAGTCGGCCGCGACGACCGCGCGGACCCGCGAGGTCGCCATCGGGTGCACCCGGCCCTGCCGGGAGTCGTCGGCGCGGGTCCACATCAGCTTGACCGGCTTGCCCATCGCCTTCGACACCTGCGCGGCCTCCAGCGCGGCGTCGTGGAAGAGTCGGCGCCCGAAGGAGCCGCCACCCTGCACGACGTGCACCGTCACCGCGGACGACGGCAGCCCCAGCCGTTTCGCGATGTCCTGCTGGGCGACGATCGGGTTCTTCAGCGGCGCCCAGATCTCGGCCTTGCCGTCGCGGACGTCGGCGATCGCGCAGTTGGTCTCCAGCGCGGAGTTGGAGCGGAAGTAGAAGGTGAACGACCGCTCCAGGACGTCGCCGGCCACGGCCGGCACGGCCAGCGGCAGCTCGGCCCTGCGCAGCTTCGCCAGGATCGACTCGTCGTCCTCGCCGGCGACGGTGCCGGCCTTCCACCGCACCTGCATCGCCCGCGCCGCCTCGATGCACTGGCCGAACGTCTTCGCACGCACCGCGATCCCGGTGGGCACCACCGCGACGTCGGTGACGCCGGGCATCGACCGGACCTCGTCGAGGTTGTCGATCCCCGCCGGGGTGCCGTTGAGATCGGGGGCGCGGCAGATGATCGTCGGGAGCGCGCCGGGGATCTTCAGGTCGGTCGTGAACTTCTTGCGGCCGGTGACGATGTCGCGGGCGTCGGTCTTCGTCTGCGGCGTTCCGATGACGCGGAAGTCCTTGCGGTCCTTCAGCACCACCTCGACGACCTCGTCGACGGGGCTCGCCGCAGCCTCGGTCAGCTCACCGAACGGCAGCGACCTGCCGTTGAGCCCGGTGATGAGCCCGGCGCGGCTGGTCAGCGTGCCCTTGTCCTGCTCGAGCAGGGCCGCGGCGGCGTCGAGCAGCCGGCCACGGGCGATCGCGGCGGCCACGCGGATCGCGGTGTAGGTGGTGAAGGTGGTGCTCGAGCCGCCGGTGATCTGGTTGAACATCAGCTCCGGGCGGGCATCGGCGAGGGTGACGTCGACCTGGTCGAGCTCCAGGTCCATCTCCTCCGCGATGATCATCTTGGTGGAGGTGATGATCCCCTGGCCGTTGTCGGAGCGGGGGAGTGCGAAGTGGACCGTGCCGTCCTTGCGGACCTCCACCCGCACGAGGTGCGCCGTCGGGCGCATGCTGTCGCGCAGCGCGTCGAGCAGGTCGTAGACCTCGGGGGTCTGCGGCGGGCTGGGCAACCCGAGCGCGTTCGCGGTCGGGGCGCCGAACACCGACTGGCGGGTCAGCTCGGCTGCGACCACGAGCGTCGGAGCGGCGACGAGGTAGCCGAGGAACTTCCGCCGGCCGGTGTCCCGGCGCAGCAGCGACCGGGCGTTGCGGGTGGCGGCCTCGGCACGGGCCTCGGCGGTGTGCGCGGCCTCGGCCGCTGCGGAGTCGGCTCGGCTGATGTCGCGGCGCGTGGCGGCGCGATGAGCGGGCATCGTCGTCCTCTCGGCGTGGCCCGTCGCCGGAACTCGTGGGCAGCAGAACCGCGGCCGGGCCGGTTGCGCAGCCCAACGACGGGTTGCTGCTACAGGTGCGCGTCGGTGCGCAGGCTTCCCGTAGCACGTCTCCGGGATGACGCCGGGTGATCGGACGAAGGCGCAGGTCAACGCGATGACTGCCCCGAGGGTGGTAGGTGGATGCGGAGAAAATGGGTCAGTGGTTCCGCAGATGCGGATTCGCGGTCGGGCGCGGTTTCCTCCGAAAGAGTGGGAGTGTCGCACTAGGGTGCGGGGATGGATCGCTTCGATCTCGCCGGGTACGCCGTCGGTCGCGTCGGGTTCGGCGCGATGCAGCTGCCCGGGCCGGGCGTGATGGGGCCGCCCCGCGACCGCGCCGGGGCGATCGCCGTGCTGCGCCGCGCCGTCGAGCTCGGCATCGACCACATCGACACCGCCCAGTACTACGGCCCCGACGTCGCCAACGAGCTGATCCGCGAGGCCCTGCACCCGTACCCGCCGGAGCTCGCGATCGTCAGCAAGGTCGGCGCCCGCCGCGACGCCGCCGGGAACTGGCTGCCGTGGGACGATCCCGCTGATCTCCGCACCGGCATCGAGGACAACCTCGCCGCCTTGCGCGTGGAGCAGCTGGCCGCGGTCAACCTACGGGTCCTCGACGAGCGACAACCGCCGGGGCAGCGCTTCGACGACCAGCTCGGCGCCATGATCGAGGCCCGCGACGCGGGGCTGATCGCCGGCGTCGGCCTGTCCAACGTCACCGTCGAGCACCTGCGACGCGCCCGGCAGCAGACCGAGATCGCGTGCGTGCAGAACCCCTACAACGTCCTCGACCGCAGCTGCGCCGCCGTGCTGGAGGAGTGCACAGCGGCGGGCATCGCGTTCGTGCCGTTCTTCCCGCTGGGCTCGGGCTTCCACACGCAGAACCCCGTGCTGAGCAACGACGCGGTCCACGCGGCGGCGGAGCGGCTCGGCCGCACCCCGGCGCAGGTGGTGCTCGCCTGGACGCTCGCGGTTGCGCCGAACGTGCTGCTCATCCCGGGCACCTCGCGGCTGGCGCACCTCGAGGAGAACACCGCCGTGCGCGACGTGGCACTGCCCGACGACGTCGTCGCCGGGCTCACCGCCCTCGCGTGAGAACGGCGGGCCCGGCGCCCGTCACTCCTGCTCGGCGAGCTTCGCGTGCTGGGTGCGGAGGTCCTTCTTGAGGATCTTGCCGCTGGGGTTCTTGGGCAGGGTGTCGGCGAACACGATGTACTTGGGGCGTTTGTAGCCGGCCAGGACGCGGCGGGCGTGGGCGTCGACGTGGTCTTTGGTCAAGGTGACGCCGGGTTTGGGGACGATGACGGCCGTGACGGCTTCGATCCAGTGAGGGTGGGGGACGCCGAACACGGCGACTTCGGCGACGCCGTCGAGTTGGTAGAGGGCTTCTTCGACCTCGCGGGAGGCGACGTTCTCGCCGCCGGTCTTGATCATGTCCTTCTTGCGGTCGACCACGGACAGGTAGCCGTCGGCGTCGATCACGCCGAGGTCGCCGGAGTGGAACCAGCCGCCGGTGAAGGCGGCGGCGGTCTTGTCCTCGTCGTTGTAGTAGCCGGCCATGGCGTGCGGGGAGCGGTGCACGATCTCGCCGACCTCGCCCGGGGCGACGTCGTTGCCCTCGTCGTCGACGACGCGGGTTTCGACGTTGAGGGCGGGCCGGCCGGCGGAGCCGGCGTGGGCGAGTTGGTCGTGGGGTTGCAGGATGGTGGCGACCGGGGCCATCTCGGTCTGGCCGTAGAAGTTCCACAGCGCCACGTCGGGCAGCCGCTGCTGGAGTTCTTTGAGCACCTCGACCGGCATGGGGGAGGCGCCGTAGTAGCCCTTGCGCAGGCTGGACAGGTCGCGGGTGTCGAACTCCGGGTGCCGCAGCAGGGAGATCCACACGGTGGGTGGGCAGAACAGCTTGGTCACCCGTTCCCGCTCGATGGTCTCCAGCAGCCGGGCGGGATCGGGGCTGGGCAGGATGATGCTGGTCGCGCCCAGGTAGACGTCGACGCTGAAGAAGCAGTCCAGCTGGGCGCAGTGGTACATCGGCAGGGAGTGGATCTCGATGTCGTCCGCGCTCATGCCGCCGTCGACGATGCAGGACACGTACTGGGCGATCAGCGACCGCGAGGTCAGCATCACCCCTTTGGGGCGGGATTCGGTGCCGGAGGTGTACATCAACCGCAGCGGGTCGTCGTCGGCCACCGCCACGGCGGGTTCGGTGGCGTCGCCGGTGTCGATCCAGGTGTCCAGGTCGGTCCAGCCGGTCGGTGCCGGTGTGCCGGCCAGCCGGATCACCGCCCGCCGAAACTCCCGGCCGGTCTCGGCGATGGCCTGCTCGGCGGTGGTGACCAGCAGATCCTCGGCGATGAACGTGCTGGCGCCGCTGTGGTCGAGGATGAACGCGATCTCGCTGGCGTTGAGCATGAAGTTGACCGGCACCAACACCACCCCCAGCCGCGCGGTGGCGAACGCGAGCACGGCGAACTGCCAGCAGTTGTGCGACAGCAGCGCCACCCGGTCCCCCTTGACCAGCCCGGCCGCGGCGAGGTTGTTCGCGCACCGGTTCACCGCCGCGTCGAACTCCGCGTAGCTGACCCGCCGATCCCCGTCGACCACCGCGAGCTTGTCCGGACACCGACGCGCCGTGCGCCGCAGCAGATCACCGATCGAGTGCTGACGGGCGAACGCGACGGACGCGGTGGTCTCGGGGCTGAACGACGTCATCGACGACTCCTTCGTCCGGTGGCGGGGGATGCCCGCAGCCTATGCCCGCTGGACGGGGCGCGGTCGGGTCCACTCTCCCCTCGGGCAGCTCCGTCTGGAGGGGCGGAAGCTCGACGAACGGCACTGTGCCGACCGGGTCCGGCTCGTCCCTCGCCGGATGTGCCGACCGGGTCCGGCTCGTCCCTCGCCGGATGTGCCGACCGGGTCCGGCTCGTCCCTCGCCGGATGTGCCGACCGGGTCCGGCTCGTCCCTCGCCGGATGTGCCGACCGGGTCCGGCTCGTCCCTCGCCGGATGTGCCGACCGGGTCCGGCTCCTCCCTCGCCGGATGTGCCGTCGTGGTGCAAACAGCGACGGTGCGCACGAACTAGGCAGACTGTCGAGCTCAGCTGCGCGAGCACGCGGTGAGCTGGTCAGTTCGATCAGCACTCCGTGCCTCTGTTGCGGACCAACTAGGCAGAGAGGTGTCCTTCCTGCACCGCATCACGTGTCCGAGGAGGTTCCCGTGAGCATCGAGCAGACCCTCACCAGTCAGGAACGCCTCGCCGAGCTGGACGTCGACCAGCTGCGACAGCTCGTGGGGCTCGTGGAGCACGACCCCACCGCCGACCCGTTCCCGGTGGTCGGCTGGGACGCCGTCATGTGGATCGTCGGCAACGCGACCCAGACCGCGCAGATGTTCCAGCTCGTCTACGGCATGGAGCTCGTCGCCTACTCCGGCCCCGAGACCGGCAACCGCGACCACCACGCCTATGTGCTGCGCTCAGGCGCCGTCCGGTTCGTCGTCAAGGGCGGCGTGGATCCCGCCAGCCCGCTGCTCGACCACCATCGCCGCCACGGTGACGGCGTCGCCGACGTCGCGCTCGAGGTGCCCGACGTCGACCGCTGCATCGCCCACGCCCGCGCGAACGGGGCCGTCGTGCTGGAGGAACCGCACGATCTCACCGACGAGCACGGCACCGTGCGCGTGGCCGCCCTCGCCGCGTACGGCGACACCCGCCACACCCTCGTCGACCGCTCCCGCTACAGCGGCCCCTACCTGCCCGGCTACGTCGAGCGGCGGTCCGTCCTCGGCCGCCCGAAGCGGCTGTTCCAGGCGCTCGACCACGTCGTCGGCAACGTCGAGCTGGGCCGCATGGACGAGTGGGTGGAGTTCTACCGCCGGGTCATGGGCTTCACGAACATGGCCGAGTTCGTCGGCGACGACATCGCCACCGAGTACTCCGCGCTGATGAGCAAGGTCGTCGCGAGCGGCAACCACCGCGTCAAGTTCCCGCTCAACGAGCCCGCCGCCGGCCGGAAGCGCTCCCAGATCGACGAGTACCTCGACTTCTACTGCGGGCCCGGCGTGCAGCACCTCGCGCTCGCCACGAACGACATCGTCGCGGCCGTCGACGCCCTGCGCGCCCGCGGTGTGGAGTTCCTCGCCACGCCGGACGCCTACTACGAGGACCCCGAGCTGCGCGCCCGCATCGGTGCGGTCCGGGTGCCGATCGAGGAGCTGCAGAAGCGCGGCATCCTCGTCGACCGCGACGAGGACGGCTACCTCCTGCAGATCTTCACCAAGCCCCTCGGCGACCGACCCACCGTGTTCTTCGAGCTCATCGAACGGCACGGCTCGCTCGGGTTCGGCAAGGGCAACTTCAAGGCCCTCTTCGAGGCGATCGAGCGCGAGCAGGCGAAGCGCGGGAACCTGGATTGACGGTCGGTGCCTGCGGTGCTCCGGCTCGCGCGCCCTCGAGCCGGTGACGTGGCCCCTCCGGTTGCTCGCGCCCTCGTTCCCCGGGAGCTGCCGGTGATCGGCCAGGACCTCTGGCCAGGGTCTGCGGTCCGTCGGCACCGGGTCTACTCTGCGCCGGCATGGCGACGAGGCTGAACCCGTACCTGAACTTCCGCGACCAGGCGAAGGAGGCCATGGAGTTCTACCACTCCGTGCTCGGCGGCGAGCTCACGATCACCACGTTCGCCGAGGCGGGTGGCATGGGCCTGGGCGAGGACGAGCAGCACAAGGTGATGCACGCGCAGATCCTGGCGGGGCCGGACCTCACACTGATGGCTGCCGACGTCCCCGCCTCGATGGAGATCTCGCCGAACGGCACGGTCTCCCTGTCCGGTGACGACGAGGATCAGCTGCGCCGCTTCTGGGACGGGCTGTCGGCCGGTGGGTCGATCGTCGTCCCGCTGGAGAAGGCGCCGTGGGGCGACACCTTCGGGATGTTCACCGACCGGTTCGGGGTCTCCTGGATGGTGAACATCGCCGGGAGCTGATCAGCCGCCTGCGGGGACCGGCGGACCTTCAGCGTGGCCACCACCAGCACCACGCAGATCACCACCAGCACCCGCTCGACGACCCCGACGGGCACGTCCGGCACGCCGAGCACGTGCAACCCGATCAGCACCAGCAGGCCGGCCATGGTGGCGGCGCCCACCGCGGTGAGCGCCATCAGCGGCCGGTTCCGGGTGCGCAGCGCGGCCAGGTGGACCCCGACGATCGCGGCTCCGACGGCCACGTTGTGCACCGTGCCCGTCCACGACTGCGTGTTCTGGTCGAAGAACGACGCGATGCCCATCCCGACCGGCCAGAGGGACAGGAGCAGCAGGTCGGTGGCGCGTCCGGCGGTCACCTGACGCCACGCCCGGCCGAGCGCGACGGCCACCCCCGCGCAGCTCGCGAGCAGCGCGACCACGAACGCGAGCCGGGCCGCCGTCGTGGCGTGCGTGCTGATCGTCTGGGTGAGCACCATGGCCGGGCTGCGCACGTCGAGCGCCACGAGGATGGCCCCCGCGACGGCGAATCCGGCCAGTGCGGGCCGGGCCGGGGCGAGGGAGCGGGGCGGGGCGTGCGCGATCGTCATGCCCTGAGCTTGCCGGTTACCGGCGTTCCCCGCTCTCCGGGAGACCCCTCAGCGGGGTGGGGGTTTCCCCACCCCGCCTCATCGGGCGGCACCCGGTCAGCCCGCGACCGCGGTGAACGCGGCCAGCGCGTCGTCGGTGAACAGCACGAACCGGACCTCGCTCACCGACGTCGGCGTGTCCCGCACCGCGGTGACGGCGATGCGGGCCGCGTCGTCCATCGGCCAGCCGTAGACCCCGGCCGAGACCGCGGGGAACGCGACCGTGGCCGCGCCGAGCTCGTCGGCCACCCGCAGCGACTCGCGGTAGCAGGAGGCCAGCAGGTGAGAGCGGTCCTCCTGACGGGAGTACACGGGGCCGACGGTGTGGATCACCCAGCGCGCCGGGAGCCGGCCGGCGGTGGTGGCCACGGCCTGCCCGGTCGGCAGCCCGGCCTTGTACGGGCCGGCGCGCAGCTCCTTGCAGGCGGCCAGGATCTCCGGTCCGCCGCGGCGGTGGATCGCGCCGTCGACGCCCCCTCCGCCGAGGAGGCTGGAGTTGGCGGCGTTGACCACGGCGTCGACGACGGCCTCGGTGATGTCGCCTCGCACACACACGATCTCCGGCATCCGACAAGCATGCCGCGCCGACGATCGGGCGACGATCCGGTAACGGTCCTGGCTTGACCGGCGAACAGAAGGGTATGAGCGCCGTCACCCCCGGGTCCCCCTCCTCGGACGACGGGCGCACCGGCAACGCGGCGCCGCCCCTGGTCTCCACCACGTGGGCCGGGCCGATCGTGTCCCTGCTGTTCCTGGTGACCGTGGTGCTGTTCGTCATCGGGGTGCTCACCCTGGGCCCGCTCGGCTGAGCTCGCCTACCCTCGGCGGCGTGCGCATCGCGTCGCTCCTGCCGGCCACCACCGAGATCGTCGGTGCCCTGGGCCTGGCGGACGAGCTGGTCGCCGTCACCTTCGAGTGCGACGAACCCGCCGGGATCCGCGAGCGGGCCGCGGTCGTCGTCGACACCGCGCTGCCGCCGGGCCTGGATCCCGCGGGCATCGACGCGGTGGTGCGCGACCGCGCCGCCCGCGGCCTGCCGATGTACGAGCTGGACACCGCTGCGCTGGCCCGGCTGCGGCCCGAGCTGATCCTCACCCAGGACCTGTGCCGCATCTGCGCGCTGCCCGCCGCCACCGTCACCGACGCGTTGGCCGCGATCGGCTGCACCGCCGACGTCGTGCAGCACGACCCGCACACGGTGCCCGAGGTGCTCGCCGGCATCGCCGAGATCGCCCGGCGCGCCGGGCGGCCCGCAGCGGGGGAGCGGCTCGTCGCCGATCTGGAGCGGCGCCTGGCGGCGATCGAGCGCACCGTCGCCGACCGGGCCCGGCCGCGGGTGCTCGTGCTGGAGTGGACCGATCCGCCGTTCCTCGCCGGCCACTGGGTGCCCGAGCTCGTGCGCCGCGCCGGCGGCGAGCCGGTCCTCGGTGCCGAGGGCGGCCGGTCCGCGGCCACGACGTGGGACGAGCTGGCTGCCGCTCCGGCCGACGTCATCGTGGTGGCGCCGTGCGGGTACGGCCTCGACGCCGCCGTCGCGCAGGCGGCGACGGTGCGGGAGCGGCTGCCGGGGCGGCGGATCGTCGCGATCGACTCCGCTTCCTACGTCGTCCGCGCGGGTCCGCGGCTGGTCGACGGCATCGAGGCGCTCGCCTGGGCGCTGCACCCCGACGCGCTGGTTTCCCCACCGCCCGGCCGGGTACGTCCACTGTGACCGAACCGGGGCGGCATCCCGGTTCCCTACCGGGACGGTGAGCCATGACCGCCGACGAGACGACGGCCGCCGGTTTCCCGCTGCTGTCCGCGCTGTCGCGCGTGCCCGCGGCGGCGCACGACCGGGTGCGGATGCTGGCCCCGGTGGCCGGGATCGGCCGGCGGACCCTCCTCGCCCACCCTGTGTGGCGGGCCGCGCACGACGTCGGCCGCGGCACGGGCGCGGTCGTCGTGCCCGGCCTCGGCGGCATCGACGCGAGCATGGCCGTGATGCACCGCTGGCTGCAGCGCTGGGGGTACCGCCCGGCCGGCGCGGGCCTGGCCGGGGTGATCGGCTGCACCTCGCAGCTGGTCGGCCACCTCGAGGCCGTCGTCGAGCGGCACGTCGGGGCCACCGGCGGACCCGTCGTCGTGCTGGGCCACAGCCGCGGCGGCCAGCTCGGCCGGCTCCTCGCGGCGCGCCGTCCCGACCTGCTGCGCGGGCTGGTGATGTTCGGCAGCCCCGTGGTGCCGCCGCTGGAGCTGAACGGCATGGCCGCCCGGCTGGCCCGCTGGCTGCCGCGCGCCGCCGCGCTGGGCCTGCCCGTGCTCGACGCCGACTGCCTCACCGGCGACTGCCACGACACCGCCGCGGCGGCATTGGAACGCCCCGTCGACGTGCCGGCGCTGTCGCTGTACTCCAAGGCCGACGGGGTGGTCGCCTGGCGGTCGTCGTGCGATCCGCACGCCGAGTGCGTCGAGATCTCCTCCACCCACACCGGCATGGGCCTCGATCCCGATCTCTACGCGGCGGTCGTTCCCCGGCTGGCGGACTGGGCCAGCTCCGACCACGTGGGGCGGCGCGCCAGCGCGTAGTGCAGGGCCAGTGTGCCGAGCAGGAACACGAGCGGTCCGATCGGCCAGAAGAACGGCCCGCCGACGAGCACCCACCGCACGGCGACGCCCGCGAGGAGCACTCCGATGATCGCGGCGTGGATCGCCAGCCTCCGCCGGGCGGCCGGAGTGAGCCCCCCGGGACCGAGCGGGACCGTCGTGGACGCCGGCGCGGGGAGGTCCGCGGTGAGCCGGTCCAGCTCGGCCCGGGTGGTCGCGGCGTAGGCGGCCGCGAGCCGCTCGTCGGCCTCGCCGACCGTGAGGTATCCGGCCCCGACGGCTTCCCGCAGCCGGGCCGCGGCCTGCTCGCGCTCGGCGTCGCCGATGCGGACCCGCTGTTCGGTGTTCCCGGGTGCGGTGTTCACGTGCTCGGTGTTGACCTGCTCGGTGTTCACGGGTTCTGCGTTCATGCCGCCATGCTCCGTGCTCGGGCGTTCTCGGGCGTCGGCTGCGGGGCGACACCCCTGCGGCCCGGCGTACGTCCGGCGCGGTAGGTGCATCTGCGCCCTGCGCGGGACGCTGGACGGCGGGCCCGCCCCTACGGTGGCACTCGTGCAGATCCGGCGACCGCCCTGGTGGGAGGGGCTGCTCCCGACCGTCGTGCTGCCGGCGGTGGTCGGGATCGTGACCGTCGCCGGCTCGGTGTTCGCCTCCGCGCGCTTCGCCGGGTTCCGGCCCCTCGACACGGTGGGTGTGCTGCTGCTCCTCGTCGGCCCGGTGGCGCTGGTGTTCCGGGCGGCCGACCGGCGGGTGGCCCTCGGGGTGATCGCGGCGGCGACCGTCGCGTGGTTCCTGCTCGGCTACGCCTACGGGCCGGTGCTGCTGCCGCTGTTCGTCGGACTGGTGTCCGCGGTGCTGGCCGGGCATCGCCGGGTCGTCTACCCGATCGTCGGCGGGACGTACATCGTGCTCGTCGGGTACCACCTGGTCCGCACCGGCGGGGATTCCTCGTGGTCGGGCGCAGTGGGGTCGGGCGCGGCGTTCTGGCTGGCCGTGTTGACCGCCGTGATCGCCGCGAGCGAGGGGATCCGCGCGCGCCGGGAGCGCGCCGCGCACGCCGCCGCCGCGGCCGCGGAGGCCGAGCGGCACCGCGGCGTGCAGGAGCGGTTGCGCATCGCGCAGGAGCTGCACGACGTGCTCGGCCACCACGTGTCGCTGATCAACGTGCAGGCCGGGGTGGCGCTCTACCTGCTCGACGAGGATCCCGAGCAGGCTCGCACCGCGCTCGCGGCGATCAAGCAGTCGAGCAAGGAGCTGCTGCGGGAGATGCGGGCCACCCTCGGCGTGCTGCGCGCGGTGGACGAACCGCCGCCGCACCATCCGGTGCCCGGCATCGATCGGCTCGATGCGCTGATCGGTGAGGTCCGCGCGGCCGGGCTGCCCGTCGAGCTGATCGTGGCGGGGGAGGAGCGGCCGGTGCCGCCGAGCGTCGACCTCGCGGCGTACCGGATCGTGCAGGAGGCGCTGACCAACGTGCGCCGCCACGCCGGGCCGGCCACCACCGCCCGGGTGCGGCTCACCTACGCCGAGGACGCGCTGGTCGTGCAGATCGACGACGACGGCGCGGGCGCGGCGGCGGGGGAGACCGGCGGGAGCGGCATCGCGGGCATGCGGGAGCGGGCGAACGCGCTCGGTGGTTCGATGGAGGCCGGTCCGCTGCCGGGGCGCGGGTTCCGGGTGCGGGCCACGCTGCCCGTCGGGAGGGGGACGAGGCGTGATCGGGGTGCTGCTCGCCGACGACCAGGCCCTGGTGCGGGCCGGGTTCCGGGCACTGCTGGCCCCGCAGCCGGACATGCGGGTCGTCGCCGAGGCCGAGGACGGGGCCGCCGCGGTGCGGCTGGCCCGCGAGCACCGGCCCGACGTCGTGCTCATGGACATCCGCATGCCCGGCACCGACGGGCTCACCGCCACCCGCGAGATCGCCGCCGATCCCGTGCTCGCCGATGTGAAGGTGGTCGTGCTGACCACGTTCACAGAGGACGCCTACGTGTTCGACGCGATCCGGTTCGGGGCGAGCGGGTTCCTGGTGAAGGACATCGAGCCCGCTGAGCTGGTGCACGCCATCCGCGTGGTGCAGCGCGGCGACGCGCTGCTCGCGCCCGCGGTCACCCGCACGCTCATCGAGGAGTTCGCCGCGCGGACCCGCACCGCGCGGCCGGACCGGAAGCTGGTCGCGCTCATGGAGACGCTCACCGAGCGGGAGCGGGAGGTCGTGACCCACGTCGCGGCGGGCCGGAGCAACGACGAGATCGCCGAGCAGTTGTTCGTCAGCCCCGCGACGGCGAAGACGCACGTCAGCCGAGCGATGGTGAAGCTGGGTGTGCGGGACCGCGCGCAGCTGGTGGTGCTGGCCTACGAGAGCGGGTTGGTGCGGCCCGGCTGGGCGTGATCACCGGCGGTGGGGAAAGCGGTGCGTGACGCTGCAACGACCGTGACCGGATCGTAATCGGCAGGGGCGGTGACCGGCGCTACGGTCCCGCCCGTGGGTGCCGTACCGGAGAGCGTGATGCTGGGCGGAGGCTTCTACAGCCGCCACTCCCAACCGCAGCGGGCCGCGGCGCGGGCCGCGGACGCCTGGCTCGTCGAGGCCGCGACCGCCGTCCCGCTCCCCGAGGCACCCACCCCGCTGCTGATCGGGGACTTCGGGTGCGCGGGCGGCGCGAACGAGATGGCCCCGATGGCCGCCGCCGTCGACGCGATCCGGGCCCGGAACGGCGCCGTCCCCGTCGAGGTGGCCCACACCGACCTGCCGGAGAACGACTTCGGCCCGCTGTTCGCCCTGCTCGAGAGCCCTGACGGGTACCCGGCCGGGCGCACCGGCGTCTACCCGTACGTCGTCGGTCGGACGCTGTACGGGCCGCTGTTCCCCGATCGGCGGCTGCACCTCGGCTGGAGCGCGATCACCCTGCACTGGCTCAGCGAGTCCCCGGCGGGGGTGCCCGGCCGCACCTACCCGAACCTGATGAGCGCGGAGCAGGTGGAGCCGTTCCGCGCGCGTGCCGAGCAGGACTGGCGGCTGTTCCTCGCCGAGCGCGCCCGCGAGCTCGTCGACGGTGGCGAGTTGGTGATCGTGGCCGGCGCGTCGCGGCCCGACGGGACATCGGGCGCCGAGGGCCTGTTCACGATGATCGACGAGGAGCTGGCCGCCCTCGTCGCGGCCGGCACCCTGCGGCCGCAGGAGTCGGAGCGGATCGTCTACCCCACCTACAACCGAACGCCCGCCGAGTGGACGGCGCCGGTGGCGGAGTGCGGGTTCGACCTGCTCGCGACCGAGCTGTCCCACACCGACGACGCCGAGACCTACGGCGGTACCGCCGACGGGGCGGCCTTCGCCGAGCGCTACCTGCCGTTCGTACGCGCGGTCACCGAGCGGCCGTTCTTCCGCTGGCTGGACCCGGACCGGACCGACCAGCAGCGCACGGAGATCCTCGAGGCCTTCTACGGCGGTCTCGCCGCGCGGATCGCGGCCGACCCGGCATCGGCGGCGTGCCGGTGGCACGTCGTGTCGCTGCGTCTGCGGCGCAAGCCGCGCTGACCTCCGGCGGCCCGCTCGCCGGACCCGTGGCGGGGGCGCCACCGACGTCGCTCCCGTCACGGACGCTCGACCCGGTGCACGCGGTCCACCCCGATGTCGGCCAACAGGTGCCGGTCGTGCGTCGCCACGACGAGCGCACCCCGGTAGCCGGAGAGCGCGGCGACGAGTTGGGCGACGCTGTCGAGGTCGAGGTTGTTCGTCGGCTCGTCGAGCAGCAGCAGCTGCGGTGCCGGGTCGGCGAGCAGCAGCCGGGCGAGGCACACCCGGAACCGCTCGCCGCCGGACAGCGTTCCGGCCGGGCGGTCGACGTCCGCGCCGCGGACGAGGAAGCGCGCCAGCTGCGCCCGCACGTGCTGCGGTGTGGCGGTGGGGGCGGCGGCGCGGACGTTGTCCAGCACCGAGCGGTCGTCGTCGAGCACGTCGAGCCGCTGCGGCAGGTACCCGACCGGGACGGCGGCGGCCGCGTGGATCGCGCGCAGCAGCGTCGTCTTGCCCGCGCCGTTGCGGCCCACGACGCCGATCCGCTCCGGCCCGCGCACGGTGAACCCGGCCAGATCGGCCACGATCCGCCCGGCGGGCACCGCGGTGGCCGGTAGATCGATGCGGATGCGGTCGTCGTCGCGGACGGCGGCCTCCGCCTCGGCGAGCGCCGCGCGGGCCTCGTCCAGCCGGGCGTCGTGCAGGTTGCGGTACTTGCCGGCCGAGACCTGAGCCTCGGCGCGGCGCAGGTTCATGACCACCTTCGGCATGCGCTTGTTGGCGAAGGCTTTGTCGGCGTAGCGCTTGCGGCGGGCGAGGGCGATCTCCGCTGCGGCGCGCTGCCGCTTCTCGCGCGCCAGGTCGGCCTCGGCCACCCGCAGCATCCGCCGGGCCGCCTCCTGCTCGGCCTCGAGCGCGGCGGTGTAGTCGCGGAACGTGCCGGTGAAGGTGCGGGCTGCGCCGGCGCGCAGCTCGACGATCCGGTCGACGTGCTCGAGCAGCTCGCGGTCGTGCGAGACGACGACCAGCGTGCCGGGCCAGTTGTCCACCGCCGCGTGGAGTCGTTCCCGGGCGGGTTCGTCGAGGTTGTTGGTGGGCTCGTCGAGCAGGGTGATCTCCGGTGGATCGACGAGCAGCCCGGCCAGCGCCGCGAGCACGGCCTCGCCGCCGGAGAGCGTGCCGACGCTGCGGTCGAGCCCGACCGGCAGACCGAGCCGGTCGAGCACGGCGCGCGCCCGCTCCTCGACCAGCCAGTCGTCGTCGACGACGGCGAGGTTCTCGGCCGACGCGTCACCGGCCTCGACGGCGGCGATCGCGGCCAGTCGCTCGGAGATGCCGAGCAGGTCGGCCACGCTGGCGCCGGTGTCGAGGGTGACGGTCTGCGGCAGGTACCCGACGCCGCCCGCGACGCTGATCTCGCCGCCGGCCGGCGTCAGCTCACCGGCGATGAGCCGGAGCAGCGTGGACTTCCCGCTGCCGTTGGCGCCGACGAGGCCGGTGCGGCCGCCGTCGAGGGCGAGATCGAGGCCGTCGAGGACGACCGTGCCGTCGGGCCAGGAGAAGGAGAGATCGCGGCAGACGACCGCCGTGGATGGCATGGGCGTGCTCCAGCGCTGAAGGGACGTCGGCAGAGGTGGTGGCGGCGTCAGCTGAAGAGCACGATCGGGACGGTACGGGCGGCGGTGCCGGCCGGGCAACCAGATTTCCGTCGAGAACGAGGTTGCTGTGATCGGATCGCCTCGTTGATCACCGCAGCTCCGTTCTCGACGCGCCTGCGGCGATGTGGGCCGGGCCACCCTGTACGACCGGCGGGGCGGCCTCCCCTACATTTGGGCACTTGGTGCCATAATTGGCGCACCAGTGCCCGTCCGGGCACTAGGCTCCGGCCGGAACGCGCGCTCGCGCACCCGCACCGCACACGGGAGGTCCTGGCGATGGCCAGCACGAAGGAGTGGTTCGAGACGGTCGCCGAGGCCCAGCGGCGGGCGAAGAAGCGCCTGCCGCGGTCGGTCTACATGGCGCTGGTCGCCGGCTCGGAACGAGGCGTGACGATGAACGACAACGTCCGCGCCTTCGACGAGCTCGGTTTCCGCCCGCACATCGCCGACCTGCCGGCCGAGCGGAACCAGGCGACCACGGTCATGGGGCAGGAGATCTCCATGCCGGTGCTGATCTCCCCGACGGGCGTGCAGGCCGTGCACCCCGAGGGCGAGGTCGCGGTGGCTCGCGCCGCCGCCGCGGCCGGCACCGCGATGGGGCTGTCGTCGTTCGCGTCGAAGCCCGTGGAGGAGGTCGCCGCGGCCAACCCGAAGCTGTTCTTCCAGACGTACTGGGTCGGCGGGCGCGACGCGATCCTGCAGCGCGCCGAGCGGGCCCGCGCCGCCGGCGCGAAGGGGCTGATCATCACCCTGGACTGGACGTTCGCCACCCGCCGCGACTGGGGCAGCCCCTACATCCCGGAGAAGCTCGACCTCAAGGCGCTGCTGAAGTTCGCCCCCGAGGGCATCACCCGACCGAAGTACCTGCTGGACTGGGTGCGCAGCGGCAAGCTGCCCGACCTGACCACCCCGAACCTGGCCGGCCCCGGTGAGGAGGCGCCCACCTTCTTCGGCGCCTACTACCAGTGGATGACCACCCCGCTGCCGACCTGGGAGGACATCCGCTGGCTGCGCGAGCAGTGGGGCGGCCCGTTCGCCGTGAAGGGGATCATGCACCCCGACGACGCGCGCCGCGCCGTCGACATCGGGGCCACCGCGATCTCGGTGTCCAACCACGGCGGCAACAACCTCGACGGCACGCCGGCGTCGATCCGGGCGCTCCCGGCGATCGCCGACGCGGTCGGCGACCAGGTCGAGATCCTGCTCGACGGCGGCATCCGCCGGGGCAGCGACGTCGTGAAGGCGCTCGCCCTCGGTGCGCGGGCGGTCATGATCGGCCGCGCGTACCTGTGGGGCATGGCCGCCAACGGGGAGGCGGGCGTGTCGAACGTGCTGCAGATCCTGCGCAGCGGCATCGACGAGGCGCTGCTCGGGCTGGGCCGTTCGTCCATCCACGAGCTGGTGCCCGACGACATCATCGTCCCGGAGAACTTCACCCGAGCGGTCAAGCGCTGACGCGCGAGCCCGCCCGATACGGTCCGGGGATGGCGAATCCCTCGTCGCTCGACGACGCGCTCGACCGCTGGGTGGCGGCCGGCCTCATCGAACCGGCCCAGGCCGAGGCGATCCGCGCCGCCGAGGCCGCCCGGCCCGCCCCGCCGCGCTCGTCCCTGCTCGCCGAGGCGCTCGGCTACGTGGGCGGGATACTGGTGCTGGTCGCCGTGATCACGCTCACCGGCCGGTTCTGGGACGAGCTGGGCACCGGTGGTCGGCTGGCCGTGGCGGCCGGCGCGGCGGTCGTGCTGCTCGTCGCGGGCCTCCTGGCGCCGTCGCCGCACATCGGGGCGTCCGGCCGGCTGCGCGCGGTGGTGTGGCTGCTGTCGGTGGCGGCGCTGTCCGGGGCGGTCGGGCTGTTCGCCGACGAGGTGCTGGACCTCGACGGCGAGGTCGTCGCCCTGCTGGCGGCGGGCGGCGCTGCGGTCTACGCCGCCGTCCTCTGGCGCCTCCACCGGGCGATCCCGCTGCACGCGGCGTTCATCGTCGCGGTCGTGGTCGCCGTCGCGGCCGCCGCGGCGCTGCTGCCCGGCGAGGCCGGGGAGCCGCCGTGGCTCGCGGTGTGGGGCGTCGGCCTGGCCTGGATGCTGCTCGGCTGGGGCCGGGTCGTGGGACCGCGCGCCGCGGCCTACGTGTGCGGGTCGGTGCCGGTGATCGTCGGCGCCACGGTCGTCGCCGACAGCGGCTGGGGCGCGACCCTCGCGATCGCCTCCGCGGCGCTGCTCGTCGTCGGCGGGGTGCTGGAGCGGGACCTGGTGCTGCTCGGCGTCGGCGCGGTGGCGACGCTGATCGTCGTGCCGCGGGTGGTGGCCGACTGGTTCCCCGACGCGCTCGCCGTGGCGTTCGTGCTGCTCGTGCTGGGGATCGCGCTCGTCGGGGCGGGGCTGTTCGTCGCCCGGCGCCGACGCGAGGCGGGGCCGGGGCAGGAACGCGGTACGCCGGGGCGGGGAATCGGTGCGGCCGCGGTCGTGGCGGCGGGAGCAGCGATCGGGGTGCTGGCGCTCGGCCTGTGAGCCCCCCCGGCCCGACCACTCGCCCGATGTGCGCGCCGGGAGAGCTGACGAACGGCACTCTCGTCAGCACCATCGCTGACGAGAGTGCCGTTCGTCGAGAGGGTCGGAGCCCGGCCGGCTCCGGCTGATCAGGTCTCGTCTCAGGTCTTGCCGCGGCCCAGCACGGACTTCACGGTGTCCTTCAGCTTCTCCCCGGCCTGCTTGAGGTTGGCTTCGGCCTGATCGCCCTTGCCCTCGGCCTCGTACGCCGGGTCGCCGGCCGCCTTGCCGTAGCCCTCCTTGGCCTCGCCCTTGATCTCCTCGGCCTTGTTGCGGATCTTGTCGTCGAGTCCCATGTCGTGCCGGGTTCCCCGGGAGGCACGGGCGAAACCCTCCCACCGGAGGGTTAGGGCACCCTCAGCTAGACATGCGCACTCATGCATGTTTTAGTGGCGGCATGGGCCACGGGCACGGACACGGACACGCCGGCGGTGATCGGCGACGACTCGCCGTCGCGCTGGCGGTCACCGTTGCCGCCACGGTGCTGGGCGCGATCGGCGCCGCGCTCACCGGCTCGCTGGCCCTGCTCGCCGACCTGGGCCACCTGCTCACGGACGCCGGTGCGCTCGTCGCCGCGCTGATCGCCGCCGCGCTCGCGGGACGGCCGGCGAGCATGGAGCGCACCTACGGACTCGGCCGCGTCGAGGTGCTCGTCGCCGGTCTCAACGCGCTCGCCCTCGTCGTCGTCGTGGTGTGGGTGGTGGCCGAGGGCGTCGGCCGCCTCGTCGAACCCGCCGAGGTGCCCGGCCTGCCGATGCTGCTCATCGGTGCACTGGGCCTGGTCGGCAACGTGATCTCGCTGGTCGTCCTCGCCGGCGGCGACCGGCGCAACATGAACCTGCGCGGCGCAGCGCTGCACGTCCTCGGCGACGCGCTCGGTTCGGTCGGCGTCATCCTCGCCGCGGTCGTGCTGATGACGACCGGCTGGCCCTACGCCGACACGGTCGCGTCGCTGCTCATCGCCGCGCTGATCCTGCCGCGCGCGGTCACGCTGCTGCGCGAGGTCTGGCACGTGCTGCTGGAGGGCGCGCCCCGGCACATCGACGTGGCCGAGGTGAAGGCCGCGCTGCTCGCCGTGCCCGGCGTCGCCGGGGTGCACGACCTGCACGTCTGGGCGATCAACGACCGGCGGCCCGCCATGTCCGCGCACGTCGTCGTCACGCCCGCGGCGCGCACCGGCTGCGGCGAGGGGTCCGTGCTCGACCACGCCGGCGCGATGCTGCGGGAACGGTTCGGGGTGGTGCACACGACGCTGCAGGTCGAGGCGCACGCGCACGCCCACCACGAGGACCACTGCGGCTGATCTGCGGGGATTGATCCGCACCTCCCGGGCGCTCACCGGCGCAGCCGCAGCGCGTTGAGCACGACGGCCGCGGTGACACCAGGGCCCACCACGGCCGCCAGCAGCGGGTGGATCAAGCCGGCCGCGGCCACCGGCAGCCCCACCAGTGCTGCGCCGAGCGCCACTGCCAGCCCGATCTCGGCGGTCCCGGTGATCCGCCGCGCGAGGCGCAGCGCGCCGGGCAGCGCCTCGGGCGCCCCGGCGGGCAGGCCGATGCCGCGGACGCTCGGCGCGCCCACGGCGACCGGCAGATCGGCTGCCTCCAGGTGCGCGGCCCCCGGGCCCGCGACGACCGCCACGGTGTGCCCGTCGGCCCGCAGCCGGCGCACGACCGCCACCTTCGCGGCGGGTCCGGCGGCGGGCAGCACCACGTCGACGTCGAGCCCGTCGGCCAGGGAATCCGCCTCGTCCGCGGCGGTCAGCAGCACCGGGATCAGTCCCAGCCTGCGCAGCTCGGCGACGACGGCCGCGGCGCCGGGATGGCGGCCCGTCTCGACGGTGAAGCCGGCCCGCACCTGCCCGTCCCACACGACGACGAGATCGGGCGTGCCCAGCGCGTCGGGCACCTCCACGCCGAGCGCGGCGGGCGGGCCGAGCGCGACGTGCCGGGCGCCGGTGGTCGCGCGGACGCTGCCCGCGGCGTCGACGGCGAGATCGCTCACCGACGGCGGGAACGCGGCGGCGCCGGCCAGCGCGGAGATGCGGGCGTCGGGGGAGTGCCCGGCGAGCGCGGCGGCGACGGCGAGCGCGTCACCCTCGGCGGTGCCGCGGGCGACCGTGATCCCGGTGACGGCCACCGGCCGGTGCAGCAGCGCCCGCCCGAGGACGATCGTGTCGACCGCCGCCGCGGCCGGTGCCGCTTCCTCCCCGACGACCACGCCGGTCGCGGCGGCGCGGCGCAGGCCCGCGGCCACGGCGACCGGGACGGCCTCGGTGACCGCCAGTGGAGCGGCGATCGCCAGCACGGCGAGCCCGGCCGGCACAGCCACCGTCGGCAGCTCCGCCCCGCACCAGAACCCGGTGGCGGCGCCCGTCAGGCACAGCGTCACCGGCCCGTACCAGCGCCCGGCCCAGCGGGCGGTGCGCGCCGGAGGGAACGCCTCGCCGGGATCGTGGTGCTCGACGCGGGGCAGGTACCGGCGCAGCGCCAGCCCCGCACCCGCGACGACCACGGCCACCTCGAAGTAGATCTGCGCGGTCACGCTCGCCCGCGGAGCCAGCAGCTCCACCGGGTGGGTGTGCTCGGTGGTCCCGGCACCGGCGAAGAACATCGCCCACAGCGACCACCCGTACGCCCAGGCCACCGCGAGCGCGGTGACCACGTCCGGGCCGGCGTCGCCGCGGCGCAGCCCGCGCAGCGCGGCGCGGTGGATCGGCCACGCACCCCACGTCGCGACGGGTGTGGTGAGCACCAGCGCCGTCCACTGCCAGTACGGGTACTGCAGGGGCGGCACGACCGCGAGGACGAGCACGGGCAGGCCGAACCCGATCACGGTGACCAGGCGCGTCCACTCCCGGTCCGCGGGAGCCGCCGCGGTGACCGTCGCCATCAGTGGTGATGCCCGCCGGAGGCCGGGAGGTCGTACGAGGGCGGGGGCAGCGCCGGTTCGGCCAGCCTGCCCAGCTGC
The DNA here is from genome assembly GCF_900142365.1 of Pseudonocardia thermophila. GTDB lineage: Bacteria > Actinomycetota > Actinomycetes > Mycobacteriales > Pseudonocardiaceae > Pseudonocardia > Pseudonocardia thermophila. The sequence continues at coordinate 73,985 of NZ_FRAP01000024.1, read as the reverse complement.
CAGCCCGCGCCCGTGCACAGCGCGATCGCGACCACCAACAGCGCCAGCCGGCGCACCGCGGACGTCGAGCGGGGCATCCGCAGAGCCTACGACGCCCACCGCCCCGGACGGGTGAGATCGGTGCGACCCGGGAACCGGACGGGCTCCGCGCACGACCCACAGGGTATGACCCGTGTTCTGGCGACCCTCGCCCGCCTGCTGCTCGGCGGGGTGTGGCTGTGGGCCGGCCTGGCGAAGGTCACCGATCTGGACGCGTCGGTGCGGGCCGTGCGTGCCTACGACCTGCTGCCCGAGGCCGTCGTGCCGATCGTCGGCGCGGCGCTGCCGCTGGTGGAGGTCCTGCTGGCGCTGCTGCTCGTGGCGGGGATCTTCGTGCGGCCGGCGGCGATCGCGTCGGCGGTGCTGATGGCGGCGTTCGTGATCGGGATCGCGTCGGCGTGGGCCCGCGGGCTGCGGATCGACTGCGGATGCTTCGGGTCCGGCGGCCTGCTCGCCGCCGACGAGGAACCGCAGTACGGCTGGGAGTTGATCCGCGACGGCGGGCTGCTGCTCGTCGCGCTGCTGCTCGCCTGGCGACCGGCGAGCCGGTTCGCGCTCGACGGGCGGCTGGCCGGCCGTGCGGTCGAGGACGAACGAGGGCGCCGCGCGGTCGGCGTCGGGACGGAGTGAGGAATGGGCGCTGCACAGCGCACGGTGAACATGCGCAAGACGATCGGCCGCCGCGGACCGTCCGGGGCGACGATCGCGGCGATCCTCGTGCTCGTGCTGTTCGCCGGTGCCGTCGGGTTCGGCGTCTGGTACGCGCAGCGATCGGCCGAGTCCGCACCAGCGCCGGCCGGGACCGTCGTGGGCGGGATCGTCGTCGGCGATCCCGCCGCACGCCACACGATCGACGTCTACCTGGACTTCCTGTGCCCGGTCTGCCGCGCCTACGAGGTGCAGTCGGGTGCCACGCTCGACGAGCTCGTCGCGGAGGGCACGGCGAAGATCGTCTACCACCCGATCGCGATCCTCGACCGGCTCTCGTCCACGCAGTACTCGACCCGGGCCGCGGCGGCGGCCGGGTGCGCGGCCGACGCCGGGGTGTATCCGCAGTTCGCGAAGCTGCTCTTCGAGAACCAGCCGCCGGAGGGCGGTCCGGGCCTGCCGGACTCGCGGCTGGTCGAGCTGGCCCGCCAGGCCGGTGCCCCCGACTCGATCGAGCAGTGCGTCGCCGACGGGACCTACCGCGGCTGGGTGGAGAACTCGACCGACGCGGCGTCGAAGGCGGGGGTGAACGGCACCCCGACCGTGCTCGTGGACGGACAGCGGATCCCGCTGACCGACCAGGCGCTGCGGGCCGCCGTCCAGTGACCGGCCGCTCCCGGGACTGCTAGGTGAAGCGGTAGCGGGTCTGGCGGTAGGGGCCCTTGCCGAAGGCGAACGCCGTCGTCGGGTCGAGCCGGAACACCCAGGCCACACCGCCGGGCCCGGTGAAGCCCTCAGCGCCGACGTCGAAGTGCCAGTCGGCGCCGTACTTCTTCTCCCAGGCGGTGGCGAGCTCGGCCAGCCGGGCCGGATCGGTGACCCGGTGGGCGACGCACTCGACGACCACGTCGGTGCCGCCCACCAGGTCGTTCCGGCCGGTCGTGAGCGCGACCCGCGGGTTGGCCGCGATGTTGCGCGCCTTACGCTCGGCGGCGCCCGTGCAGACGTGCAGGGCGCCGTCGTCCCAGACGGCGAGCAGCGGCGTGACGTGCGGGCGGCCGTCCGGGCGGACGGTGGAGATCCAGTACAGCTCGGCGGTGGCCAGGATCCGCTCCGCCTCGGCCCACTCGGTCGGCGGGGCGCCCGGCTCGCCGTAGCGGGGATCGGGATCGGTCAGGGGTGCGGTCACGACGGTCCTCCTCGGGTCGGTGCGCGAGGGTGGACCGGCCGGACCGCCCGGACTCATCGGTGCGGCGACGGTGTCGTCGGCCGAGGGCAGGGACGGCGAGTGGCAGGAGAGCCGCAGCGTTGATCGCGCCCGGCCCTCCGTCGCCGAGCGCGGCTCACGCGCTCCCCGCGTCGAGGACGGCTCCGCAACCGACCGGGCTCGCGGACCGGTGGGTCGTCGAGGTGCTCCTCCGGTGCTCGTGCCCTCGTCCCTCAGGCGCTTCGTTCCGCAGCTCCCCGGGCGTCAGCGGCGGTAGGCGTACCGGCTCCGGTCGTGCCCGTCGTGGTCGTGCGCGCGGGCCGGGCCCTGTTGGCGTCCGTGCGCGCGGGCGTCGCACCTGAGGGTGCCGTACCCCACCGCGGCGTACCGGTGCGCCCGCCGCGCCCGGCGCCGGGCCGCCCAGAAGTGCGCGATCACGAGCACCGTCACGGTCATCGCGAAGAGCGACATGACGACGGCGGCGAGGACGTCCCCGGCGTGCACCCCGTGGCTGCGGGTGAGCTCGACGACGACCGGCCCGATCTTCGTCTTGGCGGCGACGGCGAGCGTGACGAGTCCGGCCAGCGCCCAGGCGCACAGGACGACCAGCGTGTGGCCCACCCCGGAGGGGCCCCGGTACCGGCGGGCGCAGGGAGTGGTGCGCGACGGCGCGTGGCCGGAGTCCATGAGCACGACGCTATGGGGTCGCCGGCGGGACGGCCACCGTTCTTGGGGAAGGTTTGCGCGCTTCTTGCCATCTTCTTGCCTTACCGATCCGTCAGGTCGCGCACGTCGTCGCGCAGGTCACAGCACCAGCTCGGGGCGGACCTGCGCCGGGGTCCACACGCGTCGCGCCCGTGCGGCGTACGTGGCCAGGGCGAGCCCGGCGACCAGCCACACCAGCACCACGCCGGTGTCGCCGGCGACGCGCATCAGCTCGCCCCCGTACATCAGCTGGCGCAGCCCGTCGATCACGTAGCTCATCGGTAGCGCGTAGTGCAGCGGGTAGAGCGGGTCGGGGATCGTCTGCCACGGGAACGTGCCGCCCGCGCTGACCAGCTGCAGCACCATCAGCACGAGACCGAGGAACTGACCGGTCGCGCCGAGCAGGGCGTTGAGCCCGTGGACGACGGCGGTGAAGCAGGCCGAGGCGAGCCACATCAGGCCCAGGGTGAGCACGGGGTGCACCGGCTCGATGCCGAGCCCGAGCATCAGCACGAGGTAGAGCACGGTGGTCTGCACCATCCCCAGCAGCGCCGCCGGCAGCCAGCCGCCCAGCGCCACCCGCCACGACGGCTGGTTCGCTGCGATCGCGCGGGTCGACAGCGGCTGCAGGAGCAGGAACAGCACGTAAGCGCCGATCCAGGCGGCCAGCGTCATGAAGAAGGGAGCGAGCCCGGCGCCGTAGTCGGCGGCCTCGTTCTCGGCGACGTTCCGCACCGCGAGTGGATCAGCGATGGTCTGCGCGGTGGCGGTGCGGGTGTCGTCGTCGAGCGCCGGGACGCCCGCCATACCGGACTCCAGCCCGTCGTGCAGCTGGGCGGCCCCGTCGGCGAGCTTGCCGACGCCGGAGGCCAGCTCGGCCGCGCCGTCCTTCAGCGCGACGGCGCCGTCGAGCGCGGACTGCTCCCCGTCCTTCAGCGCGGTCGCCCCCTCGTGGAGCTGGTCGGCACCGTCGGCGGCCTGGGCGATGCCGGACGCCAGCTGCGGGGCGGCGTCGGCGAGCTTGCGGGCACCCGCGGCGACCTGCTCGGAGCCGTCCGCGAGCTGGGACAGCTGGTCGTTGACCTGCTGGAGCTTCGTGTTGCCGGCGAGCAGCTCCTGCCGCAGCGGCTGCAGCTTCGCCAGTGCCTTGTCCACCTGCTCGTCGGTGAGGCCTGCGGCGACCAGTTCGCTGCGCAGCTCGTCGTCGGCGGAGGAGATCCGGTCGGCGATCTTCTGCGCTACCCCGGCCACGGTCGCGCCCGCGTCGGCGATCTTCCGGTTGCCGGCTGCGACCTGCTCGGCGCCGTCGGCCAGTGCGTCGGCGTCGGAGGGGAGGGTCTTCGTGCCGTCGCGGAGCTGGCCGAGACCGTCGGCGAGCTGGGCGGCTCCGGACTCCAGCTGGGTCGCCCCGTCGAGCAGCTGCCGGTGCCCGTCGGCGAGCCGCCCGGCCCCGGAGGCGAGCTGGTCGGCACCGTCGCGAGCGGTGCCGGCCCCGGAGGCGAGCTGGTCGGCACCGTCGGCGGCCTCGCCGAGCTTGTCGTGCACCGTCGCGAACCCGGTGAGGAACCGGTCGGCGGCCTCCGTGCCGACCTGCTCGGCGACCGCGTCGTGCACCCGGGAGGTGAGCGTGCCGGCGATGGTGCGGGCGAGGTAGTTGTTCGCGTCGTTCGTGGTGAGGACCAGCACCGCCTGGCGGGGCGTGAAGTCCGCGGTGGAGGTGAGGGCCTCGCTGAAGTCCGCCGGCAGGGTCAGCGCGAACGTGTACGTCCCGGTGCGCACGCCCTCCTCGGCCGCGGCGGCGTCGATCCGGTACCAGTCGAACGCGTGCCCGTCGAGCAGCTCCTGCGCGACCTCGGCGCCGACGTTGCGCACGGTGCCGTCGGGCTGGCGCACACCGGTGTCCTCCACGACGAGCGCGGCCGGGACGTCGTCGAGCTTGCCGTACGGGTCGCGGTTGGCGTAGAGGTACAGCCCGCCGTAGAGCAACGGGATCAGGCACAGCGCGACCACCGCCAGCTTCGGCAGCCGACCCGCGGTGATGCGCCGCAGCTCGGTGATGGCCAGGCGGATCGAGGTCACGACCCGCTCCTCTCCTCGGAGTCCGCGGCCAGGACCGCGGTCGGTTCATCGGTACCGGCCCGGTCCGCGGGTCCTGGTTCCTCGGCGAGCTCGGGTTCCTCGGCACGGATCGTCGTCGGCTCGCCGGGCTCGGCGGCCCCGATCACGGCCGGTACGGCGTCGAGCAGCGCGCTCGCGACCTCCTGCGCCGTCACGATCACGGCCAGGCCCTGCCCGGCGTGCTCGCAGGCGACTGCCCACCAGTCCTGCGGCAGCACGCCGTGCCGGTCGGGCGAGGTCAGGACGAGCGCCCGCACGCCCGGCCGGGCGGCGGCCAGTTCGGTCGTCAGCCGCAGCCGCAGCGGCGCGGGCACGTCTTCGTAGCGGGTGCGGGCGTGGGGGAGGGCACCGCGCTCGTCGAGCCACGCGGCGACGGCGGCGCGCCCCGCGCGCCGGCGGGCCATCGCCAGCTCCTCGCCGATGACAATGGCCAGCGGCAGCGCTCCGTCGGGCTCGGTGACCCCCGGCGCATCGACGATCGCGACGGTCCGGCGCAGCACGTCCGGGGCCGGTGACCCGTCGAGCAGCACTCGGCCGGTGCTCGGCTTCATCCGCCCGGCGGCGGCCAGCGCCAGGGCGGTGTGGCCGGCCCCGGCGGGGCCGACCGCGAGCTGCGCCTGGCCGCTGCGCAGCGCCAGCGAGGTGGGCCGCAGCAGGGGCGAGTGGGTGCCGTCCACCGCCACCGAATCGAGCTCCCAGCGCACGTCAGCCTCCGTCCACCTGGGCGGGCAGCAGCAGCGACAACGCCCCTGCGACCTCGTCGACGCCGACGGCGGCGGGATCGGCGCTGCGGTCCAGCACCAGCCCGCTGACGGCGGCGAGCACGAGCAGCGCGGCGTGCTCGGGCCGGCCGGCGACGCGCTCGGCCAGGGCCGGGTCCTCGGCGGTGGCGGCGGTGATCGCGGTGGTGAGCGCCTCCCGCTGGGCGCGCCGGACCTGGGCGTACGCGCTGCGCAGCTCGGGGTGGCGCAGCGCGTGGACGGCGAACTCGGTGAGCAGCAGGCTCCACCGCGACTCGCCGACGACCGCCTCGGCCAGTGTCTTCGCCATGGGGGCGCCGGCGGCGACGGTGGCCATCGCCCGCTGGGCGATCTCGGCGGTGCGGCTGCGCACGACCTCGGCGAACAGGTCGAGCTTGGAGGCGAAGTTCGAGTAGACGGCGCCCTTGGTCAGCCCGGCCCGGCGGGCGACGTCGGTGAGCCGGGCGTCGGCGTACCCGGCCTCCAGGAACACCTCGCTCGCCGCGTCCAGCAGGCGCGTGCGGACGTCGCTGCGGCTCGGGCGCGGGGTCGGCGGCGGATACGTCTCGTTCACGTACCCAGGGTATTGAGTACCAGAGGTATTGACCAAGCCGGAGCCTCGAACGTCACAGACGGAGGCGGGTGCGCGGCAGCGGGAAGGGTGGGAGGTAGCGTTCCACCACGTGCTGCCGGAGCCGGACTTCGTGATCATCGGCGGGGTGGCCGCGCTCGTCGGGGCGATCGTCCAGAGCAGCGTGGGGCTCGGGGTGGGTCTGGTCGCCACACCGATCGTGACCCTGATGTTCCCCTCCCTCATGCCGGGCTCGATCCTGATCGCCGCCACCGTGGTGCCGTTGCTGACCTTGTCCAGGGAGCTGCGCCACGCCGACCTGAGAGGGCTGGGCTGGGCGTTCCTCGGCCGGGTGGCCGGAACGCCGCTCGGTGTGTGGGTGGTGGCCGCGGTCTCGACGCAGGTGCTGGGTGCCGTGGTCGGCCTGGTCGTGCTGGCGGCGCTGGCGGCCAGCGCGTGGTCGACCCAGGTGCCGCGCAACCCCGTCACGCTCACCGCGGCGGGGATGGTGGCGGGCGCCACCGGGACCGCCACCGCGATCGGTGGTCCGCCGATCGCACTGCTCTACCACCGCGAGAGCGGCCCGCGCGTGCGGGCCACGCTGGCGGTGTTCTTCGTCGTGGGTGCCCTGCTGTCGGTGCTGACCCTGGCCGTCACCGGTGAGCTCCCGGTTGTGCAGGTGACCGCCGGGCTGGTGTTGACCCCGTTCGTCGCGGCCGGCTTCTGGTTGTCCGGCCCGCTGCGCCGCTACCTGGACGCCGGCCGCATGCGCGTCGCCGTCCTCGTCGTCGTGGGTGCCTCGGCGCTGACGCTGATCGGACGCAGCCTGCTCTGAAACGGGAACGACCGCCGTGCTGCGTCCCCCCAGGACGCCACAGCACGGCGGTCAGGCCGGTGTCGGCTACTTCTTCGCCCGCACCTCCTCGAGGACGCTCCCGTCGATCAGCACCTCGAGCTGTTCCCGGGTCCGCGGGGCGCGGCCGTCCTTCTCCGCGAGCCACTGCTCCTCGGCGACGAGGACGTCGAGGAGATCGTCCGGCAGGTCGCAGGGGAAGTGGTGGTGGTGCCACGACTCGGCGATGAGCTCCAGCGGCTGCCCGGTCCGCTCGGCCAGCAGCGCCTGCATCTCCGCCGGGTCCTCCTCGGCGGCCCGGCAGCCGTCGACGACCGCGCGCAGGAACTCCACGATCCGGGCCCGCTTCTGCGGGTCCACGAGGTCGCCGGCCTTCGCGTTGAGGCTGTAGACCTCCCGGTAGGAGCCCTGGGGGCGGAAGGTCACGACGTCGTCACCGAGCGCCTTCACGGCCCGCTCCGACTCGGGTTCCCAGATCGAGATCGCGTCGACCTCGCCGTTGATCAGGGCGTCGGCCGTGGCGGGTGCGGTGAGCGAGGTGATCGTGACGTCGTCCTCGGTCAGGTCGGCGGTCCGCAGCACGTCGCTGAGGAAGACGGCGGCCGAGGTGTTGGCGAAGGTCGCGATGCGCTTGCCCTTGAGGTCCGTGGGGCCGGTGATCCCCGCCGACTTGCGGGCGACGATCCGGTACAGCCCCTCGGTGACGGTCATGACGATGCGAGCGTCGTCGTGCTCGAGCGACATCCGCAGGGTCTGTGTGCCGGCGTTGCCGGCGAGGTCCGCGGTCGCGGACGTGACGGGGGCCGAGCCGCTCGCAGCGCGCCCGCTCACACCGCTGGAGAGCTGGTTGTCCTGGGCGTTCCACAGGTTCGGCACGCCACCGCTGGCGGTGACGACCGTGCCCGGCGGAACCTTCTTCGCAGCCAGCAGGACGGGTCCGAACTCCAGGACCGAGGCGTGGCCGACCACGCTGAGCGGTTCCGGGGGCGGGGCGGGATCGGCGGAACGCTCGGGTCGTGGGGACGAGCCGCACGCGGCGAGCGTGAGTGCGACGACGGGGCCCAGCAGGAAGGCCTTGCGCATGGACCGTTCTCCTCGGTGATCCGACGGCTACGGGGCATGGGAGGGTCAGGGCGTCACGAAGGCCTGCGACGGCAGGTCCCACGCGGCGCGGACGTCGTCACCGACGCGCACCTGCACCGCGTCGGTCGAGGGGAGGACGGCGGCTCCGGCGCGGCCGTCGGGGAAGGCGAGATCGATGCGCGAGGTCGGGCCGAGGCGGGAGACGTCGGTGACGATCGCGCCGACCGAGTTCCAGCCGGGCGGCACCTCGCCGGGCGCGAACACCCGCGTCCGCTCCGGCCGGACGACGAGCACGGCCTCAGCGGGGTGGTCACCCTCCCCGGTGCGCCACTTCTCGTCGTTCCACGCGTAGGTGCGGGGATCAGCGAACCGGCCCGCGAACGTGTTCGCCTCGCCCAGGAAGTTCGCGACGAACAGCGTGCCCGGGTCGTCGTACAGCTCGGCGGGCCGGCCCATCCCGTCGATGCGGCCCTCGTCGAACACCGCGATCCGGTCGGACAGGTACATCGCCTCGTCCTGGTCGTGGGTGACGAAGACGAACGTCAGCCCGACCTCCTGGTGCAGCTTCTTCAGCTCCAGCTGCAGCTGCGCGCGCAGCTTGCGGTCCAGCGCGCCGAGCGGCTCGTCGAGCAGCAGCACCGGCGGCGAGAACACCAGGGCCCTGGCGAGCGCGACCCGCTGCTGCTGGCCGCCGGAGAGCTGGGCGGGGCGGCGCCGTTCCAGCCCGGCCAGCCCGAACCGCTCGACGATGTCGAGCACGAGCTTGCGGATCTCGGCCTTGCTCTTGCCGCGCTGGCGCAGCGGGTAGGCGACGTTGTCGAAGACCGACATGTGCGGGAACAGGGCGTAGTTCTGGAAGACCATGCCGAACCCGCGCTTGTGCGGCTGCAGCCCGGTCAGGTCGGTGCCGCCGAGCAGGATCGACCCGGACGTGGGCGGCACGAACCCGGCGATCATGTTCAGCGTCGTGGTCTTGCCCGACCCGCTGGGCCCGAGCAGGGTGATGAACTCACCGGGATCGATCGTGAGGTCGATCCCGGCCACCGCCGCAGGGCCGTCGCCGCCGTAGTGCTTGACGAGCTCGCGGATCTCCAGTCGTCCCGCACGTGCGTTCATGCGCCGCTTCCACTCCTCTTCTCCGACCGGCGGGTCCAGCCGATCTGCGCCACGAGGATCACCGCGCTGACCACGACCACGAGGACGGTCGACGCGGCCGAGATCGTCGGGTCCGCCGCCTCGACGACGGCGTTGAACATCTGCACGGGCAGGGTCACGGTGCGGGGGCTCTGCAGCAGGAGCGCGATCACGAGCTCGTCGAACGAGGCGACGAACGCGAACACGCCGCCGGCGACGATGCCCGGCAGGACGAGGGGGAACGTGACCGTGCGGAACACCGTCGCGGGCGTGGCGCCGAGGCTCAGCGCGGCGGCGGTGAGGTTGCGGTCGTAGCCCTGCAGCCGGGCGAGCACCGCGATCAGCACGAACGGCACCGCGAGCGCGGTCTGCCCGAGCACCAGGCCGAGGATCGTGCCGGACAGGCCCATCTGCAGGAACATCCCGTAGATCGCCAGCGCGATGAGGATGTTCGGGATCACCAGCGGCGCGGAGAGCGCGCCCGCCCCGATCAGCCGCAGCCGCGCGCCCAGGCGCATCAGCCCGAACGCCGCGCCGGTGCCGATCGCCACGGCCATCGGCGTGGAGAGCACCGCCACCTGCAGCGACACCATCACCGCGTCGCGCCAGCCGCGGTCCTCGACGAGGTTGCGGTACCACCGCAGCGACCAGCTCGGCGGCGGGAACTGGAACGTCGAGCCGCCGGTGAGGCTCATCGGGATCAGGAAGAGCGTCGGGACGGTCAGCAGGGCCGCGACGCTGCACACCACGATCCAGAGCAGCGGTGCCCGCCTCATCGAGCCGCCTCCTTCCGCGCGGTGGCCCGGCGGGACACCCACCGCGACAGCAGCGCCATGGCCACCGTGACGATCAGCAGGAAGATGCCGATCGCGTCGGCGCCGGCGAAGTCGAGGACCTGCTCGACCCGCGCCATGATCAGTTGGGCGATCAGCGTCTGCTGCGGCGACCCGAGCAGCGCCGGGGTGATGTAGAAGCCGAGCGAGAGGATGAACGCGAGCGCCCCCGCCGCCACCAGCCCGGGTGCGGCCAGCGGCAGGTAGACCTGGCGGAACGCCCGTCCGCGGGTGGCGCCGAGCCCCTGCGCGGCGTCGACCAGCCGCCGGTCGATCTGCTCCAGGGATGCGTAGAGGGGCAGCACCGCGAACGGCAGCAGGACCTGCGACATCGCGATCAGCACCGCGGGCGTCGTGCCGAGCAGGGGGTAGTCGATGCCCAGGGTCGCCTTCAGGAACTCGTCGACCAGCCCGCCGCGCTGGAAGAGGATCATCCAGGCGAAGTTCTTGGCCAGCGCGCTGGTCCAGAACGGGATGAGCACGATCGTGAAGAGCACGGCGCGCACCCGCGGGCTGCACACCGTCATCGCGTACGCGTACGGGAACGCCATCAGCAGGTCGAGGACGGCCACGCCGAGCGCCACCAGCAGCGTCCGGGTGAGGACGCGCAGGGTGTAGCCGTCGGTGAACAGCTCCGCGTAGTTGTGCAGCCCGATCGTCGGCTCGGTCACGCTGACGACGACGATGCGCGCGAGCGGGTAGACGAACAGGGCCAGCGAGGCGATCACCGCGGGCGCGAGCAGGAGCGCCGTCGCGGTCCGCGAACCGGTCGTCCGCCCGGCCGCACGCACCGGAGCAGCGCGGCCGACGTCGAGGACGGCGGTCGTGGTCATCATCGACTCCACTTCCGGGTCGGGGTCAGTTCACGGCGATGCGCGACACCGCGTCGGTGAGTCGCTCGACGAGCACGTCGTCCTCGTCGTCGGGCATGAAGACGGTCATCCCGATGACGGCGAGCGTGGCGACGATCGTCCCGTCCGCGGTGCGGACGGGCGCGGCGATCGTCTTGACGCCACCGCCCGGGTAGACCTGGCGGGCGACGAGCAGGTCACCGATCGGGATCAGGCCGTCGTCCAGGACCCGCAGCCGGCCACCCACGCGCCGGGACCGGGCGTGGTGGGCGGCGAACAGGCGCGACTGCGCGGCCTCGGGCGGCAGCGAGCGCCCGACCTGCACCGACAGTGTGGTGAACCGGCTGGTGTCGGGCACGACCCGGGCGACGACGGGCGCCTGCCCGCCCCACACGCTGAGCACCACCGTGCTGCGGACCTCCTGCACCAGCTCGTGCATGACGGGGCCGGCGGCCTCGACCACGCCGAGCCGGGCCAGCGCGAGCGTCCCGATCCGGCAGAGCGCGGGCCCGGGTTCGTAGGTCGTGACGTCGCGTCGTCGGAGAAGCCCGCGCTTCTCCAGCGACGCGAGGTATCGGTGCGCGGTGGACCGTCCGACACCGAGCACCTTGGCGGTGGTGGCGGTGTCGAGCGAGGGCGAGCCGGGGTCCAGGCACTCGAGCAGGGTGGCGATCCGGGCGATCACCTGGATGTCTCCGCCGGGACCCTCGCCCTCGGTGCGGGCCGGTTCCGACTCGCCCACGTGACCCCTCCGCCGCGTTGCGCATTACGGGATATATGTCGCGTTATGAGCGACGGATGAGGACGGTAGCGGAGCGACCAGTCGGACGTCAATGCAAGTCAGGTGATGTTTGTCTGACAGTCCGACATCAGGTACGAATGTGCGCACGCGTGTGGAGCGTGCAGCCGCCAGGCCCCGCCGCCGCGCGACGGGCCCACTGTGCAGGAGGTTCTCCTGTTCGTCTTGCGAACAATGTGTTCGCGATGCAGAGTGTCATCCCGTCGTCCGACCGAGCGAGCGGGACCTCGGACTCGACGAGGAGGAGTGGGGCAATGAGGCCGACGAAGTTGGTGTCCGCGGCCGTCGTGGGTGTCGTCCTGGCGACGACCGCGGCCTGCGGATCGGGGTCCGGTGCGGACCCGTCCGCACCGGCGGGTCCGGACACGGTCATCACCTGGCAGACCACCGGTGGGGAGGCCACCGAGAACGAGAAGAAGGCGTTCCAGGAGCCGTTCACCGCGAAGACCGGCGCGACGTTCGACAACGTGACGTCGCTGAACTACATCAGCCAGCTCCACACGATGGTCGAACAGGGCCAGACCGTGTGGGACGTCGTGCACACCGGGTCGTACCTGGCCAAACAGCACTGCGGGACGCTGTTCGAGACCGTCGACCTCAGCCGGTTCCCGGTCGACAAGGTGCCGGAGGGGACCGTCACGGACTGCTCGGTGCCCGCGACGAAGTACGCGACCGACTTCGCCTACGACGCATCGGTCTACACGGGGGACGTGCCGACGTCGATCAAGGACTTCTTCGACGTCGCCCGTTTCCCCGGCAAGCGGGTCGTCTACGGAGGTTCGCCGAAGGGCATCCTCGAGGCCGCCCTCGTCGCCGACGGCGTACCGCCGGACCAGCTCTACCCGCTCGACGTCGAACGGGCACTGGCCAAGCTGGGCACGATCAAGTCGGAGATCATCTTCGCGCCGTCGTTCACCGCGCTGCAGCAGAACCTGGTGAACAAGCAGGCCACCATGACGCTCACCCTCAGCGGCCGGCTGGCGATCATCCGCGACAGCGGCGCCGACCTGACGCCCGTCTGGGACTTCACCAGCTGGGACTACGACGCGTTCGTCGTGCCCAAGGGGGCGCCGAACGCGGCGGCGGCGAAGGAGGCGATCGCGTTCGCACTGGAGCCGGAGCAGCTGCGCACCTTCGCCGAGCTGAGCGGTCTCACACCGGTGCGCGACGACATCGACCTCAGCACGGTGGAGTTCACCGAGTCCGGGAAGCTGTTCAACCCGTTCCTCGAGGGCGACCACGGCACCGTGGTGCTGCAGGACCCCGACTGGTGGGCGAAGAACCAGGCCGCGGCGGCGGAGAAGTGGACCGCCTGGCAGGTCGGCTGACCTGACCACGCCGGTGCGCCGCCCGCCCGGGTCCTTCCGCCGTCGCGTCGCGGGCCCCTGGCCCCTGCCGTCCCGGCCCCTCCGGGCGCACGCTCGGGCCAGGTGGACCGCGAAGGGGAACCGACGATGAGAGCGCGTGACGTGATGAGCAGCCCGGTGATCACGGTGAAGGAGGACACGCCGATCGAGGCCGCGGCGGCGTTGCTGGTCTCGCACGGGTTCACCGCGGCGCCGGTGCTGGACGAACAGGGCCGTGTGGTGGGCATCGTGACCGAGGCCGATCTCCTGCGCGGCAACGTCCGGCCCGAGGGCTGGCCGGCCGAGGACCTGCGCGGGAAGCGGGTCTCGAGCGTCATGACGCGCACACCGACGAGGTTCGGCCCGGAGGACGACCTGGCCGACGTCGCCGAGATGATGCTCGAGGAGCGGTTCCGGTCGGTGCCGATCTTCGACGACGGGGAGCTGGTGGGGATCGTCACCCGGCGCGACATCCTGCGCGCGGTGGCCCGCCGTGAGCCGGTGCAGCCCTAGGCGCCCGCCTGGATCACCGGCATCGCCCGCTCGTCCGGGTCGCGCTGGGTGATCCGCAGGGTGCCGAACAGCAGGTGCACGCCGACCTTCACGACCGGGGTGCCGTGGGTGGGCGGGGCCGCGTCGACCGCGATGTCCTGCGTGCCGCCGAGCGACATGCCGCGCACCTCGACGGCGACACCGGCGGGCACCGTGAGGTTGACGTCACCGAACAGGCAGGTGCCGTTGATCTCCACGACCCCGTCCGGCTCGGCGTTGCGGATCTCCACGTTGCGGGAGCCGAACGCCGTGAGCGAGCGCAGCCACGTCCGCGGCGACCGGCCGGTCCGTTCGCGGGACGGCACGAGCCCGGCCGTCGCGCGGGCCAGCTCGCCCGCCGTCTCGGCCTGCCACGCCGTGCCGACGCGCGCACTGAACTCGTCCAGGCCGATGCGGCCTTCACCGCACGCCGTCTGGAGCAGCTGAGCGACCCGGGAGCGATCGTCGTCCGTCACGGACACGGTCCTCGACAGGGGCCTCACCATGGGCCGGATGCTAGTGCCCCGGACGGAGCGCCCGCAGGGTGTCCGGCGACCCGGGCTACGGTGGCGGGGTGCAGGACGACGGCCGCTGGATGCGTCTGGCGATCGAGCTGGCGCACCGCAGCCCACGCAGCGACGCGGCGTTCGCCGTCGGTGCGGTGATCGTCGACGCGGAGGGCAGGGAGATCGCCCGCGGATGGTCGCGGGACGTCGACGGCCAGGTGCACGCGGAGGAGTCCGCGCTGTCCCGGGTCGCCCCGGACGATCCCCGGTTGTCCGGCGCCACCCTGTACTCGACGCTGGAGCCGTGCGGGCGGCGAGCGTCGCGGCCGCGGACGTGCGCCGAGCTGATCGTCGCCTCCGGCATCCGCCGCGTCGTGTTCGCCTGGCGGGAGCCCGACGTGTTCGTCACCGGCGCGCAGGGGATCGCGGTGCTGGCGGCGGCCGGGATCGAGGTCGTCGAGATGCCGGAGCTGGCGGAAGCGGCCCAGGAGCCCAACCTGCACGTGCTGCCCCCGGTGTAGCGCCCGATCGGGCGGGTGAACCTCGCCGTCGCCCGCCCTCGGCGCTGAGAAGGTGGCGGCATGGCGGCGGGCTGGAGCGCACGCGTTGTGGCCGTGCTCGTGACGATCGTCGCGCTCGGGGTCGTTCCCGCGACCGCGCACGCGGCGCAGACCCCGGCCGGGGTGACGATCACCGGGCTCGACCTGCACGACGGCACCATCGTCGAGGTCGACGGCGTGTTCCACTTCTACGGGACGATGTACGGCTGCGGGTTCACCTGGGGCGCGCCGTCGCCGTGGTGCGGGTTCGGGGTGTCGCGGGCCCGCAGCCTCTCCGGTCCCTGGACGGCACCGGTGCGGCTCTTCTCCCCGGACGAGGTCAGCCCCTCTGCGCAGCGGACCTGGCAGGCGCTCTGCGGCGACACCGGGCTGGGCTGCTTCAACCCGAGGATGGTCCGCCGCTCCGGCTGGGGCCCGGACGACGGGGCGTGGCTCCTGTGGTTCAACGCACCAGCCGACCACGCACGGGAGCGGGCCAACGCCTACTACGTGCTGCACTGCGCGGGTCCGACCGGTCCGTGCGGGGGCTCCGGCGAGGCCGTCGTGAAGCCCGCGCTGCACGTCTGCACCGGCAACGGCGACTTCTCGATCGTGCCGGACGATCCACGTCCGCCGGTGATGCTGTGCACGATGGCCGACCAGACGCTGTCGTCGGAGCGGCTCACCCCGTCCGGGACCGGGGGAGCGGGGGACGGGCGGCACCGCCTCGCCGGCATCGTGCGGACCGAGGCCCCGGGCGCCTACCGCGATACCCGCACCGGGTCGTGGATCATGACCTACAACGATCCCAACTGCGGGTACTGCACCGGCACCCCGACCAGCTACGCGATCGCGACCGCGCCGGACGGCGAGTGGACCGCGCCGGGCAACGAGAACCCGGACTGGGGCGCCCCGCCGTTCGGCCGCCGCGCCATCTCCGCGACCTCCTGCGGCGGGCAGGGCCGCACGGTCGTCACCCTGCGCGGGCAGGCCTACCAGCTCATCGACCTGTGGCTGGGCACAGCGAACGAGACCGGCGCCGGGATCCGGCTGGAACCGCTCATCTACCTGGGGGAGAGCCCGCCGGGGAAGCCGCTGGCCGCGTTCGTGCCGTGGACCTGCGGCGCCGGGGCCGAGGGGCACGGGCAGCGCGGCGCGGCCGCACCGCTGCCCCTCTGAACCGGTGTCGGAACCGGCCCTGGAGAGCAACGAACGGCACTCTCGTCCACCCTGAGTGGACGAGAGTGCCGTTCGTCGCGATTCAGTGTGGGGCCAGTGTGGATCCAGTTGTACCGACGGGAGCGGTCGGTCAGCTCAGTCCAGGTAGTCGCGCAGCACCTGCGACCGCGACGGGTGCCGCAGCTTCGACATGGTCTTCGACTCGATCTGGCGGATCCGCTCGCGGGTCACGCCGTACACCTGGCCGATCTCGTCGAGCGTGCGCGGCTGGCCGTCGGTGAGGCCGAACCGCAGGCGCACCACACCGGCCTCGCGCTCCGACAGCGTGGCGAGCACCGACTGCAGCTGGTCCTGCAGGAGGGTGAAGCTCACCGCGTCGACCGCGACGACGGCCTCGGAGTCCTCGATGAAGTCACCCAGCTGCGAGTCGCCCTCGTCGCCGATGGTCTGGTCGAGCGAGATGGGCTCCCGGGCGTACTGCTGGATCTCCAGCACCTTCTCCGGGGTGATGTCCATCTCCTTGGCGAGCTCCTCGGGCGTGGGCTCGCGCCCGAGGTCCTGGAGCAGCTCGCGCTGGATGCGGCCGAGCTTGTTGATGACCTCGACCATGTGCACCGGGATACGGATGGTGCGCGCCTGGTCGGCCATCGCGCGGGTGATCGCCTGGCGGATCCACCACGTCGCGTAGGTGGAGAACTTGTAGCCCTTGGTGTAGTCGAACTTCTCGACTGCTCGGATCAGACCGAGGTTGCCCTCCTGGATCAGGTCCAGGAACGCCATCCCGCGGCCGGTGTACCGCTTGGCCAGCGACACCACCAGGCGGAGGTTCGCCTCCAGCAGGTGGTTCTTCGCGCGCTCCCCGTCGCGGACGATCCAGTTGAGGTCTCGGCGCAGCTGCGGCGAGAGCTTCTCGCCCGACTCGGCCGCCCGGCGCAGCCGCTCGGCGGCGTAGAGACCGGCCTCGATCCGTTTGGCGAGCTCGACCTCCTCCTCCGCGTTGAGCAGCGCGACCTTGCCGATCTGCTTCAGGTAGGCGCGGACCGAGTCGGCCGAGGCGGTCAGCTCGGCGTCCTTGCGCGCCTGCCGCAGCGCCTCGGACTCCTCCTCGTCCCAGACGAAGTCGCTGGACGACTTCGACTTCGAGCTCGACCGGCGCTCCGACGTCGTGGCGACCGGCTCGCCGGAGGCGATCGCCTCGTCGTCCTCTTCCTCGTCCTCTTCCTCGTCGTCGTCCGCGTCGGCGACCTCGTCGTCGTCGCCGACGAGGTCGTCGAGCTCTACGTCGACGTCCTCGAGGTCACCGTCGACGAGGTCGCCGTCGAGCTCGGGCTCGTCGACGTCGTCGGTCGGGCCGGCCTTCTTGGGACTGGTCTTGGCCTTGGCCTTGGCCCCCGCCTTCCGGGGTGCACGCACAGCCTTGCTGGCGGTGGTGGTCGAGGTCGCGGCCGCCGACACCCGGCGGGGTCGACGCGCGGGAAGGGCCGCCGTCGAGTCGACGGCGTCCTCGGTCCGGCTTGCGGAGTCTGCGGCTGCCACTAGGCCCTCTCGCTGCTGTCAGATCTGCCGTTCGAACGGGCCTGCCACCGTAGCCGAGGTGATCTCGACACATGGACGAGGGCCTGTCGGACGACGCTCTTCCAGGCCTCATCGGGGGCGGTCCCGTGTGGGGTACCGCACCATTGTAACTGCGGGTGCGGGGCCGTACCCGTCTCGCCGTCCGGGCGCGTCCGACCCCCGTCGAACGGCGCATCACGACTGTGGTCGGATGGCGGGGTGGACGTGCACGCCGGCGACGGGACCAGCAGGAATGTCAGCGACGCCGTGGGCGCCGGGTTCGCCGGCGCCGAGGACGGCGCGCCGGACGAGCCCGCGCAGCTGAGGGCGACGGCCGAACAAGTCGTGCGCGAGGCCGCCGATCACCTGCGCGGGCTGCCGCGGCCGTGGGAGGTCGAGCCCGGGGACGGCGTCGACACGAAGAGCACACCGACCGATGTCGTGACCGCCTCCGACCACTCCGTCGAGCAGCTGGTGCGTTCCCGGCTGGCCGAGCTGCGACCCGGCGACGACGTCGTCGGCGAGGAGCACGGCGGCCAGGCGCGGTCGGGGATCAGCTGGGTCGTCGACCCGATCGACGGCACCGTGAACTTCCTCTACGGCTTGCCCTGGTACGCGATCTCGCTGGCCGCCGTGCGCGACGGCCGGTCGATCGCCGGGGCGGTCATCGAGCCGGAGTCGGGCCGGCTGTGGAGCGCGGCGCTGGGCGGCGGGGCGACCTGCGACGGGCGGCCGCTGCGGGTGTCCCGGCAGACCGACGTGCGGCTGTCGCTGCTCGGCACCGGCTTCTCCTACAGCCCGCAGCGGCGGCTGCGCCAGGCGGCGATGGTGGCTGGGCTGCTCGGCGACGTGCGCGACATCCGCCGGGCCGGGTCGGCCGCGCTCGATCTGTGCGCGGTGGCGGCGGGCTGGATCGACGGCTACCTCGAGCACGGCTGCAACTGGTGGGACTGGGCCGCGGCGAGCCTCATCGCTGCGGAGGCCGGGGCCGTCGTGCGGACCCCCGCAGCGCCGGGCCGGACGCCGCCGGACGACGGGCTCGGGGCGGACGCGCTGTTCGCCGCCGCCCCCGGCGTCGCCGACGAGCTCGCGGACCTGCTCCGCCGCCACGGAGCGGCCGAGGTCTGACAACCGGTCAGCAGCGGTGGTCGCGGGCCTTCTGCAGCAGCGCCGGGTCCGCCGCGGGCGCGGTGGGCCCCTCGCCCTGCCCCTCCGGGTCGGCGTTGGTGGCGCCGGTGGTGCCCTGCTGCGGCTCGGCCAGCTCCTCCAGGACGGCGAGGCCGGCGGAGAACCGGCGCGGGTTCAGGTCGCCGAACGCGGTGCCCACGGACACGTCGACGGTGGCGTCCTCACGCCCGTCGCGGACCAGCTCCACGCACGGCAGCACGAGGGTGAGCGTGCTCGCCGCGGCCTCCCCGGCCGCGCCGAAGCGCAGCTGCCCGACGCACTCCATGTCGCCATCGGGGAACCGCGGGTCGTTGGCCGGGGGAGAGGCCTCGGTGAAGCCCCACTCCTTCAGCTGGGCCGCCACCAGGTTCGCCTGGCCGCGCTGGCCGCCGGCGTTGAGCACCCGCACCTGCACGTCCTCGGCCGGCACCGGGTTGACGTCGTCGAGCGCGTCCCCGGCCAGCACCTCGCCGATCGGCGCGCCGTCCGCTGGCGACGGGCAGGAGCGCAGCCCGGTGCCGGTGGTCGAGGTCAGCAGCACGGTCGTCCACGTGATGGCCGCCAGCACGGCGAGCACCGAGACGAGCGCCACGATCGGGCCGCGGCGGCGGCGCTGGTACGGCCGGACCCCCACCGCGGTCACCGCAGTCCCTCGGCGAGCACGTGCCGGCTCAGCGCGACGAGCGGGGCGGCGGCGCCGTCGAGCCCGTCGGCCATCGACGCCGGCACCACGCCGGCGCGGACCCGGGCGAGGATCCCCAGCAGCACGACGGCGAGCTTGAACGCGCCGAACGCCACGTACCAGGGCAGGGGGGTGAGGTCGAGGCCGGTGCGCTCGGCGTAGGCGGCGGCCACCTGGGCGCGGGTGGGGAACCCGGGCAGCGAGGTGGGGCTGGGCAGGTGCTGCGCGGCCCGCCAGATCGGCTCGTCGTCCGGCTCGTGCCAGTAGACGAGCAGCAGGCCCACGTCGGCGAGCGGATCGCCCAGCGTCGACAGCTCCCAGTCCAGCACCGCGCGGATCCGGCCGGGATCGGCGGCGTCGAACAGGCAGTTGTCGATGCGGTAGTCGCCGTGCACGATCGCCGACCGCTGCGCCTGCGGCACCGCGGCCTCCAGGTCGGCGGCGAGCGTCGTGAGCTGGGCGGCGGTGGTGTCGTCCACGTCGGCGGCGGTGAGGTGCGGGCGAGCCTGCTCCCACTGCTTCATCCAGCGGCGCACCTGGCGGGCCATGAAGCCCTCCGGGCGGCCGAAGCCGGTGAGCCCGACCGCGTCCGGGTCCACGGCGTGCAGCGTGGCGAGCACGTCCACCAGCGCGGTGCCGGCTCGGGCCCGCTCCGCCGGGGTCTCCGCCCAGCCCGGCGGCAGGTCGCCCAGCGGTACGACGCCCTCCACGAGCTCCATCACGTAGCAGGGCGCGTCGACGGGCGGACCGCCCGCAGAGGAGGCGAGCACCTTCGGCACGGGGACGTCGGTGCCGGCGAGCGCGGTGATGACGCGCTGCTCGCGCCCCATGTCGTGCGCGGTCGCGGCGACCTCGCCCACCGGCGGGCGGCGCAGCACCACGGAGCCGGCCGGGCTGTCGACGCGGTAGGTGAGGTTGGAGCGGCCGGCGCCGACCGGCTCCAGCGACGCCTGCCGCCAAGCCGGGTCGCCCAGCTGTTCGGCCAGCCAGGCGCCGACGGCGGCCGGGTCGGCACCCGGAGTCTCGGTACCGGGGGTCGCCGTGGCCGGCACGGCGGGACGATCGGCGGCGTCGGGTCGGTGAGGCACCACGGAGCGCACCCTAACCGGAAGCGGGAGTGTCACTCGTCGGCGCGCCGACCGCGTGAGCTACCCTGCTGCCGCCCCGGCGGGCTTGACATGGTGTGTCGGGGGCCGTGGGCCGCGCAAACGTCACGCACACGGATGAGACTCGTGTCACTCGGACGCCGGGCACAAACAGCGGCACCGTGACGTTCCTTAGCGGCACGACGGAACCAGTAGCAGTGCAGAGGGTGGGAACGATGGCGACCGACTACGACGCGCCGCGGCGCAGTGAGACCGACGATCTGGCCGAGGACTCGCTGGACGAGCTCAAGGCCCGGCGCAGCGAGGCTCAGTCGGCCGTGGTCGATGTCGACGAGGCGGAGACCGCGGAGAGCTTCGAGCTGCCCGGTGCCGACCTGTCGGGCGAGGAGCTGACCGTCAAGGTCCTCCCGAAGCAGGACGACGAGTTCACCTGCTCCAGCTGCTTCCTGGTGCACCACCGCAGCCGGCTGGCCGAGACGAACGGCGACCGCTACATCTGCCGCGACTGCGCGGCCTGACCAGCTGACGGGCCGGTGCCCGGGACACCCCGGTCCGAGACTCGGATCGGGGTGTCGGCGTACCCGGAGCCCGGCTCGGTCCCGGCGCCGGATCAGCGCCCGAGCGCGGCGAGGACCTCCTTCGGCCGGCGCGTGGAGAACACCCAGTAAGGAGCGGGATCGGCGCCGTCGAGCACCTCGACCCGCACCACCGACCCGATCCACGGCCGGTGCAGCAGGTACGCAGTGGGGTCCAGTTGCGGGCCCAGCGCCTCCTGCTTACCGGACTTCTCGACGACGTCGGCCCGGCCCACCGCGGTGAGCGGCAGGCGCCGCTCACCGACGACCAGCTCGGTCTGCGTCACCTGCACCCGGGAGCGGCCCAGCCACACCAGGGCCAGCACGAACAGTGGGATCAAGGTCACGTACCCGATCCATGAACGGATGCCCGGATAGCCCATGTGGATCTCGGCGCCGAGCAGCACGCCGAGCCCGACGGCCGGCAGGTACCACCACAACGGCACCGACAACCGCTCGTCGAACCCGGAGCGGCCGGACGTCGCATCCGCTGCGCGGTTCTGCTGCTCCCTCACCCGACCGAGGGTAGCCTCGCCCGTCGTGCCCGGCCCCGTCGATGCTCCCCCGCACGAGCCGTCCGCCGCACCGTTCGTCGCGCCCACCGCAGGCGCCCCGATCGATGTGCTCCTGACCAGGCTCGATCCCGGCCTGCCCGTGCCCGCCTACGCGCGGCCCGGCGACGCTGGTGTCGACCTGCACACCACGACCGACGTCGTACTGGCGCCCGGTGAGCGGGCGCTCGTCGGCACCGGCATCGCCATCGCGCTGCCGCGCGGCTACGCGGGCTTCGTCCACCCCCGCTCCGGCCTGGCGTTCCGCAGCGGGCTGTCGATCGTGAACGCGCCCGGGACCGTCGACTCGGGCTACCGCGGCGAGATCAAGGTGTGCCTGGTGAACCTCGACCCGCGCGAGGGGATCGTGCTCAAGCGCGGCGACCGGATCGCGCAGCTCGTCGTGCAGCGCGTCGAGGAGGTGCGCTTCGTGGAGGTCGACGCCCTGCCGGAGTCCGAGCGCGGCACCGGCGGCCACGGGTCGACCGGCGGCCATGCGGCGCTCACCGACGGGGTGACGCCGTAGTGGGTTCTCGCACTGGATCCCGCCGGGGTGGTGCCGCGCTGCGCACCGCCGAACGCACCGGGTCGTACACCGCCGAGCATCCCCGGCCGATGCCGCAGTACGGCCCGTACGACGTCGACGACGCCGATCCCGCCGTCTCCGCCGCCCCGAACGTGCACGACTTCGGCGCCCTGCGGGTGCCGATCCCGCCCGCCGGCCGCGTGCACGTCGAACCCGCCGGCAGCGGGAAGACGCAGGCGGTCACCATCAACGTGCCCGGCGGGCGGCTGTCGGTGAGCGCCCTCGCGGCGCCGAAGTCGTCGAAGCTGTGGCCGGACCTGGCCAAGGAGATCGTCGCGTCGCTGCGCGAGGGCGGCGCGCGGGTGCGTTCGTCCAAGGGCGAGTGGGGTCGCGAGCTGGTCGCCACCACCGGCGCGGCCACGTCGGTGTTCATCGGCGTCGACGGGCCCCGCTGGATGGTCTACGGCGTAGCGACCGGGCCGACCGAGCAGCAGCCCGCGCTCGACGCCCAGCTGCGAGAGCTGCTGCGCGGGCTCGTCGTCGTGCGGGGGAAGGCGCCGTACCCGCCGCGGACGGTGCTGCCGTTGACCGTGCCGGACACGTTGCCGGAGCCGGAGCCGCCCGCTGCTGCGGCGGCGCCGGTCGCGCCGGCCGAGCAGCAACCCGCCCCGCCGCCGTCCGCTCCTGCGCCCGGCGCTCCTGCGTCCGGTGCGCCTGTGTCACGTGTCCCTGCGGCGGGTGCCCCTGTGCCCGAGGCGGAGCCGGCGATGGGCGGGCGCGTGACCGATGCCCCGGCGACCGGCGTCCCGCCGGCCGAGGAGCCGGCCGCAGTGGGTGGTCCGGCCACGGTGGGGCCGGACACGTCGGCGTGGCCGATCGACGAGGCCACCGGGCGGCCCCGCACGCCGGAGTGGACCGCCGGCCAGCCCGCCGCCCGGCGGCGCTCCGGGCCGCCGATCGCCGAGGTGGCCGCGGAGATCACCCAGCCGATCCTGCTCAGCGCGATCCGCGGGGAGACCCCCGATCCGGGGCCCGCCGTCCCGCCGCGGGACACCTGGCCCGAGCCGGTGCCGGACGCCCCGGTCGCGGCACCCGCCCCGGTCGCGGACCCGATCGGGGACCCGGTGGCCGAGGAGCCGCCGGTCACGACCCGGCTGCCGACCGTGCCGCCCCGCCCCGCGGACGACGGCATCGACGCGTTCTTCGGGTGGGACCGCCCGGCCCGGCCGAGCGAGCCCGCACCCGAACCCGAGCCCGCGCTCGGGGTGGGGTTGGACACCGCGGCGGCTGAGCCGTTCGGCTCGGTGCCGCCGCAGGAGGAGACCCGCTGGCGCGACGAGCCCGGCGTCACCACCGCGTGGGAGGCCGTCGGCACCGAAGCCGCCCCCGTCGACGCCGCCGCGTCCACCACTGCGGCGTCTCCCGTCGACTGGACGGAGTGGGCCCGCCAGGAGCTCGACCGGGCCGTCGCCGAACGGGCCGACGCCGCCGCCGACCCGGCACCGGTGGACACAGCGCCGGCGGACACAGCGCCGGCGGACACAGTGCCGGCGGACACAGTGCATTCGGCGACCGAGCTCGCGGACTCCGAACCGGCGGACTCCGAACCGGCGACGTCGTTCTGGGAGCGGTACGGCCTACCCGAACCCGTCGACCGCACCGGCGGCCGGCACGGCGCCGATGAGCAGGACGAACCGGGAGTCGACGGCGGGCCCGCGCCGGCCGCGGGCCCGGACACGTCCCGGTTCGACACCGTCGCCACGGACGACACCGCCGTCCCGGACACCGGACTCGACCCGTTCACCGCACGGCGCCGCGCCAGGGCCGCCGAGCGGGGCGAGCCCGGACCGGACCGGACCGGCGGGCCCGCGTTCGGGGAGCCGCCCCGCCGCGCCACCGATCCGGCAGAACCGGCGGAACGAGGGGTGGCTGCGGGCGCGGCGTGGCCGGACCGGAGTGCCGACACTCCGTCGACGGGCCTGTACGCGGTCTCGGCGGGGCTGCACGCGGTGCCGGCCGCGCCTGCGGAGGACCCCGACCCGGGTAGCGGGGCGGAGGACGAGGTGAACGGGGTGGCGATGGACCCGGACGCGGCGTCGTCGCCCTGGCTGGACTGGACGACCCCGGCCCAGAACGGGGACGGTGGCTCACGGCGGCGGGCCCGGCACGAGAAGCCCGCGGCCGAGGAGACGGCCGCGCGCCCCGCCGCGGACACGTTCGGCTGGGACGCCCCGGCATCGGCCGCCCCGCCCGCCGATGGGCTGTCGGAGGCGGAGCGGACCGCGCAGCGGCTGCGGGCCGCCAGCCGGGGCTTGCGACCCGATCCGCCCCCCGCATCAGCCTCTGCCTCGACCCTCGCCTCGACCCCCGGATCGGGTGCCGGATCGGGCGCTGACGAGCCGTCCGCCCCGGCCTCCTCGAAGACCGGGGGCGAGCGTCGCACGCCGGCCCCGTTCGCCGGCTGGACCGCGGGCTGGCCCGGCAGCGGCGGGCCGGCGAAACCGGTGCGGACGCCCGAGGAGCGTCGGGTCGAGTCGACCAGCACTGCGCCGACCAGCACGCCGATCGGCACCGAGCACAACGGCACCGAGCACAACGGCACCGAGCAGTACGAGTCGGGTGGCGGCCGCCGCCGCGCCGACCGGTCCGGCACCCGCCTGACGGTGGCCGAGCTGGCCCAGAAGGCCGGGCGCGGCTCCGTGACCCCGCGGCGCCGCCGCAGCCGACCCGACCCCGACCAGCCGACCGGCGTCTGACCGCCGTCAGCCGGCGGGGTTCCCACCGGCGCGCAGCCACCCCAGCACGGCCGCCCGGCCGACGACGCCCGGGTCGGCGCCGAACGCCGCCAGCGTCTCCGTGTCGAGCGCGGCGCGGGGGAGCGCGGCGTACCAGGTGCGGGCGACCGGGAGGGGATGCACCGGGTCGTCGGTGAGCGCGGCGACGCCGACCGGCACGTCCAGTCGGGCGAGCTCCGAAGCGGTCGGGGCCGGCTCGGCGGCCGCCGCCTCCAGCGCCGGGGCGAGCCCCGCGCCGTACCTCGGCCACGCCCGGCGCAGCTCCGCCGCGAGCCACGCCGGTGCGCCCGCGGCCGCCTCGGCCAGCGCTGCCTCCACCCCACCGACCCGGACGAGGCTCGCGGTGGCGCGGGCGGCCAGCGCCGCCGGCGCCCCGTCGGCCGCGCCCGTCCACGCCGGCAGTGCGACCAGGACGCCGCGCAGACGCTCACCCAGCTCCGCGCGGTGGCGGACCGCCCACGCCGTCGCGACGTGCGCACCCAGCGAGATCCCGCCCACGAGCAGGGCCCCCGGCTCCGCCGCGGCGGCGTCGAGCGCGGCCCGGTACCCGTCGACCACGCCCGGCCCGGGCCGTGGGACGGGCGTCACAGGTGTGATCCCGAACGCACGCAGAACGGCGGAGAAGACGTTCCGGACGAAGCGCTCGTCCGAGCCCGAACCGGGCAGCAGCACCGCCCGCACACCGCGGCGGATCGACCGCTCGTCGGCCGAACGGGTGGAGCCGGGAGCGGCGCCCCGGTCTGCGGAATCCAGCGACACGTGGGACCGTTTCAGCAGGGTTACGCTGAACACCCTAGAGGCCCGACGCAGGGCCGATAGGTACTTGGGAGCGAGATGGGTGGCACCGAGGCCGGCACCTTCCGTCGGATGCTGCGGCGGCTGACCAGCGACGTGGAGCAGCTCGACGCCGATGACCTCTCCGCAGGAGCCGCGCGGGAAGGGGCCCAACCCGCCGCCGCGTGCGCCTCCGGTCAGGAGGTCACGGTGTTCGGTAGGCTCCGCACCGTCGAGTTCTGCTCGCCCGACGCACACGCGTCGCTCGAGGCCGAGCTGTTCGACGGCACCGACGGAGTCACGCTGATCTGGATGGGTCGTCGACGGATCCCCGGCATCGAGCCGGGCCGCACCGTGCGGGCCCGCGGGCGGTTGGCCGTGCGCGATGGCCGCAAGGTCATCTACAACCCGTATTACGAGATCTGTCAGGCGAGCGAGGCCTGATCGATCGGCGACCCGGAAGGCTCCATGACCGATCCTGCCACCGACCGACCCGATCAGTCGCAGGCCGATCAGCCGCAGCGCCGGGAACGCGAGTTCCCGACCGTCATGGAGCAGATGGGCGGGATCCCCGGGATCATCGCCTCGTCGATCCCGGTGGCGGTGTTCGTCGTCGTCAACATCGCGGCCGGGCTGCAGGCTGCCCTCTTCGGGGCGATCGGCGCCGCCGTGCTGGTGACGATCTGGCGGATCGCGCGCCGGGAGGCGCTGCAGCCCGCGATCTCGGGCCTGCTGGGCGTGGGCGTCGCGGCGTTCATCGCGAACCGCACCGGTGAGGCCCGCGGCTTCTACCTGCCGGGTCTGCTGCTGTCGGCGGGGCTGTTCCTGGCGTTCCTGGTGTCGATGATCGCCCGCTGGCCGCTGGCCGGGGTGATCTGGCACGGCATCAACGGCGACGGCATGGGCTGGCGCTCCGACGCCGCGCTGCGCCGGGCCTACATGCTGGCCACCGGTCTGTGGACGCTCGTGTTCGGCGCCCGGGTGGTCGTCCAGGGGCTGCTCTACGACGCCAACGAGGAGACCTGGCTCGGCGTGGCCCGCCTGGCGATGGGCTACCCCTTGTTCGGGCTGGCGCTGCTCGGCACGATCTGGGCCGTGCGCAGGGCGCACCGCCGCAACGCCCTCACCTGACCGTCCGGCCTCAGCGGCCGTGGATCGCCGCGTGGATCTCGTCCTCCACCGCCGAGGAGGCGACGAACACCAGCTCGTCGCCCGGCTCGAGGGCGTCGTCGGCCTGCGGGACGATCACCCGGCTGCCGCGCAGGATCGCCACCAGCGCTGAGTCCGGCGGCAGGGACAGCGAGCGCACCGGCTTGCCGGCCAGCGGGGTGTCGTCGGGCAGCGTGACCTCGACGAGGTTGGCCTGCCCCTGCCGGAACGTCATCAGCCGCACCAGGTCGCCGACGGCCACGGCCTCCTCGACGAGCGCGGCGAGCAGCCGCGGCGTGGACACCGCGACGTCGACGCCCCAGTTCTCGGTGAACAGCCACTCGTTGCGCGGGTCGTTCACCCGGGCGACGACGCGGCGCACCGCGAACTCTGTCTTGGCCAGCAGCGACACGACGAGGTTGACCTTGTCGTCGCCGGTGGCGGCGATGACGACGTCGCAGGTCTCCAGGCTGGCCTCCTCCAGGGACGCCAGCTCGCACGCGTCCGCGTGCACCCACTCGGCCTGCTCGACGGCCTCGGGCTCGATGTTGGCGAGCTCGCGCTCGATGAGCATGACCTGGTGGTCGTTCTCGATCAGTTCGAGGGCGATGGACCGGCCCACTGCACCGGCCCCGGCGATCGCGACGCGCATGCCTTCAGCTCTCCTGCGGCGGGGCGGCCGCGGCAGCGGTGACCTCGCCGATCGTGCCCGACAGGGCGGCGACGTAGACGGTGTCCTCGGCCTGGACGGCGGTGTCCGACTTGGGCAGCAGCCCGGTGCCGAACCGGACGATGAACGCGACCCGGCACCCGGTGGCGGCCTCCAGCTCGCGGATGGGGCGGCCCACCCACTCCTCGTGGACGGGCAGCGGCAGGATCGCGACGGTGCCGGTCGGGTCCCGCCACGCCGACGCGACGCCGTCGGGCAGCAGCATCCGCATCAGCCGGTCGGTGCTCCACGGCACGGTCGCGACCGTGGGGATGCCCAGCCGCTCGTACACGGCGGCGCGCTTGGCGTCGTAGATGCGGGCCACCACCCGCTCGATGCCGAAGGTCTCGCGGGCCACCCGCGCGGAGATGATGTTGGAGTTGTCGCCGCTGGACACGGCGGCGAACGCGTCCGCGCGCTCCACCCCGGCCTCGATCAGCACGTCGCGGTGGAACCCCTGACCGACCACCTGGCGGCCGCGGAAGTCGGCGCCGAGCCTGCGGAAGGCCTGGGCGTCGCGGTCGATCACCGCGACCTCGTGGCCGAGCCGCTCCAGCCCGCCGGCCAGCGCGGCCCCGACGCGGCCGCACCCCATGATCACGACGTACACGACCGGAAACGGTAGCGCGCAGGACACAGGTCGGCGACGGTGCCTGCTCAACTGCCACCCGCGCGGCATACGCTTCGCGCCGTGTCCCGGTTCGGCGTCGCGGTCAAGCGGATCCTGGTGGGGCGGCCGCAGCGCAGCGACCGCATCGCACACACGCTCCTCCCGAAGCGGGTGGCGCTGCCGATCTTCGCCTCGGACGCGATGTCGTCGGTGGCGTACGCGCCGGAGGAGATCTTCCTGACCCTGTCGGTGGCGGGGATCGCGGCCTACGCGATCGCGCCGTGGGTCGGGCTCGCGGTGGTGGTCGTGCTGCTCACGGTGGTCACCAGTTACCGGCAGAACGTCCACGCCTACCCGTCGGGCGGCGGCGACTACGAGGTGGCCACGGTCAACCTCGGCCGCCGCGCCGGCCTCACGGTGGCCAGTGCGCTGCTGGTCGATTACACGCTCACCGTCGCTGTGTCGATCTCCTCGGCAGCGGCCAACATCGGCGCGCTGGTGCCGTTCGTGGCGCAGCACCGGGTGGCGTTCGCGGTGGCCGCGATCCTGCTGCTCACCGCGATGAACCTGCGCGGCGTGCGCGAGTCGGGCGTGGCGTTCGCGATCCCGACCTACGCGTTCATCGCCGGGATCGGCGCCATGGTCGTCTGGGGGCTCACCCGCATCCTGATCCTCGGCGAGCCGCTGGCCGCGCCGAGCGCGGACCTGGAGCTGGTCGCCGAGGGCGACGCGTTCACCGGCCTCGCGCTGGTGCTGCTGGTGATGCGCTCGTTCACCCAGGGCGCGGCCGCGCTCACCGGCGTCGAGGCGATCTCGAACGGGGTGCCGGCGTTCCGCAAGCCGAAGTCCCGCAACGCCGCCACCACCCTGCTGCTGCTCGGCACGATCTCCGTGCTGATGTTCTCCGGCATCATCGCGCTGGCGATGCTGACCGGGGCGAAGCTGGCGCAGTTCCCGGACCAGCAGTTCGTCGGCGCCCCGCCCGGCTACGTCCAGCACACGCTGGTCGCCCAGCTGGCCCAGACCGTGTTCGACCACTTCCGGCCGGGCTTCGTGTTCGTGGTGCTGTGCACCGCGCTGATCCTGGTGCTGGCGGCCAACACCGCCTTCAACGGGTTCCCGGTGCTCGGCTCGATCCTGTCGCAGGACCGCTACCTGCCCCGCCAGCTGCACACCCGCGGCGACCGGCTCGCCTACTCCAACGGCATCCTGGTGCTGGCCGGCATCGCGATCGTGCTGGTCGTCGGCTTCCAGGCGGAGGTCAGCCGGTTGATCGCGCTCTACACGGTCGGCGTGTTCACCTCGTTCACGCTGAGCCAGACCGGCATGCTGCGGCACTGGACCCGGCTGCTGGCCACCGAGACCGACCCGGTCGCGCGTCGGCGGATGCTGCGCTCGCGGGCCATCAACGGGTTCGGCGCGGTGATGACCGGGACCGTGCTGGTGATCGTGCTGATCACGAAGTTCACCCGCGGAGCGTGGATCGCGATCGCCGGGATGGTCTGCTTCTACCTGCTGATGATCGCGATCCGCCGGCACTACGACCGGGTGGCGGCCGAGCTGGCCCCCGGCGAGGGCGACACCGTCCTGCCGTCGCGCAACCACGCGATCGTGCTCGTCTCGACGGTGCACAAGCCGACGCTGCGGGCCGTCGCCTACGCCCGGGCGACCCGGCCCGATCTGCTGGAGGCGCTGACGGTCAACGTCGACGACGCCGACACCAAGCGGCTGATGCGCGAATGGGAGAAGCGGAAGATCCCGATCCCGCTCAAGGTGGTGGAGTCGCCGTACCGCGAGATCACCAAGCCGGTGCTGGACTACGTCAAGCGCATCCGCACCGACAACCCCCGCGATGTGGTCACCGTGTTCATCCCGGAGTACGTGGTCGGGCACTGGTGGGAGCAGCTGCTGCACAACCAGAGCGCGCTGCGGCTCAAGGGCAGGCTGCTGTTCACGCCCGGCGTGATGGTGACGAGCGTGCCCTGGCAGCTGAGATCCTCGGCGCGGGCCGCGCAGCGCCGCCCGGAGAGCGCACCGGGCGACACCCGCCGCGGCTTCGGCACCGACGGGGCCGGCGGCGACACCGGAGCCGGCTCCGAGGAGCGGCCCACGGCGGGCGCACGGCCGTGACCGGGACGCTGCGCTGGACCGACCGCGTCCTGGAGCTCGAGGTGGGCCCGGTCGCCCACGGCGGGCACTGCGTCGCCCGGCACGAGGGCCGGGTGGTGTTCGTGCGCCACGCCCTGCCCGGGGAGCGGGTGCACGCGGTCGTCACCGAGGACGGTGGCGGGACGTTCTGCCGGGCCGACGCGGTCGCGGTGCTCGAACCGTCGCCGCAGCGGGTGGAACCGGTGTGCCCGTGGGCCCGGCCCGGCGGGTGCGGCGGCTGCGACCTGCAGCACGCCCGCTCCGACGCGCAGCGCGAGCTGAAGGCCGCGGTGCTCGCCGAGCAGCTGCGCCGGCTGGCCGGGCTCGACCGCGAGGTGCCGGTGGAGG
Source organism: Pseudonocardia thermophila (assembly GCF_900142365.1). GTDB lineage: Bacteria > Actinomycetota > Actinomycetes > Mycobacteriales > Pseudonocardiaceae > Pseudonocardia > Pseudonocardia thermophila. Next base: position 43,609 of record NZ_FRAP01000024.1, on the reverse strand, counting down.
CGCTGCCCGGCGGCCAGCTCGGCTGGCGCACCCGGGTGCGGCTGGCCGTCGACGATCTGGGCCGGGCCGGGCTGCGCGCGCACCGCAGCCACGACGTCCTGCCGATCGCCGACTGCCCGCTCACCCCGGTCGGGGTGCTGCCGCCGGTGCTGGAGCGGCGGCACCGGCCGGGCGCGGAGATCGAGGTGGTGGTCGACGCCGACGGCATCGTGCACGCCCCCGGGACCACCGCCGGGCCCGTCGTGGCGCGCGCCGCCGGGCGCGAGTGGCTGCTGTCGCCCGGCACGTTCTGGCAGGTCCACCCGGCGCTGGCGGACACCCTGGCGACGGTGGTGGGGGAGTGGGCCGCGGTCCCGGCAGGCGGGACCGCGTGGGACCTCTTCGGCGGGGCCGGGCTGTTCGCCTCGGTGCTGGCCGAGCAGGTCGGGCCGGACGGGCGGGTCGTGGTCGTGGAGGCGGCCCGGCAGTCGGTCGCCGACGGGCAGCGGGCGCTCGCCGACCTGACGTGGATCGACTGGCGCTCCGGCCGCGTGGAGGACGCGCTCGCCGGGCTCGCCGACCGGCCCGACGTCGTGGTCGCCGATCCGCCGCGGCGCGGGCTGGGCCGCGACCTCGTGGCCGCGATCGCGCAGCGGGAGCCCGACCGGGTCGTGCACGTGGCGTGCGATCCCGCGGCGCTCGCCCGGGACGTCGCGCTGTTCGCCGAGCACGGCTACCCGCTGCGGGAGCTGCGCGCGTTCGACGCGTTCCCGATGACCCACCACATGGAGTGCGTGGCGCTGCTCGGGCGGGCCTGACCCCGGCGCACCCCGGGCGCGGGCGAACAGCGAGAATGCGGCCCGCACAGGAGCAAGGAGCGCGATGTCCCAGCAGCCGCAGGGCCCGGGATGGTGGCAGGCCCCGGACGGGCGGTGGTACCCGCCGCAGCCGCCCGCCGGTCAGGGATACCCGGGGCAGCAGCCGTACCCCCAGCAGCCCTACCCCCAGCAGCAGCCCTACGGCGCGCCGTATCCGCCTCAGCAGCAGGGACCCCAGCAGTACGGCTCCCAGCAGCAGTACGGCCCGCCGCCCGGTCCGCCGCAGCAGAAGTCGGGGCGCGGCTGCCTGATCGCGGCGATCGTCGTCGCCGCGGTTGTGCTGGCTGGAATCGGGTTCGCGGTCTGGGGCTTTAGCCGATTCCTCGGCGCTGCGGATGACGTCGCGGGAGGCATCGGCGCGGCCGACTGCCCGCCCGCCGAGGAGGTGTCGGGGATCGTCACCTCGAAGGTGTCGCTGGCCGCCGGGGTGTCGCTCGGCGTGCTCTCCAGCTGCTCGTACCTGGCCGACGACCGCACCGGCGGGATCGACGTGCAGATCACGATCGCGGTTGCCGTCGCCGCTGACGAGCAAATCAGGTCGTTCGAGAGCGACGCCGCCACCCAGGGCGCCACCGTCACCCCGATCCCGGTGGGTGAACGCGGCCAGGCCTACGGCGGCCAGCAGCGCAGCGCCGCGATCGCGGTCGACGGGGAACGGCTGATCGAGGTCGAGGTCTTCGGCGCGGGCGGGCCCATCGGGAGCAAGCAGCAGGCGGCCGTCGCGCTGCTGGAACGCATGATCGGGTCGTGACCCGGCGCACGGCGGGCCCGGGATGTTAGCGAGCCCGTCCGGTCCACCGCGCGGCGGGTGGTCACCGGTTGTGTCGGTCCCACCCGCCACGATAGGGGGGTGACGAGCACGACGACGCCTCCCGCCTCCCGCGTCAAGCCCGGCCGCAACGGGGTCATCGAACGCATCGCCGATGAGCTCGGCGTGCGCGACCACCAGGTCGCGGCCGCCGTCGAGCTGCTGGACGGCGGGGCAACGGTGCCGTTCATCGCCCGGTACCGCAAGGAGGCCACCGGCTCCCTCGACGACGCGCAGCTGCGCACCCTGGAGGAGCGGCTGGGCTACCTGCGGGAGCTCGAGGAGCGGCGCACCGTGATCCTGGAGGAGATCCGCCGCCAGGGCAAGCTCGACCCTGAGTTGGAGGAGCGGATCCTCGCCGCGGAGTCGAAGGCTCGGCTCGAGGACATCTACCTGCCGTTCAAGCCGAAGCGGCGCACCAAGGCGATGATCGCGCGCGAGCAGGGCCTGGAGCCGCTGGCCGACGCGCTGCTCGCCGACCCGACGATGGACCCGCAGGAGACGGCCGCCGCGTACGTCACCGGCACCGGTGAGGGCCAGGTGCCCGACGCGGCCGCCGCGCTGGAGGGGGCGCGGGCGATCCTCGTGGAGCGCTTCGCCGAGGACGCCGACCTGATCGGCGGGCTGCGCGAGCGCATGTGGACGCGGGGCCGGCTGGTCACGAAGGTCCGCGAGGGCAAGGAGGTCGAGGGCGCGAAGTTCGCCGACTACTTCGACTTCAGCGAGCCGTTCACCAAGCTGCCGAGCCACCGCATCCTCGCCGCGTTCCGCGGGGAGAAGGAGGAGGTGCTCGACGTCACCCTGGAGCCGACCACCGAGCCGGTGGAGCCGGGGGAGTTCACCGACTACGAGGCCACGATCGCGGAGACCTTCGGCATCAGCGACCAGGGTCGCCCGGCCGACAAGTGGCTGCGCGACGTCGTGCGCTGGGCGTGGCGCACCCGCATCCTCACCCGCCTGTCGGTCGACATCCGGGTGCGGCTGCGCACGGTCGCCGAGGAGGGCGCGATCGCGGTGTTCGCGGCGAACCTGCGCGACCTCCTGCTCGCCGCCCCGGCCGGCAGCCGGCCCACGATGGGCCTCGACCCGGGTCTGCGCACCGGCGTGAAGGTCGCCGTCGTCGACGCCACCGGCAAGGTGGTCGCCACCGACACCGTCTACCCGCACGAGCCGCGCCGCCAGTGGGAGCAGGCGCTGGCCACGTTGACCAAGCTGTGCATCGAGCACGACGTCGAGCTGATCGCGATCGGCAACGGCACCGCGTCGCGGGAGACCGACAAGCTGGCCCGCGAACTGGCCGCCCGCAACCCCGCGCTGAAGCTGATCCCGGTGGTGGTCAGCGAGGCGGGCGCATCGGTGTACTCCGCGTCCGCGTACGCGTCGGCGGAGCTGCCGGACCTGGACGTGTCGCTGCGCGGCGCGGTGTCGATCGCGCGTCGGCTGCAGGACCCGCTCGCCGAGCTGGTCAAGATCGACCCGAAGTCGATCGGGGTGGGGCAGTACCAGCACGACCTGCCGGAGGCGGCGCTGTCGAAGTCGCTCGACGCGGTCGTGGAGGACTGCGTGAACGCCGTCGGTGTGGACCTCAACACGGCGTCGGTACCGCTGCTGCGCCGCGTCTCCGGCATCTCGGAGAGCCTCGCCGCCGCGATCGTCGCCCACCGCGACGCCAACGGCCCGTTCCGCACCCGCATGGCGCTGAACGACGTGCCGCGGCTGGGCCCGAAGGCGTTCGAGCAGTGCGCGGGCTTCCTGCGCATCCGAGGTGGCGACGACCCGCTCGACGTGTCCGGCGTGCACCCGGAGGCCTACCCGGTGGTCCGCCGGATCCTGGAGGCGGCCAAGACCGACATCCACGACCTGATCGGCAACACCCGCAAGCTGAAGTCGCTCAAGCCGCAGGACTTCGTCGACGACCGCTTCGGGCTGCCCACCGTCACCGACATCCTCGCCGAGCTGGAGAAGCCCGGCCGCGACCCGCGCCCGGCGTTCCGCACCGCGAGCTTCGCCGAGGGCGTGCACACGATCTCCGACCTGCGCCCGGGCATGCTGCTGGAGGGCCAGGTCACGAACGTGGCGGCGTTCGGTGCGTTCGTCGACATCGGCGTCCACCAGGACGGGCTCGTGCACGTCTCGGCGATGTCGGACTCGTACGTGTCCGATCCGCGCGAGGTCGTGAAGTCCGGCGACATCGTCCGGGTGAAGGTCCTGGAGGTCGACGAGGCTCGCAAGCGCATCTCGCTCACGCTGCGGCTCGACGACCAGCCGGGCACCGCGAAGGGCCCGCGGAACCGGCGCGACGGCGACGGCGGCCGGCGCGGCCGCGATCAGCAGGGCGGGCGGGACCAGCGCGCCCGTCGCGGGCAGGACCAGCGCCGCGGCGGCTCCGGCGGTGGTCTGGTGAACAGCGCGATGGCCGACGCGCTGCGCCGGGCCGGGCTCGCCAAGGACTGAGCAGCTGGTCCTGACCCGGCACTGGGCAGGCACTGGGCAGGCACTGGGCAGGCACTGGGCAGGCACTGAACAAGCGCTGAACGAGCAGCGAACCTGCACCGAACCGCCACTGCGCCGTTCGGCGGGAGGGGTCCCGTCGGACGGGTGGCAGCATCCCCGACGAGAGATCCAGATCCGTCCAGGCGGCCACCCGTCCGGGTCGGTTCCTCCGCTCAGGTCCCGGAGGACTCCATGACCGGCGACCGTCCCGCCCAGCCCGCCGAGCCCGAGCCGTCGGCCGAGGGTGCACAGCCCGTCGGCCGCCGATCCGACGGTGGTCCAGCACCGCCCCGACGTTCCCGCGACGGCCCCGGGCGCGGACCGCGGGGCGACGGACGTGCTGAGGAAGCCGGCGGGGGAGGACGGGGGACGGAGCTCCTGCGGTCGTCGGTGCGCACGGACGCCACCGAGGTGATCCGTGTGCCGCAGGCGCCGGCGCCGCCGCGTTCCCTGCCGGGGTTCGGCCCACGGGACCGGTCCCGCCGGTGGCGCAACCCGGGCCTGCACCTCGGCGGGGCCGCCTCGTCGCGTTGGTCGTGGCGGGTGCGCTCCTGCTCGCCGGGGCGGGCGTCGGGGCGTGGCTGCTGCCCCGCTACGTCGATCCGGCGCTGCCGCAGGCCGAGATCGTCGCGGCCACCGAGCGCACCGACGAGCTGGTCGCCACCGACCCGCGCTGCCCCGACGACGTCGTGCAGGAGCAGGGCGGCACGTTCACCTGCACCGCCACCGTGGTCGGCCGGCAGATCACCTGCACGGTGACCCGGACCGACGACACCGGCACCGCCGTTCACCGTCGTCCAGGAGCGGCCCACGCTCGACCCGGCAGACGTGGCCGCGCAGATCATCGCCGCACCCGCACCGAGCTGGGCGTCGAGCCCACCGACGTGCAGTGCCCCATCCCGATGTCCACTTCGACCGCAACGGCACTCTCACCTGCTCGGCGAAGCTGCAGAACCAGCCGATCACCTACCCGCTCACCCAGGTCGACGGCCTCGGGGAGGTGTCGGTCGCGCACACCCGCGTGCTCCGGGCCGCCGACATCACCCGCATCATCGGGGCAGCGCTCACCGAGGCCGTGGGGGCGGACGATCGTCGCCGAGTGCGGGCAGGCCGGGCAGACCGTGATCGTGAACGAGCCCGGCGACACGATCGACTGCCGCGCCTTCCCGGCCGCCGAGCCGAGCCGGGTCGTGCCGATCCCGATCAAGGTCGACCGCTCGGGTCAGCCCTACCCGGCCTGAGCGTCAGCGCTCCGCCCGGGCGGGGGCGGGGACCCCGGCGAGCACGGCCAGCGCGGTCGCGGTGTCGGTCAGGTCCGCCAGTACGTGGTGGGCCCCCGCGGCGGCCAGCTCCGCTGCGCTCGTCCGCCCGGTGGCCACGCCGACGGCCACGACCCCGCAGTCCAGCGCGGCCCGCACGTCGTGCTCGGTGTCGCCGACGACGAGCACGTCGGAGTCGGCGACCGGGCCGTGCACCGCCTCCGCGCGGGCCCGGGCGGTGCGGACCAGCTCGGCGCGCTCCTCGTGGTGCTCCCCGTAACCGCCGATGCTGGTGTCGAGGTAGTGCACCAGCCCGACGTTGCGCACCTTCTCCGCCGCCACCGGCGCGATGTTGCCGGTGACGAGGGTCTGCACCACGTGCGGACGGGCGTGCAGCTCGGCCAGCACCTCCGCCACGCCGGGCAGCGCCTGCGCCGGGCCGGGGCCGGGCGGCAGCGCGGCGACCGCGGCGGCGTAGCGGGCGAAGAACTCGTCGAACCCGTCCCGCGCCTCGATGCCGTGCTGTGCGAACACCTGCGCGGTGATCCACCGGTCGGTGCGGCCGCCCGCGTTCACCTGCGCACGGAACTCGTGGCCGGTGAACGCGGTGAACGCCGACACGTACGCGGAGTAGCAGCGCCCGCGATCGTGCAGCAGGGTGCCGTCGACGTCCCACATGACCAGCCGCATGCCCCCAGCATGTCAGGCGGCGGGCCGCGGTTGCGGCGGCCGGTGGGGCGGTGACGCGATGTGACGGGCCGGTGCGCCGGGTTCCCGCGCCGTCTGGGATGATGGACGGGCGGTGGTGCGTTGACACCACTCAGGAGACCGCAAAGGCCGGGCAGCAGTCGTGCAGAGGGCCCGCGGGCTCGATGATCCGCGGGGCGCCTGCACGGCGTGCCCGTTCGCTGCGACTGAAAGAACCATTGGTGATCCTCTCCGAGCCTTCGCTCGAAACCGAACGACCGAGCACGTCCCCCGCCCCGACCACGGGGACCCCCGAGACCACTGAGAACCCGGAGACGACGGCCGGACACCCCCCGACGTTCGCCGATCTCCCCCTCCCCGCCGAGCTGGTCGCCGCCGTGGCCGAGCTCGGCTACGACCGGCCGAGCCCGATCCAGGCCGAGTCGATCGCGCCGCTGGTCGCGGGGCGGGACCTGCTCGGGCAGGCCGCCACCGGCACCGGGAAGACCGCCGCGTTCGCGCTGCCGATGCTCACCCGGCTCGCCGAGGAGCGCCCCGAGCAGTCCCGCGGCGACGCCCCGTTCGGCATGGTGCTGGCCCCGACCCGGGAGCTGGCGCTGCAGGTCGCCGAGGCCGTCACCCGCTACGGTGCCGGCCTCTACGACGGCCGCGGCGCCCGCGTCGCGACCGTGTACGGCGGCGCGCCCGTCGGGCCGCAGTGGAAGGCGCTGCAGCAGGGCGTCGACGTCGTCGTCGCCACCCCCGGTCGCGCCATCGACCTGGCCCACCGCGGCGCGCTGCGGCTGGACGGGCTCGCCGTCGTCGTGCTCGACGAGGCCGACGAGATGCTCGACATGGGCTTCGTCGAGGACATCGAGACCCTGCTCGACCAGACCCCGCCGACCCGACAGGCGGTGCTGTTCTCGGCCACCATGCCGCGGCGGATCGAGGCGCTGGCGCAGAAGTACCTGCACGACCCGGTCACCGTGCGCATCCGCCGGCCGGAGCCGGCCGAGGGCGAGACGCCGAAGGTGCGCCAGACCGCCTACCTGGTGTCCCGCTCGCACACCACGGCCGCGCTCGGCCGCGTGCTGGAGGCGGAGCGGCCGAAGGCGGCGATCGTGTTCTGCCGCACCCGGGCCGACGTCGACGCGGTCACCGAGACCCTGACCGCGCGCGGGCTGCGCGCGGAGGCGCTGCACGGCGGCATGGACCAGGAGCACCGCACGCGCGTGGTGGAGCGGCTGCGCACCGGCCGCACCGAGCTGCTCGTCGCCACCGACGTCGCCGCCCGCGGGCTCGACATCGACCTGCTCACGCACGTGGTCAACCACGACGTCCCCCAGACGGCGGAGGCGTACGTGCACCGCATCGGGCGGGTCGGCCGGGCCGGCCGCGAGGGCGTGGCGATCACGCTCGTGCCGCCGTCGAAGATGCACGCGCTGCGGGCCGTCGAGCGGCTCACCGGGCAGCCGATCACGGTCGCCCCGGTGCCGACCGCAGCGGAGCTGCGGGCCGCTCGGCTGGTGCGCACCCGGCAGGCCATCGCCGACAAGCTCAGCGCCGACAAGCTCAGCGCCGACGAGCTCACTGCCGACAGACTCAGTGCCGACGAGCTCAGCACCGATGTGTCCCAGGACCCGGAGCTGGCGGGCATCCGCGAGATGCTGTCCGAGCTGGCCGCCGACCACGACCTGCTCGACGTGGCCACGGCCGCCGTGGCGCTGCTGCAGGAGGCCACCGGCGCGCCGGACGACGCCGAGGACATCCCGGTCGTCACCCCGCCGAAGCCGGGCCGTGGTCGGGACCGCCACGACCGCGACTCCCGCGGCCGCGGCGCCGCCAACCGGCCGCCGAAGGCCGGGATCACCCGGCTGTTCGTCAGCGCCGGCCGGGCGAGCGGGGTGCGTCCGCAGGACATCGTCGGCGCGCTGGCGAACGAGTCGAACCTGTCCGGCCGCGACATCGGCGCGATCCAGATCCACGAGCGGCACGCGCTGGTGGAGATCCCCGAGCACGCCGCCGACGAGGTGCTGCGCCGGCTGCGGGGCAGCACCACGCTGAAGGGGCGGCGCGCCAACATCCGGCGCGACCGCGGGTACGCCCGCACCTGACCCACGGCGGTCCGGTTCGACGCGATCTTGGCGCGGCCGTAGGGTCGCCGGATGGACGCTGCACCGATGCGGGGGGACCGGACCGTCCGCCGGGCCATGTGGCGGCTCCTGCCGCTGCTCGGCCTGTGCTATCTGCTGAACTACGTCGACCGCGTCAACGTCGGGTTCGCGGCGACGACGATGAACCCCGACCTGGGCCTGTCCGCGACCGCGTACGGGCTCGGGGCGGGGTTGTTCTTCATCGGCTACTTCTTCTTCGAGGTGCCGAGCAACGTCATCCTGCACAAGGTCGGGGCGCGGCTCTGGATCGCCCGGATCATGATCACCTGGGGGCTGGTGGCGTCGGCGACGGCGTTCGTGACCGGCCCGCTCGGGTTCTACATCGTGCGGTTCGTGCTCGGCTTCGCCGAGGCCGGGTTCTTCCCCGGCATCATCCTGTACCTGACCTACTGGTTCCCGCGGGTGGTGCGGGCGAAGGTCGTGGCGCTGTTCTTCCTGGCCGTGCCGCTGTCGTCGGTGATCGGGGCACCGATCTCGACGCTGCTCATCCAGTACGGCGACGGTGCCCTCGGCTTCGAAGCGGGGTGGCGGTTCATGTTCTTCGTCGAGGGCATCCCGACGGTGCTGCTCGGCGTCGCCCTGCTGTTCCTGCTGCCCGACCGGCCGTCGAAGGCGCGGTGGCTGGACCCGGCCGAGGCCGCGGCGCTGGAGGCCCGCATCGCCGCCGAGGACGAGGCGCAGGTGCCGCACACCACCGGGCTGCGCGCCGCGCTCACCGACGGGCGGGTGCTGGCCTTGGCGGTCGTCTACTTCGGCATCGTGTTCGGCCTGTACGTCCTCGGGTTCTTCCTGCCGCAGGTGATCGCCGGGTTCGCCGAGCAGTTCGGCACCGACCTGTCGCTGGTCCAGGAGGGACTGGTCACCGCCATCCCGTACGCGGTCGCGTCGGTGGTGATGGTGCTGTGGTCGCGGCACTCGGACGCGACGGGGGAACGGCACTGGCACGTCGCGCTGCCGGCGTTCGTCGGGGCGGCCGCGATCGCGGTGGCGCTGCTGCTGAACTCGCCGTTCCTGGTGATGGCCGCGGTCACCGTCACCGCGTGCGGGGTGTTCGCGGCGATCCCGGTGATCTGGCAGATCCCGCCCCGGTTCCTCACCGGAGTCGGCGCTGCCGCCGGCATCGCGCTGATCAACTCGTTCGGCAACCTGTCCGGGTTCGCCGGGCCCTACCTCACCGGCTGGCTGCGGGACCTGACCGGCGCGTTCCAGACCGGGATGCTCGCCGTCGCGTTCTTCATGGTGCTGTCCGGCATCGTGGTGCTCGCGCTCAGCCGGTCGCTGCGCCACGCTGAGCGGACCACCACCACGGGAGCGTCATGACCGAGCACCGACCTGACCGGAAACCACGCAGCAGGGACGTCACCGACGGGCTGGAGCGGGCGGGTGCCCGCGGCATGCTGCGCGCCGTCGGGATGCGCGACGAGGACTTCGCGAAGCCGCAGATCGGGATCGCGTCGAGCTGGAACGAGATCACCCCGTGCAACCTGTCGCTGCAGCGGCTCGGCCTCGCGGCGAAGGAGGGGGTGCACGCGGCCGGTGGGTTCCCCATGGAGTTCGGCACGATCTCCGTCTCCGACGGCATCTCGATGGGGCACGTCGGGATGCACTGGTCCCTGGTCAGCCGGGAGATCATCGCGGACTCGGTGGAGACCGTCGTGCAGGCCGAGCGGCTCGACGGCACCGTGCTGCCCGCCGGGTGCGACAAGAGCCTGCCCGGCATGCTGATGGCCGCCGCCCGGCTGGACCTGGCCGCGGTGTTCCTCTACGCGGGCTCGATCATGCCCGGCCACGTCGGCGACCGGGAGGTCACGATCGCCGACGCGTTCGAGGCCGTCGGGGCGTGCAGGCGCGGGCTGATCGGTGAGGACGAGGTCGCGGCGATCGAGCGGGCCATCTGCCCCGGCGAGGGCGCCTGCGGCGGGATGTACACGGCCAACACGATGGCGAGCGCGGCCGAGGCGCTCGGCATGGCGCTGCCCGGCTCGGCCAGCCCGCCCGCGGTGGACCGGCGCCGCGACGGTTTCGCCCGCGCCTCCGGCGAGGCCGTGGTCCAGCTGATCGAACAGGGCATCACGGCCCGGCAGATCCTCACCCGGGAGGCGTTCGAGAACGCGATAGCGGTGGTCATGGCGTTCGGCGGCTCGACGAACGCGGTGCTGCACCTGCTCGCGATCGCGTGGGAGGCGGGCGTGCCGCTGGAGCTGGACGACTTCAACCGGATCGGCGACCGGGTGCCGCACCTGGCCGACGTGAAGCCGTTCGGGGCGCACGTCATGTCGACGGTGGACAAGGTCGGCGGCGTACCCGTGGTGATGAAGGCGCTGCTCGACGCCGGGCTGCTGCACGGCGACGCGCTGACCTGCACCGGCGCCACCGTCGCTGAGAACCTGGCCGCGATCGATCCGCCCGACCTGGACGGGCAGATCATCCGGGCGCTGGACGACCCGATCCACCCGACGGGCGGGATCACGATCCTGCGCGGTTCGCTCGCCCCCGACGGCGCGGTGGTGAAGAGCGCCGGGTTCGACTCCGCCCGGTTCGAGGGCACCGCACGGGTGTTCGACGGCGAGCAGGACGCCATGGACGCGGTCGGGGACCTGCAGCCCGGCGACGTCGTCGTCATCCGCTACGAGGGCCCCAAGGGCGGCCCGGGCATGCGGGAGATGCTCGCCGTCACCGCGGCGATCAAGGGGGCCGGCCTGGGCAAGGACGTCCTGCTGCTCACCGACGGCCGGTTCTCCGGCGCCACCACCGGCCTGTGCGTGGGCCACGTCGCGCCGGAGGCGGTGGACGGTGGCCCGATCGCGTTCGTGCGCGACGGTGACAGGATCGTGCTCGACATGCAGGCACGCACCCTGGATCTGCTGGTCGACGAGGACGAGCTCGCCCGCCGTCGGGAGGCCTGGCAGCCGCGGCAACCCGAGCTGCGGACCGGGGTGCTCGGGAAGTACGCGCGGCTGGTCGGGTCGGCCGCACAGGGAGCGGTGTGCACGTGGTGACGAAGAGCAGGGTCAAGGCGCCGGGTCCGGCCGAGGACGCGATCGCCGAGCGCATCTCCGAGCTGATCCTGGACGCGGTGACGCACACGCTCTCCGAGCGGTCCCCGGAGCCGGGTCGGCGCTACCTGTCGGCGTTCTCCGGCGGCTTCACCGACGAGCAGCGGGCCACCGAGCTGATGGTGACCCTGATCCTGGTCCGGTGGCTGTCCGCCGCGCGGGACGAGGTCGGCGGTGACCTGGTGGAGGCGGTGCTGACGTGGATCGAGCAGGAGCTGGGCAAGCGCTGCGCCCTGCGCGCCCGCTACACGTCCGGTCCGCTGGTCGACGAGGACTCCGCGGCGCAGATCATCCGCTACCGCGAAGGCCTCGGCCCTGACTTCCTGCCGTCGATGGTGTGGCAGCTGGCCGCCGTCGTCGCCCTGCACGGCGACGGCGACCCGCGGTGGCTGGCCGAGCGGGTCGGCCGGAGCTCCTGAGCGTCCACCCGCGGAGCTCAGACCGCGCAGCTGCCGTCGGCGCAGGCGTCCCCGGCCGCCGGGGTGGGCTGCAGCACCGGCCGGTGCTCGGCCCACGCCTGCTGCAGCGCCGAGGCGAGGAGCTCGACGGGCTGTGCGCCGCTGATCCCGTAGCGGCGGTCGAGCACGAAGAACGGCACGCCCGTGATGCCGTAGGCGCGGGCCTGCGCCTGGTCGGCGCGCACCTGGGCCGCGTACCGGTCGCCGGCGAGGACCTCGCGCACCTCAGCGGCGTCCAGCCCGGCCTCGGCGGCCAGCTCGGCGAGGACGTCCGGATCGGAGATGCGGGCGCCCTCGGTGAAGTAGGCCCGGAAGAACCGGTCCTTCACCGCGTCCTGCACGCCGCGGTCGGCGGCTAGGTGCAGCACGCGGTGGGCGTCGAACGTGGCGCCGCGCTGCGCCCGGTCCAGGCGGAACTCCAGGCCCTCCGCCGCGGCCGACTCGGTGACCCGCTGGTTCATGGCGAGCGCCTGCTCGCGGGGGATCCCGTACTTGGTGGCGAGGTGGTCGACCAGGTCGACGCCGTCGGGTTCGCGCGGGGCCTGCGGATCGAGCTCGAAGCTGCGCCAGCGCACCTGCACCTCGTCCCGGTGCTCGAAGGCGGCCAGGGCCTTGTTGAAGCGGGCGCGCCCGATGGCGCACCAGGGACACACGACGTCGGACCAGATCTCGATCTGCACGGCTGTTCCAACCCGGGAACGGGCGGCGGTGTTCCGTGCCCGGGGGAGCGGAGCAGCAGGTTGACCGTTGCCGGGAGCCGCGGTGTTGTGTGCGCTCGGCTCCTTCGTCGCCGGATCGCGGCTCGCGCGTCGTGGTCGTCCTCCGGTGGTGCTCGACCGGGCGCGGTAGGGCAGTCCGGGCTACGCGGCCGGGCCGAGGTGGATCGCGTCCACAGCGCTCCTGTCACCTCACGAATGCCCCGGCCAGCGCACGCACCAGTGCCTCGGCCTGCGAGCGCGGGGCCGCCGTCGCCGCGGGCCCCTGCGCGTACAGCCGCAGGAACGCCTGCTGGAAGCACGCGCCCACCAGCAGCGCCGCGCACGCGTCCGGATCGGCGTCGGCGGCGATGCGGCCGCGCTCCTGCTCGGCCCGCAGGTACGCGGCGAACGGCTCCAGCGCCTTCTCCGGGCCGGCGCCGAGCCCGCGCATCGCCTCCCGGTGCGCTGCCATGCGCTGCGGGTCCGCGAGCAGGGCGCCGAGCATGGGGAACGAGCGCTGGTAGAAGTCCAGCATCGCGTGGGTGAGCTCGACGAGGTTCGCCACGACGTCACCCTCCCCGGGGCGGGCGGCGACGCGGGCCGGGGAGGGGAGGCGTTCCTGCAGGACCGCGAGGAGCAGCCGCTCCTTGTCCGCGAAGTACTTGTACAGCGTCGGCTCCGAGACCCCCGTCTGCTGCGCGATCTCCTTGGTCGTGGCCTGCACCACACCCCGGGTGCGCAGGATCCGCTCGGCCGCGTCGAGGATCCGCTCCCGCGTGCTCACCAGCCGGTCTCCTTCCGCGCTTGACAGGTTAGTGAACACTAGCCCATCGTGGGGTTAGTGTTCACTAGCCCCGATCGGGAGGCCACATGCGCATCACCGTCTTCGGCGCGACCGGCGGCACCGGGCGGCAGGTCGTGCGGCAGGCGCTCGACGCCGGTCACCAGGTCACGGCGGTCGTCCGCAACGCGGCCGGGCTGATCGAGCAGCATCCGGCGCTCGACGTCGTCACCGCCGACGTCATGGACCCGGACGCGATCACCCCGGCCGTCAAGGGAGCAGACGCCGTCGTGTCCGCCCTCGGCCCCCGCTCCCGCGAGGAGACCACCGTGTGCAGCTCCGGGGCCCGCGCGATCGTCGCAGCGATGCACGCCGCGGGCACCCGGCGGCTGGTCGTCGTCACCGCGAGCGGGCACGTCGTCGACGAGGGGGACGGGCCGGTCACCCGGGCCGTGGTCAAGCCGCTGCTGCGGCGCTACCTGCGCGGCTCGTTCGCCGACTTCGCCCGGACCGACCGGATCGTGCAGGACAGCGGCCTGGACTGGACGATCATGCGCCCGCCCAGGCTCACCGACGGCCGCTCCCGTCCCTACCGCACCGCGATCGACCGGAACGTGCGCGGCGGCTTCACGATCGCCCGGGCCGATCTCGCGCGCGCGATCCTCGTCGCGCTCGCCGACCGCGCCGCGATCGGTCATTCGATCGCGCTGGGGTACTGACGATGTCCCGGCTCCTCGCCGGCAGGCGGATCGCCCTCGCCCTCAGCCTGCTGCTCGTCGCCGTGCTCGGGACCGGCGCCGGCGTCGGCTACCTCACCTTCCTGCGCGCTCCCGTCGATCCGCCCACTCAGGTCTGCGCTGAGGGAGCCGCCCCCACACGGCCCGTGATCGTCGCCGCCGGGGCCAGCCTCACCCGCGGCACCCTCGGCGCGAGCTGGGTGGACGCGCTGCGGCCCCGGTTCCCCGGTCACACGATCGTGAACGCGGGCGTCAACGGCGACCGCTCCGCCGGGCTGCTCACCCGGGTCGACACCGACGTGGTGGCCTGCCTGCCGGACGCCGTGCTCCTGCTGATCGGCACCAACGACGTCCGCGACGAAGTACCCCTCGACCAGTACCGGGACAACCTCGCAGCCGTCGTCGAGCGGATCTCGTCGGCGACCGGCGCACGGATCGCGCTGATGTCGCTGCCGCCGCTCGGGGAGGACCTCGACTCCGACGTCAACCACCGCCTCGCCGCGTACAACGCCGTGATCGCGGAGATCGCCGCGCGGTCGGGCGCCGACCACCTCCCCGTGCACGAGCGGCTGGCCGCGCAGCTGACGGGGGAGCGGCCGGCGTTCGCGTTCTCCTTCGCCCTGGCGTTGCGGGCCGGGGCCGAGCACTACCTGCTCGGCCGCAGTTGGGACGAGGTGGCCCGCGGCAACGGCCTGGAGCTCTTCGTCGACCACATCCACCTGAGCGAGCGAGCCGCGGCTGAGGTCACCGAGCTGGCCGCGCGCTGGCTCGCCGACGGGCCGGTGTCACGCGCAGATCACCCGTAGCCGTCCCCATCGGACCGTCCGGTCACGCGCGCGAGTCGGCCCGCCGGGGACATCGAGATCTCCGGGCTGGGCAAGACCTGCACCACCGCGAACGGCGCCGTCGGCGCGCTGGCCGGTGTCGACCTGTCCATCCCGTCGGGCGAGTTCGTCGCCCTCGTCGGGGCGAGCGGCTGCGGGAAGTCGACGCTGCTGCGCATCATCGCCGGGTTCGAGCACCCGACCGAGGGCACGGTCACGTCGACGGGCAGGTCGTGGCTGAACCGAGTCCGCAGCGCGGAGTGGTGTTCCAGGACGACGGGCGCTTCCCCTGGCGCAGCGTCCGGGAGCACGTCGCCTGCGGGCCCCGCCGGGCGGGTGCGTACGGGCGGAGGCCCGCCGGATCGCCGAGCGCTGGGTCGCCGCCGTGGGACTGGAACGGTTCGCCGGCAAGTACCCGAAGCAGCTGTCCGGCGGCATGCAGCAGCGCGTCGCCATCGCGCGGGTGCTGGCGAACGACCCGGCGGTCCTGCTCATGGACGAGCCGTTCGGCGCCCTCGACGCGCTCACCCGCACCACCATGCAGGCCGAGTCGGCCCGCATCCACCGAGAGACCGGGACCACCGTCGTCTTCGTGACCCACAGAATCGAGCAGGCCGTGTTCCTGGCCGACCGGGTGGTGGTGATGTCGGGCGGCGCGGCCCACGCGGTGCCGGGGCACGTCGAGCGGATCGTCCCGGTCGACCTGTCCGCACGGGACGTCGCGGCGCCCGAGTTCAACGTGCTCAAGCGGGAGATCGCCGCGGTCGTGCACGGCGGGCACGAGGCGGCCGTCGACCAGCCGGTGGGTGGGGAGGGACGCCGGGGCACGGCTGCGGCGTGGCACCGTGTCGCGGTGACCCTCCCCGAAGACTGGACGGCGTGGCGCGGCGCCTTCGATCCCGAGCGCTACGACGACCGCTGGCGGGCCATGGCCGAGCGCGGTGAGAACCCGCACGGCGAGGCCGACTTCGTCTGTTCGTACGGCCCGGCCTCGGTGCTCGACGGCGGCTGCGGCACCGGCCGGGTCGCGATCGAGCTGGCCCGCCGCGGCGTCGCCGTGCTCGGCGTCGACTCCGACCCGGACATGATCGCGGTGGCCCGCGAGCGGGCGCCCGAGCTGACCTGGGTGCACGCCTCGCTGGCTGAGCTGGACCGGCCGGAGCGGTTCGACGTGGTCGTGCTGGCCGGCAACGTCGTCCCCTACGTGGCCGCGGCGGACCGGGCCGCCGCCGTCTCCCGCTGCGCCCGCCACCTCGCGCCGGGCGGCCGGCTCGTCGCCGGGTTCGCCCTGCGGCCCGGCTGGCCGAGCCTCGACGACTACGACGGATGGTGCGCCGACGCCGGGCTGCAGCTCACCGAGCGCTACGCGACGTGGGACCGTGCACCGTACAGCGGAGGGCACTACGCCGTGTCGGTGCACCGCCCGGTCGGCGGTACCGCGGGCGGGTTATCGTCGCAGCAAGGCGCACGCGAGACACCGTGGGAGACACCATGATCGAGGGCATCGTGACCGGCAGCCTGGTCGCGCTCGTCACCCCGATGCACGTCGACGGGAGCATCGACTTCGACGCGCTGGAGCGCCTCGTCGAGCGGCAGGTCCTCGCCGGGACCTCGGCCATCGTCTCGGTCGGCACCACCGGTGAGTCGGCCACGCTGTCCGTGGAGGAGCACACCGAGGTCATCCGCCGCACCATCGACGTGGTGGCCGGGCGGGTCCCCGTCATCGCGGGCACCGGCGCCAACTCCACCACCGAGGCGATCCACCTCACCGAGGCGGCCGCCGACGCAGGCGCCGACGCGGCGCTGCTCGTCACCCCGTACTACAACAAGCCCCCGCAGGAGGGCCTCTTCCGACACTTCAAGGCCGTCGCGGAGGCCGTCGACATCCCGCAGATCCTCTACAACGTGCCCGGCCGCACCGCATGCGACATGCTGCCGACCACGGTCGAGCGGTTGGCCGAGATCCCCAACATCATCGGCATCAAGGAGGCCAAGGGTGATCTCGACCGGGTGCGCGACCTCGTGGCGCTGAACCTGCCCGACTTCGCCCTCTACTCCGGCGACGACGCCACCGCCCGCGCCAGCATGCTCGCCGGGTTCCACGGTGACATCTCCGTCACCGCGAACGTGGCGCCCGAGGCCATGGCCCGCATGTGCAAGGCGGCGACCAGCGGCAACGCCGAGGAGGCCGCCGCGATCGACTCCGATCTCGCGAGCCTGCACCGTGCGCTGTTCGTCGAGCCGAACCCGATCCCGGTGAAGTGGGCGCTCGCCGAGCTGGGGCTGATCGAGCCGGGCATCCGGCTGCCGCTCGTCCCGCTGGACGAGCTGCACTACGAGGAGGTTCGCGCAGCCCTGCGCGCGGCGCACCTGATCGACTGAGAGCACCCGATCGACGGAGAGCACTCTGCCCGCCCGAACCGTTCGGCGAGGGCCGGTCGGTGTGTGCCGAGTTCACCTCAGCGCCGCGCGGCCACAGCGGCATCCAGCGCCGCGCGCATGGCCTCCACCGGGCCCGGTTTGCCGGTCATCAGCCGCACCTGCTCCACGGCCTGGTGCAGCAGCATCTCCAGTCCGCTGACCACCCGCGCGCCGGTCGCCTGCTGGGCGAACTTCGTCGGCCACGGTGCGTAGACGACGTCCAGGACGGTGCCGGCGCCGCGGCAGCCGATGTGGTCGGCGGCCCCGGCGGGCAGGGTGGAGATCACGACGTCGGCGCCGTCCACGAACCGCGCCGGGTCGGCGAGCGCCGCGTGGATCTCGGGCGCGACGCCGAGCCGTTCGGCGGTGGCGCGCAGCTCGGTGGTTCGGGAGAGGTCGCGGACCAGGACGTCGACCTGCTCGATGCCGAGCTGCTGCAGCGCGGCGAGCGCCGCCTGCGCCGTACCGCCTGCGCCGAGCACCACGGCGCGGCCGGACACCGCGCCGAGCGCGCCGACGATGCCGTGCACGTCGGTGTTGTCGGCGTAGCGACGCCCGTCGAACACCAGCGTGTTGGCCGCCCCGACGGCGGCGGCGAGCGGTGAGGCGTCGGTGGCGACCTCGAGGGCCACCCGCTTGAGCGGCATCGTGAGCGACAGGCCCGCCCACCTCTCGTCGAGCCCGTCGACGAACGCGGCCAGCTGGTCCTCGGTGCACTCGTGGGCGGTGTAGACCCAGTCGTCGAGGCCGAGCGCCCGGTAGGCGGCGGTGTGCAGCACGGGCGAGAGCGAGTGGCCGACGGGGGAGCCGAGGACGGCGGCGTGCATCTGCCCAGTCTCGCAGGTCAGCGCACCCGGCCGGGTACCCACCCGACCAGTGGCGGCGGCCTGAGAGGCTGGGCCGGTGACGCGGACCGTGGTGGTACTGGGCGGGCGGAGCGAGATCGGGGTCGCGGTCGCGACCCGGCTGGCGAAGGGCGCGACGGTGGTGCTGGCCGCGCGCCGCTCCCACGACCTCGACGCGGAGGAGGCGGCGGTGCGGGCGGCCGGCGCGGCCGACGTGCACCGCGCTGAGTTCGACGCCGACGACCTCGCCGCGCAGCGGCCGTTCCTGGACGGTCTCGTGGGCCGGTTCGGCCGGCTCGACACGGTGATCGTGGCCTTCGGGATCCTGGGCGACCAGGCGCGTGCGGAACGCGACGCCGACCACGCCGTCGCGATCGTGCACACCGACTACGTGGCGCACGTCGCCGTGCTCACCCACCTCGCCCGGATCATGCGCGCCCAGGGCGGTGGGGACCTGGTGGTGTACTCGTCGGTGGCCGGGGCGCGGGTGCGCCGCGCCAACTACGTCTACGGCTCGGCGAAGGCCGGCCTGGACGGGCTCGCCAGTGGGCTGGCCGACGCCCTGCACGGGTCCGGCGTGCGGTTGCTGCTGGTCCGGCCCGGCTTCGTGATCGGCCGGATGACCGCGGGGATGACGCCTGCGCCGTTCTCCTCCACGCCCAGCCAGGTCGCCGACGCCACCGTCGCGGCGCTGCGGAAGGGCCGCGACGAGGTGTGGGTGCCCGGGGTGCTGCGGCTGATCTTCGCGGTGGCGAAGCACGCGCCGCGGGCCCTGTGGCGGCGCCTGCCCCGCTGAGCGGCCGCCGGGCGGCTGACAAGCTGCTGGCATGGATTCGGGCACGGAACCAAGCACGGGATCGGGCACGGAGTCGGACTGCGTGTTCTGCCGCATCGTCGGCGGACGGGCTCCAGCGACGATCGTCGACGAGGACGAGCGCACGCTCGCGTTCATGGACATCAACCCGGGCACCCGCGGGCACGCGCTCGTGGTGCCGAAGACGCACGCCGAGGACCTGTACTCGATCGACCCGGACGATCTCGCCGCGTGTGCGGTGGCGGCGCAGCGGCTGGCTGCACGGGCCCGGGACGGCCTCGGTGCGGCCGGGGTGAACCTGGTCAACGCCTGCCGGCCCGCGGCCTGGCAGACGGTGTTCCACTTCCACGTGCACGTCGTGCCGCGCTACCCGGGCGACGGCCTGGTGCTGCCGTGGCGGCCGCGCCCCGGTGACCCCGCGGAGATCGCCGCGGCGGCGGCGGCGCTGCGCTGAGAGCACCCCGTCGGGGACGCTACCGTGATCGGACTGCCCTGTCGAGCACGGCACGGCGACGTCGGTTCACGCGGGTCACGGCGTGCGCAGCAGCTCGTACCAGGCCCCGTCGTCGAACCGGCGCGCCTCCCCGCGGCCGACGTAGCCGTCGCGGCGGTGGACGCCGAGGAACCGGAACCCGAGCCGCTCGGCGATCGCGCGGCTGCCGGCGTTGTCGACCGACGCGCCGAGCTGGAGCCGTTCACGGCCCAGGCCGCCTTCGCCACGCGGTCGGAAAGCGTGCGCCACCGCCAGCGCGGCGCCCTCGCGGACCACGCCGCGGCCGCGTGCGTCCGGGTGGGCCCAGTAGCCGATCTCGCCGCCCTCGGGCTGGAAGACGTCGTCGAGCCCGAAGACGCTGACGTTCGCCAGCAGCCGGTCGTCCTCCCGGTCGGCGATCGCCCACGACACGGCCGTGCCGAGCGCCGCGTTGAGGTGGGTGTTGCCGACGAACTTCCGCGCGTCCTCCTCGGTGTACGGGTCCGGCAGGGCCACGAGCCAGAACTGGGTGACCGGATCGGCGCACGCCTCGGCGATCCGCGGCACGTCGGACTCGGCGAGCGGTCGCAGCCGCACCCGCTCGCCCTCGATGACGGGGATCTCCCACCACGGCGTCTGCGGCGCCATGGGCGTCTCGGGGCGCAGCGAGCCGAACCAGCCGTCGACGAGCTCGCCGCGGTGCACCAGCGACAGCGGCCGGACTCCGTGGAACGAGAACCCGCACGCGTGCGCCACCCGCCACGACGCCAGGTTCCCGGCGTGCGTGGACCAGTGCAGGATCGGCAGCTCCAGCTCGTCGAACGCCCACCGAGCGGCCAGTCGCAGCGCCCGCGACATCAGCCCGCGCCCGCGCGCCCAGGGCGACAGCCCGTACCCGACCTCCGGCGGCGGGTTCAGCCGCACGTCGATGGACCCGCAGAACCGGGCCCGTCCGCCGATCCGCGCCTCGACCGCCCAGTGCACGCCCCGGCCCACGAGCATCGCCGTGCGCACGTGGTCGAGGTAGTCCTCGGCGTGCCGTTCGGTGTAGGGCACGGGCACTCGCGTGTAGCGCCGGAACAGCGGGTCCTGCGCCGTGCGCACGAGGTCGGGCACGTCGTCGGCGCGGTGGGCGCGCAGGGTCACCACGCCGTCGGAGAGCACAGGCGGCAGACCGGGCATGCGGCCATCCTGGCGATCTCGGCTGCGCCGGTCGAGCGAGTTGCCGGCAGCCGGCAGGGCGATCATGCCGAGATCGCGGGTTCTGTCGATCGACCGCTTCGAACGGTGCGAACGGCGATGACACGAGACCTCGACGCGATCATCCCCCGCGCAGCCGCGGCCGCAGCCGGTCGGGGAGGCCCGCCAGGCCCTCCCGCTCGATCCGCGCGGCCAGCTCGTCCGCCCAGTGCGCGAGCCCCGCGGCGTCGACGCCCGCGACGGGCGGACCGACCCAGCGCGCCAGCCCGTCCCCGGCCCGGGCGAGCAGGGCGGCGGCGCCGCGGGTGTTGCCGCGCTGGATGTGGGTGAGGCCGACGGCGAGCTGCGCCAGCGCGCGCCACAGCGGCCGCTCCGGCTCGGGCGCGGCCTTCCAAGCGGCCTCCAGCACGTCGTGGGCGGGGAACGGCAGGCCCTCGTCGATCAGGCGCTGGGCCTCGTCGACGGTGGCGTCCGGGGGCAGCACGAGGTCGTCGGGCACGCGCGCGACCCCCTGCGCGCCCCGGGGCAGCGGCCGTCCGGCGGCGTCCCGGGGGCGGGCGTTGCGTGCTCGGCCTGCAGCGTCCCGGTCCCGCACGGCCTCCAGCCTAGGGCCAGGGCGGGCGGCTCCTCCTGACGCTCAGCCGCGCACCCCGGTGATCGCGAAGCGCTCCACGTCGGCGACGTGCCCGCCGGTCCACACCACGACGGTGAGATCGCCCCCGCGCTCGGCCTGGCGGGGCACCGTGACCTGCCACGGCGACTTCTCCCCGCCCGCGGGCGCGCAGCAGAACTCGCCGACCGGTCCCGCGGGGCTCAGCACCCGCACGTGCAGGCTCTCGTCGACGCCCGTGATCATGCCGCCGACCGTCATCGGCCAGGTCGCGGCCGCCCCGTACGCCGGGGTCTCGACGGTCAGGTACTCGTCCCGGCTGCCGACGACCTCCCACGGGGCGTCCTCGCCGGTGCCGACGCGCACCAGGTGCAGCACGGCGACGGTCACCTGCCGCCCGCTGTCCGGTGAGGTGTAGCCGACGCCGATCCACGCCTCGGCGTCGCCGCCCTCCGTGCTCGTGACCTGGTCGATCTCGGCGAAGCCGAGGTAGCCCTGGGCGAACCCGAGCGCGGTGGCCTCCGCGTCCAGGTGCCACGGCTGGCTGCCGCCGTCGCGGTGCGCCTGCTGCCACGCCTGCGCCGCGGCCACGTCCGCGAACGGCCAGAGCATGAGGTGGCCGGTCGCCGGGTCAGGGGTCAGCGGCGCGGTCGGCAGCGGCTGGTCCGCGGCGGGGGAGGCGCTGGGGGCGGAGCCGGTCGGCGCCGGGTCCGGGCCGCCACAGGCCGCGAGCACGCCGGCGGCCGCCAGCAGGACGGTCACGATCCGCAGCGAGAGCCTCACGCGGACATCCTGCCGCCGAGCCGTCGATCGAGCGCGCGGACGCGCCGTGCGGCACCTGATCGCGTGGCGCCGCAGGCGCTGGTGAAGCTGTGCCCCCGGTGCGACTCGAACGCACACTTCACGGGACTTGAATCCGTCGCCTCTGCCAATTGGGCTACGGGGGCCGATCGCGATCACAGCATACTGCGCCCGTCCGAGATCACAGTCGGTGGTCTCCCCGCGCGACTATTCTGAATCCTTCAGGAGTAGGGACGCGCGCGAGGAGTGGATTCGGTGACCCAGCAGCAGGTTTCCGGCGAGAACACCCTGGAGGACGGCGCCCGACCGGCCGCCGGCCTGCGTGTTCTCGTGGTCGAGGACGAGGCTCTGATCCGGCTCGATCTGGCCGAGATGCTCAGCGAGGAGGGCTACGTCGTCGCGGGTGAGGCCGCCGACGGCGAGCAGGCCGTCGAACAGGCCCGCAAGCTGCGGCCGGACCTGGTCATCATGGACGTGAAGATGCCGAAGGTCGACGGCATCACGGCCGCGAAGCAGATCGTCGACGAGCGGATCGCGCCCGTGGTGATGCTCACCGCGTTCAGCCAGCGCGACCTCATCGAGCAGGCTCGCGACGCCGGCGCGATGGCGTACCTGGTCAAGCCGTTCGCCCGCCACGAGCTGGTGCCGGCGATCGAGCTGGCGGTGTCCCGGTTCGCTGAGAAGCGCGCGCTCGAGGACGAGGTCGCCACGCTCGCTGAGCGGCTGGAGACCCGCAAGCTCATCGACCGCGCCAAGGGCCTGCTGATGGCCAAGCAGAACATGACCGAGCCGGAGGCGTTCCGCTGGATCCAGCGCACCGCGATGGACCGGCGCACGACGATGAAGGCGGTCTCCGAGGCGATCATCGAAGGGCTCGCGACGCCGAAGGCGTAACGATCACGCCACTGTCGTCCGCCGTTCGGTGGTGACGTGTGCCGCCCGGGTGGTCACTCCGCGCAACTCCGGGTTGCGGTCCGGTAAAGCTGCGGTCCCAGATGGTGACGACTCGATGTGGGGTGTCCTAACGTCCGCCACGCTCTCGACTGGCGAGAGCCATCGGGCGTGATCGGGTCCACCCCCGGCACGCGGTCATCCGCAGCGCCGCGGGGGGAACGGCCTGATCGGGCCGCGCCAACGGCGCTGAGGTGTAACGGAAGGACAACAGCACATGACTCGGAGGCGTACCGTCGCCGCCGCTGCGATCCTCGCGGGCGCACTTGCGCTGACGGCGTGCGGGACGAACAGGCAGGAGGCCCCGGGCACCGGGGCCGGGGGAGCGTCCTGCGACACCAGCAAAGGCACGTTGGTGATCGGCATGGTGGCCCCGCTGTCGGGCGGCCTGTCAGCCTTGGGTCTCGGCATGCGGAACTCCGCCGATCTGGCGGTCAAGCAGGCGAACGAGTCCTGCGCCGTGCCCGGGTACCAGCTCGTGTTCCAGGCCGAGGACGACCAGGCCACCCCGCAGGTCGCTGGGCAGGCGGCCACGAAGCTCGCCTCGGACGACAACGTCGTCGGCGTGGTCGGCACCCTCAACTCCTCGACGGCCCAGACGGTGCAGCCGATCCTCGCCGGCAAGAGCATCGTGCAGGTCTCCCCGGCCAACACCGGCCCGAGCCTGACCCGGGGCGAGGACCCCACCGGCGCCCCGAAGCGGCAGTTCGAGAGCTACTTCCGCGTCTCCACCACCGACCTGGTGCAGGGCCCGTTCGCCGCGAACTACCTGGTCCAGAAGGCCGGTAAGAAGAACATCGCGGTGATCGACGACGGCAAGACCTACGGCGTGGGTCTGGCGAACGAGTTCGCCAAGCAGGCCGAGAAGCTGGGCGCCAACATCGTCGCCCGGGAGCGGGTCGGCGAGAAGGACACCGACTTCAACCCGGTGATCACCAAGATCCGCCCGCTCAACCCGGACGCCGTCTACTACGGCGGCGAGTACCCGGTCGCGGGCCCGCTGTCGCGGCAGCTGGCCGGGCAGGGCCTGGACATCCCGCTGATGGGCGGCGACGGCATCGTCGACGCGAAGTTCGTCGAGCTGGGCGGCCGCGAGGGTGACCTCGCCACCAACGTCGGCGCGCCCACCGAGTCGCTGCCGAGCGCGGCGAAGTTCGTCGCCGACTACAAGGCGGCGAACTACCCCGAGCCGTACAGCGCGTACGGCGCCTTCGCCTACGACTCCACCAACGTCATCATCCAGGCGCTCAAGACGGCGCTCGCCGGCGGCGACTACAACCCGGAGACCACCCGTCCGGCGATCGTGAAGGCCGTCCAGGACATCAAGCTGGACGGCGCGGGCGGCCCGATCTCGTTCGACGAGTACGGCGACACCACGAACAAGCTCTTGACCGTGTACACGGTCAAGAACGGCGAGTTCACGCCGATCGAGACGGGTACCTTCGAGGGCTGACCGAAGGCCACGACACGACAGTCATGGAGTCACGCCGGGGGCGGGGGAACACCCCGCCCCCGGTGCGCGTGGAGGGACTCACAGCTTGTCCATCCTGATGTCGCAGATCGTGAACGGGCTGATCCTCGGCTCGCTCATCGGTCTGATCGCACTGGGCTACACGATGGTCTACGGCATCATCCAGCTGATCAACTTCGCCCACGGCGAGGTCTTCATGGTCGGCGCCTACGGAGCGGTGGGGACCGCGACGTTCGTCCTCCCCACGGCCGTCACGACGCAGTGGTGGTTCCTGCTGCCGATCATGATCGTCATCGGGGCGCTGGTCTCGATGGTCGTGGCCATCCTGATGGAGCGCTTCGCCTACCGGCCGCTGCGCAACGCGCCGCGGCTCGCACCGCTGATCACCGCGCTGGGTGTGTCGGTAGCGCTGCAGGAGGCGGTCCGGGTGTTCTACCCGGAGGCCACCGCTGCCATCCCGTTCCCGAGCATCTTCATCCCGGGCGCGCTCGTGCTGCCGATCGGCGACGGCGTGCCCATCCAGTACTCGGGAATCCTCATCGTCGTCGTCGCGCTGGTGCTCGCGTTCGCGCTGAACACGTTCGTCGAGCAGACCCGGCTCGGCCGCGCCATGCGGGCCACCGCGCAGGACCGCGACGTCGCCCGGCTCATGGGCATCAACCCGGACCGGGTGATCGTCTTGACGTTCGCCCTCGGCGGCGCGCTCGCCGGCGTCGCCGGCGTGCTCTACGGGAACTTCTACAACTTCATCAACATCGACATGGGGTTCCAGAACGGCATCTTCGCCTTCACCGCGGCGGTCCTCGGCGGGATCGGCAACATCCGCGGTGCGGTGGTGGGCGGTCTGGCCATCGGTTTGATCAAGTCGCTGGCCGGCCAGTACCTGCCGGGTGGCGGTGCCTACGACTACGTCTGGATCTTCGTGGTGCTGATCGCAGTCCTCGTGTTCCGGCCGCAGGGTTTCTTCGGTGAGACCGAGCGGGTGCGCGCATGACCGCCACGACCGAGAAGAAGCCACCGGCGCACGCGGCGCCCCGGCCGAAGGGCATCGCCGCGCTCAAGCCGCACACGACCACCCTCATGGTGGTGGGCGGCGTGCTCACCCTGCTCGGCTCGTTCCTGCCGTGGGCGACGTTCGTCCTGAACAAGGGGCCGTACCCGGCGCAGGCCACCCTGCAGAACTTCACCGCCCCGCTGGCCTCCAGCGGGTTCCGCCTGCACCTGGTGCTGTTCGGGATCGCCGCGATCGTCGTGGCGCTGGTGAAGAGGATCCCCGCCCGGCACCGGATCGCCCGGGCGCTCGGCTACGGCACGATCGCCGTCTCCGTGATCAACGGCCTGTGGATCACGGTGGAGGGCGGCGGCCTCGGCGCGATCACCGCCTCCGAGGGATCCGTCGCCTTCGGCGCGATCGTGGCGTTGATCGGTGGGATCGTCCTCGCGCTCGCCTCGCGGGTCGGCGACCTGGAGCCCGTGCCGGAGATCGGCTGGAAGTTCAACCGTTGGGTCGAGTGGCTGATCCTGCTCGTCGTCATCGTGCTCCTGCTGCTGCTCGTGGCGGCGGTGCTCACCAGCGGCGGGTTCGGCGCGACCGCGACCTACGCCGGTGCGGTCTTCCTGTCGTTCCTCGCCGCCCTGGGCGGCTTCCTGGGCGCGCTGCACGCCGCCGGGCTGCTCGGTTGGGTCAACGCCCTGTTCGACCGGCACCGCGGGTACGCCGTGATCCTGCTGCTCGTCGCGGCGCTGTGCCTGCCGCTCACCTCGGCCGGCACCGAGTACTGGATGACGGTCGCGACGAACATCGGCGTCTACGCGGCCACCGCGATCGGGCTGAACATCGTCGTCGGCCTCGCCGGCCTGCTCGACCTCGGGTACGTCGCGTTCCTCGGGATCGGCGCCTTCGTGGCGGCGAACCTGTCCGGCGCGGCGGCGTCGGCGGTGGGCATCCACCTGCCGTTCCCGCTGGTCATGGTGATCGCGGCGGTGATCGCGGGCATCTTCGGCGCGATCGTCGGCTCGCCGACGCTGCGCGTGCGCGGCGACTACCTCGCGATCGTCACGCTGGCGTTCGGTGAGATCTTCGTGCGCAGCGCGCAGAACAACATCGGCGGTCTGACCGGCGGCTCGAACGCCATCCCGGGCATCCCGCCGGTGGAGGCGTTCGGGATCGGGTTCGACCAGGCCCTGCGGATCGGGCCGGTCTCCCTGCCCCGCGGTGTCCTCTACTACTTCCTGATCGTGCTGCTGGTCGCGTTCGTCATGGCCGTGTTCGCGAACCTGAAGTACTCGCGGCTCGGCCGGGCGTGGATCGCGATCCGGGAGGACGAGGACGCCGCCCGCGCGATGGGCATCCGCACCGGTCCGGTCAAGATCCTGGCGTTCCTGATCGGCGCCATGCTCGCCGGGCTGGCGGGCGCCATCTTCGCCCACAAGACGGCCACCGTGTCCTACGAGAGCTTCCGCTTCCTGGAGTCGGTGACCCTGCTCGCCGCCGTCGTGCTCGGCGGCATGGGCACGATCCCGGGCGCCGTGCTCGGGGCGTCGATCCTGTTCATCCTGCCGGAGAAGCTGCGCGAGTTCGCCGACTACCGGTTGCTCCTGTTCGGCATCGCGCTGGTGCTGATCATGCGGTACCGGCCGCAGGGCCTCGTGCCCGACGCGCACCGACGGGCCGAGCTCGTCGAGGAGCCCGAACCGATCGACACCGGCGGCGACAAGCCCACGACCCGTGAGGCGGTGGCCCCATGAGCGCCCCGACGACGACGAGCACGGTGCTCGCGGCCAGCGGCGTGACGATGCAGTTCGGCGGCCTGCGGGCGCTGAACGACGTCTCGTTCAGCCTGAACGAGGGCGAGATCATCGGCCTGATCGGTCCGAACGGGGCCGGCAAGACCACCCTGTTCAACTGCCTGACCGGGCTCTACACGCCCACGTCGGGCACGGTCTCGTTCCGCGGCGAGCCGCTGCCGGGCGATCCTGCGCTGGTCACCGAGACCGGCGTCGCCCGGACGTTCCAGAACATCCGGCTGTTCCCGAGCATGACGGCCGAGGAGAACGTCCTCGTCGGCCGGCACGTGCGGATGAAGCAGAGCCCGCTGTCGTCCCTGCTGCACGGGCCGGGGTTCCGGCGCAGCGAGCGGGAGGCGCGCGAGCGGGCGGCCGAGCTGCTGGAGTTCGTGGGGCTGCGGCGGGTCACCGACGAGCTGGCCCGCAACCTGCCCTACGGCGACCAGCGGCGGCTCGAGATCGCCCGAGCGCTGGCCACCGAACCGTCGGTGCTGCTCCTGGACGAGCCCACGGCCGGGATGAACGCCGCGGAGACCGAGAACACCCGGCAGCTGATCCTGAAGATCCGCGAGACCGGGATCTCCGTGGTGGTGATCGAGCACGACACCAAGTTCATCTTCACCCTGTGCGACCGGGTGCTCGTGCTGGTGCAGGGCGAGCTGCTCGTGGAGGGCACGCCCGACGAGGTGCGCGGCGACCCACGGGTCGTCGAGGCCTACCTCGGCGCCCCGCCCGAGCAGGTCGAGGCGCAGATCCACGAGGCCCAGGAGGCCGAGGAGGCCGCCGACCACGGCGCGCCGGGTGAGAAGCAGCTGGGAGGATCATCGTGACGGCGTTCCTCGAGGTCCGGGACCTGACCGTCGCCTACGGCGCCATCCAGGCCGTGCGCGGGGTCAGCTTCACGGTCGAGCGGGGCCAGATCGTGAGCCTCATCGGCAGCAACGGGGCGGGCAAGACCACCACGCTCCGCACGATCTCCGGGCTGCTCAAGCCGGTGTCCGGGGAGATCCTGCTGGAGGGCGAGCCCATCCACCAGCTGCCGGCGCACGAGATCCTGGCCCGCGGGGTGGCCCACAGCCCCGAGGGCAGGCGGCTGTTCGCGCGGATGACGGTCGAGGAGAACCTGCGCCTCGGCGCGTACATCCGCAAGGACGAGGCCGGGATCCAGGAGGACCTGGAGCGGGTGTACTCCCTGTTCCCGGTGCTGGGGGAGCGGCGGCGCAACAAGGCCGGCCTCTTCTCCGGCGGCGAGCAGCAGATGCTCGCCATGGGCCGCGCGATGATGTCGCGCCCGAAGCTGCTCATGCTCGACGAGCCGTCCATGGGGCTCTCGCCGATCATGACGCAGAAGATCTTCGAGACGGTCAAGGAGCTGCAGGCCGAGGGCACCACCGTGCTGCTGGTCGAGCAGAACGCGCTGGCCGCGCTGGCGCTCTCCGACTACGCCTACGTGATCGACCTCGGGCGCACCACCATCTCGGGCACGGGGCAGGAGCTGCTGGCCGATCCCCGGGTGCAGGAAGCCTATCTGGGCGAGGGCGTCGCCAGCTGAGGCCCGGCCCGGCTCGGCTCGGGCAATCGCCGGAGAGCCCCTTGCCCGCCACGAGGTGGCGGGCAAGGGGCTCTCCGGCGATTCCGTCAGCCGTCGCTCTGGGACGACGTGCGCGCTCAGCTCACGCGCGGCCGGTTGTCGCGGTGCAGGCAGGTCAGGCGCGCCGTGCAGACCCGCCGGCCCTGCTCGTCCGTGATGACGATCTCCGTCGTCGACGTCGACCGCCCGATGTGGATCGGCGTGGCCACCCCGGTGACCCACCCGCTGGTCGCGGACCGGTGGTGCGTGCAGGACAGCTCGATGCCCACCGGGAACCGGTCGGGCATGACGTTCACCGCGGAGAGCATGGAGCCGAGGGTCTCGGCGAGCACGGCGTTGGCGCCGCCGTGGAGCACGCCGTAGGGCTGCCGGTTGCCCGCCACGGGCATGCGCCCGACGACCTGCTCGCGGCTCGTCTCGAGCACCTCGATGCCCATCCGGTCGGCGAGCTGCTCGGCTGCGATCTGCTCGGCGGTGATCTGATCAGCGCTGAGATCGGTGCCGGAGCCTGCGCCGGACTCCGCGTCGCGGTCAGGTGCTTCGGTCGTCACCGTGCGACGGTAACGCGCCGGGGGACGGCGCCGCCGCGGGCGGTGGCGCACGCCTCAGGCGCTCGGGCCATGGAGCCGGGCACGTCGCAGAGGTGCCGGCCGCGATCAGGCCCGAGCGGGCTTGCGCGAGACGAAGATCGCCGTCCCCGGGAACAGCGCCCCGCGCAGCGGGCTCCACTGCCCCCACACCCGGTCCAGTCCCTCGGGCCACTCGGGTTCCACCACGTCCTCCACGACCAGCCCGGCGGCGACGATGTCGCGGATCCGGTCACCCATGGTGCGGTGGTGCTCGACGTAGGTGGCGGCGCCGTTCGCGTCCACCTCCACGTACGGGGTGCGGTCGAAGTAGGACTGCCGCACGATCAGCCCTTCCTCGCCGGGATCGTCGGAGAACATCCACCGCATCGGGTGGTTCACGGCGAACACCCAGCGGCCGCCGGGTCGCAGCACCCTGGCCACCTCCCGCATGACCCGGTCCGGCTCGGCGACGAACGGGACACCGCCGAACGCCGAGCAGGCCAGGTCGAAGACGTCGTCGGCGAACGGGAGGTGCTCGGCCCCGGCCTGCACGAGCGGTACGGGGATCCCGGTGGAGCGGCCGAGGGCGGCAGCGTGGTCGAGCATGCCGCGGGAGATGTCGAGGGCGACGGGGTGCGCGCCCTGGGTGGCCAGCCAGCGCGAGCAGGGCGCCGAGCCGCAACCCACCTCCAGCACCCGGCGACCCTCGACGGGGCCGAGCAGCCGGACGTCGGCCTCGCGCAGCCCCTCGGGGCACCAGACGAAGTCGACCTCGCCGATGTCGGCGCCGTGTTCGGCCAGGTAGTCGTCGGCGTCGGCGTCCCACCAGAGCCGGCTCGCGCGCTCCGATTCGGCCGAGTCGACGCTGCGCCGGGCGACGCCCGCGGTTCCCAGGATCTCTTCCGCGCTCACCAGGGAATCCTCCGCCGCAAACCGATGTTGTTCGATGCGGACCCCGCGTTGCCGGGGTGATCGGTGCCCGCGTAGCATGGCGCGCGCACTGTGGTCAATGTCGCGGGTGCCTCCCGCGATCGCTGGCCTCGGCACTGCGCAGCACGACGTTCAAAGGGTGACAGCAGCACGTCACAGCAACACCACGCAAGCACCACCAAACCATCCATTACCGGAGCACCCCACTACATGTCCACCGACACCACCGCCGCCCCGACCCAAACCCCCCAGGTCGCAGTGAACGACATCGGGTCGGAGGAGGAGTTCCTCGCCGCCATCGACCAGACGATCAAGTACTTCAACGACGGCGACATCGTCGAAGGCACCATCGTCAAGGTCGACCGCGACGAGGTGCTGCTCGACATCGGCTACAAGACCGAGGGCGTCATCCCCTCGCGGGAGCTCTCGATCAAGCACGATGTCGACCCCGCGGAGGTCGTCGAGGTCGGGGAGCACGTCGAGGCGCTCGTTCTCCAGAAGGAGGACAAGGAGGGCCGGCTGATCCTGTCCAAGAAGCGCGCCCAGTACGAGCGCGCCTGGGGCACGATCGAGGCCCTCAAGGAGGCCGACGAGCCCGTCGAGGGCACCGTGATCGAGGTCGTCAAGGGCGGCCTGATCCTCGACATCGGCCTGCGCGGCTTCCTGCCCGCCTCCCTGGTGGAGATGCGGCGCGTGCGCGACCTGCAGCCCTACGTCGGCCGCAAGCTCGAAGCCAAGATCATCGAGCTCGACAAGAACCGCAACAACGTCGTTCTCTCGCGCCGGGCGTGGCTCGAGCAGACCCAGTCCGAGGTCCGCAGCGAGTTCCTCAACCAGCTCGCCCGCGGCCAGGTCCGCAAGGGCGTCGTCTCCTCGGTCGTCAACTTCGGTGCGTTCGTCGACCTCGGCGGCGTCGACGGCCTGGTGCACGTCTCCGAGCTGTCCTGGAAGCACATCGACCACCCGTCCGAGGTCGTCGAGGTGGGCCAGGAGGTCACGGTCGAGGTGCTCGACGTCGACCTCGATCGCGAGCGCGTCTCGCTGTCCCTCAAGGCCACGCAGGAAGACCCGTGGCGCGCCTACGCCCGCACCCACGCCATCGGCCAGATCGTGCCGGGCAAGGTCACCAAGCTCGTTCCGTTCGGTGCGTTCGTCCGCGTGGAAGACGGCATCGAGGGCCTGGTGCACATCTCCGAGCTGGCCGAGCGCCACGTGGAGATCCCGGAGCAGGTCGTCCAGGTCGGCGACGACTGCATGGTCAAGGTCATCGACATCGACCTCGACCGGCGCCGCATCTCGCTGTCGCTGAAGCAGGCGAACGAGGGCATGACTCCCGACACGGAGTTCGACCCCACCCGCTACGGCATGCCGGCCGAGTACGACGAGCAGGGCAACTACATCTACCCCGAGGGCTTCGACGTCGAGACCGGCGAGTGGCAGCCCGGCTACGAGAAGCAGCGCGAGGAGTGGGAGCGGCAGTACGCCGAGGCCCACGCCCGGTACGAGCAGCACATCGCGCAGCTCAAGAAGGCGCAGGAGCTCGAGGCCGCCGCGGCCGAGGGCGCCGCGGGTGGCACCAGCTACTCGTCCTCGGCCTCGTCGGAGAGCGGGGGCTCGCTCGCGAGCGACGAGCAGCTCGCCGCCCTGCGGGAGAAGCTCTCCGGCGGCGCGTGACGTGATCGTCACGAGATCGGCGGCCGATCCCGCTGATCGTTCGGCGCCCGATCGTTCGGCGCTGATCTTTGCGCGCTGATCGTTCGACGGCCCCGGCGACCACATGGTCGTCGGGGCCGTCGCCTTTTCGGCGGTGATCCGTCGACCGGTCGGGTCGCTCTGCGTGGTGATGCGGGCGCGCCGCGCGAAGTGTCCGAGCCCACCCTCTACGGTGTGCAGCATGGGGGATGGCGGGCGCCGGATCGCGCGACTGCTCGGCACGGGGATGCTGTGCCTCCTTCTCGGAGGGTCACTGACCGGATGTGGTGGGGCGTCGGCCGAACCCGGGGTGATGGTGCCGACGTTCGCCCCCACGACGCCCACTGCGGATCCCGCCACGGAGCCGCTGGACCCGTGCGCCGCGTTGATCACACCGGCCGACGTAGCGGGCGTGCTGGGCCTGGACCCGGCGAAGACGTCGGTGCGGACCATCCGCGGGCTGCCCGCCCCGGCGGTGGGCCGCACCGAGAAGATCGACTGCACGTACCAGGGCGAGAAGGGGCGGTCGCTGTTCACGCTGCGTGCCTACACGTACGAGAGCCCGGAGGCGGCGCGCAAGCAGTGGGAGCTCAACGCGAGCCTGGAGGACGGGGAGAAGCGCGACATCGCGGTCGGCCCGGCCACGGGTCTGCTCTACGTGCGCCGCGGCGAGCTGCTGCTCAGCCTGATCGACGGCCCGCGCACGCTGGCGGTGCAGGTGCCTGATCGCACGGTGCCGAAGGGCCGGGCTCGGGAGAACCTGATCACCGACTTCGCGCAGCGGGCGTTGAAGATCGATCCAGAAGCCGTTGCGACCACGTCGGCCGAGCCGACACCCGGCGTGCCCGCCGTGCAGGCCGGAGCGGGCAGCTGAGCCCACCGGGGGGTCGATCACGGCCGCCCGTAGGGTGGCGGCGTGCTGCAGGTGGGACTGACCGGCGGGATCGGGTCCGGCAAGTCGACGGTCGCGCGCCGGCTCGTCGCCCGCGGGGCCGTGCTCGTCGACGCGGACGTGCTGGCGCGCGAGGTCGTGGCGGCGGGGACCGACGGGTTCGCCGCCGTCGTCGCGGAGTTCGGCGAGCGGGTCGTCGGGCCGGACGGCGAGCTCGACCGGCCCGCGCTCGGCGCGATCGTGTTCAACGACGACGCGGCGCGGGCCAAGCTGAACGGGATCGTCCATCCGCGGGTGCGGGAGCGGGCGAACCAGCTGGTGGCCGAGGCTCCCCCCGACGCGATCGTGGTGCAGGACGTGCCGCTGCTCGTCGAGGGCGGGATGGCGGCCCGGTTCGCCCTCGTCGTGGTGGTGCACGCGGACGTGGAGACGCGGGTGGCCCGGCTGGTCGGGCAGCGCGGCATGGCCGAGGACGACGCGCGGGCCCGCATCGCCGCCCAGGCCGACGAGGCCGCCCGCCGCGCCGTCGCGGACGCGTGGCTGGACAACTGCGGCGGACCGGAGGAGCTCGAGGCCGCCGTCGACCGGCTGTGGGACGAGCGGCTCGTGCCGTTCGAGGCGAACCTGCGCGCGGGCCGCCCGGCCGTGGCCCGACCCGGCCTGCACCCGGCGGACCCGGCGTGGGCCGCTGCCGGCGCCCGCCTCGTGGCGCGGGTCGCGCACGCGGCGGGTGAGCTCGCCCGCGGGGTGGAGCACATCGGCCCGACCGCGGTGCCGGACCTGCCCGCGCCGGACGTCGTCGAGATCCAGCTGGGCGTGAGTTCCCTCTCGAACGCCGTCACCCTGCGTGACAATCTGGCTGCAGTGGGCTTCGTTCCCGATCCGTCCGGCGACGACGCCGAGACGCGCTGCTTCCGCTCCGCCGACCCGGCCCGGCCGGCGAAGCTGCAGGTCCGCGAGGCTGGATCGGACCGGTGGCGCGCTGCGCTGCTGGCGCGCGACTGGCTGCGCGCCGACGCCGGTGCCCGGGCCGAGCGGGCCCGCCACGACGCCGAGCGGGCAGCGGGAGCCGGCGACGATCAGTACGCTGAGCTGGAACGACGCTGGTGGGAGGACGTGGCTGTGATCGCCGCCGGGTGGGCCGCATCCTCCGGGTGGGCACCGTCGTTGCACTGATCGGACCCATTTGTCGGTAACGGACCACGGTTTGTGACCGATGTGGGCGCAGGAGGACCCACCATCGAGTGAGTCCGGAGGCCGTGATAAAGGGGCGAGAAGGTGAGCGCGATCGTCGACCGATGGGACGGGGCCGACGTCGATGACGACGACTACGAGGCCGCGCAGATCGACCAGGACGCTCCCTCCGGGTCGCTCGCCGCTCTGCGCATCGACTTCGGTGCGCATCTGGAGGCCAACTACCAGCGCCTGGTGGCACAGCTGTACGCGATCACCCTCGACCCGGGCGAGGCGCACGACGTCGTCCAGGACGCGTACTCGCGGGCGTGGCGCAACTGGGCCACGATCAGCCGCAAGCCGGATCCGACGGCGTGGGTCCGCAGTGTGGCCGTCCGCGCCACCATGCGCAGCTGGCGCCGCGTGCTCGCCAAACTCGGCCTGGGCCGGAAGCACCGGATCGCGGAGGGGGTCGATCCGCGCACGCGCGCGCTGCTGCAGGCGCTGGCCCGGCTGACGCCCGCGGAGCGCCGCGCGGTGGTGCTCTACCACATGGCGGGTGCCTCGGTGGAGGAGATCGCCGCCGTCGAGCAGGTCAATCCCGAGATCGTCGAGGCCCGGCTGGGCGCGGCTCGCAACGTGGTCGTCGAGGGGCTCGCGGACGAGCTGCCGGCAGTGCTGTCCGGTGCGCAGGACGCGCAGCGGAACGAGGGGGGAGACGGGTGACCGACACGCTCGCACGCGTGACCGACGAGTTCCGGCGCATGGACGACGAGCTGGCCGCGGCGGTGACGCTGCCCGCGGTCGACACGGTGATCCGCCGCGCCGGCACGGCCAACCGAGCGAGCACGGCCGCCGCGGCCGCGGTGCTGACCGTGGGTGCCCTGGGCGGCATCACGGCCGTCGCGCAGGCGGGGCCGTCGGGGAACGTGGCCGCCGAGCTGCCCGCGCCGGGCGCCGCGGCCCGCACACCGGAGGTGGTGGCGACCGGCTCGGCCGCGGTGGAGTCCGCGCTCCCGGAGACGATCGCGGACGTGCCCGCGCCGCGCTCCGCCCCGCGGCCGCAGGCGCGTGCCGTCGCGCCGCCGGCGGCCGCGGCCCCGGCCGTGCGGCCGACCCCGCAGTCACCGCCGCCGGTCGTCGAGGACGACGATGACGACGAGGACTCGGAGGGCCGCCCGGACCGGCCGACCCGGACCCGCACCAGGCCGCCGCAGACGTCGAGCAGCGAGCCGACGAGCAGCGAGCCGACGAAGACCTCGTCCTCGGACCCGACGTCCACGAGCGCCGCCCGGGGACCCCACCGGCACCGGATCGCGACGCCGAGCGCATGAGGCGTCACGGAATGTCCGTATGATGGGGTGAACCGGCGCTAGTCCGGCCGGTCGACCACTGCCGTCGGGGAAGAGGTTCGGGCCGTGATGGACGACGAGACGCGCTTGCGCCGAAGGCTCACCAGCGAGTTCCGGCGGATGGACGACGAGCTCGCCGCATCGGTGGCCCTGCCCTCGGTCGACAGCGTGATCCGCCGCGCGGGCACGGCCAGCCGCGCCACCACGGCCGCCGCGGCCGCGGTGTTCACCGTCGGCAGCCTCGGCGGGATCACGGCCGTCGCCCAGGCCGCCACGCCGCGGGTCCCGGTGAGCGCCTCGGAGCCGTCCCCGGCCGCGCTGTTGCCCACGGAGGCCGCGGTGCCCGGCCCGTCGCAGGGGGAGCAGGAGCGCGCGCAGGCGACCACCACCGCCGCCCGGCCCACGACCGTCGTCAAGCCGAAGACCACCCGGCCGAAGCCGAAGCCGACGGTCGTGAAACCGACCGTCGTGGTACCGAAGCCGACCGTGAAGCCGACGGTGCAGTCGACCGTGAAGCCCACGACGGCTGCCTCGAAGCCGTCGCCCACCAAGTCGGGCGGCGCAGAGGGCGGCCAGGACCCGCAGCCGGTCACGCAGCAGCCGGTGACCCAGCAACCCCAGCCCCAGCAGCCGCAGCAGCCCCCGGGCGAGGCGGAGCAGCCCGCCGAGTGACGGCCGCGGTCAGCTCCGCTTCCGCCAGGTCAGCCTGATCCCGAGGCCGGCCAGCCACGCGTCGAGATCGTTGGCGTTGGCGGCCAGCCCGGTCACGGCCTGCACCATCGCGTTCAGGGCGTACTCGGCCGCGGCCGGGTCGATCAGCCCCGCGGCCACCGCGGCGGTGAACTCGTCGACGTCGATCACCTGCGTCGAGCGGCGCTGCTGCACCACGATGTCCAGGTAGTGATCGACGAGCACGTAGCGGGAGCCGTCCCGGCTGATCGTGGCGATGTCGAGGTAGAAGTCCTGGTCGCGCTCGTGGCCGGGGTTCCACGCCCAGTCGCTGACCGCGATCCCCAGATCGGGCAGCAACCAGGTCTCGATCCAGTGCGCGCTGGGCCGGCCGACGACGGGACGGCTCATGTACAGACCGAACGAGGTCTCGGTGTAGACCTCGACCGGGCGCACGCAGCCCTTCGTGTCGATGTTGACCATGCCGGGCACGTCGAAGGTGGAGATCTTCGGCGGGTGCACCGGAGCAATGCTGCCAGGGATCGCGATCGGCGGCGGTGCGAGCTCGTCGGTGTGGGATCGGCGCTGTGGGGTCGGCGGTGCGGGATCGTCGGTGCCGGATCGTCGGTGTGGGATTGTCGGTGTGGGATTGTCGGTGTGGGATTGTCGGTGAGCGCTCGTACTCTGGGTCTCGTGGCATTCGCGACCGAGGTCCCGGGCAGCGCGGCACATCCCGAGGGTGTGCCGCTGGCCCACTCCGAGCACCGGCCGGTGGGAGACATCCCCCGCAAGGACGGGCGGTTCACGGTCGTCAGCCCCTACCAACCGGCGGGCGACCAGCCGGCGGCGATCGACGAGCTGGAGCGCCGGCTGCGCGCCGGCGAGCAGGACGTGGTGCTCATGGGCGCCACCGGCACCGGCAAGTCGGCCACCACGGCGTGGCTGATCGAGCGGCTGCAGCGGCCCACGCTGGTGATCGCGCCGAACAAGACGCTGGCCGCGCAGCTGGCCAACGAGCTGCGCGAGATGCTGCCGTACAACGCGGTCGAGTACTTCGTCTCGTACTACGACTACTACCAGCCCGAGGCGTACATCGCGCAGACCGACACCTACATCGAGAAGGACTCCTCGATCAACGAGGACGTCGAGCGGCTGCGCCACTCCGCCACGCAGAGCCTGCTCTCCCGGCGCGACGTCGTGGTGGTCGCGTCGGTGTCGTGCATCTACGGCCTGGGCACGCCGCAGTCGTACCTGGATCGGTCGGTGCCGATCAAGATCCTCGACCGGATCGACCGCGACGAGCTGCTGCGGGCGCTCGTCGACATCCAGTACACCCGCAACGACCACTCGTTCACCCGCGGCACGTTCCGGGTCCGCGGCGACACCGTCGAGGTCATCCCGGCGTATGAGGAGCTCGCGGTCCGCATCGAGTTCTTCGGCGACGAGGTGGACTCGCTCTACTACCTCAACCCGATCACCGGTGACGTGCTGCGCCGGGTCGACGAGCTGCGGATCTTCCCGGCTACCCACTACGTCGCGGGGCCGGAGCGGATGGCCCGTGCCGTCCAGGACATCGAGGCCGAGCTGGCGGAGCGGCTCGCCGAGCTGGAGAGCCAGGGGAAGCTGCTGGAGGCCCAGCGGCTGCGCATGCGCACCCAGTACGACCTGGAGATGATCCGCCAGGTCGGGTTCTGCTCCGGCATCGAGAACTACTCGCGCCACATCG
The DNA here is from genome assembly GCF_900142365.1 of Pseudonocardia thermophila. Classification (GTDB taxonomy): domain Bacteria; phylum Actinomycetota; class Actinomycetes; order Mycobacteriales; family Pseudonocardiaceae; genus Pseudonocardia; species Pseudonocardia thermophila. The sequence continues at coordinate 5,811 of NZ_FRAP01000024.1, read as the reverse complement.
ACGGCCGCCCGCCGGGTTCCGCGCCCGCGACGCTGCTCGACTACTTCCCGGACGACTTCCTGCTGGTCATCGACGAGTCGCACCAGACGGTGCCGCAGATCGGCGGCATGTACGAGGGCGACATGTCGCGCAAGCGCACCCTCGTCGAGTACGGGTTCCGGCTGCCCTCCGCGTGCGACAACCGGCCGCTGACCTGGGAGGAGTTCACCGAGCGGATCGGGCAGACGGTCTACCTGTCGGCCACCCCCGGCCCGTACGAGCTCTCCCGCACCGGAGGCGAGTTCGTCGAACAGGTCATCCGGCCCACCGGGCTGGTCGACCCGAAGGTCGTCGTGAAGCCGACGAAGGGGCAGATCGACGATCTGGTCCACGAGATCCGGGTGCGGGCCGAGCGCGACGAGCGGGTCCTGGTCACCACGCTCACCAAGAAGATGGCCGAGGACCTCACCGACTACCTCCTGGAGCTCGGCATCCGGGTGCGGTACCTGCACTCCGAGGTCGACACCCTGCGGCGGGTGGAGCTGCTGCGCGAGCTGCGGAAGGGCGAGTACGACGTACTGGTCGGCATCAACCTGCTCCGCGAGGGCCTGGACCTGCCCGAGGTGTCGCTCGTGGCGATCCTCGACGCCGACAAGGAGGGCTTCCTGCGCTCCACCACGTCGCTGATCCAGACCATCGGGCGCGCGGCCCGGCACGTGTCCGGCGAGGTGCACATGTACGCCGACACGATCACCGAGTCGATGCGCAACGCGATCGAGGAGACCGATCGGCGGCGGGCGAAGCAGATCGCCTACAACACGGAGAAGGGCATCGATCCGCAGCCGCTGCGGAAGAAGATCGCTGACATCCTCGACCAGGTCTACCGGGAAGCCGACGAGGTACCGGTCGGCGGCCGCGGCCGCAACGCGTCCCGCGGCAAGCGCGCGACGGGGGAGCCGGGTCGGGCCCCGGTGAGCTCGGGGATCGTCGCCCGCCGCGACACGAAGAGCATGCCGCGCGCCGAGCTTGCCGACCTGATCCAGCAGCTGACCGACCAGATGCTCGCCGCCGCCCGCGACCTGCAGTTCGAGCTGGCCGCCCGGCTGCGCGACGAGATCCAGGAGCTGAAGAAGGAGCTGCGCGGCATGGACGCGGCGGGCATCCAGTAGCCCGCCGGGTAAGCCCAGGTCGGGGGCCTACGGCCGGTCCAGGGTGCACGCTCCGTGCTGCGCCGGGGACGCCGGGCGCTACCGTGAGGTACGTGGTGACCGCGACGGACGTGTCGAGCCGGGTGCTCGACGTGCTGCGCAGGCCGCAGCGCGTCCTGCCCGTCACGCTCCCGCTGCTCGCGCTCGTGCTCGCCGGGCTGGTCGTGCACACCGGCGGCCGGCACATCGATCTCGAGGTGTACCGCTTCGCCGTGCAGGCGTGGCTGGCCGGGGGCGACATGTACGGGCCGCTCCCGGAGACGTCGGGTCACATCGCGCTGCCGTTCATCTACCCGCCGTTCGCGGCGCTGCTGATGGTGCCGCTGGCGGTCGTGCCGTGGACGGTCAGCTGGATCATCCTGCTGGTGCTGTCCACGCTGGCGCTGGGCGCCACCCTGTACGTGACCGCGCGGCGGCTGTGGCCGTCCGGCGGCGCGGCCGGCGCGATCTCGGTGACCTCCATCCTGCTGCCGCTGGCGCTGGCGGTGCAGCCCGGCAAGGACATCGACTTCGACCACCCCACCGCGGGGCTGCCGCCGCTGGCGCTGGAGCCGGTGGTGCAGACGATCGAGTTCGGCCAGATCAACCTCGTCCTGATGGCGCTGGTCGCGGTCGACCTGATGATCCGCTCACCGCGCTGGCCGCGCGGGATCCTGGTGGGTGTCGCCGCGGCGATCAAGCTGACGCCGGCGGTGTTCGTCGTGTACTTCCTGCTGCGGCGCGACTACCGAGCCGCCGCGATCGCCACCGCGTCCGGGGTGGCGGCCACGCTGGTCGGGTTCGCGTTCGCACCGGCGGCGTCGCTGCGGTTCTGGCTGGACAACCCGGTCAGCGGGGTCAGCGCCTCGCCGTTCTTCACCAACCAGACCTTCCAGGCGGTGCTGGTGCGTGCCGGGGTCGACGGCGCCGCGCGCACGATCGTGTGGGTGCTGCTGTCGCTGCTGCTGCTGGTGCTGGTCGCGCCGGTGATCGCGAAGGCCCCCGCCCCGCTCGCGATGGTGACGACCGCCGGGTTCGGCCTGCTCGTCTCACCGACGTCGTGGTCGCACCACTGGGTGTGGATCGCGCCCGCGCTGCTCGTCGCCGCCGCGACCGCGGCCCGGCTGCGGTCGGCCGGCTGGTGGTGGGCGACTGCGCTGACCGCGGTGGTGTTCGTGGCCGCCCCGCACCAGCTGGGCCTGCCCCGCGCGAACGACGTCGAGCTGACCTGGACGCCGTGGCAGCAGGTCGTGGGTAGCACCTACGTGTGGTTCGCGGTGGCCCTGTTCGTCGCGCTGCGCGTGCACTGGCAGCGGCGCAGCGCGGTGCCGGCGTCGTGAACCACGACGAGATCGTGGCCTACTGCCTGGCCAGGCCCGGGGCCGAGCTCGACGGCCGTGGGAGGGCGACCTCGTGGCGAAGGTCGGCGGGAAGATCTTCGCGTTCCTCGGCTCGGGTGAGCGGGCCGGGCTCACGTGCGGCCGGGACGCCGACGAGGCCGCGGAGCTGCGCGCCGCCCACCCGGGCACGGTGACGCAGAGCGCCTACATCGGGCGGTACGGCTGGAACTCGGTCACCCTCGACGGCGCGGTGCCGGACGACGAGCTGCGCGAGCTGATCGACATCTCCTACGACGCGGTCGTGGCGAAGCTGCCGAAGCGGCTGCGGCCGGCGTCAGGGCTCCCACCTGATCGGTAGCCGCTTCACCCCGCGCTGGAAGTTCGACCGCAGGAAGGTCGGCTCTCCGGCCGCCCCCAGCCAGGAGGTGCGGGCGAGCAGTTCCGCGAAGAGCGTGCGCATCTGCAGGCGCGCGAGCTGGGCGCCGAGGCAGAAGTGCGGGCCCTGGCCGAAGGCGAGGTGCGCGGTCGGGCGGCGGTGGATGTCGAACACGTCCGGCTCGGCGAAGACCGCCTCGTCGCGGTTGGCCGACGCGAACGACACGACGACCTTCTCCCCGGCGGCGATCGGCTGCCCGGCGATCTCGGTGTCCTTGGTCGCGGTGCGGCGGAACACCATCACCGGGGTCCACCAGCGCAGCACCTCCTCGACCGCGTCCGGCAGCAGGCCGGGATCGGCGCGCAGGGCCCGCCGGGCGTCGGGATGGGTGAGCAGGGCGATCATCCCGCCCGGGATGCCGTTGCGCAGCGTCTCGTTGCCGGCGACCGCGAACAGCCAGAAGAGGTTCTCGAACTCCTCGATCGTCACGTGGCCGCCTGCGTCGTCGCGCTGCGCCATGAGGATCGACATGACGTCGCCGGTGGGCTCGGTGCGTTTCCGCTCGCCGAGCAGGGCCGCGTAGGCGTACAGATCGGGCATGCCGGCGCGGCTGCGCGGATCCGGCATCCGTCCGTCCGGTCCCGGCTCGGGGCGCAGCGTGATCGCCTTCGCTGCCATGTCCGTGCCGCGGGACGGATCGAAGGCTGCGCTGACCGCGTAGTCGGGGTCCTGCCAGCCGATCACGCGGTTGGACCAGTCGTAGAGCAGCAGCCGGTCCTCGGCCGGTACGCCGAGCACGTCGGCGAGGGTGAGCAGCGGCAGATCTGCCGCCACGTCACGGGCGAAGTCGACCTCGCGGGGCCCGGCCAGCATCCGGTCCACGATGCGCCGGCAGTGCTCGGCGATGCGCTCGCCCAGCGCGGCGACGGCCCGCGGGGTGAAGGACCGGGCGAGCATGCGCCGCAGCCGGGAGTGCTCCGGCGGGTCCATGTTGAGCATCATGCGGCGCACGTAGGCCAGGTCCTGCGGCGTCGCGGGATCGCGGATCTGGGTGCCGCCCGTGTGGGAGGAGAACGTGGCCGGGTCGCGCAGGACGGCGGTGACGTCGGCGTGCCGCAGGACCAGCCAGTAACCGGGGCCTTCCGGCCAGCCCACCTGCTCCGGCTCGCCGACCCGGACGATCCCCCGCTCGCGGCGCAGCCGGTGCAGCACCTCGAACGGAACCCCGGTCTCGTACGTCACCGGGTCGTGCAGCAGTGCGGTGGCGTCGTCGCTCATCCCCGGCCACGGTACTGCGCCGCGCAAGCGGCGGCCGGGCACCAACCGAACCGGGCAAGCCGCCGTCAGCGGGAGGCGATCTCGGCCGCCTCCGCGCGCACGGCCGCCAGCACCGTCGCCACCGCCGGCCGCTGGGCCGCGCTCGGCCGCAGCACCGCCTCGATGAGCCGGGCCGCGCGCACCCCGGTGATCGGCACGTTGACCAGCCGCCCGCCGCGCAGATCGGTGGACCAGCGCGGCAGCAGGGCGATGCCGCGGCCGGCGGCGACCAGCTCCTCGGTCACCGAGAAGTCGTTGATCCGCTGCACGACCCGCGGGTTGGTGCCGGTCTGGATCGCGAGCGAGCGCAGCACGTCGTCGACCGGCCAGCCGACCTGCACACCGAGCCACTCCTCGTCGGCCAGCTCGACGAGCGCGACCCCGTCGCGGTTCGCCAGGGGGTGCTCACGCGGCATCACGACGTCGAGCGGCTCCCGCAGCAGCGGTTCGACCTGCCAGCGGCCCTCGGTGACGTACCGCGGCGGCTCGGTGTGCTCGTCGCGGTGGGTGACGACGATGTCGAACTCGGCGGCGAGCGCCGGGACCTGCGCGGGCACCATGTCGACGTCGCGCAGCTCGAGCTCGACGCCGGGCTCGTCGTCGAGGCGGGAGAGCAGACCGGCCGCCATCATCCGGGCCGCGGACTGGAACAGCGCGATCCGCACCCGCCCCTGCGGCTCGGCGCGCAAGCGGGCCATCGCGGCTTCCGCCCGGGCCAGCGCCGTGAGCACGTGCTCGGCCTCGGCGGCGAGGACCTTGCCGGCCTCGGTGAGGCGGATGCCGCGACCGTCCGGCTCGGTGAGCACCAGGCCGACCTCGGCGCCCAGGATCTTCAGCTGCTGCGAGATCGCGGAGGGCGTGTAGGACAGGGCGGCGGCGACGGCGGTGACCGATCCGCGGTCGGCGAGCTCCCGCAGCACGCGCAACCGCTGGACGTCCATGCCGGGATCCTAGGACCCGGGACCGGCTGTGCAGGCAGGGTCACGCGCTGTCCGCCACCGTCGGCAGCTCGCCGATCAGCCACTGCAGCTCGATCCGGCTGCGGACGATCCGCCAGCCGTCGTCGGTGCGAGCGACGGTGTAGGTGACCCGCAGGCCGGAGGTGCGGTACGGCGGGACGCCGGGCTCGAAGAAGTTGACCAGCTGGTTGGCCGAGACCACCGCACGGTCGCCGTCGAGATCGATCAACAGGTCGGTGTGCAGGTGGTGGGCGCGTTCGTCCCCGGTCCGGGCGAGGAACTCGGCGATGGCGTGGCGGCCGCGCAGCCGCGCCCGTGGGCTCTCCACCTCGGCGTCGAGGGCGTAGAAGTCGGCGATGTCGCCGGGGTCGCCGTCGAGCCAGCGCCCGAAGCGGGCGACCAGCTCGGCGATGGCCTGGCGGTCGGCGAGCTCGTCGAGGGTGGTGGTGGGCATCTCGTCCTCCTATCTCGTTGGTTCGACCAACGATAAGGCAGGATCGTTGGTGTGTCCAACGAGTTGGAGGGTGGATGGCGGAGGACGGTCGTTCGCGCTCTAGGTGTACTGACCCGGGAGGTTGTTGACAGTTAGGCGGCGAGTCGGGTGGCTGGGGGTCGGCCACCGAGAGCGGAGTGGGCGCGTCGAGTGTTGTAGC
>NZ_FRAP01000005.1 GCF_900142365.1 Pseudonocardia thermophila | reverse complement strand
ACACCCATAGAGTGGGAAGTCATGTATAGTGACACCATCGCCCAACGGGGCGAGGTGGCCTGAACCTCAGCCTCTCGCGAACCCAGGACGGTTCAAGGTGCGACGACGATCCGGCACATGCACTTCATCCTGTCCGGCGCGTACAAGAAGGCGGTGCGCTGGCGCTGGGTGGCGGTGTCGCCGGTGGCGCAGGGTGAGCCGCCGGCGGCGCCGAAGGAGAACCCGAGTCCGCCGACCCCGGCCGAGGCTGCGCGCATCCTCACCGCGGCCTTTCGTGACCCGGATTGGGGCACGTTGTTGTGGGTGGCGATGACCACCGGCGCGCGTCGGGGTGAGGTGTGCGCGATGCGTTGGTCGGCGGTCCAGCTCGAGGCGGGTCGGGAGACGATCTGGCTGCGGCACGGTATCCGCAAGGACGGTCGCGGCGGTTGGGAAGAGGCCGCGCTGAAGACCCATCAGCAGCGGCGGATCGCCCTGGACTCCGAGACCGCTGCCGCGCTGTTGGAGCATCGGGAGCGGTGTGAGCGCCGTGCGGCGGCGTTGGGCACGGTGCTGCGCCCGGATGCGTTCGTGTTCTCCGATGCGGCGGACGGTTCGACGTTCCCGGTGCCGGATACGGTGTCGCAGCGGTTCGAGCGGATGGTGCGCCGGCTCGGGTTGCGGACGACGCTGCACAAGCTGCGCCACTACTCGGCGACGGAGCTGATCCTGGCCGGTGTCGACGTGCGCACGGTGGCCGGCCGGCTCGGTCACGCGGGCGGCGGGACGACGACGCTGAAGACGTACACGGCGTGGGTGTCGGAGGCGGACCAGCGGGCCGCAGCCGGATGGTCCACGAGGCTGCCACAACGACAGCAGCTGGTGCAGTCCCACAGCTGGGCCCGCATCAACCCGCAGCACACTCGGAGTGGGAACGACCACCCTTCTCCGCGGGTGCCGAGGAAGAAGCGATGTCCGAGGGCCATCTACGGGCCCGGATCGCTGCGTGGGGGTGAGAGAAGCAGTGGGTACCCGCTTACGTCGGCGACCAGCTCGAAGCCGCCGCAGCGGAGCTGCGCGCCGCACGCGAGAACGTCACCATCTGGACCGCTCGCGCCGAATCCCAGACCGACCCGGCAGAAGCCGAGCAGCTCCGCGCAGCTGCTGAGCGGATGTGTGAGCGCGTCGCTGAGCTGGAGAAGCAAGTCGCAGACCTGCAGTTCATCGACGACGCGCGAGCTGCGTAGCGCTACCAGACTGCCGTCACGAGAGACAAGGCTGAACGTGCACGCCATGCAGCTGCCGTACGCGGGATCGATCTCGACAACCCGGCCGAGCAGGTCACCGCGGAGGAATGGCTCGCCGAGCACAGGGCATCACAACTCGTCGAGGACGAGCACCGCGAGATCACCGAGCGCGACGTCGCGGACGGGGGAGACCGAGTACCCGACGAACTCTCAACCTCCAATCGCAGTTCGTTACCTCCGACAGCGGAGGCAGACGGAACCCGTCGCCATGGCGAGACAGCGATCGATCTTGACCGTGCAGCATTAGCCCTTCGCCTGACGAATCGTCGTCGCTGGGAGGACGGCCATGCTGATCGGGAGGAGCACGAGCGAATCTGCCAATTCATCCGATGGGCAGACGGCGAGGTGCGTGACGGCGATCTTCGTGATTGAGGTCATACGAGATCTGCAGCCGATTGTGGGCAGCCTGTGAAGTGGTCGTCAGTTGAACATGTCTATGACGCTGGAGATCGCGATGTCGTGGGCAAGGAGTTTGCGGCTGGAATCGTGGACGTGCCGATCCCAGAAGGCCGCCGCGCCTTCTGACTCGAGCAGGCGAAGCATCTTCTGGTGCGTCCGGTGGGCCCTGCTGTTGGCCTGTCTGTGGTAGTCGATGGCCTCGACGACCTGCTGCAGCACCCAGTAGAGCTGCGCGAGCGCCAGTTCGAGAGCTATCTGGTTGGCCAGTGAGGCGAGGCCGAGGTGGACCTTTTCGGGAGATCATCCCGAACCGCTCGGGCTTGCCGATCGCGGCGGCTTCCTCTTCCAACAGCGGATCGAGGTAGTCGATAGCTGCCGACGCACGCTTCGACACCACGTCGGAGACGAGCATCGACCCCAGCGATGAGCGGGCGAAGGTGATGTCTTCCAACGTCGCTCCTCGGTCCTGCGGCAGCAGCGCGTTGAACCGGGCCGGCCGCTCCAGAGAGGGCCGCAGCACCTCCGCCCCGGTATGCGAGCCCCGGCGGGTGCGGATCAGTTGGTCGGACTCGAGCACGCGAAACGCTTCGTGAACCGTCGGCCGCGAGACGCCGAATTGGCCATGAGCTCCGACTCCGGCGGCAGGAAGTCGCCCTCACGGAGTTTCGAGGTAATGATGCGGCGGCGATTCCGCTGAGCGATGACCTCGGTCAGTTTCGCCCCCCCCGCTCGAGAGGTCCGTCGAAGTCCGGGAAGTCACCTCATCTCAAAGGAATTGCATCCTTCCTAGCTATGCATTTGTCGACAGGGGTCGGGTCGCTGTTGCGGCGCGCACTCCTGCCGCGCATGCGCTCCACAGTCGTGGTGAACTCTGGTCCGGTCAGGAGCTCCGCCTGGACGACGACCAGATCGCGTAGCCGGTCCTCCAGGCTGGACTCCGGGGCACGGCGGATGACGTCGGGCGTGGCGCGCACCGTTGCGGGTGGCAGGGCCGCCGATCCGGACAGCCAGTTCCTGTGCCGCGGCGAGCGCACCGCCGTCGTCGGTGACCTCGTTGACCGAACCCAGGTCAGCGCTTCGGGAGCGGTGATCGGGCGTCCGGTCGGAGCCGCCCGATGCGCACGCGCAACACCGTCGGACGTCAGGCTGCGCACCTACCACTCGGGTCACAACCGACGCTCCCTTGAAAAAAAGCGACATCACTATCTTGACTGAGGTGTGACGTGGGCTGCACCATGGGTCCGCGGCCGCCCGGGGGCCGCTGTCAGGCCGCCCGCGCGCACAACCCGAGGTGTCGATCTCGCGCGTGGGCACGTCGACGTTTCCCGCTGATGCTTCCGAGGTGTCTGCATGACGATCGAAGACCGGGCTACGAGTGCCGCAGCAAACCGGCCGGTGGGTGCGCCGAAGGATACGCAAGTTCCCAAGGTCGACCCACACCGCGCCCGCCGAGCGATGATCGGCGCCTGGCTGGGCTTCTTCGTCGACCTGTTCGACATCTATCTACCGATCATTGCGCTGGCCCCAGCCATTGGCTACTTCGTCTCTCCTGGGCTGGGCCCGGAAGGCGTGGCAATCGTGAGCGGCTGCATCTTCGCCGCCACGCTGATCGGTCGCCCGGTCGGCGCGGCGATCTTCGGACGGATGGCTGACACCGTCGGCCGCAAGCGCGCCACCATCGTCGCGATGACCGGCGCCGGGGCCGTCACCCTGTGCATGGCACTGCTACCCGGCTACCAGCAACTCGGACTCGCCAGCGTGGTCCTCTTCGTGACCCTTCGGCTGCTCGCCGGTGTATTCCTTGGTGGTGAGTACACCGGCGCCAACCCGCTCGCCATGGAAGCCGCTCCGCCGGCCAAACGGGGCCTGTACAGTGGGATCATCAACACCGGTTTCCCGCTCGCATACGCAGCGGTCTCGGTGATCACTCTACTCCTGCTGTTGGTGATGCCGTCGCAGGGCGTCGACTCCGACTACGCCGTGTGGGGATGGCGGGTGCCGTTCGTGATTGGCGCGCTGTTGTCGTTCGCCCTAGCCCTCTACTTCCACCGCTCGGTGAGCGAATCGGAAGTGTTCGCGGAGACCAAGCCCAACCGGGCTCCTTTGCGGGACTTGTTCGCCCGGGACAACGCCCGCCGGTTCGTGCAGGTCTTCATCCTCATGAACGGCTTCTGGCTGTCCCTGCAACCGGTTGCCGCCTCGTTGCCGCAGCTCCTCGGCAAGGACGGGGTGGGGATGACCAGTGTTCAGGTCACCCTGGTCATGGTTGTCGCCTACCTGCTGCTCGCCGGTGCTGATGTGGGCGCCGCGGTGCTCAGCCAGAGGATCGGTCGGCGCCGGTTCCTGGTGGCCGCGGCGAGCATCATGGCAGTTGTCGGGACCGCACTTTTCCTCTCCCTTTCCCGCCTCGGCGCCGACGTCCCGATGTGGGCGGTCGCAGCCACTGTCCTGCTGGTCATCATCGTGGTCGGCCCGTGGGGTGTCCTGCCCGCCTATATCAATGAGCGTTTCCCGACCTCGGTCCGGGCTTCGGGTTACGGCCTCGCCTATAGCCTCGCCGTGGTTGCGCCGTCCTTCTACGCCTTCTACCAGGCGGGCCTGAGTGCGTTCATGCCGTTCAACGACACCGGCGCGGTGCTCATCGCAATCGGAGCGGTCCTGGTCCTCTGCGGCGCGCTCAGCGGCCCGGAGACCAGGAACGTCGACATGCGCAGCTCCGGTAACGGCTGACGGCGGACGAAGAACGCGACTGGTTCGAGGCATCGGAAGTGCTGCTAGCCGGCACACCGGCGCCTCGATCCGTGTCGTCGCAGGGCGGGTGCAACGGTCCGTGGTGCAAAAGGGACGGTCAGCGGCCTGCGAAGAACGTCATGTACCAGGTGTGGGCAACGCTCCGGGCTGCCGCGTCGAGATCGACCGGGCGGTCGTGCAACTGCTCCTGGGCGAACCAGACGTAGGCCGCCTGCTCGACCATGCACGCCAGCGACTCGGCGACGAGCGCGGCGTCGACTCCGTTGACCTCGGTGATGCCGTGCTTCTGCTTGAGAGCGTTGGCGAACCGGTCGATGTGCCGGTTGCGCATCTGCCACCAATAGTCGCGGAACCGGTCGTCGACATGCGCCGCCTGCATGAACGCGCGCATGACGTCGCTGTGTTCGCGATAGAGCTCCAAGTAACCGCGGTTCGACTCGACCAGGGCCTCGAACGGCTCAGCGGCGAAGTCGTGCTCCTTGGCTGCGCTTGCCTCGTAGAGCCGTTCGTGGATGTCGGCGATGACCCCGGCGAAGAGCTCCTGCTTGTTTGCGAAATAGCGGTAGAGCCCGCCCATGGAGATGGCGGCCTCCTCGGCGACGTCGCTCATCCGGGCGTCCACGTAGCCGTCGCGCGCAAAGACCCGCCGTCCAGCAGCCAGGAGATGTTCACGCGTACGACGCCCTTTTGGCGTGGTCGGCTCTGCAGGCACGCGACGGATCCTATCGCGAAGCGACGCGAAGATAGAAAAAAAGCGACGTCGCTCTCTTGACAGGTGTCCGGTGCCGGACGGACGATCGGGCCGTGATCCTCGCAGCTGCCCATTCCCCCGCTGACCGGAGCGAGCAGTACCGAGCGCGCGGCTGGTGGACGGGAGAGGCGTTGACCGATCGTTTCGAGCGGCTGGTCACAGCCGCTCCTGACCGACTGTCGGTGATCGACGATCGCGGAGTGTCCCTGACTCGCGCACAGCTGTGGGAGCGCGCTGGCGCCTTCGCGCGGTCCCTGGCCGCGGTCGGGGTCGGCCGCGGCGATGTCGTGGTCGTCTACCTACCCAACACTGCCGACTGGCAGGTCGTCTTCCTGGGTGTGCTGCGCCTCGGTGCCGTTCCTGCCAGCGTGCCGATGACGACCGACGCGGAGACACTCGCCCACATCTGCGAACTCACTTCCGCGCGCGCCGTCGTGGCACCGAGGAGGTGGCGACGCCATCCGGTGGGGGAGTGGGCATGTTCAGCGCTCGCGGCGACCGGTCGTGCGTCGGCGGTGGGGACGCTCGACGATGACGGCTGGCACTGGCGGGAGCTCCGCGGCGCTCCCCATGCCCCGGTGGTGCCGGAACCGGTCAACCACCTCATGTTCACCTCGAGCACCACGGGTCTGCCGAAGGCGGTGATGCACACTGCCGACACCCTTGGCTCGGCGAACCGGGCGTTCGCGGAGCGCTTTGCGCTGCACGAGGACACCGGCATCTACATGCCCTCCCCGCTCGGTCACAGCGTCGGGGCATGGCACGGCGCGCGCCTGTCCCTGTATCTCGGCGCGACGCTGGTGCTGCAGGACGTGTGGGACCCGGTGCGAGGGCTGGAGCTGGTCGACACCCACAGATGCGCGTTCACCGCGGCGGCCACCCCGTTTCTCAAGGACCTCGTAGATGCCGACTGGTCGGGTCCGCGGGCCAAGCTGTCCTCATTGAAGACCTTCCTGTGCGGAGGCGCTCCCGTACCGCCGGTCCTGCTAGACCAGGCGCGGGAGCAGGCGCCGAACACCTTCGTGACGGTTCTGTGGGGCATGACCGAGGGAACAGGAACGACCTGTACGCCCGACAGCACACCGGAGCAGCTGACCGGAACGGCCGGGAAGCCCGTACCCGACCTGGAGCTCACGATCCTCGATCGGGACGACACCGGCGTCGGCGAGCTGGCCATGCGCGGCCCGCAGGTGTTCGTCGGGTACCTCGGTCAGGACGAGCTGTACCAGAGCCTCCTCACCGAGGACGGATACTTCCGCACCGGAGACCTCGCACGGATCGGAGAGGACGGTTACCTGCGCCTGGCCGGACGGCTGAAGGACCTCATCATCCGCGGCGGAGTCAACATCTCACCCGTCCCAATCGAGGACGCCATCGCCGCCCATTCCGCGGTGCGCCGGGTTGCCGTGATCGGACAAACCGATGATCGGCTCGGTGAGCGGATCCGGGCGGTGATCGAACCTTCTGGTCCGCCGCCGACGCTGGAGGAGCTCAACGCCTGGCTCACCGAGCGTGGACTCTCACCCCGCATGCTGCCGGAGTCACTCGTCGTCGTCGACGACATGCCGGTGACCGCGGCCGGGAAGATCCGCAAGGTCGAGCTACGCCGCATGCTGGAGGAGCGCAGATGAGCGTCGTAAACGTCGACGGACTCGACATCGCCTACACCGCGGCCGGAGCCGGCGCCCCCGTCGTGCTGGTGCACGGCCTGGCCGAGGACCGGCACAGCTGGGCGGTCCAGCAACGCGAGCTGACCGAACTTCGGACCTTCGCCTACGACCAGCGCGGTCACGGCGAGACCCCTCCTGGTGACGGCGACGGGACCCTCGAGCAACTAGGCCGGGATCTGCTCGGGTTCATCGAGCAGGTGACCGGGCCCGCCGCCGTGGTCGGCTTCTCGCTCGGCGGGGCCGTCGCGCTCTGGGCGGCCGCTGAGCGCCCCGACCTGGTCGATCGTGCCGTCGTGCTGGGCACCTCGTCGGTAGTGGGCCGCGCCGCCGCGGCGTTCTACGCCGACCGGATCGAAAAGGCCACCGACACCCGCTCGGCCGAGTTCCGCGCAGCGCTGCGCGACGACACCGCAGCCGCTCTCGCCATCGCCCACGAGCGGCTCGACGAGGTGGTGGCGGGCAGGCTCGCCGCAGTGGGTGACGGGCGCGGGTACATCAACGCCGCCCGTGCGATGGCCGCGCTGCACGGCGCACCGCTCACCCCCCGTCTGGCGGACATCCGCACGCATGTCGATGTTGTCGCCGCCACCGCCGACACCTTCTGCCCGCCGAAGGCATCGGCGATCATCACCCACGCCTTGGCGGACGTGACCTACCACGAGATTCCGGGTGCGGGACACCTGATGAACGTCGATGCCCCCGGCGCCGTCACCGGCGTCCTGCGCACCACGCTGATCGGAAGGACCTGACATGGACCGATGGGGACTCTCGATGGGAGTCAGTCCACGGGAGCCGCTCACCAACGTCACCGAACTCGCCGCGGCCGCGGAGGCTAACGGGTTCGAGGCGATGTGGTTCATCGACTTCCAGCTGGGCATGAAGGACGTGTACGCGGCGATGTACCTCGCCGCTCTCGCGACCACGAACCTGAACATCGGTGCCGCGGTCACCAATCTGGTGACGCGCCACCCCACGGTCACTGCGAACGCCACCGTCGCCCTGGATGAGCTGAGTCACGGCCACGCCATGCTAGGTCTCGGTGCCGGCTGGTCGGCGGTGTACGGCGCCGGTGGCCAGCCGTCGAAGCTCGGCGATCTGTCGGCCGGCATCGACGAACTCCGTCGCCTGTTCACTGGCGAGGAGCAGGAGCTCTACGGCACGAAGGTCCGGCTCGCCACGGCCCGCCGGCAGATCCCGATCTATCTCGCCGTCTCCCAGCCCGGGATGCTACGGCTGGCCGGGCGGAAGTGTGACGGCGCGATCCTGATGGGCGCCGCGGACCCCGAGTTCGTCGAGTGGCAGCTCGAGTACATCCACGAGGGCCTGCGAAGGAGCGGCCGCGATCGCTCCGAGCTGCTGATCGACCTGACTGTGACCATGAGCGTGGACGAGGACCAGGAGAAGGCACTCAACGATGTGCGCGCCTGGGCGACCAGCCAGGCGGCCACGTTCCATTCCTGGAAGCAAATGCCTCCGGCCTGGGAGCGGTTCCGTCCCGAGTTCGCCGCCGCCAACTCCGAGTACCACCTCGTCGAGCACCTCTCCCGGCACGCGGGCCACAAGCAGGCCGTGAGTGACGAGTTCGTGCGCTCGGTTGCCCTGGTCGGGACGACCGAGCAGTGCGTCGCGCGATTGAAGCAGCTGTGCGCCCTCGACATCGACCGGATCACTTTCGCACTGCTCTCCGGCGGTCGCAGACGTCGGATGGAACAGCTCGCCCGCGAGATCATCCCCGCCGTCGAGGAGGCCTCATGACCGAGCGCAAGGTCGCCGTCGTCACCGCTGCGGCGGGCGCCGGGATCGGTGCCGCGATCAGCCGCCGGCTCGCGGCGGACGGCATCGACGTCGTCATCACCGATGCCCACGAACGCCGCTGCAAGGCGCTGGCGGATGATCTGAGCGAGCAGCACGGCCGACCGTTCCTGGCCATCCCCCTCGATGTCACGGACGCCGCCGGAGTCGAGGCCTGCATGAACCGGGTCGCCGCCGAGCGGGGCCGGCTCGACATCTTGATCAACAACGCTGGCTGGTCGAAGATCGAACCGGTCGCCGAAATGTCGGTGGAGACCTGGCGGCGCTGTCTCGACGTGGACCTGACCGGCACGTTTCTGGCGATGCGCCACGCGCTGCCGCATATGATCGCGCAGCGCTCCGGCGCGATCGTCAACATCAGCTCCATCGCTGCGTATGAGACGTCCACCGAGCATGGCGCGGCGTATTCCGCGGCCAAGGCCGGTGTGCTCGCCCTCACCCGCGTTGCGGCGGCGGAGAACGGCCGCCACGGAGTGCGAGTCAACGCGGTCGCCCCTGGTTTGATCTACAACGAGTTCCTCCGAAAAATCTATCCTGACGAATTCTTCGACGGATACGCGGAGAACCGCTCGCTCGTCGGCCGGGTGGGTCGGCCGGACGACGTCGCCAACCTCGTGTCCTTCCTGGTCTCCGACGCCGCCGGGTACGTCACGGGCGAGGTGTACGGGATCAGCGGCGGAGTCCACCCCCATGGCTGAGAGCGACGTCTGCTGGCTCGGCATCGCCGACCTCGTCACGGCCTACCGGGCCCGCAGGCTCAGCCCGGTCGAGGTCACGCGCACCTTCCTCGACCGGATCGAGCGCCTGGACGGGGCGTTGCACAGCTTCCTCACTGTGACCGACGAGCTGGCCCTCTCCCAAGCCGCGGCCGCCGAGCGCTGCTACGCCGCGGGCGGGCCGACACCTCCGCTGCTGGGCGTTCCGGTCTCGATCAAAGATGCCTTCCACGTCGAAGGGGTTGTGACCACGCTCGGCTCCGTGGTGCACCGCGACCACGTCGCCAAGAACGACTCCGGCGTCGTGCGGCGCCTTCGGGCCGCAGGCGCGGTGTTCACCGGCAAGACGAACACCGCCGAATTCGGCCAGTCGGCCACCACGGACAACCTCCTCGGTCCCGACACCGCCAACCCGTGGGACCCGGCCCGTACCCCCGGTGGTTCGAGTGGTGGCGCCGCCGCCTCGGTTGCCGCCGGGCTGTCGACCGTCGCGGTTGGCTCCGACGGCGGGGGGTCGATCCGCATCCCGGCTGCATTCACCGGACTCTACGGTCTCAAGCCCTCCCCGGGGGTGTGTCCCGATGAGAAGGGCTTCCGGGCCATGACGGACTTCACCAGCCCTGGTCCGCTGGCTGCGCGCGTCGCCGACGCTCGGGTGCTGTTTTCCGTGCTCGCCGGCTCCACACACCCGCGCCGACCCGTCTCGGCACCGCTGCGGATCCGCTATTGCCCCAACCCCGAGGGCCGTCCGGTCGAAGCAGAGGTCGCTGCAGCCGTCGAGCATGCCGTGACGACACTGGCCGAACTGGGCCACGATGTCGTGGAGGGAGACCTCCCCGTCGAAGGGTGGAACGACGTCTTCGGTCCGCTGGTCCTCGACGACGAGCACCGCGAGCGCGGCCACCTCCTCGGACACGCAGCACAGCACCTCACCCGGTATGAACGGTCCTCGCTGCGCGCCGCCGAGGCACTCGATCCGGCCGTCGTCCGGCGAGCACACGAGCTTCTCCCGATCTACCGCCGACGGATCGACGCGCTCTTCGCCGACCACGACGTGCTGGTCACCCCGACCACCGCCGTGGCGGCCTTCCCACTCAGGGAACGCCCGACGTCGGTCGGCGGTGTACCCGTCGACACGCTGTGGGGTGCCTTCCCGTTCGCCGTGCCGTTCAACGTCGCCGGCGTCGCGGCCGCCTCCCTGCCGTGCGGTCTGGTCGACGGGCTCCCCGTCGGCGTGCAACTCGTCACCCGCGCCGGCGCCGAACAGCTGCTGCTCGACGTGTCGGAGGACCTCGAGGAGGCCCTGGCGTTCGACCGCGCGCCGGTGAAGGCACGCTGGACCCTCGACCACGCCGGGAGCGCGGGATGACCGAGGCCGTCTCATCGACGGCGGTTGCGCAGCGGCGGATCGGCGGTGTCCTGCATCTCGAGATCACCGCTCCACGAACACGAAACGCCTTGAGCAGGCCCCTCCTGGCGGCACTCGGCGCGGCGGTGGACGAGCTCGACGAGACGGTCACCGGCATCGTGATCAGTGGTAGTGGTGGGACGTTCAGCGCCGGAGCCGACTTCGGCGAGCTCAGCGGGACGGCGGCCGACGTCGGCTTCGACGAGACTGTGGCTGCGGTGACCACGGCGATCCGGTCGTCACCGAGGATCGTGGTCGCCGCGATCGAGGGACCGTGCATCGGTGCGGCCGCCGACATCGCACTGGCGTGCGATCTCAGGGTGGGCGGGGAAGGGTGCTACCTGCAGATTCCCGCCGTGCGTCTCGGCCTGCTGTACAATCCCGATGCCCTGGATCGGATGCGCCGCACCTATCCGGGCCATGCGCTGCGTCGCCTGCTCCTGCTCGGCGAGCGGGTGTCCGCCCGCGAGGCGCTCGTAGCAGGGCTGGTGTCTGTCGTGGTACCGCGCGGCGACGCGGTCGATCGAGCCATCACCATGCTGTCGGAGATTCGCCCCGAGCACCTGCCGGCACTCGCCGCGACCAAGAAGTTCCTGGCCGACCCAGACCCCGATCCCGCCCGCTGGCAGCAACGCCGTCGGGAGCTTCTTGATTCTCCCGCCCGCCGAGCCGCGGTCGAGAAAGCCCGCTGCCGGCACACCCTCGAACGACCCGGCGGAGGGGCACCATGAGTGACTGGCTGACCCACGCACACGCCACGACCACCGGACCGGAGGTCTACTGATGAGCACTGCCACTGTCGAGCTCCAGCGTCTGGCCGGCACGGATCTCGGCACGCACACCTCCACGTACGACGACACCGCCACGATCCTTTACGCGCTGGCCGTGGGCGCGTCGGCGACCGAGCTCGACCTGGTCTACGAACGCGATCTGCGTGCCATGCCCACCTACGCCTGCGCCATGGGCCTATGGGCCGTCGAGGCCGCTGGTCGCCTCGGGGCCTATGACCCACGGCGCTCACTACACGCCGGGCAACGGCTCGTCATCCACCGACCGCTGCCGGCTAGCGGCTCGATCCCCATGACCGGGCGCGTCGCCAACGTCTATGACAAGGGCAAGGCAGCGGTCGTCGAGATCGAAGTTTCGTCCGAAGTGTTCTCCACCGTCTACACGATCTTCCTGCCCGGTCTCGGCGGGTGGGGCGGGGATCGGGGACCTGCTGCTGACCGCGGGGAGCCGGTGCCACCGACAACCTGGACGACCTTCGCGACCAGCCCGAATCTCGCCGCACTGTACCGGCTCACCGGCGACCGGCACCCGGTACACATCGATCCCGACGTCGCCACGGCAAACGGGTTCGACCGGCCGATCCTGCACGGCCTCTGCACATTGGGGATCACCGCCCGTATCGTCGCCGGCCAGGTCGGCGCCCATCCGGCTGGGCTCGAGTGGCTCGACGCGCGACTGGCCGCGCCCGTGCTCCCGGGAGACACGCTCGAGATCGGCTCCGGCACACGGGACGGGCTGGCCTACCTCACGGCACGCTCCGGAGACATGACCGTGCTCACCGGCAGGGCTAGGTATTGCGTGTGATCGTGGGCTGGCTGGACAGATCGTAGATCGTGACGTAAGTGTCCGAATTCGGGCGGAGAAAGCACCACGAACGGCGCTTCGGTCCTGTAGCGCGTCACCCCGTTGCCAGCGCCTCCGCCCGGCCGGCGTTCCGCAGCTGATGTGTGACCTGGTGCATGACTGTGACTGTTGGTGCAGGTCAGCGCGGTGAGTTCTGGTCCAGCGCGTCGGAAGCCCTAGTAACACGAGTTGGCCGGGCCGAGCGCGGTGAGCTGCGGGTGCTCGTGTAGGGTCTGGTGGCGTGTTCGTGCGCACCTCGACTCGGAAGAACGCCGACGGGTCGAAGGTGTCCTACCTGCAGCTGGCGCACAACGAGTGGGATCCGGCGGCGAAGACCTCGCGCACGAAGGTGCTGTACTCGTTCGGCCGCGCCGACCAGCTGGACCGGGCCGCGATCGAGCGGCTGATCAAGGCGCTGACCCGGCTGCTGGGCAGCCCGACGGCGGGCGGGCGGGGGCGGCAGGAGCCACTGCCCGGGCTGGAGTTCGTCGAGTCCCGCCCGCTGGGCGGGGCGTGGCTGCTCGACGGGCTGTGGCGGCGGCTGGGGATCGATCGGCTGCTGCGCCGCCTCGCCGCGGGCACCCGCCGGGACCCGGTGGTGGAGCGGGTGCTGTTCGCGCTGGTCGCCAACCGGGCGCTGGCGCCGTCATCGAAGCTGGCCGCCACCGGCTGGGTCGCGCACGACGTGCACCTGTCCGGGCTGACCGGGGGCGACTACACCGTGTCCGATGACGCCTGCTACCGGGCGATGGACTGGCTGATCAAGGTCGAGGAGAAGCTCGCGCGCGGGGTGTTCGACGCCGTGGCCGACCTGCTCAACCTCGAAGTCGATTTGATCTTCTTCGACACCACCAGCACCTACTTCGAGACCGAGGACCCCGACACCCCGGTGTGGCGCGACGAGCACGGCCGCGTCCTCGACCCAGACGGGGAGCCCGGGGCGGAGTCCGGCAGGGAGTCCGACGCGGAGGGCGACGCGCCGCCGGCGGGGGCATCGGGTCGGGCCGGGTTCCGCACCCACGGCAAGTCCAAGGACGCCCGCGACGACCTGCCGCAGGTCATCGTCGGGATGGCCGTCACCCGCGACGGGATCCCGGTGCGGGTGTGGTGCTGGCCGGGCAACACCAGCGACTCCCCACTGATCCGCCAGGTGCGCGACGATCTGCGGGACTGGACCCTCGGCAAGCTCATCTGGGTGGCCGACCGCGGGTTCACCTCCGCCGCGAACCGCCGCCACCTCGCCGCGGGCGGCGGGGGCTACATCCTCGGCGAGAAGCTGCGCTCCGGCTCCCCGGAGGCCACCGCGGCACTCGCCCGGCAGGGCCGCTACCAGCAGGTCGCCGAGAACCTGCGGGTCAAGGAAGTCAAGATCAGCGAACACGAGCGTTTCGTGGTCTGCCACAACCCCGAGGCCGCCGACCGCGACGCCGCCACCCGCGACCGCCTCCTCACCCGGCTGGAGGCGATGATCGCCGGCTCCGACCGGCTCACCCCCACCAAGCGGGCCGAGCTACGCGGGGTCATCTCGACGAAGCCAGGGCTGCACCGGTTCCTGCGCACCACCCCCGGCGGGCTGCTGCGCATCGACGCCACCAAGGTCGCCGCCGACGCCCGCCTGGACGGCAAGTACCTGCTGCGCACCTCCGATCCGCACCTGAGCACCGAGGACATCGCGCTGGGCTACAAGCAGCTGCTCGAGGTCGAACGCGGCTGGCGGGACATGAAGCAGGTCCTGGACCTGCGCCCGGTCTACCACCGGCTCGAAGACCGCATCCGCGCCCACGTCCTGCTCTGCTGGCTCGCCCTCCTGCTGGCCCGCATCGTCGAGACCCGCGCCGCCACCACCTGGACCCGCGCCCGCACCCAGCTGCAACGCCTGCACGTGGGCACCTTCACCGGCCCCGCCGGCGTGTTCCGCCAGACCACCCCCGCCGACCCCGAGACCCGCCGCCTCCACCAGGCCCTCGACATCGCCCTCCCACCCCGGATCCTGCACCTGCACACCGAAGACCCGGCACCGCGCTGACCAGGGCGAACACCGGCGCCTAGTGACACGACCCGTCACCAGGCGCGAGCACATTTGCCCAGCTCAAAGGCCGTTTCCGTGCGCTTTCCCAGGACAACAGCTGCGGAACCCCGGCCCGGCAGCAGCTCCTACAGCTTCTCCTTGACCCCAGCAAGACCAGGTGCGCGGCCGCCGGTCGCCGCCCGGCACCGCTTTCCCATCGCCAGCCCCTGGTCGAGGGGTGGCGTGCGGCAAGATCGGCGGCACCTCGGGATCACAGCACGTCCAGCAGGCTGCGTCCTCGGAGGTGGTGTACGAGACTCTCGCTGTTGAGCGGCGTGGCGTCGTGATGTGGACGGCCATCGCGTGATCTTGATGAGTACCGGCCAGGGAACCCACCGAGAGGATCACCGCGATGGCTGCACCGCACAGTATCGATGTCGAGGGGTTGCGGGAGCAGCACCTGTAGGGCGCGTCGCCTGATCTGTTGCGGGAAATGATCGGCGCGTTCGCGAACGCGATGATGTGTCCGCTCAGGCCGATGGGGTCCGCGGCGCTGGTCGGGGTGAGCGCTGTGCCGAACGGGTCAATCGGCGCAGCGGGTATCGGGGCCGGGAGTTCGACACCCGCGTCGGCACCGTCGAGCTGGCGATCCCGAAGCTGCGCGAGGGCTTCTGCTTCCCGGAGTGGCTGCTGACATCGCCGTCGCGTCGAGCAGGCCCTGGTCACCGTGGTGGCCACCGCCGACCTGGCAGCGCCTATCTGCTCGGTGTTTCGACCCGGCGGGTGGAGCGCCTCGCTGAGCAGCTCGGCGTCAAGTCGCTGTCCCGCTGGTAGGTCAGTGAGATGGCCACCCATCTCGACGCCCAGGTGACCGCGTTCCGGCAGTGGCGACTCGATCAAGGGGTCGACAGCTTCGTGTGGGTCGACGCCTTGGTGGTGAAGGTCCGTGAGGACGGCCGGGTCGTGAACGCGCTCGTGGCGACCGGTGTCAACACCGACGGGTACCGCGAGATCCTCGGCCTGGACGTCGCCAGTGCCGAGGACGGCGCGGGCCGGCTGGCGTTCCTGCGGGGGGTGGTCGCGCACGGCCCGTCCCGGGTCCAGCTGGTGATCTCCGACGCCCACCCCGGCCTGGTCGCCGCGATCGGGTCCGCACTGCCCGGCGCGGCCTGGCAGCGCTGCCGCACCCACTACCTGCGCAACCTGCTCACCACGGTGCCCAAGGCCGCGCAGCCGCACGTGGCCGCCCAGGTCCGCACCACCGTCGACCAGGCAGACGCCGTCACGGCCCAGTACGACCACGTGATCGACGCGCTCGAACCCCGCTTCCGGGACACGGCCGAGCACCTCGAGACCGCCCGCGCCGATCTGCTCGAGCTATCCGCGCGAGATCTGGCGCCAGATCTGGTCCGACAACCCCCAAGAACGGCTGACCAAGCAGAGCTGAACAAGCAGATCCGCCGCCGCACCGACGTGGTCGGGATCTTCCCCGGCCCGACGCCCTGATCCGCCCCGTCGGCGCCGTGCTGGCCGAACAGAGCGACGAACGGACCGAAGGCCGCCGCCGCTACATGGGCCTGGAACTGCCCACCAAGTCCCGCATCCGCACCGTCACCACCCAACCCCCGCCCACCACCAGCGAACCAACCAGGACAACCGAAGCACTCACCGGTGGCGGAGCACCGGAACCCGCGGACGAACGTCACCGTCGATCACCCTTTTGGGGCGGTACCCCGGGCAGTTCGATGGTTCGCCGAACATGTTGACGCTGTACCGCGGGTACGTGCGCAACCACATCTCCCCGCTGCTCGGCTCGGTGCGGGTGGGTGCGCTGGATGCGGAGATACCGACTCGTTCTACGCCGAGCTGCGTCGTTGCCGGCGGCACTGCTCGAAGCGGCGGGGCCTGATCGGCCACCGCACCAGCAGCGCGCACGCGTGTGATGGGCGGTGTCGTCCGCACGAGTGCCAGCGGTCTGCTTTCCTGCGCCGAAGGTGACGGTGCTGGTGGAGGGGTGCGGCGGCTCCATGGCGACTGACCGGAGGACGATGGCGTCGGTGCAGGAGCGTCTCCGACGGTGCTGGTCGCTCGCGCATCGCAGCTGGCTCGCGGTCGCTGCGAAATCCGGCGATCTCGTCGTTGTCGAAGCCTCGGAGTGAGCGCTGGTCTCCGGTGGTCGCCGGGTCCGGGGGTGTGTGGTTCGCCCCATGACCGGTCAAGTGGCGGCTCGACGTGCGGATGGCGTCCGCTCCCACCTCGGGGGCATGGTGCGGGCCGAGATCCCGGAGCGCGTCGGCCACTCGGAAGAGTCATGGCTTCAGACGTTGCACGCGAGTCGGGCGGACCGACGGGATGTGCGGCCACCTTCAGGTCGTCCGATTCGCCGGCGGTCCGTCCGGGAGCGGGCCCTGAAGTACCCCCCGTGAACGCGCCGCAGCTGCAACGGCGATCTGGCTGTCGGCTAGGCGCGAGCCCGTCCCACCTTGTCAACCAGGACTTCGGGCTCAGCATGACGCCACCAGCGCGTTGCGGACGGCGTGGGCCAGCGTCATCGTCGGTGGAGACGCATAGCATGTCCCTCGTGACGAAGCCCTTGACCCTGATCGACCTGTTCGCGGGATGCGGGGGGATGACCTCCGGGTTCGTGCAGCAGGGCTTCGAGCCGGTGTTCGCGGTGGAGCACGACCTGCACGCCGCGGCGACCTACGGAGCGAACTTCGGCGAGGAGCACGTCTACTGGGGGACATCGCCGACGTGCCCGACGACGAGATTCCAGAGGCTGACGTCGTGATCGGAGGACCGCCCTGCCAGGGGTTCTCGAATCTCGGCAGCAAGGATGTGAACGATCCACGCAACCAGCTTTGGAAGGAGTACCTCCGTTTCGTTCAGATCGCTCGTCCCAGGGCTTTCGTCATCGAAAATGTGGACCGCTTCGGCAAGAGCCTGGAGTACCAGCTCCTTCTGGATGAAGCAGATCACGGGATGATCAAAGAATATGAGTTGAGCTCCGGTGTGCTTCTCGCGGCGGATTACGGTGTCGCTCAGCGGCGCCCGAGGACGATAATCATCGGCTCCAGGGTTGGGCGCATTCCGCTCCCGGAACCTACGCATTCGAAGCTCCCGATGCTCGGACGTGAGCCTTGGCGAACCGTTCGCGAGCGTATCGGCGGACTTCCGGAACAGCCCGCGACCACGGAACTTCCTGAGGCGACGTGGGCCTTCAAAGGTCAAACCGTTCCGGGCCAGTTCAAATGGCTTGATCTACATTTCGGGCGGAAGCCCCGTGAGCTCTCTCTCCGGCGGTACGACTGTGTTCCCCCGGGTGGCGGGCGTTTCGACCTGCCGGACGAGCTTCTTCCTTCGTTGTTGGCGTGAAAAGAAGACTGGCACGACCGACGTGATGGGGCGAATGCGGTGGGATCAGCCATCGCTGACGATCCGTACGGAGTTTTTCAAGCCGGAGAAGGGGCAGTACCTCCATCCGCAATGGGATCCGAATGACCCTGCAAAGCGTGTCAATCGAGTGATCACCCATCTCGAGGCTGCGCTCCTGCAGGACTTTCCGGAGACGTTCGCCTGGTGCGGCAGCAAGATACAGATCGCCAGGCAGATCGGGAACGCTGTTCCAGTTGGGTTGGCGGCAGCGATCGCCTCCCACCTGCGGAGATATCTGGATGTCACCTGAAAGCGACGCAACCGCATTTGTCGTCAGGTGGTGATCAGGTCGGTTACGAGCTCCGAGTACGGTCGGAGACGCTTCTGCTCCACCATCTCCACCCAATCATCCAGCTGGGTCTGGAGTTTCGGATTCTCTCCGCAAACGCGGCGCACCGCTGCGTCTAGCTCGTCGTACAGTACGTGATACACTGCGTCCACTTCGCCGGTTCCTCGCGTAATGGAGGTCAACCGGGACGGCAATGGCTCTGCCGTTACCAATATGAGATGAGGGGTGCGACCGCGTCGATTTCGGACAAGGGTGTTGAACTCGTGTCGAACGTTTTGCACCCGATCTGAACGGATCGTGAACTTGCTCGAGATCGCGGCGTGGAGGAACGGTGGCCGATCGCCGTCGACACCCCTGTGTCGAACTCCGACATACACGTCTGTTGTGACCTGATAGTCGCGTGCAACGCTGGCCCGTAGCGTCGGGTTGTTCTCAAGTAGTTCCTGCAACTGCGTGAGATGGGTGTACTGTGCGTACTGGGACGCCAAACCCGTGCTGCGGACCGACCAGATCCTGTCCGGATCTCAACTTTTCAGCTCGGCATCGAGATCCTCCGCGATCCCGACTTCCATCGCGCGCCCAGAACTGATGCCGGTCGCCACGTCGATGTGAGCCCGGTTTTTGTCCGGTATATCTTCACGGCGCTGCTCCAAAGGGATTCCAAGTTCCTTGAACGCTTCGCCGGCGAACATGATGCTCGCCGTGCTGTGCGTATCTGAAATGTTCGGCGAAAGCGAAAATCCGAATAGTTGAACGCACAGCTGCTTCTTTCCACTGCTGGTGTTCTTCCAGCCGAGGAGATCCTTGATCCACTCCGGGGCAGACACGGTCGCAACCGTACAGTTCGTGGATCTCTCTGTCACCCGTGTGTGACCAGGTGGGACAGTCCTTGCGGGATCCCGGGGCTCGGTTGGTAGGCGAAGGACGTGACCTGCTCGCCTGGTGACACCCCCTTCGGCCGGAACTCCCGGACAGCTACCAGCCGGGATGTGCGAGGTCTTGGTTGTGGCGAGATACCCGTGTCTTGGCCGCGGCGCGCCAGGGATTGGTATGGAGCTGCATCCGGTGCCTCGCGGACGGTATCGGTTGCTGTTGGAGAGTCCTCCTTGCGAGGGGCCCGGCCGATGAGTTCTACTCCCGATCGGCGCCTGGAAGCCCCGCATGCATCTACGACCTCGCCGAATCACGGTCAGGGAGGAACGTGTGAGCCCTGAGGCGCAGTCATGTCGACATCCTCGTCGAGGATCTCGAGGCGGCGGCCTACTACGAGGACGTCTTCGGGTTCCCGGATCGATTTGCGGGTGTGGAACGGGGATGGGTTCCATGTCGAGACGTCACGAGCAACGAGCGGCAGCGCTTCATACTCGTGCACCCGATTGCCGGGAAACTGCGGGATCGCTCGACGAGAAGGGGATGGGCACATCTACCGGCTCTGCTTTACGACCGACGACATCCTCGGTCAGTACCGACGGCTCGTCGAGTCCGGTGTCCAGCCCGTCAACGGGAACGACGAACCGATCACCGAGGGCGAGCTGGCCAGCAGGCGCGACACGTGCATCTGCTGGAGTCCCCGCGCGGGCGGCGGATCATCTGGCTCTTCCCCCTCCGAGGTTCGGGCAGCTCTCCATCGAGATTCTCGAAGAATAGGCTCTTGCGGAACGTTCACCGCCGGCCGTCGACCGAGGATGTCCCTCGTGGACGACCGGGGCGGGTCCCGCTGAACGGGGGATGGCCGCGCACATCTCGTCCAGGCACAGCTCGGGGCGGGCCCGGCAGGGGCCGGCTTCCTGGTTCTGCGAATCGCCCGAGTCGCATTCACCCCATCGAGTCGGTGACTCAAGCGGCGGTGTGCCCCACGGTGCGAAGGTTGCCTCCGTCGAAAGAGAGGGTGCCGACGATGCCGAGCACACTGCAGGCCGACACATGGATCGAGCGCCGTGAGGTGTCGTCCGTGACTTCCCCACCGGCCGCGCCGACCAGGGCTGGTGGCGAACGCCGCGGCGCTCGTCCGGGGCGACGAGGAGGCCGTGCTCGTCGACATCTTCACGACGACCGACCAGGACGAGCGGCTGATCGACCGTATCCGCGCCCGTGACCGCCGGCTCGTCGCCGTGTACATCACCGCACGACCTCGTGCACGACGCGGAGCCCGGCGAGCGTCATCTCGGCCATCACCACAGCGGTCTGCGATTCAGTCATGGCAAACGTGCAAAGATTCGCTCGTCGCACACCTCGGGCGGGCGCAGCGCGGAGCCATGGGAATGAACGCGAAGGTCTGGGCTCATCACCGGTGCGTCGCGGGGCTTCGGCCGCATCTGGACCCAGGCAGCTCTTGGGCGCGGCGACCTGGTCGTCGCCTCCGCACGCGATCCGCACTCCCTCGACGACCTCGTCGCGATCCACGGCGACGCGCTGTTCCCGCTCCGGCGATCGGGACGCGGTGTTCCACGCGGTGCGCCGGGCCACCGACCGGTCCGGCCGGTTGGACGTCGTGGTCAACAACGCGGGCTACGGGCACTTCGGTGCCGTCGAGGAGCTCACCGAGGCGGAGGTCCGCGCCCAGATGGAGACCAAATTCTTCGGCGCGCTCTGGGTCCTGCAGGCCGCGCTGCTGGTCGTGCGCGAGCAGGGCCACGGGCACCTGGTGAACGTCACGAGCGAGGGCGGTGTCCGGGCCTATCCCGGCGACATGGGCGCTGGAGGGCCTGAGCGAGTCGCCGGCCGAGGAGGTGCGCGACCTGGGGAACCGGGTGACGAACATCGAGCCCGGCCCGTACGCCACGGGTTGGCTGGAGATCGGCTCCCGGCGGAGCGCGCCCGTCGCCGCCTACGACCGGTTCCGGGCCGACACCGACGCCTTCGAGGTCGGGGATCCCGCAGCCACGGTGCCGGCGCTGTTCGCCGTCGTCGACGCGGACGAGCCGCCGCTGCGGGTCTTCTCCGGCACGTCCTTCGAGCCGGTGCGCGCGGAGCACATGGCGCGGATCGCCGAGTGGGGCGCGCCGGCAGGACGTGGCGCTCTCGGCGTTCGGGCCGGTCGCTGCAGCTCACTGACGGTGCAGACGCGAACAGCGGGTCCCGCGATGCGCGATCGCGGAAACCCGCTGTTTCGTGCCCTCACCCGTCGTGCTCGCTGGTCGGCGGGCGCGACGGGAGCATCGGGGGCCTGCTGGTCGGTGTCTCGAGGGGGAGCGCCGACCCGCGCAGAGCGTCAGCCGGTCGTCGAGGCGATCGACGGTAGCCACAGGGTGATGGCGGGCACCGCGAACAGGATCGCCGTGGTGACCATGTCGATCGCGATGAACGGTGTGACACCGCGGAAGGCGTCCTCCGCGCGCAGCCCCGGTGCCGCACCGGCGACCACGTAGCAGTTGATGCCGACCGGCGGGGTGACCAGTCCGATCTCGATCAGCTTGACCACCAGGATGCCGTACCAGATGCCGTCGAACCCGAGTTCGGTGATGACGGGGTAGGTCAGGGGCACGGTGATCAGCAGGATCGACATCCCGTCGAGGATCATGCCCAGCGGGATCAGCGCGAGCAGCAGCGCCGCCACGACCACGTGCGGGCTCACCGGCAGCTCGGTGATCCATGCGGCGAAGTCCCGCGCGTAGCCACCGGAGACGATGAAGAACGAGAAGACCCCGCCGCCGATGAGCAGCAGGAAGATCATCGTGCTGACTTCGGTGGTCTCCTCGAACGCCTGCCGCAGCAGCGGCCACAGGCGCATCCCGCGCCGGCGCACCGCCGTCCAGATGAGCATGAGCAGGGCCGCGAAGGCGGCGACGGCGCCGGACTCGGTGGCGGTGAACAGACCGGTGTAGATGCCCACCACGACGATGAGGAACAGCAGCGTGACCTTCGCGAACGCGCTGGCAGCGCTGCGGCCCGACACGTCGGCGCTGGTCATCGGAGCGTCGTCCGAGCCGGTGGCCACCGCCCCGCCGCCGGTGCCGGCACCACCGCCGCCCACGGCGGCGCGGACCGGCGCCGACACGGCGAACTCGGCCGAGATCTGCGTGCGTGCCCGGACGAACACGACCACGGCGTACATGATCGCGGTGAGGATGCCCGGGATGATGCCGGCGAGCAGCAGCTTCTCGATCGACTCGCCGGTGAGCGTGCCGTAGATGACCAGCACGAGGCTGGGCGGGATGAGGATCCCCAGCGTGCCGCTCGCCGCCACGATGCCCGCCGCGAACGACGAGCGGTAGCCGTGCTGGCGCATCTCGTTGATCGAGATCCGGCCGATCGTGGCCACCGTGGCGGCGCTCGATCCGGTGACGGCGGCGAAGCCCGCGCAAGCCGCGACGGTGGCGATGCCGAGGCCGCCGGGCAGCCGGCGGAACACCCGGGCGGCCGCTCCGTACACGTCCTGCGCGATGCCCGCCGCGACCACGAACATGCCCATGATCACGAACATCGGTATCAGCACGAGGCTGAACGCGGCCGTGTCCGAGAAGGGCTGGTTGGCGAGGGTGTTCGTGGCGTAGCCGGCCGACTTGAGCAGCACCAACCCGATCGCGCCGCTGGTGAGCAGCGCGAAGGCCACCGGCACCTCGGCCGCGATGAGGATCACCAGCAGTGCGATGACCAGGCCGATCAGCAGTTCAGGAGACATCGGCCGCCTTCTTCCGCCGTGCTTCGGTGTCGTCGCTCTCGGTGGGGTCGGACTCGGTGGGGCCAGGCTCGGTGCCGTCACCCGCTGCGGGCGCGGTGGCCGGCGCGCCAGCCCCCGGCGCGCCGCCGGTCCCGGCCTCGCCCGCTGCACCGGACGGCACCGCATGCTCCGGGTCGCCGTGGCGCCGCTGCCACGCGTCCCAGGCCGTGAACAGGCACTGCAGCGCGAGGAGGGTGAGCCCGACGGGCAGGATGAGGCGGGCGGGCCACACCGGGACGTCGGTGATCCCGAACCGGCTCTCCCCGGACTCGAACGAGGTCAAGCCGCGGCGCAGACCCGCCCACGCCGTCCAGAGCAGGAAGCCCGCCGCCACCAGCATCCCGGCGACCCGGATCAGGGCCGCCGGGACCGGCGGGAACTTCGACGTGACCAGGTCGGTGCTCACGTGCGCCCCCGTGCGCTGCGCGTGCGCAGCGCCGAGGGCCACGATGAAGACGAGCAGGACCTCGCTGAGCTCGATCGTGCCGAGCAGTGACCGGCCGAGCAGCTCGCGGGCCGCGACCTCGGCCACCAGCATCAGCAGGAGGACCAGCGTGAGTGCGCCGGAGATCCACGACAGGAACCGGCACACCGCGTCGAGGGCGTGGCGTACGACCGCGATCATCACTGGCTGCGGGCCGCGCAGCGCGCGATCCCGGACTTGTAGTCGGCGTACTTGCCCGTCTTGGCCGCGTCGTAGGTGTTCTTGAACTGCGCGTACATCGCCTCCGGGTCGGCGACGCCGGCCTTGCGGGCCTTCTCCACCCACTCCTTCATCGGGGTGTCACCGATGGCCTCGCGCCAGATCTGCGTCTGCTCGGGGGAGAAGATCGACGCCGAGCCGCCCGACTCCAGGATCTTCGTGCACGCCTCGTCCTCGGTGCGCTCGGCCGCCTTGATGAGCTGGTCGGGGAACTCGGCGTTGAGCTCGTTGATGATCTTCTGCAGCTCGGGGGAGAGGGAGTTCCAGGTCTCGGTCGAGATGACCCACGTCGAGTTGGCGTAGTGGCCCAGACCCGGGTCGTGGATGTGCCCGCCCACCTCGTGCAGGCTCAACGGCGTGATCACGTCGAGGATCAGGCCGCCGTAGGCCTGGACGGTGCCGGTGCGCATCGCCTCGTACGTCTCGGGCACCGGGATGGCCGCCGGGTTGCCCCCGACCGCTTCCAGCGCCTTGACGAAGTAGCCGCTGGCCCGCACCGTCTTGCCGCGGTACCAGTCCACGGTGGTGACCCGCTCCTTCGCGCCGGTGAGCGCGGGCGGCACCCCGATGAACGACAGGACCTTCAGGCCCTGGTTCTCCCACTCCGAGCGGAAGGCCTCGTCGTTGGCGTAGAGGGAGTTGAGGGCCTCCATCTGCGCGCCGATGTTGTCGCCCAGGAAGGGCACCTCGACGATCGAGGTGAGCGGGAAGTCGCTCGGGGTGTAGGCGTAGCTGACGTTGCCGAGCTCGACCCGCCCGTCGCGCACGCCGTCCCGGACCTCCTGGGCGCCCAGCAGGGAGGCGTCCCAGAACGTCTCGACCTTGACCCGGCCCTGCGTCCGCTTCTCCAGCTCGTCGATCCACCACGAGATCGCCTGGCCCTGTGCGGTGGACGGGCTGAGGAAGCTCGCCATCTGCAGCTGGACGACCTCGTCGCCCGAGCCGCCCTCGCCGGCGGAACCGCCGCACGCGGCGGCACTGAGCGCGAGGGCCGTCGCCACGGCCGCGAGCCGGAGCCGGCGCGCCCATCCACTGCGGGTTCCAGCGCCGCGTGTGCGCATCGTCATTGACACTCACCTCTACGTGACAGAGATCGTGAATATAGTTATCACGTTAGCAGCGGCACGGCGGCGCGGAAAGAGACGTGTTCCAACCGTTGCCTCGCAGCGGCCGAGCGACCACCGGTCGACGCCGGCGCACCCCGGGGCTCGATCGCGTCCGGGCTGCTCCGTTGCTGGTGAGCGGGCCGGTGCCAACCACAATCGGCCACTTCGTGCAGACCGGAAACGGGTGCGTCGACGGCCTCCCCCGGTGGTGCGTGGCAAGTGTGGCTGCACCCCGGAGTCCGCCGGGCCGGCGAGCCGTGCACTCCTCGGGCAGGGCCTGGTGAGCGACCGTGCGGACCCGTGCCCCGCACATCCCGGCGACGCTCGAGCGGGGCATCGCGGAAGACGCGTGCACCAGCGGCGACGGCACAGGCGGGTGCGCGGATGCCCACGCCGATCACGTGCGTCCGGATCGGGTGGCGGTCCGATCCGCAGGTGTCGGGCGGCCTCTCGTGAACGGCGTGATCGTGGTCGAGGCCGGCGGGGTCACGGACGTGCGATCGGGCTGCGTCGGCGGCTCACTGACCGGTGGGAAGCGGCGCGGTACTCATCCGGGACTCACGCGCCGACGCGGCTCGCCGTCGGGATCGATGGCCCGACACCCGATCGTGACGGTCCCGGAGCGGGTGTCGGTCACCGGCCCGGCCGGTGCCGCAGCAGCACCGGGTAGCTGTCGTGGCGCCGCTGTGCGCTGGCGGCGAGGACCGGCTCCCGGGTGGGGTCCGGTCGCAAGCCGAGCGCGGCGAGGGTGCGCAGGATCTGCACGTGGACACCGGGTGCGGCGGGGCTCCCGGTGACCACGGCGCGTCCCAGGCACAGATGCGGACCGCTGCCGAAGGTCAGGCCCCACGGGCGAACCCGATTGGGCAGTGGGCGGCCCGGCCGGAACACGTCGGCGTCGGGGCCGAACACGGCCGGATCGCGGTTCGCCGCGGCGAGGTCGACGGCCACGTACTCGCCCTCCCGGATCACCCGGCCGTCGCGCAGCGTCACGTCGGTCAGCGCGCGGCGCAGCAGCGCGACCGTCGGCGGGTACAGGCGCAGTGCCTCGTACACGGCCTCGTGGAGCTGCTCGTCGGTCATGTCCTCGATCGAGCTGCCCATGGCGTGCAGCTCGTGCGCGGTGTGCACCAGCAGGGCGACGTTGTTGAGCGTCGACGCGGCGAGGAACAGCACGACCTCGCGGACAGCGGCGTCCTCGTCCCACTCCTCGCCGTGGGCGGCGAGGAGGGAGAGCAGGTCGGTCGGTGCCTCACCGCGCTCCACGAGCTCGGCCCGCCGCCGCGCGGCGGGGGTGTAGAAGCGGGCGATGACCGCGTCGCGGGCCGCCTCGCCCTCCGCGAGCACGGTGGCGTGGTCCCGTGTGGACCACTCGACGGTCACCGCTTCCAGGATCGGCCCCAGGTGGCGGAGCAGCTCTGCGGTCGCGTCCGGGTCGGTGACGTCGTCGAACCCGATGACGGCGGCCGCGAACTGGAGGAACACCGACCTGCCCAGCGCTACGAGGTCCGCGGCCCACTCATCGCCCGCCGGCTCGACCATCGCGTCGATGCACCGGTCCAGCGTCCGGCTGATCACCGCGTGGTAGTCGGCGAGCGCGCCCCGCGCGACGAGCGGTGCGAGCAGGCGTCTGCGCTGCAGGTGCGGTGGTCCGTCGAGGACGAGGACGGTGTCGCCGATCAGCGGGGCGCTCTCGTGCTTCGACTCCTGTGCGAAGCGGCGCGAGCAGAGGATCTCGTCGGCCTCGGCGTAGCTCGTCACCCGGGCGAGGTCGTGCAGCGGGAGGGTCATCGAGTTCGGTTCTCCGTGGAAGTGGTCGTTCGCGGCCTCAGGCAGGGGGCAGCGCGGGCATGCCGAGCAGCTCGCGCGCCTGCGCGGGGCTCGCCACCGGACGTCCC
Source organism: Pseudonocardia thermophila (assembly GCF_900142365.1). Lineage (GTDB taxonomy): Bacteria > Actinomycetota > Actinomycetes > Mycobacteriales > Pseudonocardiaceae > Pseudonocardia > Pseudonocardia thermophila. The sequence goes on along the minus strand of NZ_FRAP01000005.1, from coordinate 278,599 downwards.
AGGGTGTCCGCGAGCTGCACGACCCGCTCCACCAGTTCACCGTTGTGCGGGGTGCCGAAGCGGGCGTAGTCGTGATCGCCCAGGCCGATCGAGACGTGCCCGCCCAGCACGATCGCCAGTGCCGCGAGCGGCAGCACGTCGCCGCCGTAGCACATGAGCTGCCACGGCTCACCCGGTGGGATCTCGGCGATCATGGCGTTGAGGGCGTGCACGTTCGTGCCCGCGCTCGACGGCCGGCTGTCGCCGGTGAAGACGAACTCCCACAGCGTCGTGGTGGGGGCGAGGCCCATCTCCCGGTAGCAGAGCGCGGTGCGGATCTGGCCGACGTCCCAGCAGACGGTCGTCACGAAGGTGTCGAGTTCGCGGAACACCCCGAGCACCGCGGCGATGTCGTTGCGGGTGTTGACGTAGACGCCGTCGCCGGGCTCGAACCGCTTCTCCGCGGGCAGCCACGTGTCGATGTTCATCGAGCCGAAGTCGACGGGCACGGCGTCGAAGCGCAGCCGGGGATCGTCGGCCAGTGCGCGCACGTGCTTGACCCGGTCCTCGACGCCGCTCTGGCTGATGTAGCCCAGCGTGGGCTTGGTGATGAGATCGGTGGCCGCGCGGATCCCCGCGTGGGTCTCGCGGTAGAGCTCGACCGAGTTGTCCGGCGCCCCCGTCACGGCGTCGCGGCCGTGCCAGTGGATCATCGCGGCTCCGGCGTCGTGGCTGCGCTCGGCTTCCCGGACGATCTCCTCGGCCGAGTACGGCAGGTGCGGGTTGGCTCCCCGCATCGTCGACTCGTTGCACCGGACCTCGATGATCAGCGGGTTGTCCTGCACGTTCTGTGCCCTCCTCGCCTGTCCGCCCCGCTGCGGCGGGGCCGGGAGCTGTTGCCGCTCGGTCGAATCGCTGATAACAATATGCCTTGTCGTCGTGATCCAGACCATAGCTGCCACCGGACGCGGCGGCGGCACAGTGCCGTGCACCATGAGGAGGGCTCGTGGCCGAGAACCCGCTGGGACAGATGCAGGTGATCCACGTCGACGACCAACCGTGGGTCGACTACGAGGACGAGACCGGGTTCATCCCGCAGGGGGCGGCGGTGAAGCCGCTGATCGACCCGGAGACCGGGCACACGTTCATGCTCACCCGGTTCGCGCCCAACTACCGAGCGCCCTCGCACTGGCACCCGTCGGACACCATCTACATCATCACCCAGGGCGAGTTCTCCGTGGAGGGCGAAGGCACCTACCGCCCCGGCGACGTCCGGTGGGTGAAGGGCGGCACCGCCTACGGCTCGGAGTCGGCCGGGCCGGACGGCTGCGAGTTCTACATCGTCAGCATGGGCCCGTTCGACGTGCACGATCCCGAGAAGGTCCCGCCGCCGAACGGCGACTGGCGCTCGGTGAAGGGCGTCCAGTAGGGCTGCTCATCCTCCGTCGTCCGCGGGCGTGATCAGCCCGTAGTGGCCGTCGTAGCGGTGGTAGAGCACCGCGCCCCGGCCGCGCTCGCGGTCGACGTAGAAGAGGAACGGGTAATCGAACGCCGCCATCCGCTGGACGGCTTCGTCCGCCGACAGCACCGGAGCCGGTGTCTCGCTGACGGTCACCGGTGCGGCGTGCGTGGCCAGGGCGTCGGGGCGAGGCTGCACCTGGGCGAGGCGGTAGTCGCCGGATCCGGTTCGGTAGAGCACGCTGTCCTGCTCGGTCCCCAGCTCCGTGAACAGGTGGAAGTCGTAGTCCATGGCTTCCATGTCGAACACGGCCTCGTCGACGGTGCACGTGTCGAGCGTGAACGTCTTGCGGCGGATGATCCGGCGCTCCTCGGGCGGACGGGGGAAGTACGGCGGGCGTCGGGTCGGCGGGTCGCCGTGGCGCCATTCGTGCACCTCGCCGGGCGGACGACCGCCTGCGGGCAGGGCGCCGCGGCCCCGGCGGTCCTCCCAGTGTCCGACGGCGCGGCGCAGGCGGTGCTGCAGCTGGTTGCGGAGGCGGTCCTTGAGGAGGTCGAGGGCCTCGCGGTCGGTCCGGGCACGCACCTGAGATCGGACGGGCCGGCCGTTGACGTCCAGGTTGGCCTGGGCGACGACCGGGAGGTCGACGGCCGGGTCGTCGTGGTGCGTGATGCGGACCCGGGCGTGCAGCACCGGGCCGCGGGCGAAGCGGAGGGCTGCGCCGATCCGTTCCTTGGCGTATTCCTCGACATCGGCGGGGCAGTCTCCGGACACGTGCACGTCGATCGGTGCAGGTGCCGCGCTCGATTTGCGCACTTGGGTCTCCAGAGGGTTTCAGACGACGAGCAGAACGGGGCAGGGCGCGTAGTACAGAACGGCGTGGCAGACCGATCCCAGCGGCATGTCCGCGGTCTTTCCGCGGCCGTGCCGGCCGACCACCAGCAGCGCTGCGTCTTCCGCCCGGTCCAGCAGCGCGCTCGCCGGGCGATCGACGGTGACGACCTCCTCGACCGGCACGTGCGGGTTGCGGACCCGCGCGTCCGCGAGCTGCTCGGCGAGCACCGCCCGGGCTTCCCGGCGCGCCGCGTCCGGGTCCGCGCCGTCGCCGAGCGCCGCCAGCGGAAGGTCGCACCACGCGTGGACCGCGACGACGCGCTTGCCGCGCCGGGCCGCGTAGCGGAAGCCGACGTCGATGACGCGGCGGCCGACCGCCGAGCCGTCGATCCCGATGACGACGTCGCGGGGAGTCTCCGCCGGGTCGAGGTTGCGGATCACGGCGACCGGCGTGGTGACCCGGCGGGTGAGCTCGGCGGCGCTGGAGCCAAGCAGCACGCGCCGGCTGGCGGTCTGCCCCGAGGCGCCGAGGACGAGCAGAGAGGCTCCCTCGGCGGAGCCGGCCAGCAGGTCGACCGCACTCCCCGTCAGGACGTCCCCGCCCACGTCGACGCCGGGCATCGACCGGCGGATCTGCTCGATCCCGGTCGAGACGAGCTGCGCTGCCGCTTCCCGTGCCCGGTCGCCGTCCCGAAGCGCTGCGGGGAGGTTCAGCCCGTCCAGTTCGGGAAGGGGCCACCGCAGCACGTGGACCAGGCGCAGTGGTCGACGGCTGAGTGCGGCCTCCGTGGCGGCCCAGGATGCTGCCGTCCGGGCCGACCGGGAGCCGTCGTAGGCGACGAGGATCGGCTTCTGCGGCGACGACGGGTGCATGCCGGAACCATCTCCGGCTCGCGGCGCGACGGGTACGAGCGCAAGTCCCGGCTCAGGGCCGTCGGAGGTCCCTCACCTCGCGGGCGGGTCGTTGTCCTGCCTGGTCGGTGGGCTCTCCGGGCGATTGCCGGGGGACGGAAGACCCTGCCCGCCGACCCGGGCCCGGTGCAGCCTCGACAGCGGAAACTGCGATCCGAGGAGGACGGATGATCCCCATCTCGCGCCGCGAACGGACCGTTCCGGTCACCACCGGGCGTGGTCGTCGCCTGCTGGATCGCCTGCGCCGGCGGCGGCCGACGGGCTCCCTGAGGGACTGGCTCATCCGCGTGGACGAGTTCCGCGACGGCGACGCCCTGGTGATCAAGGCGGAGATCCCCGGGATCGATCCTGCGAAGGACGTCCGGATCACCGTGGCGGACGGGATCCTGCGCATCAAGGCGGAGCGCAGGCTGGAGTCGAACCGGGAGCGCGCCGGTTACACCCGCCGCGAGCTGCGCTACGGGAGCATGATGCGTGCGCTGCGGCTGCCGGAGAACGTCGCCGAGGACGACATCTCGGCGTCCTACAAGCACGGGATCCTCGAGATCCGCGTGCCGGTGGCGCCCGCGCCGCAGCCGTCCGAGCCGGTCACCATCCCGGTGACCGCGGCGTGATGGACGGGGCCTGGGTCAGCCTCCGTCGGAGGCGCGCTCCACCTGGGCGTCAGGGCCGGGGAAGTACAGGGTTTCCTGCCCTTCCTGCCAGCGGACGCGGTAGTGCTTGCGCCCCCCGTCCTCGATGACCTCGAGGACCTTCGCCTGCCGGCTGTGGGCGTGGATGGCGGAGCCTGCGGCGTAGACGGGGCCCGGGACGTAGATGTAGTCGCCCACGTCGGCGTCCACGGTGGCGTCCACCTCGTCGTCCCTCCTCTCGTCGCCACGGACCATCGTTCTGCGCTGATCGACGGCTCGTCCAGGGACCTTCGTCCTGTGTGGTCGGTCTCAGCTGTGGAACAGGACGCTGCGGCAGGCGAGGTGCAGCGCGAGCCGCTCGTCGGGGTCGGTGAGGATTCCGACGCGGCACGCGGAACGAGCGCGTACTCGTCGAACCCGGTGCGTACGGTGCAGCGTGGTGCGCGCTCGTGCGCTTCGCATCTACAAGCCGAGCTTGATCACTCCCTCTTCCACGGCGTACGACGCCAGGGCTGAGCGGTTCGCTCGGCCGGTCTTGAGCAGGAGGTGCTCGACGTGCCGGCCGATCGTCCGCGGGCTGATGTGCAACCTCGCGCCGATCTCCCGGTTGGACATGCCGCGCGAGATCAGGGTGAGGACCTCGAGCTCGCGTTCGGTGATGCCGTGCGGGAGCGCCGCGTGGCGGATCATCAGCACCACGTGTGAGCTGTTCATCGGCGGGATGTCCGGCAGGCGGACGATGTGCACGCGCTCCCAGGTCTCGCCTTCGCGGCGAGCGCCGTATCCGACCAGCGATGAATTGCTGCTCGCCAGGAGTCTGCGGCATGCCGAGATCGTGACGGCGGACGGTTCGATCGGGGTGTCGCCCGGCCCGGCAGGAATGACGTTCCCGTTGCTGTCGACCATGTAGGCCGCCGCGTTGGATTCGAGCATCCTGGTCAGCCAGGTCGAGTTGCGGCTGACGTCCACCAGTCTGCCCAGTACGGGCGCAACGAGCTCCAGTCCGCGCCGGGCGAGGCAGTCCGCGGCGCGCGCTTCGCCGAAGCTCATGGTCATCAGTCCGGTGATGCGTCCGCGTTCGCCGCCGGAGCGGAGGACGAGGGTGAAACCTTCGCGATAACCTGCGTCGGCGAGGAACTCCCGATAAACCCGGGTCTGGTAGAAGCTGGGGCCGACGTCCTGCATCCGAATCGGTTTGCGCCGGGCCCGGGCGACGTCGTAGCTGTGGCAGGAGAGGTACTCGCGATTGATGAACCGGAGCAACGGTTCTTCGTACCCCTTGTTGGTCAGTGGCTGGTGCTGTCCGGTCAAGGGATCGCGGATCGAGATCATCGCCGCGTCGAAGGATGCGATTCGACGCAGCGGTTCCCAGATGCTCGCCGGGTCGGCCGCCTGCCGCACCGCGTCCGCGACGATCGATCCCACCTCGGCGATCGCGGCGACCGTCGACGCCTTCACCAGCACCTCCCGTGGCCTGTTCCGCAGCTGATCAGGGTCGCGTCCTCGCTGGTGCAGAGCTCCAGGGGCCTGGGGTGCACCGAGTGCATGGTGGGGGTCCTCGCAGGCATCTTCAAGGGCCCCTCCTGGGAGCTGCGGAGAGAGCGTCGGACGCACCGCCCGATGCCCGGGCCGCGGCGATCGGCCGCTGCCCGTGGCCACGCGGCGGCCCCCTTTCGGGGTGGGTCGATCGACCGATGCCGGGGCGGGCAGCCGCTGGCTACGGTCCTCGCCACCAGGCCCGAGATCTCCGCCTCCACAAGGATGGAAACGCGATGGAGTACACAGATTCCGACCTCTGCTACATCACCGCGACGGAAGCGCTCTCCGCATTCCGTGCGCGCACTCTGTCGCCGGTCGAGCTGATGCAGGCGTTGATCAAGCGCACGGAGGAAGTGGGCGAGCGGCTGAACTGCTTGACCTACAACTACTTCGAGCGCGCGCTCGAGCAGGCCCGAGAGGCCGAATCGGTGTACGCGCGGAACCCGGACGAGACTCGTCCGCTCGAGGGCGTGCCCTGCGCCATCAAGGACTACCACCCGGTCGCGGGTGAGATCACGACCTACGGTTCGAAGGCGTTCGCGGACTTCCGCCCCGAACGATCTGCACCGACGGTCGAGCGGTTGTCCGAGGCAGGCGCGATCATCCACTGCCGGACGACCACCCCGGAGCACGGGCACGCCGCGGTCACCCGGAGCCTGCTGTGGGGGATCACGCGCAATCCGTGGAACACCGAGTTCAGTCCGGGTGGGTCCTCCGGCGGCGCGGGGGCGGCGCTCGCAGCCGGGATGACGACGATCGCGGACGGCACGGACGGTGGTGGCTCGATCAGGATCCCGGCCTCCGCGTGCGGCATCTTCGGCTACAAGCCGCCGTTCGGTCGCAACCCGCTCGACCGCGAGCACCCGAGTGAGATGGTGCTCCACTACGGACCCATGACCCGCAGCGTCGCGGACGCGGCCCTGATGCAGAACGTCATGTCCGGCCAGCACCCCGCCGACATCCACTCGCTGCGGGACAAGATCACTCTGCCGACCGAGTTCGAACCGCTCTCCGGTCGCCGGATCGCGTTGTCCATGGACCTCGGATACGTCGAGATCTCCGAGGAAGTCCAGCAGAACACCCGGCGAGCCGCCGCGGTCTTCGAGACGCTCGGCTGCACCGTTGACGAGGTCGACCTGGGCTGGGACTACGGCGTGCTGGATGCCTGGCTGGTCAACTGGGAGGGCCTGTTCTGGGCGCTCGCCGGCGATCAGCTCCCGCGGTGGCGCTTCGAGATGGACCCGTTCGTCGTCAAGCTCATCGAACGCGGATCCACCCACACTGTGGACCGCTTCTACGGAGTCCACCGCGTCCGGTACCAGATGTACCAGAAGATCGGGAAGGTCTTCGAGGACTACGACCTGGTCCTGTGCCCCACGTTGGCCGTGCCCTCGGTCGCGGCCTGCCACGACAACGAGGACAAGACCTTCACGATCAACGGCAAGCACGTCGATCCCTACCTCGGTTGGGTGCTGACCTACCCGTTCAACCTGGTCAGTCCGCTGCCGGTCGCCTCGGTGCCGACCGGGTTCTCCCCGACGAGCGGGGTGCCGACCGGGATGCAGATCATCGGGCCCGCCTTCGACGATCTCTCGGTGTTCACGGCAGCCGCGGCCTACGAGGGAGCAGCGCCCTGGCGCCAGCACCGGCCGACTCTCTAGCGGCGGAGCGGCAGCAGCCGCACTGGACTCCAGCATCGGGGAGCGCATTCGACGCGGACCCCGCAACACGACCCGTGGTACCCAGCCCGTCGAGTCCGTCGACGGGCTGGGTACCGACTCGGGGTCGGTGACGATCCGTCTCTCGTGAGGTGCTGAGGCGCCCGTGCCGAGTACGCGCTTCTGCTCAGCCGGCGCCTCGCTCGTACCTGTCGTTACCCTGACGGCACGACGGGCAGGCCCAAAGGCGCCGCCCTCACGCACCGTCAGTTCCTCGCCGGAACGTACTACCTGATGTGCGGCATCGGCATCACCGCGGACGAGCGGATCCTGCAGTGCGTGCCGCAGTTCCATGCAGGGGGCGCCATCTACCAGTTCGCGCACCTGCTCGCCGGCGCCACCGTGGTGCTCCCGCCGCGGTTCGACCCGGACACGGTGGAACAGCTGGCGGAACGGCATCGGGCGACCGCGCTCGGGGTCGTGCCGACGATGATGCACGCGCTGAACGACGCGGGCAGCACGTTCCCCGGGGTCCGCCGGGTCATGTACGGCGGCTCGCCGATCGACCCGGGCGTGCTGATCCGGATGATGGACCGCTGTCCGGCCGACTACGTGCAGACGTACGGGCAGACCGAGGCTGGGGTCATCGTGACGGTGCTCGGGGCGGAGGCGCACCGGCGCGCGGTCGTCGACCGGAACGAGGAACTGCTGCGGTCGTGCGGGCGCCCGCTGCTCGGGTACGAAGTCCGCCTGGGCGAGGTCAACGGTGACGGCGTCGGCGAGATACTCGTGCGTTCCGACTCCGTCATGCGTGAGTACTGGCGGCGGCCGGACGCCACGGCGGAGACGCTCGCCGACGGCTGGCTGCACACCGGTGACATCGGCCGCTGGGACGGCGACGGCTTCCTCTACCTGGTGGACCGGAAGAGCGCCCTGATCATCTCCGGCGGCGAGAACGTCTACCCGCTGGAGGTCGAACGCGCCCTGTGCGCTCATCCCGACATCGTCGACGCCGCGGTCGTCGGTGTCGTCGACGAACGGTGGGGACAGAGGGTGAAGGCGTACCTCGTGGCCCCCGGCAGGCGGCCGGACATCGACGAGCTCAAGGACTTCTGCCGAGGGCGGATCGCCGGGTTCAAGATCCCGAGAGTGATCGAGTACGTCGCCCAGCTGCCCCGCAACGCCTCCGGGAAGGTCACCAAGCACAAGTTGTCGTGAGCTCGGAGACTCGACCGGACGGGCTGGTGCGACGAGTCGTGGTCGCGGGATGGGGGCCTCTCGGCGCTGTGGTGGCTGGGCCCGCCTACATCGCGCCAGGCGCGTGCTCGATCCCTCGACTGCCGGGAACGCCCCGGCGGGGTGGGCCGGGGAATCGGCTCCCACCCCGCCCAGGTGCGGTGCCGCGATCAGCGGGTGAGGCCCGCCTCGTCGAGCAGCGTCCACACGGCCGACGGCGACATCGGCAGCGCGGTCAGGCGGTCGGCGATCTCCGGGACGGCTGCGGCCACGGCGTTGGCGATGGCCGCCGGGGGCGGGATGATGCCGCTCTCGCCGAGCCCCTGGAACCCGCCCGGGATCAGCTCGCTCGGCGTCTCGAGGTGCTCCTGCGCGACGTCAGGCACGTCCTCGGACAGGGGCAGCAGGTAGTCGAGGTAGGTCGCGGTGATGGGCTGGCCGTACGGGGAGTAGGCGACCTGCTCCAGGAGGGCCGCCACCCGCATCGGCATCGCGCAGAAGTCGGGCCTGCCGCTCGCGGCCGTCTACCCGCGCGAGGGCACCCCGGCGTTCCGCATCCAGGCGGCGATCCCGCAGGGCGCGCCGAACCCGGACGGTGCGGCGAAGTTCATCGACTTCCTGCTGCAGCCCGAGCAGCAGCGGCTGCAGGCCGAGACCCAGTTCTACGCGCCCGTGCACCCCGGCACGCAGCTCCCGCCGGAGGTCGCCGCGCTCGTGCCTGCCGATCTCGGCCGGCTCGTCACGCCGGACAACGCCGCGCTGCTCGCCGTGCACGACCGGGTCGCCGAGCGCTTCGCGGCGATCGTGTCGGGGTGAACCGCCGATGGCCGAGCTGACCGTCACCGACGTCCGCGTGCGCTACGGCGACGTCCTCGCCGTCGACGGCGTGAGCTTCCACCTGGCCAGCGGCACCACCCTCGCACTGCTCGGCCCGTCCGGCTGCGGAAAGTCCACGCTGCTCGGCAGCATCGCCGGGTTCGTGGGCATCGAGTCGGGGACGATCGCGCTCGGCGGGCGGGACGTCGCGGACCTGCCCGTGCGCAAGCGCGGGCTGTCGATGGTGTTCCAGACCCACGCCCTGTTCCCCCACCTGTCCGTGCTGGAGAACGTGCTGTTCGGGCTGCGGGCCCGGCGCAGGCGCGGCCGGCTCACCCCGGCCGACCGGCAGGCCGCGGCGGCCGCGCTCGCGCTGGTGCGCCTGACCGAGTACCGCGACCGCTACCCGGAGGAGCTGTCCGGCGGGCAGCGCCAGCGGGTGGCGCTGGCCAGGGCGCTGGTGGTGCAGCCCGCGGTGCTGCTGCTCGACGAGCCGCTGAGCAGCCTCGACGCGAAGCTGCGCGCCGAGATGCGCATCGAGCTGCGCGAGCTGCAGGCGGCCACGGGCGTGACGATGGTCTACGTCACCCACGACAAGGACGAGGCGTTCGCCCTCGGCGACCTGGTCGGGGTGATGAATCGGGGGAAACTGGTGCAGCTCGGCCCGCCGGAGCAGGTCTGCCGCGAGCCGCGGGACCCGTTCGTGGCGAGCTTCCTCACCGACGCGAACCTGCTGCCCGGCCGGGTCCGCGAGACCGGGCCGGACGGCTGCACGGTCGTGCTCACCGCGCCGGCGCCGGAGGGGGCGGTCGTGGGGTGCCGCAACCCGCACGGCCTGCCGTCCGACGCGCCCGTGCTGGTGGCCGTCCGGCCCCGCGCCGTGCGTGTCGGCACCGGCGGCCGGGTCCCGGCCCGGATCCGCTTCTCCCAGTTCATGGGCGACAGCACGCACGTCGTCGCGGAGGCAGGCGGCTGCGACGTCCTCGCCGAGCTGGACCCCGTGCCCGTCCCGGTCGGCGGGGCGGTCACGCTGGACTGGGCCGACGACGACGCGGTCGCGCTGCCGCCGGGCGACTCACCGGAGTCCGCCACCCGCCGGGCCGCAGGGCGGCCCGGCGCCGCGGCCGTGGCGGTGCCGTCGTGAGCGCGCCGGAACCACGGCGGTCCGGGGCCGTCGGCCTGCTCGCCGCGCCCGTCGCCGTGCTGGGCGCGATGCTGGTCGTGCCGCTGCTGGTGATCGTGGCGAACTCGCTGGTGCACGGCGCACCCGGAGTGGTCGGCGGCTGGCCGCCCACGCTCGCGGTCTACGCCGACGTGCTCGGCGATCCCCGGGTGCTCGCCGTGCTCGGCCGCACCCTCGTGATCGCCGCGATCGCCACCGCGTGCGCCGTGCTGGTCGCCTACCCGATCGCGATGGTGATCGTGACCGCGCGGTCGCGGGCGGTGCGCGCGTTCTGCACGATCGCCGCGCTCACCCCGTTGCTGGTCAGCGTCGTGCTGCGGACGTTCGGCTGGCAGGTGCTGCTCGGTGCGGGCGGTCCGGTCGCCGCTGTGCTGACCGCGCTGTACGGACCGCGTCGGCTGCTCGGGCTGATCGGCACCGACGTCGCGACGGTCATCGGGCTGACCCACATGCTCGTGCCGTTCGTTCTGCTCGGGCTGCTGCCGGCGCTCGACCGGATCGATCCCAACGTCCTGCGCGCGGCCGACACGCTCGGCGCGTCCCGGGTGCGGATCTTCTGGCGGGTCGTCGTGCCGCTGTCGCGGCCCGGGCTGGTCGCCGGCGCGATGATCGGCTTCGCGCTCGGCTGCACCGCGTACGTGACGCCCGCGCTGCTCGGCGGGCAGGCGAACCCGGTGTTCGCCGCGCTGGTCTACGAGCGCAACTTCGTGGCGTTCGACTGGAACACCGGCGCCGCGCTCTCCGTCGTGCTGCTGGCCGTCGTCGTGCTGTCCGGCGTGGTGATCGGCCGGTTCGCCCGGTGGCCGCGGCGCACGCGGCAGCGGCGGCCCGTCGGCGCGGGGACGGGGTGAACGCGATGGGCACCGGACGGACGACGCAGGTGCTGGCCGGGGTCGGCCTGCTGTTCCTGCTGCTGCCGCTCGCCGTGGTGGTCCTGGCGTCGTTCGGGGCTACCGACTACGTGGCGTTCCCGCCGCAGGGCTGGTCGCTGCACGCCTACGCCGATGCGCTCGACCACACCGAGTTCCGTGACTCGCTCGTGCTCAGCCTGCAGCTCGCGGTGCTCGTGGCGGTCGTGTCCACGGCGCTGGGCACGCTGGCGGCGCTCGGGTTGCGGATACTGCGCACCCGTGCCGCGCTGCGCCTGGAAGCGCTGTTCCTCGCCCCGCTGGCCGTGCCGCACCTCGTGCTCGGCGTCGCGATCCTGCAGGTGATCGGCCTGCTCGGGCTCGGGGTGTCGCTGCCGGTGCTGGTCGCGGGGCACCTGGTGATCTGCCTGCCGTACGCCACGCGGCTGGTGATCGCCGCGCTGGCGACGATCGATCCCAACGCCGAGCGGGCGGCGGCCGTGCTCGGGGCGTCGCCCTGGTACGTGGTGCGGCACGTGACGCTGCCGCACGCGCGCCCGGCGATCGTCGCGTCGCTGTTCATCACGGCCACGGTCTCGTTCGACGACGTCGGGATCGCGCTGTTCCTGGCCAACGCCGACACCCAGACGCTGCCGGTGCGGATCTTCCACTACGTCGAGTACCACTTCGCGCCGTTCATCGCGGCGCTGGGCGCGGTGCTGATCGTCGTGCCGGTCGTGGCGGCGGTGGCCGTCGAGCGGTGGTTCGGGCTAGGGCGCCTGTTCGGCCTGACCACCCGCCGCTGACCGAGGAACGGAACGTCTTTCGAGAACGGAGCATCGATGGGGACGAACCTGGCGGTCCTGCTCTCGGACGGTGCTCGACGCGCACCCGACGCGGTCGCGCTGATCGCCGGCGGCGCCCGGGTGACCTACCGGGAGCTCGACGACCGGGCCGCCCGCCTCGCCGCCCAGCTGCGGGCCTGCGGGGTCGAACCGGGCGACCGGGTGGGCGTGCTGCTGCCGAACGTCGTCGAGTTCGCGGTCGCCTACTACGGGGTGCTGCGCGCGGGCGCGGTCGTCGTCCCGATGAACCCGCTGCTGACCGCCCGCGAGGTCGAGTACCACCTGCACGACAGCGGCGCCGCAGCGCTCGTCGTGCTGCGGGCGGCCGACAGCGCCGCTGTCGACGGGGCGCGGCAGGCCGGCGTCGGCGCGGTGGTGGCGCTCGCCGATGACGCGCTGCCCGTGGACGGCCTCGACGTCGCCCAGCGGGAACCCACCGACACCGCGGTGATCCTCTACACCTCCGGCACCACAGGGCGGCCGAAGGGCGCGCAGCTCACCCACTCCAACCTGATGTGGAACGCCCAGGTGGCGGCCGACCTGTTCGCCCTCCAACGGACCGACGTGCTGCTCGGCGCGCTGCCGCTGTTCCACGCGTTCGGCCAGACCTGCGCGCTCAACGCCGCGCTGCGCCGCGGAGCCGCGGTCGCGCTCGTGCCCCGATTCGACGCGGCCGAGGTGCTCGACCTGGTCCAGCGGGAGTCGGTCACCGTCTTCCTCGGGGTGCCCACGATGTACGTCGCCCTGCTCGCGGCGGCGCAGGACCGGGCCGAGGCGCTCGCGACGCTGCGGCTGTGCGTGTCCGGCGGCGCGGCGCTGCCCGTCGAGGTGCTGCGGGCGTTCGAGGAGAAGTTCGGCGCCCGCGTGCTGGAGGGGTACGGCCTGTCGGAGACCTCGCCCGTCGCCTCGTTCAACCACATGGACCGGCCCAGCCAGCCGGGCTCGATCGGCACGGCCGTGTGGGGCACCGAGATGCGGATCGCCGACGACGCCGGCCGCACCCTCCCCGTCGGCGAGGTGGGCGAGATCCTCATCCGCGGTCACCACGTCATGGCCGGGTACTGGAACCGCCCGGACGCGACGGCGGCCGCGATCGACCCGGACGGCTGGTTGCGCACCGGCGACCTCGCCCGCATGGACGAGGACGGCTACTTCTTCATCGTCGACCGCAAGAAGGACCTGATCATCCGCGGCGGCTACAACGTCTATCCGCGCGAGGTCGAGGAGGTCGTCTACGCCCACCCCGACGTCCTGGAGGCCGCGGTGTTCGGCGTGCCCGACGAGCGGCTCGGCGAGGAGGTCGCCGCCGCCGTCGTCGCGAAGGAGGGCGCGACGATCGATCTCGCCGAGCTGCAGGCGTGGATCCGCGAGCGCGTGGCGCCGTACAAGTACCCGCGCCGGCTCGCGCTGCTCGACGCCTTGCCGAAGGGGCCGTCGGGGAAGATCCTCAAGCGGGAGATCGACCGGAGCGCGTTGGTCGAGCCGGCTCGGGCGAAGTCCGGGTGAGGCCGGCGCGTCAGCCGACCACGCCCCGGTCGTGCAGGCCGCCGATCTCCGGGTCGCTCAGCCCCAGGACCTCGGCGAGGACCTCGTCGGTGTGCTGGCCGAGGGCGGGGACGTCGCCGGCGGGGCCGTGGTCGCCGCCGAAGCGCAGGGGTGAGCGGGCGGTGATGAGGTCGTGGCCGCCGGGCATGGGCACGTCGGCCAGGACGGGGTGGTGGCCGCCGCGGTGCGCCTCGACGACCTCGCTCATGCCGCGGTAGCGGCTCCACAGCACGCGGGCGGCGTCGAGTTCGTCGGAGACGGCTTGAGGTCGCGAGCGGCGAACCACGGGCGCAGGACCGCGGCGATGGTCTCGCGCAGCCGGTAGCGCTCGGACTCCTTGGTCAGGTCGGCGTCGAGGGCACGTTCGAGAGCGGCGAAGACCTGTTCGGTGCCGGTGACCGTGCGCAGCGCCGCCCACTGGCCCTCGGTCAGCGCCACGACCATGACGCGGGCGCCGTCGGAGCAGGCGAAGTCGACGCCGAACGAGCCGTAGACGTGGTTGCCGTGCCGGGGCCGGTCGGCGCCGCGGTCGACGGCCTCGGACAGCCAACCGAGGTTGGCCACCCCGGCCAGGGCGACGTCGGCCAGCGCGAGCTCGATGTAGGCGCCGTTCCCGGTGCGGGCGCGGTCGTAGAGCGCGGCGAGCACCCCGGTGGACACGGTCAGCCCGGTGACCAGGTCCCAGGCGGGCAGCACGTGGTTGACCGGGGCGCCGCCCTCTTCCGAGCCGGTGATCTGCGGGATGCCGACCTCGGCGTTGACGGTGTAGTCGACGGCGGGGCGGCCGTCGGGGTAGCCCTGCACCCGCAGGTGGATCAGGTCGGGGCGGCGCCCGACCAGCACGTCGTTGGCCATCCAGCGGCGGCCCACGACGTTGTCCACCAGCACCCCGCGATCGTCGCCGGGGGCGGTGATCAGGGCGAGGACCAGCTCCCGGCCCTCGTCGGAGCGCATGTCGATCGTGACCGAGCGCTTGCCCTTGTTCAGCGAGGCCCAGTAGTAGGACTCTGCGTCGGCCGGGCCGGAACCGCTGCCCACCACCGGCCAGCGGTGGAAGTCGGTGTTGCCGCCGATCGGGTCGATGCGGATCACGTTCGCGCCCAGCTGGGCCAGCGTCATCCCGCCCGTCGGGCCCGCCACGAAGCTGGCGCACTCGACGACCTGCAGGCCGGCCAACGGACGGTTCATCGCTTCCTCCACGGGACACGGGTGCGGAGCGCCAGCCTACGAGCGGCCCGGGGCAGGTAGCTGCTGCGCACCTGTCCTATGGCAGAGTGCGCCATCAGATGGCTCTTGCAAATATCTTGCAACTGCATCTTCAATGCCTCGAGGTCGAGATCGCGGCGCTGCGGATCACGGAGGTTCGATGGCAATAGGTGCAGTGCGCGCCGGGCGGTGGCTGGCCTCGGCCGCCGCCGCGGCGGTGGTGGTCGCCGGCTGCGGCACGCCGGCGCCGGCTCCGGCTGAGGGAACGCCCGACGAGGTGCGGCTGGCGATCGGCGGGGAGTCCGACGAGGGCTACGACCCGACCCTGGGCTGGGGTCGCTACGGGTCGCCGCTGTTCCACTCGACGCTGTTGACCCGCGACGCCGACCTGAACATCGTCCCCGACCTCGCGACGAGCTGGTCGGTCAGCGACGACGGGCTCGTGTGGACCGTCGACATCCGCACCGACGCCCGGTTCACCGACGGCACGCCGGTCACCGCTCGCGACGTCGCCTACACGTTCACCACGGCGAGCCGCAGCGGCGGGCGCACCGACGTCACCGCACTGCGGGAGGCGGTGGCGGTCGACGACGACACCGTGGAGCTGCGGTTGACCAGGCCGCAGAGCACGTTCGTCAACCGGCTGGTGTCGCTGGGGATCGTGCCCGAGCACGCGCACGGGCCGGACTACGCCCGCAACCCGATCGGGTCGGGGCCGTTCCGCCTCGTGCAGTGGGACCCGGGCCAGCAGCTGATCGTCGAGCGCAACGACGACTACTACGGTCCGCGGCCGCCGTTCCGGCGCGTGGTGTTCCTGTTCACCGACGAGGACGCCACGATGGCCGCAGCCGCCGCCGGGCAGGTGGCGATGGCCGCCGTCCCGTCGTCGCTGGCGAAGGCCACCGTCCCCGGCATGCGGCTCGTCCCGGTCACGTCGGTCGACAACCGGGGGATCATGTTCCCCTACGTCCCCGCGACCGGCCGGACCACCGCCGATGGGCTCCCCATCGGCAACGACGTCACGTCCGACCTGGCCATCCGGCAGGCGGTGAACTGGGCGGTGGACCGGCAGGCACTCGTCGACGGCGTGCTCGAAGGCTTCGGTTCGCCCGCCACCGGCCCGGTCGACGGTCTGCCCTGGTACGAGTCCCGCTCGGCGATCGCCGGCAACGACCCGGCCCGCGCGGCCACGATCCTGGACGCTGCCGGCTGGATCGACTCCGACGGCGACGGCGTGCGCGAGCGGAACGGGCTGCGCGCCGAGTTCACCCTGCTCTACCCGGCTTCGGACACGCTGCGCCAGGGCCTGGCGCTCGCCGTCGCGGACATGGTCCGCCCGATCGGTGTGCGGATCGACGCCAAGGGGGTGAGCTGGGACGTCATCGACACCCGCATGCACGCCGATGCGGTGCTGTTCGGGTGGGGCAGCCACGACCCGACCGAGATGTACAACCTCTACTCGTCCCGGCAGGCGGGCATCGAGTACTGGAACCCGGGGTTCTACGCGAACCCGGTCGTGGACGCGCACCTCGATGCCGCGATGGCCGCGACCGACCCGGAAGCGGCGATCGAGCACTGGCGCGCCGCGCAGGCCGACGAGACCGGTGCCGGGTTCGGGCCGACCGGTGACGCGGCGTGGGCGTGGCTGGTCAACCTGCAGCACACGTACTACGTCGACGAGTGCCTCGACATCGGCCGCCCGCAGATCGAGCCGCACGGCCACGGCTGGCCGATCACGGCGGGCATCACGAGCTGGCGCTGGACGTGCTGACCACTGTGCTGGCTTCGCTGCTGGCCGAGATCGCGCGCCGGATCCTGCGCCTGGTGCTGCTCCTGGCCGCCGTGGCGGTGGCGTCGTTCGTCCTCATGGTGAACTCGCCGGTCGATCCGATCAGCGTCTACGTGGGGGCGGACATCGCCGCGATCGGACCGCAGCAGCGTGCGCTGATCGCCGAACGGTGGGGGTTCGACGATCCGCCGTTGGAGCGGTTCGGCGCCTGGCTGGGCAACCTGCTGCAGGGCGACCTCGGCTACTCGCTGACGTTCAACCAACC
Source organism: Pseudonocardia thermophila (assembly GCF_900142365.1). GTDB lineage: Bacteria > Actinomycetota > Actinomycetes > Mycobacteriales > Pseudonocardiaceae > Pseudonocardia > Pseudonocardia thermophila. Next base: position 261,853 of record NZ_FRAP01000005.1, on the reverse strand, counting down.
GGTCGGCGAGGTGATCGCGCAGCGCTTCCTCACCAGCCTCGCCCTGATGGCGGTCGCGTGGCTGCTCTCCGGGGTGATCGGGTTCGGCCTCGGTCTGCTGGCCGGCGTGCACCGCGGGCGGACGCTCGACCGGGTCGTGACCTGGTGGGCGTACACGCTGGCGTCCGCGCCGACGTTCTGGGTGGGTCTGCTCCTGCTCTACGTGTTCTCGGTGTGGCTGGGCTGGACCCCGCTGTGCTGCGCGGTGCCGGTGGGCGTCGTCGCCGACGAGGTCGACCTGCTCGACCGGATCCACCACCTCCTCCTGCCCGCGGTGACGCTGTCGATCGTCGGGGTCGCGCCGGTCGTGCTGCATACCCGGCAGGCCGTCGTCGAGGCGATGGAGAGCGACTTCGTCGCGTTCGCCCGCGCGCAGGGCGAGTCGACGTCCGGGCTGGTGCTGCACCGGGTGCTGCGCAACGCCGCGGCGCCGGCACTGCTGCTTCAGTTCAGCTCCTGGGGGGAGCTCTTCGGCGGCTCGGTGTTGGCCGAGCAGGTCTTCTCCTATCCGGGGCTCGGGGCCGCCACGACGCAGGCGGCGCTCGCGCAGGACGTGCCGCTGCTGCTCGGGATCGCCCTCTTCACCACCGTGTTCGTGTTCGTGGGCAATCAGCTGGGTGACCTCGTCCACGCCTGGGTCGATCCGCGGGTGCGCAGGCCGCGGCTCACGGCAGGGCGGGGTGTCCGCGCCCGCGCGCTCGCCGAGGAGGCGGCATGACCACCGCAGAGACGGTCGTGTCCGGGGCGGCGCTGCGGCTGCCTGACCGCAGACGACGGACGCTCTGGTGGATCGCCTCCGCGCTCGTCGTGGTGGCGGCCGTGGTCGTCGCGGGCACGGCAGCGGTCGACACTGCCCAGGCGACCTCGCTGACCGAGCGCAACCTGGCCCCATCGTGGGGGCACCCGTTCGGCACCGACCGGCTGGGCCGCGACGTGCTGGCCCGCACGCTGGCCGGCCTGCGGCTGTCCCTGGTGGTCGGCACGCTCGCTGCGCTGGTCTCCGCCGCGATCGCGGTGGTGCTCGCCTGCGCTGCGGCGGTGTTCGGCGGGATCGTCGACCGGATCGTCTGCTGGCTGGTGGACGCCTTCCTGGCCCTGCCGCACCTGGTGCTGCTCATCCTGCTGGCCTTCGCGCTCGGCGGTGGCACCCACGCGGTGGTGGTCGCCGTGGCGCTGACCCACTGGCCGACCCTGACCCGGGTGCTGCGCGGCCAGGCCCGGCAGGTGGTCGGCTCGGACTACGTCGCGATCGCGCGCGGCCTCGGCAGCAGCGCGCCGGCGATCGCGGCCGGCCACCTCGCCCGGCACCTGCTCGGGCACGTCGTGGTCGGCACGGTCCTGCTGTTCCCGCACGCCATCCTCCACGAGGCCGCGCTGTCGTTCCTCGGCCTCGGCGTCGACCCGGCCGAGCCCTCGATCGGCGTCCTGCTTGCCGAGTCCATGCGGTACCTCACCGCCGGCGCGTGGTGGCTGGCGCTGTTGCCCGGGCTCTGCCTGCTGATCGTCGTCAAGCTCGTCGACACGATCGGGGAGAACGCCCGTGCGCTGGTCGACCCGAGGAGCGTCCACCTATGACCCGACTGCAGATCGAGGACCTCACCGTCTCGTTCGTCCAGTACGAACGAGGACTGCGGCGCCGGGTCGTCCCAGGCCTGGCCGGCATGGATCTCGACGTCGCCCCGGGCGAGGTCGTCGCCCTCGTCGGTGCCAGCGGGGCGGGCAAGAGCCTGCTCGCCCACGCCGTGCTCGGCCTGCTACCGCCCAACGCCGTGGAGAGCGGCCGCGTCGTGGTCGACGGGTTCGAGGCGGCCCCGGCGGACCGCAGGCGGTTCGCCGGGCGGGACGTCGTCCTGCTCCCGCAGTCCGTGACCTACCTCGATCCGGTCGCCCCGGTCGGTCGCCAGATCCGCCGGGCCGCTCGGCTCGCCGGGTTGGCGGATCCGGCCGCGGCCGCGGCCAGCGCCCTGCACCGGCGCGGCCTCGGCGCCGAGGTGCTCGGTCGCTACCCCCACGAGCTGTCCGGGGGCATGGCCCGGCGGGTCCTCGTGGCGATGGCGTTGCTGGGCAGGCCGCGGATCATCATCGCCGACGAGCCGACACCCGGGCTCCAGCAGGAGAGCGCCGAAGCGGTGCTCGACGAGCTGCGGGCCCGCGCGGACGACGGTTGCGGCGTCGTCCTGATCACCCACGACCTGGTGGCCGCCCTCCCGGTGAGCGACCGGATCGTCATCTGCGAGGAGGGCCGGACGGTGGACGTGGCCGCACCGCAGGACTTCACCGGGGATGGGGAACGGTTGCGCCACCCCTACACACGGGCCCTCTGGCGGGCCCTTCCGGCGAACGGGCTGCGCCTGCCCGCCGTCGGGGAGGTGGCTTGATGCTGCTGCTCGACGGTGTCCGCTTCCGCTACGGCCCCCGATCGCCTTGGGTCGTCGCTGGTGCCCGGCTGGCCGTGGAACCCGGGGAGATCGTCGGGTTGCACGGTCCCAGTGGGGTCGGCAAGAGCACCCTCGGCCGGCTCGCCGCCGGGCTGCTGACCCCCGAAGCCGGCCGCATCGAGGTCGACGGTCGGCCGCCGCGACCGGCCCCAGGCCGGCCGCACCCGGTCCAGCTCGTGCTCCAACACCCCCAGCACGCGGTCGATCCCCGGTGGACCATCAGGGAGGTGCTGGCGGAGGCTGACCGGAACGCCGCACCAGATCCGGAGCTCGTGGGCGAGCACTGGCTCGACCGGTACCCGCACGAGGTCAGCGGTGGCGAGCTGCAGCGCGTGAACCTCGCGCGTGCTCTCCTCGCCCGTCCGCGCTACCTCGTCGCCGACGAGATCAGCGCCAGCCTCGATGCGCTCACGCAGGCCCGCATCTGGTACCTGCTGCTCGACCGGGCCCGGTCGGAGCGCATCGGGGTCCTCGCGATCTCACACGATCGCGCTCTGCTCGACGCGGTGGCCTCCCGGGTGGTCGGCTGGGCCGAGCTCTTCCGCGGGGTGGATCAGTCCGCCGCCGTTCCGGCGTAGTACCGCACGAGCGGCATGAACAGCTCGTCCACGATCGCGCGCAGGCGTTCCTCGCTCGGCGGCTCGCGGGTGGCCATCATCGCGTAGCGGGCCATGACGATCGGCACGGTGACGACGGACTCGGGAATCGGGCCGGGTCCGATCTCGCCGCGCTCCCGGGCGCGTTCGATGATCCGGCGGAACACGTCCGGGGCGGCGGACATGAGGGCATCGGGCACGTCGTCCAGCTCGCTGAGCAGGCCGGTCATGACGTCGACGCCGACCGCCTCGATGCGGGCGATCGCGCCGCGCAGCTTCTCCAGCACGTCGTCGCGCAGGTCGCCGGTGTCGGGTACCTCGTCGGCGATCGACCCGAAGTGCTCCTGCACCAGCGTCAGGACGAGCGCGGCCCGGTTCGGCCAGCGGCGGTAGACGACGGCGCGGCTGGTGCCGGCCGACTTGGCGACGGCGTCGATGGTGAAGCCGTCGTAGCCCGCGCGCTGCAGCTCGGCCCATGCCGCGTCGACGAGCGCCTGCTCCAGCGCGGCGCCCCGCCGGCGCTGCGGTTGTCCTACATCACTCACACATCCAAGGATACAGGTGTATCTTACGAGAGGTAAGAGACACGCGTATCTCAAGGAGAGATCATGAGTGAGCCGCTCGGCCGTCCGTTGGTGCGGCTGTCCCTGGTGCTCGTCCTCGGTGCACTCGCGCCGCTGGTCAACACGACGATCGTCAACGTCGCCCTGCCCGCGCTCGCGACGGACCTCGACGTCGGTATGAGTTCGGTCCAGTGGGTGATCACCGGCTACCTGCTGGCCCTCGGCGTGGCGGTGCCGCTCACGTCGTGGGCAACGGCTCGGCTCGGCGCATCCCGGTTGTGGCTCGTCGGGCTGAGCGTCTTCCTCGCCGGCTCGGTGTTGTCCGCGTTCGCGTGGGACCTCGGCAGCCTGATCGCCTTCCGCGTGGTCCAGGGCCTGGGTGCCGGCGTCATCCTGCCGGTGGTGCAGACGATCCTGGTCCGCGCTGCGGGCCCGGCCAAGACCGCCCGCGTGCTGACGATCGTGATGCTGGTCAGCGTGATCGCACCGATCGCCGGACCGCTCGCCGGCGGCGCCATCGTGGACGGCGGGAGCTGGCGGTGGATCTTCGCCGTGAACATCCCGCTGGTCGTGGCCGCCATCGCGCTCGCGGTCAAGTACGTCCCGCGGGACGCGGCCGACCCGACGCGCAAGCTCGACGTGCCCGGCCTGCTGCTGCTCGGCCCGGCCGTGGTCGCGTTGACGTTCGGGCTGACCAGCGCCGGATCCGGGGCCGACCCGATGGCCATCGGTCTGCCGCTGGTGCTGGGCGTCGTGCTGCTGATCGGGTTCGTGGTGTGGAGCCTGCGCAAGGGGAGCAGCGCGCTGATCCCGGTGCGGCTCTTCGCCGACCGCTCGTTCGCCGCGCCGTCGATCGCGCTGTTCCTCGCCGGGGCCGCCCTCTACGGGGCGCTCTTCCTGATCCCGCTGTACTTCCAGCAGGAGCGGGGAGCCGGCGCCTTCGCCGCCGGCATGATCCTCGCGGTGCAGGGCGTGGGGACCCTGCTGACCCGCTGGGTCGGCGGGATCGTCGACCGCGTCGGTGCCCGGACGATCACCGTCGTGAGCCTCGTCCTCGTCGCCGCCGCGACGGTGCCGTTCGCGATGGCCGACGAGACGACCAGCTACGCGACCCTCGCCCTCGCGCTGGTCGTGCGAGGTGGCGCCCTCGGTGCCGCGACCGTCGCCATCTCTGCCGACGCCTTCACGCACCTGCCGCGGCAGGACGTGCCGGCCGGTTCGGCCATCGTGCGGCTGCTGCAGCAGTTCGGCGGCGCCGCGGGGACCGCGGTGCTGGCGTCGGTGCTGGCGTTCGTCGCCGGGTCGTCGCCCCTGGGGATCGCCTTCCACGAGGCGTTCCTGTGGAGCATCGGGCTGAGCGTCGTGGCGCTGGTGCCCGCGTTGATGATGTCGGGACGCGGATCGGTGAGCGAGGCGCAGCCGGAGCCGAAGCCGGTGGCCGTGGGGCGGTGAGGCTCTGATCGGTGCATCGCCCGGGTCCCGCCCCGGAACGGGTTCCGGGGCCCTGATCCTGCCTCGGGTGGTGCTCTGGCGGGCGGCTCCACCGTCGGTCGCTCGCCGTCGCGATGCCGCAGGGCCGGTGGGTCCGCAAGCGGAAAGCGTGCTTGCAGACTCACCGGCCCTGTTGGCTTTTCGGTGGGCTGTGTGGGATTGCGCTCTGCTCCTTCGTCGCAGAGCGCGGCTCGCGCGCTCCTCACGTCGACGGCGGCTCCTCCGGTGCTCGCGCCCTCGTCCCTCGGGCGCTGCGCGCCTCCTCCGCCGTCGTCGACGCGCGCGAGCACGGTGGCCACCTCCGGTAGTGCTCGGACCGCGCGGCGAGGCGCAGTTCGGAGCCCGAGCCCCCGGGTGGCGTGGAGGTGGATCACGCCTAGCGGAGCTCCTCTCCTGCTACGAGACGGCAGGGAAGCGAATTTCCGGCAACCTGGCATCACCGCTTCCGCGCGGATCCGAAATCGTCGGTAGTTCTGCTTGCCTCGGAATGGCGTGGCGGAATTCGGGATCCGCGCCGGAGCGCCTCGGCCGTCGTGAAGACGTGGCAACGGCGAGCTCTGTGTATTCGGGCCGGCTTGTCAGTTGCACATGACGTGCAGCAAGGCGGGGAATGATCGCTGTGTTCGCGGAATGTCGTACATTCTTTTCCCGTGAACGCCGGAACACACGGACACGGCCACGGTCACGGCCACGGGCATGGACACGGCCACGAGCGGTCGGGCGTGCGCGGGTTCATCGCGTCGATCTTCGCCCCGCACAGCCACGACGCGGCGGATTCGGTCGACTCGGCGCTGGAGGCGAGTGCCGACGGGATCCGGGCGGTGCGGATCAGCCTGGTCGTGCTGGGGGTCACGGCGCTCGCGCAGATGGCCGTGGTGATGCTGACCGGGTCGGTGGCGCTCTTGGCCGACACGGTGCACAACGTGTCGGACGCGCTGACGGCGGTGCCGCTGTGGATCGCGTTCGTGCTGGGGCGGCGGGCGCCGACGCGGCGCTACACGTACGGGTTCGGGCGGGCCGAGGACCTGGCCGGGGTGTTCATCGTCGCGATGATCGCGCTGTCGGCGGGCGTCGCGGGGTACGAGTCGGTGCGGCGGTTGTTCGAGCCGGAGCCGATCGAGCACATCGGTGCGCTGGTCGTGGCCGGGTTGATCGGGTTCGTGGGCAACGAGTGGGTGGCGCACTACCGGATCCGGGTGGGGCGGCGGATCGGGTCTGCGGCGCTGGTCGCGGACGGGTTGCACGCGCGGACGGACGGGTTCACCTCGCTCGCGGTGGTGCTGGGGGCCATCGGGGTGGCGCTCGGGTTCCCGCTGGCCGACCCGATCGTGGGCCTGCTGATCACGATCGCGATCCTGGCCGTGCTGCGCGGAGCGGCGCGGGAGGTGTACCGGCGGCTGATGGACGCCGTCGACCCGGGCCTGGTGGACACGGCGGAGCGGACGCTGCGCGCGGTGCCCGGGGTCCTCGACGTCGAGGCGCTGCGACTGCGCTGGGTGGGGCACCGGGTGCGCGCGGAGGCCGGGATCGTGGTCGATCCCGGCCTGAGTGTGGTGGAGGCGCACGCCATCGCGAGCGAGGCGCACCACCAGCTGCTCCACCACGTCCCGAAGCTGGTCGACGCGCTGGTGCACACGAGTCCGGCGGGGCCGGAGGGGGCGGCGCACCACGACGCGCTCGCCCACCACAGGCGCTGATCAGCCCGCGCTCGGGGCCAGCGACGAGGTGGTCTGCTGCTTGCGGATCGTCGCCTTGTCGACCTTGCCGACGGAGGTCTTCGGGATCGCGTCGACGCGGACGAACGCGTCCGGCACCCAGTAACTCGGGAACTTCGATCGGACGAAGTCGCGCAGCTCGTCGTCGGTGACGTCGGTGGCGGTCACGAGCCAGGCGACCGGACGTTCCTGCCACTTCTCGTGCGGCACGGCGACGACCGCTGCCTCGGTGATCGCGGGGTGCTCCATGAGGTGGTTCTCCAGCTCGACGGACGAGATCCACTCGCCGCCGCTCTTGACCAGGTCCTTGAAGCGGTCCTTGATCCGCAGCGTGCCGTCCGGTTCGATGACGGCGACGTCTCCGGTGCGCAGCCAGCCGTCGTGGAACGACTCCGACGGGCCGGTCTGGCCCAGGTAGCTGCCGGTCACCCAGGGGGAGCGGGCCTCCAGCTCGCCCGCCGACCGCCCGTCCCACGGCAGCTCGACGCCCTCCTCGTCCACCACCCGCAGCTCGACGAGGGGGAGCGGGCGGCCTTGGTCGGTGTGGCCCTGCGAGAACGTCGCCATCGGGTGGGTCTCGGTCATGCCCCAGCCGTTGACGGTGTTCGCGCCGTGGCCCGCCCACCACTCGACCAGCGCGGGCGGCGGGGTCTGCCCGCCCATCCACACCGTGCGGATCGAGGAGAGATCGAACTCGCCGCGCCTGGCCAGGTACTCGTGGCGGATCAGCCCCATGACGGCGGGCGCGCCGATGAGCATGTCCGGGCGGTGCCGGGTGATGATCTTCAGGTAGTCCAGCGGGCTGGGGTGCGGGCCGGGCAGCACCAGCCGCGCGCCCTGCATCGTCGCCGCGTGCGGCACGCCCCAACTGTTGACGTGCGACATCTGGCAGGCGACGAGGTAGGACCGCTCCGGCGAGATCGCCACGCCGCCGGACAGCGAGATCGCCAGTGCGTGCAGGACCGTGCTGCGGTGGGTGTAGACGACGCCCTTCGGCAGCCCCGTCGTGCCTGAGGTGAAGCAGATGGACGCGGCGGTGCGCTCGTCGAGCTCGGGGAAGGTGGCCAGCTCCGCGGCTTCTGCGATCAGGTCGTCGAACGACCACGACCGCACCCCGGGGATGTCCGCCTCGCCGTCGCCGAGCACGACGACGTGCTGCACCGACGGGGTCGCGGGCACGATCTGGCGGGCGACGGGCAGCAGGTCGGCGTCGACGAGCAGCACCCGGTCCTCGGCCTGGTTCACCGCGTAGGCGATGTGCTCGGCAGGCATGCGCTGGTTGATCGTGTGCAGGACGGCGCCGATGCCGGGCACGCCGAAGTAGGCCGCCAGGTGGCGGTCGCTGTTCCAGGCGAGCGAGCCGACGCGGGTGCCGTGCTGCACGCCCAGCTCGCTCAGGGCAGCTGCGAGCCGGCGCGCGTCCGACCCGAGCTCGCGGTAGGTGAAGGCGCGGCGCACCTCCCCGGCCTCGCAGCTGAGGTTCACCCGATCGCCGTGGACGCGTTCCGCGTGCTGCAGCAGGGAGCTGACGAGCAGCGGGCGGTCCATCATCGTGCCGAGCATGGGCGCTCCCTCCGTCGTCGGTGGCGCCCCAGGTTCGTCGGTCGCGTCGCGGCGCAGGTGTCCGAATTCGCTACATGCGCGGCGTTGCGAATTCGGACAGATCCGTGACTGTGCGGTGGCCCACAGTTGCCACCCGTCCGCAGAGTCGCGACGAAGGGTCAACGCGCACATGACGACGACGAGGCCGGTCACGGTGGTGGCCGAGGGATTCACCTATCTCGAGGGACCGCGCTGGCATGACGGGCGCCTGTACTTCGTGGACTTCTACACGCACACGGTGAACGCGGTCGCCGCTGATGGTGGGCCGGTCGAGCAGATCGCCGTGGTCGACCAGCAGCCGTCCGGCCTCGGCTGGCTGCCCGACGGGCGCATGCTCGTGGTGTCGATGAAGGATCGCCGGGTGCTGCGCCAGGAACCGGACGGGACGCTGGTCGAGCACGCCGACCTGTCGAAGCTGTGCCCCTGGCACACCAACGACATGGTCGTGGCCCCCAACGGCAACGCCTACGTCGGCAACTTCGGGTTCGACGTCATGGGCGACGCCGAGCACGAGTTCACCAACGTGGTGCTGGTGCGCCCGGACGGGTCGGCCGAGGTCGTCGCCGAGGACCTGTCGTTCCCGAACGGCATGGTGATCACCCCGGACGAGCGCACGCTGATCGTCAACGAGCTGTTCGGCAACCGCGTGTCCGCCTTCGACATCAACCCCGACGGCACGCTCGGCCCGCGCCGGGACTTCGCGAACTTCGGCGACCTCGGCGACGAGAAGAGCTGGCAGAAGCGCGTCGAGCAGTCCACGATCACGCCGGACGGGCTGACCATGGACGCCGAGGGCGCCATCTGGATCGCCGACTGCGCGCACAGCCGCGCCCTGCGCATCGCTCCCGGCGGCAAGATCCTCGACGAGGTGAGCACCGCCCCCAACGGCGTGTTCGCGGTCGCCCTCGGCGGCGACGACGGCCGGACGCTGTTCATGTGCGTCGCGCCCGACTTCGACGAGAAGGCCCGCAGCGCCAACCGCGAGGCCCAGATGCACGCCGTCCGCGTCGACGTCCCGCACGCCGGGACCCCGTGAACTGATCCAGGACGTCCCGGACCGGAACCGGCCCGCCGGTCCGCGACACAGGTGGCCGGTCGCCGTGGTTTCTCCTCGCACCCCGCGGCGACCGGTCCCCGGCCGACCTCTCGATCTCCCCTTCCTTCGTGCCCGACCGAGGAGTGTGCAATGACGACAGTGGAGTCGCCCACCGAGGCCCGTACCGACGACGAGCGCAGCGACGTGCTCGACGTGCTGGTCGTCGGCGGCGGGTTCTCGGGTCTCTACCAGCTCGACCGCCTGCGTGACCTGGGCTTCAAGGTCAAGGTGTGGGATGCCGCCGGTGACTTCGGCGGCATCTGGTGGTGGAACTGCTACCCGGGGGCGCGCACCGACACCCAGGGCCACATCTACCAGTTCGCCCACAAGGACCTGTGGAAGGACTTCGACTTCCGCGAGAAGTACCCCGGCTACGCGGAGGTGCGCCGGTACTTCGAGTACGTCGACGAGAAGCTGGACCTGCGCAAGGACGTCGAGTTCAACACGTTCGTCTCCCGGGCGGACTGGGACGAGGACCAGCGCGAGTGGATCGTCCGGTCGTCCGACGGCAAGGAGCAGCGGGCGCGCGCCGTGATCGTCGCGACCGGGTTCGGCGCGAAGCCGCTGTACCCGAACATCCCCGGGCTCGACACGTTCTCCGGTGAGTGCCACCACACCGCGCGCTGGCCGCAGGACGGGCTGGACATGACCGGCAAGCGCGTCGTGGTCATCGGCACCGGCGCGAGCGGCGTGCAGGTCGTGCAGGAGGCGGCGAAGGTCGCCTCGCAGCTCACCGTCTTCCAGCGCACGCCCAACCTCGCGCTGCCGATGCGCCAGGCCCTCTACGGTCGCGAGGAGAACGAGCAGGAGCGCGCCACCCTGCCGGAGCGCTTCCAGATCCGCTACACCGCGTTCGCCGGTTTCGACTTCGACTTCATCCCCCAGTCGGCGAAGGAGGTCAGCCCGGAGGAGCGCCGCGCCACCTACGAGAAGTTCTGGCAGGAGGGCGGCTTCAAGATCTGGCTCGGGATGTACCACGACATCCTCGCCGACGAGGAGGCCAACCGGACCTTCTACGAGTTCTGGCGGGAGAAGGTCCACGAGCGCGTGCACGACCCGAAGACGGCCGAGCTGCTCGCCCCGGCCACCCCGCCGCACCCGTTCGGCGTGAAGCGGCCGGCCCTGGAGCAGGACTACTTCGACGTGTTCAACCAGGACAACGTCCGGTTGATCGACCTGAACGCCGAGCCGATCACCGAGGTCGTGCCGGAGGGCGTGCGCACCGCGAACGAGCTGATCGAGTGCGACGTCCTGGTGCTCGCCACCGGGTTCGACAACAACCGCGGCGGGATCATGGCGATCGACATCCGCGGCGTCGGCGGGGTCCGCCTGCAGGAGAAGTGGGCGAACCGCATCGACACGTTCATGGGCCTGTCGACCGCGGGCTTCCCGAACATGCTGTTCCTGTACGGGCCGCAGAGCCCGTCCGGGTTCTGCAACGGCCCGACGTCGGCGGAGTACCAGGGCGACATCGTCGTCGAGCTGCTCCAGCACCTGCGCGAGGAGGGCGTCACCCGCTTCGAGTCCACGCCCGAGTCGGAGCAGGCCTGGACCGCGCACGTCGACGAGCTGTTCGAGAACTCCCTGTTCCCCAGGGCCCGGTCCTGGTACTGGGGCGCGAACGTGCCGGGCAAGCCCGCCCAGATGCTGAACTACTCGGGTGGCCTGACCGCCTACTTCGGCAAGTGGGACGAGGTGCGCAAGAACGGATACCGTGAGTACGTGACCGATTGACCGAGCGCAACCGGCCGGGTCACCATCGGGTGGCCCGGCTGTGTTGCGTTTTCGGACACCACCGCGGCGCAGTGACCTGGTTCACTCGGCTGGAATCCAGACCTGGGCCTTCGTCAACGAGGAGGGGGGCGAGCGTGCGCCGCGACGAGCACGAGTTCAGGCTCCGGGAGGAGCGGGAGCGCGTTCTCGACGCCGAGATCCCCGACGAGGTCCCGCCCGAAGTCGCCCGGGTCGCCCTGCGCCGCGAGATCCTGTCGTCGTGGCGCCGCTGCCAGCAGATCGGCATGACACCGACCAGCGAGGACGTGCCCTACCGGGCCGAGTTCGAGCGGCCCAACCGGCTGCTGCGCGCCGCCCTGCCGGTGATCGACCGGCTCGCCGAGCAGATGGCGGACGGCCCCGTCTCGATCCTGCTCGCCGACTCCGAGGCGCAGATCATCGACCGGCGTCCGGGCGGGCGGGAGCTGGAGAAGCTGCTGGATCGGGCGCTGGTCTGCCCGGGGTTCGTCTACGCCGAGGAGTTCACCGGCACCAACGGGGTCGGGTCGGCGCTGGAGGAACGCCGGCCGTTCATGGTCTCCGGTGCCGAGCACTTCCGCGAGATCCTTCAGGAGTTCACCTGCATCGGTTCACCGGTCGTGCACCCGATCACCGGCGCGGTCGAGGGCGTCCTCGACGTCACCTGCCGCGTCGGCGACACGCACGAGGCGCTCAAGCCGCTGGTGCTCGCGGCCGTGCGGGAGATCGAGTCGAACATCCTCGCCGATGCCTCCAAGCGCGAGCGGATGCTGCTCGAGCGGTTCGTGCGGGCGGGCAGGCGGAACACGCACGCCGTCATCTCGCTCAACGAGGACGTCGTCATGGCGAACACCGCGGCGTCGCAGCTGCTGGACGCGTCCGACCAGGCGATGCTCTGGGACTGGGCGTGCACCGTGCTCAGCAGCCGCGACGAGGCCGTCGGCGAGCTGCGGCTGTCGCGCGACCTCGTCGTGCAGGCGCGAGCGACGCGGGTCGGTGACCGCGGCGACACCGCCGGGGTGCTGGTCGAGATGCGCACGCCGAACCGCCCCGACGCGCGACCGGGACCCGGGCCGCGCCCGGCCCGCAGCAGCCGGCCCCGGAAGAGCACCGGCCTCGACGGGCTGGTCGGCCGCAGCGTCGCGGCGAACCGGCTGCGCAGCGACGTCGAGGTGGCGCTCGCGGTGCCGCAACCGCTGCTCGTCTGCGGGGAGCCGGGGACCGGGAAGCTGCACGTCGCGACCGTCGTGCACCGCCGCCGCGCGGGCCGGGACGCGCTGACCGTGCTGGACGCGCTGAGCGCGCACGACGACCCGAAGGGCTGGATCGCGCGCATCACCACCAGCCTCGACCGCGGTGACACGGTCGTCCTGCGGCACCTCGACGAGGTACCCGACGAGATCGCGCCGCGCATCGAGGTGATCGTCGACGACGCACCGCCCGGCCGGCTCATCGCCACCGCCCGCGCCCGCGGGAGCGCCACCCCGGCCGCGCGCGTCCTGGACCACTTCCCGGTGTCGATCACGGTGCCGCCGCTGCGCTACCGCCGCGACGACATCGCCGACCTGGCGCCCGTGCTGATCGCCGCGCACAGCACCCGGCGCCCGATCCCGCGGCTGTTGCCCACCACCCTGCGCACGCTGACCGCGCTGGACTGGCCGGGCAACGTCCGGGAGCTGGAGGCTGTGCTGGCCAGCGCCGTCGTGCGCTCGATGGGCAGCGACATCGCGCTCGAGCACCTACCGCCGGAGTACCGCTCCGGCGGCGACCGCACCGGCGGCCGTTCGTTGCGACGGGCCGAGCGCGACATCGTCGTGCAGGCGCTGGCCGAGTGCAACGGCAACAAGGCCGCCGCCGCGGACCGGCTCGGCGTCGCCCGCTCGACCCTCTACCGCAAGATGCGGATGCTCGGCATCGACGAGAAGCGGCTGCCGCCGGTGACCGCGCCCCGCTAGCCCGCGTGGTGGGCGGCGAGGTGGCGGGCGAGGACGTCGAAGCCGAAGTCGCCCTCCGGGTCGCGCCACACCGAGTGGATGTGGTTCACGTCCCGCTGCGTGTTGTCGTACTCGACGAGCAGCCGCGGGCCCTGCACCCGGTAGTAGTGCGGCTCGCCGCGTTCGGTGCCGCCCGCCCACGCCAGGTGCACGTCGAGCAGGGCGTCGCCGGCGAACTTCGCGGCCTCGCGCTCGGCGATCTCGTCCGGGACGCGGCGGAGGTAGACGTCCAGCAGGGCGCGCAGCTGGTCGCGCTGCTCCGCCGTCATGTCGCGGGCGGCCAGCCCCTTCGGGACCGTGGTGTAGCGGACGGCGTCGCGGTCCTCGGGGCACGTCCCGGCCCGCGCCTCAGCGGTCTCGTGCATGGTCTGCACGCGGTCGATGAGGCGCTGCTCGGTGAACCGGCCGCGCCAGGTGTCGGCCAGCGGCAGCAGGTGATCACCGTCGGAGAGGCGCGAGCGGTTGGCGCTCACGATGTCGACGGGCGCCCGCGGCGTCAGCAGAGCCCGGGCCAGGCGCTCCTCGTCGAGCGACCGGACGAGGTCGCGAGCGAGGTCCTCGGCCGCACCGAGCGGGCGCAGCAGATGCCCGCCCAGGAGCGGGGACTCGGCCGGGTCGGCGCCGAAGAAGCACGGGGTGCTCGCCTGCACCCGGCCGTCGACGACCAGGTGGTGCACCGACACGTGGTGCCCGCCGAACCGCCACGACCACGGCCCGGCGTGGCTGGGCTCGCCGAACACCGCCACCCAGTACAGCTGCGGATCGCGGCCGCGCTCGCGGCCCCAGTCGACGTCCCAGCCCTCCAGCTCGTCGAGGACGTTCTCCAGGCCCATGATCGTGGCGGCGGTGACGTACCCGGCGCGGGAGAGCCCGGTGGCCAGCAACTGCATCGTGCGCTGCTGCTGGACCGGGCGCATGCGGGTCAGCGGCAGGCCGCCGTGGTCGGTCGGGGTGTAGAACCAGCGCTGGCGCTCCTCCTCGGACGGCCACGGGAAGTGCGCGGCGGCGCGCTGGTCGTCGTCGAGGCTGTCCAGGAGTGCCGTTGCGGCCCTCACCATGCGGTCGACGGTGCTGTCGGTCATGCGGACCTCCTGCGCACGGCGGCGAGCGCCGCGCAGAGTTGTTCGAGACTGGTCAGGTTGTGCCCGGGCAGGAAGACGTCGACGTGCGGCAGCGCGGCCGCCATGCCGCGCTGCAGCGGGCGGTAGCGCGGATCGCCCTTGAGCGGGTTCAACCACATCACCCGGTGGGCGATCCGGTGCAGGTGCTGCATCGCGGTTGCCAGGATCGCAGGATCGTCGCGGTCCAGCCCGTCGGAGCACACGACGACCACCGCCCCGCGCACGGCGCGGTGGCCGCCGTACCGGTCGAGGACGGTGGCCAGCGAGGTGCCGAGGCGGGTACCGCCGTCCCAGTCCCGCACGGCGGCGGCGATGCGGCTGAGCGCGGCGTCGACGCAGGTGCGGCGCAGCTGCTCGGTGATCCGCGTGGCCCGCACCCCGACGGTGAAGACCTCGACGCGGTGCCCGGCGTGCGCCAGCGCGTGCGCGAACCGCAGGACGGCCAGCGCGTAGGGCGCCATCGACCCGGAGACGTCCACCACGAACGTGATCGGGCGCTCCCGGGTCGGGTTGCGCCGGCGCGCGAGGCGGATCGGCTCACCGTCGGTGCGCAGCGCGGCGCGCAGCGACCGGCGGGTGTCGAGGTGGCGTCCCCGGTGGGCGCGCACGCGGCGGCGGGAGCGCCGCCGCGGCAGGTCCGCGTCGAGGGTGCGCACCAGCGCCGCCGCGCGCCGCCGCTCGTCGGCGTCCATCGCGGCGAACGACTTCTCCTTGAGCACCTGGATGTCGGAGGGCGTGAGCCGGGCGTGGTCGACCTCGTCGTCGGCATCCTCCGCGGGCCGCGCGCTCGGCGTCCCGGCGGTGGGTTCCGGTGACCGGCTCTCGGCGACCGCCACCGGGCGGGACACGGCGACCGCGGTCGCGCCGGTTCCGTCCGCGCCGAGGAAGTACGCGCGGAACGCCGCGTCGTAGGCGGTGAACTGCTCGCGGGCGCCGACCATCGTCACCCGGCCGGCGAGGTAGAGATCGCGCAGCCGGACCCGGTCCAGCTGGTGCAGCGCCGCGTACAGCGCCGTGGTCTGCTCCGGGCTCGTCTCCACCCCGTGGCGGCGCAGCTGGTCGGCGAACCCGGCGCAGAGCCGCGCGCTGATCTCGAACGGGGTGGTCACGGCGTCGTCGGGACCAGCTCGGTGATCCGTTCCGCGACGAGCTGCTGGTCGTCGACGTCCTTGACGAGCGCTCCCAGCGTCGCGGCCGCCTCGTCGGGGGTCAGCGTCGCCGACCCGGTCACGTGCAGGGCGTTGGCCCAGTCGATGGTCTCGCCGACGCCGGGCGGGTTCCCGAGCCCGAGCGCCCGGATCCGCTGCACCGCCTGGGCCACCCGGCGCGCGAGCGCGGCCGGCACCTGCGGGGCGCGCACCTGCAGGATGCGGAACTCGCGCTCGGCGTCCGGGTGCCCGACCCAGTGGTAGAGGCAGCGTCGCCGCAGCGCCGTGTGCAGGTCGCGGGTGCGGTTGGAGGTGAGCACCACCAGCGGCGGGCTGCTGGCGACCACCCGGCCGATCTCGGGGATCGTGACGGCGAAGTCGCTCAGCAGCTCCAGCAGGAACGCCTCGAACTCGTCGTCCGCGCGGTCGATCTCGTCGATCAGCAGGACCGTCCGGTCGCCGGTTTCGAGCGCGGTCAGCAGCGGCCGGGGAAGCAGGTACTCGCGCGTGAACACGTCAGCCGACGACGTGCGGTCCGAGGCCCGCATGTCGAGCAGCTGGCGCGCGTAGTGCCAGTCGTAGAGCGCCTGGGAGGCGTCGATCCCCTCGTAGCACTGCAGGCGGACCAGATCGCGTCCGAGCAGGTCCGCGAGCGCCTTGGCGATCTCGGTCTTCCCCACCCCGTTCGCGCCCTCCAGCAGCAGCGGCCGGTTGAGGCGCAGCGCGAGGAACACCGCCATGGAGAGGGCCTCGTCGGCGAGGTAGCCGACGGTGGCGAGGCCGTCGGCGAGTTCGCGCGGCGAGCCGAACGTGTGCTGCATGACCACATCCTCACTGCGTGGAACCGGCACTGCGTGGAACCGGCACTGCGTGGAACCGGCCCGGCTCCGCCACCGCCGACGGAGCCGGGCCGAGGTTCGCCGCGTCAGCCCTTCGCGCGCGCCGCCTGGACGGTCGCGACGATGTCCGCCGGCTTGATCGGCAGCTCCCGCACGTGCATGCCGTACTCGCGCAGGGCGTCGTCGATCGCGGCTGAGACTGCCGACGGCGTGACCATCCGGCCGCCTTCACCACCGCCCTTGATCCCGTACTCGGTGTAGGGCGACGGGGTCTCGACGTGCCCGATGCGGAACGGCGGCACTTCGTTGGCTGTCGGCACCAGGTAGTCGAGGAACGTCGACGACCGGAACTGGCCGTCGGCGTCGTAGGCCAGTTCCTCGTACAGCGTCGAGCCGAGGCCCTGCGCGGCGCCGCCGGTGACGTGGCCGCCGAGGCTCTTCGGGTTGACCACCGTGCCCGCGTCGTGCACGGCCACGTAGTCGAGGAACTTCGTCATCCCGGTGTCCGGGTCGACCTCCATGACCGCGATGTGGCAGGCGTGCCCCATGATCGGGTAGAAGACACCCAGGTCGGAGCGGTCCGGCGAGGGCAGCGTCGTGTACGGGTGGTCGTAGGTGTAGCTCTCCTCCAGCCCGCTCTGCATGCCCGGGGGCAGGTTGAGCGCGAAGAAGTACGCCGATGCCGCCAGCTCGGGCAGCCCCAGCGAGCGCTCGGGGGCCCCGCGCACCTGGACCCGGGCGGCGACCAGCTCCAGGTCCTCCGGTGCGACCTCCAGGGTGTGCGCCGCGATGTCGATCAGCTTCTTCTTCAGCTTGCGGGCCGCACCGCGGACGGCGCCCGCGACCATCACCGTGAACCGGCTGCCGCCGGGGCCCGTGCCGGGCAGGGCCCGGGACGTGTCGGCGTAGGAGACGTTCACCGACTCCGGCTCGATGCCGAACTCCTCCGCGAGGATCGTCGTCGCCACCGTCTCGGGGCTGTTGCCCCACATCGCCTGGCAGTGCAGCAGCAGCTGGAAGGCGCCCGTCGGGTCGATCGTGATCGTCGCGCTCTCCGGGCTGGAGGTGATCGGGAACGGTGGCTCGTCGAACCAGAACCAGAACTCGGTCGAGGAGAACACCGACCGCTCCTGGGTGGTGGCGATGCCGATGCCGATGTAGCGGTTCTCCTCCCGGCGCAGCCGCTCCTTCTCCTTGCGCCAGTGCTCGAGGTCGATCATCGACAGGGCCTTCTCGAGCACCCCGGGGTAGTTGCCGCTGTCGTAGACGTTCCCGCCGGGGATCTTGTACGGGAACTCCTCGGGGAGCACGAAGTTTCGTTTGCGGATCTCTTCCGGGGCGATGCCGAGCTTCGCCGCGCCCTGCTCGACGAGCCGCTCCAGGACCCAGTTGTGCACCTCGGAGCCGAAGCCGCGGTAGGCGCCCTGCTGGCACTTGTTCGTGACCGCGGCGCGCAGCCGGTAGCGCAGGTCGCGGAACCGGTACGGGCCGACCGCCTGCGACAGCGCGTTGCCGTGGGTGCCCACGCCGAACTGCATGTAGGCCCCGTAGTCGTCCACCACGTCCACGTCCAGGCCGGTGATCAGCCCGTCCTTCGTGAAGCCCATCCGCACCTTGTAGTAGCGGTCCGAACCGTGGTGGTCGGAGTTCATCAGGTGGTCGAGGCGGTCCTCGAGGTAGCACACCGGGCGCCCGGTCCGCAGCGCGAGGAACCCGGCGAGCGTCGGCACCTTGTGCGCGGTGAACTTGCTGCCGAAGCTGCCGCCCGCGGGCACCGGCTGCATCTTCAGCTTGTTCGACGGGATGCGCAGCGCGGCGGCGAGCAGGAACTGCAGGTAGCTGAAGTTCAGCGAGTTGCAGTAGATCTCCAGCACGCCGTTGTGGCCGGGGCGGGCGATGGCGCCGGTGGTCTCCATCGGCATGCCGGCCGAGCGGCCCCAGTGCAGCTCGTCCTCGACGACGAGATCGGCGCTTTCGAGCGCGGCGGTGATGTCACCGAACTCGAAGGTGCGCTCGTAGCCGAGGTTGCTGCCGTGCTCCTCGTGCAGGACCGGGGCATCGGGCTCCAGCGCGGCGCGGGGATCGGAGACGACCGGCAGCTCCTCGTACTCGACGACGATCGCGTCGACGCCGTCCTCGGCGATGTAGCGGTTCTCGGCGACGACCGCGGCGACCGCCTCGCCGACGTAGCGGACCTTGTCCACGGCGATCGGGTACTGCGTGATCGTCGCCGGGCCGAAGTTCATGCACGGGTCCATGTGCGCCTTGACGTCCTCGCCGGTGAACACGGCGACGACGCCGGGGATCTCCAGCGCCGCCGAGACGTCGATCGACGCGATGCGCGCGTGCGGGACCGGGCTGCGCAGGATCGCGGCGTGCAGCATGCCCGGCAGCTTCATGTCGGCGATGTAGCCGCCGCGGCCGACCAGCAGGCGGGGGTCCTCGACCCGCCTGCGGTCCTTGCCGATGTAGGTGAAGGCCGGGCGGTCCGGGCCCTCCTCCGTGGTGCGGGCGGGGTCCTGGGTGGCGGTCATCGCTCAGGCCTCCTGTCCGGTCGACGCGCAGCGGCGGCTCGCGTTCTGCACGGCGTTGACGATGTTCTGGTAGCCCGTGCAGCGGCAGAGGATCCCGGAGATCTCGCGGCGCACCTCCTCGTCGGTGCGGGTGCGCCCGTCCGCGATGATCTCCTTGCAGCGCAGCACCATGGCCGGGGTGCAGAACCCGCACTGCAGGGCGTGCTCCTCGGCGAACGCCTCCTGGATCGGGTGCAGGTTCGTCTGATCGGCCGACAGGCTCTCGACGGTCTCCACCTCGTGGCCGCGGGCCTGCACGGCCAGCATCAGGCAGGACCGCACCGACTGCCCGTCGAGCAGCACGGTGCAGCAGCCGCAGACCCCGTGCTCGCAACCGAGGTGGACGCTCACGAGGTCCAGGTCGTCGCGCAGGAAGTCGGCCAGCGTCGTGCGGGTCGAGACGGTGCGGGTGATCTCGCGGCCGTTGACGCGCAGCGTGATGGTGCGCGTGTCGGTGGCGGCCGGGTTCTCGGTGGTGGTCACGAGGCGCTCCCGTTCTGCGTGCGCTGCTCGGCGTCGGCGACGGCGGCGAGGACGGCGCGCATGACGACCGTCGTCGCGAGGTGCTTGCGGTAGGCGGCCGTGGCGTGCAGGTCGTCGCCCGTGGTGACCACGTCGGCGGCGAGCTGCGCGGCCGCCGCCACGGTGTCGGGATCGGCGGCGGCGCCGGTGAGGCGGTCTTCGACGGCGGTCGCGCGGACGGGGGTGGCTGCCACGCCGGCGAGGCCGACGGCGATCCGGCTGATCCGACCCTGCTCATCGAGCTCCGCCTGGACCGCGGCCGCGGCGAGCGCGAAGTCGCCCTCGCGGCGCGCGACCTCGACGAACCCCGTGCCCGCCGCGGCGGGGGTGACCGGGAAGCGGACCGCCACCACCAGCTCGTCCGGGGCACAGGCGTTGCTGAGGAAGCCCTGGAAGAAATCCTTGGCCGGGATCTCCCGTTCGCCGGACGCGCCGCGCACCACGATCACCGCGTCCAGGGTCACCGCGATGCAGGGCAGCTCGGCCGCGCCGTCGGCGTGCGCGATGCTCCCGCCGACCGTTCCGCGGTGGCGGTTCTCGACGTGCCCGATGTGGGGCACGGCGCGGGCGAGCAGCGGTACGGCTGCGTGCACCTGCTCGTCGGACTCGATCGCCGACTGGCGCACACCGGCGCCGATCTCCAGCACGTCGTCGGTGCGCACGACCCGCTGCAGGTCGGTGATCCCGTTGATGTCGATCAGGACGCCGGGGCTGGCCAGCCGCATGTTCAACATCGGCATGAGGCTCTGCCCGCCGGCGAGCATCAGCGCGTCGAACCCGTGCTGGGCCTTCAGGGCCACGGCGGCGTCCAGCGTGTCGGGGTCGCAGTACAGAAACCGAGGCGGCTTCATCGCCAGTCCCCTCGTCGTGTCGGGAAAGCAGGACGGGCGCGGCCGCGCCCGCCGGCAGCCGGTGGGCGAGGTCTCGCGCGCAAGCGAACGTAACCCGAATCACGACCGCTGCTGCTGTGGAGGTCTCCAGTGTGCGTCGCCAAGGCTGTGGAACTCCCCAGCGCTCCAGTGGTCGCTGAGATCGTTCGCGACGGGGTGGCCGGCTCCGATGCTCTCTCGGGACGGCCGGACGTGCGCTGTGGACGGCCACAGCGGAGCTAGCATCGGCTGTGGCGTCCTACACGCGAGACGAGGTCCGCCGGTGGCTCGCCGGTGTGGGCGAGATCGCGGCCGCGGTCAACCGCACCACGGAGCTGCCCGAGCTGCTCGACCTCGTCGCCGGCACCGCGTGCGCCCTCACCGGGTACGAGGCGAGCGGGGTGCTGCTCGTCGATCGGGAGCGGCGCTCGCTGCGGATCACCGGAGCGGCCGGCCTGCCGCCGGAGTACGTGGCCGAGGTCAACGACCGGCACACGATCCAGCTCGACCGGGGACCGTTCGCGGCGGGCCCGTCGACCCGGGCGTTCCGCACCGCCGAGCCGGTGCCGATCTCCGACATCCTCGCCGATCCCACGTTCGAGCCCTGGGCGCGCCTGACGAGCAGCCACGGCTACCGGGCGATCGTCGCCGTGCCGCTCATCGTCCAGGACGAGGTTGTCGGCACCCTGAACTGCTACCGCACGCAGGTGCACGAGTTCGGCCCCGACGAACTGGCCCTGCTCACGACGCTGGCCAACCAGGCCGGGACCGCGCTGCAGAGCGCCCGCCTCATCGCGTCCCTGACCGAGCAGCGGCGCATGCTCGAGCAGGCCGAGTCCATCCACACCGAGCTGACTGCGGTCGCGCTGCGCGCCGGCGGGGTGCAGGGGGTGGCCGAAGCCCTCGCGCGGCTGCTCGACCGGCCGGTGCTGGTGACCGAGCAGGACGGCTCGGTCACCGCGTCCGCCCGCCGAGGCGGGGTGCTCCTCGCGCCGGAGGAGGTGACCGAGGAGCTGCCGGCGTCCGGCATCGTGGACGTGCCGCGGCTGCAGCGGGTCACCGCACCCGTTCTGCTCGGCCGGGACGTCGTCGCCCGCCTCTGGGTGCCCGGGCCGCTCGCGGCGCTGACCGAGTTGGAGCGGCGCGCGATCGAGCACGCCGCGGTCGTCTGCGCGCTGGAGCGGCTGCGCCAGCGGACCGCGCTGGACGTCGAGTGGCGGGTCCGCGGCGACCTGCTCACCGATCTGCTGAGCGACTCGCCGCCACCTTCGGTCGCCGCCCGCGCCCGGCCGCTCGGCCACGACCTCGGCCGGCCGCACACGGTGCTCGTGGCCGCCGTCGACGGGACGGCCGACACCACCGCGACCCGCACGCTCCTGGGCGTCACCCAGACCACCGCGGACCGGGTCGATCCCCGCCCGCTCGTCACCCGCAGCGGAGACCACGTGATCGTGATGTGGCCGGAGACGGCGCACGGCGCGCCGGCGCCGGAGGCGGCCGCGGCGATCCGCACGGCTGCGCGGAACGTGCTGTCCGGGGCCACCGTCACCGTCGTCGTCGGCCGCCGGTGCGCCGAGCCCGCTGAGTACCGCTCGGCCGTGCAGACCGCGCGCGGAGCGATCGAGCTCGCCCGGCTGCACGCCGGCGACCGCGTCGTCACCCTGCCCGATCTCGGCGTGTACGGCCTGCTGCTGCAGACGAACGATCCGCGTGAGCTGGTCCGCTTCACCGAACGCACCCTCGCCCCGCTGCGCGAGCACGACGCCCGCAAGGGCTCGTCGCTGGTCGCGACGCTGCGGGCGTACCTCGACAGCGGGATGAGCGTCGCCCGCACCGCGGAAGCGCTTTACGTGCACCCGAACACGGTCGGGCTGCGGCTCAAGCGGATCGAGGAGCTGATCGACGTGTCGATCGCGCAGCCGGAGTCCCTGCTCCGGCTGACGTTCGCGCTGATGGCCGAGGACGTCCTCGGCTCGACCGGCGGGCCGTCCTGATGGTGATCTACCCATCGGACCGTCGGACGGCTGTGTGTCTGCACAGTGCTGCCGAAGGGCGGCGGCGTCGATGCTGTGCCGGTCGGACCGAGCTGGGAAGGACCGGGTCGTGGTGCAACACGAAGGATCGCGCGCCGTCGTCGTCGGCGGTTCCATCGGCGGCCTGACCGCCGCGCTCCTGCTGCGCAAGCTCGGCTTCGACGTCGAGGTCTTCGAGCGCAATCCCGAACAGCTGGAGAACCGCGGCGGCGGCATCGTCCTGCAGCCGATCACCATGCGGTGGTTCGAGGGGCACAGCGCGAAGGCCATCACCGAGCTGTCCACCAGCAGCAGCAAGCTGCGCTACCTCGGACCCGGGAACGAGATCGTCTTCGAGGAGCACGCGGAGTGGCGCTACACGTCGTGGGGCACCGTCTACCGGGCGCTGCTCGGCGACTTCGGGACCGAGCGCTACCACCTCGGCGAGTTCTGCGCCGGCCTCAGCCAGGACGCGGACGGAGTGGAGCTGCGGTTCGTGTCCGGCCGGGTCGAGCGCGCCGATCTCGCCGTGTTCGCCGACGGGATCAGCTCCACCGGCCGCAAGCGGCTGTTCCCCGACCTGCAGCGCACCTACGCCGGGTACGTCGGGTGGCGCGGCACGGTGCGCGAGGACCAGGTGTCGGACCGGACGCACGCCCTGCTGGCCGATGCGCTCAACTACAGCGTCGGCGACCGCACCCACTGCGTGCTGTACCTGATCCCCGGCATGGACGGCGAGCTCGACGAGGGCAGGCGGCTGCTCAACTACGTCTGGTACCGCAACGTCGCAGAGGGTCCCGAGCTGGCGGAGCTGACCACGGACGTCCGCGGCTTCGAATGCCCGGTGTCGGTCCACCCGGGCACGGTCCAGCAGCGCTACGTCGACGAGGTGCGCGCCGCCGCCGAGCGCGAGCTCGCCCCGGCCTTCGCCGAGGTCATCCAGCGCACCGAGCACCCGTACGTCCAGGTCGTGTGCGACATCCGGGTGCCGCGCATGGCCGTCGGGCGGGTCGCGCTCATCGGCGACGCCGCGTTCGCCGCCCGCCCGCACGCCGCCGCGGGCAGCGCGAAGGCCGCCGCGGACGCCTGGATGCTCTACGAGCACCTCGCGAAGACCGACGACATCGTCGCGGCCCTGCGGGCGTGGGAGCCCGGTCAGCTCGCGCTCGGCAACCAGCTGGTGGACCGGGTGGTGGCGATGGGCACGCGGTCCCAGGTCACCAACACGTGGGTCCCGGGAGACCCCGACCTGCGGTTCGGGCTGTACGGGCCGGGCGTGTGATCACGGGTGGGCGCGCAGCGCTGCGGCCAGCCACTCGTGGTCGGGAATCGTCGACGCGGGCGGTTCCTCGCCACGGACGATCGCGAGGAGCTGCCGGTACCGCTCGACCCGCACGTCGAGACCCGCCTCGATCCGGGCCAGCACATCGGTGCGGCGGGGCGCGGTCGGACCGGTGCCGAGCAGGTCGCCGAGCAGCGTGGCCGCCTCGGCGGAGGCCGGATCGACGCCGTTCTTCCCGGGCCGGTGCCACGAGCAGGCGATCTCCTTCGTGAAGAACGCGAGGCGCCGGGTCGCCGGCCGGGGCCCGCGGCACGCGATCGTCGACGACTTCACGCGCGAGGTGTTCGACGGGCTCGACGCCAATCCGCAGCTACGAGACCGGCTGCGCGACGTCCCGGCCGAGCTGCCGGACGATCCGAGGCGTGTGCTGACGCGCACCGCCGATGGCCGCCGTGCAGCAGGTGGACGCGTGGATCGAGCTGGCTGCTCTGCGGAGAGCCGTGCGGCATCGTTCACCGCTCCACCTCCTCGGTTCCGGCCCGCTGGCCGGCCACCCGGGCGAGCACGGCACGGTTGAGCTGCAAGGCGCGGACCTGCGCGTCCAGCGCGCGCACCGCCGCGGCGGCGACGTCCGCGGTGTCGACCTCGCGCTGCAGGATCCGTCTCCAGATCGAGGCGGCCCAGCTCGCGCAGTGTGCGCACGAGGCACAGGCGCGCGACGCAGGCCTCGTCGTACAGGCGATAGCCGCTGCCCGACCGGCGGGTCGGCGGGATCAAGACATGGTCGGACTGGAACCGGACCGTCCGCGCCGACACACCGGCGCGCCGGGCCAGCTGCCCGATGGCGAGCAGGCGGCCGTCGTCCACGGTGCGAGTCCGGACCTTCCAGCCGCTGGAAGATCAAACGCGGGCGGGACGGCGGTTCACCAGACGACGTCGAGCCGCTTCGGCCCGCAGATCATCGGGCTCTCGACCTTCTCGTAGGCCGTGCCCGGGGCGAGGCGGAGGGCTGGGAGCCGGTCCATCAGCGTCTGGAGCGCGACCGTGATCTCGGTGCGGGAGAGTTCCGCGCCCGGGCAGAGGTGGATGCCGTGGCCGAAGGACAGGTGCCGGCGGGCCGTCGGCCGTCGCAGGTCGAACGCGGCGGCGGTGGGGCCGAAGACGGACTCGTCGAAGTTCGCCGATTCCAGTCCGACGACGACCCGGCCGCCCACCGCCGGCGGCTCGCCACCGATGTCGACGGGGCTGGTGACGGTGCGCAGCACCCAGCGGATCGCGGAACCGTGGCGCAGACCCTCCTCGCGAGCGTTGTCGAGCAGCGATCGGTCGGCCAGCAGGGCCTCCCAGCGGCGCCGGTCGACGAGGAGCTGGTGGACCGTGGACCCGATCGTGTAGGCGGTGCTCTCCAGGCCGGCGACGAACAGCTGCCAGGCGTGGAAGGCGACCTCCTGCTCGGTGAGCCGATGCCCGTCGACCTCGCCGAGGGCGAGCGTGGTGAGCAGGTCATCGGGCGGATCGAGGGCGGTGCGGCGCTGCCGGGCCGCCTCGGTGAAGTAGCGCTCCAGCCGCTGCCAGGCATCGGTGCCGGTGAAGGGGGCGGGCAGGATCGCGGTGATGGCGAGGGAGTCGCGGCTGAGCGCCTCGGCGTGCTCCGGCGGCACCCCGACCAGCCGGGCGATCACGCTCGCGGTCAGCGGCAGCGCGACCTGGCCGACGAGGTCGGCCGGGCCGCCGGGCGGCAGGGCGTCGATCAGCGCCTCGACGTGCTCACGAATCCACGGAGCCGCCTGGACGATCGTCGCCCGGGTGAATCCCGGCCGCAGTAGGGCTCGCAGGGCGGTGTGCGCGGGCGGGTCGCTCTGGGTGATCAGGCTGGGCGGTGCAGGGCCGTCGCCCGCGTCCAGCACGAAGTTCCCCGTGTTGCTCAGCGCCTCGTGCGAGAGCAGTGCCTGGCGGGCGACGTCGTGGTGCGCGACGAAGGCGATGCCGGGGCCGACCGGGGTGAACGGGCATCCGGCGGCGCGCACCCGGAAGAGTTCCCGTCGGACCTCGTCGGACGGGGCGTCGGCGAACGGGTCGAAGGGTGTCGCTTCGGTGCTGAGGTGCTCGGAACTGACCACCACACGCTCCTTTGCGCAGCGGGATCGTGCACGAGCTCGGGGTTCATCCAGACGGATTGACTTGGTCGGCGATTATTCGACGAGCGAGAAAAAGAGTCAACGTTTGAGGAGCACGACGAGAACGACGCTGCCGTGATCAACACACCCTGTTGCTCACGGCAGCGTCGTTCTCGATGGAGGAGGGCGGCCTCCGGTGTCAGCGGTGGTCGGCCACCACCGCGCCGGAACCCCACGGCGTGACGACGTTCTCCCGGTCGTGGAAGCGCTCGGGCAGGTCGTCGACGATGTCCCAGGTCGCCGAGAGCCTGCCGAACCCGACGAAGATCGCGATGTGCACGCCCAGCTCGACGATCTCGGGCTCGGTGAAGTGCTCGCGCAGCAGGTCGAAGACCGACTCGTCGGCGGCCAGGTGGTCGGTGGCGAACAGGTCGGCGTAGCGGAGGGCGGCCTTCTCGGCGGCGGTGAGGTCCGGGGCCTCCTGGGGCTTCTCCAGCGAGCAGACCAGCTCCTCGGTGACGCCGTCCTCCGCCCCGCTCGCGGTGCGCAGGGCCATGCAGCTGCGGCACTGGTTGTGGAACGCGATGCGCAGCCGCACCAGCTCGACCAGTCGCGGCGGCAGTGTGGAGCGCGCGGCGAGCGCGCTGCGGAAGTCGAGGAACGCCGAGGTGAGGTCGGGTCGCTGGGCGAACACCCGCAGCAGGCCGAGGCCCTGCGGATCATCGAGGGCGGCGCCGAGCTTCTCGCGCAGCTCGGGGGCGAAGTCCTGCGGGGGAACGGCGTACAGACGAGCCACGGGACCTTCCTTCGTCGTCGGAGGGAGCGTCGGCAGTGTCCACAGCGACGGCGAGCGTCGTCAAGGTTCTAGCGACGGTGCCGGCCGCGTCGGGAGCGGCGCTGCCGCGGCTTGAATCGATTCGAATCGCTGCAACGTCGTTCGCGACGCGTGCCGGCGGTCCTGTCACCCGACTCCGCCCTTGACCCGCCCGGCTGCCTCCCCTAACCTGCGCTGGAATCGTTTCTACACGCTCGCTCGATCGACAGAACGCGCCGCCGCCAGCATGCGTGCGCGGCCGAAAAGTCCATGAAACATCCAGTTCACAGGGCTTCCTGGCGACCTGGGCGAGCGTGACCGTCGAGCGGCTCCACCGAGGGATGAGGATGAAGGACGCGGATCGTTTCTATATCGGCGGCGAGTGGGTCAACCCGGCGTCGACGGCGACGGCGGAGGTCCTGGATCCGTCGACCGAGCAGCCGATCGCGACGGTGGCGCTGGGCGGCGCGGAGGACGTCGACCGCGCGGTGGCGGCGGCCCGGGCGGCGTTCCCCAGCTACTCGCAGACCTCGGTCGCGGAGCGCGTGCAGCTGCTCGAGCGGATCGTCGAGGTCTACCAGGCCCGGCAGGAGGAGATCGCGGCCGCGCTGATGGCCGAGATGGGGGCGCCCGCGTCCCTCGCGCGGACCGCGCAGGTCGGGGCCGGACTCGGTCAGTTCGTCTACGCGATCGACGCGCTGAAGAACTTCCGGTTCGAGGAGCAGCGGGGCAGCACGCAGATCATCCACGAACCGATCGGGGTCTGCGGGCTCATCACGCCGTGGAACTGGCCGCCGCTGCTCATCGCCGCGAAGGTGGCGCCCGCGCTCGCGGCCGGCTGCACGATGGTCCTCAAGCCCTCCGAGCTCGCGCCGATCAACGCGGTGATCATCGCCGAGATCCTGCACGAGGCCGGGGTGCCGGCCGGCGTGTTCAACCTCGTCCACGGCGATGGCCCGGGTGTCGGCACCGCGCTCACCTCCCACCCGGACGTCGACATGGTCTCGTTCACCGGCTCGACCCGGGCCGGGGTGGAGGTGGCCCGCAACGCGGCACCGACCGTCAAGCGGGTGGCGCAGGAGCTGGGCGGCAAGTCGGCCAACATCATGCTCGACGACGCCGACTTCGCCACCGTCGTGCCGCGCGACATGGGCGACGTCTTCGCGAACTCGGGTCAGTCGTGCAACGCGGGCACGCGCTGGCTGGTGCCCGAGGCCAGGCTGGCCGAGGTGCTCGAGCTGGCCAGGGCCGCGGCGGAGTCGTTCGTCGTCGGCCACCCCGAGCAGGAGGGTGTGCAGCTCGGCCCGCTCGTCTCCCAGGCCGCGTACGACAAGGTCCAGCGGCTGATCCGGAGCGCGGTCGACGCAGGCGCCACGGTCGTCACCGGCGGCCTCGGCCGCCCCGAGGGCCTGGACAGGGGCTACTTCGTGCGCCCCACGGTGATCTCCGGCGTCACCAACGACATGCAGATCGCCCGCGAGGAGATCTTCGGGCCGGTCATCACCGTGACGACCTACTCCGACGTGGACGAGGCGGTCGCGATCGCCAACGACACCGTCTACGGCCTGGCCGGGTTCGTCTCCTCCGCCGATCTGGACAAGGCCCGCGCGGTGGCGCGGCGGCTGCGCACCGGCATGGTGCACGTCAACGGCGCTGGGCTCGACTTCGCCGGCGCGTTCGGCGGGTACAAGCAGAGCGGCAACGGTCGGGAATACGCCGACTTCGGCCTGCGCGAGTACCTGGAGATCAAGACCGTCTTCGGGTACACCCCCAGCTGAGTTGAAACCGTTCTATCGGTAATCGCATTGCCGGTGAGCGTAGCCGAGCCGATTCGGCCGAGGGTCAGCCATCTGTCCGAAACGCCAGTTCACAGTGGATTTACCGGACGCGGTCGCGATGCGTACGACTGTGGGAACCCCGAACGGAGGGCTTGACCGCATCCCCGTAGCGACCGATACGCTAGAAACGATCAAGTCCCGGTCTAACGATAATGACGCACGCCGTGGTCGGACCGCGTGCGAAAGGTTTCTCGAGCCTACTTCCCACTCGGCCAATCTGAGAGGAGGCGTTGCCGTGCCGGAATACGATCCCACCGCCCGCAACGCACGTCGCTATCCCCGGGTGATCGAGCCCGACGAGATCGAGAAGATGCCCGTGCTCACCTTCAACAAGGGCATCGTCACCAACATCTTCCTGTCGCGCGAGCGCGACGACGCCCGCTACTTCCGCCACGGCTACTGCTACGGCGAGCCCGACCACCTGCCCTACCACTGGGACCAGAAGGACTTCGACGAGTCGCACTTCATCCTCGAGGGCCGCACGCGGCTGGTGGTCGAGGACGCGGCCGGCCGCAAGGTCGTCCTCGAGGCCAAGGAGGGCGAGCACGTCTACCTGCCGGCGGGCTACAAGTACACGCTCGAGGCCAGCGGCGTGAAGTGGAAGTTCTTCTGGACGTCCGGCCCGTCGCCGAAGGTCGGGGTCGCCGACGCGCCCGAGTACAGCAAGGAACTGAAGGCGCTGCGCGCCGCGGAGGGGAGCTGAGCATGGCGGTCACCGCGAGCACCTGGCAGCCCCTCAAGGGGGACAAGCGCTGGGCGTACCTCGCCCGGGCCAAGACCATCCGCGTGGCCAGCATCGACGAGGACGGGTCGATCTACCTGACCCCGCTGTGGCTGGTCGTCAAGGACAAGAAGATCTACCTCCCGATCGACGCCGGCTCCCGGCACGCCGCCAACGTCAAGGCCGGTCGCCAGCTCTCGGCCCTGGTCGACCAGGGTGACGAGTACGCCACCGTCTCCGGCGTGCGCATCGTGGGCTCGCTGCGCGAGGTCGAGGACCAGGCGCTGCTCGACGAGCTCGCCCAGCTGGTCTTCGACAAGTACTTCCACGTCGACCACCCCTACGTCGAGCAGTACCTGGAGTTCGGTGAGGCGGCCGGGCGCACGTACTACGAGCTCGTGCCGACCAAGATGATCGGCTGGGACATGCGGGAGATCAACGTGATCGCCATGCCGGAGGCGCGGGTGCTCCCGGCCCACGTCGGGGACCGGCTCCTGTGAGCGGGGACGGGCAGGGACTGCGGGTCCTGTTCGCGGGCGAGTCGTGGATGAAGCACGTCATCCACATGAAGGGCTTCGACCAGTTCCACACCACCGAGTACGAGGAGGGCGCCGGGGAGTTCCTGGCCGCGCTCGACCGGGAGGGGTTCGCGGTCACCTACATCCGCGGGCACGAGGTGTCCTCGCAGTTCCCCCGCAGCACCGCCGAGCTCGACGCGTTCGACGTCGTCGTGATCTCCGACATCGGGTCGAACTCCTTCCTGCTCCCCGACGAGACGTTCCTGCGCTCCGAGCGCAGCGCGAACCGCCTGGCCGTGCTGCGGGACTGGACGCGCGCGGGCGGTGGGTTGGTGATGATCGGTGGCTACATGTCGTTCACCGGCATCGAGGGCAAGGCCCGCTACGGGATGACCCCGCTCGCTGAGGTTCTGCCGGTCACGATGCTCGACCACGACGACCGCGTCGAGGAGCCGGAGGGCGTCAAGGCCGACTTCGACGAGCCCGGCCACGCGGTGCTCGGCGGTACTCCCGCCGAGTGGCCGCCGCTGCTGGGGTACAACCGAGTCGTCGCCAAGGCGGACGCCACGGTGGTCGCCCGCGCAGGCGATGATCCGCTGTTGGTCGTCGGACCCGCCGGTGCCGGTCGTGCGGTGGCGTTCACATCGGACCTCGCCCCACACTGGGCTCCGCCGGAATTCGTCGGATGGCCGCACTACCAGCAGTTGTGGGCGTCCATCCTGCGATGGGCGGCCCGGGCCACATAGGGGGAAGGTCTCGTCCGTGGTTGCACGCCGTCGACCCACCATGAAGGACGTCGCTGAACACGCGAACGTCTCCATCAGCACCGTCAGCTACGTGCTCAACGACAGCGGCCCCGTCGCTCCCGAGCGGCGCAACCGCGTGCTCGACGCCATCCGCGTGCTGAACTACTCGCCGAACGAGTCGGCGCGCAGCCTGAAGCGGCGGTCGGCGTCCACCATCGCGATGGTCGTTCCCGACCTGACCAACCAGTTCTTCGCGATGGTCACCGAGGGCGTCCAGAAGGCGGCGTCGGCGGTGAACGTGCTGGTCGTGCTCGTGGTGCCGGACGCCATCGAGACGCCGGAGGAGCACTACGCCAAGCTCCTCCGCAGCCAGCGGGTCGACGGCGTGATCTACCTGTCCGGCACCGGGTCGATGCCCGAGACGATCTACGAGATGGCCCGCTCCGGGCCCGTCGTGCTGGTCGACGAGCAGATCCCCGGCCGGGACCTCCCGTCGGTGGTCTGCGACTCGCGGCGCGGCGCGCGGGAGGTGGCCACGCACGTGCTCGACCAGGGCCACCGACGGCTCGCGGTGATCGGCGGGCCGCCGGCGCTCTGGACCGCGCAGCAGCGGCTCGCCGGGTACCGCGAGGCGTTCGCCGGGGCCGGGCTCGATCCCGACTCGGTCCCGGTGTTCAACGGCGACTACCGGCAGGAGTCGGGCGGTGAGGCCGCCGCGAAGATCCTCCAGCTGCCCGAGGACGAACGTCCGACGGCGCTGCTGTGCGCGAACGACCTGATGGCCATCGGCGCCATCGAGCACCTCCGCACCAACGGGCTGCGGGTCCCCGAGGACGTGAGCATCGTCGGATTCGACGACCTGCCGATCTCCGCCCTGCTCACCCCTCGGCTCACCAGTGTGCGCCAGCCGGCCCGCGACATGGGCTACCGCGCCGCGAAAGCGCTGTTCGACCTGATGGAGGGCAAGGATGTCGAGGCCGCCGACCAGCTCCCCGCAGTCGTCCAGATCCGCGACAGCGTCGTCCCGCCCGGCCGCTGACGCACCGGCCGTCGACCTCGTGGTCCTCGGCGCGGTCAACGTCGACATGGTGGTGCGGGCCCCGCGCCTGCCGGCTCCCGGCGAGACCGTCGTCGGGCCCGGGATGGAGAGGTTCGGCGGGGGCAAGGGCGCGAACGCGGCCGTCGCGGCGGCCCGGGCCGGTGGCCGGGTGCGCTACATCGGTGCCGTCGGCGACGACGACATCGGCCGGCAGGCTCTGCGCGAGCTGCAGGACGACGGGGTCGACACCTCCGGGGTGCTGGTCAGCACCGCGTCGCCGACGGGGGTGGCGTTGATCGTGGTCGGCCCGGGCGGCGAGAACCAGATCGCCGTCGGCGCCGGCGCGAACGGCGACGTGTCGGCCGAGCTGGTGACGGCCGAGCTCGCCCGGGTCCTGCCCGGTGCGGGCGGGGTGCTGGTCAGCACGGAGATCCCGGAGGAGGCGGTGGCGGCGGCCGTGCGCGCGGCGCACGGCGCGGGGGTGCGCTGCATCCTCAACCCGGCACCGGTCGTGCCGGTCGTGGCCGAGTTGCTCGGGCTCGGCCCGGTCCTCACCCCGAACGCGGGGGAGTGCCTCGCGCTCGCCGGTCGACCACCGGCCGACGGCGCGGAGCCGAAGCGGGACCAGGTCCTCGACGCGGCGCACGCGCTGGTCGCGGTGACCGGGGCCGAGGTGGTCGTGACGCTCGGGGCGGACGGTGTTCTCGTGGTCCGTCCCGGCGGGACGAGCGAGCACGTGCCGCCCCGGCCGGCGACGGTCCGCGACACCACTGGGGCGGGCGACACGTTCAGCGGCGTGCTGGCGCTGGCGCTGGCCCGCGGCGTCGGCCTCGACGACGCCGTCCGCATCGCGAACGCGGCGGCGGCGTTGTCCGTCGCAGGGGAGGGAGCCCGCGGCGGAATGCCCACCGCGGACGAGCTGGTCGCCGCGGAACCCGCGGCGAAGGCGCTCTGGAACGGGTGAGCACACACCCGAGGTAGAACCGATTCGACAATTTCTCGATCACGCGCGAGCCGGTCGCACGGCGGCTCGCCGGGATCGGGTGTTCCTCAGCTCTGCCGTGGATCGGTTCAGCATTGTCGATCTGCGGAAATACTCGATCGGGTGAGCGTCTGGTCGCCTCGTCGTGCGCCATGCTCGTGCCGGCGCGGCGGAGGAAGAGTGCGTTGACGATCACACTAGAAACGTTAAAATGCTGTTGCTGAGCGGCGTGAGGTCTAGTCGTCGGCCGCAGTCGTGCGCAAAGCTGAGTGAACTCCTGGAAGTGCAGGTCCGCGCACCAAAGTCTGTCGTGCCATCAACGGTCGGCGCGGATGTCGGTAGAAACGACTCTCGTGAAGGGTGGACGAGCCGATGGGCTACCTCGACAACCTGATCATCAACACGGACAACTACAAGCACTGCCACTACCCGCTCTACCCGCCGGGTACGGAGTACGTCTCCAGCTACATCGAGTCGCGCGGTGGTGAGTTCCCGGTCGTCCAGTTCGTCGGGCTGCAGGCCTTCCTGCGCGAGTACCTGATGCGCCCGATCACGCTCGAGGACATCGACGAGGCCGAGTTCGTCGTCCGCGAGCAGGGCATGCACTTCAACCGCGACAACTGGCTCGGCATCCTCAACGACCACGGCGGCTTCCTGCCCGTCGAGATCGAGGCCGTACCCGAGGGCCTCGTCCTCCCGGCCCGCAACGTGCTCGTCCAGGTCATCAACACCGACCCGAAGTACTTCTGGGCCACGAGCTTCTTCGAGACCGCCCTGCTGCGCGCGGTGTGGTACCCGACCACGATCGGCACGGTCAGCTGGCTGTCGAAGATGGCCATCAAGGAGGCCTACGCCCGCACCTCCGACAACCCGCACCTGATCCGCAACGTCCTGCACGACTACGGTGCCCGCGGCGTCAGCTCCCAGCAGTCCGCCGCGCTCGGCGGCCTCGCGCACCTGGTCAACTTCGACCAGTCCGACACGGTGCCCGGCATCCTCGCGGCGAAGCACTTCTACAACGCCGGCAAGGTCTCGAACTCCGGCCCGAACTCCGAGCACGCCGGGTTCTGCGCGTGGGGCCGCGAGCACGAGGCCGACGCGCTGCGCAACATGCTCGAGGTCTTCGCGCCCGAGGGCTGCGCGCTCCTGCTCAGCGACACCTACGACCACGAGAACTGCGTCAAGAACATCATCGGCGGAGAGCTGAAGGAGCAGATCCGCAACTTCCCCGGGCTGGTGGGCGTGCGTCCCGACTCCGGCGACGTCGTCCAGGTCACCGCCGACACCATCGGCTGGCTGATGGACGCCTTCGGCTACGAGGTCAACTCCAAGGGCTTCAAGGTCCTTCCGCCGTTCATCCGGGTCGTGCAGGGCGACGGCGTGACGTTCCACAGCCTGCCCAAGGTCTTCATGGAGATGGAGCGGCGCGGCTTCGCCGCCGACAACGCGGTGTTCGGCATGGGCGGCGGCCTGCTGCAGCACTGGAACCGCGACACCATGAACTTCGGCCAGAAGGCCTCGGCCGTCTGCGTCAACGGGGAATGGCGGGACATCGCCAAGGCGCCCACCGGCGCGTCGTTCAAGGCCTCGAAGAAGGGCCGGCTCGCCCTCAAGTACGAGAACGGCACCTACGTCACCGTGCCGAAGGGCTCGATCCCCGAGTCGGAGAACGTCCTCAAGCCGGTGTTCCGCAACGGCAAGCTGCTCAAGAAGTGGGACTTCACCGAGCTGATCGCCAACGCCGAGCGGGAGGTCCCCGAGTCCTACTACATCGACCACATCAAGGAGATGCGCACCGTGACCCGCGAGGTCCCGGTCGCCGCGTCGGCCTGAACCCCGATCTGCGGCGCCGCCGCGGCCCGTCCCCCACGCAGCCGCGGCGGCGCCGCCCCGCCCGACAC
This sequence comes from Pseudonocardia thermophila, assembly GCF_900142365.1. Lineage (GTDB taxonomy): Bacteria > Actinomycetota > Actinomycetes > Mycobacteriales > Pseudonocardiaceae > Pseudonocardia > Pseudonocardia thermophila. The sequence goes on along the minus strand of NZ_FRAP01000005.1, from coordinate 227,525 downwards.
CTCTGGAGTCCGCTCGATGGCCCGGACGCACCTTCACGTCTTCGACATGGACGGCACTCTGCTGCGCGGTGCGGCATCGGTCGAGATCGCCCGGCACCTCGGCACCTACGAGGAGGCCGACCGGATCGAACAGGCCTGGCTGCGCGGCGAGATCACCGACGCCGGCTTCTGGGAGCGGATGCTGCCGCTGTGGGCCGGTATGACCGAGGCGGACATCGACGCGGCGTTCGCGGCGGCGGCCTGGATCGACGGCGTCCGCGAGGTGTTCTCCGACATCCGCCGCCGCGGTGAGCACATCGCCGTCATCTCGCAGTCGCCGCACTTCTTCGTCCGGCGCCTGGAGGGATGGGGCGCCCACCGCACGTACGGCACCGACGTGGTGCCCCACGAGCCGCAGCGGGAGGTACGGATGCTGACCCGCCAGCACAAGGTCGACATCACGATGACGCTCATCGAGGAACTGGGCATCACCGAGAAGGAGTGCGTGGCCTACGGCGACTCGACGTCGGACACGCTGTTGTTCGAGCGGTTGCCGTACTCGGTCGGGGTCAACTGCAGTCCGCTGCTGCGGGAGACCGCGACCGTGTGCTTCGACGGCGACGACATCCGCGGCGCGTACGAGCTCGGCCGGCAGCTGCTGGAGGGCGCGCCGGCCGTGCGGTGCCCGACGTGACCGGGGCCGTCGCGACGCGGCCGACCAGCATGCCGCTGGGCTACCACAAGCGGCTCATGGTCTTCTCCGGCCGCGCCAACCCCGCGCTCGCCGCCGCGATCGCCGCGGAGCTCGGCGTCGAGCTGGGGTCGGTGGTGCTCAAGACGTTCTCCAACGACGAGGTGTACTGCCGCTACACCGAGTCGATCCGCGGCGCGGACGTGTTCATCGTCCAGCCGATGTGCGGCAACCCCGCCACCGGGCTGAACTCGAACGACGCGCTGCTCGAGCTGCTGGTCATGATCGATGCGGCGGTGGGGGCCAGCGCGCACCGCGTGATCGCGGTGACGCCCTGGTACGGCTACTCCCGGCAGGACAAGAAGTCCGCGCCGCGCGAACCGGTCTCGGCCCGGCTGGTGGCGCGGATGCTGGAGTCGGCCGGCGTGGACCGGGTGCTGACCATGGACCTGCACGCCGGTCAGCTGCAGGGGTTCTTCTCCCGCCCGGTCGACCACATGACCGCGCTGATGATGCTCGCCGACCACTTCGGCGGTCTCGCCGAACCCGCCGAGCTGGTCGTCGTCGCTCCCGACGCCGGCCGGGTCAAGCTCAACAAGCAGTTCGCCACCCGCATCGGCGCGGGGTTGGCGATCCTGGACAAGGAGCGGCCCCGCCAGCAGGTCGCCCAGATCGGCACCGTGATCGGCGACGTCCGCGACAAGACGGCGATCATCGTCGACGACATCATCGACACCGCCGGCACGCTGCGGGCCGCCGGCGAGGCCGTCGTGAAGGCGGGCGCGCGGCGCGTGTTCGCGGCGGCGACGCACCCCGTGCTGAGCGGGCCGGCGCACGAGAACCTCGCCGCCGCGCCGTTCGAGCGGATCGTCGTCACCGACACGATCCCGCTGCGGCCCGGTGTGCCGGCCAACGTCGACGTGATCTCGTGCGCGCCGCTGCTGGCCGACTCGATCCGGCGCATCTTCACCGACGACTCGGTCAGCGAGGTCTTCGGCGGCAACAACCACCTGTTCTGAACCCCGGGAGCTCGCACGATGACGTCGAGTCCGACCAGCGCGGAACCGGTTCCGCTGCGCAGCCGCATCGGCGGTGCGTGGGTGGACGGCGACGGCGCGGACCTGGTCGACCGCAACCCTGCCCGGCCCGACGAGGTGGTCGCGCACGGCCGCCTGGTCGGCCGCGCCGCCCTGGACGACGCGGTGGCGGCTGCCGCCGCGGCGGCCCCGGGCTGGGCCGCGACCCCGTTCCCGGCCCGCGGTGCGATCCTCGCCCGCGCGGCCGCGATCGTCGACGAGCACGCCGAGGCCTGGGGCGCCGAGCTCGCCCGCGAGGAGGGCAAGACCCGCGCCGAGGGCGTGGGCGAGGTCCGGCGCGCGGCGGACGTCCTGCGGTTCTACGCCGCCGAGGCGCAGCGGCCGGTGGGCGAGGTGTACGCGTCGCCGCGGCCCGGCGAGCAGATCCACGTGCTGCACAAACCGGTCGGCACCATCGGCGTGATCACCCCGTTCAACTTCCCGATCGCGATCCCGGCGTGGAAGATCGCGCCCGCGCTCGCGTACGGCAACCCGGTCGTGTGGAAGCCGTCGCTCGACGTGCCCCTGCTGGCGATGCGTTTGACCGAGGCGCTGGTCGGGGCCGGCCTGCCGGAGGGTGTGCTGTCGCTGCTGCTCACCGACGACGGCACCGCGGGGGCGCTGGTGGAGCACCCCGGCATCGCGCGGGTCACCTTCACCGGGTCGACGGCCGTCGGCCGCCGGGTGATCGCCGCGTGCGGGGCGCTCGCCCGGCCCGTGCAGGCCGAGATGGGCGGCAAGAACGCGGCTGCCGTGCTGGCCGATGCCGAGCTCGGTCTCGCCGTCGGTGAGGTGCTGGCCGGAGCGTTCCGGTCGACCGGGCAGAAGTGCACCGCCACGTCGCGGGTCGCGGTCACCGAGACCGTCGCGGACGCGTTCGTCGCGGAGCTGGTGCGGCGCGCGGACGCGATCACCGTCGGCGATCCGCTCGACGACGCGACGTGGATGGGCCCGCTGGTGTCCGTCGCCGCCCGCGACCGCGTGCTCGCGAGCGTGGCCGAGGCACTGAAGCGGCCCGGAGTGCGCTTGCTGTGCGGCGGCCACCCGTTCGAGGACGACCGCGGGAAGGGCGCGTTCGTGCCGCCGACGGTCCTGGAACTCGACGGCGACGACGAGCTGTGGCGCTCCGAGGTGTTCGGTCCGGTGCTCGCGGTGCGCCGGGCGCCGACCGACCGCGCGGCGCTGGACCTCGTCGACGACAGCGCGTACGGCCTGTCGGCCGCGGTCTTCACCAACCGGCTCGACGCCGTCGAGGAAGCCGCGCAGCTGATCGACGTGGGCGTGCTGCACGTCAACTCGGAGACCGCCGGAGCCGATCCGCACGTGCCGTTCGGCGGCGGGAAGGCCAGCGGGTTCGGCCCGAAGGAGCAGGGGCGCGCGGCACGGGAGTTCTTCACCGCCACCACCACCGTCTACCTGCGGTCCGCGGCCGCGGCCCGCTAGCGCCCGGGAGGACGCGATGGCGACCATCACCAGCTTGTGCGTGTTCTGCGGATCCAACCCCGGCCGCGACCCGGCTTACGTCGACGCCGCCCGCAGGCTCGGCCGCCACCTCGCGGAGGAGGGCATCACGCTCGTCTACGGCGGGGCGAGCGTCGGCACGATGGGGACGCTCGCCGATGCGGCCCTCGCCGCAGGCGGCACGGTCGTCGGCGTCATCCCGCGTCAGCAGACCGGTCAGGAGATCGCCCACCAGGGCCTGACCGAGCTGCGCGTCGTCGAGTCGATGCACGAGCGGAAGGCGACGATGGTCGAGCTGGCCGACGGGTTCGTCGCGCTCCCCGGCGGGCTCGGGACCCTGGAGGAGTTCGCCGAGGTCCTCACGTGGTCGCAGCTGGGCATCCACGCCTGCCCGACCGGGCTGCTGAACACCGGTGGCTACTACCGGCACTTCCTGTCCTTCCTCGACCACGCCGTCGCCGAGGGGTTCCTGCGACCCGCCGATCGTGGACTGGTGATCGCGGGGGAGGACCCGGTGAGCCTCATCGATGCACTGCGGGTGTGGGAGCCCGCACAGGAACGGGGTTGGCAGCCGGTGCAGTGAGGGTGCGGCCGAGTCAGCCGCGGTCGATCCGGGCCGCCACGCCGTCGAGCACCATCGCCAGGCGCCGCTCGAACACCGCGTCGGGATCGGGGTGGTCCTCGGCCTCGCGCACCACCCGCTCCAGGTAGGGCAGATCAGCGTCCTGCAGCAGCTGCGACAGGTACGGCCCGACCTGGAGCTGGTAGGCCGCGAGGTCCAGGCCGGTGCGCTCCTGCGTCTCCCGCTCGCCCAGCTCCTGCCCGACGTAGCCGCGGGTGAAGTGCAGGACCGTCGACACCGCGTCCATCATCGCGTCGATGTCGAGGCCGAGGCCGTCCACGCAGGCCAGGCCGATCTCGCGGAGCCGCTGCGCGTTCGGGCCGAGCGTCGGGCGGTGGCCGAACCGCGCGATCCACGGGTGCGCGTGGTGCAGGCGGCGCGTCTCGCGGGCCAGCCGGGCGAGATCGGTCAGCCAGTCCCCGGACGGCATCCCGCTCAGGTCCAGCTCGCCGAGCACCGCGTCGTACATCAGCTCGGTGAGATCGTCCTTGCTGCCGACGTGCCGGTAGAGCGCCATCGCGCTGTGCCCCATCCGGCCGGCGACGCTGCGCATCGAGACCGCGTCGATCCCGTGCTCGTCGGCGATGGCGATCGCGGCCGCGGTGATCGCCCGGTGGTCGAGCACGCGGGCCGGGCCCCGTCCCTGACCCGACAGGCGGGCCCAGATCACGGGCGGCGGATCGTCGGTCACGGGCCCTCCCCGGTTGCCGGTGTCCGGGCAGGAGTTCACGGTGTGCACGACCAGTAGCGTACGGTGTAAATGTCTGAGGGGGAGTCGTGTCGGTCGAGCGCCGCGGCCCCGCTGCCGGGGGACGACACCGATCCGCCACACCGGGCGCGGGCGCGGCTGCTGCTCCCCGAGACCGCCGCCGCTGCCGGCCGGCGATCCGCCGCGATCGAGCGCCTCGACGCGGCCGGGTCGATCCCACCGACGTGCGCGCGGCCGAGTGCACGGCCGAGGTGCAGCGCACGGCCGGGCGGACCGCGGACGCGTTCCGGAACCGAGCACCTGGCCGACGGAGAGGAAAGCACCGTGCCCCTGTACTGCTACAAGTTCAGCTACGCCAAGTTCAGCTACGCCCCCGAGGTCTGGGCGGCGATGATGGCGAACCCGGGCGACCGCCGGGACGCCATCCACTCGATCCTCGAGCCGTCGGCGGAAAGCTCGAGTGCCTCTACTTCTCCTTCGGTGAGCCGGACGGCTTCGCGGTCGTCGAGCGCCGGACTCCGCGGCGTGCTCGGTGATCGTCGCGAGCACGGGCTCGTTCGCGTCGGTGGAGACGGTCGAGGTGATCGACCCCGACCGGATGGTCGAGGTGCTGCGCACGGCCGGGCGGACCGCGGCCGCGTTCCCGAAGCCGGGCAGCTGACCCGCTCAGTGCCCGCGGAACGCCTCCGCCAGCCACCACGACGGCTCGTCGGCGCGCACCTTCGCGTCGACGAGCATCGGCGCGGTCCGCGGGCCGGCGAGCCACTCCCGCACCGCGTCGAGATCGCTCACCCGCCGCACGGGGACCCCGTGAGCCCCGTAGCCTGCCGCGATCGCGGCGAGGTCGGCGTCGGGGAAGCGGACCGCCGTGTGGTCGGCGCCGGTGAAGTGGTGGAACTCGGCGCCGTAGCCGGCGTCGTCGTACACCACGATCAGCATGCCGATCCCGAGCCGCACGACGGTCTCCAGCTCGGCGATCCCCATGAGGAACCCGCCGTCGCCCAGCGCCGCGACGGGCAGTCGATCGGGCCGGGCCAGCGCGGCGCCGATCGCCGTCGCCAGGCCGAGCCCGATCGACTGGAAGCTCTGCGTGAAGCAGAACCCGGCCGCGTCCGGCACCGCGAGGTAGGCGCTCGGGTAGCCCATGAAGTTGCCGGAGTCGACGGCGACCGTGCGCTCGGCGGGCAGCAGCGCGTCGAGCGCGACGGAGAGCGCGCGCGGATCGATCCGCTCGGGATCGTCCGGCCGGTCCGGCACCGGGACCTGGGCCCAGCGGCCCTCGACGGCGATCCGCGCGCCGATCTCCGGCGTGCGGTAGCCGGGCCCGCCGGAGACGGCGGCCGACACGTCGCGCACGGTCTCGGCAACGTCGCCGAGGACGGCCAGGTCGACCGGCCGCTGCGCGCCGAGCGCCGCCGGGGTGTCGTCGACCTGCACGACGGTGGTGTCCTCGCCGATGAGCGCGCCGTGCCGCGTGGTCCACATGGTCAGCGACGCGCCCCAGGCCACCACGAGATCCGCGCCGGTGATCAGCTCCGCGGCCAGGTCGGTCGCGAACCCGCCGGCGATCCCCAGGTTCCACACATGGCCCGTGAACAACCCGTTCGCGACGGCCGACGTGGCCAGCAGCGCACCGCAGGCGTCGGCGAGCACGGCCAGCTCGGGACCGGCGTCCCGGGCGCCGCGGCCGGCGATGAACACCGGGCGCTCGGCACGGTCGAGCAGCCCGGCCAACTCGGCGACCGCGGCGGCGTTCGGGCGGGGCGGCTGCGGCGGCGTGAACCGCACCGGGGCCGGCTCACCGGGTGCCGCCTGCACGTCGAGGGGCACGTTGAGCACCACCGTGCGGCGCTCGCCGCGGCAGGTCGTGTACGCGCGCAGAACGTCCCTGACCGCTGACGCGGGCGAGTGCACCCGTTCCGGCACCGCGCCCACGGCGGCCGACACCTGGTCCTGGTCGATGCGGAAGTTGGAGCGCACCGCGGACCCGCCGGTGTCGGCGGCCAGCACCAGCACCGGGGTACGGCTCTTCGCGGCCTCGGTGATCCCGGTCAGCGCGTTGGTGAGCCCGCAGCCCTGGTGCAGGGTGACCACCGCGACCTCGCCGGACGTGCGCGCGAACGCGTCGGCCATCACCGCTGCCCCGCACTCGTGCCGCGCCGGAGTGAACGGCACGCCGTGCGCGCGGAGGGCGTTGGTGACGTGGAAGTTCCCGCTGCCCACCACGCCGAACGCGTGCCCGACGCCGAGCTCGGCGAGCACCGAGCCGACGACCTCGGCGACGGTCGTCACCGTTCCACCAGCGCCAGCACGCGCGCCGGGCTGCCCGAGCCGCCGACGATCGGCAGCGGCGACACGATCAGCAGCGCACCCGTCGCGGGCAGGCGGTCGAGGTTGCGCAGGCTCGTCAGGCCCCACTTGTTCGCGCCCATCAGGTAGTTGTGGCACGAGAACGGCGGATCGAAGCCGTGCGCCGCGCCTGCGTCCGTGCCGACCGTCTCGGTGCCGAACCCGGTGATCGGCGACTCCTGCGCGAGCCAGCGCGCGCACTCCGGTGCCACGCCGGGGGTGTGCGGGCCGTCCTCGTCGGCGTTGGCGAAGGCCACCGGATCGTCGCCGCGCGCCGACCAGCCCGACCGCATGAGCAGCCAGCCGCCGTCGGGCAGCGGGCCGTGCTCGGCCTCCCACGCCCGGACGTGGTCGATCTGCAGCAGGAAGTCGGGATCCGCCGCCACCTCGGCGGTCACGTCGATGACGGCCGCGGGCGCGACGAGCGTGCGCAGCGGCGCCTGCGACACGTCGAGTCCGTCCTTGCCGGTCACCCAGTGGATCGGGGCGTCGAGGTGGGTGCCGGTGTGCTCGCCGGTGTGGATGTCGTTCCAGTACCAGGCGGGCCCGCGGTCGTCGTAGCGGGAGAGCTCCTCCAGCCGGAACGGGCTGGTGTTCGCCAGCGGCGGCGGCAGCTGCAGGATCGGCGTCGACTCCTGCAGCGGCGTGGTGAGGTCGACGACCTCGACCGCGCCCGAGTCCAGCGCGGCGAGCACGGCGGGCAGAACGGACATGCGGGCTCCTCGGTATCGGCGGTGCCCGTCCACCTTGGCGCCTCGACCCGGCCCGCACCATCCCCGAGACGCCGTCGGTCGCTACACACCGACCGGCGCGTCGCGGATGAGCAGCCGGCCCGCGCCGGGCAGGTCGACGGGCAGCCCGAGCCGGTCGAGCAGCGTGAACGCACCCGCCGTCGCGGCCGAGAGCACCAGTAGCCCGAACTCGTCCTCCGCCTGCTGCACGAGCGGCAGCGACGGCATCTGCACGCAGGCGGAGATCACCAGCGCGGCGGCGTCGGAGAGGTCGAGCGCGCGGGCCGCGCCCAGCACGCGATCCCCCGGGATGCAACCGACCTCGGCGTTGTCGGCCACCTCCAGCGCCCGCCAATCCGTCACGGTGACGCCCTCCGCCTCCAGGTAGGCGACGACCAGCTCGGCGACCGGCCGCAGGTACGGCATGACCAGCGCGACTCGATCGGCGCCGGCGGCGCGCAGCGCGTGCAGGAGCGCGCCCGCGCTGGAGGTCACCTGCGGGGCGAGCCCGCGGGCGGCGAGCTGCTCGGCGACGGCCCGTTCGGTGCGCTCGTGCTCGCCCTCGCCGTCGACGTGGCCCTGCGCCATGAGCGCGACCAGGCAGGCGTAGAGCACCGCGTCGACCCCGGCGTCGCCGATCTCGTCGACGCAGCGCTCGCGCTGGGCGTTCATCGCCCGCAGCTCCTCGGGCGACACCGTGTGCATGCGCATCCGCGTGGAGTGGAAGGAGAACCGCGCCGTGGGGTGCCGCTCAAGGAGCTGCGGCAGCTCCGTCTCCACGGTGACGTTCGAGCTGGGCACGACCAGCCCGATGCGGTGGACGGTCAGGTCGCCACCGCGCCCGCGGTGCTGGGTCATGACGGGTTCTCCTGGGTGGTGGGGCAGACGAGGTCGGCGCGCCCGGAGGCGACGCCCGCGGCGAGATCGGCCAGGTGCGCGGCGGGGCCCTCGACGACGACGATCCCGGCGGTCTCGGACCGGAGCCGTTCACCCAGATCGAGTCGGTCGAGCAGGCTGCCGCGGTCGGCCGGGCCGGTGAGCCAGAACCCGCGCCTGCCGGTGGCGGCCAGGTCGTGCAGCTGCTTGACGAGCAGGTCGCCCGCCTCGCCCCACGGGGCGTCGAGCGCGACGGGGACGCGGACGAGGTCGGCGCTGAACGCATCGCGCTCCTCGGGCGCCACGATCCGGTTCGGGCGGTCGCCGAACGGGCGGGCCAGCACCCAGCCGACCGTGTCGTCGAGGTCCACCTGCTCCGGCAGGACGTCGGCGAACTGCGCGAGCCCGCGCCGCACGGTCTCCGGGTTGGTGCCGGCGAACCGCTGCAGGCCGACGTTCCCGGTACGGGTCATGTAGGCGAGCATGAGTTGGTCGACCGGCAGATCGGTGCGCCGCGGGAACGAGTCCCACCAGCGGCGGCTGCGCCGGGCCAACTCCTGCAGCCGCTCCACCTGCGGGCGGCGCTGCTGCTCGTAGACCGCGAACGCGGTGGGCAGGTCCGGGGCGGCGGCGACCGCGTCGCGCAGCGCGATCGCGTCCTCCATCGCGAGCTTCGTGCCGGAACCGACCGAGTAGTGCGCGGTGTGCGCGGCGTCGCCGAGCAGCACGGCGTTGCCGCGGGTCCAGCGCGCACAGGTCACGGTCCGGAACCGCAGCCAGCGGGTGCGGTTGCCGATCAGCCGGTGCCCCTGCAGGTGCTCGGCGAACGCCTCCTGCAGGTACGCCAGCGACGCGGCGTCGGAGGCGTCCAGCGGGGTCGCGTCGGTGGTGGCGTCGAACCCGGCGGCCCGCCAGGTGTCCTCGTCGGTCTCGACGAGGAACGTGCTGCGGTCGGCCGAGTACGGGTAGGCGTGCGTGACGAACGTGCCGTGCGCGGTGGTGACCGGCGCGAAGATCGCCGTCTCCAGCGCGAAGTCGGTGCCCGCCCACAGGTACAGTCCGCCGGCGACCTCGACCTCGGCGCCGAAGTCGGCGGCGTGCTCGGTACGGGTGCGGCTGCTCACCCCGTCGGCGACGATCACGAGATCGGCGTCGAGGTCCGCCAGCCGCGTGCGCCGCCCGTAGTGCAGCTGCACCCCGGCTTCGCGGGCGTGCCGGTCGAGCACGGTCAGCAGCGCGGTGCGCCCGATGCCGATCAGCGGGCCGTTGTGCACCCGGGACTCCGCGCCGCCGACGAGCAGCCGCATGTCGTAGGCGCGCCCCGCGGCGCGGATGTCGGCCTGGGTGGCGGGATCGGCCTCCTCCAGGTTGCGCTGGGTGCGCCCGGCGAGCGCGACGCCGAACCCGAACGTCGTGTCCGGGGCGCCCTGCTCGTGCACCTCGACGACCGCGTCGGGGTGGGCCAGCTTGAACAGGCGGGCGGCGTAGAGACCGCCGGGTCCGCCGCCGAGGACGGCGATCTTGTCGAGCCTCATGCGCCGATCCCCTCCTTCTCCTTCGCGAGCTTGAGCTGGATGTCGGCGCGCAGGTCCTTCTTGGAGACCTTGCCGACGTCGGTGAGCGGGAAGGCCGGGACGACCTCGATCCGCTCGGGGAGTTTGAACTTCGCCAGCCCCTCACCGAGCAGGAACTCGGCCATCGAGGCGACCGTCGGCGCCGCGGCGCCGTCGGCGAGCACGAGGTAGGCGCAGATGCGCTCGCCGAGCACCGGGTCGGGCATGCCGACGAGCGCCGCGCTGCGGACGTCGGGATGCCGCACGAGCAGCTCCTCGACCTCCTCGGCGTGGATCTTCTCGGCGCCGCGGTTGATGACGTCCTTGATCCGACCGTCGATCGCGTAGTACGCACGCCCGTCGACCACGTGGCGGGTGACGAGGTCGCCGGTGCGGTAGAAGCCGTCGGCGGTGAACGTCGCGGCGTTGTGCTGCGCGGCGCGGTAGTAGCCGGGGATCGTGTACGGGCCGCGGCAGGACAGCTCCCCGAGGGTCCCGTCGGGCACCTCTTCGTCGCCGCCCACCTCGAGCACGCGGACCTCGTCGGCCGGCGAGATCGTGGCGCCGACGGTGTGCAGCCGCGCCCACTCGGGAGCATCGGGCGGGACGTAGAGGAACATGCCCTCGGCCATCCCGAACATCTGCAGTGCGCGGATCCCCAGCTCGCGTTCGAGCCGTTCGATCAGCTCCGCGCTCGGGCGCTGCCCGCCGATCACGAACCGCCGCAGGCTGGACAGGTCGGCGTGGCGGGCCTGCGGGTGCTCCAGCAGGCGGATCGCCACGGCCGGCGGGACCACCGGCAGGACGGTGACCTGCTCCTTCGCGATCAGTTCGAGCGTCGGACCGGGATCGCCGACGGGCGCGACCACGCACGTCCCGCCGACCAGGTGGGCCGGTTGCAGCGCGGCGGAGATCCCCGCGTTGTGCATGATCGGCAGTGGGTGCAGGATCACCGACTCCGCGGTCAGCTCCAGCGCCTCCGCCCAGACCCGGGAGTTGTAGACGTACTCCTCGTGGCGGCGCGGAGCCACCTTCGGCAGTCCCGTCGTGCCGCCGGACAGCTGCAGCGCGACCAGGCCCAACGGGTCGATCTCGACGGCGGCGAGCGCAGTGCGGGCCCGCGGATCGCGACCCGCGGCGAGGACGTCGGCGAACCCGATCGCGCCGTCCGGTGCGGCGGCGCGCGCGACGATCAGCGTGTCGATGCCGAGCCGGGCGCCGAGCGCGACGAGGTCGCGGTTGCGGAAGTCGGCCTGCACGAGGTGGCCGCGGGCGCCGGTGTGCGCCGCGAGGTGCGCGATCTCGCGTTCCCCGTGCTGGGGCAGCGTGGCGACCGGGACGACGCCCGCCTTGACGCAGCCGTAGTAGGCGATCACGGTCTCGGCCTCGTTGCCGCTCTGGAACACCACGCGGTCGCCGGGTCGCAGCGGCGTGGCGGCGAGCAACCCGGCGGCGAAGTCGTCGGTCAGTGCGTCGAGCTCGGCGTGGGTCAGTCGGGTCTCGACGGTGACCAGGGCCGGCCGTTCGGCGTGCGCGCGGGCGGCGCGGCGCAGCACGTCCCCGAGCGGCTCGCCGGTCCAGAGACCGGCCCGGCGGTACTGCGCGACGCGGTCGGGTGGGAACGGTGGGGCGGAGTCCGCATCGTCGGGCACGGGGACCTCCAGAAGGTATGACGATAGTGTAGAACAATCGACGTTTATGTCAATCCGATGGGTGTGTGCAGCCCGGGGAGCTTCGTCGGGAACGGACTACTGCTGGTCGGGCCGCGTGTCCAGCACAGCGGACAGCGTCTTCTCCAGATGTGCCAGATCCTCCTTGACCAGCGCGAGCGCGGCCCACGGGCCGGGGGCGACCTGGCGGTCGTCGTCGCGGCGGACGCCTGACATCGCGAGCTCGACGAGCGCGTCGGCGATCGACTCGGCGTCCTCGTCCCTGCCCGGGCGGTACCACCAGGCCACCCAGTTGGCCATGCCGAGCATCCCGAGCGCGACCGTGCGGGCCGGGAGCGGGCGGAAGCGGCCGGCGTGCGTCGCGTCCTCGATCATGCCGGTGAGCAGCTCCAGCACACGGCGGCGGGCCTGTCGGTGCAGGTCGGCGATCTCGGCGGGCAGGTCCGGCTCGCTGCGGTCGAGCAGCCGGAAACGAGTGGTGTTGCGGGCGTTGTTGATCACGATGCGGCGCAGGGCCTCCGCCACGCGGGCATCCGCGGAGAGGTCCTCGCGGGCCCGCGCCTCCTCGAGGATCTCCACGACGCGTTCGAGGACGTCGCGGACCAGTGCGGCGAGGATCTCCTCCTTGTTGGACACGTAGTGGTACAGCGCCGGGCGGCTGATGCCCATCGCGTCGGCGATGTCCTGGAAGGAGGTGTTGGCGTAGCCCTGGGTGGCGAACAGTCGGGCGGCGTGCTCGAGCAGCTCGTTCGACACGAGCCGCCGTCGGTTCTGCTGCCGGGCCATCGGGTCATCCTGCCGCACCGGTCCGCCGCGGCTCACGACGTGGTGCGCGCCGTGGCCGGGGTGTCGGCCATCGCCCCCGTCGCGGCGGGACGGGGCACGAGCGCGCAGGCCAGCGCGCCGGCCACGGCGACGATCGCGAAGACGCCGACGTTCCCCGCCAGGCCGATCCCGGCTGCCACCAGCGCCCCGCCCAACGCTGGGCCGGTGACCGCGCCGAGCCGGCCGATACCGCTGGACAGGCCCAGCGCCGTCGCCCGGTTCGTCGGCGGGTAGTGGGCTGCCACGTAGCCGTAGACGACGATCTGGTTGCCGGTCGTGGCCGCACCCGCCACGAACACCAGCAGGTGCAGCACCACCGTCGGCAGCGGCACCGCGATCAGCGCCAGCGCTGCGACGGCCGCCGCGAACAGGGCCGTCGCGACCCAGCGGCTGCCGACCCCGTCGGCCAGCGCCGATCCGCCGATCCCGCCCGCGATGGCCCCGACGTTCAGCACGAGCAGGAACGCCAGCGCAGAGCCCAGCTCGTAGCCTGCGCCGCGCATGAGCTGCGGCAGCCACGTGTTGAGGCCGAACACCAGCAGGAACCCGCAGAAGTTCGCGACGACGAACAGCAGTGTCGCGATCGAGGACCGACCGCGCAGCAGCCGGGCGAGCTCACCGCGCTGCGTGCGGGTCCGGCCGGAGAAGCTGGGCGACTCAGGCAGCAGCCAGACCGCCAGCGGCACGAGAGTGATCAGCGGGAGCGCACCGATCGCGAACAGCGCGCGGAACCCGGCGGGTTCGAGCAGCGCGATCGCCAGCAGCGACGCGACCACCCCGCCGACCGGGAACCCGCACAGCATCAGGCCGTTCACCAGGTGCTTGCGCGCCGCCGGGGCCACCTCGACGACCAGTGCGATCGCCGTCGGCGGGATGCCGCCGAAGCCCAGTCCGGCGAGGAACCGGAACAGGCCCAGCGTCGTCGGGTCCGGTGCGGCGGCGACCAGCGCCATCATCAGCGAGAACCAGGCCAGCGAGGCGATGAACAGCCGGCGGCGGCCCACGAGGTCGGTGAGCGTGCCCGCCGCGATCGCGCCGACGAACATGCCGAGCAGCGCGTAGCTGCCGATCGCGCCGGCCTGCGCCGGGGTGAGCCCCCACGGCTCGTACTGGAGCAGCGCGGGCACGGCCGAGCCGTAGATGATCAGGTCGTAGCCGTCGAAGACGATCGCGCCGAAGCAGAGCGCGACCGCGGCGGCGGCGCGCGGGTGGCCGCTCATCGGGGCACCGCGCGGGTCGTGGAGAGCGTGGTCCGGTTCGTCGACACCTTCGTCATGTCGCCTCCGTGTTCGACAATGATGTCGAACTATGGACATACATGTCCAGGGAGGCAATAGTCCATCCGGGCGATGCGCGTGAGGGTTGGTCGCGGATCAGGCGGGTGCTGGCCCGCCGGCGACGATGTGGCGCAGCACGGCCTCCAGGTGCTCGGCCGGGTGGTCGTCGGTGGTCGTGGCCAGCCAGTACCAGCCGTTGATCGCTGCGACGACGGCGTCGATCGCGACCGGGTCGTCGGTGAGCGCGGTCGCCGCCCGGCGGACGGCGGCGTTCCAGCGGTCGATCTCGCCGCGCAGCGCCGGGTGGCGGGCGCCCTGCATCCACAGCTCCAGTTCGGCGAGCACGTCCTCGCGACTGCCCCGGACGAGCCCGACGGTGGCCTCGGCGATCGCGCGCACGGCGTCCGGGCCGGTCGGCAGGGCGTCCAGGGCGGCGAGGAAGCGGTCGTTGCAGTCGACGAGGACCGCGCGCACGAGATCGTCGATCGTCGCGAAGTAGTAGTAGACCGAGCTGGGCGGCAGCCCGGCCTCGGCGGCGACCGCGCGCTGGCTCACCGCCGAGAGGCCCTCGCGGCCGATCAGTCGCCGGGTCGCCTCGACGAGGGCCTGGCGGCGCTGCCGGCCGCGGCGGCGCCGGCCGTCCGTCTCGGCGGTGGGATCGGTGGCCGGCTCAGCCATGCGGCGCCGTCCGGCCCAGCTCCAGCGCCAGCACGCCGGCGATCACCAGGCCGATGCCGCCGATCTGCACCCAGGTCAGCGACTCGCCGAGGAACGCGGCTCCGATCAGCGCGACGAGCGCGACGCCGATCGCGGACCACACGCCGTACGCGACCCCGACCGGCATCCCGCGGACCAGGGCCTGCGACAGCGCGCCGAACGCCACCACGTACCCGACCACGACCAGCGCCGACGGCAGGAGCTTGGTGAACCCCTCCGAGAGCCGCAGCGAGATCGTGGCGGTGACCTCGGCGGCGATCGCCAGCGCTAGCCAGAACCACATCCCCGGTCCTCCATTTGTTGAGCGTTCGCTCCACAAATGCTACGTCGGGGACCGGGGTCACCCGGGCAGCAGATCGCGCAGGGGATCGAGGTCCGCGATCCGTCGCTCGATCTCGTCGACGACCCGGTCGACGGCGGTGTCGATGGCCGGTCCGGTCGCGCTCACCGACTCCTCGATGCCGCGCCGCAGCGCGTCCCCGCCGTACCAGACGCCCATGCCGACGCCGGCGATCGGCAGCAGGACCGAGGCGAGCAGCGCGAGCCCGGCGAGCGCCTTGGGTCGCGCGACGACCATCGCGAGCAGGGCGAGCACGAACACCACCAGCGTGGCCAGCACCAGCAGCCCGAACGTGCCCAGGTGCCCGCCGAGTCGGCCGAACGGCTCGGCCGAGGTGAAGTCGACGGAGGCCAGAGCCCGGTAGGTGACCAGCCACAGCAGGATCGACTCGGCCGCGGCGAGCACCAGCACGAGCAGCGAGAAGCCCTGCCCGCGCCGGCGCGGCCGGCGCTCCGGTTCGTACTCGGGCTGCTGGAGGTCGTCCTGGTAGCCCGACCAGCGCTCGTCCGGCACCGGGTCGTCGGCGTAGTAGCGGGTGTACGGGTCGGCCTCGTACCGCGCCGTCGGCTGGTGCGGCGCGGGCAGGCGGACGGTCGGCGCCTCGGCCTGGCGGTCGGGGCCGGGTCGGTCTCCCCATCGCGGTTCGGTCATCACTGCCCAACATGGCACGAACCGGCCGCGTTCGCCGCCCGGCCTGGTCAGGAGACCGGCGCGAGGCAGAACAGCCTGCGGTGCACCAGGCCGCCCAGCGAGCGTTCGTCGCCCTGCAGTGAGAAGGAGTACGACGTGGTCGCGCCCGCCACGTCCACGCACTCGTTCCGGCTCACCCCCGGCAGGTCGGCCCCGTCGTCGACGGCGAGGACGCGGTAGCGGGCGTCGGGGGCGGCGCAGTCGACGCGGCGCATCCTGGTCTCGGTCGCCGCGCCGTCGTCGGCGAAGCAGTCCCCGGCCTCGGCGACGTTGGGCGCGGTCGCCGGATCGACGTCCTGCGGCCCGAGGCAGACGAACACGAGGCCGTTCCACTGCTCCTCGAACACCGAGCGGGTCACGCCGGGTACGTCGTAGCAGCCCTCGGTGACGTCCTCCTCGATGGTGAGCACGCGCAGCGCGGCCGGATCGGCGCAGTCGGCGCGCTGGTAGCGGTGCTCCGGGTACTCCGGGTCCGGGACGGCGCAGTCGCCCTCGGCCAGCGGTGGTGCCGAACAGGCTGTGGCGATCGGGAGCAGGAGCGCCAGCAGCGCGAACAGCGCGAACCTCGGTGCGGCGGACATCATCCCCCCCTCGAACTGACCGAACGGTCAGTGATGTGACCGGTCGGTTATCGACGGTACCGTGCGGGGGTGCCCCCGTCCGCGGACCGACCGCTCACGTTCACCCAGCAGGCGCGCCGTCAGCAGCTGATCGAGGTCACCGTGGCGGCGATCGCCGAGGTCGGTTACGCGCGGTGCTCGCTGCAGCACATCGCGGACGCCGCGGGCATCACCAAGGCGGCGGTGATCTACCACTTCCCGACGCGCAACGCGCTGGTCAAGGCGGCGTACGACCACGTGATCGGGCAGCTGGTCGACCACGTCGGCGCACGGGTCGCGGCCGCGGAGGGGCCGGCCGCGGCCGTCGAGGCGTACGTGATGGGGATGCTCGAGCACCTCACCGCGCGGCCCGACCGCATCCGCATGATCACCGAGGCGCTCGACAGCTCCGGCACGGGTATCGACGACCGCGCCGACCGGCCCGCTCGCTGGCGTCCGCTGGCCGACCTGATCGAGGCGGCCGTCGCGGCGGGGGAGTACCGGGAGGGGATCGACGCGCGGGCCGTCGCCGTCGGGCTGGGCGGGGCGATCGACGGGTTGCTCGCCGAGTTCCTCGACGACCCGGGCTTCGACGCGGTCGGCGCCGGGGTGGGCCTGCTCGACCTGCTGCGGCCCGGGCTGTCCACCCCTGAACGCGGGTCCGCGTCGAGAACGAACCTGTGGTGATCAACAGGGCGATTCGATCACCGCGACTTCGTTCTCGACGCAGTGCAGGCTCAGACCCACCTCTCGGGCGGCGGGCCGAACGCGGCCTCGGCCGCGCGGATCACGGCCTTGGCCATCACCAGGTTCCCCACCGCGCCGACGACGAGCCCGATGCCCAGCGGCAGCGCCCGGCCCAGCGCCAGCGCGCTCTGCCGGATCAGGAAGCGCTTGACGAACCAGCGAGCGAGCCCGGAGTTGAGCGGGCCCAGCTTGGCCAGCGGCAGGCTGTCGGTCACGACCTGGGCCCAGTCCCGTGACTTACCGGTCACCTTCTGCATGACCGTCTCGCCGGCCGCACCGACGACCACGCCGAGCACGAGCGCCCGGCGCCGCTCGGGATCCTCGGTGGGCAGCGCGTGCACCTCGGCGACGGCGAGCGTGTAGAGGACGGACGCGTCCAGCGCGGCGAGGGCCTCGGCACCGGCCGTCGCCAGCGACGCGATCGTGCCGAACGCCGGGATGATCGCGAGCGCGCCACCCGCGCCACCGGTGACGGCGACCGCGAGCTGGTACTGCTTGCCGAGCGCGCGGATCACCTCGGCAGGGGTGGCGTCGGGGTTCTTGCGGCGGATGTTCGCGACGTGCCCGGCGACGAGCGGGTGCTGGGCCTTCAGCGCGCGCTCCACGCCGTTGCGCAGCGCCCAGCCGCGCAGCCCTCGGGGTGGCTTCCCGGTCGGCTGCTGCTCCGTCTTGCCGCTCACGGTTCGGTTGTCCGTCGTCACGCGGCATTTCCTACCGCGTCAGTGGTACTGGTGCATGACGGCGTGCCCGCGCCCGCGCCGGATCAGCGCCCGGTTCACCGGGACGGTGATCACGAACGCCACGGCCAGCGCGAACGCCAGCGATCCCCAGAACAGCAGCGAGCCCAGCCCGGCGGCCATCGCGCCGGGGATCGCCAGGACGACCGCGTTGTCGACGATCTCCATGACCGCGATCGACAGGGTGTCCGCGGCCAGCGCCACGCCCAGCGCGGTGCGGAACGCGACCCCGGAGCGCAGCACCGGCGTGATCGTGAGCGTGTAGCCGAACAGGAACGCGAGCGCGATCGACAGCACGACGGTGGCGGCGCCGTGCCAGCCCAGCGCGGTGCCGATGACCATACCGAGCACCTCGCCGATCGCGCAGCCGGTCAGGCAGTGCAGGGTGGCCTGCACAGCAGCCCGGGTGAGGGCGCGGCCCTCCAGCGGTGCGGTGCCGTGGTGGTGCTCGGTCACGACCGCGCCGCCTCGGCGACGCTGAACCGGCGCAGCCGCAGGCTGTTGCCGACGACGAAGAAGGAGCTGCAGGCCATGGCGAGCCCGGCGAGCATCGGGTTGAGCAGCCCGGCCGCCGCGAGCGGCAGCGCCGCCACATTGTAGGCGAACGCCCAGAACAGGTTGCCCTGGATCGTGCGCAGGGTGCGGCGGGCGAGCCGGATCGCGTCCGGCACCGACCGCAGGTCGCCGCGGACGAGCGTGATGTCGCCCGCCTCGATCGCCACGTCCGCGCCGGTGCCCATCGCGATGCCGAGATCGGCCTTGGTCAGCGCCGCGGCGTCGTTCACGCCGTCGCCGACCATCGCCACGACCCGGCCCTCCTCCTGCAGCCGGGCCACCGTGGCGAGCTTGTCGGCCGGCAGCACCTCGGCGATCACCTCGTCGATGCCGACCTCGTCGGCCACCGCCCGGGCGGTGGCCGCGTTGTCGCCGGTGAGCAGGATCGGTCGCAGCCCGAGCCGGCGCAGCTGCGCGACCGCCGCCGCCGACGACGGCTTCACCCGATCGGCCACGACGAGCACCGCTCGCACCGCCCCGTCCCACGCGACGACGACGGCCGTGCGGCCCAGCCGCTCCGCCTCCGCCTTGCGCTCGGCCAGCTCGGCGGGCAGCTGCAGGCTCCACTTCTCCATCAGCGCCGGGCGGCCGACCAGCACGGCGTGCGAGTCGGCGACGCCCTGCACGCCCAGGCCGGCCTCGGCGCGGAAGTCGGTGACGGTGGGCAGCTCGCCCCGTTCGCGGGCGGCGCGCGCGATCGCCTGGGCGACCGGGTGCTCGGAGGCGTCCTCGACGGCGCCGGCCAGCCGCAGAGCCTCGTCCTCGCCGATCCCCTCGGCGGTGTGGACGGCGACGAGCGCCATCTGCCCGGTCGTGACCGTGCCGGTCTTGTCGAGCAGCACGGTGTCGACGCGCCGGGTGGACTCCAGCACCTCCGGGCCCTTGATCAGGATCCCCAGCTGGGCGCCGCGGCCGGTGCCGACCAGCAGCGCCGTCGGCGTCGCCAGGCCGAGCGCGCACGGGCACGCGATGATCAGCACGGCGACGGCGGCGGTGAACGCGGCAGCGGTGCCGGCCCCGTTGCCGAGCCAGAACCCGAGCGTCGCCACGGACAGCGCGATCACGATCGGCACGAACACGCCGGAGATCCGGTCGGCGAGCCGCTGCGCGGCGGCCTTGCCGCTCTGCGCGTCCTCGACGAGCTTCGCCATCTGCGCGAGCCGAGTGTCGGCGCCGACGCCGGTGGCGCGCACGACCAGCCGTCCGCCCGCGTTGACGGTGGCGCCGGTGACGACGTCGCCCGGCCCGACCTCGACCGGCACGGACTCGCCGGTCAGCATCGACGCGTCGACCGCCGACGAACCCTCGACCACGACGCCGTCGGTGGCGATCTTCTCGCCCGGCCGCACGACGAACTCCGTGCCGACGGCCAGCTCGCCGATCGGCACCCGCACCTCGCGGCCGTCGCGCAGCACGGAGACGTCCTTGGCGCCCATGTCGAGCAGCGCCCGCAGCGCGGCCCCGGCCCGCCGCTTGGCCCGGCTCTCGAAGTACCGCCCGGCCAGCAGGAACACCGTGACCCCTGCCGCGACCTCCAGGTAGATCGTGGACGCGCCGTCGGTGGGGGCGATCGTCAGCTCGAACGGGTGGGTCATCCCCGGCGCACCCGCGGTGCCGAACAGCAGGGCGTACAGCGACCACCCGAACGCGGCCAGCACGCCCATCGAGACGAGCGTGTCCATCGTCGCGGCGCCGTGGCGCAGGTTGGCCCACGCGGCCCGGTGGAACGGCCACGCACCCCAGGTCGCGACGGGCGCGGCGAGCACGAGCGAGATCCACTGCCAGTACGTGAACTGCAGCGCCGGCACCATCGCGAGCAGGACGACCGGCACGGCCAGCACGGCGCTGCCGATCAGCCGCTGCTTGAGCGGATCGGCGGCCGGCACCTGCGCGGCCGGTTCGGGCTCCTCGGGCGGCCGGGGCAGCTCCGCGGTGTAGCCGGCGGCCTCGACCTGCTCGACCAGCACCTGGGGATCGAAGCCCGCCGGCACCGCGATCCGGGCCTTCTCGGTGGCGTAGTTGACCGACGCCGTGACGCCGTCGAGCTTGTTGAGCTTGCGCTCGATCCGGTTGGCGCACGACGCGCAGGTCATGCCGCCGATCGAGAGCTCGATCTCGGTGACCCTGTCGGTCGGTGCGGTGGTCATGTGGCGCTCCTCCCGTTCAGTGTCCCGCTCCGTCGTCCTCGTGCGCGGGCCGGGGTGCGGCCGTCGCGGCGCCGGTGGTCGGGACCGTGAACTCCGCGGTGCGCACGACGTCGCCGTGGCGGAAGTCCAGGTACAGCCGGTAGGTCCCCGCACCGGGCACCTCGGCGGCGAACCGGATCTCGGGGCCGGCCGTCGGGGAGCCGTCGGGGTGGACGTGCAGGTAGGCGAGATCGCCGGTGCGCAGTGCGACGAGGTGGCCGTAGGCACCCAGGTAGGGCTGCAGGTCGGTGACGGCCCGCCCGTCCCGGCGGACGGTCAGCGTGAGCGGCGAGACCGCGCCCGGGACGAGCTCGCCGGAGAGCTCGACGGTGTAGCCGTCGAGCTCGGCGACGCGGCTCGGGGCGGGTGTGACCGGGGTGAACTCGCCGGCGGCCGCCAGGTCCACGCCGAGCGTGGTGGCCGGGCCGCCGGTCGGGCGGAAGTCGGCGAACGCGCGGTACGAGCCCGCGGCCGGGACCGAGAACGGCACCGTCCAGGTGCCGTCGGCTGCCATCTCCGGGTGGACGTGCTGGAACCCGGCGCCGTCGCGGCGCACGACCACGAGGTGCATGGGCTTCTCGTGGGTCACGTCGAACGCGGTGACCGGGCGGCCGTCCGGCCCGGTGATCATGAAGGAGAACGGGTGGGCGTGCCCGGTGGAGACGATCGGCGACGCCGGCACCAGTGTGTAGCCGTTGGCGCTCATCGCCAGCCCGGGCAGCGCGGCGTCGGCGCCGTGGGCCGCCACCGCCGGCGGTGCGGCCTCGCCCATCGCGGAGTGGTCGGCGGCGACGGTGGCGGGACGCTGCGGCTCGATCGCCCGACCGAGGGCGAACGCGCCCGCAGCCAGCACGACGAGGCAGGCCACGAACACGGCGAGCTTCGTCGAGGTCCGCATGGTCAGCCGGCCAGCTCGTATCCCGCTTCCTCGACGGCGGCGCGCACCTGCGCCTCGTCGAGCGGACGCTCGCTGGTGACCGTGACCCCGCCGGTGGACAGGTCGACCTGCACCGCGGTCACCCCGTCGATCTCCTGGATCTCCTCCGTGACCGAGCGGACGCAGTGCTCGCAGGTCATCCCGGTGACCTTGTAGACGGTGGTGGGCATGGCGCACTCCCTCGGGTCGGTGGCTCTACCACCACATATACCCCCGCCCGGTATCAAGGGCAATGAGTTACCCGGAGGGGGTATGTGAGCGGCGCTGAGCCTGCGGCAGTGACGGCCGCAGCCAGCGGCCCAGCACGATCAGCGTCTTGGTGCCGGTGACCTGGCCGGTCCGGCGCAGCCCGTCGATCACGTCCTGCAGGTGGTTCATGTCGCGCACCCGCAGGTGGACCAGCGCGTCGGGATCACCCGCGATGGTGTAGACCGCCTGTACCTCCGCGAGGTTCATCGAGACGTCGATGATGTCGGCGATCCGGGTGCGGCCGGCGAAGCGGACCTCGGTGAACGCCTCCACGCCCCAGCCGAGCTTCGTGTGGTCGATCTGCGCGGTGAAGCCGGTGATGATCCCCTCTTCGCACAGCCGGTCGACTCGGCGCTTCACCGCGCCGACGGACAGGCCGACGTCCGCGGCCATGTCGGAGAACGTGCGCCGGCCGTCCTCGATGAGCAGCTGGAGCAGACGTTCGTCGATCCGGTCGATGACGGCCATGTCACCTCGCAAACTTCTGACGTGTATCCCGAGATGAACGTACAGTTGTTGGAAACTTTCGGGCCGATGGTGCCGATTTTGTTGCGGCGATGTGGCGCGCATCGCTCTCATGGGGGACACGTCGACGCGAAGGGAGTGCCGTCGTGCCCGCAACCGTGTCCCTCGACGACAAGTACGTGGCAACGCAGGGCCGGGCCCTGATGTCCGGAGTGCAGGCGCTGGTGCGGCTGGTGCTGGACCAGCGGCGCGCCGACGCTGCCCGCGGCCTGAACACCCGCGTCTACGTCTCCGGCTACCAGGGCTCGCCGCTGGGCACCCTGGACGGCGAGATGCGCCGGGCCCAGCGCCACCTCGACGAGGCCGGGGTGGTGTTCCAGCCGGGGCTGAACGAGGAGCTGGCCGCGACCGCCGTCGCCGGCACCCAGATGCTCGATCGCGCGCCCGGCAAGCGGCACGACGGCGTCGTCGGGTTCTGGTACGGCAAGAACCCCGGCCTCGACCGGGCGGCCGACGCGATCCGGCACGGCAACCTGGCCGGCACCGCGCACCTCGGCGGGGCCGTGGCGCTCATCGGCGACGACCCGTCGTGCAAGTCGTCGTCGGTGCCCAGCTCGTGCGAGCCGATGGCGGAGAGCCTGCTGATGCCGCTGCTCGCGCCCGGCTCCGTGGCCGAGGTGATCGAGTTCGGGCTGCACGCCGTGGCCCTGTCCCGCGCGTCCGGCCTGTGGACCGGGCTGAAGATCATCGCCGATATCGCCGACGCCTCCAGCACCGTGGACCTCGGTGCGCTCGCCCACGACGTGCTCGCCGTGCCCGCGCCACCCGCGCAGCCCCGCGCCCGTGGCGGGGCGCTCGTCGGACCGGCCGCGGTCGAGGCCGAGGCCGACCTGCTCACCCGGCGCCTCGACCTGGCCCGCCAGTACGCGCGCGAGACCGGCCTGAACCGCATCACGTTCGATCCCCGCGGGGCCCGGCTGGGCATCCTCTCGTCCGGCACGGGCTACGCCACCGTGCTGCGCGCCCTCGACGACCTGGGGCTCGGCGAGGCGGAGCTGGACGCGCTGGGCATCCGGCTGATCCGCCTCGCCATGCCGTACCCGATCGACGAGGAGGCGCTGGCCGGCCTCGCGTCCGGGCTCGACGAGGTGCTCGTCGTCGAGGACAAGGTGCCGTTCCTGGAGGGGCACCTCAAGCAGTCGCTCTACGGCCGCGGGCCCGGACCGGTCGTCGTCGGTCGCCGCGACCCCTCCGGACGTCCGCTGCTCCCGGCCCGCGGGCAGCTGTCCGGCGAGGACGTCGCCCGTGCGATCGTGGCGCGCATCGAGGCCGTCCTCGGCGCCGACCGCGTGCCGGAGCGCGCCCGCGCCCACCTGGCCGCGATCGCCCCGCCCCCGCCGTCCCGGATCGCGCTGCCGATGGCCGGTGACCTGGGTGCCCGGGTGCCGTACTTCTGCTCCGGGTGCCCGCACAACACCTCGACCCGCACCGCCGACGACACGCTCGTCGGCGTCGGGATCGGCTGCCACGCGATGGTGGCGCTGGACGGCATGCACCGCGGCCACCAGATCGGGCTGACCCAGATGGGCGGCGAGGGTGCGCAGTGGCTCGGCATGGCGCCGTTCACCGACGACCGCACCTTCGTGCAGAACATCGGCGACGGCACGTTCCACCACTCCGGCTCGCTCGCCATCCGCGCCGCCGTGGCGGCCGGCGTCACGATGACCTACAAGCTGCTCTACAACGACGCGGTCGCCATGACCGGCGGACAGCGGGTCGAGGGCAAGCTCGACATCCCGGCGCTCACCCGGGTGCTCGCGCTGGAGGGTGTGCGGCGGATCATCGTCACCACCGACGATCCCGGCAAGTACGCCGGCGTCGAGCTCGACCCGATCGCGTCCGTCCGCCACCGCGACCGGCTCGCCGAGGCGGAGAAGGAGCTGGCCGCCGTCGACGGCGTCACCGTGCTGATCCACGACGATCGCTGCGCCGCCGAGGAGCGGCGGCTGCGCAAGCGCGGCAAGCTGCCGACCCCGGCCGAGCGGGTCGTGGTGAACGAGCGGGTGTGCGAGGGTTGCGGCGACTGCGGCGACGTGTCCACGTGCCTGTCGGTGCAGCCGGTGGCCACCGAGTTCGGCCGCAAGACCCGCATCCACCAGTCGTCGTGCAACTCGGACTTCTCCTGCCTCAAGGGCGACTGCCCGTCGTTCCTGCTGGTGGAGCCGGGCACGCGGGCGCGGCGGGAGATCCCGGAGCTGCCGGTGGAGCTGGTCGAGCCGCGGCGGCGGTTCGAGGGCTCCTCCACGCTGCTGCGGATGCCCGGCATCGGGGGCACGGGCGTCGTCACCGTCTCGCAGATCCTGCAGATGGCCGCCCACATCGACGGCTTCCACGCCGCTGGTCTGGAGCAGGTCGGGCTGGCGCAGAAGGGCGGCCCGGTCATCTCCGACGTCCGCATCTCCTCCAAGCCGATCAGCGGCATCCTGCGCGCCTCCCGCGGCACCGCCGACGTGCTGATCGGCATGGACATCGTCGGGACCGCCCAGCCGGCCACGCTCGCCGTCGCCCGGCCCGGGCACACCGTCGCCGTGCTCAACACAGCGGTGGTGCCGACCGCGGCCATGGTCACCAACCGGGTCGTGCCGCCCAACTCGGTCGAGGACGCGCTGGAGCGGATCGCGCAGGTCACGCGCGATCCGCTGCACGTCGACGCGCAGTGGATCGCGGAGACCCTGTTCGGCGACCACATGCCGACCAACATGGTGCTGATCGGCGCCGCGTACCAGCACGGGGTGCTGCCGATGTCGGCGGCGGCGATCGAGGAGGCGATCCGGCTCAACGGCGCCGCCGTGGAGAACACGCTGCTCGCGTTCCGCTGGGGTCGGGCCGCGGCGCTCGACCCGGCCGCGGTGAAGGCCGCGCTGGCCCGGCCGCTGCCGCCGGTCGTCGAGGTCGACGCGACCTCGGCGCGGCGGGCCGCCGAGGTGGCTGACGGGGAGCTGGCGCAGCTGCTCGCCACCCGCATCGCCGATCTCGCCGGCTACCAGGACCGCGGCTACGCCGAGCGGTACGCCGAGGAGGTCCGCCGCGTGATGGTGATCGCCACCGAGCGCGAGGGGGTTGAGGCCGGCCGGCGACTCGCCGCCGCGTACGCCCGCGGGCTGCACAAGCTCATGGCGTACAAGGACGAGTACGAGGTGGCGCGGCTGCACCTCGACCCCGTCGAGGTCACCCGGCGCGAGGCCGAGTTCGGGGCGGACGCGAAGGTGTCGGTGCTCCTGCACCCGCCGGTGTTCCGCGCGATGGGCCTGCAGCGCAAGATCAAGATCGACGGCCGGCTGGCCGCGCCGATGTTCCGGGCGCTGCGCGCGGCCCGGAAGCTGCGCGGCACCCCGCTGGACGTCTTCGGCAAGGCGCAGGTCCGGGTGGTCGAGCGGGCGCTGATCGGGGAGTACCAGTCGGCGGTCCGCGCGGCGCTGGCGAACGGCTCGGTCGACGACGCGGTGGCGGTCGCCGAGGCGGCTGATCTGATCCGCGGCTACGAGGACGTGAAGTTGGCCAACGTGGCCGCGTTCCGGGCGGAGGTGGCCGAGCTGCTCGGGGCGTCGAAGTAGGTCAGGACAAGCCCAGGGCCGCACCGCTGGCCGGATCGCACCACACCGAGCCGGCCAGCACGTACGGGCGCAGCAGGGCGAGCAGCTCGGCGTCGGGGTGCCCAGCGAGCGCGTCCGCGGCGATGCGGAAGGCGACCCCCGCGACGAAGTCGGCCACCTGCACCCGCGCGTCCGACCGGGACGGCACCAGGGTGAGCCCGGCCAGCGCCGGGTACGCGGCCTGCAGCGCGGCGATCCGCTCGGGCGAGAGCGTGGTCTGCCGGTCGTGCACGAGCGCGACCGGCCCGTCCGCGCTCCAGTGCGCCACGGTCGCGCCGATCGCTGCGGGCAGCGGATCGAGCGCGGGGAAGACGGGCGGATCGGCCAGCTCCGCGGCCCGGCGACGGGCGACGGCATCGGCGATCCGGGGCGCCACCGCGCGCAGCGCCTCGGTCGTCTCCGCCAACTCGTCGGCGGTGCGGGCCCGCAGCACCGGCTCGACCGCGGCGAGCGGGACACCCGCCGGCACCAGCCCGTCGAGCGTCCTCGCCAGCAGGTGCGCCTTGTCGACGAGGTGGACGCTCGCCCGACCGGCGAGCCGGACGAGCAGCCATTCCAGCGCCGCGCGGTGCTTGGCCCGCAGCAGGTGGCCTGCCTTGTACTCCAGCGCGGGGGAGCGGATCCGGTCCCGCAGCAGCGCCACGATCTCCTCGGCCGCTGCGACGTCGAGATCGGTGCCGGCGTGGGCGAACACCGTGGTTACCCCGCCGACGAGGCGCTCACCCTCGTAGCCGGACTCGTCGCAGGCGATCACCCGAGCGGCCGGCACCCGGGCAACCTACCGCAGGTCAGGCGGCCAGACCGGCCTCCACCGCCGCTCGGGTGACCCCCGCCGACGTGAGCGGTCCCCCGTCGTTCTCCTCCTCCAGCACGGCGAGCAGCAGGTGGGCGGGTTCGACCAGCTCGTGGCCGGTGCGCAGGGCCTCGCGGAAGGTCAGCTCCAGGGCCTTGCGAGCGGCCGCGTCGAACGGGACGACGCCCGGCGGCTCCTCGGCGGGGGCGGGCAGGGCTGCGGTGAGCGCGCTGCGCAGCCGGTCGGCGGGCGCACCGGTGGGGATGTCGGGGGTCGCGGCGAGCACACCGAGCGCGAGGTGGGCCAGGCCGATCTCGGCGTTGCGGGCGGTGCGCGCGGCCTCCTGCGCGCGCATCACGGCGTTGCGCGCGTGCATGGTGAACCGGTGGAAGCCCTGGTCGGCGTCGGGCTTGGGCGTGAACCGCTTCTGCGCCGCCTGCTTGGTGACGCCGAGGCCGGTGCCGATCGCCGTCCAGGACGCACCGGAGCGGCGGGCGTTGTCGACGAAGTGGCCGATGAGGTGATCGGCGATCTCGCCGAGGTGGTCCGCGGCGAGCACGGCGGCCTTCAGCTGCTCCAGCGGGTCGTCGTGCGCGGCCCGCACCGCGTGGATCAGGTCGTCGAGCCGGACGGGGGACCGCATCACGAAGGGTTCAACCATGCGTCAACCGTAGGTTGACGCCGACAATGCCGTCAACCTCGGGTTGACGGCGCAGTCGGCGGGCTGCTCGCGTGGGCGATCGGGATCGCCGGCGGCGTCGGTCGGCTGCGCTGCTGCGGGCCACCCCGTGCGTTCCCTCGGCGGCCGCGGCTTCGCCGCGGCTGCTGCCGCGTTCGCACCGTGCGCGGACGCGGGTGTGCCGTGCATCGGCCGGGCGCGCTACGGCGCCGCCCGGGATGAGTGCTGATGGTTCGCTCCCGGTCGGGACGGTCGCTCGGCCGCGGGTGTCCGGTCGGCCGTCCGGCGTCGCGGACGGCGGGCGCAGCGCGTCGCGGAGCACGCGGGTGACAGGGAGACCGGCGCGATGGTGAGCATCAACGTGACCGGGGGCAGCGGGAGTGCGGCCACGATCGGGCGGAGCACCCGCAGCAGCAGCGTGATCACCGGGTGGATGCCGATCCGGGTGAGCAGTGCGATCGTCCAGCGCGGGGGTTGCGATCAGGGCTCCTTCAGTGCGTGCGCATCGGCCCGGACGCCTCGAACGGGGTCGGGTCGGCGGTTCCCGGCCCGGAGCGGGCGGTGGATCGCCTTGCCCGTGGTGGTCCGGGTGTGCTGCTTCGGGACGTGCGGATCCGGCCGGAGCTCTCCTGGAGCTGCGCGATGGGGACGGCGGTGGTCGGCGGGCCGAGCGCCCGGCTGATCGCCGCCTCGGGGTCCGGGTCGGGAGGTCCTCCTCGGTGGCCGCGGGCAGTCGCGCGCCGGCGGGGATGCGTGCGACCGCGTCGGCGGCCTTCGAGTGGGGCCGGGGTGGTGGCCGTGCGACCGGCGGTGAGCGGCGCGCAGGTCCGCGCCGGGCCGAGCCGGCCGGTGGGTCGCTGGTGAAGACCTGCATGCTTCGTGCCTCGACGGATGAGGTCCCGGTCAGTGATGTCAGTTGCTGTCGTCGCCGTGTTCTCGACCGGTACCGCCGGCCGCTCCTCCGCCGAGTCGACGACCGACGAGGCGGTGGCGACGCCGCAGCCCGTGATCTCGTACCGTTCGAACCCGTGGACCACGACCAAGCGATACCGGCCCCTTCGGGGGAGCAGGCCTGTGCCGTCCGCAGGGCGGTCGCGTGACGGCGGAGGTGCCGGAGACCGGTGCGGTCCTGCGCCGGCGGCGTCGGGCCGTCGCTGCGACCGGGCTCGTCGGGGCCGCGCTGCTGGGCGGGGGGCTCACCGCGCCGGCCGGATCGCGCCGCTTCTACGGGCTGACGCTCGCCACCGCCGCGGCGTACGCGGCGGGCGCGCTGGCGTCCGGGCCGATCCGCCGGGGGTCGACCCAGGTGCTCGGCCCCGCCGCGCTCGGCGTCGGTGCGTTCGGTGTCTTCTACGCCGGCGGGCTGGTGGCACGGCGGATCCCGGTCGCCCGGCGGGCGATCTCGCGGGTGCTCGGCTACGCGGCCGGGGGTGCCGATCCGCTGGTCCTGGCCGTCATGCTGGTCAACGGCGCAGCCGAGGAGCTGTACTTCCGGGGCGCGGTCTACGCGGCTGCCGGCGGGCGGCGCCCGGCCCTGGGCTCGACCGCCGCGTACGTGCTCGCGACGACCGCCACCCGCAACCCCGCGCTGGTCTTCGCCTCGGTGCTGATGGGCACGCTGTTCGCGGCGCAGCGGCGAGCGACCGGCGGCGTGCAGGCCTCCACGATCACGCACCTCGTGTGGTCGGTGCTGATGCTGCGGTTCCTGCCTCGGTTGTTCGCGGAGGAGCCGGTCAGGCGGGCGTCAGCGTCCGGCCGGTCTCCAGGAGGGTCTTGAGGCCCGACACCAGGTGCGGCCAGCCCTGGCTGCACGCCTCGCGGACGATGCTTCCCGCGGGGAAGCCCGTGTGGGTCACCGTCAGCTTGACGGTGCCGTCGCCGGCGTCCTCGATCTCGAACGTGGCGGTGGTGCGCGGTTCGGCTGCGGCGCGCTCGGCGAACTCCGTGCCCATCCCCGTCGCGGCGCCCCACTCGGGGGTGAACGTGTGCCAGGTGTAGGCCAGTCGGCGCGGCGGGTCGTAGGCCACCACGCGCTGGTCGGGGTGCTCGATGCGGACCTCGCCCTCGACCCAGGTGACCGGCGCGCCGACCGACCACTCCGACTCCAGGGCGATGCCCCAGTACTGCCGGGTGAACTCCGGCTCCACGAGCGCCCGGAACAGCGCCTCGGGCGTGGTCGCGATGTAGCTGACGTAGACGAAGTCGGTGGTCGCGTCGGTGGTCGCATCGGTGGTCACGGTGGCCTCCAGGGCGGTCGCGAGATCGGCGAGGGCCTGCGCGCGGCGCCGGTGGTAGCGGGCGATCCACCGGTCGGCGACGGCGTTGATCGGGGCGGCGTTGAGGTAGTGCAGCTTCTCCCGGCCACGGCGCACGGAGACGACGAGCTGAGCGGCCTCCAGCACCGCCAGGTGCTTGCTCACCGCCTGGCGGGTCATGTCCAGCTGTCCGCAGAGCTCGCTCAGCGTCTGGCCGCCGCGGGCGTTCAGGCTGTCGAGCAGTCGGCGGCGGCCGGGATCGGCGAGGGCTCGGAAGACGGCGTCCACGGCACCCTCCACGTCATGCAACCGAATGGCTGCATGTCGAGACATTAGGCAACCTGTCGGCTGCATGTCAATGGTGGTTACGCCCGGCTCCTTCGTCGCCGGATCGCGGCTCGCGCGCTCCGGAGCGCCGTTCGCGGGCACCGCGACAGGCGTGCGCTACCGCTGCGCCGCCCCGACGTCCGCCAGCTCCAGCGCCTCGGCCAGGTCCAGCAGCCGGTCCTCCCGGTCCAGCGGGGCGATGAGCTGCACCCCCACCGGCAGCCCGGCGGCGGTCCGCCCGGCTGGCGCGGAGACCGCCGGCAGGTGCAGCGCCGACGCCAGCGCGATCCAGTCGAACAGGTGCAGGTACGGCACCGCCTCGCCGTCCACCTCGACGTCGCGCGCGGCCAGGCTGCCGGAGTGGTCGTGCGGGAACGCGGGCACCGCGGTGACCGGGGCGAGGATCGCGTCGTAGCTCTCGAACCACGCCGCGACGGCCCGCTGCATCCGCGCCCGCCGTCCCCGCGCGGCGAGGATCGCGTCGTCGTCGGCGGTCAGGAACGCGATGTTGGCCTGTTCCCGGTAGCGCGACGCGCCCGCGGCGACGGCGGCCACCGCCTCGGGTCGCTGCGCGCGCAGGCGGTCGAGCACCTTCGCGGGCAGCCCGGCGGCGATCACCGGGAACAGCAGGCCGAAGTAGGTCTCGATCAGCTCGTCGACGTCCACCGGCGGGGCGGCGAGCTCCACCGCCACGCCCTGCGCGCGCAGCCCTTCCGCCGCGCTCTCGACGATCGAGCGCACCTCGCCCGCCAGCGGCAGCGGCGCGTCCAGCCACAGCGCCACCCGCAGCCCGGATGCCGGGGTGGGCGTGGTGCTGCGGCCGGCCAGCACCTCCCAGAGCAACCGCAGGTCTCCGGCCGTGCGCGCCATCGGCCCGACGACCCCCAGGTCCTGCTCGACGTACGGGGTGCCGGGCAGCGGTGGCACCTGACCTCGCCCCGGCAGCCGGCCCCACGTCGGCTTCAGCGCGTGCACTCCGCAGAAGCCGGCCGGGATCCGCAGTGAGCCACCCAGGTCGGAGCCGATCTCCAGGCTGGTCACGCCGGTGGCCAGCGCCACCGCAGCCCCGCCCGACGAGCCGCCG
The DNA here is from genome assembly GCF_900142365.1 of Pseudonocardia thermophila. Classification (GTDB taxonomy): domain Bacteria; phylum Actinomycetota; class Actinomycetes; order Mycobacteriales; family Pseudonocardiaceae; genus Pseudonocardia; species Pseudonocardia thermophila. The sequence continues at coordinate 196,693 of NZ_FRAP01000005.1, read as the reverse complement.
GACGTGCGCTCGGGGTCGTACGGGTTGCGGGTGGTGCCGTAGACGGCGTTGTAGGTCTGGACGTCGCCGAGCATCAGCGGCACGTTCGTCTTGCCCCACAGCACCGCCCCCGCGGCCCGCGCGATCGCGACGACGTCGGCGTCGGGCACGTCGGGGTCGCGACCGACGAGCGACGGGCTGCCGCACACCGCGGGCATCCCGGTGACGTCGAACCCATCCTTGATCGTCATCGGCAGCCCGGCGAGCCTGCCGACCTCGGCGCCGGCGGCGCGGGCCTCGTCGACGGCGGCCGCCGCCGCGCGGGCGCGGTCGAGATCGGTGGCGACCACCGCGGTCAGCTCCTCGGTGGCTTCGGCGCGGGCGACGGCGGCGTCGAGCAGCTCACGGGCGGAGACCCGGTGGGCGGTGAGATCGGCGAGCAGTTCGCGGGCGGTCGGTTCGGTCATGATCTGCCCAGCCTCGCCCGTGTCGGAGGAGCCTGTCCAGCCCGGCGGCGCTGTACTGTGAGCCGCCTCGCGCAGCCGTACGATCAGGTCCGGCGGACCCGGTGCATCCGGCCGGGTGATCGCCGCCTCACCTGCGCCGAAGCGGCGGTAACCATTTCCGGCGCCGATCAAACGCATCTGTGATAGCAGTCACAGTATTTCTCCGAGAGGCTCGGGGAATGCGCGTTCCATCCGGCGGGCCCGCAATGTTCTTGTTACGTTGTCGCCTCGTGACGGCACCCGAGAAGCTGGCGGTCGAGATCGCGCACCCCGACATCCCCGACGGGGTGGAGCTGCACCGAATCGCGGCGGAAACCGGTGTGCTGGACGTCAACACCCGCTACGCGTACGTGCTGTGGTGCCGCGACTTCGCCGGTACCTCGGTGGTCGCGCGCAGCGACGGGGCCGTCGTCGGCTTCGTGACCGGTTACCGCCGGCCGGACGCCCCCCATGTGCTCTTCGTGTGGCAGGTGGCCGTCGCCGCCGCTGCGCGGGGGCGCGGGATCGCCGGCCGCATGCTCGACGCCCTGGTCGCGCGCGTCCCGGGCATCACGGCCCTGGAGACCACGGTCACCGACGGCAACACGGCCTCCCGCGCCCTGTTCGCGGCGTTCGCCGCCCGGCACGGGGCCCGGCTCGAGCGCACGGAGCTGTTCGGCACCGACGTGCTCGGCGCCCGACACGAGTCCGAGATCCTCCACCGGATCTCCCCGATCGACCGAGGAATGATGCAGAAATGACCGTGTTCGAAGACGTCGAATCCCAGGTCCGCAGCTACTGCCGCTCCTGGCCGGTGGTCTTCGACACCGCGCGTGGTTCCCGCATCACCGATGTCGACGGAAAGTCCTACTTGGACTTCTTCGCCGGTGCGGGGGCCCTCAACTACGGGCACAACCCGCCCGCGCTGAAGAAACCGTTGATCGAGTACTTGGCCCGGGACGGGATCACGCACGGCCTGGACATGTTCACCAGCGCCAAGGAGGAGTTCCTGCGCACCTTCCGAGAGGTCGTGCTGGAGCCCCGCGGGCTGGACTACAAGGTCCAGTTCCCCGGCCCGACCGGCGCCAACACCGTGGAGGCTGCGCTCAAGCTGGCGCGCAAGATCAGCGGCCGCGAGGCGATGATCAACTTCACGAACGCGTTCCACGGCATGACGCTGGGCGCGCTGTCGGTCACCGGCAACTCGATGAAGCGCGGTGGCGCCGGCGTCCCCCTCGTGCACGCGACGCCCATGCCGTACGACAACTACTTCGACGGAACCGTCCCGGACTTCCTGCTGCTGGAGAAGCTGCTCGCCGACTCCGGCAGCGGTCTGAACGAGCCGGCCGGGATCATCGTCGAGACCGTGCAGGGGGAGGGCGGCATCAACCCCGCCCGCGTCGAGTGGCTGCAGGCGCTGGCCGACCTGTGCCGCCGCCACGAGATCCTGCTCATCGTCGACGACGTCCAGATGGGCGTCGGGCGCACCGGCCCCTTCTTCTCGTTCGAGATCGCCGGCATCCAGCCGGACATCGTCTGCCTGTCGAAGTCGATCTCCGGCTACGGCCTGCCCATGGCGCTGACGCTGATCAAGCCGGAGTACGACCAGTGGGGTCCCGGCGAGCACAACGGCACGTTCCGCGGCAACAACCCGGCGTTCGTGACGGCGACGGCCGCGCTGAACGAGTACTGGCGCGACGACGCCCTCGAGCGCGCCACGATCGCCAAGGGCGAGAAGGTCGAGGCCGCGCTCACCGAGCTGGCTGCGGCCTCCTCGGCCGTCGAGCTGACCCCGAAGGGCCGCGGGCTGGCCCGCGGGCTGCAGTTCGGCCAGCCCGAGCTGGCCGCGAAGGTGTGCGCCGCGGCGTTCGAGCGCGGCCTGCTGATGGAGACCTCCGGCCCGTCCGACGAGGTCATGAAGATCATGCCGCCGCTCACCGTGACCGACGCCGAGCTCGACGAGGGGCTCGCGATCGTGGCGGACTCCGTCCGCGCGGTCACGGAGGGGGTCGGCCGATGATCGTCCGCACGCTGGAGGAGGTCACCGGCACCGAGCGCGACGTCGAGACCCCGAACTGGCGCAGCAAGCGCATCGTGCTCGCCGGCGACGGCGTCGGGTTCTCCCTGCACGAGACCGTGCTGGCCGCCGGCACGGTCAACGACTTCTGGTACGCCAACCACATCGAGGCCGTCTTCGTCGTCGAGGGCGAGGGCGAGCTGTACGACAAGGACAACGACCGCACCTACCGGCTCGGCCCCGGATCGATCTACGTCCTGAACGGCCACGAGCGCCACCAGCTGCGCCCGCGAACCCGCATGCGGACGGTGTGCGTGTTCAACCCGCCCGTCACCGGGCGCGAGGTGCACGACGAGAACGGCGTGTACCCGCTGATCACCCTCGAGGCCGAGGCCGGGCCGGAGAAGGAGGCCTCATGACAGTCGTGGACGCCCGGACCGCCGACGCCTACCCGACCCGGGTGGCCGACCGGCCCGCGCTGATCGAGCGCGCCGAGCCGACGGTCTGGGCATCGTCGATCCCCGGCCCGGCGACGCCCGATGAGCTCGCCGCGCACGACCGCGACGGGTTCCACACGGTGCCCGGGCTGCTCACGCCCGAGGAGGTCGCCGCCTACCGGGCGGAGCTCGACCGGCTGGCCACCGACGAGGCGGTCACGGCCGACGAGCGCACGATCGTCGAGAAGAGCTCGCAGCAGGTGCGCTCCGTCTTCGAGGTGCACAAGCTCAGCGAGCTGATCGCGGCGCTGGTCGCCGACGAGCGCGTCGGCGGGCGGGCCCGGCAGATCCTCGGCTCCGACGTGTACGTGCACCAGAGCCGGATCAACTACAAGCCCGGCTTCGGGGGCGGCGGGTTCTACTGGCACTCCGACTTCGAGACGTGGCACGCCGAGGACGGCATGCCGGTCCCGCGCGCGGTCAGCTGCTCGATCCTGCTGACCGACAACCACGCCCACAACGGCCCGCTGATGATCATGCCCGGGTCGCACCGCACGTTCGTCTCGTGCGTGGGCGAGACCCCGGCCGAACACTACCGGCAGTCGCTGCGCGAGCAGGAGATCGGCACACCCGACCCGGACAGCCTCACCACGCTCGCCGACCGGCACGGCATCGCCGTGCTCACCGGCGAGGCGGGCACCGCGGTCTTCTTCGACTCCAACTGCATGCACGGCTCGCCGAACAACATCTCGCCCTATCCCCGGTCGAACATCTTCCTGGTGTTCAACAGCGTGGAGAACGCGCTGGTGGAGCCGTTCGCGGCGCCTGGGCGGCGGCCGGAGTACATCGCCGCGCGCACCTTCGACCCGATCTGACGACCCGGCCCGGTGGGGGTCCGGGCTCGGGTGGGCCGGGTCCGGCCGGACGCGGTACGGCGGAGCCGCTTCCGCATCGGCCCGGCAGACGAACGGCGCTTTCGTCAGCGACGTTGCTGACGGAAGTGCCGTTCGTGGCTTTCCGGGGCCAGTGCGGCAGGGCCGGAGCGGCAGGGTCAGTGCGGCAGCGGGTCCAGCGGGTTCACCGGGGCCAGCTCGGGCCGCTTCGGCGCCACGTGCTTGCGCGGGCCGCCGAGCCCGAGCAGGTGGCGCTTGATGAACGGCAGCACCGACTCCTTGAGCCAGCGCAGGTCCTCCTGCTGACGGGCGAGCCACGGCACCGGCTCCGGGGCCGGCAGCGGCGTGCGCCAGTCGTCGTTGATCGGCTCGCCGAGGGTCTCCAGCACCCGCAGCGCGACGCGGCGGTGCCCGTCGGCGCGCAGGTGCACGCGGTCCGGACCCCACGTGCGCGGGTCGCCGAGCGGGGCCATGCCCCACAGGTCGACGACGAGCGCGCCGTGCCGCTCGGCGCTGGCCCGGATCATCTCGTTGTAGCAGGCGACGCGGCCGCGCAGCCTGCGCAGCAGCGGGTGCATCCTGGCCAGGTCGAACCCGGTGAACGTGAGCACCGTCGCGCCGGTCGCGCAGACCCGCGCAAGCGCCGCGTCGAACCGGGCGGCGAGGTCGTCCGTGTCGCAGGTCGGACGGAGGATGTCGTTGCCGCCGCCGCAGAACGTGATCAGGTCGGGGCGCGTCTGCTCGGCCACCGGTATCTGCTCCTCGACGATCTCGTCGAGGAGTTTGCCGCGCACCGCGAGGTTGGCGTACCGGAGCTCGGGGTTGTCGATGGCGAGGTGTTCGGCGACCCGGTCCGCCCAGCCTCGCGGTGTGCCGTCGGGCAAGTAGTCGTCGAGGCCCTCGGTGAAGCTGTCTCCGAGCGCCACGAAACTGTTCCAGCGACGCTGGCCCCCCCGTGTCTCAGCCCGGCCAACCACTCCGCGCACCTTTCCGTTCACTAGCTGCACATCGTTGTCCCCTGGGTTCCACCAATATCACTCAGAGCCGGGGATTCGCGCCAGGGGACGTGCCCCTCAGGGTTTGGATAGGGCACCCTTGCCTTATGCCGGAGTCCCGTCCCGCCGAGCCGGAGTCGCTGCGCGTGATCCTCGGCGGCCGGCGCGGTGCGATCGACGCCACGCTGCCGGTGGCGGCGTTCGCGATCGCCCTCGTCGTCACCCAGCTCGTCGACGTGCCCCAGCCCGGGCCCGTGTACTGGGCGGGCGGCGTCGCCCTCGTCGTCGCCGCGGCCGTCGCAGCGGTACGGCTGGCGCAGGGCCGCAAGCCGCGCTCGGTGCTGCTGGGGCTGCTCGGCGTGGCGGTCGGCGCCGCCGTCGCCTTCTACACCGGCCGGGCGGTCGACTTCTTCCTTCCCCAGCTCATCCTCAACGCGGGCAGTGCGCTGGCCTGGGCGGTGTCGATCGTGATCCGCTGGCCGTTCCTCGGCCTGATCGTCGGCGGGATCCTCGGCCAGCGCACCCGCTGGCGGCGGGACCCCCACCTGCTGCTCGGCTACCAGCGGGCGAGCTGGGCGTGGGTCGGGCAGTACCTGCTGCGCCTCGTCGTGTTCATCCCCCTCTACCTCCTCGGCGCCGACGTCGTGCTGGCGATCACGCGGATCGCGCTGACCTGGCCGCTGATCGCCGTCTGCATCGCGGTGTCGTGGCCGCTGCTGCGCTCGGCGCTGCCGCCCGGCCATCCCGGCATCCGCCATCCCGTCGACCCGGGAGTGGTCCGCGGGACGGGGTGAGAGTCCTCACCATCGGTGATCGTTCTGCAACGATCAAGCCGTCCCGAGCGCTGAACATGGTGACGCACGACCTGCGATCGACCACCTGGAGCCATGGGACCCACCACCGTCATGCCGCCACGCCACCACGATCAGCGTGCGCCCCAGCCGTCGGAGACCCCGACGCAGGCGCCCGCCAAGACGGACCTCACGATCAGCAAGGTTCTCGCGGTCGCCGGAGCCGGCGCCACCAGCGCCTTCCTCGGCTCGTGGTTCGGGGTGGCGGGAACGGTGCTCGGCGCGGCGATCGGCGCCGTGGCGACCACCGTCGCGACCTCGATCTACCAGCGCTCCATCGACCGGGCCCGCAGCGTCGTCACCGCCCGGCTGCGCCCGCAGAGCCCCGGCGATCCCGACGAGCTCGACACCGTCGTCATGGCTGCGCCCGCTCCGCCCGGTGACCAGGCGACCGAGCTGATCGCTCCGGCCGACGTCCCGCGCACTTCCCGGCGCCGGACCGCCGGCTACTTCGTGGCCACCGTGCTCGGGTTCGCCCTCGCACTCGCCGCGGTGACCGGCGTCGAGGCGCTGAAGGGCTCGACGCTGTGGGGCGGCGAGCCCTCGGTCGGCCGGGTGCTGCAGGGCGGCTCGCCGGAGTCGGCCACCCCCACCGCCGACCCGTCCGACGCGGACTCCACGGACTCCAGCGACGACGACCAGGACGACGGCGACTCCCGCCGCACGCAGCACGACCGCAACTGGGACGTTCCGCCGAGCGATGACGCGACCGAACCGACCACCCGGCCGACGCCGCAGCCGACCCCCACGCCCGAGCCGCAGCCGAGCGGCGGGGTCCTGCCCGACCTGATCGGCGGCGGGGGCACGAACGGCGGCCCGAACAACGGCGGCCAGGACGACGCCGCAGCCGCGTCGCGGAGCACGGCCGGGTAGCTGAGCGGCACACTGCTCCCGTGATGCGCGTGGAGCCGGTCGGGCTACGGGTGGGCCTGGGGGCATCTGCGGCCGTGGTCGGGGTGCTCACCGCGCTCGTCGACCCCGGCCGGCCTGCTGAGCTCGGGTGGCTGACCCTGGCGGTCGTGGTGCTGGCCGCCGGCGTGTGGGTGCCGTGGCTGCCCTCCCCGGTGCTGGCCCTCGCGGTCGCCGCGCCCGTGGTGCTCGTCGCGCGCAGCGGGCAGCTGGAGCAGGTGCTGTTCCTGTGCGCCCTGCTGGGGCTCGTCGTGGCCTGGTTCGAGACGGCGCAGCTGCGCGCGATCACGGCCGGGCTGGTCTGCGTGGCCGCGCCGGTGGTCGCGTACGCGCTGCTGCCGCCCGGGGAGCACTTCGGCGCGCTCAGCTGGGTGCTCGGGGTCGCGTTCGCCGTCGTGTCCGGCCGGCTGGTGCGCCGCCAACTGGAGCTGTCCGAGCGGCTGCAGGAGGCGCAGCGGGAACTGGCGGCCGTCGCCATCGCCGAGGAACGGCGGCGGATCGCCCGCGACGTCCACGACCTCGTCGGGCACGGCCTGGCCGCCGTGCTGCTGCACCTCACCGGGGCGCGGCACGTGCTGCGCCGCGATCCCGACGCCGCCGACGCCGCGCTCGCCGAGGCGGAGACCGCGGGCCGGCGCAGCATGGCCGAGCTGCGGTCGGTGATGGCGCTGCTGCGCGGCGGCGACGACTCCGGCACCGACGCCCCGCTGCCCGGCCTCGCCGACGTCGCCCCGCTCGCCGAACGCTCCGGCGCGCAGCTGGTGGTCGAGGGCGACGTCGACCGGCCGGAGCCGGCCGTCGGCCTGGTCGCATACCGGATCGTCGCCGAAGCGCTCACCAACGCCCGCCGGCACGCCCCGCAGGCCCGCACCCACGTGCGGCTCGCGGTGACCGACGCGCTCGTCACCGTCGACGTGACCAGCCTCGGTGCCACCGCGCCCGCAGACGACGACCGCCCCCGCTACGGTCTGGTCGGCATGCGGGAGCGCGCCGAGATCGTCGGCGGCACCGTGGAGGCCGGGCCGAGCCCCGAGGGCTGGCGGGTGCGGGCCGAGCTGCCGTGCGGAGGTGCGCGATGACGGTCCGAGTGGTGCTGGTCGATGACCAGACGCTCGTGCGGACCGGCATCGCCCGCATCCTCTCGCCCGCCGACGGGTTCGAGGTGGTCGCCGAGTTCGCCGACGGCGCCCAGGTCGCCGCAGCCGAGTTCGACGCCGACGTCGTGCTCATGGACGTGCGGATGCCGCAGATGAACGGCATCGAGGCCACCCGCGCGCTGCGGGCCCGCCCGAGCGCCCCGCCGGTGCTCGTGCTCACCACGTTCGACGACGACGACGTGCTGTGGGGCGCGTTGGGGGCCGGCGTCTCCGGGTTCGTGCTCAAGGACGCCTCCGCCGCCGACCTCATCGCGGCCGCGCGCGCGGTCGCCGCCGGAGGAGCGTGGTTCGACCCGGCCGTCGCCCCGCGGGTGCTGGCCGCCTACCGCCGCCAGGCTCCGGCCCGGCGGGCGGCGGGGCGGATCGCCGAGCTCACCGAGCGCGAGCGCGACGTGCTCGCACGGATGGCCCGGGGTGCGACCAACGGCGAGATCGCCGCCGCGCTCGTGCTGTCGGAGGCGACGGTGAAGTCGCACGTCAGGAGCATCTTCACCAAGCTGGGCGCGCGAGACCGGGCGGCCGCGATCGTGATGGCCCACGACCACGGGCTCGTGTAGCTCATCCCACGGGAGGAGCGCGCGGTCCCGCCCGTGGACCGATGTGCGCGGACCCCTCGGGAGCCGAGGATCGCCTGCATGGTCATCGCCGCTCCCGCCCCGGTCCGGGTATGGCACGCGCGGCCGGTCCTGCTGGCCGCAGCGGCGACGGTGCTGCTGCACCTCGCCGTGGCCGCCGGGTACGGGTGGCACCGCGACGAGATGTACTTCTACGCCGAGTCGCGGCGGATGGACTGGGGGTTCGTGAGCGAGCCCCCGTTCACCCCGGCGCTCGCGTGGCTCTCCGACCAGTTGTTCGGGGCCACGCTCGTCGGGCTGCGGGTGTGGCCGGCGCTGGCCGGAGCAGCGGTGGCGGTGCTCGCGTCGCTGGTCGCGCGGGAGCTGGGCGGTGGGGGGAGCGCCCAGCTCGTCGCGGCGATCACGACGAGCACCGCCACCGTCGCGCTGTCGCTGTTCCACCTGTTCGGACCGTCGGCGTTCGACCAGGTCGCGTGGGCCGGCTGCCTACTGGTGCTGGTGAAGCTGCTGGGCGGCGCCGATCCGCGGTGGTGGTACGCGTTCGGCGCGATCGCCGGGATCGGCCTGCTGAACAAGAACACGCTCGCCCTGCTCGCGATCGGCGTCCTCGGCGTGCTCCCGTTCGCTCCACGGCTGCGCTCGAAGCACCTGTGGGCGGCGGCGCTGCTCGCGCTGGTGATCGCGAGCCCGTACCTGGTGTGGCAGACCGCACACGGCTGGCCGATGGTGGGCGTCGCCGGCTCGATCAGCGAGGAGACCGGCGGGATCTCGGCGGCGCTCGCGTTCCTGCCGATGCAGGTGCTGACGATGAACCCGCTGCTCGCGCCGATCTGGATCGCCGGGCTGTGGTGGCTGTGGCGCTCCCGCGCGTACCGCCCGCTGGCGATGATCTGGGTGGTGCTGCTGGTGCTGCTCGCGCTCGTCGGCGGCCGGTCGTACTACCTGCTGCCGGCGTACCTGCCGCTGTTCGCCGCGGGCGGGATCGTCCTGGAGCGGTGGCGGGACCGGCCGATCGCGATCGCGGCCGCGCTGACCGCCGCGGCCGCCGTGATCGTGCCGAGCGCGCTGCCCGTCCTGCCGATCGAGGCGCACCGGCACCTGCCCTTCGCGGCGATCAACCCGGTGCTGTCCGACCCGATCGGCTGGCCGGATCACCTGGTCCAGATCATGGCCGTGCGGCCGGCAGGGGCACCCGTGCTCGCCGGCAACTACGGCGAGGCCGCCGCGGTGGAGCTGAGCGGCATCCCGGCGTACAGCGGGCACAACGCGTACGGCACCTGGGGGCCGCCGCCCGCCGGGACGGAGGAGGTCCTGGCCGTCGGGATGCCCGATCCGGTCCTCGCCCGGACGTTCACCCGGTGCGAGCAGGTCGCGGTGCTCGACAACCCCTACGGCGTCGCGGACGAGGAGCACGGCAAGCGCGTGCACGTCTGCCGCGGCCCGCGCGCGTCGTGGGCCGAGCTGTGGCCGGGCATCGTGCACGTGACCAACTGACCGCGAGTTGCCCTCAGCGGTGGCGCGAGTTGCCCTCAGCGGTGGTGCGAGTTGCCCTCAGCGGTGGGGCGAGTTGCCCTCAGCGGTGGTGCGAGTTGCCCTCAGCGGTGGTGCGAGTTGCCCTCAGCGGTGGGGCGAGTTGCCCTCAGCGGTGGTGCGAGTTGTCCCCCAGCGGTGGGGCGAGTTGCCCGGTCGGTAAGCGCGAGGTGTCCGGTTCGGGGCGGTCGGAACGTCCGGTCCGGCCAACTCGCGGTGTCGAACGGGGCAACTCGCGGTGCTGTGCGGGGCAACTCGCGGTGCTGTGCGGGGCAACTCGCGGTGTCGGACGGGGAAACTCGCGCGGCTGGGGACCGTCAGCCGGGGAGGGCGGCGCGCAGGGCCTGGGCCGCGGCCTTCGGGTCCTCGGCCTCGGTGATCGCCCGCACGACCACGATCCGCTCCGCACCGGCCGCCAGCACCTCGGGCAGCCGCTGCTGGTCGATGCCGCCGATCGCGAACCACGGGCGGGCCGGCCTGCGCTCGGCCACGGTGCGGACGAGGTCCAGGCCCGGCGCCGGGCGGCCCGGCTTGGTCGGGGTGGGCCAGCACGGGCCTGCGCAGAAGTAGTCCACGCCGGGCTCGACGGCGGCCGCGGCGGTCTCGTCCGCCGAGTGCGCCGAACGCCCGATCACCACGTCGTCCCCGACGATCCGCCGTGCGACGGCGACGGGCAGGTCCTCCTGGCCGAGGTGCAGCACGTCGGCCTCGGCGGCGAGCGCCACGTCGGCCCGGTCGTTCACGGCCAGCAGCGCCCCGTGCCGGGCGCACGCCTCGGCGAGGATCTCCAGCGCGGCCAGCTCGTGCTTGGCCTCCAGCGGTCCGTCCGGGCCCTTGTCCCGCAGCTGGACGATGTCGACCCCGCCGGCGAGGGCGGCGTCGACGAACTCGGCAAGATCGCCCCTGTCCCGCCGGGCGTCGGTGCAGAGGTAGAGGCGGGCGGCGGCGAGGCGTTCGCGTCGGGAGACGGCGTCGAATCCGGGCACGCCGTCGAAGCGTACGCTCGGTGCCGGGTGACGCACGGGAGCCCGGCGCGCGGGCTGAGAGGGGACCGACCGGTCCCGACCGTCGAACCTGATCCGGGTCATGCCGGCGCAGGGAGCGGATGGAGTTGAGTGTGCGAGTGATGGTCGTCGGGGCCGGGGTGATCGGCCTGACGTGCGCGTGGCGGGTGGCCGCCGAGGGCTTCGACGTCACGCTGGTGGATCCGGCCCCCGCGTCCGGGTCCTCGTGGGTGGCGGGCGGCATGCTCGCCCCCGTCACGGAGGCCTGGCCGGGGGAGGAGACGCTGCTCGAGCTGGGTCTGTCGGCGGTGGCGGTCTGGCCGTCGTTCGCCGAGGAGCTGACCGCGGCGGCGGACCGGCCGGCCGGGTTGCGCACCGAGGGCACGGTGGTGGCCGCTACCGGCACCGGTGACCGCGCCGAGCTGGATGCGCTCGCCGAGCACCTGGCGCGGCTCGGCCGCACGGTGCAGCGGCTGTCCGGTCGCGAGCTGCGCCGCCTGGAGCCCGGCCTGGGCCCGGCCGTGCGCGGTGGGCTGTCGGTGCCGGGCGATCTCGCCGTCGACAACCGGGCGCTGCTCAACGCGCTGCAGCACGCCGCGCGCCGGGCCGGGGTGACGTTCGTGGGCGCCACCGTCCGCGGAGTCCTCGACGACGGCACCCGCGTGACCGGGGTGCGCACCGATCAGGGCGAGCTGCGTGCGGAGCAGGTGCTCGTCTGCGCGGGGGCGCACTCCGCCGGGCTGCACCCGGCGCTGGCCGGCCTGATCCGCCCGGTCAAGGGCGAGATCGTCCGGCTGGGCCACCGGACCGGTGCGCTGCCGCCGCCTGCCCGCACGGTGCGGGCGCTCGTCGACGGCCGCCCGGTCTACCTCGTGCCGCGCGACGGCGGACTCGTGGTCGGCGCGACCCAGTACGAGGCCGGGTTCGACACCGAGGTCACCGTCGCCGGCGTGCGCGACCTGCTCCGCGACGCCGAGCGGATCCTGCCCGGCATCGCCGAGTACGCGCTGCTGGAGACGGCCGCCGGGCTGCGTCCGGGCAGCCCCGACAACCTGCCCCTGATCGGCCCCATCGGGCCGGAGGGGCTGCTCGTGGCCACCGGGCACCACCGCAACGGCATCCTCCTCGCCCCGGTCACCGCCGCCGCCGTGCTCGAGGTGCTACGCGGCGGATCGGTCCCAGCCCCCACCGATCCCCGACGATTCCGGAGGTCCGAATGCACGTGACGATCAACGGCGAGCGCCACGAGCTGGCGCCCGGCGCGACCGTCGACGACGCCCTCTCGGCCATCGGCGCGCCCCGCTCCGGCGTGGCCGTCGCGGTCGACGGAGAGGTCGTGCCGCGGGTCGACTGGGCGGTGGCGAAGCTGGGCGACGGTGCGGTGATCGAGGTCCTCACCGCGGTGCAGGGGGGCTGACATGGCGGACGAGTACGGCACGGACCTCGTCATCGGCGGCCACAAGATCGGCTCGCGGCTGATCATGGGCACCGGCGGGGCGGCGAACCTGGAGATACTCGAACGCGCCCTGGTCGCGTCCGGCACCACGCTCACGACCGTCGCGATGCGCCGCATCGACGCCACCACCGGCACCGGCGTGCTCGATCTGCTGCGCAGGCTCGGGATCGCCGTGCTGCCCAACACCGCGGGCTGCCGGACCGCGGCCGAGGCGGTGCTCACGGCCCGGCTCGCCCGTGAGGCGCTGGAGACCGACCTGGTCAAGCTGGAGGTCGTCGCCGACGAGCGCACGCTGCTGCCCGACCCGGTCGAGCTGCTCGACGCCGCCGAGCAGCTCGTCGACGACGGCTTCACCGTGCTGCCCTACACCAACGACGACCCGGTGCTGGCCCGCAAGCTGGAGCAGGTCGGCTGTGCCGCGGTGATGCCGCTGGGTGCGCCGATCGGCACCGGCCTGGGCGTCCGCAACCCGCACAACATCGAGATGATCGTCGCTGAGGCCGGGGTCCCGGTGGTGCTCGACGCGGGCATCGGCACCGCCTCGGAGGCCGCGCAGGCGATGGAGCTCGGCTGCGACGCGGTGCTGCTCGCCACCGCGGTCACGCGCGCGGCGGACCCGGAGCGGATGGCGCACGCCATGCGGCTGGCTGTCGAGGCGGGGTACGCGGCGCGCCACGCGGGACGCATCCCGCGGCGGTACTGGGCGCAGGCATCGTCGCCGGAGCGGGACGAGTAGCGGTCATACGCGCTCGTAGGTGAGGTGGTTCACCGAGGGCGTGCAGCGGGCCGACGCCAGCCGCAGCTGCACCCGCCCGACCCCGGCGAACAACCGTTCCCCCTGCCCGACGACGAGCGGCACGACGTGCAGGCGCAGCTCGTCGATCGCACCGATCGACAGGTACTGGTTCACCGTGGAAGCGCCGCCGGCGATCGCGACGGTGCGCTCGCCCGCCGCCTCGCGGGCGAGCTTCAGCGCGGCCTGCGGTCCCTCGGTGACGAAGTGGAACGTCGTGCCGCCCTCCATCACCAGTGGCGCGCGCTCGTAGTGGGTGAGCACGAACACCGGGGCGTGGTAGGGCGGGTTGGGGCCCCACCACCCGGTCCACGACAGGTCCCACTCGCCGCGGCCGGGGCCGAACATGTTGCGGCCCATGATGTACGCGCCGGCCTCGGTGATCGCGGCCAGCTCCGCGGCGTGCTCCTCGGCCTCGTCGAGCATCCAGCGGTGCATGTCGTGCCCGTCGGCGCCGAGCCCGTCGCCGAACGGGGCGTCGGCGCGCTGGTTCGGGCCCGCCACGATCCCGTCCAGGGAGACGGCCAGGTCACAGGTCACGCGGGTCATCGAATGCTCCTTCCTGAGGTGTGCACCCTCCGGTCGGAGCCGGCCCGCGCTCTTCGACATCACACCAGCGACATCACACCAGCGACATCACACCGGCTGCACGCCGTCGCGGTGCCGCCTCGCGAGCTCCCGGTAGGTCGCCGGGTTGGTGTCGACCCACCACCGCGCACCCGGGGTGAGCGGCCCCTTCACCTGCCCGGGGCCGCCGAGGTAGAGCTGTCCGTCGGGGACGACCGTGCCGGGAGGGACGGTCGCGCCGGCACCGACGAGGGCGCGGGCGCCGATCCGCGCGCCGTCCTGCACGGTGACGCCGTTGCCGATCAGCGCCTCGGCGCCGACCACGCAGCCGTGGACCACGCACAGGTGGCCGACGGTGGCGCCGGGCCCGATCTCGGTGACCGGATCGTCGCCGCCGTGCAGCACGCTGCCGTCCTGCACGTTGGCGCCCGCTCGCACGATGATCGGCCCGAAGTCCGCGCGGAGCACGGCGTTGTACCAGATGGACGCGTCGGCCTCGACCCGGACGTCGCCGACGAGGGTGGCCGTCGGAGCGATGAACGCCGACGGGTGCACGGTGGGCGCGCGGCCCTCGAACGAGAAGAGCGGCATCCCCCAAACCTCTCACCGCGACGGCTGATCCTGGGTTAGGCTCGCCTGACTGAAAGGGCGGCAGGACCGGTGAGCACGGCGCTGTGGGTGATCTTCTGGGTACTCGCCGTGCTCCTCGGCTCCCTGTTGATCAGCCTGGTGATCGCGGCGTTCATCCGGGTAGGCGGGAGCGGCGGGTGCGACGAGGAGTTGCCGCGCGTCCCGCGGCCGGTGGTGAAGGAGCCCGCTCCGCCGCCGAAGACCCCGCCGTTCGACGAGTAGGTCACGGCTTGCGCAGCCCGAGCCGGCGCAGCTCCAGCGTCGCCAGGCCCGCCACCACCTCGGGATCGCCCTTGCGCCACGCCGCTGCCGGATCGGCCGACACCTTGAGCAGCCGCCGCACGGGCTGACGGGTGATCGCGCGCAGCGCCAGCAGGTCGTCGTCGAGCCCGCGGACGGCGACCGCGGCGCTGGCCAGCCGGGCGTAGCGGACCCGCAGCGGCAGCCACACGAACAGCACCGGCAGGATCCCGATCACGATCACCAGCACGGCGGTGCCGGTGGCCACGGCCGCGATCGTCTCGGCCTGCTCGCGCCCGGCCTCGGCGATGCGGTCCCCGGCCCCGGCCCCGGCGCCCAGCGCCGACGACAGTTCACCGCCGACGAACGGCACGCCGCCCGCGGTGCGGGCCGCCCCGTCGAACACGTTCCGTATCGACTCGCCCGCGTCGGCCAGCGCGGTCGCCGGGCCCTGCAGGCGCAGGATCACCTCGCGCACGGCCAGCGCGGCGAGGACCACCACGACGACCCAGCCGATGGCCAGCACGTCGGACAGGAACTGCCGGAGGATGCGAAACGGTCGCTCCGCGTAGATGCGCATGGCGGGTGTCTACAGTACGCGGAGTGACCGTCTGCGCACGCCCCGGTCAGGGAGCGGCGTGGATCGGGCCGTCCCGCTCGGCGAGCCGGATCCCGGCGCCGCCCCAGTGCTTGGCGATCATCTCGGCCGCGATCGACACCGCGGTCTCCTCGGGCGTGCGGGCTCCGAGGTCCAGCCCGATCGGGCTGGACATGCGGGCGATCTCCTCGTCGGTGATGCCGCGCTCCTTGAGCCGCTGGATGCGGTCGTTGTGGGTTCGGCGGGAGCCCATGGCCCCGATGTAGCCGACCTCGGGCAGTCGCAGCGCGACCTCCAGCAGCGGCACGTCGAACTTCGGATCGTGGGTGAGCACGCACAGCGCGGTGCGCCCGTCGATCCGTCCGGCCTCGGCCTCCGCCTTCAGGTACCGGTGCGGCCACTCGACGACGACCTCGTTGGCGCCCGGGAACCGGGACGCGGTGGCGAACACGGGCCGGGCGTCGCAGACCGTCACCCGGTAGCCGAGGAAGTTGCCGATCTTCGCGACGGCTGCGGCGAAGTCGATCGCGCCGAACACGATCATGCGCGGCGGCGGGGCGAACGACTCGACGAACACCGTCAGGCCCTCGCCGCGACGCTGCCCGTCGACCCCGTAGGAGAGGGTGGCGTTGCGGCCGGCGTCGAGCAGGCCGCGCACGTCGTCGCGCAGCGCGTCGTCGAGCCGCGGCGAGCCGGTGCTGCCCAGCACCGAGTCGGGACGCACGATCAGCCGCTTGCCGAGCCGCTCCGCCGGCCCGGAGGTCACGGTGGCGACCGCGATCGGCTCCTCGTTGCGCACGGCCTCGGCCACGGTGCCCAGCTCGGGGAACGCCTCGGGCGTGACCTTCTCGACGAAGATGTCGATGATCCCGCCGCAGGTCAGCCCGACCGAGAACGCGTCGTCGTCGGACACGCCGTAGCGCTGCAGCACGGGCCGGTCGTCGGCGAGCACCTGCTGGCCGAGCTCGTAGACCGCACCCTCGACGCAGCCGCCCGACACCGAACCGACGGCTTCGCCGTTGGCGCCGACGAGCATCGACGCGCCGGGTTGGCGAGGAGCCGACGAATAGGTGCCGACGACCGTGGCGAGCGCGACGGGTTCACCTTTGGACCACCACTCCTCGAGCTTCGGGAGCACGTCACGCATTCCCTGTCACCGCCTCGTCACTCGGCCTCCGTCGCTCGAGGCCATCACCTCGAGCAGCTTCTCCAGCGTGGCCAAGCTGTGGCCCGCCAGTAACTGGTTCAAGTGTGGCAGCGCCGCGACGATTCCCCCTTGGATCGGCGCGTAGCCGTCCTTGCCGGCGTGCGGGTTGACCCACACGACCTTGTGGGCGAGCCGGGCCAGCCGTGCGCACTGCGAACCGAGCAGTTCGGTGTCACCGCGCTCCCAGCCGTCGGAGAAGACGACGACCACGGCCCGCCGCGCGGCACCGCGCTGGCCCCAGCGATCGATGAACGCGCGCAGCACCTCGCCGAGGCGGGTGCCGCCGGACCAGTCAGGGATGGCGCGGCCGGTGGCCGCCAGCGCCCGTTCGGGGTCGCGCATCCGCAGCTCGCGGGTGACCCGGGTGAGCCGGGTGCCGATCGTGAACACCTCCGTCGACGCGGGGGCGCGCCGCACCACGACGTGGGCGAACCGCAGCAGCGCGTCGGCGTACGGCTCCATCGAGCCGGACACGTCGATGAGCAGCACGACCTTGCGCGGGCGGACGGAGTGGTCGCGCTTGCGCAGCTCGCGGATCTCGCCGCCGTTGCGCAGCGCGGCCCGCAGCGTACGGTGCGCGTCGGAGAACCCGCGCCGTGCCGGGTGCAGCCGCCGCGACGGCCGCTGCGGCGGGTCGGGCTTCAGCAGTGCCAGGAGCCTGCGCAGGTGTTCGCGCTCGGCGGGGGAGAGCTCGGCGAGATCGCGGTGGCGCAGCACCTCGTTGCCCGATGCGCGGGCCAGGAACTGCTCCTCCTCATCGCCCTCGGAGTCGTCCGATTCACCCTGGCCGTTCGGTGAGGTCAGCGCGGCCAGTTTGGGCGGCGGCGGCTTGCGCTGGTCGATCAGCTCGGTGCCGCCGCTGCCCTCGCGGGGTGGGGTGAACCAGTCGGCGAACGCCCGGTCGTACCGCGGCAGGTCGTCCGGATCGCTGCACAGCGTGAGCCGTCCGGCCCAGTACGTCTGCACTCGGCTGGTCACGTCGAGCTGGTCCACGGCCGACAGGAACGCGGTGACCCGGTCGGTCGTGATGTTCAACCCGGCGTGGCGCAGCACGACGGTGAACCCGACCAGCGCGGCGATCGGGTCCTCGTCGACGGTGACCGGCGCGGGCACGGTTCAGGAGGCCAGGAGGGTGTCGAGCTGCGCGCGCACCCGGTCGGCGTCCTCGCGGTACTTGAGGACCGCCCCGAGGGTGGCGGCAGCGCTCTCGATGTCGAGGTGGCGGGCACCGACGAGCTGCAGCGCGCGGGCCCAGTCCAAGGACTCTGCGACACCCGGCGGCTTGAGCAGCTCCGTCTGGCGGATCTTGCGCACGGCCGTGGCGACCTCGGTGGCCAGCCGCTCCGGGATGCCCGGGATCCGCGAGCGGAGGATCTCGATCTCGCGGGCCAGGTCCGGGTGGTCGAGCCACAGGTAGAGGCAGCGCCGCTTCAGCGCGTCGTGCACCTCGCGGGTGCGGTTGGAGGTGAGGACGACCACGGGCGGCGTCTCGGCCTTGACCTCGCCGAGCTCGGGGATCGTCACAGCGTGCTCGGTGAGCACCTCCAGCAGGAACGCCTCGAACTCGTCGTCGGCGCGGTCGATCTCGTCGACCAGCAGGACGGACGGGCTCGTCCGCAGGGCGCGCAGGATCGGCCGGGCGAGCAGGAAGCGCTGGTCGTACAGGGACGCCTCGACCGCCTCGGCGTCCAGCTTCTCCCCGGACGCGGCCGCACTGGCCTCCAGCGACCGCAGGTGGAGCAGCTGGCGGGGGAAGTCCCAGTCGTAGAGGGCCTGGGACGCGTCGATGCCCTCGTGGCACTGCAGGCGGATGAGCTCAGCGCCCAGCACCTGCGCCAGCGCCTGGGCGAGCGCGGTCTTGCCGGTGCCGGGCTCGCCCTCGCAGAAGAGCGGCCGGTTCATCCGCATGGCGAGGAACGCCGCGGTCGCGAGGCCGTCGTCGGCGAGGTAGCCGGTCTCGCGCAGTGCGGCGGCCAGCGCGGTGGGGGACGAGGTCGGATCCTGCACCAGTCCAGCATGACGGACGCACAGACCGGCGGCCACCTCGTGTGAGCCACTCGGTCAGGTCGGACCGTACGTGACGCGGTGGCGGGGCGGCAAGACAAGCCTCCATCCCGAAATACTTCCGGGTTGGAGGTAGTTTATCGGAACGTTATCTTGTCGTGATCTCAGCCTTATGACCTGGAGAAACGCTAAGAACAACGATGTAATTCTTCCGTAATCGTGATCGCGCTCACCTGGCCGGCGATTGACGAAATGCGGGGACCCGCCCGTAGCGTTCTCGGTCGGCCGTTCCCCCGAGCGGTCGGAAATGCCATCCGGAGCCGTCGCGCCGTGGTCCTGCCCCGCGGCTCCGGTCCGTCGAGCCAGAAGACGGGGCAGGACACGAGGCGCATACAGCCGCCGGCCGGACCCCGGCCGCGCGGCGGCGACCGGGATCGCACGTGGGCTATGACCCCCGCCCCGACGTGCGAGTCCTCCTCGTCAGGTGCGTTTGGAGAAGTCACTCATGACGCGTCGACCTGGAAACGCCGGCCGGAAACTGCTGCA
Organism: Pseudonocardia thermophila; assembly: GCF_900142365.1. GTDB lineage: Bacteria > Actinomycetota > Actinomycetes > Mycobacteriales > Pseudonocardiaceae > Pseudonocardia > Pseudonocardia thermophila. Next base: position 177,820 of record NZ_FRAP01000005.1, on the reverse strand, counting down.
GCTCGCAATCGCAGGTGCGGTGGTGGTCGGGACTCCGGTTGCTCTCGCGGGTACCGCCGACGCCGCCCCCGACTCGGTCTGGGACCGTCTGGCCCAGTGCGAGAGCGGCGGCCGGTGGAACATCAACACCGGTAACGGCTACTACGGTGGCCTGCAGTTCAGCCTGAGCACGTGGCGGGCCTTCGGCGGCTCCGGCATGCCGCACCAGGCCAGCCGGGAGCAGCAGATCGCCGTCGCTGAGCGGGTGCTGGCGGTCCAGGGCTGGAAGGCTTGGCCGTCCTGCTCGAAGAAGATCGGCGCTTCGGGCGCCGCCGAGCCGAACAAGCGCGTGGTCGCCAAGACGACCCAGCCCGCTGCCGCCAAGCCCGCCGCCAAGCCCGCTGCCGCCAAGCCGGTGGCCAAGAACGGAGCCGACTACATCGTCCGCCCCGGCGACACCCTCAGCAAGATCGCGGTCGAGCAGAACGTCCCCGGTGGCTGGAAAGCCATCTGGGAGCGCAACCGCGACGTGCTCTCGAGCCCGCACCTGCTGAAGGTGGGTCAGCAGCTGGACCTGCGCTGATCGATGGTCGTTCCTCCGGCGCTGCGCGAGCGCGGTGGTTGACCCTGCTCGCACGGTCGCCGTAGGCAGGCCTCGCTTCGTCCCCTCCGAAGACCCGGCAGCCGCTCGCACTCCTGTGCGGGCGGCTGCCGGGCGTTCCGGGTCAGGCCGAGTTCACCCACTCGTCGGTGCCGTCGGCGAACAGCTGGTGCTTCCAGACCGGCAGCCGCTTCTTGACCTCCTCCACCAGCAGCGAGCAGGTGGCGAACGCCTCGGCGCGGTGATCCGCGGCGACCGCGCAGGCCAGCGCCACGTCGCCGATCGCGAGGTCACCCACTCGGTGGCTCACCGCGATCGCTCGCACCCCCTCCGCGGACGCGGCGATCTCCGCCGCGATCTCCGCGACGACCTTCGCCGCAGTCGGGTGCGCGCTGTAGTTGAGCCCGCGCACGGCCTTGCCGCCGTCGTGGTCACGCACCACGCCGGAGAACGTCACGACTGCGCCGGCGGCCGGGTGGTCGACCAGTCGGGCGTGCTCCTCGACGTCGAGCGGTTCCTCGACGACGGTGGCCCGCAGGACTTCGGCGGTCATCGGTGATCTCCTCCGCGCAGCTGGTCGATGGCGTGGTCGAGCACCCCGTCGAGCACGCCGAGCCCGTCCCGGACACCGCCGGTGGAACCGGGCAGGTTCACCACCAGTGTGCGGCCGATCACCCCGGCCACGCCGCGGGAGAGCACCGCTGTCGGCACCATCGGCGCCCCGGCCGCGCGGATCGCGTCGGCCAGGCCGGGCACCTCGTAGTCGAGCAGGGCCTTGGTCACCTCGGGCGTCCGGTCCGTCGGCGAGATCCCCGTACCGCCGGTGGTGATCACCAGGTCGGCGCCGGCGGCCACCGCGGCCCGGATCGCCTCGCCGACCGGATCGCCGTCGGGCACGACGGTCGGGTCCGCGCAGTCGAAGCCGCGCTCGCGCAGCCACGCCACGATCACCGGGCCGCTGCGGTCCGGGTACACCCCGGCGGCGGCGCGGTTGGACGCCGTGATCACTGCTGCGGACCTCACGACCGGTCCTCCGGTCGCGTCCACACCCCGGTCTTGCCGCCCTCCTTGCGCTCCAGCCGCACGTGATCGAGGACGGCGGCCGGGTCGACGGCCTTCACCATGTCGTGCAGCGTGAGCCCGGTCACCGCGACGGCGGTCAGTGCCTCCATCTCCACGCCGGTCGGGCCGGTCGTGCGGACCGTCGCGGTGATCCGCACCTCGGCCTCTCCCGGCTCCAGGTCCACGGTCACTCCGGTGATCGCGATCGGGTGGCAGAGCGGGACGAGGTCGGGGGTGCGCTTCGCGCCCATGATCCCGGCGATGCGGGCCGTGGCCAGCGCGTCGCCCTTCGGCAGACCGTCGCGGCGCAGCAGCGCGATCACCTCGGGGGTCGTGCGCAGCGTGCCGGTCGCGACCGCCGTGCGGACGGTGGCGTCCTTGCCGGACACGTCCACCATCCGGGCGGCGCCCGCGGCATCGACGTGGGTCAGTTCCACGCGCCGGACCATAGTGCCCGCCGGGCGCGCCGTGTGCGCTCAGGCGGCGCGTGGCCGCCGTGGTGCGCCGTATGTCCGGGTTCCCGTGGCCGATGTCACGATCTGCGAGTGATCTGCGTCACTATCGAGCAACGCCGATCGGTCGCTCGCGGCGGTCGGCCCAACCGCTACTGCCAGCGACGACGTCACCCGATTGGGCTGTTCGGACGAATTCGTGATCTGGCCGTGATCACGACACGCCGTGTTTACGCGTCGGCCGGATCGACGTAGCGTGCTCCGCGGCCACCCGGTCAGCTCCCCGGACCGGTGGTGCCCCGGCGACCGCAGCGCTCCCCTGTCCGGCGGTCGGCGGACCCCCGTAGCCTCACGAACCTCGCGCGGGACAGGGCGATCGAGGCGGCGCTCCCCGGCCGCCGATGACCGGCACGAGCCGGTCGGGAGATCGACGCGCAGCGCCCGGAGTCCATCTGATGGCTCGGTACCGCGGACGTCATCGCGCACCCAGCACGACCGGACGCACCATCGCCCGCACCGCCCTGGCCGGCGCCGTTGCCGGTGCCCCGTTCATCGGCATGTCGACCCCGGCCTTCGCCGCCCCCGACTCGGTCTGGGACCGTCTGGCCCAGTGCGAGAGCGGCGGTCGGTGGAACATCAACACCGGTAACGGGTACTACGGCGGGCTCCAGTTCAGCCTGAGCACGTGGCGGGCCTTCGGCGGCACCGGTATGCCGCACCAGGCCAGCCGGGAGCAGCAGATCGCCGTCGCTGAGCGGGTGCTGGCGGTCCAGGGCTGGAAGGCCTGGCCGTCCTGCTCGAAGAAGATCGGCGCCTCGGGTGTGGCCGAACCGAACAAGCGGGTCGTCGCCAAGAACATCTCGGCCGCCCCGGCCGCGCCCACGTCCGGCAACTACGTCGTGCAGCCGGGTGACACCCTCGCCAAGATCGCCGCTGCCAAGGGGATCAAGGGAGGCTGGAAGGCGATCGTGGCGAAGAACCCCGCGCTCGCCGGCGCCCCGGACCGAATCTTCCCGGGGATGCGCATCACCCTCTGAGCACGCGCTCGAGCTGTTCGGGGGTGTCCACGTCGTCCGGTGCGGCGACGTCACCGCACTCCACCAGTTCCAGCGCCGGGTGCCCGGCCAGGTAGCCGCGTGCCCCCGAGTCACCGTGCGCCCGGGCCGCCACGCCCGCCCAGTGCTCCCGGCCCAGCACGACCGGGTGCGCCGGGCGTCCCGCGTAGGCGGCCCGGCGCAGGCTCGCCGGTCCTGCGCCGTCGGCGAGCCGCGCCACGGCAGCGGCCGTCATGCCCGGCAGATCGACCAGGTGCACCACGACCGCGTCCGGCACGGGCTCCAGCGCCTCGAGCGCGGCCAACCCGGCCTTGAGCGACGCACCCATCCCGGCCGCCCAGTCGGCGGCCTCCACCACGTGCACGTCCGGCGGCAGCACCGCACGGACCTCATCGGCGGCCGCGCCGACCACGACGAGGATCGGCGCGGCTCCACCGTCGGCGAGCACCCGCACCGCACGGACGACGAGCGGCTCGCCGGAGAGCTCGACGAGCGCCTTGGGGCGGCCCATCCGCCGCCCCGCGCCCGCCGCGAGCAGCAGCCCCGCGCTTACTGGTTCAGCTCCGTGACGGGGTGCTCGTACGGCACCTCATCCACCGGGAACTGGACGTCGCCGAACGGCGACAGCGACCCCTGCATCGAAGCGGCGAGCTCCGTGACGGCGTGCCCCTCATCCGGCGGCACCGGCCAGGTCGGGTCGATGCGCTCCGACTTCACGTGCTTGGCCACGACGTCCTCCTGCTCTTGCGGATCTACCGAGAAGTATCGCCTACGGCAGCGGCTACCGTGGAGGCGATGCCCACCACCCTGGTCGACTGGCTTCGTGCCCAGGACGACGAGCTGCTCGCCGCCGTCCTGCGGCTGCGCCCCGACCTGAGCGTGCCGCCGCCCGCCGACCTCACCGTGCTGGCCACGCGGGCCGCCGTGCGGGCTTCGGTGCATCGCGCCTGCGACGATCTTGACCGGGTGGCGCTGGCCGTGCTCGAGGCTATGGTCCTCGCCGACGCCGACCGGACGCCCGTGGCGCGGAGCGAGATCGCCCGTCTCCTGGGCCCGGACGTGCCCGATGACGTGCTCACGGCTGCGCTGTCGGCCCTGCGGGACCGGCTGCTGGTGTGGGGCCCGGAGAGCGAGCTGCAGCTCGTGCCCTCCGCGCGGGACGTCGTGCCGCGCCATCCCGGCGGGCTCGGCCGGGTCGCGAAGGGACCTGCCGCGTCCCCGGAGCTGCCCGAGCTGCTCGCCGCCGTCGACGACGAGGAGCGCCGCGTGCTCGATGCGCTCGCCGCCGGGCCGCCCGTCGGCCGTTCCCGCGCCGGCAAGGAGGGTCCCGTCGCCCGGCTCGTCGACAAGGGCCTGCTGCTGCGCATCGACGACGAGACGGTGGAGCTGCCCCGCCAGGTCGGGCTCGCCCTGCGCGGCGACCGGCCGATGGGCAACCTCGACGTCACCCCGCCGCCGCTGGACGAGCGCGAGCAGTCCGTGGAGGTCGTCGACCGCACCGCGGGCGGCGCGGTCCTGGAGGTGCTGCGCCAGATCGACCTCCTCATCGACTTCTGGGGCCGCACCCCGCCGCCGGTGCTGCGCTCCGGCGGGCTGGGCGTGCGCGAGCTGCGCCGCACCGCCCGCGAGATGGGCGTCGAGGAGTCCGTGGCCGCACTGCTCATCGAGGTGGCGGTCGGCGCCGACCTGATCGCCCCGACCGACTCGATCACTCCCGAGTGGGTGCCCACCACCGTCGTCGACGAATGGGCGCTCGGCGGCCCCGAGATGCGCTGGGCCGCGCTCGCCAAGGCGTGGCTGGACCTGCCCCGCCAGCCCGGCCTGGCCGGTACCAAGGACGACCAGGGCAGACCGATCGGCGTGCTCTCCGACGGCGTGCGGCGCCCCACCGCGCCCCGGGACCGCCGCCGGGTGCTGGCCGGGCTCGCCGAGCTCCCGCCCGGCACCGCCCCTGGCTCGCCAGAGGCGCTGGCCCGGCTCCTGGCTTGGCGGGCACCCCGGCGCGGCGGCCGGCTGCGCGACGACGTAGTGCACTGGGCGCTCTCCGAGGCCACCGTGCTCGGCATCGTCGCCCACGATGCGCTCTCCACGCCCGGCCGGGCTCTGCTCGACGGCGACGCCCGACTGATCCCCGCCGTCCGCTCGGTGCTGCCAGAACCCGTCGACCACGTACTGCTGCAGGCGGACCTCACCGCGGTCGCGCCCGGGCCGCTCGCGACCGATCTCGCCCACGAACTGGAGCTCGTCGCCCAGGTCGAGTCGTCCGGCGGGGCCACCGTCTTCCGGTTCACCGAGGACACCATCCGCCGGGCCCTCGACGCCGGACGGACCCGTGAGGAGCTGCACGAACTGCTAGCCACGCGGTCGGCCACCCCGGTTCCGCAGGGGCTCACCTACCTGATCGACGACGTGGCGCGGCGGCACGGCCGGCTCCGGGCAGGCACCGCTGCGTCGTTCCTGCGGTCCGAGGACGAGATCCTCATCGCCGAGGTCATGAACAGTCCGGTGGCGGAGGACCTGGAGCTGCGGCGGATCGCGCCGACGGTGGCCGTGAGCTCGCTGCCGCTCGTCGAGGTGATGAACGGGCTCAAGGAAGCCGGCTTCACACCGACCGCGGAGGACACCGGTGGGGTCGTGCTCGACCTCACCGAACGCGGGCGGCGGACGGCACCTCGCCGGCGCCCCGGGGACCGCGCGCCGCGGGAGCTCGGGGACGAGCAGATCGCCTCGCTCATCTCGCGCATGCGGGCGGGGGAGGCACTCGTCGGGATGCGCCGGGCGGCGGAGGCGTACGCCAACGGATCGACGATCGATCTGCTGCGGCACGCCGCCGCCGAACGGCGGCGGGTGTGGATCGGCTTCGTCGACGGGCACGGCGTCGCGGGGGAGCGGGTGCTGGAGCCGACGAGCGTCGGCGGTGGCGTCGTCGAGGGGTGGGACTCGGTGCACGGTGGGGTGCATCGGGTGCCGTTGCACCGGATCACGTCGATCTCGTTGGTGGACGAGTCGGTGTGATCGGCCGGGGCTTCGCCCCGGCCTCCTTCCGCTGGGGCTTCACCCGGACCTCGGAGCTCGCTCGGGTGGCCGGGCAGCGCCACCGTCACTCGCCCGCTGCGCCGAGAAAAGCGTTTCCACATCCCTGTCTCTGCGCCGCGTCGTGAGCGGCGAGCGACGGTGGCGCTCATTCCTCGCGGTATCGAGGGGTGTTCGGCGCTGTGCTCGAATTATCGGTGCGCGCTCGTGCGCTGTGGGCACGGACGCCGGCGATGGTGTCCTCGGCAGCGCGGTTGAGCAGGTCATCTGCTGGGCTGACCTGGTGGGGATCGCTGCTGATTTACGGGCCGAAGCGTTCGAGGTCGGCGTGCTGCGAAGGGGGTGAAGTGTTTCGTGCGGAAGCTCCGCGGGAGGCATTCGAAACCCGGAAATCCCCGGAAACAACGCTGTCGGGGTAATGAGGCCGCCCCCGGGGCGCAGCGCGCCTGAGCGCCTGCCGATCGCTACCGGTACCGCAGGCCGAACTGGGTAGGCGCCCGCCGGGAGCGCGGGCTGCTGCCGCCTCTCCCCGTTCAGTCAGGTTCGCCCGGGTGAGCGCTCCGCGTCGCAGGGCGCGCTGCCCCTGCGATGCGCGCAGCGCGGAACGCGACTTGCCCGCCCCGGGTCAGCGGGGCAGACCGTACACGGCGGCGGGCGCGACCTCGACCGCTTTCCACCTCCTCGGCGGTCGCGGTGCCCACCGGCTCGCCCAGCCGCGACCGCAGCACGAGTTCGGAGGTCATGGCAGACGTCCAGCCGTAGGACCCTGAGGCGGACGCTGAGCAGGCCACCGGGATCGATCTCGAGGACGTGCCGGCCACGCACGGTTGGCAGTGGCTCGTCGCGGTTGATGCGTCGTTGGAGACGATCAACCGGAGTCGGGACGGGTCCGGCCGCTCAGGGACCGGTCGGTAGGTCCAGACTTCGCCGCGGCGTACGCGGTGATCGTGTCAGGTGCTGGATGCGGTTGCGGACTCGGCCACCGCGTCCTGCCAGAACTGCTCTGGAAGGCGCTCAGCGTGCAGGCGCACCGAGTCGGCCAGGGCCAGGTCGCGCAGCCGGTGCGCCGCGGCGTCAGCGACCGACGCACCGCGTCGACGGGCGTCATCCCGCAGGTAGGCGGCGGTCGCCGAGTCCACGTGCACCTCGACTCGCTCCATGCGGCACCGCCTACGACACCCAGGTACCGGTCGGCGCCACTGCGGAAACGACCCGACTCATCGCGCCTGGCTGCTCGCCTGCCGCTGACAGGCCCTGATCGACACGACGAATGGGAGCAGAGGGCGCAACGCGCACGGTGTCGCCGAAGCAGTCCGTGGCCAGGCAAACGCCCCAGCCTGACCCGCTGGGTCCCTCACCCCGGGACCCGAGTCCACGCGGTGAGGGGGCTCTTCCCGTGGCGCTCGAGGGTCAGGCTCAGGCATCGCTGGTCCGTGGCGCGTGTGGGGCGGAGGCGGAGCACGACGCTGCCGGCGGGCAGCGAGCCGGTGGAGATCTCGGTGCGGAGCCGCACGATGCGGTGGGACTCGACTGGCCCGTGGGGCTGGAGTGATCGCGGTGAGCCGGTCTTGGTGGCATGCGTAACGCGGTGGCGAGTTCGGCGTGTTTGGTGTTGATCTCGGCAGTCAGGGATGTAACCAAGGCGAAGCGGGATTGCGTTCGGTCGGCGTTCATGTTCGGAGTGCAGGAACGGGTACCGACAATTTTGGGCGGGCGCGGGAGCGGCAGTGGTGGACGGTGATGAGGGTTTCTGGAAAGTTGCTGTGCTGCTATTTCCTGGCGGGCAAATGGTTTTTTCGTCAAGATCGGCACGTATCCGTATCCCGTACCAATGCGTGTGCCAGCAGCGCCCAGGGGGAGCTGAGCGAAGCGAAGGCTCCACCCGAGGGAGACTCGGGTCCGGAGCAGGACTCCGGCGAGGGCCCGGGGACGGGGTGCCTCCCCGGATCGGCTCTGGAGCAGCGCCCGGCGCCGGTCAGTACTCGTTCTTGATCACGAAGAACGACCCGCGGATCGTCCCCGCCAGCTTCGACTTCTGCCGGGCGAACCTGAAGTCCGCCAGCTCGGCCGGCACCTCCATGCCGTCGGACAGCTTGAAGCCGACGGCGCGTTTGCCGCCGTCGTCGAGCGCGTACAGCACGTTCACCGACAGGCCGTTCTCGTAGAACACGTAGGCCCAGCGGGTGTTCTCGACCTGGAACTCCGTCGCTTCGAGCGGTGGCGAGGAGATGGTGATGCCGCGCTCCTCCTGAAGGATCTTGTGCACCCAGTCGACGACGTACTCGGCCTCGCTCGCTGGGCGGGTGGTGAAGACGTGGCCGTACTTGTTCTTGAAGTAGCGGGCCTCGTTCGCGCGCAGGCCGGCCAGAGCCTCCGCGACGGGAGAGGACTCCAGGCCGACGGTCGAGACGTTCGTGAAGCCCACGGTGTACGCCATGTCGGGTCCTCCACACGCGAGGTTGACGACCCGCAGATTAGTCCCCGAACGCAACGAACGGCACTTTCGTCCACCCGGAGTGGACGAAAGTGCCGTTCGTTGCGTCCGGGCTCGGTGGCCGTCAGCGGGCGCCGGCCGCCATGCGGGCCTGCATAGCGTGCTCGACCAGCGTGATCAGAGTCTGCTTGGTCGACTCCCGCTGGCGGGCGTCGCACTTGACGATCGGGATCGACTCGTCGATCGACATCGCCTCGCGGACGTCTTCGATGCGGTGGTGCAGGATGCCGTCGAAGCAGTTGAGGCCGACGATGTAGGGCAGCCCGCGGTCCTCGAAGAAGTCGATCGCGGCGAACGAGTCGGCCAGGCGACGGGTGTCCACGAGGACCACGGCGCCGATCGCGCCCCGCACCAGGTCGTCCCACATGAACCAGAAGCGGTGCTGGCCCGGGGTGCCGAACAGGTACAGGATCAGATCGGCGTCCAGCGACACCCGGCCGAAGTCCATCGCGACCGTGGTGGTGCGCTTGTTGGGGGTCGCAGAGAGGTCGTCGTGCGCCGCGCTCGCCTCGGTCATCACCGCTTCCGTGGTCAGCGGCATGATCTCCGAGACGGAGCCGACGAACGTCGTCTTCCCGACGCCGAACCCACCGGCAACGACGATCTTCGCCGATATCGTGGCCTGCGTCGCGATCTCGCGCGGCGGACCCACGCGCATCGGATAACTAGAGTCGACGGAGTCCACTCAACACCCTTTCCATCAGGGCCAAGTCCGGCGTGCTGCCGGTACTGCCGGTGGTCTGGTGCACGGTGACGACGCCCAGCCCTGCCATGTCACCCAGCAGGACGCGGGCGACACCGAGCGGCAACTTCAGGAGAGCGGCGACCTCGGCAACGGACCGGGTCTCTGTGCACAGCTCGGCGACTGCGCGGTGCTCCACCTGCAACAGACCGATCTGGTCCCGGCCGCGCTGGCTGGTCGAGACGAGCGTCTCGATCTCCAGGTCCATGCCGGACTTGGTGCGCCCACGCGTCCACGTGTACGGGCGCACGGCCGACGGCTGGGCCGGCTCGTTGTCCTCCACCACGGGGATCACCAGCGGAGTGGTCGGCGGACCTGCCGTCGTCACGCTGGTCTCCTCGGTGCGGGGGTGGGGGATCGGGTCGGAAGCCGGGTCGGGCGCCGGTGCAGGTGCCGGGACGGGCACGGCGCCGGTGTCACGGGCGGGTTCCTCCGCCTCCCGGCGACGGCCCCAACGCCGACGGCGCGGAGAGCGGCCGGCGTCGAAGCTGAAACCGTTCATGATGTCGGCGAAAGTCGGCTCCGTGCCAGACCGGTCGTCGTCGGAACCGGGGGTCATCGGACGTCACCTTCCTTCTGCCGGTCTCATGCGGTCGGGTACACGCGGGGCGATCTTCGAGGCTAGTAGCCCATCGTGCCCTGCAGCTCCGACCTCAGCTCCGGGGTGAGCAGAGCGCCCAGCCGGCCCACCAGGTTCGCCATCTCGAACCCGACGAGCCCCAGGTCGCAGTCGCGGGACGCGAGCACCGCGAGGCTCGACCCGTCGCTGATCGACATCAGCAGCACGGTGCCGCCGTCCATGACGACCATCGTCTCGCGGACCTGGCCCGCCTCGAAGCAGCGGGCCGCGCCCTGGGTGAGGCTGACCAGACCCGACGCGACCGCGGCGAGCTGGTCGGCGCGGTCACGCGGCAGCCGGTCCGACGCGGTCAGCAGTAGCCCGTCGGCGGAGACGACGATCGCGTGCGCCACCCCGGGCGTGTCCCTGGTGAACTTCGTGATGGCCCAACCGAGATCGCTCGGCTGAGTGCGGGGGGTGGTCATGACGACTCCTCATCGTGATCGCCCGTGGTCTTCGGGCCGGGGTAGGCATCGGGCCGGTTCTGGCTGACCCGGCCTCGTTGCACACCGCGCTGGTAGGCCGACAGCCGGCCACGGATGTTCTCGGCGCTGCGCGCGGCCGAGGGCGGAGCGGCGAGGACCGCCGAACCCGCGCTGCCCGGCACCAGCCGGGCCCGCGGACGACGCTTGGGCAGCCCGGCGGGCGTCATCTCCTCCGGCTGCTCGTTCGCGACGCCCTCGGCACGCCGCCAGCCCTCGTCCGCAGCACTGGCGAACCCGGCGTCGGGCACCGGCTGCGGCTGCTGCAACGGCTGCAACGGCTGCGGCGGGGGCGCGAACGGGGGCTGCGCCGGGCCCTGCTGCTGCGCCGGGACGGCCGGCTGCGGCGGGCGCACCGCGGCGCCCGGTTGCGGCAGCGGACCGAAGCTGCTCGCCGGGCGCGGCGTCGGCTTCGGCTGCGGCGGCTGCCACGGCACGCCGTTGCCTGCAGGGGCAGGCGGCGCGGGTGCCGGGTCGGTGTCCCACGTGACCGGCACCGAGCGGTTCGACCGGAACCACGCCGACGCGATCTCCTCGAAGATCGGCGTGGTTTCGCCGAGCCCGTCGCCGTCGTCTGCCGACGGGGCCTGCTGCTGCGGCGCGGCCGGGGTCGGAGACTGCGTGGCCGAGGGCGCGGCCGCCGGGTTCGCGGCGGCGAACAGCGCCGTGCCGGACGGGGACGCCCCGCCGGTCGTGTTCTCCCCGGAAGCTGCGGGCGCGGCAGCCCCGTTCGACGCCGCCTGGGCGGAGACGGCCTGCTGGCCGCCTGCGACCGGCAGCGCCTTGGTGGCCGGAACCGCCTCGGCCGGACGGGCCGGCGCCGGGGCGCTCTCGGCGCCCGGGGATTCAGCCTGCTCGGCGGCGGGCTGCTGCTCCGCGGTCTCCGGTTCTCCCGCCTCGGTCTGGGCCGTCTCGACCTTCGGGGCCTCGCGCTGCGGCGCTTCGGCCTGGGCGGCGTCGGTCGCGGCGGTCGGGCGCTCCTCGGCGGCAGCGCCCGACTCGCTCTGCTGAGCGTCCTGGCCCGACTGCTGCCCCTGCCGGACCACCGGCAGCGGCATGGTGACGGCCGGAGCCGCCTCCGCCTGGGCAGGCGCCGGGCGGTCGGCCTCCTTGTCCGCCGGAGTGCTGGTCGGTCGGCCGGTGCCGTACAGCCCCGAGAGGAACTGCGCAGGACGCTGGCCGGGGCCACCGGCGAACGCCGGACCCGGCTGCTGCGCGGGCTGGGCGGGCCGCGGCGTGCGCTGCGGCAGCCCTGCCGGGGTGACGCCCTGGGCCTGGTCCGGGCGGGCCGGCGCGGTGCGGCCCATGCCGTACTGCTCCGCCAGTGTCGGGCCGGCACCCGGGGTGCGGCGCGGCGGCGCGTCGGCCGGGCGGGCCTCGTCCTCGGCCGCACCGCCGTCGCGGTCGGCGGCCTCCTCCGCGGTTGCCTCGGTCGCCGGCTCGGCGGGGGCGGGGTCGGCCTTCTCTTCCTCGGTCGTCTCCGCGGCGTCGGCCGGCTCGGCCGACGCCGCCTCCGCCGCGTTCTCCGAGAGCCCGTCGGCGGCCTTGCCGGCCTGTTCAGCGCGCTGCTCGGCGGCCTTCTCGCTCGCTGCGCGGAACGCGGCGGCGGCGCCGAACGCGGTGGCCGCCGAGGCGGTCCCGTTCTTCGGCTGGTCGGCGGGCTGCGCCGAGCTCTCGGTGCCGGCCTTGGCGGCGGGCGTGGGCGCGCCTTCGCGCTCGGCGCGCAGCCGCTCCTCTGCCTCCCGGGCGGCGGCCTGGTCGGCGGCGGCCTGCGCGGCCGGATCGTCGGCCGTGCGCGGCGGGCCGTCCGGGTTCAGCGTGGAACCGGGCTGGCGGGTGGGCAGCGGCGGGGCCGAGCTGCTCCCGTTGACGGCCGGTGACGACGTCGCGAACAGCGACTCGCTCGACGTGCCGTCGTTGCCCGCCACCAGCGACGACAGCGACCCCGCGACGCTGGTGCCGTTGGTGCCCGCGTGCTGCTGGACGCCGTTGGTCTCCGGCGCGGGGGCGGGCCGCGGCGCGGGGCGCGGGGTGGACTCGGCCGGCTCGCTCGACGGGATGATCTCCGGCGGCAGCGTGACGGTCGCGGTGATACCGGTGTCGAGGCCGCCGCCGCTGCTCTGCGACAGCCGGACGGTGATGCCGTGGCGGCTGGCCAGACGGCCGACCACGAACAGGCCCATGCGGCGGGAGACGTTCAGGTCGACCGAGGCCGGACCGGACAGCTGCGCGTTCGCCTCGGCGAGCTCGTTCGGGACCATGCCGACACCGCGGTCGACGATCTCGACGACGATCGCGCCCTCGTTCGTGCGGGTCGTGGACATGACGACCTGCGACGACGGCGGCGAGAAGTTCGTGGCGTTGTCGAGCAGCTCGGCCAGCAGGTGGACGACGTCGCTCGCGACGCGGCCCTGGACCGTCGCGTTCGGCGGGGTCTGGACGACGATGCGCTGGTACTGCTCGATCTCCGACACCGCGGCGCGCAGCACGTCGACCAGGGGCACCGGAGCGGTGTTGCGCCGGGCCAGGTTGGTGCCGGCGAGAACTAGCAGGTTCTCGCTGTTGCGCCGCATACGGGTCGCCAGGTGGTCCAGCTGGAACAGGTTCGACAGCTGGTCGGCGTCCTGCTCGTTCGACTCCAGCTGCTCGATCAGCTGCAGCTGCCGTTCGACGAGCGCCTGGCTGCGCCGGGAGAGGTTGACGAACATCGAGCTGACGTTCGCCTGCAGCGCGGCCTGCTCGGAGGCGAGCGCCACCGCCTGTCCGTGCACCGCGTCGAACGCGCGGGCCACCTGGCCGATCTCGTCGTTGGTGTGGATCGGGACCGGGACGATCGTGGGCCGGGCCCCGTCGCCGGCGCGGATCGCGGCGACCGACTCGGGCAGCCGTCGGTTCGCGACGTCGAGGGCGGCGGCGCGCAGGGTGCGCAGCGAGCGCACCAGCATGCGCGCGACCAGGACGACGATCAGGGCCGCCAGCAGCAGGGAGAGCAGCAGGACGACCGAGCTGATGCCGGCCGCGTTGCTCGCCGAGTTCTGCAGGGCGAGCCCGGTGGCCTGCAGGTCGGCGCGCACCTCGCGCTCCGCCTTGTCGAGCTGGCCGATGATGTCGGTGAAGGTGCGCTCGAGCTGGCCGCGGTCGATCGGCGGCGCGTCCGGCAGGTTGGCCAGCTGCGTGATGAGCGCGGTGCGGGCGTCCTCGGCCGGGCCGCCGGTGAACTGCCCGAAGGTCGAGAGCTGCTCGGCGGTCAGGGCGCCCCGGTACTGGTTGAGCGCCTCCAGGTACCGCGCGTCGGCACCCTGGACGGCGGCGACCTCGGTGCGGTTCGGCACCGGCCGGGTGGTCGCGGCGATGATCAGCGACTGCTGGAGCGAAGCCTCGTTGCGGGCCGTCACGAGCGCGCGGACGGCCGTGCCCAGACCGGCCACCTCGGGCTCGACCACGAGGCGGTTGAGGCTGTCCGTCAGGCGCAGCAGCGGGTTGATCACCTCGCTGTAGCGGGTGGCGATCACCGAGGCGGGCACGTCGCCCGCGCGGACCTGCGCCCGGATCTCCCCGAGCGCGCCGAGGGCGCTGGCCGCGGTGGTGCCGGCCTGGCTGGCGGTCGCGTCCCCGATCTCGGCGACGACCTGCTCGAGCGGGCCCGCGGCGCCGTCGACGGCGGCGGCCTGCTGGTCGAACCGGGTCGGATCACCGGCGCGGTCGGCGGCCACGTACACAGTGGCGAGCTCGCGCTCGGTCTCCAGCTGGCGCAGCAGCTCGGACACCTGTCCCTGGGCGGTGGCGACCCGGTCGACCTGGGCCAGGTCGTTGGCGGCGCGGGCCTGGTCGGCGATCCGCAGCACACCGAGGACCAGAGCCACCACGACGGGTACGAGCACCACGACGCCGAGCTTGACCCGGAGACTCCAGTTCTGCGGCTGCCACCACGCAGTCTTGGGTGGGGTTTCGGGCCCGTCGGGCATTGTCACAGCGACATCTCCAAGTCACGGCCTGGGGCACGGTGGCACCCGACCAGGGGCCGGTGTGGGGCGGGAAGCTTCACGTCGGGGTCCGTGCGGTCGGGCTCGGTGCGACCCTTCGGGGGAGGGCCGGTGCACCAGGCGGTCTCCGGCCTGCGACACGCCGGTGGTCCCCGGACCGGGACCGCCGCGCCGCATGCCGATACGATCAGAGTTCCTCGTGTCGGTCGGGGCTCGTGCGGCCTGAAGTCTAGCCATGCCGCTGACGGCGCTGACAACGTCTCGCCCCTACCGGTGTCGCTGAACAGCGACGTGCGGTAGCCGGGCGGTCACGCCCCATGTCACTACCGTCACCCGACGCGGTGTCGGCGCGCGGCGAGCGTCCGGGTCAGAAGCGGTCAATGGTTCCCGAGCGTATCCATTGACCCGATCGGGCTAGCGGATGCGTTCCTTCGCCCGCTGCAGCCCGGCGGCGCCCGCGCCGGGCGGGGTGTCGAGCACACCGGACACCCGGGTGTGATTCCCGCGGCAGGGCGTTCCGGAGCGGTGGCCGGACAGGTGGGGAGCGCATCGCGGCCGATCTTCTCGCGCCCGCCCCGGTGCTGGAAGTCGACGATCGGGGGCCGTACCTGCTGTGATCGTCCGGAGACCGTGGGTAGCACGGCTCGCGGTGCGCGGGCGCGTCCACTGCCGTCGAGCAGGGCCGCCACCTCGAACACTGCGATGATGGGGTGCATGACCGACGGCCCCTTGATCGTGCAGAGCGACAAGACCCTTCTGCTCGACGTCGACCACCCGGCCGCGGCGGAGGCCCGGATGGCGATCGCTCCGTTCGCCGAGCTGGAGCGCGCCCCGGAGCACATGCACACCTACCGCATCACGCCGCTCGCGCTGTGGAACGCCAGGGCCGCCGGTCATGACGCGGAGCAGGTCGTCGACGCGCTGATGCGGTTCTCCCGGTACGCGGTGCCGCAGCCGCTGCTGGTCGACATCGTCGACACGATGGGCCGCTACGGCCGCCTGCAGCTGACGAACTCGCCTGCGCACGGCCTGGTCATGGTCGCGAACGACCGCGCGGTGCTGGAGGAGGTGCTGCGCCAGAAGAAGATCGCGCCGATGCTCGGGGCGCGCATCGACGAGGACACGGTCGTCGTCCACCCGTCCGAGCGCGGGCACCTCAAGCAGGCCCTGCTGAAGATCGGCTGGCCCGCCGAGGACCTCGCGGGCTACGTCGACGGGGAGGCGCACCCGATCTCGCTGGTCGAAGACGGCTGGTCGCTTCGGGACTACCAGCGGGAAGCCGTCGAGGGCTTCTGGGCGGGCGGCTCCGGCGTGGTCGTGCTGCCCTGCGGGGCCGGCAAGACCCTGGTCGGTGCGGCGGCGATGGCGCAGGCCAAGGCCACGACGCTGATCCTGGTCACGAACACCGTGGCGGGGCGGCAGTGGAAGCGCGAGCTGGTGGCGCGCACGTCGCTCACCGAGGACGAGATCGGCGAGTACTCCGGGGAGAAGAAGGAGATCCGGCCGGTCACGATCGCGACTTACCAGGTCATCACCCGCAAGACCCGCGGTGAGTACAAGCACCTGGAGCTGTTCGACTCGCGCGACTGGGGCCTGATCATCTACGACGAAGTGCACCTGTTGCCGGCACCGGTGTTCCGCATGACGGCGGACCTGCAGTCGCGCCGGCGGCTCGGGCTCACCGCGACGCTGGTGCGCGAGGACGGGCGCGAGGGCGACGTCTTCTCCCTGATCGGGCCGAAGCGCTACGACGCGCCGTGGCGCGACATCGAGGAGCAGGGCTGGATCGCCCCCGCCGAGTGCACCGAGATCCGCGTGACCATGACCGAGAGCGAGCGCATGGGCTACGCGGTCGCCGATCCCGAGGAGCGCTACCGGCTGGCGGCCAGCGCCCACACCAAGATCGCCGTGGTGAAGGCGATCCTGGAGCGGCACAAGGGGGAGCCGGCCCTGGTGATCGGCGCCTACCTGGAGCAGCTGGAGGAGCTCGGCCGCGAGCTGGACGCCCCCGTCATCCAGGGATCGACGAAGAACAAGGAGCGGGAGGCGCTGTTCGACCGGTTCCGAGCCGGGGAGATCCCGGTGCTCGTCGTGTCGAAGGTGGCGAACTTCTCCATCGACCTGCCGGAGGCGAGCGTCGCGGTGCAGGTCTCCGGGACGTTCGGGTCCCGTCAGGAGGAGGCGCAGCGGCTCGGCCGGCTGCTGCGGCCCAAGGGCGATGGCCGGCAGGCGCACTTCTACTCGGTGGTCTCCCGCGACACGCTCGACACCGACTACGCGGCTCACCGGCAGCGGTTCCTCGCCGAGCAGGGTTACGCCTACCGGATCGTGGATGCTGACGATCTGCTCGGACCGGCGCTCCCCGAGGTCCCCTGAACGGCCCAGCACCCTGCGCTACCGAGTGGTCTGCCGTGCGTGACCGTCCGCGGTGCGCGATCCTGCCCGGTGGGGGAGGAAGTGAGGACGGGACAATCTCGGCCATGGCCTGGTGGTGGATCGTCGGCGGCGCGGCGTGGTTCGTGGCCGCCGCGGTCGTCGCCGTCGTGATCGGACGCGCGGTCGCGCAGCGCGACAAGCAGGTGCCGCGGTCCGGCGACGAGGGGCCCTCGGTGCCCAGGACGCGCCACGTCCCGGTCGACGACGAGGCACCACCCTCCGGCACGCGGATGCGGCTGCGGTTGGGCCGGCGCAGGTGAGGACGTAGTCCCCGCCATCCGGGTGTGCCGAAGACCCCGTCCGTGTGCCAGGGTCCGACGCGTGGGGTCCAGCGAGCGGCGGGCTCTCGACCGGGCCGCCGAGCAGGAGCAGCTGCTCTCGTCGTTGCTCGTCGAGCGCGACGGGCTCCTCGCCGTGCTCGACAGGGTGCTGGCGCTGGGCGGCACCGCCCGGCTGATCCGGGACGCGGCGGGTGCCGACGCGGGGTTCGTCGCCGACATCGAGTCGCCCGACCGGGCGGTGATCCGCTGGCTGGCCGGTAACCGCACGAGCGGGCTGCAGGACCTCGTCGTCCCGCGCGGGCAGGGGGTCGGCGGCCGGGTGCTGGCCACCGGAGCGCCGGTGCGGGTGCCCGACTACGTCACCTCCTCGACGATCACCCACCACTTCGACGGCATCGTGCGGCAGGAGGCGATGGGCGCGATGCTCGCCGTCCCGATCCTGGACCGCGGGCGCACGGTGGCGGTGGCGTACGCGGCGCTGCGCGGCGAGGGCCAGTTCGGTGACGACGCGGTGGTGGCGATGGAGCGGGTGGCCACCGACGCCGCCCGCGCGCTGCGCCTGGCCGAACGCGCGGCCGCCGACCGGGAGACCGCGGTCGCCGCGGAGCGGGCCCGCATGCAGGCGTCGCTGCACGACTCGGTGGGTGCGATGCTGTTCTCCATCGGCGCTCAGGTGCGGGACCTGAAGGCGCTGCTGCCGGACAACCCGGTGCTCGCGAGTCGGCTGGGCCGGCTGGAGCTGGATGTGTCGGCGGCCGCGCGGGCGCTGCGCGAGGCGCTGCTGTCGCTGTCCGGCACCACACCGGAGCGGGCGCTGCCCATCGAGCTGGCCGAGCACTGCCGCAGCTTCGAGGCGCGCACCGGGGTGCCGTGCCGGTTCGTGCAGCTCGGCGAGGTCGAGCCGCTGGACCAGGAGCGCACCTCCCTGCTGATCGCGGCTGTGCGCGAGGGCCTGCTCAACGTCGAGAAGCACGCCGAGGCCAGCACCGTCGTGGTCAGCCTCGGTGAGCACGACGACGGGGTCGGCGTCGCGGTGGCCGACGACGGACAGGTCCGCGAGCCGGGTGAGCCGAACGGGACCGGGTTGGGGGTGCGGATGCTCGCGGAGAAGGCGGCCCGGCTCGGCGGGCGGGTGAGCCTCGTGCACGACGAGGACGGCGGCACGACGCTGCGGATGGTGCTGCCCACGCCGCGGACGGGACAGCGGGAGAACGGATGACGGCTGCGCGGGTGATGGTGGTCGACGACCATCCGGTCGTCCGGGACGGTGTGGTGCTGCTGCTGCGGTCCGAGCCCGCGCTGGTCGTCGTCGGGTCGGCGGAGAGCGGGCGGGCCGCGATCGAGCGGGCCCCGGAGCTGGCACCGGACATCGTGCTGCTGGACCTGCGGCTGCCGGACATGCTCGCCCCCGAGGTGGTGGCCGAGCTGCGGGCGGTGGTGCCGGCTGCGAAGGTCGTGGTGTTCACCGCGCACGGCGACCACGCCGGGGTGGCGGCCGCGATGGAGGCGGGCGCGCACGGGGCGCTGCTGAAGGACGCCGCCGCGACCGATCTCGTGGCCGCCCTGCGCCGGGTGCTGCGCGGGGAGCGGGTGACCGATCCGCGGATCGCGCCGCGGGCGGCGGGCGACCCGGCCGCGCTGGCCCGCAGCGGCCTCACCCGCCGTGAGTACGAGGTGCTGCGGCTGGCCGCGCAGGGTCGCACCAACCCGGAGATCGCCGAGTTCACCGGGCTCGCCCGCAACACCGTGAAGACCTACCTGCAGGGTGCGCTGCACAAGCTCGGCGCCCGCAACCGCGTGGAGGCGATCGGCAAGGCGAGCGAGGCCGGGCTGCTCTGACTCGGCGTCAGTCGAGGCAGAACTCGTTGCCCTCCGGATCGGCCAGCACGATGTGTCCGGCGTCGAGCGGTGGCTGCGGCTCGTGCCGGGCCAGCCGGGTGGCCCCCAGCGCGACGAGCCGGGCGCACTCGGCCTCCAGCGCGGCCATCCGCTCCTCGCCCGCGAGGCCGGGTGCGGCGCGCACGTCGAGGTGGACGCGGTTCTTGCCGGCCTTCTCCAGCGGCACCTGCTGGAAGAACACGCGCGGGCCGTGGCCCTGCGGGTCCTCGATCGCCGCGCGCGAGTTGCGCGCCTGCTCGGGCACGCCGATCCGGGCGAGGAACTCCTCCCACGCCCGGAACGGGTCGTCGGCCGGGCCGAGCTCGACGCCGGGCGGCGCGGGCACGACGTAGCCGAGGACCTCTGCCCAGAAGCGGGCGAGCGCTCGCGGATCGCGGGCGTCGATCGTGACCTGCACGTGGCGGCTCATGGCACCGATCGTGGCAGGGCCCACCGACGGTCCGTGCGCGGCGACCGGGCTCCGGCACTCCTCCGGGCCCGCAGGCGCCGCGGCGTCGTCGTCCAGGAGCGAGCCCGGCGCGGCGCGGTCGCTCAGGCCACGGGGGCCGCACCCCGGTGCCGGCGAGCCGCGGTCCGCTTGGCCAGCACGCCCTCGCGCGGCGCGAACAGGTAGACCAGCGTGAACAGCGCGCCCTGCACCACGACGATCGTGCCGCCGGGCGCGGTGTCGAGGTGGTAGCTGAGGTAGATCCCGGCGATCGCGCACAGGGCCGAGGCCACCGGGGCGATCACGAGCATCCTGCCGAAGCGGTCGGTGAGCAGGTACGCCGTCGCGCCCGGGATGATCAGCATGGCGACGACGAGCACCACGCCGACCGCCTGCAGGGCCACCACCGCGGTCAGCGCCAGCAGCGCGAGCAGGCCCGCGCCCAGCAGCCGGGTGTTCAACCCGATGGCGAACGCGTGGGTGGGGTCGAACGCGTAGAGGGTGAAGTCGCGGCGCTTGACCACGAGCACGGCCAGCACCACCGCAGAGATGATCAGCACCTGCACCAGGTCGCCCGCGCTCACCCCGAGCAGGTTGCCGAACACGATGTGGTTGAGATCGGTCTGGCTCGGCGTCACCGAGATCAGCACCAGGCCCAGCGCGAACAGCGTCGTGAAGACGATGCCGATCGCGGCGTCCTCCTTGATCCGGCTGGTGGAGCGGACCGTGCCGATCAGCGCGACGGCGAGGAACCCGAACACGATCGCGCCGATCGCGAACGGCGCGCCCAGGATGTAGGCCAGCACCACCCCGGGCAGCACGGCGTGCGAGACCGCGTCGCCCATCAGTGACCAGCCGATGAGCACCAGCCAGCAGGACAGCACCGCGCACACCACGGCCGCTACCACCGCGGTGGCCAGCGCGCGGACCATGAACTCGTAGCGCAGCGGGTCCAGCAGCAGGTCGAGCAGGGTCACGGTTGCACCGCCAGGTCGACGCCGAAGGCCGTGGCGAGCCGCTCGGGCGCGAGCACCTCCGCGGGCGGGCCGTGGTGCAGCACCCGGCGCATCAGCAGTGCGGCCTCGTCGGCGAGCGTGGGCAGCGAGCTCAGGTCGTGGGTGGAGATGAGCACGGTCGCGCCGTCGTCGGCGAGCTCGCGCAGCAGCCGCACGATCGTGGCCTCCGAGCGCTTGTCGACGCCCGCGAACGGCTCGTCGAGCAGCAGCACGGTGGCGCCCTGGGCGATCCCGCGCGCGACGAACGCCCGCTTGCGCTGCCCGCCGGACAGCCGCCCGATCTGCCGGTCGGCGAGATCGGTCAGCTCCACCCGGGCCAGTGCCTCGTCGACGGCGTCGTGGTCGGCGGCCCGCGGGCGGCGCATCGTGCCCATCGCGGCGTAGCGGCCGGTCATTACGACGTCGCGCACGGAGATCGGGAACTGCCAGTCGACCTCCTCCGACTGCGGCACGTACCCGATCACGGCCCTGCGCCGCGCGGTGGCCGGGTCGACGCCGGCGACCCGGATGCTCCCGCTCGCCGGGCGGACCAGCCCGATGATCGACTTGAACAGCGTGGACTTGCCCGAGCCGTTCATGCCGATCAGCCCGCACACCCGCCCGGCTCCGACGTGCAGGCTGGCGCCGTCGAGAGCGACCACGTCGCCGTAGCGGACCGTGAGGTCGTCCACCTCGATCGCGTTCATGCGGCACCCCTCGTCAGTCCGGCGATGATCGTGCGCGTGTCGTGGCGGATCAGGTCCAGGTAGGTCGGCACGGGACCGTCCGGTTCGGAGAGCGAGTCGACGTAGAGCGTGCCGCCGAACGCGGTGCCGGTCGCCTCGACGACGCGCTGCATCGGGGCGTCCGAGACGGTGGACTCGCAGAACACCGCCGGCACCTGGTCGGCCCGCACGAAGTCGATCACCGCGCCGATCTGCTGCGGGGTGGCCTGCTGCTCGGCGTTGACCGGCCAGATGTAGCGCTCGGTCAGCCCGGCGTCGCGGGCCAGGTAGGAGAACGCCCCTTCGCAGGTCACCAGCGCGCGCTGCTGCGGGGGCAGCGTGCCGAGCCGGGTGACCAGCTCGTCGTGGACCTTCTGCAGCTCCTTGCTGTAGGCCTCCCCGTTGGCCTGGAACGCCGCGGCGTTGGCCGGGTCGAGCCTGCTGAACGCGGCCACGATGTTGCGCACGTAGATCTGCACGTTCAGCGGCGACATCCAGGCGTGCGGGTTGGGCTTGCCCGCGTAGGCGTCACCGGCGATGGGGATCGGCGTGACCCCCTCGCTGACCACGACGTGCGGCACGTCGGCATCGGCGACGAACTGCTCGAACCAGGCCTCGAGGTTCAGCCCGTTGTCGAGGATCAGGTCGGCGTCGGCGGCGCGGCGGATGTCGCCGGGCGTCGGCTCGTAGCCGTGGATCTCCGCCCCGACCTTGGTGATCGACTCGACGCGCAGGTGCGGCCCGGCGACCGCGCGGGCGATGTCGGCCAGGACCGTGAACGTGGTGAGCACGAGCGGGCGCTCGTCGTCTCCGGCCGTCGAGCCGGCCGGCTGCGCGCCCCCGCACGCGGCGAGGAGCAGCACGGCCAGGAGGGCGACCAGACACCTCGCAGGAGCCACGACACAACTTTACGTTAGCCGTGTCTACCGAACCAATGTGATGTCTCAATATGAGTCCTTAGTTATGGCAATGATTCTGCAGGTCAGGGCCGGTCGACAGGGCTGGTCCAGGGTCGTCTCGGGGAGAGGTCGGGGATCGACCCCGATGCCGCGGCCGCCGCCCGCGGACAGGATCGAAGCCATGGAGAACCTGAACCAGTTCCGCATCCGCCGCAGCAACACCGACAAGATGCTGGGCGGGGTCTGCGGCGGCCTCGCGCAGTCGCTCGGCGTCGACACCGCGCTGCTGCGGATCGCCTTCGTCGTCCTGACCGTGCTCGGCGCCGGCGTCGCCGCCGTGCTCTACGTCGCGATCTGGGCGCTCGCGCCGGTGGAGGACCCGAAGCCCGCCGAGCCCGCGACGTCCGCCGAGACCGCCACGGACGCGCCCACCCCGACCACGCTGTGAGCGGGGGACCCCGTCGAGCACGATGCTGCCGTGATCAACGGGGCTTCTCGGTCACGTCGACGTCGTCCTCGACGCGAAAGGGGGCACCGCGGCCGACCCCGCGATGCCCCCTCAGCGTCGGGATCGCTACTTCCGCAGGCCCGCCTCGCGCATGAGCGGCAGGACCGTCTCGCCGAGGTACTTCAGTTCCTCGTTGTAGTCGATCAGGCCCATGATCATGCCGTCCATGCCGGCCTCGTTGAGCTTGCCGAGCTCCTCGGTGACCTGCTCGGGCGTGCCGACGATCGGGTAGCCGCCCCAGCCGGCGATGAACCGCTCCTGGAACTCCTTGACCGCGTGGTCGAACGACTGGCTGGAGCCGGAGCCGGCGATCTTGATGACGTTGCCGGCCGCGCCCCA
Organism: Pseudonocardia thermophila; assembly: GCF_900142365.1. Lineage (GTDB taxonomy): Bacteria > Actinomycetota > Actinomycetes > Mycobacteriales > Pseudonocardiaceae > Pseudonocardia > Pseudonocardia thermophila. The sequence continues at coordinate 154,809 of NZ_FRAP01000005.1, read as the reverse complement.
GTCGCCCTCGTCCACGACCTGCTGGAACGCCCGCTTCGCCTCGTCCTCGGTGTCGCGGCAGACCACCAGTCCGTAGGTCATGACGGAGATGTCGCGGTTGTACTCCTCACGGGCCTTCTTGCGGATCGCCGTCGTGTAGGCCTTGATGTTCTCCAGTGTGTCCAGCGACGCGAAGTTGATGTCCACGTTGCGGGCGGAGAAGTCGATGCCCGCCGGCGAGTTGCCGGCGTTCAGCAGCACCGGCCGCGGGCCCTGGTGCGGCTTCGGGTAGGCCTCGACCTCGCGGCCGGAGAAGTACTTGCCCTCGAAGTCGAACGAGCCCGGCTCGGTCCACAGCTTGGTGACGTAGTCGATCCACTCCTGGCCGAACGCGTAGCGCTCGTCGTGCTCGCGCTGCTTGCCGCCGAACATCTCCATCTCCGGGGTCACCCAGCCCATGACGAGGTTGAGGACGAACCGGCCACCGGAGATGCGGTCGATCGTGGTGGCGGCCTTCGCGGCGACGATCGGGTGCACGGTGGGCAGGTGCGAGGTCGCCGTGATGGCGATCCGCTCGGTGGCCTCGGCGATGCCAGCCGCCCACGTGTAGGTCTCGAAGCAGTTGCCGTTGAAGTTCGTCGAGCCGCCGAAGCCCTTCCAGCGGGCGATGGGGACCAGCGCCTCGAGGCCGAGCTCGTCGGCGCGCTGGGCGATCTCCTTGGTGTGCGCCCAGCTCACCTCGTAGGTCGACGGCGCGTGGGACATGATCAGCCCGTACGAGCAGTTGGTGCCGAACAGCCCCAGCTTCATCTTCTGGTCGCCCAGCAGCGGGTTGGTGGTCCGCCGGTCGGCCACCGGCTGCGTCTCGGCCGGCGGCCGCGGCTCGGTCGGGGCGAGGCCGAGGAGCTGGCTGGCGGTCTGGGTCATGGATGTCTCCTTCAACACGGGGGGATCTGGCGAGGGAGAAGAGGTGTCGGGGCCGCAGACGGCCCGCTCGCCACGCCAGCGACGCTATGGGCGCGCCGCGGGCCTCCACAGCCGCGAAGCGCAGCGCGACGGCCGCCCAGCGCAGACCTCGCCGCACCCTGTGACCAGCGCGAAAGGGCCGACCCGCGATCGTGGCGCAGGTCGGCCCCCGGACCGGTCGCGGCGGTCAGCCGAGCTTGAACGGGTCGCGCGTTCCGCCGGTCAGCTCGACGAACACCGACTTCGTCTCCGTGTACTCGTTGATCGCCTCGATGCCGTTCTCGCGGCCGATGCCGCTCGCCCCGAAGCCGCCGAACGGCATGTTGGGCGCGATCACGCGGTAGGCGTTGATCCAGACCGTCCCGGCGCGCAGCTTCGCCGCCACCCGGTGGGCGCGGTGCACGTCCTTGGTCCAGACCGCGCCGGCCAGCCCGTACGGGGTGTCGTTGGCGAGCTTGATCGCCTCCTCTTCGTCGGTGAAGGTGCAGGCGGCCAGGACCGGGCCGAACACCTCCTCCTTGACGATCGTGTTCTGCGGAGTCACGTTCGTGACGACGGTCGGTTTCACGAACAGCCCGCCGCGCTCGGTGTCCGGTTCGCCGCCGCACGCGAACGTGGCGCCCTCCGCGGCGGCGCCGCGCAGGTAGGAGAGCACCTTCTCGTACTGCGGGACGTTGGCGACCGGGCCCATCTCGGTCTCCGCCTCGGTCGGGTCGCCGAGCTTGATCGCGTTGGCCCGCTCGACGACCTTCTCGATCAGCGCGTCGTGGACGTCGGCGTGCACGATCAGCCGCGAGCCCGCCATGCACGTCTGGCCGGTGGCCGCGAAGACACCGGCGACCAGGCCGTTCGCGGCGGCATCGAGATCGGCGTCGGGGAACACGACCTGCGGGCTCTTGCCGCCCAGCTCCAGCGTCACGCGGTTGAGGTTCGCCCCGGCCGCGGCGGCGACCTTCGCACCAGTGGCCGACGACCCGGTGAACGCGACCTTGTCGACGCCGCGGTGACCGGCGAGCGCCTCGCCGGTGGCCCGGTCCCAACCGGTGACGACGTTCAGCACGCCGGCGGGCAGCCCGGCCTCGTGCAGGACCTCGGCGAAGGCCACGGTCGATGCGGGGGAGTGCTCCGAGGGCTTGACGACCATCGTGCAGCCGGCCGCCAGCGCCGGGGCGAGCTTGAAGGTGAGCAGCAGGAGCGGCGAGTTCCACGGGGTGATCGCACCGACGACGCCGACCGGCTCGCGGGTGGTGTAGCCGAAGTAGTTCGGGTTGACCGGCGGCACCGTGCGGCCCTCGAGCTTGTCGGCCAGGCCCGCGAAGTAGTGGTACCAGTTCGGCAGGCTGACCAGCTGGCCGTGCATCTCCCGCAGCAGCTTGCCGGAGTCGTTGACCTCCAGCCGGGCCAGCCGGTCCGCGTTCGCCGCGATCGCGTCGGCGCACTTGCGCATGATCGCTGCGCGTTGGAAGCCGGTCAGCGCGCCCCACTCGCCGTCGAAGGCGGCGCGGGCGGCGGCCACGGCGTCGTCGACGTCCTCGGGGCCGCCGTCGGCGACGATCGCCCACGGCTTGCCGGTGTAGGGGTTGAGCGACTCGAAGGTCCGGCCGGACCGCGCGTCGACGGACTCGCCGTTGATGAAGAGCTTGAACTGCTCCAGGCCGGAGGGGGAGGACGTCATCGACCTGCTCCTTAGCGTTCGCCTTGAGTGTTTCTGCAGGTGGGGATCGATCGGTGACGCTATGAGCCCGCCTCGGCCACCGGCTATCCGCAGACGGCGCCGCTGTGGCCGATGAGTGCAGAGCTGCGGCTCAGCGGCGCAGGGTGGCGCTGGGCAGCTCGCCGAACCGCTCCTTGTACTGCTGGGCGAAGCGGCTCTGGTGGAAGAAGCCCCACTTCATTGCCACGTCGATGACCCGCACCTGGTTGGGGTCGCTGCGCAGCAGCTCGGCGCGGACGTGGTCGAGCCGGATCCGGCGCAGGTAGCTCATCGGCGACTCGCCGAACGTCTTCTGGAACGACACGTGCAGGGTGCGCACGCTCATGCAGCCCACCCGGGCCAGCTCCTGCGGGCTGAGCGGCTCGTCGGCGTGCTCCTCCATGTACGCCACGACCGGGGCGAGCCGGCCGTACTTGACCGATTCAGCCGGCGCGTTGAGCTCGTCGGTGAACTGATGCCGGCCGGCGTGCAGCAGCTGGGTCATCACGAACGCCTCGAGCTGTTCACGGGCGAGCGGCATCTCGGCCAGCCCGCCGGGCCGGTTCAGCTCCTGGGCGAGGAACTTCGCCGAGTTGAGCAGGCTCTGCCCGGTCGGGGTGGTCAGGTCGAGCCCGAAATCGAAGTCGACGACCTCGCCCACGGGCCGTCCGAGCAGGTCGCCGAGGTGGCTCTCCAGGCTCGTGCGCGGGATCTTGAGGATGAGCTGCTCGGCGTCCGGGGACCAGCGCACGGTGTTGCGCTGCTTCGGGGAGAGGACCACCCCGCTGCGGTCCGCCGCCGTGCGCGCCCGGTCGCCGTCGGACCGGTCGGCGTCGGTCGTACCGCGGATCGTGAGGTTGATGTGGTAGCAGGTCTCGGTCGGCGGCATGTTCAGCTCCGCCGAGGTCTGGTACGTGAGGTAGCCGAAGGTGAAGTGGCGATCCGTGACCGCGTTGAGCGTCATGCTCAACCGGTCGCGCGGCGCGGTGAGCTCGTGCGGCAGGTACACGCGCGTCACGGCGTCGCGGGCCTCCTCGAGGCTACCCGTGTCCAGGACGGGGAACTGCGACAACGGGAGCGGCCGGTCGACATCGAGGCTCTGCTGAGCGGACAAGGACACCTCCTCGTGCCAGTCTTCCGCTGGTCAGCGGTGCTTCAGCGACAGCGAGGCTAGCCAAGCGATCGATCTGCGTACTATCCGCGGCTCGCAGCGAGCTATCCGTTCAGTGCGCGTCGGGTATCCGCTGAGCGCGCCGTGCGGGAAGTGGACAAGCCGGCGCGCTGCGGGGATGGAGCCGCCGGTCGCGGGCGGTGAACCTGTGCTGCATGAGCGCCCCTGCAGAAGTCGATCCCGCGACCATGCGCAGCGTGCTCGGGCACTTCGCCTCCGGCGTCGTGGTCGTCACCGCGGCCGGCCCGGCGGAGCCGCTCGGGTTCACCTGCCAGTCGTTCGCGTCGCTCTCGCTCGATCCGCCGCTGGTCAGCTTCGCCCCGGCGCGCACGTCGAAGACCTGGCCGCGCATCCGCGAGATCGGCCGGTTCTGCGTGAACGTGCTGGCCGCCGACCACGAGCACCTCAGCGCCGGGTTCGCCCGCTCCGGCTCCGACAAGTTCGCCGGGGTGTCCTGGCAGCCATCGCCCACCGGCTCACCGGTGCTCGACGGAGTCTGCGCGTGGATCGACTGCACGCTGTGGGCCGAGTACGACGGCGGCGACCACACGATCGTCGTGGGCCGGGTGGAGCACCTGGGGGCCGGACAGGGCCGGGCCCCGCTGCTGTTCTACCGCGGCGGCTACGGCCTGCCGGGCGACGGTGCCGGACGGGGGACCGGGCGCGAGCGCCCGCCGGCCCGGTAGAGCCCGCTGGGCAGCGGGTGGCCCACGGCCTGCTCGGCCACCGCGGCCGCCCGCAGCGCCGCGGCGAGATCGATGCCCGTGCGCACGCCGGAGTCCTCCAGCAGGTAGACCAGCTCCTCGGTGGCGATGTTGCCGCTGGCGCCCGGAGCGAACGGGCAGCCGCCCAGCCCGCCGATCGAGGCATCCAGCCGGGTCACCCCGGCCTGCACCGCGGCCAGCGCGCAGGCCAGGCCCGCACCGCGGGTGTTGTGCAGGTGCACCCCGATCGGCACACCGGCGCAGGCCTCGCGGACCGCGTCGACCAGCGCCACCAGCCGTCCGGGGACGACCGTCCCGATCGTGTCGCCGAGGCAGATCTCGTCCGCCCCGGCCTCGACGGCGCGGCGGGCCACCGCGACCGTCCGCTCCGGGGGCGTGGGCCCGTCGAACGGGCAGTCCCAGGCGACCGCGATGATCACCTCGCACCGCCCGCCCGCCTCGTGCGCCAGCCGGGCCACCTCGGCCGTCGCGGCCGTGGCCTCGTCCGTGGTGCGGCGGGCGTTGGCGAGGCTGTGCCCGTCGGCGGCCGAGACCACGTACTCGAGATCGGTCATCCCCGCCGCCACCGCGCGGCGCGCCCCGCCCACCCCGGCCACGAGCGCGGAGAACCGGACCCCCGGCCACTGGTCCAGCGCGGCCGCCACCTGCGCGGCGTCGGCCAGCGCCGGCACCGCGGCGGGCGAGACGAACGAGGTCGCCTCGATGCGGCGCACCCCGGTGGCGACCAGGGCGTCGAGCAACGCGAGCTTGGTCTCGAGCGGCACCGGGGCCTCCAGCTGGAGGCCGTCGCGCATGCCGACCTCGCGCACGTCGACCTCGGCAGGCAGGTTGAGCACCACGACAACTCCTTCAGATCACGCCGTCGGTGGCGAGCTCGGCGAGCTCCGCCTCGTCGATGCCGAGCTCCGCGTAGACCTCGTCGTTGTGGAAGCCGGGCCGGGGCGGCCCCGCCCAGCGCACGGATCCGGGCGTCCCGCTCATCACCGGCACCACTCCGGGCCCGAGCACGTCCTCGCCGATGCGCAGGTCGTGGTGGGGCACGAGCATGTGGCGGGCCCGGAACTGGGGGTCGCGCACCACCTCGGCGACGGTGTTGACCGGCGCGACCGGCACGCCCGCTGCGTCGAGCACCGCGGTGATCGCGGCGGCGTCGCGGGCGGCCGCCCACTCGCCGACGATCGCGTCCAGCTCGTCTTCGTGCTCGCCGCGCGCGACGTGGGTGGCGAAGCGCGGATCGGTGGCCAGCTCGGGCCGGTCGATCGCGGCGCAGAAGCGGGCGAAGACGGTGTCCTGGTTCGCCGCGATCACCACCCACTGACCGTCGGCGCTGCGGTAGATGTTCGACGGGGCGATCCCGGACAGGCGGGTGCCGGAGGGGCCGCGGATCAGCCCCGTCCGGTCGTAGTCGGGGATCGTCGACTCGAGCAGGGCCAGGCACGACTCGGAGAGGGCGACGTCGACGACCTGGCCCCGGCCGGCGTTCGGGCCGTCCCGGTCCTCCCGGGCGAGCAGCGCGGCGAGCACCCCCTGCACGGCGAACATGCCCGCCAGGGAGTCGCCGATCGACAACGCGGTGCGCGGCGGCGGCCCGCCCGGGAAGCCGTTGAGGTGGCGCATGCCGCTGACGGCCTCCGCCACCGATGCGTACCCGGGCTTGCCCGCCCACGGCCCGGTCTGGCCGTAGCCGGAGACGCGCGCGAGCACCACGCCCGGGTTGCGCGCGGAGAGCACGCTGTAGCCCAGGCCCCAGCGCTCCAGGGTGCCCGGGCGGAAGCTCTCCACCACGACGTCGGCGGTCTCGACGAGCCGGAGGAAGACGTCCCGGCCGCGCGGCTTGCGCAGGTCGAGGGTGATGCAGCGCTTGTTGCGGGCGTGCACGGTCCAGAAGAAGTGGTGGCCGTCCTGCTCGGCCTGGCCCCACTCGCGCAGCGGATCGGGGCGGTCCGGCGCCTCCACCTTGATCACATCGGCGCCGTGGTCGGCGAGGAGCCGGCCGCAGAACGGGCCCGCGATGAGCGTGCCGAGCTCGAGGACGCGCACGCCGGACAGGGCGCCGGGACGGGTCGTGGTCTCCGTGAGGGTGTCGTCGTGCACGTCACCGGACGCTAGGTCGGCCCACCTGCCCGGACTATCCGCGCGCGGCCGCCGGACATCCGCGGAGCGCCGATCCCCGCAGGCCCTGCGGAAACCGGCTAGCCGCGCGCCGCGTGCGGATAGTCCGCCGCGCCGCGGGCTCCCTAGCGTCCGTGGCGACACGACGGAGGTGGGCGATGCGGCGACAGTCGGGTGGCATCAGGGGAGCGATCGCGGTGCAGCACGCCGTCGCCGCGCTCGCCGAGGGCCGCATGGTGGTGGTGACCGACGACGCCGACCGCGAGGACGAGGGCGACCTCGTCGTCGCGGCCGGGCTCGTCACCGAGGAGCAGATCGCGTTCCTCGTGCGGCACACGACGGGGATCGTGTGCGCCCCGATGACCGCGGACCGGGTGGACGCGCTGCGGCTGCCGCAGATGGTCGCGGAGAACACCGACCGGCACGCCACCGCGTTCACGGTGAGCGTCGACCACGTCGACACCGGCACCGGGGTCTCGGCCGCCGACCGGTGCCGCACGCTCAACGCGCTGGCCGACCCGGCGACGCGGCCCGAGCAGCTGCGCAGGCCCGGGCACGTCTTCCCGCTGCGCGCCCGCGAAGGCGGGGTGCTCGTACGCGCAGGCCACACCGAGGCCGCGGTGGACCTCATGCGCCTGGCCGGCCAGGAACCCGTCGCGGTGATCGGCGAGATCGTCGCCCCGGACGGATCCATGGCCCGCGGTCCGCAGCTGCGCGCCTTCGCCGAGGAGCACGGGCTGCCGATCCTCGCGATCGCCGATCTCGTGCGGTACCGCTCAGCCACCGAGCGCCTGGTGGAGCACGTCGCCACGGCGAGCATGCCGACGGTGTTCGGCGAGTTCCGGGCCGTCGCCTACCGCAGCACGCTGGACGGGACCGAGCACCTGGCCCTCGTGCTCGGCGACGTCGCCGCGGCCGGCCGCACCCAGCAGGGGGCGCTCGTGCGGGTGCACAGCGAGTGCCTGACCGGCGACATCCTCGGCTCGCTGCGCTGCGACTGCGGCGCGCAGCTGGAACAGGCGCTGCGGGTGATCGCCGAGGAGGGCTGCGGCGTCGTCGTCTACCTGCGCGGCCACGAGGGCCGCGGGATCGGTCTCGGCCACAAGATCCGCGCCTACGCGCTCCAGGAGACCGGGCTCGACACGGTGGACGCCAACCTCGCCCAGGGCCTGCCGGTCGACTCGCGCAGCTACGGCGTCGGCGCGCAGATCCTCGGCGACCTCGGGGTCACCCGGCTGCGGCTGATCACGAACAACCCGGCGAAGTACGGCGGGCTCGACGGCCACGGCCTGGAGATCGTCGGCAGGCTCGCGCTGCCCACGGTCGAGAACCCGCACAACCGCCGCTACCTGCGCACCAAGCAGGAGCGCATGGGCCACCACCTCACCATCGCCGGCTGACGCCCCCGGGGCGCGCAGTGGTGGGGAACCCCGGTCCTGACGCAACGAACGGCACTCTCGTCCACTCCGAGTGGACGAGAGTGCCGTTCGTTGCCTTCGGGCGGTGGGTTCTTCGGCGGTGCTGTCCTCCGCGGGCGCGGAAGGTGATCAGCGCCGGCTCCCGGTCAGGTGCGGGAGCGGCCGCACCAGTTCGCCAGCCGCTCGGTCGGGCCGGCGTCCGGGGCCGGGGTGACGGGCGGGGCGAACGGGATCGGCCCGCCGCGCGGCTGCTCCGGCAGCACCTGCTGGACGGCGGCCAGCGCCGCCTCGGCGGTCTCCCGCGGCGCCTCCGCGGGCTGCCCGGTCGCGACGGCGAGGTCCCAACCGTGCACGAGCGCCTCGTTCAGGTAGGCCAGCAGCGCGACCCGGCCCGCCACCGTGCCGAAGGGCGCGGTGAGCTCGCGGTCGAGCAGTGGGTCGCCCTGCGGGCTGCCCCAGACCTCCCACACGCGTCCGGCGGCCGCGGCGTACGCAGCGGCGTACCCGTCGTCGGGGATGCCGGCCGCCACCGCCGGGGCCGTGCGCGGATCGCCGCCCTCGCCGGCGAGCCGGGCCTTGCCGAGCGACGCGACGAGGTGCCCGGCGAGGGTGCGCACGTCGAACTCCGGGCAGGGCGTCGGCGCGTCGAGCTGGTCGGCGCGCACGCCGGTGAGCAGGCCGTGCACCCAGGTGAGGGCGTCGGCGACGAGCGGGCGGGGATCGGTGATCTGGCTGGTCCGAACGGTCATGGCAACACTGTCGCGCTCATAAAGTGCCATCCACTGTCACATATTTCTGGGAGGATCCGGATCGTGCGCGCCGACCGGCTCCTCGCGATCCTCCTGCTGCTGCAGCACCGCGGCCGGATGTCGGCCGCCCAGCTGGCCGCCGAGCTGGAGGTGTCGCGGCGAACGGTGCTGCGCGACATGGACGCGCTGTCCGCAGCCGGGGTCCCCGTCTACGCCGAGCGCGGCCGGGGCGGCGGCTTCGCGCTGGTACCCGGCTACACCACGGACCTGACCGGGCTCACCCTCGACGAGGCCCGCGCGCTGCTCGTGGCCGGATCCGCGCCCGGGCTGGGACCGGAGCTGGCCTCGGCGATGCGCAAGGTCGTGGCCGCGCTCCCCGGACCGCAGCGGGAGAGCGCCACCGACGCCGCGAGCCGTGTGCTCGTGCGCACCGAGGGCTGGCGGCGGCGCCCGCCCGCGGATGAAGCGACCGACGAGGACGTGCTCGCCGCCGCCCGGGAGGCGGTGTTCGCCGGCAGGCGGCTGCGCATCCACTACACCCCCAAGGACGGCGAGTCGGGCTGGCGCACGATCGACCCGATCGGGCTGGTCCTGGCTCGTTCGGTCTGGTACCTGCTCGCCACCCGCGACGGGGCCGATCGCACCTACCGGCTCTCCCGCGTCCACGCCGCCGAGGTGCTCGCCGAACCGGCCGAGCGGCCCGCCGACGTCGATCTCGAGGAGCTGTGGCGGGCCCGCCGCGACCGGTTCCTGTCCGGCCCCGCCCTCCTCGCCCGGCTGCGGGTGCGCCCGGAGCGGCGGGCCGAGTTCCTCGCGGCCGCGTGGTCGGTGCGCGAGGACGGCGACGAGCTGGAGGTGGAGTTCGGCGATCTCGCGCACGCCGCGGCGATCCTCTGGTCGTGGCTGCCCGACGTCGAGATCCGCGCGCCCGACGAGCTGCGGGCTGAGCTGGCGCAGCGGGCGGCGGCCACGGCGGCCGCGCTGGGGGCCGACCCGTAGTTGTGCGGAGGTGCTGGCCCGCGGCTGCGGCGACGATGGCTGCCATGACGTTCCCGCACGCCATGGCGCCCTCGTCCGCCCCGGCGCGCTCCACCACCGTCGCCGGCCTGCGCATCGCGGGCATCGTGCTGCAGGCGCTGCTGGCTGTGCTGGCGACGGGCCCGCTGCTGGTCGGGGTGGCGTTCGTGCTCGCCGCCCCGGCTCCGGTGGTCGCCGGGGTGATCGCGCTGCTCGCCGCGCTCGCCGTGTGGTTCCTCGCCGGCCCGTTCCTCTACGCGCTGATCACCCGCGCCACCGGGTCGGTCGCGTGGACGGTGCTCGCGTTCCTCGGCTGCGGTCCGGCCCCGTTCGTGATCGTCTGGGCGCTGGGCCTGCGGTGACGACGACCGGACATCACCGGGCGACCTGCCGGTACCGCACGATCGGCGTGTCCGGTCAGGTGCTGGCCGCCTGCGTCGTACTGATCGCCCTGATGAGCCGGGGTCCGGGGTTCCTCGGTGCGGGCACGGCCGCCGTGCCGCCGCTCGTGGTGGGGACGTGGTGCCTGGCCGGGCCGTTCCTGTTCGCCGCCGCCACCCGCGCCCGCCGCTCCCCGCTCGAGACCGCGATCGTGTTCGCACTGGTCGGCGCCCCGCCTGTGCTGCTCATCGCCGGGACGTACGGACTCTTCCGGCTCCTGGGCGCCTAGCCGGGAAGAAGAACGGGGCGGCACCCGGTGCGGTGCCGCCCCGTTCACGGAGCAACGGAGGAAGTAGTACGGGATCGTGGACTCAGAAGTCCATGCCGCCCATGCCGCCGGTCGGGTCGGCGGCGCCGGCCTTCTCCTTCTCCGGCTTGTCGGCGATGACCGCCTCGGTGGTGAGGAAGAGCGCCGCGATGGAGGCGGCGTTCTGCAGCGCCGAGCGAGTGACCTTGGCCGGGTCGATGATGCCCGCCTCGATCAGGTCCACGTACTCACCGGTGGCCGCGTTGAGGCCGTGGCCGGCCGGCAGGTTGCGGACCTTCTCCGCCACGACGCCGCCCTCGAGGCCGGCGTTCACGGCGATCTGCTTGAGCGGAGCCTCCAGCGCGACCTTGACGATGTTCGCACCGGTGGCCTCGTCGCCCTCGAGGCCGAGGTCCTCGAAGACGCCCGCGCCCGCCTGGATCAGCGCAACGCCACCTCCGGCGACGATGCCCTCCTCCACGGCCGCCTTCGCGTTGCGGACGGCGTCCTCGATGCGGTGCTTGCGCTCCTTCAGCTCCACCTCGGTGGCCGCACCGGCCTTGATGACCGCGACACCGCCGGCCAGCTTGGCCAGGCGCTCCTGCAGCTTCTCGCGGTCGTAGTCGGAGTCGGTGTTCTCGATCTCGCGGCGGATCTGGTTGACCCGGCCCTGGATCTGCTCCGGGTCGCCGTTGCCGTCGACGATCGTGGTCTCGTCCTTGGTGACGACGACCTTGCGAGCGGTGCCCAGCAGCGACAGGTCGGCGTTCTCCAGCTTGAGGCCGACCTTCTCGGAGATGACCTCACCGCCGGTCAGGTAGGCCATGTCGGCCAGCATCGCCTCGCGGCGGTCACCGAAGCCCGGAGCCTTGACGGCGACGGACTTGAAGGTGCCGCGGATCTTGTTGACGACCAGGGTGGCCAGGGCCTCGCCCTCGACGTCCTCGGCGATGACGCAGAGCGGCTTGCCGGCCTGCATGACCTTCTCCAGCAGCGGGAGCAGGTCCTTGACGGTCGAGATCTTGGAGGAGACCAGGAGGATGTACGGGTCCTCCAGCACGGCCTCCATGCGCTCGGCGTCGGTCACGAAGTAGGGCGAGATGTAGCCCTTGTCGAACCGCATACCCTCGGTCAGCTCGAGCTCCAGCCCGAAGGTCTGCGACTCCTCGACGGTGATGACGCCTTCCTTGCCGACCTTGTCCATCGCCTCGGCGATCAGCTCGCCGATCGAGGTGTCGGCGGCGGAGATGGAGGCCGTGGCAGCGATCTGCTCCTTGGTCTCGACCTCCTTGGCGGACTTCAGCAGCGCCTCGCAGACCGCCTCGACGGCCTTCTCGATGCCCCGCTTCAGCGCCATCGGGTTCGCGCCGGCGGCCACGTTCCGCAGACCCTCGCGCACCAGCGCCTGCGCCAGCACGGTGGCGGTCGTGGTGCCGTCACCCGCGATGTCGTCGGTCTTCTTGGCGACTTCCTTGACGAGCTCCGCCCCGATCTTCTCCCACGGGTCCTCGAGCTCGATCTCCTTGGCGATCGACACACCATCGTTGGTGATGGTGGGCGCGCCCCACTTCTTCTCCAGAACGACGTTGCGGCCACGCGGGCCGAGCGTCACCCGGACGGCGTCGGCGAGGGTGTTCATGCCACGCTCGAGTCCGCGGCGCGCCTCCTCGTCGAAAGCGATCATCTTCGCCATGTGGGTGTGGTCCTCCGATTGGGATGACACGAGGTCAGGTGCGTCGAACGCGGCGCCCGCGACGGACGACCGGCAACCCTGAGCCGGTCTCACCCGCTCGACCACTAGCACTCTACAGTGCTGAGTGCCAGAGCCGGTTTTAGCACTCGGCATGGCCGAGTGCAAGCGACCGCAGTGCCTCCTACCGGCCCTGATGCGGCACGATGCTGCACGTGGAGACGCAGCGGACCAGGACCGTCGAGGAGCACGCCAAGATCGTGGCGGAGCTCCTTCCGCCCATGGAACCGGAGAGCGTGCCGATCGGTGCGGCGCGCGGCCGGGTGCTCGCCCGCGATCTCGTCGCCGCGGTGTCGCTGCCGTCGTTCGACAACTCGTCCATGGACGGCTACGCGGTCCGCGCCGCCGACCTCGCCGGCGCATCCGAGGACAACCCCGTCGAGCTCCCGGTGTCGGCCGACATCCCGGCCGGGCGCACCGACGTGCCGCCCCTGGCCCCCGGCACCGCCGCGCGGATCATGACCGGCGCGCCCGTGCCGGAGGGTGCCGACGCGATCGTGCCGGTCGAGCAGACCGACGCCGGCACCGAGCGGGTGCGGCTGCGGGTGCAGCCCGCCGCGGGCGCGTACGTGCGCCGGGTCGGGGAGGACACCTTCGCCGGCGACGTCGTCCTCACCGCGGGCACCGTGCTCGGCCCCGCCCACATCGGCCTCGCCGCCGCCGTCGGCGCCGCCACCCTCGAGGTGCGCCGCCGCCCCCGCGTGCTCGTCCTGTCCACCGGGTCCGAGCTCGTCGCGCCCGGCACGCCCCTGCGGCGCGGCCAGATCTACGAGTCCAACGGTCCCATGCTCACCGCCGCCGTCGAGGACGCGGGCGGCGAGGCCGAGCTGCTGCGGTTCGTGCCCGACGACGTCGACCAGTTCCTCACGACCCTCGCCGGCCGCGTCCGCGAGAGCGCCGTCGACCTCGTCCTCACCTCCGGCGGCGTCAGCGCAGGCGCCTACGAGGTCGTCAAGGACGCGCTCACCGGCCGCGGCGTCGAGTTCACCAAGGTCGCCATGCAGCCCGGCGGACCCCAGGGCGCCGGTCGGGTGCCCGAGCTCGGCGACGTCCCCGTCGTGACCCTGCCCGGCAACCCCGTCAGCTCCCAGGTGTCCTTCGAGGTGTTCGTCCGCCCCGCGCTGCGCACCGCCCTCGGCCACCCCGAGCCGCACCGGCCCGTCCGCACCGCGACCCTCGCCGAGCGCCTCACCTCGCCCGCCGGCAAGCGTCAGTACCGCCGCGGCGTCTACGCCGGGCCCGACACCGTCCGGGAGATCGGCACCGCCGCCTCCCACCGGCTCGCTGCCCTGGCTCGCGCCGACTGCTTCATCCTGCTCCCGGAGTCGGTCACCCACGTCCCGGAGGGCACCCAGGTGGAGGTCTGGGACCTGCACCGTTGACGCTTTCGGGTGTAAGTGGTGTACGTCACACCTTCCAGATGCAACAATCGGCACCCCGATGGCGTCCTACAGGTGAAAGTTCGGCCGATCGGTGCACTCTCCGTGCTTCCTCAGGAAGTGTGCTGGACGATCGAACGCGTCAGCGGGAATACTTGAAGCGCGACGTGGGTATCCACTAGCAGCGGTATCCACTAGCAGCACAGACCTACCGCCCGTCGCTGGGGAGCGGACGAGCGGTTCCACAGCCGGGGTCGTCGTCTCGGGGGACGACGGCCCCGGCTCTGTGTTGGATTACCGCGCCTTCGGCGCGGCGGCTCGCGGCCCTGCGAGTCGGCGAGCTGAGTGGCGACGAGTCCTGCGTTTCGGCCGGCGAGTTCTGCGTCCGGTTGCGTGAGGTTTGCGTGCAGGTGGCGAGCGGCACGGTCGGACTCGGTCTTCGCCCGCCGGCGGGTCGCTCGTCCGGTGCTGGCCGGGGACGGGGCGGTGAGGTTCGGGTGGGGGTCGCGTGCGGGCGGGTGACGGGTGGAGGATCTTTCCCACCGTCGGCTCGCTAAGGTGCCCGCACGGCCGCGTACCGTAACCGCCGCGACCATGGCCCCGCCCGGGGCCGACGATCCGTCAGCAGGAGCGAACACGCGCCCATGACCGCCCCCACCCCATCACGGCCGGCGCCGGCCACCACGGCGAACGATCCGTCCGGTTTCTCCCTCTCGCACGTGGTGGGACTGGTACGGGAGGCGATCCCGCCCATGCACCCGGGAGGACGGCCGGTCGTCGCGGCCGTGGCGGCTGCCGCCGGGCTGATCAGGCTCGTGACCGGGCGCGGTGCCGGGCTCGGGGTGCTCGCCACCGCAGCCACGGCGCTGTTCTTCCGAGCGCCGAAGCGGGTCGCGCCGCCGATCGAGAACGCCGTCCTCGCCGCCGCCGACGGCACCGTCGCGAGCATCGGCGAAGCGCTGCCCCCGCCGGAGCTGAAGCTGCCGGGCGAGCCGCGGCCGCGGGTGAGCGTCTTCCTCTCCGTCCTCGACGTGCACGTGCAGCGCATCCCCGTCGACGGACGCGTCGAGCAGGTGGCTCACCACCCCGGCAAGTTCCTGTCCGCCGACCTGGACAAGGCCAGCGAGGAGAACGAGCGGAACTCGGTGCTGCTGCGCACCCCGAGCGGCGCGCAGATCGGCGTCGTCCAGATCGCGGGCCTGCTCGCCCGGCGCATCGTGTGCGACGTCGTCCCGGGCAACGAAGTCGCTGCGGGGGAGACCTACGGCCTGATCCGCTTCGGCTCCCGCGTCGACGTCTACCTCCCCGCCGACGCGCGCATCCAGGTCGCCGTCGGACAGCGCACCATCGGTGGTGAGACAGTGCTGGCCCTCCTACCCGAGGAACACTGATGTCCGTCCCGCCCGCGTACGCGGCGGGCATCCGGCTGCTCCCCAACGCGGTCACGGTGCTCGCGCTCTGCGCCGGCCTGTCCTCCGTCTACTTCGCCCTCGCCGCCCAGTGGGGGCTGTGCATCGCGGCGACCGGCTTCGCCGCGATCTGCGACGCGCTCGACGGCCGGCTCGCCCGCCTCCTCGACGCCACCAGCCGCATCGGCGCCGAGCTGGACTCCCTCTCCGACCTCGTCGCGTTCGGCGTCGGCCCCGCCCTCGTGCTGTACCTGTGGGCGCTGGAGGGCAGCCGGTTCGGCTGGATCGTGGCGCTGGTGTTCGCGGTCTGCATGGCGCTGCGCCTGGCCCGCTTCAACACCCTGCTCGACATCGAGCACCGCTACCCGTTCGCCAAGGAGTTCTTCACCGGTGTGCCCGCTCCCGCGGCGGCGCTGTCCGCGGGCATCCCGCTGTACCTGACGCTGCACTTCGGCGAGGGCTGGTGGTCCCACCAGGTCGTGGTCGGAGCGTGGGCGCTGGTCGTGGCCGGGCTCATGGTGTCGCGGCTGCCCACGCTGTCGCTGAAGGCCGTGCGGGTGCCGCCGCGTGCCGTCGCCCCGCTGCTGGTCGTCGTGGGGATCGCGGCCGCGTTCCTGGTGACCGTGCCGTTCTTGGGGCTGGCCCTCGTCGGGTGCGGGTACCTGCTGCTCATCCCCTACACCGGCTACCGGTACCGGTGGCTCGCCAAGCACCCGGAGGCCTGGGACGTGCCGATGCGCGAACGCCGCGCCGCCGCCCGCGCCGCCCGCTCCGCCCGCCGGCTGGGCCTGCGCCCGCCGCTGCGGCGCCGGGTCGCCGGCGGGGCCAGCGCCGTCGCCCGCGCGGTCCGCCGCTTCGGCGACACTGATCCCGGCCTGCCGCGCGTCGACCGCAACGGCATGCCCCGGACCGGCCCGGACGGACAGCGCGGCAACCGGCTGCGGCTCGGTCTGCGCCGCGCCCGTCGCCGCTAGGCGGATCGCGCCCGATAGCGTGTCCCGGTGGCAGTGTCGATCACCCTCGTCGCCCGACTCGCAGCCTCGGCCGCCGATGCCCGCCGCGGAGTGGTCCGCCTGCATCCCGAGGTGTTCGACGCGCTCGGCCTGCGCTCGTGGGACGCCGTCACCCTCACCGGGACCCGGGTCACCACCGTGCTCGCCGCGCCCGGCGACGGACCACCCGGCCAGGCCACCCTCGACGACGTCACGCTGTCCAACTGCGGCCTCACCGACGGTGCGTCCGTCGTCGTCGCCCCGGCCGAGGTCGCACCGGCCCGCAGCGTGCGGCTGACCGGGTCGCGGCTGGCCCGCGCCGCGCTCACCCCCGAGGTCGTGCGGCAGGCCCTCGTCGGAAAGGTCCTCACCCGCGGCGACGCCGTGTCCCTACTGCCCCAGGACATCGCGCCCGGCCGCAACGCCGCCGACGCCCGCCGCCTCGTCGCGGGCGCACTCGGCCCGTCCTGGACGACCGAGCTGCTCACCGTGGCCGACGTCGACCCGCCCGGTGCGGTCGCGGTGCGGCCCAGCACGGTCGTCGGGTGGGAGGGCGGCCCCGCCACCGGGCAGGCCGCCACCCCGCCGCCCACCGCGAACTCGTCCGCACCGCGGCCGGCCCCGGCGCCCGCCGAGGACGTGCTGCCGGTCGAGGAGCTGATCGGCAACACCGACCAGGCCCGCCGCCTCGTCGAATGGCTCGAGCTGACCTTCGACCGGCCCGAGCTGCTGGAACGCCTCGGCGGCTCGGCCCGCCTCGGCGTGGCGATCGTGGGGCCGGAAGGCGTGGGCAAGCGCGCGCTGGTGCACAGCGTCGCCGCCGCCGTCGACGCCCGCGTGGTCGAGCTCGTCGCCCCCGGTGTCGCTGCGCTGGAGGCCGGGGTGGCCTCCCAGCGGGTGCACGAGATCGTCGGTGCGGCCCGGTCCGCCGCGCTCGCCGGCACCCGCACGATCCTCCTCGTCACCGACGTCGACGCGCTGCTGCCCGCCGAGCCCGTGCCGCTGTCCACCGTCGTGCTCGACGCCCTGCGCGGCGCGATCACGACCCCGAAGCTCGCCCTCGTCGTCACCACGTCGGCGCCGGAGCGGATCGATCCGCGCCTGCGCGCTCCCGATCTCGTCGACCGCGAGCTGGGGCTCGCGCTGCCCGACCTGCGCACCCGCACCGAGCTGCTGCGCCGACTGCTCGCCGAGGTGCCGCTGGCCGGAGACGTCGACCTCAAGGCGATCGCCGAACGCGCCCCCGGCTTCGTCGTGGCCGATCTCGTGGCCGTGCGGCGGGAGAGCGCCGTCATCGCCGCGCTGCGGCACAACGGCGACGACGACCCGGTCATCACCCAGCAGGACCTGCTCGACGCCGTCGGCGCGGTCCGGCCGATCTCGATGTCCTCGTCGGAGACGCTGCAGACCGGCGGTGTGACCCTCGACCAGGTCGGCGACATGGTCGAGACGAAGCAGGCGCTCACCGAGGCCGTCCTGTGGCCGCTGCAGTACCCGGACTCGTTCGCCCGGCTCGGCGTGGAGGCCCCGCGCGGAGTGCTCGTCTACGGCCCGCCCGGCTGCGGCAAGACGTTCCTGCTGCGCGCGCTCGCCGGCACCGGTCAGCTGAACGTGATCGCGGTGAAGGGCGCCGAGCTGCTCGACAAGTACGTCGGTGAGTCCGAGCGGGCCGTGCGCGAGCTGTTCCGCCGCGCCCGCGACGCCGCCCCGGCGCTGGTGTTCCTCGACGAGGTCGACGCGCTCGCCCCGCGGCGCGGCCAGTCCACCGACTCCGGGGTGGCCGACCGCGTCGTCGCCGCGCTGCTCACCGAGCTGGACGGCACCGAGCCGCTGCGCGACGTCGTCGTCGTGGGCGCCACGAACCGGCCCGAGCTGATCGATCCTGCGCTGCTGCGGCCGGGCCGGCTGGAGCGGCTGGTGTACGTGCCGCCGCCGGACGCCGCCGCGCGCACCGAGATCCTCAAGGCCGCCGGGCGGAACATCCCGTTCGCGCCGGAGGTCGACCTGGTGGCGCTCGGCGCGGAGCTGGAGGGCTACTCGGCAGCCGACTGCGCCGCGGTGCTGCGCGAGGCCGCCCTCGCCGCGATGCGCGAGTCGCTCGACGCCGCCCACGTCA
The DNA here is from genome assembly GCF_900142365.1 of Pseudonocardia thermophila. GTDB lineage: Bacteria > Actinomycetota > Actinomycetes > Mycobacteriales > Pseudonocardiaceae > Pseudonocardia > Pseudonocardia thermophila. The sequence continues at coordinate 136,645 of NZ_FRAP01000005.1, read as the reverse complement.
CGAACGCGCACATCGCCGCCGCACGCAAGGTCGTGCCGCCGTCCCTGGACCCGGTGCAGCTGGCTGAGCTGGAGGCCTACGCCAAGCGGCGGGCCGAGCGCTGATCAGCTCTTGGCCGTGTAGTTGTTCGTGACGATGAAGATCAGGCCGGGGGAGGCGTTGGCGAGCCCGGAGAAGCGCGGCTCCACCCGCACACCCAGTGCGCGGCCCAGCGCCTCCGCCGACGACTGCTCGCCGGTGCCCGGCCGGTAGTAGACCGTGCTGACCGGGATGATGCCCTGCGAGTAGTTGTCGACCGTCTCGACCGGCCAGCCCATCGCGCGGACGTCCTCGGCGGCGCGGGCGGCCAAACCCTTGATCGTGGAGTTGTTGTAGACGCGGACCGGCACCTTCGCGATCGACGGCGCGGACCCCGAGCCCGACCCGGACGCGCCGGAGCCGCTCGAACCGCCGGATCCGGTCGAACCTGAGCCGTTCGGGGCGGCCACGGCGTGCGGCGTCGGCTCGAACGACGGGACGGGCACCTCGCCGCCGGACGTCGCCCCCTGCGGCGGGGCGTCGGGCGTCGGCGCAGCGGGCGCGGCGGCGCTCGTGGGCGCGGGGCCCTCGGCGGTGGTCGATTCGCTGCTGCCACCGCCGCCGACGAGGCTCGCCACTCCGATCAACGCGGCCACGGCGCCCACACCCAGGAGCGCCAGACCGCCCACCCGGAGCGGCGATGATCCTCCTGAAGGTGCGGGTGAGGTCACGATCGGGCTCCTCGTAGCGGGCGCGTCACCCGTCCGAGACGGGTCGGTCTCCGGTCATGGTGGCGTCACCAGGGCTCGATTCCCAGGCGACGCGCCGCACGAGTGCGCTGTCGACTTGCCCGCAGCCGGCGCAGGCGCTTGACGAGGAGCGGATCGGCGGCCAGGGCCTCCGGCTTGTCGACGAGGGCGTTCAGCACCTGGTAGTAACGCGTGGCCGACATGTCGAACAGCTCGCGGATCGCCTGCTCCTTGGCGCCCGCGTACTTCCACCACTGACCTTCGAAAGCGAGGATCTCCCGTTCACGACGGCTCAGCTCGCGCATCCCGCCCGCGGCGGTCCGGGCCCCGGTCGATTCGGTGGCGGACTCCATCGCGCTCCTCGAGACTTCGCAGTCGGACAGTCCTTCGGCGAATGACACTTGTGTGATTCGCGGACGACATTGAACCACGCACCACCGACGGAACCCGGGACAGGACGCGCCACGCCATGGGGTGATCGACGACCGGCCACCGCGCGCCGACGGGCGGCCGGACGCGCCGGACGACACGCGTAGGCTCGCACGCGTGGCCGTCCGACCCATCGTGATCATCGGGGACCCCGTCCTGCACAACCCGACCCGCCCCGTCACCGAGTTCGACGGCGCGCTCGCCGAGCTCGTCGCCGACATGTTCGACACCATGGCCGCCGCCGAGGGGGTCGGGCTCGCGGCCAACCAGATCGGCGTCGACCTGCGGGTCTTCGTGTACGACTGCCCCGACCTGGAGCGGAAGGAACGCCGCCGCGGCGTCGTCGTCAACCCCGTGCTGGAGACCTCGGAGCGCCCCGAGACCATGCCCGACCCGGACGAGGACGAGGAGGGCTGCCTCTCCGTCCCGGGCGAGCACTTCCCGACCGGCCGGGCCGAGTGGGCCAAGGTCACCGGGTTCGACGAGAAGGGCCAACCGGTCGAGGTCGAGGGCCGCGGGTTCTTCGCCCGCTGCCTGCAGCACGAGACCGACCACCTCGACGGGATCATCTACGTCGATCGGCTGATCGGGCGGAACCGGCGCGCCGCGCTGAAGACGATCAAGCGCGCGGGATGGGGCGTTCCGGGGCTGCGTTGGGATCCGGCGTCGCAGAAGGCCGAAGAGGTCTAGGCGTCAGCGCGCCGCCGCTCGGGCGCGTTTCGTCCCGAGGCGCAGGAGAGCCGCTCTGCGTTGGATCGCGCTCTGCTCCTTCGTCGCAGGGCGCGGCTCGCGCGCCTTGGTGTCGACGACGGCTCTGCACTGGATCGGTGCTCGCGGCCCCCGCGTCGTTCCTCCGAGGGCCGCTGCGCGCCTCCTCCGCCGTCGTCGACGCGCGCGAGCGGGTGGTCATCCTCCGGTAGTGCTCAGCGGGGCGCGGTCCGCGGCTCTCGCTCTCGGCGAACGTCCCGCTCCCTCCCGCGCGGGTACCGTTGTACGTGTAACGGTGTAATCGGAGGTAGCGCCGTGGACGAGCTCGACTCCTACTCGCGCACGGTCGCCGCGGTGGCGGCGGAGATCACCGGGAAGGTCGCGGCGGTCCGCGTCGGGCGGGGCTCCGGTTCGGCCGTCGTCACCGGCGAAGGGGTGCTCGTCACCAATGCGCACGTCGTCGGCGACGCGAGCCGGGGCCGTGCCGACTTCGCCGACGGCACGCAGGCGGAGTTCGTCGTCGCCGGCACCGATCAGCTCTCCGACCTCGCCGTGCTGCGCGCGCGCCGATCCGCCGACCTGCCGGAGCCGGTCCGGCTGGGCGACGCCGACTCGCTCGTGGTCGGGCAGCTGGTCGTCGCCGTCGGCAACCCGCTCGGCCTGGCCGGCTCGGTCACCGCGGGCGTGGTGAGCGCGCTGGGCCGCTCGCTGCCCACCCGCAGCGGCCGCGCCGCGCGCGTCGTCGAGGACGTCATCCAGACCGACGCCCCGCTCAACCCCGGCAACTCCGGCGGTGCGCTGGCCGATCACCGGGCCCGCGTCGTCGGCATCAACACCGCCGTCGCCGGGATCGGGCTCGGGCTGGCCGTGCCGGTCAACGCGACCACCCGGCGGATCCTCGCCGCACTGCTCGAGGACGGCCGGGTCCGCCGGGCGTACCTGGGCGTGGTCGGCACCCCGGCTCCGGTGCCGGCGGACATCGCCCGCCGCTACGGGCGCAAGGACGGGCTGCGGCTGGTCGAGGTGATCAGCGGCAGCCCGGCGGCGAAGGCCGGGCTGCGCCCCGGCGACCTGGTGCTGGACGTGGGCCGCCGCCAGGTCCACGACGCGCAGGGCGTGCAGTCCCAGCTGTTCGCCGACGCGATCGGCCGCCCGCTGCCGGTCACCGTGCTGCGCAACGGCGCCATGGTCGACGTCGTCGCGGTGCCGACGGAGCTGTCGTAGGTCGGCGCTCGTCGGCCAATCACTGCACGATCCCGTGCTCCCACGCCCACGCGGCGATCTCGACTCGGTTGCGCGCCGACAGCTTCGCCTGGACGTTCGTGAGGTGCGTCTTCACCGTGGAGAGCGACACGAACAGCTCCGCGGCGATCTCGGCGTTCGTCTTCCCGCGCGCCACGGCCCGCACCACGTCCAGCTCCCGCGGGGACAGCGGTTCGGGCAGCTCCGGTGCCTGCTTCGGGGTGGTGAGGTGCTCCAGCAGCCGCACGGTGACCGACGGCGAGACGAGGGCGTCGCCGTTCGCCGCGGCCCGCACGGCCTCCACGAGCAGCCGCGGGCCGGCGTCCTTGAGCAGGAACCCGCACGCCCCGGCGCGCAGCGCTCCGTAGACGTACTCGTCGAGGTCGAAGGTGGTGACGACGACGATCCGCGGCGGGTTCGGGTCGCTCATCAGCGCACGGGTGGCGGCGAGCCCGTCCAGCTCGGGCATGCGGATGTCCATCAGCACGACGTCGGGGGCGAGCTCGCGGGCCTTCGCCACCGCGTCCACGCCGGTCCCGGCCTCACCGACGACCTCGATGTCGGACTCGGCCGAGAGGATCAGCCGGAACCCGGTGCGCACCATCTCCTGGTCGTCGGCGAGCAGCACCGTCGTCATGCCGCGGCCTTCAGCGGGAGCTTGGCGCTGACCTCCCACACCCCGGGCCCGGCCGGGCCGGCGACCAGCTCGCCGCCCAGCGCGGACGTCCGCTCGGCCATGCCGGCCAGCCCGAATCCGCCGACACCACCGAGCGGGGCCGGCCGGTTCCCGCTCCCGTCGTTGCGCACCGTCACCAGCAGCGCCCCTTCCCGCACCCGAAGATCGACCTCGACGACCGTGGCGTCCGGCGCATGCCGGCGCACATTGGTCAACGCCTCCTGGATGATCCGGTAACCCGTCACCGCCACTCCCGCCGGGAGTACGGCGTGCTCCAGCCCGGGCTCGATGGTGAGGGTGACCAGCCGTTCCTCGGGATCGAACCGCTCCACCAGCGCCGGGACGTCGGCCAGCGCGGCGCCCGGGGTGCGGGCGCCCTCGCTCTCCTGGCCGCGCAGCACGCCCACCATGCGCCGCATCGCCTGCAGCGCCTCCGTGCCGGCGGCCTCGATCGCGGCCAGCGCCTTGTCGACCTCGTCCGGCGACGTGCGGGCGACGACGGCGGCCGCCTGCGCGGCCACGACGATGCCGGTGACCTGGTGGGCGACGACGTCGTGCAGCTCCCGCGCCAGCTCCATGCGCTCGTTGGCGCGCACGTCCTCCAGCAGCGCCCTGCGGCGGGTGTCGACCTCTCGCAGCACGAGGCCGATCGCCGCCGAGCCGCCCCAGCCGAGCGCGCACAGGGTGGTCAGCCCCGACGCCGCGGTGCCGTCGGGGACCCGGGCGGCCGCGGTCGCCATGATCGCCAGCGCGGCGATCGCCGCGAACCCCAGCGCCCGGCGCAGCTCCAGCGTGCGCAGCACGTGGATGACCAGGATCGCCAGCGCCAGGTCCTCGGTGAACGACAGGTCGATGACCGACATCGGTTCGACGGGCGCGAACCGGTGCATGGCCGCCGATGCCGCCGAGAACAGCAGCGACGCACCGAGCGCGGCCGAGGCGATCGTCGTCAGCGACGTGCCGGGGCGGCGGCGCAGCAGCACGATGGCGGGCACGACGGCACCGGCGACGAGGCTCAGCCCCCCGTTGCTCGACACGGCGGCGACGAGGTCGATGAAGTACCAGAACGCGTAGCCGGCGAGTTCGAGGGCAAGACCGATGTGTCGCCACGCCGTGCGGAGGAGGCGGACCACGCGGGCAGCCTAGGTCGCCGCCGAAGCGGCGGGCCTCGGCCGGAAGTACGACCCGGCGGTCGATCACCCGGTCGAGACCGCGGAGATCGTCCGGAAGTACGAGGGGCCGGCCGCGAGTTCGGACCCGCGGCCGAGGTGGCGGGCCGGTGATCGCGGGATCGTCATCGGCATGCAGGAGATGATCTGGACAGTGCTCGGCACGACCGGCTGGGTCGCCGGGCTCGTCGTGCTGGTGGTGATGGCGGCGCTGCCGCTGATCGAGGCGCTCGGGGGCCGCCGGTGACGCCGGTGCTGCGCGCGATCGGGCTGGGCCACCGGTACGGCGCCACGACCGTGCTGCGCGAGGTCGATCTCGCGGTGCACCCCGGGGAGACCGTGGCGGTCACCGGCCCGTCGGGCTCGGGCAAGTCGACGCTGCTGCACTGCCTCGCCGGCATCATCGCGCCGGCCGAGGGCGAGGTCTGGCTCGGCGCGGAGCGGATCGACCGCTGGTCGGAGGCCCGCCGCACCGCCCTGCGCGGCACTCGCTTCGGGTTCGTCTTCCAGTTCGGTGCGCTCCTGCCCGAACTGCCGGCGGTGGAGAACGTCGCCGTGCCGCTGATGCTCGCCGGCGTGCGCCGCCGCGACGCTGTCGCGACGGCGGCCGAGTGGTTCCCGCCGCTCGGCCTGGCCGGGCTGGAGCAGCGGCGGCCCGGCCAGCTCTCCGGTGGCCAGGAGCAGCGGGTCGCGATCGCCCGCGCACTGGTCACCGAGCCCGCCGTCGTCTTCGCCGACGAGCCGACGGGCGCGCTGGACTCCGCCACGGGCGCGAAGGTGTTCTCGGCGCTGGCCGCGCTGACCACGCGCACCGGGGCCGCCCTCGTCGTCGTCACGCACGACCAGGAGATCGCCGCCCGCTGTCAGCGGACGGTGGTGCTGCGCGACGGCGCGATCGTCCAGGGAGTGGCCGCGTGATCCGGTTCAGCATCCGGTTGCTGCTCGCCGGCGGGCGCCGGGCCGCCCTGGCGGCCGGGCTCGTCGGGGCCGGGGTGGCGATGGGGACGCTGCTGCTCGCCGTCACGCTCGGCGCGCTGCACGGCTGGGACGCCCGCGAGGCCCGCACGGGCTGGCGCGTGGACGTCGACAGCGCCGTCGCGCGGTCCGCGGTCGCGGAGCCCGTGGGGACCGCGCGGGTGCGGGTCGACTCCGTCGCCGGCCGGCCCATGGACGTCGTGGATCTGAGCGCCACCGGTTCCACCGCGCCGCCGCCGGGCCTGCCGCGCGTGCCGGCACCGGGGGAGGTGTGGGTCTCGCCTGCGCTCGCCGAGCTGATCCGCACGTTGCCGCCGGCCCAGCTCGCCGACCGCTTCCCCGGGCCGCCCACCGGGACCATCGACGACACCGGGCTGCGCGATCCCGGCGAGCTCGTCGCGATCGTCGGGCACGCGGACCCGGTCGAGGGCGCGGTGCCGATCGCCGAGTTCGATCGGTCGGCCGGGATCACGATCATCGAGGGTTACCGGCAGCTCACCTACGTCGCGGTGGCGCTGCTGCTGTTCCCGGTGCTGGGGCTGCTCGGCGCGGCCGCGCGGCTGACCGCGGTGCGGCGCGCGGAACGGCTGGCCACCCTGCGGCTGCTCGGCGCGTCGACCCGGCAGCTGACGGTCGTCGCGGTCACCGAGGTGACGCTGGTGGCGGCCGTGGCCGCCGTCGCCGGCATCGTCGCCGAATGGCTGCTCGCGCCCGCGCTGGCGCTGATCCCGCTGGGCGGCAGCGGCTGGTACGCGTCCGATCTGCGGGTGCCGCCGCTGGTCGCGCTCGCCGTCGTCGCCGGGGTGGCGCTGCTGGCCGCGGCGGCCGCGACCCGGGGGATGCGCGCGGTCGTCGTCGGTCCCCTGGGGGTGGTCCGCCGACAGGCTCCCCGCGGGCTGCGCTGGTGGCACCTGCTCGGGGTGGTCGCGGCGCTGATCGTGTTCGGGATCGCACAGGCCGCGGTGGGCACGAGCGGGTTCACCGTCGTCGGACTGGTGATCGCGGTGGCCGTGCTGGCCATGTTCGGGGTCGTGTGGCTGGTCGGCCCGTGGGTGGTGCGGCTCGTCGGGGCGCGGTTGGCCCGGTCGGCGCGGTCGGTGCCGCGGCTGCTGGCCGGCCGGCGGATGCTCGACGATCCGCGCGGTGCGTTCCGTCCGCTCGCCGGGCTCACTCTGGCGGTGTTCGTGGCCGGGTTCCTCGCCCCGTTCAGCGGAGCGCTCGGCGGCGATCCCGAGGAGTCGGCCGCGCTGCGGGTCGGCGAATCGGTGTCGGTGGAGCAGGTGCAGGCGCGGCTGCAGGAACGCGGGCTGGCCGCAACGGTCACCGCGTCGCGGCGCGGACCGCTGGTGGAGCCGGCGCCCGGCACGAACCGCGACGAGGTGCGCACCGCGCTCGTCCCGCTCGCCGGGGAGCCGGTCGTCTCCTCCGCCGAGCGGGACGTCGCGAGCGCGGTGCTGGCCGCCGACATCTACCGCGGCATCCTCATCGTGCTGGTCGCGACGTTCCTCGTCGCCGCGACCTCGGCCGGCACCACCGCGGCGGCCCGCGTGCTGGACCAGCGGCGCACCCTGCGCCTGCTCAACCTCGCCGGCACACCCATGCAGGTGCTCGCCGCCGCGCAGCGCGTCGAGACCGTGCGCCCGCTGCTGGTGTGCGGCGGGATCGCGCTGGTCGCCGGCCTGGTGTGCGCAGCGCCGATCATGTCCGCCCAGGCGGTGCTGGAGCCGGCCGGGCTGACCGTGCTCGGCTCGGTGGTGGTGATCGGTGCGCTGCTGGTCGTGGCGGCGTCGGCGGCGAGCAGGCCGCTGCTGCGCTCGGTCGCGCAGGACCGCGTCGCCGACTGACGCCGCGTCAGTCCACGGGTTCCAGGACGAAGACCGGGATCTTCCGATAGGTCTTCTTCTGGTACTCGGCGTAGTCCGGGTATGCGGCCACCGCCCGCTCCCACCACAGGTCGCGCTCGGCGCCCGACACCTCGCGCGCACGGTAGTCCTTGGTCACCGTGCCGTCCTGCAGCATCACGAGCGGTTCGTCACGCAGGCTCGAGTACCAGCCGGGGTGTTCGGGCGCCCCGCCCTTCGAGGCGACGGCGGCGTAGACGCCGTCGTGCTCCACGCGCATCAGCGGCAGCCGGCGCAGCTTGCCGCTCTTGCGTCCGCGGTAGGTGACCAGCACGATCGGCCGGTCCTTCACGTGCAGCCCCTCGGTGGTGCCGGTGGCCAGGATCTTCTCGATCTGCTCCTGCGCCCACGGGGCGTGCGTGCCCTGGTCGTACTCTCCGGTCAACGGCATGATCGCTACAACCGTGCGCGCGCGCCGGGTTGTTCCCGGGCTACCGTCGCGCGCATGGCTGAACGGGCGGTGGGCGAGACGCCGCCACGCGTGATGACGATCGCCGGCACCGACTCCGGCGGCGGGGCGGGCGTCGCGGCAGACCTGCGCGCCCTGGCGGCGTGCGGCGTGCACGGCTGCGTCGCGGTCACGGCGGTGACCGTGCAGAACTCAGTGGCCGTCACCGGCGTGCACGTGCTGCCGCCGGAGACCGTCGCCGCGCAGATCGAGGTCGTGGCCACCGACATCGGGCTGAACGCGGTCAAGACCGGCATGCTCGCCAGCGCGGGCATCATCACCGCGGTCGCCGAGGTGTGCGACCGGGTCGGGATCGGGGCGGAGCGCCGGACCCCGTTCGTCGTCGACCCGGTGGCGGCGTCGATGAGCGGGGAGCAGCTGCTCGCCGACGACGCGCTCGACGCGTTCCGCACCCTGCTGTTCCCGCGCGCCACCGTGCTCACCCCGAACCTGCCCGAAGTCCGCCTGCTCACCGGGATCGACGTGCACGACCGCGATGCCCAGTACGCCGCGGCGAAGGCGCTGCACGCGATGGGCCCGCGGTGGGTGCTGGTCAAGGGCGGGCACCTCGAGGAGGACGTCGACGAGTGCGTCGACCTGCTCTTCGACGGCACCACGTTCACCGAGTTCCCCGGGCCGCGGATCGTCACCGGCAACACCCACGGCGGCGGCGACACCATGGCCTCGGCGATCGCCGCTGGTCTGGCCCGCGGGCTGCCCGTCCCCGAGGCCGTGGGCGCCGCCAAGCGGTTCGTCACGGAGTCGGTGCGCCGTTCGTACGACCTCGGGCGCGGCCACGGCCCGGTGTCCCCGCTGTGGGCGGTGCGCCGATGGTGGGGCGGGGACGGCGCGATCTGATCGGCGGGATTACGCTCCGGGTTGATGAGCATCTTGGGTACCCGCGTGCAGCGGGTCGAGGACCCGCTGTTCCTGACGCGCGGAGCGGTGTACACCGACGACCTCGTCGACGAACGGCTGGCCGGAGCACTGCACCTGACCCTCGTCCGGTCCCCGGTCGCGCACGCGCGGATCACGTCGATCGACGTGTCCGCCGCACGCGAGGCACCGGGCGTGGTGGCCGTCGTGACCGGCGCCGAGATCGGTCTCGAACCCGTCGTCCTGCAGGGCGGTGCGCCGAAGGAGACCGCGCGCCCGTTCCTGGCCACCGACAAGGTGCGCTTCGTCGGTGAGCCGGTGGTCGCCGTGCTCACCGAGGAGCTGTACCAGGGCCAGGACGCCGCCGACCTCGTGGAGATCGACTACGACCCGCTGCCCGCGGTCGTCGATCCCGAGGAGGCGCTGAAGGGCGAGGTCCTGCTGTTCGAGGACCTGGGCACCAACGTCGTCGGCGGATTCGGTCTCGACAAGGAGTTCGACGAGCACCTGTTCGACGACTGCGAGGTCGTGGTCACGCAGAAGCTGGTGAACCAGCGCGTGGCCGCGGCGCCGCTGGAGACCCGGGCCGCGGCGGCCGTGTGGGGCGACGACGGGCGGGTCACCCTCTGGGCGTCCACGCAGAACGCGCAGAGCGCGCGCGACGCGGTGGCCGGCTGGCTCGGCGTCGAGCGCGACGTCGTCCACCTGATCACCCCGGACGTCGGCGGCGGCTTCGGCGCCAAGATCGGCGCCGACCCGGAGTTCGCGCTGGTCGCGCAGCTGGCCAGGATCACCGGCCGCGCCGTGCGGTGGAGCGAGACCCGGTCGGAGAACATGACCGGGATGCTGCAGGGCCGCGCGCAGATCCAGACGATCACGATCGGCGGCAACCGCAACGGCGACGTCCTGGCGTACCGGCTCGACGTCCTCGCCGACGCCGGTGCGTACCCGCGCCTGGGGATGTTCCTGCCGTACTTCACCCGGCAGATGGCGCCCGGCGTCTACGACATCCCGAAGGTCGAGTCGCGCGCCCGCACGGTCGTCACCACGACGACGTCGATCGGCGCCTACCGCGGCGCCGGCCGGCCGGAGGCGACGGCGGCGATCGAGCGGGCCATGGACCTGTTCGCCGCCGAGATCGGCATGGACCCGGCCGAGGTGCGCAAGCGCAACGTCATCGCGCCGGACAAGTTCCCGTTCACGACCAAGGGCGGCGCCACCTACGACTCCGGCGAGTACGCGAAGGCGATCGACAAGGCGCTGGAGGCCGCCGACTACGCCGGGCTGCGCGCCGAGCAGGCCCGGCGGCGCGAGCGCGGCGACACCGTCGCGCTGGGCATCGGCGTCTCCGCCTACGTGGAGATCACCGGCGGGGGCGCGTTCGCCGAGAACGCCTCGATCGAGGTGCACCCCGACGGCACGGTCACGGTCCTGACCGGCACGTCGCCGCACGGGCAGGGGCACGCCACCGCGTGGGCCATGCTGGCGAGCGAGCACCTCGGCGTCCCCGTCGAGAAGATCACCGTCAAGCACGGCGACACCGACCTGATCCCGCGCGGTGCCGGCACCATGGGCTCGCGCAGCCTGCAGACCGGTGGCGTCGCCGTCTACCAGGCCGCCGGGGAGCTCGTCGAGCTGGCCAAGCAGCGCGCCGCCGAGGTGCTGGAGGCCTCCGTCGAGGACCTGGAGGTGGCCGAAGGGGCGGTCAACGTCCGCGGCACCACCACGTCGATCACCCTGGCGGCGCTGGCGGAGAAGGAACCGCTGAAGGTGCAGACCAAGTTCGACAGCGGGGCGCCGACGTTCCCGTTCGGCGCGCACGTCGCCGTCGTCGAGGTCGACCTGGAGACCGGGCGCGCGGTCGTCGACCGGATCGTCACCGTCGACGACGCCGGGCCCGTGCTGAACCCGCTGCTCGCCGACGGCCAGCGGCACGGCGGCATCGCCCAGGGCATCGCGCAGGCGCTGCTGGAGGAGGTGCGCTACGACGACGAGGGCAACCCGATCACAGCCACGTTCGCCGACTACGCCTTCCCGTCGGCGGCCGAGCTGCCCAGCTTCACCCTCGTCGACATGGCGACCCCCACGCCGCTGAACCCGCTGGGCGTCAAGGGGATCGGTGAGGCCGGCACGATCGGCGCCACGCCCGCGGTGCAGAGCGCGGTGATCGACGCGCTCTCCCACCTCGGGATCCGACACATCGACATGCCGCTCGCGCCGCTGCGCGTGTGGGAGGCCATCCAGGCCGCGAAGGGGGACGCGTGAAGGTCGCGATCACGGTCAACGGGCAGGAGACGACGGCCGACGTCGAACCGCGGCTGCTGCTCGTCCACTACCTGCGCGACGTGCTGGGGCTGAAGGCCACCAACATCGGCTGCGACACCACGTCCTGCGGGGCGTGCACGGTGCTGCTCGACGGCGAGTCGGTGAAGTCGTGCACCGTGCTCGCCGCCCAGGCCGACGGATCCTCGGTGACCACGCTGGAGGGGCTGTCGTCCGGGCCGGACGACCTGCACCCGGTCGCGGCGGCGTTCCGCGCCGAGCACGGGCTGCAGTGCGGGTTCTGCACCCCCGGCATGGTCATGGCCGCCGTCGGACTGCTGTCGGAGAACCCCAAGCCCACCGAGCGCGAGGTGCGGGACGGGCTGGAGGGCAACCTCTGCCGCTGCACCGGCTACCACAACATCGTCCGGGCGGTGATCGCCGCGAGCGGGCAGGACCCCGACGAGGTCACCGGCACGTCACTGCGGCCGGGCGTCGAGCGGTCCCCGGCGGGCGGCGTCGCGGCGGCTCCCGGCTTCTCCACGGGAGGCGCGGAATGATCCCCGTCGGCTTCGAGTACGTGCGCGCGACCAGCGTCGACGAGGCGATCTCGCTGCTCGTCGAGCACGGGGAGGAGGCCACGCTCCTCGCCGGGGGCCACTCCCTGCTGCCGGTGATGAAGCTGCGGCTCGCCGCACCCGAGGTGCTGATCGACATCGGGCGGCTGTCCGAGCTGTCCTACATCCGCGTCGAGGGTGACGAGATCGCGATCGGCGCGGGCACCAAGCACCGGGCGCTCGAGGCGTCGGAGCTCTTGGCGAAGGAGTGCCCGCTGCTGCCGGCCGCCGCGCACACCGTCGGCGACCCGCAGGTGCGCCACCGCGGCACCATCGGCGGCTCGCTCGCCCACGGCGACCCGGCGTCCGACCTCCCGGCCGCCGTGCTCGCGCTCGGCGGGACGATCGTGCTGCGCTCGCCGCGGGGTCAGCGGACGGTGCCGATCACCGGGTTCTACACGGGCGTCTTCTCGACCGTCCGCGATCCCGACGAGGTGATCGTCGAGGTCCGGGTGCCGCGCACCGGCGGCGCCGGGTGGGCGTACGAGAAATTCGTGCGGCGCGCCAACGACTGGGCGATCGTCGCCGTCGCCGTCGTGGACGGGCGGATCGGGCTGGCCAACATGGGCCCCACGCCGCTGCGGGCCTCGGCCGCCGAGGCGGCGCTGGCCGACGGGGCGTCGATCGAGGAGGCGGCGGCGCTGGCGGACCAGGCGACCGACCCGGTCTCCGACGTCCCCGCCACGGCCGAGTACCGCCGGCACCTCGCCCGGGTGCTCACGAAGCGGGCCCTGACGACGGCGGCAGGTGCCGCGGGCTGAGCTCGCGCGCCGGTAGTCGCGGATCTCCGGGACGGCGAGTCCAGCAGGTCGTCCGGCGAGTTCGCCGTTCGGTGCGGCGAGTTGCCCCGACCGGCCCGGCGAGTTGCCCCGGGCTGGTCGGTGAGTTCGCCGGACCAGGTCGGGCGAGGCGGGCCGTCCTGGAAAGCCCGATTCGCCGTGGGGAATCCGCGGCTCGCCGGCCTGGAACCCGCGACTCGCCGCCTCGAGCGGGGCCACTCGCCGCCCTGGTCTGGACAACGCGCCGGGTTGCTCGGGGCAACTCGCGCGCTCGGTCGGGGCAACTCGCGCGGGGTCAGACCGTGTCCGTCCAGAGCAGCACCGCCGCCACCACCCCGGCGACGACGATGAGGATCCGCAGCAGGGTGGCGGGCATGCGCCGGGCCACCCGCGCCCCGACGTAACCGCCCCCGATCGAGCCGACGGCGAGGAGGGCGGCGGCGAGCCAGTCGACCTCGGCCACCGCGAGGAAGATCAGGCCGGCGACCGCGTTGGCGGCCAGCACCGAGGTCGTGCGGATCGCCGAGACGATGCGGAACGCGACGTCGAGGCCCAGCGCCAGCGTCGCGACCATGAGCACGCCCGCCCCGGCGCCGAAGTACCCGCCGTACACACCCGTGAGGAACACGAACACGGTCGTCGTGGGGGTCAAGGTCGTCCGCTGCCCGCCCCCCCGACGCTCGGCGAGCCACCGCGACAGCCGCGGCTGCACCCCCACCAGGACGCAGGTGCCGAGGATCAACCAGGGCACGATCGCGACGAACACCGACTCCGGCAGCGCGAGCAGCAGCGCGGCCCCGACCGCTCCCGCGATCCCGGTCAGGATGACGATCCGCCGGGTCAGCGCCGGTTCCTCGCGCAGTTCCTCCCGGTAGCCGACCACCCCGCCGACGCCGCCCAGGATCAGCCCGAGCGTGTTCGACACGTTCGCGACGACGGGCGGGATCCCGACCGCGAGCAGCACCGGGAAGCTCAGCAGCGAGGCGATCCCGACGCTGGAGGTCAGGATGCCGGCGCCGAACCCGGCGAGCACGACGGCGAGTTGCTCCAGTGCGGTCAGGGCCCCTCCTCGGTCGGTCACCCACTGCACCACACCGCCGCGCCCGACGGGCTGTGAGATCGATCAGCCCCGCGAGGAACCGCCGCACGACCGGCGTGATCAACGGCCATCGCGGCACCTGCTGGTGCACGTGATCGGGCAGGACCGCGAGCTGCGAGTCCGGGATCAGCTCGGGCACCTCGAGGCGTGCTGCGGGACGACGTCGCGGTCGCCGAACACGAGCAGCGCGGGCGTCGTGATCGCGCGCAGCTGATCGGCGGTCCAGCCGGGCACGGGGAACAGCGCCCGCTGGACCTTGCGGGAGGTCTCCTCGAACCGGTCCGGGGTCGGCGACGCCGAGGCTGAAGCCGACCACGTCCACCTGCGCCGACCCGAGGAGCACACCGACGACGTCCGAGCCGAGATCGGCGATGGTGAACTCGTCGCGATCGACGTCCGCGGTGCCGCTGTGCCCCTGCAGCTCGATCCCGATGACACGGCGGTCCTCGGCCAGCGCGGCGAGCACGGGCCCGAACGTCAAGCTCGATCGTCAGCAGCCCGCCGCGCAGCAGCACCAGCGGCTCACCGGTGCCGCGTTCCACGCAGGACGTCGAGGCCGTTCCCGGGTGCGTAGCTCATGACGGTGCCGACCTCCGCGGAGCCGCACGCTCATCGGTCCGGTGCGAGCCCCGCGTCCTGCGCCACGATCGCCGCCTGCACCCGCGACCGCAGCCCGAGCTTCGCCAGCACCCGGGAGACGTGCGTCTTCGTCGTGGCCTCGGTGATCACCAGCTCGGCGGCGATCTCGGCGTTGGACATCCCGCGGCCCAGGCAGGCGAGCACGTCGCGCTCGCGCGGGGTCAACTCGCTCAATCCGGCGGGCAGCTCGGGCCGGCGCACCGGCTGCTGCGCCACCCGCGCGATCACGCGGCGGGTCACCTCGGGCGCGAGCACCCCGTCCCCGCGCGCGACCGCCCGCACCGCATCGAGCAGCGCCGGTGCGTCGACGGACTTCAGCAGGAACCCGGCCGCGCCCGCCGCGAGCGCGCCGTCGACGTAGTCGTCGAGATCGAACGTCGTCAACACCAGCACGTCGCAGTCGCCCGCGGCGACGACGCGGCGGGTCGCCTCGATGCCGTCGATGCCGGGCATGCGGATGTCCATGAGCACGACGTCGGGTTTGTGCTCCGCGGCCAGCGCGACCGCGGACAGCCCGTCGCCCGCCTGCGCGACGACCTCGATGTCCGGGGCCGCGTCGAGGATCATCG
Organism: Pseudonocardia thermophila; assembly: GCF_900142365.1. Lineage (GTDB taxonomy): Bacteria > Actinomycetota > Actinomycetes > Mycobacteriales > Pseudonocardiaceae > Pseudonocardia > Pseudonocardia thermophila. The sequence continues at coordinate 121,489 of NZ_FRAP01000005.1, read as the reverse complement.
CCAGACCCGCCCGGATGGCGGCCTGGTCATCGGCGACGAGGACTCGGATCGTCACGACCGGCTCCCCACCTTCGTCGCGACCGGCAGCTCGGCCCGCAGCCGCCAGCGATCGCCCTCGGGACCCGCCTCGACGGTCCCGCCGACGGCGGCGGCGCGTTCGCGCAGCCCGAGCAGCCCGGTGCCGGTGCCCCCACCCGGCGGGGCGTCCGCGACCAGCGGGTTCGCCACCTCGACGACGAGCCCGCCCTCGGTCCGCGCCAGCGTGACGGACACGGCGCTGCCAGGGGCGTGCTTGGCCGCGTTGGTCAGCGCCTCCTGCACGATCCGGTACGCGGCGAGATCGACCGCAGCCGGCAGCTCACCACCGTCCCGCCGGTCCTCGACGGTGACGGTGAGCCCGGTCGACCGTGCCGTCGCGAGGAGGTCGTCGAGCCGGTCCAGCCCGGCCGGGGCGGTGCGCGGATCGGCGTCGCCGGAGCCGTCGGCGCGCAGCAGCCCGATCATCGCGCGCATCTCCGTCAGCGCGGCGACGCTCTCCTCACGCACGGACGTCAGCACCTTCCGCAGGATCGGGGGATCGGGATCGGGCACGGACAGCACCGCCTCGGACTGGATCGCGATCGCCGACAGCTTCCCGGCGATGACGTCGTGCAGGTCCCGCGCCATGCGGGCGCGCTCCGCCCCGACGGCTGCCGCCCGGTCCAGCTCGGCGAGCCGCCGCGCCTGCTCGGCGCGCTCCCGCTCGGCCTCGGCGGTCTCGGCGTGCCGGCGCACCTCGAGCGCCCAGAACACCGGCACCGCCAGGAGCAGCACCAGGTTGAGGAACGTGACCAGCGCGGCCCTGCCCCCGGCGTTGACCAGGCTGACCAGCGACGTCACCCCCGCCACCGCAGCGGCCAGGCCGGCCACCGTCCACGACGCCCGCGGGGAGCCCAGCCGCACCGCGTGGTACAGCGCGTCGCAGAAGCACAGCAGCACGCCGAGCGGAGTGTGCCCGGTACCGAGGATCCCGACCGCCAGTGCCCCGACGGTCACGGCGAGCCCGAGCATCGGATGCCGTCGCCGCAGCACCACGCCCGCGGCCGCGGCGACGATCGTGGCCGCCGTGCCGACGGGCGGTAGATCCGTCGTGTCGGGCCGCCACTTCACCGCGACCTCCGGCGCCGCCCACCACAGCAGCAGCCCGAGCACGGCGAACGCGGCGCCGCGCAGCAGCTCGTCGAGCCACGGCCGGCCCGTCAGCCCACTGGTGCGCACGCGGCCATTGCAGCACGCCGGACCGACCGGCGCGTCGATCGAAGGTCGTACGCGGTCAGTCGACCAGGACTTCCTTCTCCAGCTCCGCGAGGCTGTCCTCGAGGTGCCCGAGCAGCCGCTGCAGGCGCGGCACGCTGCGCCGGCACCCGACGAGCCCGAACTCCATCGAGCCCGCGTAGCTGGTGACGGTGATGTTGAGCGCTTGGTTCTCGAACGGGATCGACACCGGGTAGGTGCCGAGCAGCTCGGCACCGTTCCAGTACAGCCGCTCCCGCGGGCCGGGCACGTTCGAGATGAACAGGTTGAACGTCGGTGCGACGAGGTGGTTCGAGCCGGGCGTCATGTTCACCAGCAGCGGCACGATCGCCTGGGTCGCGGCGAGCATCTGCACCTGGACGGGGGAGAGCCCGGCGAGCTGTTCCTTGGTCTCGGTCATCGTCCGGTTGATCGACACCAGCCGGGCGACCGGATCGGTGAGGTCCGACGCGAGCGGGCAGAGCACCATCCCGATGGAGTTGCCGCCGCGGGTGCCGGTCCCCTCGGCGCGCACCGACACCGGCACCGCCGCGACGAGCGAGCGGTCCGGCAGTTGCTGGTGCTCGGCCAGGTAGCGGCGCAGCGCCCCGGAGCACATCGCGAGCACGACGTCGTTGATCGTGGCGCCGACGGCGTCGCCGACCGCGCGCAGCCGCTCGATCGGCCACGAGTCGGCGGCGAACCGGCGCCCACCGGTGATCGGCACGTTCAGCATGGTCCGCGGGGCCCGGAACGGCAGCCCGGCCGTGTCCTGCTGGATCGCCCGCCCGAACAGCGTGGCCGCCGCGCCGGCCACGCCGGCGACGTCGCGCGCCGTGTCCGGCAGCGCCTTCACCGCGGTGGCGAGCAGCTCGGCGACCCCCTTCGACCGGCCGCCGGTCGAGCGGCGCTCCGGCCGGTCCGCCCACACCGGCGGGATGCCGCGCACGTCCGGGTCCGGCGACATCATCTCGGCGAGCAGCGCCATCGCCGCCACGCCGTCGACGATCGCGTGGTGCACCTTCGTGTAGGTGGCGAACCGGTCGCCCTCCAGCCCGTCGATGAGGGTGAACTCCCACAGCGGCCGGTGCCGGTCGAGCAGCGTGCCGTGCAGCCGCGAGACCAGCTCGAGCAGCTGGCGCACCTTGCCCGGCCGGGGCAGCGCGGACAGCCGCACGTGGTACTCGAGATCGATGTCGCGGTCGTCGGTCCACCACAGCTGCCCGGCGATGCTCACCGGGTCGGCCGGGCGGCGGCGCAGCAGCGGCCGCACGTCGGTGTGGGTGAGCAGCTCGCGGAACAGCTCGCCCACGTAGTCGGGGCCCGCCCCGGGCGGTTTGCGGAACAGCTGCAGCCCGCCCACGTGCAGCGGGTGCTCCCGCGACTCACCGATGAGGAACATCGAGTCGGCCGGCAGCATCAGGGGCATGGAGGTCCTCCTCGACAGCGGATCGTCAGCTTAGGACCGGGGCCGCTCACCTGCCGATGCGCTGACCTGCATGCGGGTCCTCATGCGCGACGCGCTTCACGCGCCGCTCGATGTGCACCGCCGCCACGGTCAGGCCGAGCGCGACGAGGTGGTCCTGTCCTGGGTCGGCGGCGAGGCCCGCACCTGACCGGCACCGCTCGAATCCGGGTGGCCGGACCTCTCTAGGCTGGTCACATGAGTTCGCGCGTGCTGACCGCGGTGGCGTGGCCCTACGCCAACGGACCGAGGCACATCGGCCACGTCTCCGGCTTCGGTGTGCCCTCCGACGTCTTCTCCCGGTACCGCCGAATGATCGGGGACCAGGTGCTGATGGTCAGCGGCACCGACGAGCACGGCACGCCGATCCAGGTCCAGGCCGAGGCCGAGGGGCTCACGGCGCGTGAGCTCGCGGACAAGTACAACCGCGTGATCGTCGAGGACCTCCAGGGCCTCGGGCTGAACTACGACCTGTTCACCCGCACCACGACCTCGAACCACTACGAGGTCACGCAGCAGATGTTCCTCGCGCTGCACAAGAACGGGTACGTGGTGCCGCGCACCCAGATGGGCGCGATCAGCCCGTCGACCGGCCGCACGCTGCCCGACCGCTACATCGAGGGCACCTGCCCGATCTGCGACTACCCGCAGGCGCGCGGGGACCAGTGCGACAACTGCGGCAACCAGCTCGATCCGGCCGACCTGATCAACCCGAAGTCGCGGATCAACGGGGAGACGCCGAAGTTCGTCGAGACCGAGCACTTCTTCCTCGACCTGCCGGCGTTCGCCGAGTCGCTCGGCGCGTGGCTGCAGACGCGCACCGATTGGCGCCCGAACGTGCTCAAGTTCGCCGCCAACCTGGTCGAAGACCTCAAGCCGCGGGCGATCACCCGCGACCTCGACTGGGGCGTGCCGGTCCCGCTCGACGGATGGCGCGATCAGCCGATGAAGCGGCTCTACGTGTGGTTCGACGCGGTGATCGGCTACCTGTCGGCGTCGGTGGAGTGGGCCCGCCGCGGGCCGGACCCGGACGCGTGGAAGCAGTGGTGGTGCGATCCGGACGCCCAGAGCTTCTACTTCATGGGCAAGGACAACATCGTCTTCCACTCGGTGATCTGGCCCGCCCTGCTGCTCGGGCAGAACGGTCAGGGCGACCACGGCGGCGAGCCGGGGGCGTTCGGCACGCTCAACCTGCCCAGCGAGATCGTGTCGTCGGAGTACCTGACGATGAGCGGCTCGAAGTTCTCCACCAGCCGCGGCACCGTCATCTACGTCGGCGACTTCCTGCGCGAGTTCGGTCCGGACGCGCTGCGCTACTTCATCGCGGTGGCCGGCCCGGAGAACCAGGACACCGACTTCACCTGGGAGGAGTTCGTCCGCCGGACGAACTTCGAGCTCGCCAACGAGTGGGGCAACCTGGTCAACCGGGCGATCTCGATGGCGCACAAGAACGTCGGCGCGATCCCGAAGCCGACCGCGCCGACCGAGGCCGACGTCGCCCTCCTGGAGACGTCGAAGGCCGCGTTCACGACGGTCGGCGATCTGCTCGCCCGCAGCCGGTTCAAGCAGGCCGTCACCGAGGCGATGCGGGTCGTGACCTCGGCGAACCGGTACCTGTCCGAGCAGGAGCCGTGGAAGCGCAAGGACGACCCCGACCGCCGCGACACGATCCTGCACACCGCCCTGCAGGTCGTGCAGGACGCGAACACGCTGCTCACCCCGTTCCTACCGCACGCGGCGCAGAAGGTGCACGAGGCGTTGGGCGGCACCGGGGTCTGGGCGGCGCAGCCGGAGATCAAGGAGGTCGACGACCTCGGCGACGGCCCGGCCTACCCGGTGCTGACCGGGGACTACTCGGCCGAGGCCGCGCGCTGGGAGTCCACCCCGATCGAGGTCGGCAGGCCGCTGCGGAAGCCGACCCCGATCATCGCGAAGCTGCAGCCGGAGCTGGCGGAGACGGGCCCGGAGTGGGCCCCGATCCAGCGGTGAGCCACGGCCGCGGCGCCCCGCCTCCGCCACCCGAGCCGCTGACCGCTCCGACGATCGACGCGCACACCCACCTCGACGCCACCGGCGCCACCGACGCCGAGGGGGTGCGTGCGGCGATGGACCGCGCGGCCGCGGTGGGGATCGTCGGTGCGGTCACCGTGGCCGACGATCTCCCCTCGGCCCGCTGGGTGGTGCAGGCGGCCCACTGGGACGAGCGGGTGGTCGCGGCGGTCGCGCTGCATCCGACCCGCACTGCCGGGATCGGCGAGGCCGAGCACGAGGAGATCGCGCGGCTGGCGGCTGATCCGCGGGTCGTCGCGATCGGCGAGACCGGTCTGGACTACTACTGGGACTACGCGCCGCCCGCCGATCAGCAGGACTCGTTCCGCCGGCACATCGCGCTGGCGAAGCGGCTCGGCAAGCCGCTCATGATCCACGACCGGGACGCGCACGACGACGTCCTGCGCATCCTGGACGAGGAGGGCGCCCCGGAGACGGTGGTCTTCCACTGCTTCTCCGGCGACGCCGCCATGGCTCGCACCTGCGTCGACGCCGGTTACGTGCTGTCGTTCGCCGGTCCGGTGACCTTCCGCAACGCCGAGGCGCTGCAGGAGGCTGCGGTGCTGGTGCCCGACGACCAGCTGCTCGTCGAGACCGACGCCCCGTTCCTCACCCCGCATCCGCACCGCGGCAAGGGCAACGAGCCCTACTGCCTGCCGTGGACGGTCCGGGCGCTCGCCGAGCTGCGCGGAACCACCGAAGAGCGCATCGCGGATGCCGTCAACCGAACAGCCCAGAGGGTCTTCGGCTTCTCGGCGCAGAGCGTCACGGACGTATGAATCAGTGGCGCGTTCGGCCCAGCGGATGGGCCGTTCGGCGACAACGGTGTGTCGCCACGCGGTCACGACGGTCACTTCCCGTTACTGTTCCGTGATCACCAGCCGGGGTGGGGAGCGCTCCCCGACGACCGCTCCTCCCCGCCCCGGGCCCGACGAGGTCAGGACCGACGCGTGGTCGACATCTCCGCGCGCGCCCGGCGACACGAGGCGCGCATGAGGCTCGCGCTCGCCTCCGAGCTCCCCGTTGCCTCCGCTCCGCTGTTCACCCCCGAGGCGGACACCGACCGCACCGCCGCGCTGCCCGTGCTGCCCGGCGGCGACCTGTTCGCCCCGTCCGGCCACACCGGCCTGCACCGCGCCTGGGACGCCCGGCTGCCCGAGATCGACGCGGGCGTGCGGGGCGCCGAGTTCTTCGCCCCCTCGGGCCAGACGGTCGCCGTGTCGGTCGCGGCGGTGACGACCGGGCTGCCCGTGCTCGATCCGCCGGGCGTCGACCCGGCCGCCCAGACCGGTGAGCTCCCGCTCGTCGAGCCCATTCCGGCGGCCGAGGAGCCCTCGACCGGCCGCATCGCCGTCGTCGAGCCGCTCACCGCGCCGTTCGCCCCGCCGCTCGAGGTGGTGCCGGAACCCGCTCCGGCGCCGACCGGACGCCGCCGGCGGATCGAGGTCGAGGCGCCCGCCCCGGCCGGTCGGCTGCGGTTCGCGGTCGCGGCCGTCGTCCTGGCCCTCATCGGCGGCAGCGCGGCTGCGATCGCGGCCGACAAGACGATCACCGTGACCATCGACGGCGTCGATCGCGTCGTGCACACCTACGGCTCGGACGTCGCCGCCGCGCTCACCGCGGCCGGGTTGCGGGCCCGCCCGCAGGACAGGGTCGAGCCGGCCCTGCCGACCGAGCTCGACTCCGGTGACCACGTGATCGTCGATCGGGCCCGCCGGCTCGTCCTGCACGAGGGCGCGGGGCAGCGCGAGGTGTGGACCACCGCGCAGACCGTGGGGGAGGCGCTGTCCCGGCTGGGCATCGACGCCGAGCCGATCCAGATGTCGGTCTCCCCGGACGCGCAGGTGCCGCTCACCGGCCTCGAGGTGATCCTGCGCATCCCCCGCTCGGTCACGCTCGCCGACGGGAACGCGGCCCCGGCCAAGATCGTCACCGAGTCCGGCACCGTCGGTGCGCTGCTGGCCGAGCGCGGCATCGAACTCGGCCCGGACGACGTCGCGATCCCCGCCCCGGACGCCCCGCTCTACCCGGGCACGCCGGTGCAGATCGTCCGCAACGGCGTCGGCGAGATCGTCGAGGTGCAGCGGATCCCGCCGTCCGAGGAGGTCCGCGAGGACGACACGCTGCCGCGCGGGAAGAAGATCGTCGTCGAACCGGGCAGGTCGGGTGAGCGGACCGCGATCATGCGCGTGCGGGTGGAGAACGGGCGCGAGGTGCGCCGCGAGCAGATCCGCGCCGGCGCACTGACCCCGCCGAAGCCGCGGATCGTGCGCCTGGGGACCAACGACTCGATCAAGGCGCCGCCCGTCGAGGACGGCAGTGTGTGGGACCGGCTGGCGCAGTGCGAGTCGACCGGCAACTGGTCGATCAACACCGGCAACGGCTACTACGGCGGCCTGCAGTTCGACGCGCGCACCTGGCGGGCCTACGGGGGTACCGAGTTCGCCCCGCTGCCGCACCAGGCCAGCCGCGAGGAGCAGATCGCGGTGGCGACGAAGGTCCGCGACAGCCGCGGCGGCTACGGCGCCTGGCCGGCCTGCTCGCGCAAGCTGGGCCTGCCCCGCTGACGCGGCCCGCCGGGCCACCCTGCAGGCTTGTCGCGTGACGTCGCAGCTGCTGGGCCCCGCCGAGGTGCGCGGGATCGCCGCCGAGCTGGGGTTGCGGCCGACGAAGAAGCTCGGCCAGAACTTCGTGCACGATCCCAACACGGTGCGCCGCATCGTGTGGGCGGCTCGGCTGGAGCCGGACGACGTCGTCCTGGAGGTGGGGCCGGGCCTGGGCTCGCTCACCCTCGCGCTGCTGCCCGCGGCGGCCGCGGTGCACGCGGTGGAGATCGACCCGGCGCTGGCCGAACGGCTGCCGCGCACGGTGGCCGAGCGCGCACCGGAGCTGGCCGACCGGCTCCTCGTGACCGCGGCCGACGCGCTGCGCCTGCGTGCCGCGGACCTGACCGCGCCCGCCCCGACGGTGTTGGTGGCGAACCTGCCGTACAACGTGGCGGTCCCGGTGGTGCTGCACCTGCTCGCGGAGCTGCCGGGGCTGCGCCGCGGCCTGGTCATGGTGCAGGTCGAGGTGGCCGAGCGGCTGGCTGCCCGGCCCGGCAGCCGCACGTACGGGGCGCCGAGCGCGAAGCTGGCCTGGTTCGCGGATGCTCGCCGCGCCGGGCCGGTGCCGCGCGCGGTGTTCTGGCCGGTGCCGGGTGTGGACTCCGGGCTGTTGGCGTTCGAGCGGCGGGAGCCGCCGCCGGGGCCGTCCCGCGAGGAGGTGTTCGCGGTGGTCGACGCAGCGTTCATGCACCGGCGCAAGGCGCTGCGCGGGGCGTTGGCCGACTGGGCCGGTTCACCGGCCGCGGCCGAGGAGATCCTGCGGGCAGCCGGCGTGCCGCCGACCGAGCGGGCAGAGCGGCTCGACATCGCGGCGTTCGCCCGGATCGCCGCCGCTCGCCGCTGACCTGCGGGGGTGTGGGTGGTCTCACCTTGCGGTACTGACCTGTCAAGAGCGTAATATCCCGCGCGGAACAATCGGCGTGGAACAGCTGAGGCCCGTGGTGCTCACCCCCCTTGCGACGAGCGTGCTCGCCCTGCTCTGCGAGCGGCCGATGCATCCCTACGAGATGTACCGGCTGATGATCAAGCGGCACGAGGACCGGGTCGTGAAGCTCAAGCCCGGCTCGCTGTACCACACGATGGACCGGCTGCACGCCGCCGGATTCGTCGTGGCCACGGGCACCGAGCGCGAGGGGGCGCGCCCCGAGCGCACCACCTACGCGATCACGTCCGCCGGCCGCGAGGCGCTGGGCGAGTGGGTGCGCACGGCGCTCGCCGAGCCCGTGAACGAGTACCCCCGCCTGCCCGTCGCCCTCGCCGAGGCGCACCACCTGCCGCGCGCCGAGGTGATCGAGCTGCTGCGCACCCGGATCGCCCGGGTCGAGGCGGGGCTGATCGAGGACGAGGCGATCGCCGGCGGAGCGCGCGCGTGCGGCGTGCCCGAGGTCTACGTGCTGGACATGGACTTCCGGATCGAGACGACCCGAGCCGAGCTGGGCTGGCTGCGCCGCCTGGTGTCCCGGCTGGAGAACGAGGAGCTGACATGGCCGAACGAGCGGTGACCGCCGCGCCGAGGAGTCCGTGGCCGGCGCTGTGGGCGCTGGTCATCGGCTTCTTCATGATTCTCGTCGACGTGACGATCGTGTCGATCGCGACGCCGTCGATCATGACCGAGCTCAACGCCGACGTGCCGTCGGTGGTGTGGGTGAGCAGCGCGTACCTGCTGACGTACGCGGTCCCGCTGCTGATCACCGGCCGGATGGGCGACCGGTTCGGGCCCCGCCGGGTCTACCTGGTCGGCTTGGCGATCTTCACGCTCGCCTCGCTGTGGTGTGGGCTCACGGCCTCGATCGAGGGTCTGATCGCCGCGCGGGCGGTGCAGGGCGTCGGTGCGGCGCTGATGACCCCGCAGACCATGGCCGTGATCAACCGGACCTTCCCGCAGGAGTCGCGCGGCGCCGCGATGGGGCTGTGGGGCGCCACCGCCGGCGTGGCCACCCTCGTCGGGCCGCTGCTGGGCGGCGTGCTCGTCGACGGCCTGGGTTGGGAGTGGATCTTCTTCGTGAACGTGCCGGTCGGCGTCGTCGGGATGATCGCCGCCTGGCGGCTGGTCCCGGAGCTGGAGACGCACGTCCGCAAGTTCGACTGGATCGGCGTCGGCCTCTCCGCCGTCGGCATGTTCCTGCTGGTCTTCGCCATCCAGGAGGGGCAGTCGTACGACTGGAACGGCGTGATCTGGACGATGATCGCCGCCGGCGTGGTGGTCATGTCCGTCTTCGTGCTCTGGCAGCGCCGCACTCCCGAGCCGCTGGTCTCGCTGGACCTGTTCCGCGACCGCAACTTCAGCCTCGCCAACGCGGCGATCACGACCGTCGGGTTCTCGGTCACCGCATCCGCTTTCCCGCTGACCTTCTACGCCCAGGGCGTGCTGGGCCTCAGCCCCACCGGCGCGGCACTGCTCACCGCGCCCATGGCGATCCTGTCGGGCCTGATCGCGCAGCCCGTCGGGAGGCTCATCGACCGGGTGCATCCGCGCTGGATCGCCGGGTTCGGCATGCTCGCGATGCCAGCGGGGATGTTCTGGCTGGCCGCGGTCATGCGGGCGGACACCCCGATCTGGGCCGTGATCCTGCCGACGCTGCTGCTCGGCATCGGAAACGCGTTCGTGTGGGGGCCGCTGGCCACCACCGCCACCCGCAACCTGCCGCCGCAGTACGCCGGCGCCGGTGCCGGTGTGTACAACACCACACGCCAGATCGGCTCGACGCTGGGCAGCGCGGCGATCGCCGTGCTCATCGCGGCTCAGCTCGCCGCCAACCTGCCCGGCTCCTCCGGCGGCGGCGCGCCTGCGGAGGCGATGGGGGTCACGCACCTGCCGGAGTTCCTGCACGAAGGCTTCGCCACGGCCATGTCGCACTCGATCCTGCTGCCCGCGGCGGTGCAGCTGCTCGGGTTCGTCGCCGTGGTGGCGTTCCGCCTGCCGATCGCGCTGGCGGCCCGGAAGGCCACGCGGACCCCGGACGCGGCGGTCGGGTAGGGCTGGGTCGTTCGCCGGACGTCCCGGGCCGACGTCGTAGTGTTGACGGGTGCTCTCCGCCGTGCCGCCACCGGTCACCGTGCGGGTCCCAGCGAAGATCAACCTGCATCTCGCCGTCGGCCCGCTGCGCGACGACGGCTTCCACGACCTCGTCACGGTGTTCCACGCCGTGTCGCTGTTCGACGAGGTGACGGTCGCGGTGAGCGACGCCCCCGGCATCGAGGTGTACGGGGAGGGCGTCTCCGAGGTGCCGGCCGACGAGACGAACCTCGCGTGGCGGGCCGTGCAGGTGCTGGCCGAGCGCGCCGACCGCGACCCCGACGTGCGGATGGTGCTGCGCAAAGGCATCCCGGTCGCCGGCGGGATGGCGGGCGGCAGCGCCGATGCGGCCGGGGCGCTGCTGGCGCTGTCCACCCTGTGGAAGCTGGACCTGCACCGCGACGAGCTGGCTGAGCTGGCCGCCGAGCTGGGCAGCGACGTCACGTTCGCGCTCTACGGCGGCACCGCGCTGGGCACCGGCCGGGGTGAGCGGATCGTGCCGGTGCTGTCCCGGCACACCCAGCACTGGGTGATCGCGCTGCACCGCGGCGGCCTGTCCACCCCCGCCGTGTACGCGGAGCTGGATCGGCTGCGCGGCTCCAACCCGCCGGTGGAGCGGCCCGTCGAGCCGGTGCTGGAGGCGATCGCCGGGGGCGATCCGCGCCAGCTCGCGCTGTCGCTGGGCAACGACCTGCAGGCCGCAGCGGTGTCGATGATGCCCGATCTGCGGCGAACCCTGCGGGCCGGCGTCGACGCGGGCGCGCTGGCCGGGGTCGTCTCCGGATCCGGCCCCACCTGCGCGTTCCTGTGCGCCTCAGCCGAGGCGGCGGTCGACGTGGCCGCCGAGCTGGCCGGGGTCGGCGTGTGCCGCACGGTGCGCGTCGCGCACGGCCCGGTGCCCGGCGCCCGCATCGTGGAACAGCACGAGCCGCCCACCCCGCCCCCGACGAGCTGGCCCCCGGTGCGTGCGTGATGGCGCCGAAGGGACAGAACCTGGTCAACCTGGAGGCCGTCACCGCCCACGTGCCCGGTGACGCCTCCCGGGTACTGCTCGACGGCGTCTCGCTGGGCATCGACCGCGGCGACCGGATCGGCGTCGTCGGACTCAACGGCGGCGGCAAGACCACCCTGCTCGACATCATCACCGGCGTCCGCGAGCCCGACGGCGGCCGCGTCAGCCGGGTCGGCGGCCTGCACATGACCCACCTCAAGCAGGCCGATGCGCTTCCGGCCGGGGCCACCGTGGGCGACGTCGTGCTCGCCGACTGGCGCGGCGCGGCCACCCACGAGTGGGCGGCCGACCCGAAGGTCCGCGACGTCCTGGCCGGGCTGGGCATCGTCGACCTCGACCGGCCCGTGGAGGGCCTCTCCGGCGGCGAGAAGCGTCGGGTGGCGCTGGCCGCGGCGCTGGTCGGCGATCCTGACCTCGTGGTGCTCGACGAGCCCACCAACCACCTCGACGTCGAGGGCATCAGCTGGCTCGCCCGCCACCTGCTGGCCCGCCGCTGCGCGGTCGTCGTGGTCACCCACGACCGGTGGTTCCTCGACGTCGTCTGCTCCCGCACCTGGGAGGTCGCCGACGGGCGGGTGGAGACCTACCTCGGCGGCTACGCCGACTGGATCTTCGCCAGGGCCGAGCGCGCCCGCCAGGCCGACGCGGCCGAGCAGCGCCGGCGCAACCTGGCCCGCAAGGAGCTGGCGTGGCTGCGCCGCGGGCCGCCCGCCCGCACGTCGAAACCGCGGTACCGGATCGAGGCGGCCGAGGCGCTCATCGCCGACGTGCCGCCGCCGCGCAACACCGTCGAGCTGCTCGGGTTCGCCGCCAACCGGCTCGGGAAGACCGTGCTGGAGCTGGAGGACGCCACCGTCCGCATCGGCGACCGGGTGCTGCTCGACCGCGTCACGTGGCGGCTCGGTCCGGGAGACCGGATCGGCGTCGTCGGCGTCAACGGCTCGGGCAAGACCACGCTGCTGCGCACGCTGGCGGGGGAGCGGCCGCTCGACGGTGGCCGACTCATCCGCGGCAAGACGGTGCAGCTCGCCCAGCTGACCCAGGAGCTCGTCGACCTGCCCCGGGACCTGCGGGTGCTGGAGGCCACCGAGCAGGTGGCCAAGTACGTGCGCATCGGGAAGCAGGAGCTCACGGCGTCGTCGGTGCTGGAGCGGCTGGGCTTCCCGGCGGCGCGGCAGTGGACCCCGATCGGCGAGCTGTCCGGCGGCGAGAAGCGGCGGCTGCAGCTGACCCGGCTGATGATGGCCGAGCCCAACGTGCTGCTGCTCGACGAGCCGACGAACGATCTCGACGTCGACACGCTGGCCCGTCTGGAGGACCTGCTCGACGGCTGGCCCGGCACGCTCGTCGTCGTCAGCCACGACCGGTACCTCACCGAGCGGGTCTGCGACTCGGTGGTCGCGCTGCTGGGCGACGGGAAGATCACCCACCTGCCCGGCGGCATCGACGAGTACCTGCAGCTGCGCGAGGGTGAGAAGGGCGGTCCCGCCGGGCTGGCCGGAGCCCCGGCACCGGCCGCGAAGGAGGCGCCGCGCCGCACGTCCAGCGCCGCCGAGCAGCGCGCCGCCCGCAAGGAGGCGGCCCGGCTGGAGCGGCGGATGGAGGCGCTGGCCGCGAAGGAGGCGGAGCTGCACGAGCAGCTCGCCGCGGCCGCCACCGACCCCGAGCGGCTGCTGGAGCTCGACGCGCAGCTCAAGCAGGTCGTCGCCGAGCGCGAGGACGTCGAGCAGCGCTGGCTGGAGGCCGCCGAGATCGCCGAGGGGTGACCCAGTGGACGGCGGGCCCGCCGACGAGGGGTGGACCGGCGATCCACCCATCGGTTGACCCGCCCGCAGGGCCGCCATCCCTAGCGTCGGGGCATGACCGCGACCGCCTCCGACCGGGCCATCGCCGAGGACCACCCCGCCTTCGCCCGCGGCCCGGTGCTCGCCGTCGCCGCGGCCGTCGGCCTGCTGCTCACCGCCGTGAGCGGCCGCTACGGCTACTTCGGCGACGAGCTGTACTTCGTCGCCGCCGGGCACCACCTCGCCTGGGGCTACGCCGACCAGCCCCCGCTCGTGCCGCTGCTGGCGCTCGTCGCCGACACCGTCGCGCCCGGCTCGGTCGCCGTGCTGCGCATCCCCGCCACCCTGGCAACCACGGCCGTCGTCGTGCTGGCGGCGCTGCTGGCCCGCGAGCTCGGCGGCGGCCGGCGCGCTCAGCTCGTCGCCGCCGGGGCCGTCGCAGTCTCGCCGACGTTCCTCGGCACCGGGCACCTGCTCGCCACCTCCACCCTCGATCCACTGGTGTGGACGGCCGTCACGCTGCTGCTGGTGCGCTGGGTGCGAACCCGCGACGACCGGCTCCTGCTGGCCGCCGGCGCCGTGACCGCGATCGGCCTGCAGATCAAGTTCCTGCTCGTCGCGTTCTGGGCGGTCGCGCTCGTCGCCGTGCTGATCTGCGGGCCGCGGGAGATGCTGCGCCGCCCGGCGCTCTGGGGCGGTGGCGCGTTCGCCGTCCTCGTCACGCTGCCGACGCTCGCGTGGCAGGCGCAGAACGGCTGGCCGCAGCTGGCGTTCACCCGGACCGTCGCCGCCGAGAGCGAATACGCGGGCGGCGCGCTCGGCTTCCTGCCGGTGGCGGTGGGCCTCGGCGGCCTGCTGATCGGCACCGTGCTGACCGTCCACGGCGAGGTGGCGCTGCTGCGCGCCCCGGCGCTGCGCTGGCTCGGCGTGACCGTCCTCGGCGTCACCGCGCTCTTCCTCGTCACCGGCGGGCGGCCGTACTACGTCGCCGGACTGCTCCCGCTGGTCTGGGCGATGTCCGCGAGCCGCATCGAGACCCACCGCCCGGCCGTCTGGTGGCGCTGGATCCCCACCTGGCCGACGTACGTCGCCTCGGCGCTGTTCGTGCTCGGGGTGCTCAACGTCGTGCCCGTCGCCCCGGCCGAGACCCATTCCGACCAGCCGCTGGTGATCGGCCACTTCCAGCGCGACGAGATCGGCTGGCCCGACTACGTCGCCGACGTCCGCGCCGCTCACGCCGCGCTCCTGCCCGACACCGCCCGCACCGCCGTCGTCGTCACCGACGACTACTGGACCTACGCGGCGCTGCAGCACTACGCGCCCGACCTGCCCAGCTACTCGTACTCGCGCGGCGCGGCGTACCTCGGGACGCCGCCCGAGGACTCCGGCGCCGTCCTGCTGGTCGGGGATCCCCGGCCGCTCGCGCCGGCGTTCGGCAGCGTCACCCGGATCGGGACGCTGGACAACGAGCTGCGCGTCAACAACCTCACCCGCGGGACGCCGATCTTCCTGCTGCAGGGCCGCACGGTTGCGTGGGACCTGCTGTGGGACCGGGTCCGGGACCTCTGACCGATCAGGATCGGACTTTCGACCGATCCCCGCGCCGCCCGCGATCACTAACGTGGGTTCTGCGGATGAGGGTCGGGGGACCCGAGGGGTACGCCGCACTGGGGAACCGAAGAGGCCCGCCACCTAGGTCGACGGATAGGTGGCGGGCCCTCTTGATCGCGCCCGGCTCCTTCGTCGCCGGATCGCGGGCTCGCGGCCCGTGAGTCGTGCGAGTCTCGCGGTTCGGCCGGCGGTGTCGTCCGGTCGTGCGAGTCCTGCGTGCTTCGGGTCAGCCCTCGGCGAGGCCCTGCAGGAGCAGCGCCTCGGCCAGGACCGCGCGCTCGAACATCCCCAGGTGCAGACTCTCGTCGATCCCGTGCCAGCGGCTCGCCGGGTCGCCCACGCCCGTGACGAGCACGGCCGCGCCGGGGAACGCGCGGGCGAACTCGGCGATGAACGGGATCGAGCCGCCGATCCCGTGCTCGACGACGTCGTGGTCGTACGCGGCGGCGAAGGCCGAGCGGGCCACGTCGAACGGATGGCCGACCGTCGCGATGGAGAACGGCTCGGCGACGCCGCCACCCGGGGTCACCTTCACGTGCGCGCCCCACGGCGCGTTCGCCTCGAGGTGGCGGGTGAGGGCGAGTTGGGCCTTCGCCGTGTCGTCACCGGGGGCGAGCCGCAGGCTGACGAACGCGCGCGCCCGGGGGATCAGCACGTTCGACGCCTCGGCGACGCGCGGGGCGTCGATCCCCAGCACCGCGACGGCGGGTTTGTGCACCAGCCGGCCCTGGATCGTGCCGTCGCCGAGCAGCTTCACGCCGTCGAGGACGGCCGCGTCGGAGCGCAGCTGCTCCTCCTGCATGTCGGGGACGTCCGCGGGGGCCTCGCCGCGCACCAGCCCCTCGATCGCGACCTCACCGGACTCGTCGTGCAGCGTGGCGAGCAGGCGGCAGAGCGCGGTGAGGGCGTCGCCGAGCGGGCCGCCGAACACCCCGGAGTGCGCCGGGCGCTCCAGCATCGACACCTCGACGACGACGTCGACCAGACCGCGCAGGTGGGTGGTGAGCGCGGGGACGTCGACCGAGGGGTTCGACGAGTCGGCGATCACGATCACGTCGGAGGCGAGCGCCTCGCGGTGCTGGTGCAGCAGCGCGGTGAGGGTGGGGGAGCCGGACTCCTCCTCGCCCTCCACGAACAGGGTGACCCCCACCGGGGGGCGTCCCTCGAACGCGCGCAGCGCGGCGATGTGGGTCATCACGCCGGCCTTGTCGTCGGCGGCGCCGCGCCCGTAGAGCCGGCCGTTGCGCTCGGTCGGCTCGAACGGTGGGCTGGTCCACAGCTCGTCGCCGCCGGTGGGCTGCACGTCGTGGTGCGCGTACAGCAGCACGGTCGGCGCACCGTCGGGCGCGGGCCAGTGGGCGACGACCGCTGGGGCGCCGCCCTCGGCCGAGACCACGGACACATCGGCGGCCCCCGCGCCGCGGGCGAGCTCGGCGACCGCCTCGGCGCTGCGGCGGGTGTCCTCGGCGTGGGCCGGATCGGCCCAGATGCTGGGGATGCGCACCAGCAGTTCCAGGTCGGCGCGCGCTCCCGGGATCGTGGCGGACACGGCGGAGCGCAGGTCACGGGACACGCCGCCGGATGCTACTCGCGGCCCTGCGCCGCCGTAGGCTCGCCTTATGTCCCGGTTCCTCGACATGTTGCTCACCGCCGCGGCCTGCACGGACCGCGGCATGACCACGGGAGAGCCCAAGGCGCCCGTTCGTCGTACTTGGGCAGAGGTGCACGCCACGGCGCGCGAGATGGCCGCCGCGCTGCAGGCCGGCACCGCCGACCGGCCCGGGATCACCCGCGGCTCCGCCGTCGGGGTGCTCGCCGGGGAGCCGGCGGCCATCGCCCCGGCCGCCCAGGCGGTGTGGCTCTCCGGTGGCAGCGTGACGATGCTGCACCAGCCCACCCCGCGCACCGACCTGGCGGCCTGGGCCGAGGACACCGTGTCGGTGCTGAAGATGATCGACGCGCAGCTGGTGCTGCTCGGCCCGCCGTTCGACGCGCTGGCGCCGGTGCTGGAGGAGCACAGCATCGCCTACCGCACGATCGACTCGCTGTCCGGCGCCGGTTCGATCACCCCGGACGCGGCCGCAGCCGACGAGGACGACACCGCGCTGCTGCAGCTCACCTCCGGCTCGACCGCGGAGCCGAAGGCCGTGCGGATCACGCACGGCAACCTGTACTCGAACATCACCGCGATGGCCGAGGTGTCCCGCCTCGACGTCGAGCGGGACCGGATGGTGTCGTGGCTGCCGCTGTTCCACGACATGGGCATGGTCGGGTTCATGACCGTCCCGATGGTGAAGGCGCTGGAGCTGGTCACCGTCACCCCTGCGGACTTCCTGGGCCGACCGCTGCTGTGGGCCGAGCTGATCTCGAAGTACGGCGGCACGATCACCGCCGCGCCGAACTTCGCCTACGCGGTGCTGGCCCGGCAGCTGACCCGCGCCGAGGGCCCGCTCGACCTGTCGACCCTGCGCATCGCGCTCAACGGGGCCGAGCCGATCGACCCGGCGGCGGTGCAGGCGTTCGTCGAGGCCGGGGCCCGGTTCGGGCTGCGCCCCGAGGCTGTGCTGGCCGCGTACGGGATGGCGGAGACGGCGCTGGGTGTGTCGTTCGCGCCGGTCGAGACCGGGCTGGCGGTCGACGAGATCGACGCCGAGCAGCTGGAGGCGCACCGGCGCGCGGTCCCCGGGACGGGTCGCGCCTTCCCGAAGCTGGGGCCGCCGCTGCCGGGCATCGAGGTGCGGGTGGTCGGCGACGACGGGCGGGTGCTCGGCGAGCGGGAGGTCGGGGTTCTGCAGCTGCGCGGCTCGTCGGTCACCCCGGGCTACCTCACCGTCGACGGACCCGTGGCCACCCAGGACGCCGAGGGCTGGTTCGACACCGGCGACGAGGGCTACCTCGTCGACGGGCAGGTCGTGGTGTGCGGCCGGCGCAAGGACGTGATCATCATGGGTGGGCGCAACATCTACCCCACCGACATCGAGCGCGCCGCGGGCCAGGCCGCCGACGTGCGCGCCGGCAACGCGGTCGCCGTGCGGCTCTCGGCGGGCGAGGACCGGCACCGCGAGTCGTTCGCCGTGGTCGTCGAGTCCCGCAGGGCCGGTGACGCCGAGGCCGAGGCCGCGATCCGCAAGGACGTCACGAGCCGGGTGGTGTCGGCGGTCGGGGTGCGGCCCGCCGAGGTCGTGGTGCTCGGGCCGGGCAGCCTGCCGAAGACGCCGTCCGGCAAGCTGCGCCGCGCGGCCACCCGCGAGCTGATCGCGAACCGGAGCTGAGCCGGGCGGTCCCGGCTGCGGCCGGTGGCCGGGGACGGACGTCAGTAGCGGCGGTCGTCCCAGCCCTGGTCGTAGCCGGACCGGACCGGCGGACGCCGCGTCGCCGCCGCGGCCGCACCGGTCACGAGGCTGCCGATGGCGATCCCGATGACCAGGTGGATCACGGCGAGCGCGACCGAGGTCAGGATCTGCCGGCTGGACAGGAACGGCACGACCACCGCGATCGCGGTGAGCAGGCCGACGATCCAGCCGAAGTAGGCCAGCGGACGCGGCGTGCCCAGCAGCAGGTGCACCAGCCCGGTGGCGACGAGCGCGGCCACCGCGGCGGTCGAGCAGATGAAGATCGCGCCCGAGTCGTTGAACTCGGCGGCGTTGGCGGCACCGGGCACGGTCTGCAGCAGCACCCGCACGATCAGCAGGCCGACCAGCCCGATCAGTGCGGCGACGACCGCGGTCGCCACGCCGCCCGACCAGAGTCTGGCCACGTTGATCTGCGGTGTGGAAGCCGGGCGGCCCGCCGGGGGCCATCCGCCGTCACCGATGCGCTTGGTCTGGTCGTCG
Source organism: Pseudonocardia thermophila (assembly GCF_900142365.1). Taxonomy (GTDB): domain Bacteria; phylum Actinomycetota; class Actinomycetes; order Mycobacteriales; family Pseudonocardiaceae; genus Pseudonocardia; species Pseudonocardia thermophila. Next base: position 102,841 of record NZ_FRAP01000005.1, on the reverse strand, counting down.
TAGCCGGCCACCGGCCCATTCTCCGGGCAATCCCCCGGAACGGCCTAGCGACGCGGCGGTACACGTTCTGGGGAGTTGCTACCCGGTGAGCGCGTGGAAGCGGTTCTGGGCGGCCTCCAGGCCCTCGGCGAGCAGCGCCTCGGTGGCGTCGGCCGCCAGGTCGACGGCGAGGTCCAGCTCCTTGGCCTCCACCGCGGAGAAGCGCTTCAGCACGAAGTCGGCCGGGTCCTGCCGGCCGGGCGGGCGGCCGATGCCGAACCGCACGCGCAGGTAGTCCTTGGAGCCCACGGACGCGCTGATGGAGCGCAGCCCGTTGTGCCCGCCTTCGCCGCCGCCGCGCTTGAGCCGCACGACCCCGAAGCCGAGATCGAGATCGTCGTGCACGACGACGAGGTCATCGACCGGCACCGAGTAGTACTTCAGCAGCCCGACGACGGGTCCGCCGGACAGGTTCATGTACGAGCGCGGCTTGGCGAGCACCACGCGGCGCTCGCCGAGCCGCCCCTCGAGCACGTCGGCGTTGGCCTTGCGGTGGCGGCTGAACCGGCCGCCACCAGCCCGGGAGGCGAGGAGCTCGACCACCCGGAAGCCGATGTTGTGGCGGGTGTCCGCGTAGGCCGGGCCGGGGTTGCCGAGCCCGACCACGAGCGCCGGGCCCGACGGGGAACTCACCGCTCAGCGCCTCACTCGGAGGAGCCGGACTCGGCCTCGCCCGCTTCCTCGCCCGCGCCCTCGTCCCCGACGTCCGCGGTCGTCGCGCCGACCACGTTGACGACCAGCTGCTCGGGGTCGGTCTTGAGGGTGGTGCCCTCGGGCAGGGTCAGCTGGCCCGCGGTGATCTGGGTGCCCGCGGGCACGTCCTCGACGGAGACCTCGATCTGCTCGGGGATCGCCGAGACGTCGGCCTCCAGGTCGAGCAGGTTCAGCTCCTGCGTGACGAGCGCGCCGGGCGCGGGGTCGCCGGTGACGACGACCGGGACCTGGACCTCGACCTTCTCGCCGCGCTGGATGACGAGCAGGTCGACGTGCTCGATGTACGGGCGCACCGGGTGCACCGTGACGGTCTTGGTGAGCGCGAGCTGCGACTTGCCCTCGATGTCGAGGGTGACGACCGCGTTGCGGCCGTGCTCGCGCACGATGCGGGCGAACTCGATCGAGGGCAGCGAGAGGTGCTGCGGGTCGGTGCCGTGGCCGTACAGGACGGCGGGGATCTTGCCCGCACGGCGGGTGCGGCGGGCGGCGCCCTTGCCGAACTCCGTGCGGGTCTCGGCGACGATGCGTGCCTCGGACACGGGGGATCTCCTCGGTCTCTCTCCGGTGGATGCCTGCACACGCGACGAGGACCGTGGAGCTGGCCTCACGTCGATCACGGCGGGCTCGGAGGTGCCGCCCGCCCTCGCCGCGGAACTGCTGTCCAGTCTACGGGACCGATCCGCGACCGATCGCAGGGGAGTCAACTCGCCCGGCGCCGCTGCGGGTCGCGCCGCCGGCCCACCGCCTCCATCGCCAGCGCGAGCAGCAGCACCGCGGGGAACCCGGCGAGCAGCGCGACGGCGCCGAGCCGGGGGACCAGCACGGCGAGGGCCGGTCCGGCGGCGAACAGCGTCAGCAGGGCGTTGTGGCCGTGGTCGTAGGGGGCGGAGCGCATGCCTCGACCCTGCTCGACCGGTGCGGTGGGCCCCAGCGGGGAACTACGGAGATGCACTACGGAGAAGCGGTGCGGGGATCGACGAGCACGCGGCTGAGCACCCCCGCCACCAGCCGCTCGACCTCCGCGGCCGGCGGCGGTTCGCCGTCCCGCCCGGCGAACGCGAGGTGCACGGTGCCGATCAGCGTCGCCGCGAGCACGTCGACGTCGGCAGCGGGATCGATGCGCCCGTGCTCGCGCTCGGCGGCGAGATGGCCGGCGAGCATCGCCGCGCCCTCCGTCAGCAGCGGGACCCCGGTCGGAGTGACCGCGCGCAGCCGGGCCCGCAGCCCGTCCCGGGCGATGATCAACCCGACGACGGAGAGCGCGACCGGACCGAAGAACTCGGTGAGCGCGGCGGCGACCGCGGGCACCACCGGGTCGCGGCCCGCGGCGGCGCGCAGCCGGGCGGACTGCTCGCCGAGCCGGTCGACGTGCTCGCGCACGAGCGCGACGAGCAGGTCGTCGAGGTCGGTGAAGTGTCGGTGCAGCACCCCCTTGGCGCAGCCGGCCTCGGCGGTGATCGCCCGGGTGGTGAGCGCGCCCGGGCCGCGCCGCAGCACCCGCTCGGCGGCGGCGAGCAGCTGCGCCCGCGCGTCGCGCAGGCTCACCCCGGTCGGCACGGCCCCACGATAACGGCGGGCCGAGTGGGCGCTTGCCCACTACAGTGGGCGAATGCCCACTCCGGCCCATGCGCACCGCGCCGTCGCCGAGTCCTTCGGGATCGACCCCGAGCGCTACGACCGCACCCGCCCCGCCTACCCGCACGAGCTCGTCGAGCGGATCGCCGCCGCGAGCCCCGGCCCGGACGTGCTGGACGTCGGCTGCGGCACCGGCATCGCCGCCCGCCAGTTCGTCGCCGCCGGGTGCCGGGTGCTCGGCGTCGATCCCGACGAGCGGATGCTCGCGGTCGCTCGGCGGCACGGCATCTCCGCCGAGGTGGCGAGGTTCGAGGACTGGGACCCGGCGGGCCGCACGTTCGACGTCGTCGTCGCGGGCCAGACCTGGCACTGGGTGGATCCCGCCCGCGGAGCCGCCGCGGCCGCGCGGGTGCTGCGCCCGGGCGGGCGGATCGCGGTGTTCTGGAACGTCGGCCGGCCGCCGGACGAGCTGGCCGACGCCGTCGCCGCGATCTACGCGCGGCTCGCCCCCGAGCTGCCCGCCCTGCCCCCCGGCGCGACCGCACTCGCCCAGTACGAGGCCGGGCTCGGTCCCGTCGAGGACGGGATGCGGGCGGCCGGGTTCGGCGAACCCGAGCGCTGGCGGGCGCACCACGAGGTCCGCTACACCCGCGCCACCTGGCTCGATCTCGTGCCCACGCACGGCGGCCACAACCTGCTCCCGCCCGACCGGCTGGCCGTGCTCCTCGACGAGCTCGGCGCGGCCGTCGACGCCGTGGGCGGGGAGTTCGCGATGCGCTACGACGCGGTGGCCGTCACCGCGGTGCTACCGGCCTGATCAGGCGTTTCCGTCGAACAGGCTGGTCACCGAGCCGTCGTCGAAGACCTCGTGGATGGCGCGGGCCAGCAGCGGCGCGATCGAGAGCACCGTCATCTTGGGGAAGCGCTTCTCCTGCGGGATCGGCAGGGTGTCGGTGAAGATCACCTCGCGCGCGCCGCAGTTGGCCAGCCGCTCGGGCGCCGGGCCGGAGAGCACGCCGTGCGTCGCCGCCACGATCACGTCGGCGGCGCCCTCGGCGAGCAGTGCCTCAACGGTCTTCACCACCGTGCCGCCGGTGTCGATCATGTCGTCGATCACGACGCAGGTGCGGCCCTGGATCTCGCCGACGACCCGGTTGGCCACCGCCTCGTTCGGCTTACGCGGATCACGCGTCTTGTGGATGAACGCCAGCGGGGTGCCGCCGAGCGTGTCGGCCCAGCGCTCCGCCAGCCGCACGCGCCCCGAGTCCGGGGACACGACGGCGAGATCGGCGTCGGCGTAGGTGCGCTTGACGTAGTCGGCGAGCACCGGCAGCGCGAACAGGTGGTCCACCGGGCCGTCGAAGAAGCCCTGGATCTGCGCCGTGTGCAGATCGACGGTCATGATCCGGTCGGCACCCGCGACCTTGAACATGTCGGCGATGAGCCGCGCCGAGATCGGCTCGCGGCCGCGGTGCTTCTTGTCCTGGCGGGCGTAGCCCCAGAACGGCATGACGACCGTGATCCGCTTCGCCGAGGCCCGCTTCAGCGCGTCGACCATGATCAGGTGCTCCATGATCTGGTCATTGATCGGCGCCGAGTGCGACTGCACGACGAACGCGTCGCAGCCGCGGACCGACTCCTCGAACCGCACGAAGATCTCGCCGTTGGCGAAGGAGTAGACCGACTGCGGGGTCACGGTGACGTCGAGGTGCTTGGCCACCTGCTCGACCAGCTCCGGGTGCGCACGACCCCCGAAGAGCATGAGGTTCTTCTTGGCGGTCGCCGACATCGAGCTCACGCTGATCAGTTCTCCTCGTCCACCGACGACGCTGCGCGCGCCGCGTCAGCGGCCGGGGTTCCCGGCCGTTTTCGTTCCACCCAACCCAGGATGTTGCGTTGTTGCCCCGCCGACACTGCCAGAGCGCCGGGGGGCACGTCCTCCCGGACGACCGTGCCCGCCCCGGTGTACGCGCCGTCGCCGATCGTGACCGGGGCGACGAACGTGTTGTCCGATCCGGTGCGCACGTGCGAGCCGATCCGGCTGCGGTGCTTGTTGACGCCGTCGTAGTTCACGAACACCGACGACGCGCCGATGTTGGAGTACTCGCCGATCGTGGCGTCCCCGACGTAGGTCAGGTGCGGCACCTTGCTGCCGGTGCCGATCTCGGCGTTCTTCGCCTCGACGAACGCGCCGAGCTTGCCGCGTTCGCCGAGCTTGGTTCCGGGGCGCAGGTAGGTGAAGGGGCCGACGGTCGCACGCGGCCCGATCTCCGCGCCGGTGCCGTGGGTGCGGACCACCGTCGCGCCCTCGCCGACGGTGCAGTCGGTGAGCGTGGTGTCCGGGCCGATCTCGGCGCCGTCGGCGATCGTGGTGGCCCCGTGCAGCTGGGTGCCGGGGTGCAGCACCACGTCCTGCCCCAGCTCCACCTGGACGTCCACCCACGTCGTCGCGGGATCGACGACGGTGACCCCGGCCCGCATCCAGCCCACGAGCAGCCGGCGGTTGAGCTCGGCGCGCAGCTCCGCGAGCTGGACGCGGTCGTTGATGCCGCGGACCTCCCAGTCGTCGGCGCAGCGCACCCCACGGGCCGGGCGGCCGTCCGCGGCGGTGATCCCGACCAGGTCGGTGAGGTAGAGCTCGCCCTGCGCGTTCGCGGTGTCCAGCCGCTCCAGCCCGGAGCGCAGGAACGCGGCGTCGAAGGCGTAGACCCCGGCGTTGACCTCGGTGATCGCCAGCTGCTCCGGCGTGGCGTCGGCCTGCTCGACGATCGCGGCGACCGAGCCGTCGGCAGCGCGCACGATCCGGCCGTACCCGGTGGGGTCGGCCAGTTCGGTGGTGAGCACCGAGACCGGCGCGTCGTCGCCGACGAGCGTGCGCAGCGTGGCGGCGCCGAGCAGCGGCGTGTCGCCGTAGGTCACCACGACCGGGCCGGCGAGACCGGCGGGCAGCGCCTCGAGCCCGCAGCCGACCGCGTGCCCGGTGCCCAGCCGCTTCTCCTGCACCGCGACAGTGACGGGACGGCCCAGCTCGGCCACGAGCGCGTCGATCTCCGCGCGGACCTGGTCGGCACCGTGGCCGACGACCACAACCAGGTGCTCGGGGCGCAGCCCGGCCACCGTGTGGACGATGTGCCCGAGCAGGCTGCGGCCGGCGATCCGGTGCAGCACCTTCGGCGTGGCCGAACGCATGCGCGTGCCCTCACCGGCGGCGAGGACGATGACGGCGGCCGGCCGGTCGGACTCCCCGGTGGTGGGGTCGGCTCCGGTCGGGTCGGGCATGGGGCCGCTCCCTCGTCGCGCTGCGATGGACTGCGGCGATCCTACGTCGTGCCGACGACCGGGCCCGGGGGCGCATCCCCGACCGATGGTCACTCGTTGTATCGACGCTGCGACGGTCCGTGTCATGTCAACCGCCGTCCGGGCGCTCGACGAGCGGTACGCCCGGACGGGTGGGAGCCGTGCGCTCGACGCCGATGAGCGGCACATTCGACCGTTCGCCGTCGATCGATGCCCTGTCGGCTCATACCACGTAACCCCGGGCATGGTCATCCCGTCTTACGGGTAGTACGGACCACATGGGTCGTACGCCACAGACGAGTCCGCGACGGAGGGGACCCCATGCCCACACGCACCGCACGCACGGCCTGGAACGGAACGCTGCAGGAGGGCGCCGGCCAGGTCGAGCTGACGAGTAGCGGGGTCGGCACCTTCGACGTGAGCTTCCCGAAGCGGGCCGCCGACGACGCAGGCGGCACCACCAGCCCGGAGGAGCTCATCGCCGCGGCGCACTCGTCCTGCTACGCCATGCAGCTCTCGGCGCTCATCGGCGAGGCGGGCGGCACCCCGCAGTCCCTCGACGTCACAGCCGACGTCACCCTCGGCCCCGACCCCGCGGGCGGCTTCGCGATCACCGGCATCGCCCTGACCGTGCGCGGTGAGGTCGACGGGCTGGACGAGGCCGCGTTCCTGCGCGCCGCCGAGGCCGCGAAGGCGGCGTGCCCGGTGAGCAAGGCCCTCACCGGCACCACGATCACGTTGGACGCCGGTCTCGAACGGTGACCGGCCGGAGGGGAGAGCAAGGAAGGAAGTCATGAACTGCACCGGGAACGGGCGTCCGCCCGCACCGCCGCAGCCGCGACCGCACGGTCGCTGAACTCGGCGAGCAGACACGTCCGACGGGGCGGGTTCCGCACAGCGGGCCCGCCCCGTGGGCTGTTCGGGCCCGGTCGTCGATCGGCGGGGGGAATGCGCTCCGCCGCCAGGATTCGAACCTGGACCATCAGAACCAAAATCTGAGGTGCTGCCATTACACCACGGCGGACCGGACCCTCATCCTGGCACGCGTGCAGGACGGGCCTGCGCGCGCATGTCCACCGTGGCCCCCGATGATCGAAAGGATCTTGCTTCTCCGGGGTGCCCGAGCTGGTCGGGATCGCCTGATCTCGGCCCGACCGAGAGGCGGCCCATCCACCCTCGGAAGAGATCGAGGTCCGCATCGCCGACCGCGGCCGGGGTGCGACCCGACCCGCTCACGTCGGGCCCGAACCCGGTGATCTCCGGGCGCCGTCCCACCCCGCAGCACGTGCTCGTCTACGTCTTCGTGGTGGCACCGATGGTCGCGCTGGTCGCGGTCGTCCCGCTGGGGTGGGGCTGGGGGTCGGCCGGCACGACCTGGTGCTGCTGGTGGCGTTCTCCGTGCCGACGGTCCTGGCATCACGGTCGGTTTCCACCGCCACTCCACGCACACGTCGTTCAAGGCGAAGAAGTGGCTGCGGATCGCGATGGCGATCTCGGGCTCGTGCGCGATCCAGGGGAACGTGCTCGACCGGGTGGCCGACCACCGCCGCCACCACGCCTCTGCCGACCGGGAGGGCGATCCGCACTCGCCGTGGCTGCACGGTCCGTCGGCGCTGGCGGTCGCGAAGGGCTTCCTGCACGCCCACCTGGGCTGGTTCTTCGACCGCGCCGAGACCAACCACAAGCGGTTCATCCCCGACCTGCTCGCCGACTCCGCGATCGTGGAGGTGGCACGCACCTTCGGCCGTGGGTGACGCTCAGCCTGCTGCTGCCCGCGCTCGTCGGCGGGCTGATCACGAGGTCGTGGCAGGGCGCGGTCACCGGGTTCCTCTCGGGCGGGTTGGTGCGGTTGGTCCTGTCCGACCACATCACGTGGTCGATCAACTCGGTCCCCCGCATGTGGGGGCGGCGCCCGTTCCGCACCCGTGACCGGTCGGTGGACTTCTGGCTGTTGGCGATCCTGTCCATGGGGGAGTCGTGGCACGACCTGCACCACGCCGACCCGACGTGCGCCCGGCACGGCGTGCCGCGCGGGCAGATCGACATCTCCGCCCGGTTGATCTGGCTGTTCGAGGAGCTCGGATGGGACTGGGACGTCCGCCGGCCGACTCCGACCCGATGGGCGCGTTTGCGCGCTTCGGACTGACCTCGATCGGCTTCTGCGTGGAAGAATGACGCTGTGTACGCAGCGCATCGGCCACACAGGTGCTGAGCCTCGTCCCTGAGCGGGTGGATCGGATCCTCCTGCTCGGCGCTCACTGTGACGACATCGCCATCGGAGCTGGCGGTGCATTGCTGGAGCTGTGCCGTGCCCACCCCGGGGTGGCGGTGTCGGCGATGGTCCTGACCGGCGGCGGTTCGCTCCGCGAGGAGGAGGAGCGCTCCGCGCTCGCCGCGTTCTGCCCCGGCGCCCGGCTGGAGCTGACCGTGCTCGATCTGCCGGACGGGCGGCTGCCGGTCCGCTGGGAGCGGGCCAAGCTCGTGCTGGAGGAGCTGCGCGCGCACGTCGACCCCGACGTGATCTTCGCACCGGCGCCCGGCGACACCCATCCCGACCACCAGGTGCTCGCTGAGCTCGTGCCCACGGTCTTCCGCGATCACCTCACCCTCGGCTACGAGATGTTGACCTGGGGCGGTGACATCGCTCGCGTCAACGTCTTCCTGCCGCTCGCCGAGCCGGTGCTGCGCGAGAAGATCACCAAGCTGCACGAGCACTACGGATCGCAGCGCGACCGCAACTGGTTCGACGCGGAAGCCTTCGGCGGGATCGCCCGGGCCCGCGGCGTGCAGTGCCGGGCCCGCTACGCCGAGGCGTTCCACGTCTCGAAGCTGCTGCTGTCGGTCGCCCCGCTCTCCGGCGTCGACCCGGCGGACTAGGGGGAGACTAGGGCACGATCGACCGCATGTGCCGCAACATCCGCACCCTGCACAACTTCGATCCGCCGGCCACCGACGAGGAGATCCGCGGCGCCGCACTGCAGTACGTGCGCAAGATCAGCGGCTCGACGAAGCCGTCCCAGGCCAACGAGGCGGCGTTCGCCCGCGCTGTCGCGGCCGTCGAGGCGGCCACCCGCGAGTTGCTCGACTCGCTCGTCACCACGGCCCCGCCGAAGAACCGCGAGGTGGAGGCGGCGAAGGCCCGTGAACGGGCCGCGTTGCGCTACGGCCGCTGACCTGCGTCAGACCTGCCGGGTCACGCGCAGGACCTGGTCGTCGTCGCCGTTGTCGGTGGTGACGTAGAGGGCGCCGTCCGGACCCTGCCGGGCCGCGCGCAGCCGGCCGAACTCGCCGTCGAGCGCCTGCGGCGAGACGACCGACGCGACCGAGCCGTCCGGCGCCAGCCGCATGACCAGCAGCTGCTGCGCCTTCAGTGCGCAGACGACCAGTGCCCCGTCGAGATCACCCCACTGCGGGCCGGACAGGAACGTCAGCCCGGAGATCGCCAGCGTCGGCCGCCCCGACGACCAGACCGCAGCCTGCGCGTCGGGGAACCGCTCGGTGTCGGTCATCGGCACCGACTCGTCGTAGCCGCCGCGGGTGCCGCCGCGCGACGGGTCCCAGCCGTGGTTGGCGCCCGCCACCACCCGGTTCACCTCGTCGTCGACGGTCGGGCCGTGCTCGGCGGAGTAGGCCTGCCCCGTGACCGGGTGGACGGCGAGGCCCTGCACGTTGCGGTGGCCGTAGCTGAGGATCAGCCGGGTCCGCGGATCGGGCCGGTCCAGGAACGGGTTGCCGGGCGCGGGACCGCCCGTGGCCAGATCGATCCGCAGGATCTTGCCGCCCAACGACGTGAGGTCCTGGGGATGGCCGGCGCGTGCGGTGTCACCGGTGCCGACGAGCAGCGCGCCGTCGGTGGCGAGGGTGAGCCGGCAGCCGGAGTGCCGCCCCGACGGGTTCAGCGGCAGCCCGCCGACCAGTGGGTCCACCACACGGCGGGCGCTCGTGCCGTCACCGGACAGCTCCCAGGTGACCAGCCGGACGTCGTCGCCGTCCGGGCCGTTGTGGGTCTGGCAGGTGGTGAACCGGCGGCTCTGCACGAAGTCGGGGTGCACGACCAGGCCCATCAGGCCGCCCTCGCCGCGCACCTGCACGTCGGACAGATCCGCGGCCACCGGCGTGACCCGCGCGCCGGGACCGGTGCCGGACAGCAGCGACAGCCGGGCGCTGCGCTCAGTGACGAGCACCCGCCCGTCCGGGAGGAACCCGACGTCCCACGGGTGGTCGAAGCCCGTGGCGACGACCTCGACGGCCAGGTCGCCGGAGGTGGCGGCGACCGGCGCGGTCGGGGCCGCGGCCGGGCCCGCGCAGGCCGCGGCGACCAGCAGGGCGGGCAGGAGCGGCACGAACCAGCGGCGGGGCATGGCCGGAAGTATGTTCGGTTCCCCCGTCAGGTCGGCGTGATGCGCAGGACCTTGTCGTCGGTGCCGTTGCCGGTGGTCACGAACAGGTCGCCCGACGGGCCCGAGCGCACGCTGGTCAGCCTGCCGAACGCGGTGTCGAGCTGCGGCGGGGTGAGCACCTCGCCGACCGTCCCGTCGGCCCGCAGCTGCAGCACCAGCAGCTTCTGCCCGGTGCCGGTGCTGATCGCGATGCGGCCGTCGAGATCACCCCACTGCGGCCCGTCCACGAACGCCGCGCCGGTCACGCCCGGTGCCGGAGTGCCCGACGACCAGGTGGCCGGGATCGCCGTGGGGTAGCGGGTCAGGTCGGTCGGCGGCGTCGACTCGTCGTAGCCCGCGGTGCGCTGCCCGCCGCGGGACGGGTCCCAGCCGTAGTTCTGGCCCGACACGAGCTTGTTCAGCTCGTCCTCGCGGCCGGTGGCGGCGTCCACCGAGTACGCGGTGCCCGACACCGGGTCGATCGCGATCCCCGTGACGTTCGAGTGGCCGAAGGTGAGCACGAGCCGCAGCGCGGGGTTCGGCTCGGACCCGAACGGGTTGCCCAGCGGCGGGCCGCCGGTGCCCAGGTCGATCCGCAGGACCTTCCCGCCGAGCGAGGCGAGGTCCTGCGCGACGTCGGCGCGCTGGGAGTCACCGGTGCCGACCAGCAGCGCCCCGTCGGTCGCGATCACCGGGCGGCAGCCGGCGTTGCGGCCGGTCGAGCTGATCGGCAGGCCGCCGACCAGCGGGTCCACGATGCGCTGCGCGGAGCGGGCGTCGGCGGACAGTTCCCACGTGATCAGCCGGACGTCGGTCGGCCGGCCGCTCTCGGCGTGCGCCTGGCAGGTGGTGAACCGGCGGGTCGTGGAGAAGTCGCGGTGCACCGCGAGCCCCATCAGGCCGGCGTCGCCGCGCACCCAGACGTCGGAGAGATCGGCGGTGACCGGTGCGATCGCCGCGTCGGGTGCGGTGGAGGAGAGCACCCACAGCCGCCCTTCCCGCTCCGCGACGAGCACCTTCCCGTCCGGGAGGAAGCCGACGTCGGCGATCCGGTTGAGGCCTCTGGCGATCGTGTCGACGCGCAGCGCGGGCATGCCGGTGCGCGCGATCGGGGCAGGGGCGATCGCCTCCGCGGGGTGCTCCGTGCCGCTGCCGCAGGCGGCCCCCGACATGAGCACGGTGCAGGCGGCAGCCACCGCGGCCGCCCGCCGGGTCATGCTGCCGACCATGCCCGCCATCCTGCCGGGGACACGCGCACGGGCCACGTCGAGGGGGGCCGTGCGGAGCACTAGGGTCGTCCGGTGACGCGCAGCTACCTCCGGTTTCCCCATCTGCAGGGCGACGCACTGGTCTTCGTCGCAGAGGACGACATCTGGACTGCTCCGGTCGGCGGCGGCCGCGCCTACCGCGTCACCAACGACGACGTGCCGGCGAGCTCACCGCGGATCTCGCCGGACGGCACCAAGGTCGCGTGGGCCTCGCGGCGCGACGGCGGCCCCGAGGTGTACGTCAGTGCGCTCGACGGCGGTGGCAGCACCCGGCTCACCTACTGGGGTGCGCCGGGCGGGACCGTGCTGGGCTGGGCCGGGCCCGACGAGGTGATCGCGGCGTCGGCCGCAGGCGATCCCACGCACCGCAGCTGGGCGTACGCGATCCCGCTGTCCGGCGGACCGCACCGCAGGCTGCCCGTCGGCCCGGTCTCCGATCTCGCGCTGCGGCCCGGGCTGCCCACGGTCATCCGCCGCACCGCGCTGCAGCGCGAGATGGCCTGGTGGAAGCGCTACCGCGGCGGCTCGGGCGGCCAGCTGTGGTCCGATCGCGGCAGCCCCGGCGAGTTCCACCGGATCCTCGCCGAGCTGGACGGCAACCTCGCCTCGCCGATGCTGGTCGGGGAGGGGCCGACCGCCCGCATCGCGTTCCTGTCCGACCACGAGGGCTGGGGCAACCTGTACTCCGTCGATCTCGACTGCGGCGACCTGCGCCGGCACACCGACCACGGTGCGCCCGGCGAGCCGCAGTTCTACGCCCGGCACGCCGCCACCGACGGCACCCGCGTCGTCTACGAGTCGGCGGGGCAGTTGTACCTGCTGGAGTCGCTCGATCCCGACGCGCGGCCGCAGCTGATCGACGTGCAGCTCGCCGGGCCGCGCAGCGACCGGGCGCCGCGGCGGGTATCGGCGGCCGAGTGGCTCGAGTCCGCCGCGCCCGACCGGACCGGGCGCACCAGCATCACCGTCGTGCGGGGCACCGTGCACCGGCTCACCCACCGGGACGGGCCCGCGCGGGTGCTGCTCGCCGAGCCCGGGGTGCGGGCCCGCTACGCGCAGCCGCTCGGGGAGGACCGCGCCGTCTGGATCGACGACGCCGAGGGCGAGGACGCGGTCTGCGTCGCGCCCCTCGACCCGCTCGCCGAGGGCGCCGCGCCGCTGCGGCGCACCGGAGCCGGGCAGCTCGGGCGGGTCCTGTCGCTGGTCGCGGCCCCCGACGGCAACGGCGTCGCGGTCACCACCCACGACGGGCGGTTGCTGCTCGTCGACGCGGCCGAGGGCGTGGTGCGCGAGCTGGCGTCGGCCGAGGGGGAGATCACCGACGTGTCGTGGTCGCCGGACAGCGCGTGGCTGGCCTACGTCGAGCCGGCCCCGGCGAACCTGTGCCGGATCGTGCTCACCTGCCCCGCCGACGGGCGCACCGTCGCCGTCACCGAGCCGCGGTTCCGCGACGCGGACCCGGTGTTCACCAGCGACGGCAAGTACCTGGCGTTCCTGTCCCGGCGCAGCTTCGACCCCATCTACGACCAGCACTCGCTCGACCTGGCGTTCCCGGCGTCGTGGCGGCCCTACCTCGTCCCGCTCGCCGCGCGCACCCCGTCCCCGTTCGGGGCGAGCCCGGACGGGCGGCCGGTGTCGGCGGCCGAGGAGGGGCCGCAGGACCCGCCCGCGGCCCCGGACGAGCCGACGCCCGTGGAGGGTGAGGAGACCAAGCCCGCCCCCGACAAGAAGCGCAAGGGCGACGAGCCGCCCGAGGTCGTCGTCGACATCGAGGGGCTCGCCTCGCGGGTCGTGCCGGTGCCGGTCGAGGAGGGCCGCTACGCCGGGCTGCGCGCCGGCAAGGACTGCCTGCTGTGGTACCGCAGCCCCGTCACCGGCGTGCTCGGTCACGGCAGGGCCCCCGATCAGCCGCACGACCGGCCGGTGCTGGAGCGCTACGACCTGGTGCGCCGCAAGCTCGACGTGATCGTCGACGGGCTGGACTGGTACGAGGTGTCCGGCGACGGGCAGCGGATCGTCGTCGCCGACGGGAACGCGCTGCGGCTGCTGCGCACCGACCGCTCCGGCTCCGGCAAGCCCAACGGCGACGCCGACGCCGGCGCGGACGAGTTCGAGATCGACACCCGGCGGATCGCCGTCACCGTCGACCCGTCGGCGGAGTGGCGGCAGATGTTCGACGAGGCCGCGCGGCTGATGCGCGACCACTTCTGGGTCGAGGACATGGCCGGCGTCGACTGGGCGGCCGAGGTCGCCCGCTACCGGCCGCTGGTCGACGCCGTCGGCAGCCACGACGATCTCGTCGACCTGCTGTGGGAGGTGCAGGGCGAGCTCGGGACATCGCACGCCTACGTGCGCTCACGCGGGTACGGGCGGGCCGACGGGCGGCCCGGGTTCCTCGGCGCCGATCTCACCCGCACCGACGAGGGTTGGCGGGTCGAGCGGGTGCTGCCCCCGGACACGTCGGTGCCGACCGCGTACAGCCCGCTGGCCGCGCCCGGCGTCGACGTGCGGGAGGGGGACCTGCTGCTGGAGGTCAACGGGCGGCCGATCGACCCGGACGCCGGCCCGGCGCCGCTGCTCGTCGCACTGGCCGGCAAGCTCGTCGAGCTGACCGTGCGCACCGGGCCCGGACACGCGCAGCCGGGAGAAGTGCGGCGCGTGGTGGTGCGCCCGCTCGCGTCGGAGGCGGCGCTGCGCTACCAGGACTGGGTGGCCGGGCGGCGAGCCGCGGTGGCCGAGCGCTCCGGCGGGCGGCTCGGCTACCTGCACGTGCCGGACATGATGGCCGACGGCTGGGCCCAGCTGCACCGCGATCTCACTCGGGAGACCGCGCACGAGGGGCTGATCCTCGACGTGCGCGGCAACGCGGGCGGGCACACGTCGCAGCTGGTGGTGGAGAAGCTCGCCCGACGCGTCATCGGGTGGGAGGTGATCCGCAACCACCAGTCGCTGACGTACCCGCTGGACGCGCCCCGCGGCCCCGTCGTCGCGCTCGCCGACGAGATGTCCGGGTCCGACGGCGACATCGTCACCGCGGCGATCAAGCGGCTCGGCATCGGTCCGGTCGTCGGCACGCGGACGTGGGGCGGGATCATCGGCATCGACAGCCGCTACACGCTCGTCGACGGCACCGGCGTCACCCAGCCCCGGTACGGGTTCTGGTTCGACGACACCGAGTGGTCGATCGAGAACCGCGGCGTCGAGCCGGACATCGAGGTGGAGATCACCCCGCAGGACTGGGTGGCCGGGCGGGACCCGCAGCTCGAGCGCGCCGTCGACATCGCGCTGGAGCGGCTGGCCGAGACGCCGGCCGTCCGGCCCCCGGATCCGGCCACCCGCCCGTCGCGCCGGCGCCCGGAGCTACCGCCGCGGAGCGGCTGAGCGCGAGTTGCCCCGACGGGGCGGCCGAGTTGCCCAGACCGGGCGGCCGAGTTCTCCCGACGGGGCGGCCGAGTTCTCCCGACGGGGCGGCCGAGTTGCCCCGACGGGGCGGGCGAGTTGCCCCGACGGGGAGGGCGAGTCGCCCCGACGGGGAGGGCGAGTCGCGGATTCCTGAAGGCGAGGCGTTGATCTAGTGACGTCGAGTCGGGATCCTGGACGGCAAGTCCTGGCCGGCCAGCTCGGCATCCCCCGGCGGGCAACTCGCCGTACCGATCTGGGTGAGTCGCCCCCTGCGCGGACAGTTCGCGGTGCTGGTCGGGAGAACTCGCGGTGCTGGTTGGGGCAACTCGCGGTGCTGGTCGGGAGAACTCGCCGACCCGTTCGGGACGACTCGCTGTCGGGAAGCCGCGACTCGTCGTCGGGAGAACCGCAACTCGCGGGCGTCGTCCACCCGCTGAGGCCGCGGCGTAGGCTTGCAGGTACGAACCCCTCCGGCCCCCGAGGTGCCGGTCAGGGGCTCGTTGCCGTGCGCATCCACCCGCGTCCGAGGGGTTGTCTCCGCCTGTGGCCAAGCTGTCCGGTCTGCTTCGTTCCACCCTCGCCGAACCCGATCTGGCCGCCGTCGTCGACGCCGTCCGTGACCTGCGGGCGGTCGAGACCCCGGCGTTGCGCGTGGAGGGACCCGCGGCCCTGCGGCCGTTCCTCGCCGCAGGTCTCGCGACCGGTCGGACGGTGCTCGCGGTCACCGCGACCGACCGCGAGGCCGAGGACCTCGCCGCGGCGACGACCGACCTGATCGGCGACCCGTCGGCCGTCGCCCTGCTGCCGAGCTGGGAGACGCTGCCGCACGAGCGCCTGTCGCCGCGCCCGGACACCGTCGGCCGGCGGCTGGCGATCTTCCGCAGCCTCTCCGCGGGCACTCCGCCGCGCGTGGTGGTCGCGGCCGCGCGCAGCCTGATCCAGCCGATCGCGCCCGGGCTGGGCGAGCTGGAGCCGATCACGCTGCGGGTCGGCACCGAGTACGAGTTCGATGCTCTGCTCACCCGCCTGGTCGAGCTGGCCTACACCCGTGTGGAGATGGTGACCGCGCGCGGCGAGTTCGCGGTCCGCGGCGGCCTGGTCGACGTCTTCCCGCCCACGGCCGAGCATCCGGTGCGCATCGAGTTCTGGGGCGACGAGGTCAGCGAGCTGCGCACGTTCGGCGTGGCTGACCAGCGCTCCACCGGCACCGTCGAGGAGCTGGTGGCGCCGGGCTGCCGGGAGCTGCTGCTGACCGATCCGGTGCGCGAGCGCGCCCGCGCGCTGGCCCGCGAGCACGAGGACAACGCCCAGCTCCGCCAGCTCTTGGAGCACCTCGCCGAGGGCATCCCCGCCGAGGGCATGGAGTCGCTCATCCCGGCCCTGGTCGACGGTGAGCTGGATCTGCTCACCGACCTGCTGCCGGAGGGCTCGCTGGTCCTGCTCGCCGATCCCGAGCGGATCCGCACGCGCAGCGCCGACCTCGTCCGCACCGGCCAGGAGTTCCTGGAGGCCTCCTGGTTCGCCGCGGGCGCCGGGGCGGACGCACCGATCGACGTGGGCAAGTCCGCCTACCGCGATCTCGACGACGTGCTGGAGCACGCCACCGCCACCGGCCGCCCGGTCGTCACGCTGACGCCGCTGCTGTCCGGCGCGGACGACGTGCACGCACCCGCTGTCCACGAGGTCGAGTCCTACCGCGGCGACACCGATCGCGCGCTCGTCGACCTGCGCGCGCACGCCACCACCGGTGGCGCCGCGGTGCTGGTCGTGGGCGGTGCGGGCACCGCCCAGCGGTTCCTGGAGCAGCTGCGCGAGGCCGACGTCCCGGCGGTGCGCGTCGACGAGCTGGTCGACGAGCCCGACAAGGGCCTGGTCACGGTGACCTGCGGGCGCCTCACCGACGGGTTCACCACCGGCGGGCTCGCCGTGCTGTCCGAGGCCGACCTGACCGGCAACCGCGCCGGCGTCACCGAGACCCGCAAGCTCGCCACGAAGCGGCGCAACGCCGTCGACCTGGTCACCCTCAAACCGGGCGACTACGTCGTGCACAACCAGCACGGCATCGGCCGGTTCGTGGAGATGCGCGAACGCACGATCGGCGGCGCGACCCGCGAGTACCTGGTGCTGGAGTACGCGTCGTCGAAGCGCGGGCAGCCCGCCGACCGGCTCTACGTGCCCACCGACTCCCTCGACGAGGTCAGTCGCTACGTCGGTGGTGAGGTGCCCACGCTGAACAAGCTGGGCGGCGCCGACTGGGCCAAGACGAAGGGCCGCGCGCGTAAGGCCGTCCGCCAGATCGCCGCGCAGCTCGTGCAGCTCTACGCCGCCCGCCAGGCCTCCCCGGGGCACGCGTTCAGCAAGGACACCCCGTGGCAGCGGGAGCTGGAGGACGCGTTCCCGTTCACCGAGACGCCCGACCAGCTCGCGGCGATCGAGGAGGTCAAGCGCGACATGGAGGCGCCGGTCCCGATGGACCGGGTGATCTCCGGCGACGTCGGCTTCGGCAAGACCGAGATCGCGGTCCGGGCGGCGTTCAAGGCCGTCCAGGACGGCAAGCAGGTCGCCGTTCTCGTGCCGACCACGCTGCTCGCCACCCAGCACCTGGCGACGTTCACCGAGCGGATGCGCCAGTTCCCGGTGACGATCCGCGGCCTGTCCCGGTTCACCGACGCCGCAGAGGCGAAGGAGACGATCGAGGGACTCGCCGAGGGCACCGTCGACATCGTGATCGGCACCCACCGGCTGCTGCAGAACGGCGTGCGGTGGAAGGACCTCGGCCTGGTCATCGTCGACGAGGAGCAGCGGTTCGGCGTCGAGCACAAGGAGCACATCACGGCGCTGCGCACGCACGTCGACGTGCTCACGCTCTCCGCGACTCCGATCCCGCGCACGCTGGAGATGAGCCTGGCCGGCATCCGCGAGATGTCGACGATCACCACGCCCCCGGAGGACCGCCACCCCACGCTGACCTACGTCGGTCCGTACTCCGACAAGCAGGTCGCCGCGGCGATCCGGCGGGAGCTGCTGCGCGACGGCCAGGTCTTCTACGTGCACAACCGGGTGTCGTCGATCGAGCGCGCCGCCCGCAAGGTCGCCGAGCTGGTGCCGGAGGCGCGCATCGCGATCGCGCACGGGCAGATGAACGAGGACCTGCTCGAGCGCACTGTGAACGCGTTCTGGCACAAGGAGTACGACGTACTGGTCTGCACCACGATCGTCGAGAACGGCCTGGACATCTCCAACGCCAACACGCTGATCGTGGAGCGCTCCGACACGCTCGGGCTCTCCCAGCTGCACCAGCTGCGCGGCCGCGTGGGCCGGGGCCGGGAGCGCGGGTACGCGTACTTCTTCTACCCGCCGGAGCACCCGCTCACCGAGACCGCGCACGACCGGCTCGCCACGATCGCGCAGCACTCCGAGCTGGGCGCGGGCGCGGCCGTCGCGATGAAGGACCTGGAGATCCGCGGCGCCGGCAACATCCTCGGTGCCGAGCAGAGCGGGCACATCGCGGGCGTCGGCTTCGACCTGTACCTGCGGCTGGTCGGCGAGGCCGTGGCGGCGTTCCGCAAGCAGGCCGGCGCGGGCGAGCCCGAGGAGGAGCGGCAGCTGGCCGAGGTGCGGGTCGATCTGCCCGTCGACGCGCACGTGCCGCACGACTACGTGACGGGTGAACGGCTCCGGCTCGAGGTCTACCGCAAGATCGCCGAGGCGGCCGACGAGGAGGCGCTGTCCGCGATCCTCGAGGAGCTGACCGACCGCTACGGTGAGCCACCGCAGCCGGTGCACAACCTGCTGGCCGTGGCTCGGTTCCGCCAGACCTGCCGCTCGTTCGGCATCACCGAGGTCGCCGCGACCGGCACCGGTATCCGGCTCGGCCCGGTCGAGCTGCCCGACTCCGCGCAGCTGCGGCTCAAGCGGTTGCACCCGAAGTCGCTGTACAAACCGGCGGCGAAGATGATCCAGGTGCCGAAGCCGGTGGCGGGCGGGCGCATCGGCGGCGCGCCGCTGCGCGACGCGGAGCTGCTCGACTGGCTCGCCGCGCTGCTGCGCGACGTCCTCCCGGCGCCGGCCCGCACCGGGTCCTGACCGCTCCGTCGGGTCCGGTCGGATGCGCACGCCCGGGGTCGAACGGGGCCGGATGCGCCCCCGTGAGAAGGTGACGCACGTGCGGAGGCATGTGGGACGCGCTCTGGTGACCATGGCAGTGGTCGGTGCCGTCGTCAGCGGCTGCGCCGGTCCGGGTGGGCCGGGCACCGGGGCCGTGATCGGTGATCACGTGATCTCGCTGAACGACGTCGAGCAGCAGATCGACGCCGCCCTGACCGACCCGGACCAGACCGCGGCGGCGAGCGTGTTCGGCTGGGGCACCGACGGGCTGAGCCGTCTGGTCGTCGAGTCGGCGGTGAGCAACACCGTCGTCGGCGGCGCCGCGACGGCGGCCGGAGTGCGGGTGCCGCCGGAGGAGCTCGAGGGGATCGCCGAGAACGTCGCGCTCGGGATGCTCCAGCAACAGCTGCAGATGGGCAACATGGCGGTGCGCGACCCCAGCGTCGTCGACGGGATCCTGGAGATCACCCGCCGTGCGGCGCCGTGGCAGGCGGCCGCCATCGAGCTGGGGCGCCACGCGATCGGCCGCGTCTCCGTGGTCGTCGACGAAGTGACGGTGCGCGACCGCGAGACCGCCGAGCGCTTCGCGCGGCTGCTCGCCAGCGGCGGCAACCTGGCCGAGCAGGTCCTCGCCGAGCCGGGTGCGCGCCGCGGCGCCGCGTACGCGGCGGGGACTGACACCGAACGCGCCGGCACGATCCTGTTCGGCGTCCCGGAGGGGACAGTGGTCGCTTACCAGCCGAACCCGGCCAACGCGTCGTGGTCGGTCGCGCGCGTGGTGCAGCGGCGCACCGATGGGCCCGGTGACCCGGCGGCCGCCGAGCAGCTCAGCCAGTCCGAGCTGCTCAACATCGGCATCCGGGTCGCGCAGGCTGAGCAGGGCAACAACCCGGTCGTGGTCAACCCGCGGTTCGGGGTGTGGGACCCGGTCGGGTTCCGCCTCGTCGCGCCGGAGGACCAGGCCGGCCTCGTCATCCTCCCGTCCTGACCATGGCGACGACGGTCGTGCTGGCCGGCGGTGCCGCGGTGCTGCCGGCAGCGGCGCTGCCCGCACTGCGCGCCGCCGCGCGGGTGTTCGCCGACCACACCGTGCCCGACGAGCTGTGCAGCGCCGCTGGGGCGCAGCGGCTCACCGACGCCGACCGGCCCGGGGTGGACGACGTCGTGCTGACGTGCGACACCGCCGCCGGCCCGGCCGGGGCGGCGCTGCTCGACGCGGTGCGGGTGATGGACCGGCTGCGCTCGCCCGGCGGCTGCCCGTGGGACGCGAAGCAGACCCACGAGTCGCTGCTGCAGTACCTCGTGGAGGAGTGCTACGAGCTCTACCAGGCGATCGAGGACGGCAACCGCGCCGACGTCCGCGAGGAGCTGGGCGATGTCCTGCTGCAGGTGTTGTTCCACTCCCGCATCGCCACCGAGCACCCGACCGATGCGTTCGGCATCGACGAGGTCGCCCGCGATCTGGTGACGAAGCTCGTCGAGCGGCATCCGCACGTGTTCGCCGGCACCGAGCGGATGATCACCGCCGACCAGCAGGAAGCCCGCTGGGACGAGCTCAAGCGCGCCCAGAAGAAGCGCGAGTCGAGCATCGACGGGGTGCCGCTCGGGCAGCCCGCGGTGGCGCTCGCAGCGAAGCTGGCCAGCCGCACCACTCGGGCCGGCCTCCCGGCCGAGCTGCTGCCCGAGGGCCCGGCGGTGGGTGAGCGGCTGTTCGCCGTCGCGGCCGCGGCGAAGCTCGCCGGCATCGATCCGGAGGCGGAGCTGCGCGGGGCTGCTCGCCGGTTCGCCGACCGGGTCCGCGCCGCTGAGGAGGCCGCCCGCGCCGACGGGCAGGACCCGAGCGCGCTCGACGCGGACGGCTGGAAGCGGTACTGGCCAGCGTGAGCCCCGTCGACCTGGACCGGCCCGTCGCCGACCGGGTCCACCTGGCCAGCCTCCCCGGCGCTGTCGAGGCGTTGCTGCAGCAGTGCCACGACCTCGGTGCGCCGCTGCTCACGAACATCCGGCGCACCGCCGACGCGGTGCTGGCCGATCTCTCCGGGCCGCTGCGCCCGATCGCCGAGCTGCGGTTGTACTCGGCGTTCTCGATCGTGCTCGCCCCTGACCCGGTGGTGACCCTGCAGCGGTCGGTCCGGTCCGGGGTGCTCTCGGCGCTCGCGCTCTCCGGCCCGCCGCGGTTCCGCGTCGGCGGCGTGCCCGCCCGGCGGGCGCTCATCGAGCGGCTGGTCACCGAGCTGGGCTGGGCGAACGATCCCGGCGACTACGACGTCAACGTCGAGCGGGCCGGCCGCGAGCTGGTGGCGCAGGTCGGGCCGCTGTACCGGTCGCGCCGCTTCCCCGCGATGGCGCGGCTGGCCGCGTCGGCGAACCCGGTGCTGGCCGCCTTCGTCGTGTTGCTGGCCGAGATCCCGCCCGGTGCCGTCGTGCTCGACCCGTTGTGCGGCGCCGCGACGCTGCTGGTGGAGGCCGCTGCCCTCGGCGGGAGCCTGCACCTCATCGGGTCCGATGTGGACGATCGGGCGCTCGCTGCGGCGGCGGCGAACCTGCCGCTCGTGCCCAACGGGCTGCTGGTGCGCGCCGACGCGACCAGGCTGCCGTTCGCGCACGGCGCGATCGACCGGGTGGTCACCAACATGCCGTTCGGCAAGCGGGTCGGCTCGCACAGCGGCAATCTCGCGCTCTACCCGGCGTTCGCCGCGGAGCTGGCCCGCATCCTCGCCCCGGACGGGCGCGCGGTGCTCATGACCGAGGAGAAGACGCTGCTCACCCGGTCGATCGCGGGCGCGCGCGGGTTGAAGATCGTGCGCGAGGTCAAGCTCGCCACCCCCCGCGGCGAGCTGCACCCCAGCGCGTTCGTCGTGGAGCGGACGCGGGCGGCGCGGCGACGGGCCGCCCGCGGTGTCGGATAGGGTCGGGCCCATGCCCGGCCTCCGCCCGGTCACGTCGCGGAACGCCGCGTTCCAGCAGTGGCAGGCCCTGCTCACCAACCGCACGAAGCGCCACCGCACCCGCGGCTTCCTCGTGCAGGGCGTCCGCCCGATCACGATGGCGCTGCGCCACGGCTGGCAGGTCGACGCGGTGCTGGTGCGCGCCGGGAAGCGGTCGAGCTGGGCCGCCGAGCTCCTGCGCGACACCGCTGCGGCGACCCACTACGAGCTGGCCCCCGAGCTGATCGCCGAACTCGGCGAGAAGGAGGAGCAGGTGCCCGAGGCGCTCCTGGTCGTGCGCACCCCGCCGGACGACCTGGACCGCATCCCCACCCCGGTCGACGCGCTCGTGGTGGCGTTCGACCGCCCGAGCAGCCCCGGCAACCTGGGCACCCTCGTCCGCTCCGCCGACGCCCTCGGCGCGCACGGCGTGATCGTCACCGGCCACGCCGCCGATCTCTACGATCCGCGCACGGTGCGCGCCACCACCGGCTCGCTGTTCGGCCTGCCGGCGGTGCGCGCCGACGGCCCCGACACCGTCATGGCGTGGGTGGAGCGGGTCCGCGCCGCCGGCGTGCCGCTGCAGGTGGTCGGCACCGACGAGAACGCCCCCGACGAGCTGGCCGCGACCGACCTGACCGGCCCGGTCCTGCTCGTCGTCGGCAACGAGACCAGCGGCATGAGCACGACCTGGGCCGCCGCCTGCGACCACCTCACCCGCATCCCCATGGCCGGCACCGCCAGTTCGCTGAACGCCGCCGTGTCCGGCTCGATCGCGCTCTACGAGGCCGCCCGGCAGCGGGCCGCGCTCCCGGCGCGCTGAGGTCACGATCGGGCCGTGGTCCCTGCGCGCGCCGATCGTCGGGTACGGTCGGGGAGCCGGGAGGGTCGCAGGACGGGCCCGTGCAGATCGCCGTTCCCGGCAGGACCGCGGATCGGCGGCGACGCCGGCCGCGGGAACGGAGTCGCGGCCCATGGCGTGGACCGGAATGACACCCCCTCGCGTGCACGGCGAGCTCGCCGCCATCCACGCGGCAGACCGCGCCCGCGAGCAGTCGGAGCGGTTGCGCGCGGCCCGGGTCGTCGCCCAGCACTCGCTGAACGCCGCCGAGTGCGCCGAGACCCTCGCGATGCTCGGGCTCACCGTCCCCGAGCCGCGGGGCGGCTCAGGGCAGCAGTAGCCACCGCCCCCGCTGACCCGGTTCGGCCACGCGCGCGAACGCCGTGGCTGCCTCGGTCAGCGGCACGGCCCCGGCCACGCGCAGCTCCAGCACGCCGTCCGCGGCGCGGGCGAGCACCGCGCCGTGGGGCTGCACGCTCCGGTTCCGGACGTCGATGCCCCGCTCCGACTCGGCGATCACCGGCGCGGGCGGAGCGGCGAAGATCCCGCCTCGCACACCGTGGCCAGGCCGGAGTGCGCAGCGGGACCGCGTCGAGGACTGCGTCGAACTCCGGCCCGGGCAGCTCGGTGACGAACTCGTGGGCCCGGCGCGCAGCACGACGTCGCGATCGGCCTCCCTGGCCAGATCGGTGACCTTCCACCCGGCCCGGACGGCGAGCGGGACGCGTACCCGTCCACCGATCCGGCGGCGCCCGTGACGAGCAGGCTGCGGCCCTCAGCCGGGCCGAGGAGCTCCACGAGGTTCGCCGCGAGCGTGCCGTTGAGCGGGAGCGATGCGGCCGCCACCGGGTCGAGGCCGGCCGGGAGCCGCGCCGCGGTGGCGGCCGGGACGATCGTCTCGTCCTCGGCGGCGCGCATGGGCCCAGCGATGTCCGGGTGGACGGCGGCGACTGCGTCCCCGACGGCGAAACCGGTGGAGCGGATCCGACGGCGGTCACGGTGCCGGTGAGCGAGAAGCCCAGACCCACCGGCCCGACCAGGCCGAAGACGCCCCGCAGCGGACCAGCGACGACGAGGGTATCGGCGCGGTCGACGGAACCGGCCGTGCCGCGGACACGGATGTCCTGCGGCCCCGGCTCGGGCAGCGTCACCGCGCGGAGCACGGGGACCGTCAGGCCGGGTTCGGACACGAGCGCGCGGGTCGTCCTCTCGGGATCTCCTTGAGCAGCTGACTGGGCCCACTCACTGTCAGGGACCTACTCTCCGTTGGAAGAAGGCACTTCAGAGTGGGGTAGGTACACGGAGGTGACCCACGGAGCCGACCGCTACCGCCCGTCCGGCGCCGCGCGGTTCCAACGCGTTCTCGGTGTCCTGCCCCAGCCGGCGGCTCCTCGACACCATCGGGGACAAGTGGGTGGGCCTGACGATCGCTGCGCTCGACACCGACGGCCGCCTGCGCTTCAGCGAGCTGGCCGCGCGCATCGAGGGCGTCAGCCAGAAGCTCACCCAGACCCTGCGCAACCTGGAGCGCGACGGGCTGGTCGCCCGCACCGTGACCCCGTCGGTGCCGGTGCGGGTCGACTACGAGCTCACCCCGCTCGGTGAGTCGCTGCTCGAGCCGATCTGCCGGCTCAAGGAGTGGGCTGAGGCCCACATGGCCGAGGTCGACGCCGCTCGTGCGGAGTACGACCGGCGCCGTGGTTGACCGGCCTCACACGATCCCGTACGTGTGCATCTTCCGGTAGAGCGACGACCGGGAGATCCCGAGCGCAGCCGCCGCGACCCGCTTGTTCCCGCCGGCGTCCGCAAGCGCCCGCACGATCGCGTCCCGCTCCAGCGCCTCCATCGGGGACAGGACGCGTCGGCTCGTCGTCCGGCACGAGGCCGGCAGGTCCTCGCTGCGGATGACACCGGCCGGTCGCTGCCGCATCGCTGCCGCGAGGACGTCGCGCAGCTCGGCGACGTTGCCCGGCCAGGCGTTACGGGCGAGCACCCGCATCGCGTCCTCGCTGCAGCTCTCCCGCCGCCCGGGTGCCTGACGCCGCATCAGCGCGCCGACCAGCGCCTCCAGGTCGTCCATGCGGTGGCGCAGCGGCGGCACGGTGGCGTCGGCGGTGAAGTGGTGCAGCAGCGCGGTCGGCACCGTCCCGTCGGCGCCGACGGTCGCGACGACCCAGGGCTTCGGGCTGGCGCCGAGCAGGTCGGTGAGCAGCGAGTCCACCGCGGGGAGGTGCTCGGCCGGCAGGCGGTCCAGGTGCCGGAGGACGACCGTCAGCCCCGGCGTGGGCGCGACGGTGTCGACGAGCGGCGGATGCTCCGGCCCGTCGCACTCGATCAGGAGGAACCGGCCGGCCGTGCGGACGTCCTGGTGCGCGCCCTTCGCCAGCGCGAGCTTGCCGGTGCCGGCCTCCCCGATGAGCAGGAGCGGCTCGGCGCGTCGGGCCGCGTCGCGGGCCTCGGCCGCGGCCTTGAGCCACAGCGGCGAACGGCCGACGACCCCGGGCAGGGCGAGCGCCGGCCCGGAGCGGGCCGGAGACAGCCGCGGCCGCGCCTCGGTGACCTGCAGCTCGAAGACGGCCCCGGCGAGCGCGGTGCCGCGGACGACCGGGTGGCAGTGCACCCGGGCCCAACGGCCGTCGACGAGGGACATCTGCAGCGGCAGGCTGGGATCGTCCAGCCGCAGGTCGGTCGCCATGCTGCGGACCAGCGCCTGGTCGGCGGGGGTGAGGAGGCTCGACGCCCGCTCGTTCATCATCACCGAGTCCCCGCAGACCGCCATGACCGCGGCCGAGCTGCGCCGCGAGACGGCGAGGAACGTCCCGAGCACGGCCCGTTGCCGCTCACTGCCGTCCTCGAGCAGCAGCTGCTCGATGTCGTGCGCGGCCTCCTGGGCGAGCACGGCCATCATCGGGTGGGCGTACTCGGTCAGGCAGCTGAGGTTGATGACCCCTTCGATGCGGCGGGTGAGCGGGTTGCGGATCGGGGCGCCGGCGCAGGCGAACTGCGAGCTGCGCTCCGTGAAGTGCTCGGGACCCATCACGAAGACGGGTCGGCCCTCCTCCAGCGCCGTGCCGACGCCGTTGGTGCCGGCGTGCGCCTCGGCGTAGCTGAAGCCGGGGGCGAAGTAGACCCGGTCCCAGGTCCGGGCCAAGTCCTGGCCGGTGTCGCGGCGGTCCAGCAGCCGCCCCTTCTCGTCGGTGAGGGCGGCGGTGACCGGGAGATCGGTGAGCCGCTCCTGCAGCCGGTCGAGCACGGGCGACGCGCAGCGGACGAGCTTGCCGCGCAGGTCGACGTCGTTGGCGTAGGGAACCTCCGGCGCCGAGATGTCCACGCCGGCCATGCGGCAGCGGCGCCAGGATGTCAGTACCGTGTCCCGGACGACGGAGTCGGGGACGGGCTCGGACGAGAGGAACCTCGCGCGGGCGGCGGCCACGCGCGTTCGCCGATCTGAAGTGAGCATCGTGCGGACCTCTTCTCGGGTCGGTGCGGTACCTCCAACGCCGTCCCGGCCGGGCCGGCCGGAGCGGTGGTCACCCCCCCCTCGTGACTCGTCGTGCCGAGGAGACCGGGTCCGTCCCCTCGGCGCGTCGACGATCGGGCCGCGCCCGTGCCGGCGCGGCGCAGGACGTTCGGGCTCCCTCGGCTACGAAGCCGCCCGCGTGCCGGTGACGAGGCGGCCGATGGAGGAGCGCAGGGCGTCGAGGGCGGCCTCGGGCTCGTCCCAGAAGACCATGTGCCCCGCCCCGGGGACCTCGATGAGCGGGACGTGCGGGTTGCGCCGGGCCAGCTCGTCGACCCCCGCCGGGGGCACGACGGGGCTCTCGCCGCCGTGGATCAGCACCGCGGGCGGATGGACGTCGGGCCAGGTGTCGAAGAAGTCCTCGGTCTCGAACCCGCGGTGGGTCTCGACGATCGCGTGCTCGGCGCAGCTGGCCAGCCAGCGGGCGCGCAGCTCCTGCTCGCGCCGCGGCCAGCGGGGCCACGAGCGGGCGACCTCGTCGGCGGTGGTGCCGCGGCGGGCCTGCGCCAGCTGGTCGAGGAACGCTGCGAGCAGGGTCGGGTAGGGGCCGCGGCCGGGGCCGCTGAGCGGCGGATCGACGATGATCGCGCCGCGGGTCGGGGCGCCGTGCACGGCGGTGGCGGCGACGATCCGCGCGCCCATGGAGTGACCGAGCAGCAGCGGCCGGTCGAGCCCGAGGCCCGCGACGACGGCGACGGTGTCGGCCACGTAGTCGTCGAGCGTGTAGGACGGTCCGCTGTCGGAGAAGCCGCGGCCGCGCACGTCGACCACGATCGGCCGGACGAGGTCGGTCACCCGCCGGGCGACGAAGTCGAAGGTGATCGCCGGACTGGTGATCCCGGGGAGCACCACCATCGGCACGCCGTCGCCGCCGTAGTCGAGCACGTGCAGGCGGAGGCCGCCGGCGCGGACCCAGCGGGAGGTGGCCGGGACGTCGGCGAGATCGGCGACCGCGGCCTGGGTCATGATCCGGTCGGGCAGGCCGGTCATGTCGAGGCTCCTTGGCGGAGCTCCTGCAGGTAGGCGCGCGCGTCGTCGAGATCGACGACGTCGCCGTACTTGGCCTGGATGTCGAACAGGTTGGCCTCGTGCGGGCCGTCCGCGCGGTCGCCGACGCAGGCGCGTGGGACGAGCACGGAGAACCCGCTCTGCACGGCGTCGACCGCGGTGGCGCGCACGCAGCCGCTGGTGGTCGCGCCGCACACGAGCACGGTGTCCACGCCGAGCCCGAGCAGCAGCGCGGCGAGTCCGGTGCCGAAGAACGCCGAGGCGCCCTTCTTGGTCACCACGTGGTCCTGCGGGCCGACCGGCAGCCGCGGGTCGATCGCGACGGTCGGAGAGCCCTCGCGCAGTGCACGCATGCCGGGCGCCTTGGTCAGCCACGTGATCGCGTCACCGGCCAGCTCGGCCGGCGTGTAGGCGATCGTGGTGAACACGACCGGGACGCCGGCTGGCCGAGCCGCCTCGATCAGCGACGAGGTCGCCGCCACGACCGCGGACAGGTCCGCACCGGTCGGGTAGCTCCGGTCGGTGAAGCCGTTGGTCAGGTCGACCACGACGATCGCGGGCCGCCGCCCGCGCCGGACCCGGGCACCGAACCCGGCCCGGCCGTACGTCTGGTCGATCAGGCTTTGATCCATCTCACTCCTCCCGCGAGGAGATGAGAACCGATCTCAGAGCCCGTGGACGTCCCAGGATGGGACACCTCGCGCGCCGGCCGACATGTGTCATCTGCGGAGTCCCCGCCCGGGGCGCCCCTGTCGGGGGACACGATGGGAGAGATCCAGTGAGCATCCCGAACGACCGGCCGGCCGCAACGACATCCGCAGACGTCGACGTGGTGGTGATCGGCGCCGGATTCGGCGGCCTGTACGCCGTGCACCGCTT
Organism: Pseudonocardia thermophila; assembly: GCF_900142365.1. Taxonomy (GTDB): domain Bacteria; phylum Actinomycetota; class Actinomycetes; order Mycobacteriales; family Pseudonocardiaceae; genus Pseudonocardia; species Pseudonocardia thermophila. Next base: position 74,885 of record NZ_FRAP01000005.1, on the reverse strand, counting down.
CCGCTCCGACGGGTTGTCGGTCCGCGGTTTCGAGCGTGCCCCAGACGTCGGCGGTACCTGGTACTGGAACCGCTACCCCGGCTGCCGCTGCGACATCGAGAGCATCTACTACTCGTACAGCTTCTCCGAGGAGCTGCAGCAGGAGTGGACCTGGACGCACCGCTACGCCACGCAGGGGGAGATCCTGCGCTACCTGCGCTACGTCGCGGACCGGTTCGACCTGCGCAAGGAGTTCACGTTCAACACGTCCGTCACGTCGGCGGTGTTCGACGACGACGAGCAGGTCTGGACGGTCTCCGCGGACAACGGCGAGGTCTTCCGCGCCCGCTTCGTGCTGATGGCCACCGGGCCGCTGTCCACCCCGATCGACCCGAAGATCCCGGGTCTCGCGGACTTCGCCGGCGTCGTCGCGCGGACCAGCCAGTGGCCGGACGATCTCGATCTGGAGGGCAAGCGGGTCGGCATCATCGGGACCGGCTCGTCGGGCATCCAGTCGGCCCCGGTGATCGCCGAGCAGGCCGCGCACCTGTACGTCTTCCAGCGGACCGCGCAGTACTCGATCCCGGCCTGGAACCGCGCGTACACCGAGGAGGAGATCGCGCGCATCAAGGCGGAGTACCCGCAGATGCGCCGCGACGCCTGGGAGACCGTCGGCGGCATCATCTACGAGCAGCCCGACCACGACCCGCTCACCGCCAGCTCCGAGCAGCGGGAGGCGTGGCTGGAGAAGGCCTGGCAGCGCGGCGGCTACCTGATGCTCGCCAGCTACCCGAACGTCATCTTCGACGAGCGGGTCAACGCCATCGTCGGCGAGTTCGTGAAGAAGAAGATCCGCGCCAAGGTCCACGACCCCGAGCTCAAGGAGCGGCTCACCCCGAGCTACCCGTTCGGCGCGAAGCGGCTGTGCGCCGACACGAACTACTTCGAGACCTTCAACCGCGACGACGTCACGCTGGTCGACATCAAGGAGAACCCGATCGACCACGTCGACGCGCACGGGATCGTCCTGCAGGACGGCTCCCGCGTCGATCTCGACGTGATCATCCTCGCGATCGGCTTCCACGCCTTCACCGGCACCCTCCTCAAGATGGAGGTCCGCGGCCGCGGCGGCCTGACCATCCAGGAGAAGTGGGCCAACTCGACCGGCAACTACCTCGGCTTCTCCATCGCGGGCTTCCCCAACCTGTTCATGGTGAACGGCCCGGGCAGCGTCGGTGTGCTCTACAACATGGTCCCCGCGTCCGAACAGCACGTCGACTTCGTCGCCGACACCATCGCATACCTCGACTCCCACGGACTCGCCTCGATCGAGCCGAGCGAGGAGGCCGAGCGGAACTGGTGCGCGCACCTGCTGGAGATCGCGGACCAGACGATCTACCCGAAGGCCAACACCTGGTACATGGGCGACAACGTCCCCGGTAAGCCGCGGGAGTTCCTCGCCTACGCCGGCGGCGGTCCCGCCTACTTCGCGCACTTCGAGAAGGAAGCATCCAACGGTTACCCGGGCTTCGTACTGCGCAAGCGCGGCTGATCTCGCGGTGGGGATGCGGGTTCGAACGCGTTCGCATCCCCACCGCCCTTCGCAGCTCACGAGACTGCGGCCGGGGACTCGTCTCGGGCGCCTTCTGCGGTGTGGACACGGGTCCTCGTCCAGGTGGCCACTTCGCGAACGGGCACCACGGAGCGGTGCGTCGACCTGGGATCTTGCCGCGGGACTCGCTGTGTCGCGGCGCGGCGAGTCGGACCGCGCCGCGACAGCAGGTTTCAGACCGTCCCGATGAAGATCGCAGGCTCGTCCCCGTGACTGGGGGTGAACTCGAGCTGCATCTCCGCCGGCTCCGCTTGCAGTGCCCACGCGGTGCGGAAGGTGATCGACTTGCCCGGAAGCAGCTTGACGCCGGGAGGGATCTCGACCTTCTTGGCGGAGTCGAAGATTCGTTCGGCAGCCTGCCCGCCGTGGATCGCCCTCGGACCGAGCGTGAACGCGTTGAAGTCGAACGGCTCCGCCGACTCGTTGACGACGGTCACGGTGATGAGCACTGCACGGGCGCCATCCGCACCGCTGGCGGTTCGGGACGGCTGAAACGGCTCCGGTTGCAGCACTTCGATCGCGATGCCGCTCGGTAGCGTGTAACGCTGTCCGAACGTCGCGGTCTGGATCGTTGCGGGCGGCTGGGTTCCAGTGGGCTGGGCGGCCGGCGGTGTCAGTGGTGCCGGTGGTGTGATGAGCGCCGGTCCGATCGACCCGCTCGACTGCGAGTTCGAGTTCGAGTTCGCACAGCCGGCGAGCAACGCGGCAGCGGCACACACCGCCACCAACATCGTCCTCGTCATGTCTCTGGGGAGCTCCTGGTGCATTCTCGTGCGCATCGGTGCGCTGCATTCAGGTGTCGTTCCGATACCGTCCGTCGTCACCCGACGCGATGAGAGTCGGCTCACCGTCCACGGCTCCTCTCCGACTTGCTCGGCAACGTCGACGCCGCGTACTGCGTCTCCCGTCGGTGCTCGTTCGACCCGCGGACACGACGCCCGGTTCTGCGCCACCGGATCCGCAGCGGGGGAGGGCAGAGATCGCTGAAGCAACTCCCGATCGAGCCGGTTGACCGCGGCGAGATCGCCGGCCCCGGGGCCGGTCCGGTGAACGGCGTGAACCGGACGGACGTCGACCCCCGGATCGTCAGCGTGGTCGACCGCAAGAAGGACATGATCAAGGCCGGCGGCGAGAACGTCGCCTCCCGCGAGGTCGAAGAAGCCCTCTACCAACTCGACGGCGTTGCCGAAGTCGCCGTGTCCGGCGTCCCCACCCCCACTGGAACGAAGCCGTCACCGCCGTCATCGTCCCCGAACCGGCGTCACCTCGACCAAAGACCACGTCGACGCCCACGCCCGCCGCGTCCTGGCCGGCTACGAACGCCCCAAGTACATCGTGTTCACCGACACCCTGCCCAAGAACCCCAGCGGCAAGATCCTCGAGAAGGACCTCCGCACCCAGCACGCGGATCTGGCAGGTGCTCCGCGGAGCGGGTGACCCGGACCGTGGGTGGTGCTGTCTCGTCACCCCCCGACCACCGACCGTGCCCGGTCCGTGCCATCATCGAACCAGGCGGAGCCCGTTACGCCTGAAGCATCATCCGCCTCGACACGTCGGCCCAGGCGCCGGCTCGACCTCGGCGGCCGCAGTAGGAGGATGCACAGGCGCCCGGCGTCCGGTGTGTGCCGTCGCCCGTACCGTGCGGTCCGATCAGAACCTTAGAGTCCCGTTCGGGGATCTGTTCACCTCACGGTGGAGGAACAACGATGTTCGGGCTGCCCTTCACGACTGCTCTCTTCGTGGTCGGCGGATTCGTGGTCGCCGCCATTCTGTGCTTGATTTTCGCGCTGCGGTTCTCCGCTGACGACGAGTCGTGGATGACGATCGAGGACCTGTTCCGGCGCCGTTCCTGATTGAGCCTCGTCCGCGACGAATCGAGGAGCTGATCTGTGTCCGTTTCTCCGTGGACTCTGTTGGCCGTCGTCCTCTACATGGCGGTCGTGGTCGTCATCGGGTTGGTGTCGACCAAGCGCGTCAACTCCATGCGCGACTACCTCGTGGCGGGTGACGGGTTCGGCCGGTGGATCGTGTCGTTCGGGATCGTCGGTGCGATCGTGAGCGGCGCGGGCATCCTGGGCAACGCGGGCTCCGGCTACGGCACGGGGTACGCGATGTACGTGATGACGATGGGGCTGAGCTACCTCGGCCTCGCGCTGGCGTACTTCCTGCTCGCCAAGCCGATGACCGTCATCGCCAAGAAGTACCCCGTCTACACGCTCCCGGACGTCCTGGCCCTGCGCTACGGCGACAGCAAGGCGGTGCGGATCCTGTCGGCGTTCGCCACCGCGTTCGGCTGCCTCATCTACCTGGTCGTCCAGTTCGTGGCGATCAGCTACGTGGGCACGACGATCTTCGGGTGGAGCCGCGAGCTGTCGTTGCTCGTCGGGGGCGGGATCGTCGTCCTGTACTGCATCGGCGGTGGCATCGTCGCGGCGATGTGGACCAACTTCTTCCAGCTGCTGGTCCTGTGCGCGTTCGTCGTCTACTTCGCCGTGCACACGGTGCTCGAGGTGGGCGGCCTGACCGCGCTCCACGAGAAGCTCGCCGCCGCCGACCCGAAGTTGGTGGAGCCGTGGCACGACAGCGGTGCGTTCGTCTGGCAGAACGTGCTGGTCTACGCGATCTTCGTCGGCCTGCTGGCCTACGCCGGTGTGCCGCACATCAGCACCAAGTTCCTGACGATCAAGAACCTCGAGGTGATCCGCTGGATCCCGCTGATCTCCTGCTTCCTGTACCTGTTCGCGGTCGCCGCCACCTGGATCGGCATGGCCTACCGCGTGCAGGTGGAGGCCGGCGCCGCTCGGCCGGTCGAGGAGGCCGACGCGGTGCTCCCGACGCTGATGATGGACAGCTTCGGTCCGTTCGTCGTCGGCATCATGATCGCGGCGGTGCTGGCGGCGGTGATGTCGACGACCGACTCCTTCATGGTGCTCAGCGGGGCATCCGTGGTCCGCGACATCATCAAGCAGGGTCTGGGCGTGCAGCTGACCGACCGGCAGGAGATGTTCTGGAGCCGGGTCGTGTCGGTCGTGTGCATGGTGATCGCGGGGGTCATCGCCCTGAACCCGCCGGACTTCGTCCTGTCGCTCATGGCCGTGGCCTGGGGCGCGCTCGCCGCGATGCTCGGCCCGGTGCTCTACCTCGGCGTCCGCTGGCGGCGGGCGACGAAGGAGGGGGCGATCGCCTCGCTGATCGCCGGGATCGCGATCGGCGGCGTGGTGGCGCTGCTCAACCGGACGGTGTTCGCCTCCGACCCGATCCTGGCGCCGTGGAACATCGCCGGCATCGGCGTGATCGTCTCGTACCTGGCGCTGGTCATCGTGTCGCTGATGACCAAGCCTCAGGAGAGCCGGATGTTCGAGCACTTCCCGGCCGCGCGGCAACGGCGCGCGGTGGCGAGCGAAGGATCGGCGTAGCCGGCTGAGTGGCCCTGTCCGACGACCTCCCGGGCGTCACGCCCGGGAGGTCGTGTCGTGTGGGCAGCCGTGCTCGGGATCGCCGGTGACGAGCCGGTGGAACTGCAGGGCCATCTGGACGTCCAGCGCTCCGCGCGGATCGCGCCAGGCCCGTCCGCCGAGGATGTGGTCCACCCGTTCCAGCCGCTGGTACACGGTGTTGACGTGCACGCCGAGGTGGCGGGCGGTGGTGGGCGGGTTCTGACCGCAGGCGAAGTAGCACTCCACGGTCCGCACGAGGTGCGCGTCGTGCGTGCGGTCGTAGTGCAGCAACGGGCCGAGCGTCCGGTCGAGCAGCTGATGGACCTGGTCCGCGGTGACCTCCTCGAGCACCATCCCGATCACGCCGAGCGCGGCGACGTCCACTCCGCCGCGCCGGCCCAGGGCCACCAGCAGGCGGTGGCAGCGGGCGGCGTCCCGGTGAGCGTCGCGGACGGCTTCGGGAGCCGGGGCCGGCCCCGCCGCCCCCGCCGTCACGGCGCCGCCGGTCGCGCGGTCCAGCTCGGCCGCCGCGGCGCGCGCGGCTGCTCCCGGGTCGGTGTCGGGGAGCAGCACCACGATCCGTCCGTCGTGCTCGGCGGCGATCCCGCGGCGCGCCGCGGCGAAGTCGCTCGCCGCGTCGATCAGCGCGCTGCGGCCCACGCCCTCTGCGGTGAGGACGACGACCGCGAGCGGGCGGTCGAGGTCGAGCGGCGCGTCGAGCAGCCGGGCCCGCCGCCGCAGCGCCGCCCGGTCCGGGGCCGGCGTCGCGAGGAGGTCCTCGACCAGCTCGGTGCGCAGCTCCTGGGCGACCATCGCCGTGCGGCGCTCCATGAGCAGCAGCAGCGCGGCCGTCTGAGCGGCGCGCTCCAGGGTGCGCACCTCCGGGTCGCCGAGGTCACCGGGGCGCGCGAACATCAGCTGCCCGAACGTTTCCTGACCGGCCTGGACGGGGACGGTGCGGACGGTCACGTCCGGCCCGGTCCGACCGCCGAGCAGGTCTTCCGGCGACGGCGCCCCCGGCGCGGTGGCGCTCGCGAGCACCGCCGCCGGCCCCACGGTGACGACGACCGTGCCCTCGAGGACGTCGGCGAGGGTGCGGGCGAACTCGGGCATGCCGACGCGGGTGAGGGCCATCGGCATCAGCAGCTCGTGGGCCCGCCCCGCCCGCTCGAGCGCCAGCTGCTGGCGGCGCAGCCGCACGTTCGCGGCCCGCAGCTCCGCCGAGGACTCCCGGATCTGGTCGAACAGCCGGGCGTTCTCGATGACCACGCTCGCGTGCGCCGCGAGCGAGCCGAGCAGCGCGATCTCGGCCTGGTCGAACACGCGCTCGTACCGGTCGGCGGCGAACAGGGCGCCCACCACCCGGGTGCCGAGCTTCATCGGGACGCCGGCGATGCTGACGATCCCGTCCGCGCGGACCGCCGCGCTGACCGCGGGATCGTGGCGGATGCGCGGATCGGCGTGGTAGTTCGCGGTGGCCAGCGGCTGCCCGGTCTGGATCACGTAGCCACCGACGCCGTAGCCCGGTGGCTGCCGGACGGAGTCGAGCGCCCGGGTGCGGGTGCCCGACGTCACCCGCATGTAGGCGTCGCCGGTCTCGGCGTCGATGAGCGCGATGTAGGCCGACGCGCACCCGAGCAGATCGCGGGCGCGGTCGACGATCGCGGTCAGCACGTCGTCGCTGCCGCGCAGTGAGGTGAGGTCGCGGGCCGTGGCGTAGAGGACCTGGGCCTCGCGCTCCCGGCGGGCGCGCTGCTCCAGCAGCGTCCGCACCCGGGCGGCGTCCGTCAGCACTTGGTCGAGGAGGGGGTGCGGACCCACCTCCCTGGCCAGCTCCGCGAACCGCTCGGGCGGGGCCTCTCGGGCGAGCAGGTCGAGCACCCGGGCCAGGATCCCGCTCGTCGTGTCGGCGGTCAGGGACATCGTCGGCTCTCCCGCGTGGTTGCTCGGCCTCAGGCGGTCGCAGACAGGGGCGGACAGCTGCCGGGGGACGCGAAGAGCTCCTCGGCGGGGATCCGGGCGAGGACGCGGCGCAGCTGCAGGGCGAGCTGCATCGCCAGTGCGCCGTCGGGCGAACGCCAGCGGCGGTGCCCGAGCACCCGATCGACCCGGTCGAGCCGCTGGTAGACGGTGTTGGGGTGCACGCGGAGGGCCGTGGCCGCGGCACGCGGGTTCTGGCCGGCGGCGAAGTAGCCCTCGAGCGTCTCGATCAGCAGAGCGTTGTGCTCGGTGTCGTACCGCTCCAGCGGCCCGACGTTCTGCGCCAGCAGGGCGCGCACCCGCGCCGGCGACGTCCCGTCCAGCACGAGTCCCAGCACGCCCAGCTCGGTGCGGCTCGCGCCCTCGCCGGTGCGGTCGAGGGCGAGCAGCAGCTGCAGGCACCGCGCGGCCTCCCGATGCCGGGCCCGCACCTCCTCGGCCGACGTCGCCGGCCCGGCCACGCCCGCGGTCACCACGCCGCCGGTCACGCGGCCCAGCTCGGCCGGGAGCCGACGCGCTGCCTCCGTGGGGTCGACGTCGGGCAGCAGCACCACCACGTGCTGGGTGTGCTCGGCAGCCAGCCCGCCGTGCTGGGTGGCGTGGTCGGCGGCGGCCCGTGCGAGCTGGCGGCGGGTGACACCGCTCGCGCTGAGCACCGCCACCGTGAAGGGCCGGCGGAACACCAGCGCACCGGACCGGCGGGCCCGTCGTTCGAAAGCCGCCCAGTCCGGTTCGCGCTCGGCCAGCAGCTCGTCGAGGAGCTCACCGCGCACCCTCTGCTCGGCCTGGGCGATCTGGCGCTCCATGAGCAGCAGCAGGGCGGCGGTCTGCGCGGCGCGCTCCAGCACCCGCACGTCGTGGTCGGGCAGCGGTCCCGGAACGGCCAGCACGAGGTGGCCGAAGTGCTCCTCGCCCGCCCGGATCGGCACGGTCCACGTCCCCGGGGAACCGGGGACCTCATGCGCTGCGAGCTCGTCCGACGCCGCCGGCAGGGCGTCGGGCAGCAGCGCGGTGTCACCGGTGGCCGCGAGCACCGCGCCGTCGGCGGCGACGGCGGCCAGCGCGCCACCGAGCATCTCGGCCACCCGCTCGACGAGCTCGCCGACGTCGGCCTGGCGCAGCGCGAGCGGCATCAGCAGCTCGTGGACGGCGCCCGCGCGCTCGAGGGCCGAGCCCTGCCGGGCGAGCTCGGCGTTCGCCTCCCGCAACCGCTCGGCGGCGGCCTCGGCCTCGGCGAACAGGCGGGCGTTCTCGATGACGATCGCGGCGTGGTCGGCCAGTGAGGCCAGCAAGTCGATCTCGGCCTGGTCGAACGTCCGCTCATAGCGGTTGGCCACGAACAGGGCGCCGATGACGCCGTCGCGGACGTGGCGCAGCGGCACCCCGGCGATGCTGACGAGGCCGTCCTCGACGACGGCGTCGGTGACCGCCGGGTTGCGCTGGATGCGTGGATCGTTCAGGTAGTCGGGGGTGGCGAACGGCTCCCCGGTGGCGATGATCCGGCCGCCGACGCCGCTGCCGACCGGCTGGCGCACCGACTCGATGGCCTGGCTGACCGTGCCCAGGGTGATCCGCATGTACACGTCGCCGACGACCGGGTCGCGCAGCGCGAGGAACGTCGCGTCGGTGCCGAGCAGCTGCCGGGCGCGGTGCACGATCGCGTCGAGGACGCTGTCGACGTCCCGCAGGGAGGCGAGGTCGCGCGCCGTCTCGATCAGCGCGTGGGCCTCCTTCTCCCGCTGCTTGCGGCGGGCGAGCAGTTCCCGGACCCGGCGCGCGCGCCCGATCGCGGCCAGCACGTCGTCGCGCGCCTCGCCGGGGAGCCGGGCCTCGACGAGGTCGGCGAGCTGGTCGAAGGCCTCGGCGGGGGCCTCGGCGGCGAGCAGCCGCAGGAGGCGGGCGACGACCTCGTCCGGCCCAGGGACGCCCATGTCTGCGACGGTCACTGCGCCAGCACCCTTCTGCCGTTCGCTCACCCGGCCGCGGGCGGCGGCCGGTGAACGACGATCTCGGAATGTAGTCGCTGCGCGGCCGTTCCGTCACGGTGCGGCGCGGTCAGGACCCCCGTCCGCCCTCGTCGTCCGCAGCCTGACCCCGGCGGGACGAGCCGGCCGCCATCTCGCCGCCGTCGACCCGGTAGACCTCGCCGTTGACGAAGGCCGACTCGTCGGAGGCGAGGAACAGCACCATGTTCGCGATGTCGCTGGGCAGCCCGACCCGCGGCGACGCCACGGCGGCCAGGGCCCGGCGCGGCAGATCGGGAACGGAGTCGAGCAGCTGCTGGGTCTGGATCAAGCCGGGAGCGATGGCGTTGCAGCGCACGCCCTGCTTGCCGTACTGCGCGGCCACGAACCGGGTCAGGCCGATCACCGCGGCCTTCGTGCTCCCGTAGGCGGTGAGTGCCGTGCCGCCGCGCAACCCCGCGATCGAGGCCATGTTGATGATCGAGCCGCCACCGCCCTCGATCATGTGCGGCAGCGCGTACTTGCACATCAGGAAGATGCTGCGCACGTTCGTCGCGAAGGCGCGGTCCCACATCTCGACGGACGTGTCGATCACCGTGCCGTCGGTGAACCAGGCGTCCGGCCCGACGAGCGCGGCGTTGTTGTGGATCACGTCGATGCGGCCGTGGGCGTCGATCACCGAGGCGACGAGCGCTTCTACGGAAGCCTGGTCGGTGGCGTCGAACCACTCAGCCGTGGCGGCCGCGCCGATCCCCTCGGCGACCCGCTTCGCCCCGTCGATGTCGATGTCGGCGATCACCACCATCGCACCCTCGCGGGCGAGCGTGATCGCGGTCTCCCGCCCGATCCCGTTGGCGCCGCCGGTGACCAGGGCGATCTTCCCGTCGACGCGGCCCATCAGGACTCCAGGAACTTCGTGACCACGGCGATGAACTCGTCCTCCTGCTCGACCATCGGGTAGTGGCCCGCCGCGTCGATCGGGGCGAGGGTCGCGTTCGGGATCAGCCGTACGAACTCCTCCGCGTAGGGCAACGGGAGCAGGCCGTCGGACGTGCCGTGCACGACGAGCGTGGGCGCGTCGATGAGCGGGAGCCGGCGGCGCAGCCCGCGGTCGGCGATCGGCCACATGAACTTCGTGGCGGCGCCGAGGTTCTGGGCGGTGAACAGGATGTGGGCGTTCGGTTCGTCGGGCACCGGCACGAAGTTCGTCGGTTCCTGCGCCGGCGGCTCGCCGTGCCACTTGGCCGCGCGCACCTCGTCGGCCGGGCCGAACGGGTCGGGCGCGGGGTGCGCGTCGAGCCAGAGCCCGAACGCGTTGACCAGCACCAGCTTGCCCACCAGCTGCGGGGCGATCGCGGCCAGCTCGGCGGCGAACATCCCGCCCAGCGAGTGCCCCACCACGTCGATCCGGTCGATGCCCCAGGACTCGACGAGCTCACGGTGGTACAGGACGGCGTCGAGCACGTCGGTGAAGGCCTCGAAGCCGGTCGAGTCCCCGAATCCGGGCAGCTCCGGGGCCAGTACCCGGCGGTGCTCCGCCAGTCGCTTGAGGAAGCCGGCGTCGCCGGGGTGGCGCTCGTAGCCGTGCAGGTAGAGCAGCGGTTCACCGCTACCGCTTTCCCACAGGTGCACGTCGAACCGGCCGACGTTCGGGATCTCCAGGGTGGTCAAGACTCCTCCGTTCCTCTCGTCGTCGAGCGGATGTGCGACGGAGAGCGGGCCGATGGTCCCTCCGTCGAGTCTGTGGCGGCGACCACGGCCCGGACAACGGAGGGTTGCACACGGTCTGCTGAGGGGATGTGTGCGGAGGTCCACTCCACGCGTGGGGCGCGCCGCCGTGCGCGTCGGGGCTAGCCGGTGAACTGGCCGCCGGCGGGCAGCAGCAGCTGGCCCGTCATGAACGACGACTCGTCGCTGGCGAGGAACAGGCAGGTGGCCGCGATCTCCTCGGGGCGGCCGAGGCGGTTCATCGGGGTGATGCTCATCGCCGCGCGGAAGGCCTCCTCGTCGTCCTCGATCCCGGCGATCATCGGGGTGGCCGTGTAGCCGGGGCCGACGGCGTTGACCCGGATGCCGGTGGTGGCGAGCTCCAGCCCCATCACCTTGGTGAGCATCCAGACGCCCGCCTTGGACACGCAGTACGGGGCGCCGCCGGCGAGGGGGATCTTCGCCGCGCTCGACGCGATGTTCACGATCGAGCCACCGGTGCCCTGGGCGAGCATCTGGCGAGCCAGCGCCCGGTCGGTCTGCATGACCCCGATGACGTTGACGTCCAGTACGCGCGTGAACGCCTCCGTCGGGAGGTTCACGACGTTCGTGGCGTCCTTCTGCTCCGCCCGCGTCTGCACGTTGCTCCGCCCGGCGGCGGTGGCGATGCCCGCGGCGGCCACCCCGACGTCGACCTTGCCGAACTCGGCGACGGCCGCGGCGACGAGGGCGTCGCAGTCGGCCTCCTTGGTGGTGTCGGTGCGCACCGCGATCGCGCGGCGGCCTGCCTTCTCGACGAGCCGAACGGTCTCGTCCGCGGGAGTGAGGTCGCCGATGACGATGTCGGCGCCCTCTTCGGCGAACCGGACGGCGGTGGCCCGGCCGATGCCGCTCGCGCCACCGGTGATCACGGCGACCTTTCCGGCCAGCGCTGGTCTCATACGGTTCTCCTTCGCATCGTCGCTGATGAGTGGAATGGGGCGGGGAACGTTGTCCGCCGCGCGGAATGAGGACAGAGCGCGGCGGTGAGCGACATTCGAATACCGGCACGCTGTGGAAGCGGTGGCGCCGATGAAAAGGTAGGGCCAGAGATGTCCGTGCCGCAACGGTGGGTGGAGCTCGACGCGCTGATCGACTGCGGCGAACGATTTCTTCGGTCGATGTGAAGCCGTCCACGAGAGGTGGCGAGGAAGTGGGGAGAACTCCATTGTTCGCCCTCCCCGGGGCGCCCACGATGGCGTTCGTCGATGACGACGCGACGCTGAGGATGGTGCAGCGGTGAAGTTCCACTGGTTCGCGGAGGTCACCTACGACGGGCTCCCGGAGGGGTTCCCGGCGCCCGGGCAGGGGGGGTGGGTGGACATTCCGGCCCGCCTCGCCGATCCGCGGCGGATCGGGGAGAACTACCGGATGTTCATCCGGCTCATGCAGCAGGCCGACCGCGACGGGTTCGACGGCCTCGCCGTCAACGAGCACCACCAGACGCCGTTCGCGATGACCCCCTCGCCGAACCTGCTGGCCGCGAGCCTGGCCAGCAGCACCGAGAACGCCGCGATCCTGGTCATCGGCGACTCGCTGGCGCTGTACAACCCGCCCATCCGGGTCGCCGAGGAACTGGCCTACCTCGACTGCCTCTCCGACGGGCGGGTCATCGCCGGGTTCGTGTTCGGCACCCCGATGGACTCGACGTTCGCCTACGGCCGGCCGCCGAGCGAGCTGCGCGATCGCTTCCACGAGGCGCGCGAGCTCATCCTGCGCGCCTGGCGCGAGCCGGAGCCGTTCGCGTTCAACGGGCGCTACACGCAGCTGCGCTACATCAACCTGTGGCCGCGCCCGATCCAGGACCGACCGCCGATCTGGGTGCCCGGCTCGAACAGCGTCGAGACGTGGGAACTCGTCACGCGGGAGAACTACTGCTACGGACATCTTTCGTTCTCCGGGCTGCGTTCGGCGAAACCGCTCGTCGACGGGTACTGGGAATACGTGGCAGCGCACGACGGCGACATGAACCCGCACCGGATGGCGTTCACGCAGTTGATCTGCGTCGCTGATTCCGATCGGGAAGCGGAGCGCAAGTACGCCGAGGCGGTGCGCTACTTCCAGCGCGTGCGGGACCCTGCGCCGCGGTACGCGACACCGCCCGGGTACAACTCCCGTGCGTCGCTGGCGGGGATGCTGCGCCGCACCGCCACGCCGGAGGTGCTCGAGGAGCGGCGGCGCGCCGCCCGGGGCGAGATGAGCTTCTGGGAGTACGACGAGAAGGGTTACATCATCGCCGGTACTCCGGACCGGGTCGCCCAGCGCGTGCGCGAGCTGGCGACGCAGCTGCGGGTGGGACAGCTGATCGCCTGCCTGCACATGGGCAACCTCCCGGAGGAGGTCGCCGCCGAGAACACCCACCTGTTCGGCACCAAGGTCATCCCGCAGCTGCGGGATCTGTGGGCCGATCAGCCCGACCACTGGACCCCCGAGGCGAGCCAGCGGCGGGTCGCGGCACGCGCCGCCGACGCGGCGCTGGTGGGAGGGAGCTGACCAGCTGATGGCGACGGCCACCGTCAACGGCGTCACCCTGCGCTACGACGTCCAGGGGGACGGCCCGCCGCTGCTGCTGATCTCCGGCCTCGGGCAGAGCTCGCTGGCCTGGGCTCCGGTCGTCCCGAGGCTCACCGCGGACTACACGGTGATCACCTTCGACAACCGCGGCACCGGCCGCAGCGACGTACCGCCCGGCCCGTACGCGATCGACGACCTCGGCGACGACACGGCGGCGCTCATCGATCACCTGGGGGTCGGCCCGGTGCGGGCCGTCGGCTGGTCGCTGGGTGGCTCGGTGCTGCAGTCGATGCTCATCCGGCACGCCCGCGTGCTGAGCCGGGCGGTCCTGCTCAGCGCCTTCCCTTCCTACACCCCGGTCCAGCACGCTTGGCTCGACGCGGGTCTGACGCTGCGCCGGGCGGGCATCGACCCGGTGACGCTGGGCATCCAGGGCATGGCGTGGGGCTTCACCGCCCGGTTGCTGGCCGACCACGAGCGCGCAGCGGCGCAGGCCGAGCTCGTGCGCAAGGACCCGCACCCGACCACGCTCGCCGGCTACGAAGCGCAGGCCGCCGGCCTGCGGGTGTACGACTCGCGGCCGCACCTGCCGTCGGCTCGCACCCCCACGCTGGTGCTGGTCGGCGCCGAGGATGTGCTGACGCCGGTGTCCCAATCGGTCGAGATCGCCGAGCTGATGCCGAACGCGACGCTCCAGGTGCTGCCGCGCGGCGGTCACTCCATGATCCTCGAGTACCCGGACGACACGATCGCCGCGATCACCGCGTTCCTCGGCAAGGACACGTCGTGAGCGCGGGCACCGGGGTGGTGGCGCGGATCGGTGCGGCCGGTGCGACCGGGGGCGCGGACACCGCGCCCGGCCGGGTGGCCGCCGCGGGCCGGGCGCTCGCCGCCGGTCACCCGGTGCTGGTCGACGACGACGTGGCGGGGTCGGGCGGCACCCTCGTGGTCGCGGCGGAGCGGTGCACCGCGACCACGATGGCGTTCCTGGTCCAGGTCAGCAGCGGCCTGGTGTACGTGGCGATGACCCCGGCCCGGCTCGACGAACTGCGGATCCCGCCGCTGACCGCACGCCACTGCGATCCGTCGCCGTCCGCCGTGGCGGTGTCGGTCGACCTACGGACGGGGGTCACGACCGGGATCTCGGCCAAGGATCGGGCGGGTACCGTCCGGGCGCTCGGCGACCCGACGAGCCGCCCGGGCGACTTCGTCCGGCCGGGTCACGTCCTCCCGGTTCGGGCGCGTTCGGGAGGGGTGCTCGAGGAGCCCGGACCGCCAGAGGCCGCGCTCGATCTCTGCGCGGCCGCGGGGGTGCAGCCGGCCGCGGCCCTCGCGACCGCCGTCACCGACGACGGAGAGGTGCTGGGCCGGGGCGGACTCGCCGCCTTCGCCCGCCGGCACGGGCTGGTGCTGGTGCGGATCTCCGAGATCATCGACTGGCGGCGCCGCGAGTCGTCCGTCCGGCCGGGCGGCGCTGTGGCAGGTTGACCGTGGCGGAGCACGCCGCTCCACGCGACGCGCAGGGAGGAGCCTGATGACGGACGAACCGGACGCGCTGTCGTTCGAGCCGCTCACCCCGGTGTCTTACCTGGACCGGGCGGCGGCCGCGCACGGTGAGCGGGTGGCGGTCGTCGACGGGCCGCTGCGGTTCACCTACGCCGAGCTGCACGATCGGTGCCGGCGGTTGGCGGGCGCGCTGGTGGGGGCCGCGCGGGGGCGTCCGGTGGCGGTGCTGGCCCCGAACACGCACGTGCTGCTGGAGGCGCACTTCGGGGTTCCGTGGGCAGGTGTGCCGCTGGTCGCGATCAACACGCGGTTGTCAGCGGGCGAGATCGCCTACATCCTGGAGCACTCCGAGGCCGCGGTGCTGGTGCATGATCCGGACTTCGACGAGCTGGTGGACGCCGCGCTGTCCGGGCTGGCCGATCCGCCGCAGCGGATCCGGGCCGGGCAGGAGTACGAGGCGCTGCTGGACGCGGCGGAGCCGGTCGCGATCCGTCCCGCCGACGAGCGGGCGCTGCTGTCGATCAACTACACGTCGGGGACGACGGGGCGGCCGAAGGGGGTGATGTACCACCACCGCGGCGCCTACCTGCAGGCGCTGGCGATGGTGGCGCACACGGCGTTGTCGCCGTCCGCTGTGCACTTGTGGACGCTGCCGATGTTCCACTGCAACGGCTGGTGCTTCCCGTGGGCGGTCACTGCGGCGGCGGCCACGCACGTGTGCTTGCCGAAGGTGGACCCGGCCGAGGTGTGGCGGCTGATCCGGGCCGAGGGGGTGACTCACCTCGAGGGTGCGCCCACGGTGTTGTCGATGATCGCCTACGCGCCGCAGGCCGGTCGGGTCGACCGCACGGTGCGGATGGCCACCGGTGGGGCCCCGCCGTCACCGGCGATCCTGCGGCGGATGGCCGAGCTGGGGTTCGAGATCACTCATCTCTACGGGCTCACCGAGACGTTCGGTCCGGCGATGATCTGCGACTGGCGGCCGGAGTGGAACGGTCTCGACCCGGCGGAGCAGGCGCGGTTGAAGGCCCGCCAGGGTGTGGGGAACATGATCGCCTGCACTGCGCGGGTGATCGGCGCGGACGGCAGCGACGTGCCGGCCGACGGGAAGACGGTCGGCCAGATCGCGCTGCGCGGCAACAACGTGATGCTCGGCTACTTCAAGGACCCGGAGGCGACCCGGGCGGCGGCCCCGGATGGGTGGTTCCGCACGGGCGATCTCGGGGTGCTGCACCCGGACGGTTACGTCGAGCTGCGGGACCGCAGCAAGGACGTGATCATCTCGGGTGGGGAGAACATCGCCTCCGTCGAGGTCGAGCAGGTCATCGCCGACCACCCCGCCGTGCTGGAGGTGGCCGTGATCGCGGTGCCCGACGACAAGTGGGGCGAGGTGCCCGCGGCGTACGTGACCCTGAAGGAGGGCGCCTCGGCGACCGAGGAGGAGATCGTGGAGTTCGTCCGCGGCCGCCTCGCCCGGTTCAAGGCGCCCAAGCACGTCGTCTTCGGCGAGCTGCCCAAGACGTCCACCGGGAAGATCCAGAAGTACGTGCTGCGCGAGAAGGCGTGGGCGGGTCGGGAACGCCGCATCCAGTAGGCGCCGGCTGATCAGTCGTCGTCCTGCTGGTGGTGGTCGAAGGCGACCACGCCGCGCTTCCAGTAGCCGTCCACGTCGATCGACGCGCGCGGCAGCCCGCGCTCGCGCAGGCCCCGTCGGATCGGCTTGAGCGTCGTCGCCTCGCCGCCCACCCAGACGAAGCCGTCGCCGGCCGGGAACTCCAGGCCCAGTACCGCGTCCTGCAGGAGCGTCGTCGTGCCCGGTTCGGCCCCGTTCCGGTACAGCCAGGTGAGCCGCACGTCGGCGGCGGACTGGATCTCCTGCCGCTCCGCCTCGTCGGCCACCTCGGCGAACGCGAAGACCGTGGTGCCGGGCTCGGCCTGCTCGAGCCAGCGCGCGACAGCGGGTAGGGCGGCCTCGTCGCCCGCCACGACGCACCAGTCGAGCCCGGTCGGCGCCAGCACCGAACCGCGCGGGCCGAGCACGCCCACCGCGTTGCCCACCTGGGCGCCCGCGGCCCAGGTCGAACCCGGCCCGTGGCCGTGCAGGACGAAGTCGATGTCGATCTCGTTCTGCTCGGGGCGGTGGTTCCGCACGGTGTAGTCGCGGAACGTCGGCTGCGCGTTCGGGTCGCGCTCCAGCCCGTTCGGCCCGAGCTTCGGCATCACCGGCAGCCCGTCGCGGTCCTCGGGGAAGAACAGCTTCACGTGGTCGGCGGGCGCGGGCGCCTGGAACCCGGCCAACTCTTCGCCGGCGAGCGTGACCCGCACCATCCGCGGCGTCAGCCGCCGCACCGCTGCGACGCGCAGCAGGCGGGGGACGAGCTCGTATCGGATGATCGTGGGTGCGGCGGCGGTCACGCGGCTCTCCTCTCAGGTGAGGATCACCTTAGTCGCTGTGGCTGATCTGTCCGTTGCTCTCCGATCAGAGGCCGAAGGGGAGTGGTCCCGGGGACGTCGGCTGAGTTGACCCGGGCTGCGGAGGCAGGTCCGGGACGTGCGGCGGCGCGGACGTCCCAGGAGACCCGAAGCCGGGTTCCGCGGGGCTTGAGCTGCGCGGCACCGTCGTCGGCGCGGGTGTGGGAGTCGGCGCGGGTGCGGGAGTCGTCGGCGCGACGGTGCGCCAGTCGATCGTGCTGCGGGTCTTGCAGATGAGCGAGATGCCCGAGCCCTGCTCCGGCGGCGCGATGCGCAGGACGACGGTGCCGCGCTCGCGCCCCGACGTGCAGGACATGCCGGCGAGGTCGCCGATGTCGTCGATGGAGTCGCCGCTGTGGCCGCGGGGACCGCGCGGTCCCGCAGGACCGGGAGGGCCGGCCGGACCGGGGCCGCGTGACCAGGAGATGAGGGTCTCGTGGGTGGCTCCGACCCGCTCGTCGCAGGTCTGGCCGAGGTCGGGAGCGATCAGGCGCATCGCTCCCGTGAGGTCGTTGACGCAGGCGAAGTAGGTGTCCGGCTCCGCGGTGCCGGCGGAGGTGGCGTACGCGGTGCCGCCGACGAGCACACCGGTGAGGGTGAGCGATCCGACGACGACTGCGGTGCGGGACGGGCGGCGCACGAGGCTCTGCACTCCTGTGGTTCGGACGCACGCCGGCGACGGGTGGGGAGCGATCGGCGGTGCGTGCTGCTGGGGTGCAGTGATCGTCGGCCGAGGGAGATCCGCCGTTACCCGATGCGCACGATCGACTCCGATCGGCTCATCGGTATTGGATCAGTCGCGCGGATCCGCGGCTCGTCGTCGCGTCCGATCGGCGGCTTTAACCATGTATGACAAACCCAGGTTTGACATACTTGGTGTATAGTGTCACCGTGTCGCAGACCGTGGTGAAGCAGCGGGTGGGGCCGTGGGTGGCTGAGTTCGCCTGGCCGATCGACGTCGATCAAGGCGGCCCGCGGTCCGTGACGATCCGGCCGGCGAAGGACGCAGATCCGACGCAGGTCGCGGCCGGGATCAGCTCGACCGTGGTCCGCCGGCTCGACTTCGCCGAGGCGGCGCGGAAGCGCCGGGAACTCCGGGCCGCCGTCGATGCCGTGGAGGACGACCCGGCGGAGCGGCGGCGTCGTGCGCGGGCAGCCCTGCGGAAGGCGCTGAGCCACGGCGTCGACGACCGATACCTCGCGATCCTCGCCGCCGAGTACGTCCACCTCGTCGTGACCGGCGAACGGGCGGTCACGGCTGCACTGGCAGAGATGGTGGGGCGCTCGCCCGAGACCGTGCGCGCGCACTTGAAGGAGGCGCGCAGGCGCGAGCTGCTGACCGCGTCGAAGGGTCGGGCCGGGGGCGAGCTCACCGATCGCGCATGGCGGGTGCTCGGCTTCGAGGGCGCCTGATTCCGGTCGGCGCCTCAGCGGGCCGGGTTCTGCGGAACCCGTGAGCGCGTCGCACTCCGGCGGGACGGTCGAGCGTACGGTTCTCCCCGATGGATGTGCACAGGGCGCGGGCGTTCCTGGCGGTGGCCGAGGAGCTGCACTTCGGCCGCGCTGCGGCGCGGCTGCGGATGGCCCAGCCGCCGCTCAGCCGGATGATCCGCGCCATCGAGGCCGAGCTCGGTGCACCTCTGTTCGAGCGCGGGCCGCGGCACGTCGCGCTGACGCCGCTGGGGGAGGCGTTGATCGAGCCGGCCCGGTCGCTGGTGATGCAGTCCGAGCGGATCGTGGAGATCGCCCGGCGGATGCGCCGCGGCGAGTCCGGCCGGGTGCGGCTCGGGTTCTCCGGCGCCTCCGTGTACGCGCTGGTCGGCGCGCTGGTGCGCCGGGCGCGCGAGGACTACCCGGGATTGACCCTGGAGCTGCGCGGCTCGCACCTGTCCGAGCCCGGCCTCGAACGGATGCTCGCCGGTGGGTTGGACGCGGTGGTGGGTCGCTGGGACCGGCTGCCGGACGAGGTCGACTCGCTGGTGCTGGCGCAGGAGGAACTGCTGGTCGCGCTGCCGGCGGAGCACCGGCTCGCCGTCGCGGAGGCACTGCGGCCCGGCGAGCTCGCCGACGAGGCGTGGATCGCGCTGCCGGGCGGTCGCGGGGCGACCCTGTCGAACCGGCTGCACCTGCTCGGCACGCTGGGGCGGTTCGTGCCGCGGATCGTGGACACGGCGGTCGACTCGCCCACGCAGTTGCTGATGGTCGACTCGGGCGCCGGTATCGCGCTGGTCTTCTCCGGGGTCAGCGCGGCGATTCCCGTGCACGACGTGGTGTTCCGGCCGCTCGACCCGGGGCTCGGCCCGGTCGAGGTGCGGCTCGCCTGGCGCCGTGCGGATCCGAACCCTGCGCTCGCCCGGCTGGTGGAGCTCGCGGCCCGGATGTCGTGATACCTTCGCGGTATCGCTGCGGCGGTAATTGATACTTCTGTCCGAGGTATCGGCTGGCGACACTGAGGGCATGGATCGTCCCCTCCGGGCTCCGCTCGACGGGCTCCTCGTCGCCGACTTCAGCCGTGTGCTCGCGGGTCCGCTGGCCGCCATGACGCTCGCCGACCTGGGCGCGCGGGTGATCAAGGTGGAGCGGCCCGGTGCCGGGGACGACACGCGCACCTGGGGTCCACCGTGGACGGACAACTCCGCGGCCTACTTCGAGAGCGCCAACCGGAACAAGGAGTCCGTCACCCTGGACCTGGACGACCCCGGCGATCTGGAGGCGGCGCGGGAACTCGCCCGCCGCGCCGACGTGGTGATCGAGAACTTCCGCGTCGGTGCCCTCGACCGTCGCGGCCTCGGCTACGAGCAGGTGCGCCGGGACAATCCCGGCGTCGTCTACTGCTCCGTGTCCGGCTTCGGCCGGACCGGTGGCGCCGAGCTGCCCGGGTACGACTTCCTGGCGCAGGCGGTGGGCGGACTGATGTCCGTCACGGGTGAGCCGGGCGGCAGGCCGATGAAGGTCGGCGTCGCGCTGGTCGACGTGCTCACCGCCAAGGACGCCGTCATCGGCATCCTCGCCGCGCTGCAGGCCCGTGCCCACAGCGGGGTGGGCCAGCACGTCGAGGTCAACCTGCTGTCCACGCTGCTGGCCGCGCTGGTGAACCAGGCCGCGTCGTACCTGACCACCGGCAACGCCCCGGGCCGGCTCGGCAACGCGCACCCGTCCGTCGCCCCGTACGAGCTGCTGGAGGCGGCCGACGGCCCGTTCGCGATCGCCTGCGGCAACGACGCCCAGTTCCGCAAGCTCGCCGCCGCCGTCGGGGACGAGTCGCTCGCCGACGACGAACGCTTCGCCACCAACGCCGCCCGGGTGCAGAACCGGGCCGCCCTGGTCGACGAGCTGCAGCGGCGCCTCGCCGCCGACTCCGCCGAGTCGTGGGTGGCCCGCCTGACCGCGGTCGGCGTTCCGGCCGGCCGGGTCGGCTCCGTCGCCGACGGGTTCCGGCTGGCCGAGCAGCTGGGCCTGGACCCGCTCGTGGACGTGGGGCCGGGACGGCCGGCCCAGGTGCGCAACCCCGTCTCGCTCTCCGAGACACCCGTCACGACATACACCGCCCCGCCGCGGCTGGGTGAGCACAGCGACCAGGTCCGTCGCTGGCTCCGCAAGGAGGACAACGCATGACGCACGTCGACCCGATGACCCTGCCCGTACCGGACCCGGCCGACCCGGCCGCGCTGGACGAGCTGCACACCGAGGACGAGCGGCTGGTCCGCGAAACCGTCCGCAAGCTGCTGGACAAGCTCGTGGAGCCGCACATCGCCGAGTGGTTCGAGGTCGGCGCGATCCCCGGCGTCCGTGAGCTGGCGCGCGAGCTGGGCTCGATCGGGCTGTTCGGCATGCACCTGGAGGGCTACGGCTGCCCGGGCATGTCGGCCGTCGACTACGGCCTGGCGTGCCTGGAGCTGGAGGCGACCGACTCCGGCCTGCGCTCGCTGGTGTCGGTGCAGGGTTCGCTGGCGATGTACGCGATCTGGCGGTGGGGCTCCGAGGAGCAGAAGCAGGAGTGGCTGCCGCGCATGGCCGCCGGCGAGGCGATCGGCTGCTTCGGCCTGACCGAGCCGGACGTCGGTTCGGACCCGGGGAGCATGCGGACGGTCGCCCGCCGCGACGGGAGCGACTGGATCCTCGACGGCCGCAAGATGTGGATCTCCAACGCGCCGTACTCCGACGTCGCCGTGGTGTGGGCGGGTACGGACGAGGGCGTGCGCGGGTTCGTGGTGCCGACCGACACCCCCGGCTTCTCGGCCCCCGAGATCAAGCACAAGCTGTCGCTGCGCGCGTCGGCGACCGGTGAGCTGGTGCTGGACGGCGTCCGCCTGCCGGCCTCGGCGATGCTGCCCGAGGCGCGCAGCCTCAAGGGTCCGCTGTCCTGCCTGAACGAGGCCCGCTACGGCATCGTGTGGGGCGCTCTGGGCGCAGCCCGGTCCTGCCTGGAGACCGCGCGGCGCTACTCGCGGGAGCGGGTGCAGTTCGGCCGCCCCATCGGCGCGTTCCAGCTGACCCAGCAGAAGCTCGCCGACATGTGCCTGGAGTACGTCAAGGGCTACCTGCTGGCGCTGCACCTGGGCCGGAAGAAGGACGCCGGCACGCTGCGCCCGGAGCACGTGTCGATGGGCAAGCTGAACAACGTGCGCGAGGCGCTGGAGATCGCCCGCAGCGCCCGCACCGTCCTGGGTGCCAACGGCATCTCGCTCGAGTACCCGGTGATCCGGCACATGACCAACCTCGAGTCGGTGCTCACCTACGAGGGCACCGTCGAGATGCACACGCTCGTGCTCGGGCAGCTGCTGACGGGGGAGCAGGCGTTCCGCTGAGGCCGCTCCGGCGGCGCGGTTCCGCCGGCCTCCTCCGCCTGCGGTAGGAGATCGCACACCCGACCGCAGGCCGATGTGCCTGCAGCTACGACGGCCGACGATCGGTGGGGTGTCCACCACTGCCTTCGTCGCGACCCGGGCGGTCGCCCCGGATCTCGCCCGCGGCGCCGCGCTGCTCTTCATCGCGATCGCCAACGCCCATCTCTTCCTGTTCGGGCACGACGTCGGCGTGCGCGGGCACGCGGCCGATCCCGGGCCGGTGGACCGTGCGGTCGCGCTGGGACAGGTCCTGCTCGTCGACGGTCGGGCGTACCCGCTGTTCGGGGTGCTCTTCGGGTACGGGCTGGTACGGCTGGCCGAGCAGCGCGGACACGCAGTGGTGCGCACGCGGGCGCGTCGGCTGCTGCTGCTCGGGGCGGTGCACGCGGCCCTGCTGTTCTCCGGTGACGTGCTGGGGCCGTACGGGCTGCTCGGACTGGCGCTGGGCGGGCTCGTCGCGACGGCGCCGGCGGCACGGTTGCGCCGGCTGGCCGGGGGGTTCCTCGTCGGGCCCGCGCTCGCCGGTGCGGCACTGGCGGCGCCGGGACCGCCCGACCAGCGGTCCTGGCTGGTGTCGACGGGGGTGGCGGACCCGGTGTCGGCCGCGGTCGTGCGGATCGTCGAATGGGCGGTCGTCGGACTGGTCCAGGCGTTGGGTCTGGCTGCGGCGGTCCTGCTCGGCGGTTGGGTGGCGCGGCGGGGGCTGCTGGACGCGCCCGGGGACCACCGCCCGGTCCTGCTGCGGATCGCGTCCGTCGGCTTCACCGTCTCGATCCTCGGCGCGCTGCCGCTGGCGACGATGGCGGCGACCGTGTGGCCGGACCCCGGACTGGCCGCCCGGCTGGTGGCCGGCGCGCTGCACGGAGTGACGGGGTACGCGGGCGGCCTGGCGTTCGTCGCGGTGGCCGGGCTGGTCGCGGCGCGGGCACAGGGGCGAGTGGCGCGGGCGCTCACGGAGTGCGGGCGGCGATCGCTGTCCTGCTACGTCGTCCAGTCGGTGGTGTTCGTCGCGGTGCTCGCACCGTACGGCGGCGGGCTGGGCGACCGGGTCGGTCTCGCGGGTGCGACGGGGCTGGCCGTCGGCACCTGGGCGCTGCTCGTGGTGATCGCCGTTCTGGTCGGCCGCGCCGGACGGCGAGGACCGCTCGAGGCGTGGCTGCGGCGACCGTGACCACCCGGCCACGTTCCGAGCGGGGGATCGATCTCGGTCGGCGGCTCTACGATGCGCGGATGGCTCCCGGTCGTCGTGATCTCCTGCGGGCCGCGATGCCGTTCGCCGCGGTGGGTGCGGTGGTGTACGCGGCCATCACCGATCCCGCCGATCCGTGGCGCACCGCGGCGCTGGTGGCAGGTGCTGCGCTGTTCGGGGTGTGGGCGCTGCGGCCGGACCGGATGCCCGCGCCCGTGCTGACCGCGGGGGTGTCGATCGCGGTGCTGGTGGCGAAGGGATCAGGTGATCTCGACCCCGGGATGCTGCTGCTGTCGCTGCTGGCGATCGCGGTCGCCGGCTGGGACACGGGCCCGGCCACGACGGCGGTCTGCGTGCTGGTCGCGATCGCGGTACCGGTGCTGGTCGACGTTCTGGATCCGGATGACGTCGACGTCGGCGTGTGGGTGGCAGCGGTGGCGTTCCCCGCGCTGATCGCGGGCTTGTTCCGTCGTCAGGAGGAGCAGCGCGCCGCCGACGAGGCCGCCCGCGCCGCGGCGGCGGCGCGCGCGGCGGAGGAGGAGCGCCGCCGCATCGCCCGGGACGTGCACGACCTCGTCGGGCACGGCCTGGCCGCGGTGCTCCTGCAGGTGGCGAGCGCCCGCCACGTCCTGCACGACGACCCGGCCGAGGCGGATCTCGCGCTCGCCGCGGCCGAGGACAGCGGCCGGCGCGGGCTCACCGAGCTGCGGGCCACGGTCGCGCTGCTGCGCTCCGCCGACGGTGACGACGGCGACGGCCGTTCCCCGGTCCCGGGCCTGGACGGCATCGCGCGCCTGGTCGCGGACGCCCGCGCCGGCGGCCTCTCCGTCGAGCACACCACCACGGGCGAGCTCAGAGATGTCGACCCGATGGCGGCGCTCACGCTCTACCGGATCGCGCAGGAGGCGCTGCTCAACGCGGCGCGCCACGCGCCCGACGCCCGCACCTCGGTCCACGTCGCCGCCGAACCGACGGCGACCGTGCTGGAGGTGACGAGCCGACCGGTGCGCCCGGCGCGGAACCGGCCGGGCTACGGCCTGACGGGGATGCGGGAGCGGGCCGCCGCCGCGGGCGGCACCCTCGTCGCCGGTCCCGTGGACGACGGCTGGGTCGTGCGGTGCGCGCTGCCCGGGAGCGCGCCGTGAGCGTGCGCACCGCCGTCGTCGACGATCAGGAGCTGGTCCGGGCCGGCATCGCCCGCATCCTGCGGCCCCGGGACGGGTTCACGGTGGTCGCCGAGTGCGCCGACGGTTCCGAGCTGCTGGCGCAGATCGACGAGCTCGACCTCGATCTCGTCGTCATGGACGTGCGCATGGCCGGGCTCGACGGCGTGGAGACCACGCGCAGACTCCGTGACCGGTCAGGGGCGCCGCCGGTGCTCGTGCTCACCACGTTCGACGAGGACGAGGTCCTGTGGGGCGTGCTCGAGGCCGGGGCGGCGGGTTTCGTGCTCAAGGACGCGGGCGCCGCGGAGATCCTCGCCGCCGCCCGTGCCGTGGCGGCCGGTGCGGCCTGGTTCGACCCGGCCGTGACACCGCGGCTGCTGGCCGCGCACCGGCGCACGCTCGCGCCGGCGCAGCGCGCCGCCCGCCGCCTCGACGAGCTGACCGCGCGGGAGCACGAGGTGCTCGCGCTCATCGCCCGCGGTGCGACCAACAGGGAGATCGCCGACGCGCTCGTCCTCAGCGAGGCGACCGTGAAGTCGCACGTGAGCGCCATCTTGTCGAAGCTCGGGCTGCGCGATCGCGCCGCGGCGATCGTCTACGCCTTCGACCACGGCGTGTACGAGCCGCCGGGGAGACCTTCCGCCTCGTCACCGCGGCCGTCTGCTCCCCCGCCGACGTGATGGTGGTTCGTCGAGAACGAAGTCGTGGCGATTTCGAACCGATTCGATCGAGCGCAACTTCGTTCTCGATGCGAGATCTCACCCTCGTCGGCTGAGGGCACCGGCCCCGCGGAACCGCCTCCGCGATGCCGACCGTTGCGTGACGCCGACCGCGGTGCGTGCCCCCGGCAGGATTCGAACCTGCGACACGCGGTTTAGGAAACCGCTGCTCTATCCCCTGAGCTACGAGGGCGTGCCCGCGATCCTAGCCGCGTGGCTGGACGGATCAGGTGGCGGCCTCGGCCGCCTCCACCGTCCGCTGGGCGCGACCAGCGCGGGTCGCGAGCACCGAGCCGGCGAGGATCAGCACGAACGCCGCCACCATCGACACGGTCAGCGGCTCGCCCAGCACCAGCACACCAGCCGCGACCGCGACGGCCGGGTTGAGGTAGGTGAACACCAGTGCCCGGGACGGGCCGACCTCGCGCAGCAGGGCGAAGAAGACGAGGAAGCCGATCGCCGTGCAGATGACCGAGAGGCCGGCGATCGCGGCGAGCACCCAGCCGCTCGGCACGGTGGCCGGCCAGGTGGCGACCGCCGGGGGTGCGTAGACGACGGTCGCGAAGATCAGGCAGGCGACGGTCATCGGCAGCGACGGAACGTTCTGCAGCTTGCGTGCGGCGATCTGCGGGGCGATCGCGTAGGAGACCGCGACCAGCAGGACCTCGAGGATCGCGACGGGGTTGTCGCCGCGCAGCTCGGGCGCGCCGAGCACGGCCACCCCGGCCAGGCCGATCCCCAGGCCGGCGATGCGGGCCGGGCCGAGCCGTTCCGAGCTGCCGAGCAAGCGCGCCACCAGCAGCGTGATGATCGGGGACGCCGCGATGAGCAGGCCCGTCATCGAACTGGAGATGTCCTGCTCGGCGTCGGCGAGCAGGTACCACGGGAGGATCATCTCCAGGAACGCGAACGCCGCGATCGGCTTCCAGTACGGCCGGACCCCGGCGAGCTGACCGCCGCGCAGCGCCAGCGGCAGGAGCAGGAGGGTGGCGAGGGCGCACCGGGTGAACACCAGCACCGGCACCGACACCCCCTCGACGGCGACCTTGATCATCAGGTAGGGGACGCCCCAGATCACGCCCATCAGGGCGAACAACACCGCTCCTCGCCTGCTCACAGCGATCACGCTATGCGGCAGGCGGACCGGGCAGCAGGTCCAATCCGCGCCCTGCGGAGTGGTCCACTCTCCGGAGGTCCGGTTCCTCAGGTCGGTCGACTGCGGTTGCAGCCGCCGTCACAGCCCCCTCTCAGGCGCCTCTCAGACCGTCCGATCAGACTTTCCCCATGCGCATCCTCGTCGTCGACGACGACCGGTCCGTCCGGGAGTCGCTGCGCCGGTCCCTCGCCTTCAACGGGTACGAGGTCGACCTGGCGTCCGACGGGCAGGAGGCTCTCGACGCGGTGACGGCCCGGCGCCCCGACGCGATGGTGCTCGACGTGATGATGCCGCGGCTCGACGGCCTGGAGGTCTGCCGGCGCATGCGCGCGGCCGGCGACGAGCTGCCGATCCTCGTGCTCACCGCACGCGACGCGGTCAGCGACCGGGTGGCCGGGCTGGACGCGGGAGCCGACGACTACCTGCCCAAGCCCTTCGCCCTCGAGGAGCTGCTCGCTCGGCTGCGGGCGCTGCTGCGACGGCGATCGCCGTACACGTCGACCGGTGGGCAGGCGAAGGTGCTGCAGTTCGCCGATCTCACCCTCGATCCCGAGACCCGCGAGGTCCGCCGCGGTGACCGCCAGATCAGCCTGACCCGCACCGAGTTCGCGCTGCTGGAGCTGCTGCTGACCAACCCGAAGCGGGTGCTCACCCGCTCCCAGATCCTCGAGCAGGTCTGGGGCTACGACTTCCCGACGACCGGCAACGCCCTCGAGGTCTACATCGGCTACCTGCGCCGCAAGACCGAGGCCGGGGGCGAGCCGCGGCTGATCCACACCGTGCGGGGTGTCGGGTACGTCCTGCGCGACACGCCACCGTGACGGCGTCGTTCCAGCGGTTCGACCAGTTCTCGCTCCGGGGGCGGATCGGGGTGCTGGCGGCACTGGTCGCCGGGCTGATGGTGGTGCTGGTGTCGATCTCGGCGTTCATCACCGTGCGCATCAGCATCATGGACACGCTGGACGCCAACCTGCTCCAGCGCGCCTACTTCGCCACCGAGAGCGACCTGGTCAACCCGCAGCAGCTCGCGAGCCTCCCGCCGGAGGCGTTCGGGGCGGGCGACGTCCGCCTCGCGCTCCTCTACGTCAACGGCACGTTCATCTCCGCGGAGGGTCAGGCCTCCGCGCCGCCGCTCGGGCCGCAGGAACTGGCGGTCGCGGCGGGCCGCGCCGAGCACACGGTGCGCACCGCGGAGCTCGACGGCCACCCGTACCGGGTCGCTGCGGTCCCGGCCGGCCGCGGCCAGGCGCTGGTGATCGCCCAGCGGCTCGACCCGACCCAGCAGGTGTTCACCAAGCTCGGCACGTCGCTGCCGATCGTCGGTGGGGTCGGGGTGGTCCTCGCCGGGCTCGCCGGGGTCGCGGTGGCCCGCGCGGCACTGCGGCCCGTCGACCGGCTCATCGACGCCACCGAGCGGGTCGCCGCCACCGGTGACCTGCGGCCGATCCCCGTCGAGGGCACCGACGAGCTCGCCCGGCTCTCGCACAGCTTCAACGAGATGCTCGGTGCGCTCGCCGCCTCCCGCGAGCAGCAGCGCCGCCTCGTCGCGGACGCCGGCCACGAGCTGCGCACCCCGCTGACGTCCATGCGGACCAACCTCGAGCTGCTCGCCGCCGCCAGTCGGCCCGGAGCCCCGCCGCTGCCGGAGTCCGAGCGGGCGGAGATCCTCGAGGACGTGCAAGCCCAGGTCGCCGAGCTGTCGACACTCGTCGGCGACCTGGTCGAACTGGCCCGCGACGACGCTCCCGCCGTCGTCCACGAGCCGGTCGAGCTCATGGACGTCATCGAACGCGCCCTCGAACGGGCTCGCCGCCGCGCCGGTGGCATCACGTTCAAGACGGTCCTCGTGCCCTGGACGCTGATGGGCGATGCCACCGCGCTGGAGCGGGCGGTGCTGAACCTGCTCGACAACGCGATCAAGTGGAGCCCGCCCGGCGGTGAGGTCCGGGTGCAGATGCGACCGCTGGACGAGTGGTGGATCGTGCTGGAGGTCGCCGACGCCGGACCGGGCATCGCCCCTGAAGACCTCCCGCACGTCTTCGAGCGCTTCTACCGGGCCGACACCTCCCGCACGATGCCCGGCTCCGGGCTCGGGCTGGCCATCGTCCGCCAGGTCGCGCTGCGGCACGGTGGCGCCGTGTGGGCCGGTCGGGCGCCGGAGGGCGGGGCCCTGCTCGCGGTGCGTCTACCGGGCCGCCCGGCGCACGGGTGATGCCGTCGCCCGACCGTGGCCGGTCGGGGGCTGCCGCGGCGCGCATTCCCTACTCATAGGCTGACGCCCGAGTCGACGGACAGCCGAACGGGTGATGGCGATGCACGACCGCGAGCCGAGAGGTCGCACGGAGCAGTTGCCGGACGCGCCGGACGCCGACCCCACCGACGGGGAGGGATCCGGCGCGGAGCGCACGTGGCCCTACGGGTCCGACGACGCACCGAAGACCGCCCCGGACCCGGCCGAGGTGGGACCGGTGTCGGTCGACGAGCTGCTCAGCCGCGGCTTCGGGCCGGACGAGCCGAGCGCGCTCGACGAGCTGTTCGACGCGCAGGCCTCCCTCGATGGCGACGACCCGCTCTTCGCCGAGCTGGCCGCGCAGACGCCGAGCGCATCGGTGGAGCGGCCGCAGCGCTCCGACGAGGCCCGGCACGAGTCGCCCGAGACCGCCGCATCCCCGATCCTGCCCCAGCGGGTACCCGGCGAACGGCGGCGGGTCGAGGCGACCCCGTTCGGCAACGCCAGCAGCAGCTCGGTGGACCTGTTCGCCGACGCACCGGCCGATCCGGCCGCGCGCGCCGCCACCGATCCCGGGCGTCGATCCACCACCTACGGCGCGGCGGCGGCCCGCTTCGCCCAGGGCGTCGCCGGGTCCGAGCGCGCAACCTCCCGCCCGGCGACCGACCTCTTCTCGTCCGGCGTCCCCGAGCCCCGGACGCGCATCGGCGGCTGGACCGCCGATCCTTGGCCGACCCCGCCCGAGGGCACCCACCGGGCCAGCACCGACCAGAAGTCCGGAGCCCGCCCGACGGGGACCCGCGACCGCACGAACGGTGCCGACGGCGCTGACGGTGCCGACGGAGCGCGCACCGAACACCAGGAGCCGGAGGCTCGCGGCACCGCACCGGAGCCTGCCGAGCGCCCCCGGCACGCGCGCCCCGCCGAGGAGCAGGACGAGCCTGACGCGGGAGGGGCGGACGGCCGCCACCGCAGCGGCCCGGACCGCGCCTCGGAGCAGGCCGAGGACCGCGATCCGGAGGCCGCCGAGCACGACGTCCGGGACGCGATCCCCGCCCAGGACCGGCCGGCGGAGCGGGCCCGCGAGAAGGAGGCCGAGCCGGTCGTCCCCGAGGCCCGCGAGCCCGTCGACGTCGAGGGCCCGACCCGGCAGCACCGCGGCTCGAACGGCGTCCCCCGGCAGCGGTCGGAGGACGACGGGGAGGCGGCCACCACCACGATGGGCGTGATCCCCGCGCCCTCGCCTGCCCCGGACGACGGGCCGGCCACCGGACCCACGGCCACCGCACCGGCGTCCACTGCGGACTCCGCGACCACCGACCCGGGCGCGGTCCCGCACCCGGTCCCGTCGGCCGGGCCCCAGCCGGCGGGCACCCCGGACGGTCCGGTCGCGACGACCGAGCCGATCTTCCTGCAGCAGGCGCCACCCCACGTCGTTACCCAGCAGGCCGTTCCCCGACAGGCCGTCCTGCAGCCCCCGCCGCCGATGCCCGGCCGCCCGGCCCGGCTCGCCGGCCGGACACCCGGATGGCCGGTGCTGGCGGCCGCCGCGGCCGCCGCCGCGATCCTCGCGGGCATGGCGGGCGGTGCGATCGGCTACTCGCTCGCGAGCCGCGGCCCGGACCCGGCTGCCGAGGCGTCCGCGGGTCAGGGGACCGTCGAGCAGGTCGCCGCGAAGGTGCTGCCGAGCGTGGTGCAGCTGCGCGCCAACGGGGCGTCCGACACGACCGGCTCCGCGGTGGTCCTGCGCCCCGACGGGCTGCTGCTCACCAACAACCACGTCGTGGAGCAGATCGGCAGCCGGGGCCTCGTCGTGCAGCTGCAGGACGGTCGCACCGCGCAGGCGAAGCTCGTCGGGCGCGACCCCAACTCCGACCTCGCGCTGGTGCAGGCCCAGGGGCTGACCGGGCTGGTCCCCGCCGAGCTCGGCGACTCCTCCTCGATCGCGGTCGGCCAGCAGGTCGTGGCCGTCGGCTCCCCGCTCGGCCTCGGCGGCACCGTGACCACCGGTGTGGTGAGCGCGCTCGACCGGGCCGTCACGGTCGGACCGGCGCAGGGCGCGCGCACCCAGACCGTGCTCAACGCCGTCCAGACCGACGCCGCCATCAACCCCGGCAACTCCGGCGGGCCGCTGGTGGACATGGCCGGCCGCGTCATCGGCATCAACTCCGCGATCGCGACCACCGGGCCCAGGGACGGGTCGATCGGCGTCGGCTTCGCCGTCCCGATCAACCAGGCCAAGCGGGTCGCCGACGAGCTGGAGCGCACCGGCAAGGCGGCGCGCGCGTCGGCTGGGCTCACCGTCGCGACCGATTCCCGGCGCACCGGTGCGGTCGTGCGGACCGTCGCGGCGGGCGGGCCGGCGGACCGGGCCGGGATCGCGATCGGCGACGTCGTCGTCCGCATCGACGACCGGCCTGTGCTGACCGGCGACGACCTGCAGGCCGCGATCGGCTCCCGGGCACCCGGCGAGGTGGTGCGGATCGAGCTGTCCGACCGCACCGTGGAGGTCACGCTCGACGCCGCGAGCTGACCACCCGACCGTGTGCAGGGCGTCGCTGAGCCGGTCGCTACGGTGATGCCATGGAGATGGCACCGCCCAAGATCGGCCGCGCTCTCGTGGTCGTCGTCGACGACCGGGTGAGCCAGGGCGAGCGCGAGGACTCCACCGGACCACTCGTCACCGAGCTGCTCGAAGAGGCCGGTCTGCTCGTCGACGGCGTGGTGAGCGTGCCCGGCGAGGCGGTCGCCATCCGCAACGCGCTGAACACCGCGGTCATCGGCGGCGTCGACCTCGTGGTGACGGTCGGCGGCACCGGGGTGTCACCCCGTGACGTCACCCCCGACGCCACCGCGGGCGTTCTCGACCGGCCGATCCCCGGCATCGCCGAGGCGATCCGCGCATCCGGGCTCGCCGCGGGCGCCATCGACGCCGGGCTCTCCCGCGGGCTGGCCGGGGTCTCCGGCAGCACGCTCGTGGTGAACCTCGCGTCGTCCCGCGCGGCCGTGCGGGACGGCATGGCGACCCTGACCCCGCTGGTGGCGCACGTGATCTCGGAGCTGTCCGGGCTCGAGGACTGAGCTTCAGTCCTCCTCCTCCGGCGGCTCCGGCGGCTTCTGCGCCCCGACCGAGGCGAGGTACTCGTGGAACCGCCCGCCGGTGGCCTTGTCGACCGCCGCGGCCGCGGTGGTGACCGCCTGCGTCGCCAGCTCCGCGGCCTTGTCGAGCACCTCAGGCGCCCGTTCGCGGGCGAGTTCGGCCAGCTCCGCCGCCTTGTGCCCAGCCTTCTCGGCGAGCTCGCCCGCCTTCTCCAGCACGGTGTCGGTGATTTCCTTCGCCCGCTCGGTGCGGTCGTCGGGGTTGCTCATGCGCCCATCGTGGCACCGGAGGAGGATGGATGTCGTGCCCGAACCGTCCGAACAGCTCCGTCGCAAGCTCGCCGCCGTGTTCGGCGACGTCCTGCCCGACACCACCCGGGACGAGCGGGAGTTCGAGCACCCGGACGACCGGTCGCGCGACCGGGACGCCGAGCTGCTCGCCGACCGTCCGCCGCACCACGACCGGGCCTGGTAGCTAGGCCTGGCCGCCCCGCTGGGCGCGCAGCAGGTCGCGGATCTCCGCGAGCAGCTCCGCCTCCGTGGGCGGGACCTCCTCGACCTGGCCGCGCTTGCGCCGCTCCTGCAGCTTGTTCAGCGGCAGGACGATGACGAAGTACACGACTGCGGCGACGATGAGGAAGTTGATCGCCGCGGTGATCACCGACGCGAAGTCGATGTAGGTGCTCTCCTTACCGGGGATCACGGTGACGCCGAGCCCGGGGCTGTCGGCGGGGGTCACCGCGTTGACCAGTGGTTCGATGATGCTCTCGGTGAACGACGTGACGATCGCGCCGAACGCGGCGCCGATGACGACGGCCACCGCGAGGTCGACGACGTTGCCGCGCAGGATGAAGTCCTTGAATCCTTTGAGCATCAGCGGAGGGTAATCGTCACCTGGTCGGTGAGTGTGGCAGAAGCCACGCGCGTCGCCGCATCGCGTGACATCCCCACGAGGACGAGCCGCCCGCGGGCGCCCTTCTCCTCCGGCAGCACGGCCAGCACCGGCGCGTCGGCGGCCAGCACGGACGGGGCCTCGGCGCGCGCTCCGACCGTGACCACGTCGACCCGGTTGCCCGGCACCAGGAGGGCGGCGACGGCGGCGTCGGCGATGCGGACGGGGACGGCCGCCGTCCCGTGCGGCACCGGAGCGCCGCCGACCAGACGGACGTCGGTGAGCGGCTCGCCCGGGTGAGCCGCCCCGACCAGGACCCGCCCTTCGGCGGCGTCGGGGGAGCGCAGGGCGCCCACGGGCACGAGATCGGCAGGCCACTCGCGGACCGCGAGATCGGCGGCGCGCACGGTGGTGCCGGCGGGCAGCTCGGCGGCCGCGACCAGGACCGGTGCACCGGCCGACGGTCCTGCCCGCGGCGCCGCGACGAGGACCAGCGCGGTGCCGGCCAGCACGGCGGCCGCGGTGCGGCGCACGCGCAGGGTGCGCCGCCAGCTGGGGCCGCCGATGACGGCCCGCACGGCGCTGGCCATCCGTTCGGACAGGTGCGCAGCGAGCGGATCGGGCATGGGGGCGACGCTAGGCCGTCGAACGCCGCTGTGGAGTCCCTCGCGGAAACCTGTGGATGCTACTGGCGAGTTGTGGACAACTCGCGATCAGGAAGCGGCCGCCGTCGGGGTGCTCGACGACGATGTGCTCGAGGACGAACCCGACCCGGAGGAGCCCGATGCGCTCGACGAGTCCTTCGAGCTGGACGAGGAGTCACCCGACGGCACGGAGCCGTTGCGGCTGTCGGTGCGGTAGAAGCCGCTGCCCTTGAACACGATCCCTACGGAGGAGAACACCTTCCGCAGCTTGCCCGCGCACTGCGGGCATTCCGTGAGCGATGCGTCGGAGAACGACTGCACCGCTTCGAAGCGGTGTCCGCATGCGGTGCACGCGTACTGGTAGGTCGGCACGGGGTTTCCTCCGGGCTGCACGGGCCAGGCACTCTGACTCCGTGCCCTGGCACTCGAACGCTGTGAGTGCCAGTTTAACCCGGATCGATCAGGATCTGTTCCGCAGCCGGACCGTCCCGGCAGTGGGCATGAGCACTGCGTCGACCGGCCGATCGTGCGGTTCAGCGGGCAGGCGGGGCACCAGCTCGTCGTCGTCGATCACCGCGACGAGCAGCGCGGTGGGGGAGACGAGCCGCAGGGAGCGGTCGTAGTGACCGCGGCCGCGGCCGAGCCGGACACCGGAGCGGTCCACCGCCAGGGCTGGGACCAGCACGAGCGCGGCCTCGGTGATCGCCTGCGGGCCGAGCCGCGGTCCGGTCGGCTCGCGGATCCCGATCGCCGTGGGCGCGGTGTCGTCGGTGGAGGAGAAGCGGGCCCAGTCCATCGGGCCCTCGGTCTCGGGCACCACGGGCAGCAGGACGTCGTGGCCGGCTGTGACCAACGCCTCGACCATCGCCGGCGAGCCGGGCTCGGTGCCGAAGGGGAGGTAGGCGCAGATCGGGCCGGAGAACTCGGCGGCGAGCGCCACGGCGTGGGCTGCGATCGCCTCTGCGCGGGCGGCCCGCACCTCGGGCGCGAGGGCGCGGCGGGCGGCGAGCACGCGGGAACGCACCTCGGACTTGGCAGCCCGCACCGCCTCGTCGGCTGCCCCGGGTGCGTCGAGACCGTGTGCCGTCACCCGTCCACCGTAGCGGCGCCGATAGGCTCGCCGGTCATGAGCGAGCTTGCGCCTCAGCCCTTCCGCACGGCCGTGGTGCCGGCCGCCGGTCTGGGCACCCGGTTCCTGCCCACCACCAAGACGGTCCCGAAGGAGCTCCTGCCGGTCGTCGACACGCCCGGCATCGAGATCGTCGCCGCCGAAGCCGCGGACGCCGGCGCTGAGCGCTTGCTGATCGTGACCTCGCCGGGCAAGGACGCCGTCGCCGCCCACTTCGCCGACTCGTCGGAGCTGGAGAAGGAGCTGGCGGCGCGGGGCAAGGAGAAGCTGGTCGCGAAGGTCCGCCGGGCCCACGAGCTGATCGAGGTGCGGACCGTCACCCAGCCCGAGCCGCTCGGGCTCGGCCACGCCGTCGGCTGCGCGCGGGAGGCCATCGGGCCGGACGAGCAGGCGTTCGCCGTCCTGCTGCCCGACGACCTGGTGCTACCCAGCGGGGTGCTGAAGAAGATGGCGCAGGTCCGCGCCCGCTACGGCGGCAGCGTGCTGTGCGCGTTCGACATCCCGCGCGAGCAGATCTCCGCCTACGGGGTCTTCGACGTCACCGACACCGACGAGCCCGACGTGAAGCGCGTGCACGGCATGGTGGAGAAGCCGCCGGCCGACGAGGCACCGTCCACGTACGCTGCGGCCGGTCGCTACCTGCTCGACGTCGCGATCTTCGACGCGCTCGACCGGATCACCCCAGGGGCGGGCGGTGAGCTGCAGCTCACCGACGCCGTCGCCCTCCTGATCGAGGAGGGGCACCCGGTGCACGTCGTGGTGCACCGCGGCGGCCGCCACGACCTGGGCAACCCGGGTGGCTACGTCCGGGCCTTCGTGGACTTCGCCCTGCAGCACCCCGACTACGGCCCGGACCTGCGCACCTGGCTGACCGAGCGCCTGAAGCAGGGGTGATGCGGTGAGGACGGTCGACGAGCAGCTCGAGCGGGTGCTGGGCGGGGCGGTCCGCCCGGCACCGGTCCGCGTCGCGATCGCGGAGGCCTACGGCCTGCGCAGCGCCGAGGAGGTCGTCGTCGGGCGGCCGCTGCCCGCCTTCGACATGGCGGCGATCGACGGCTACGCCGTGCGCAGCGTCGACGTCAGCGGCGCCTCCGAGGTCGATCCGGTGTCGATCCCGGTGGTGGGGGAGATCGCCGCCGGGTCCCGCCAGCCGCTGCGGCTGCAGCCGCGCCAGGCGGTCGCGGTCGCCGCCGGAGCCCCGCTGCCCACGCTGGCCGACGCCGTCGTGCCCGTCGACCACACCGACGGCGGCACGGCCCGCATCGAGGTCACGCGCGGGGTGCCGTCGGCCGCGAACGTGCGCCGCGTCGGCGAAGACGTCCAGCCGGGGGACGTCGCGGTCCGCCGCGACGCGGTGATCGGCCCTGCCCAGGTCGGCCTGCTGGCGGCCGCGGGGCGGGACAAGGTGCTGGTGCACCCGCGGCCGCGGGTCTCGATCGTCTCGGTCGGCGACGAGCTGGTCGACCTGCAGCGCACCCCGGGGCCCGGGCAGATCCCCGACACCTGCTCGCCGGCGCTCGCCGCCGCGGCGCGGGAGGCTGGGGCCGACGTCGCCCGCGCGGCGCTGGTGCGCGGCGACGCCAAGGAGATCAGTGCGGCGCTGGCCGACCGGCTGCCGTTCAGCGACGTCCTGGTGCTGTGCGGGGCGGTGAACGGCCGGGCCGGCACGGAGGTGCGCGCGGCCGTCTCGGAGCTGGGGGACCTCGACGACTCCGGCGTCGCGATGCACCCCGGGTCCGAGCAGGCGTTCGGGCGGTTGGGCGAGGACCGGGTGCCCACGTTCCTGTTCCCGTCGCACCCGGCCACGGCGCTGCTGCTGTTCGAGGTGTTCGTCCGGCCGCTGCTGCGCTACGCGCAGGGCCGCCCGCCGTACCGGCGCACCGTGCAGGCCCGGCTGACCTCGCCGATCACGTCCCTGCCCGGCTGCCGCGGCTACCTGCGTGCGCGCCTACTGCGGGAGGAGGCGTCCGGCGACTACCTGGTGCAGCCGCTCGGCAACTCCGGCACGCACCTGCTGACCTCGCTGTCCGATGCCAACGGGCTGATCATCGTCCCGGAGGACGTCACCGAGGCCACCGTGGACGACGAGGTCACGGTGGCGTTCCTGCCGGTCGGCTAGTGGGCTATCCGGTGCCGGAGCGCCCGCCGGGGCGGCACCCCGGCTGGCCGGCGAGGCTCCCGCCGCTGCGCGTGCGCGCCGGGGTGGTCGCGCTGCGTCCGGTGCGGCTGCGCGACGGCGCCGAGTGGTCGGCGATCCGCATCCGCGACGAGGCCTACCTGTCGCCGTGGGAGCCGACGCTGCCCGGCACCTGGCTGGAGCGGAACTCGTCGATCGAGTGGCCCGGCCGGTGGCTGCAGCTGCGCGCCGCCGCTCGCCGCGGGCTCGCACTGCCGTTCGCGGTCACCGTCGACGGTCGCTTCGCCGGGCACGTCATGGTCGGCAACGTCGTGCGGGAGCCGTTGCTGTCGGCCTACGTCGGCTACTGGGTCGACTCGCGGGTGTCCGGCGGCGGCGTGATCACCGCGGCGGTGGCGTCCGTCGTGGACCACTGCTTCGGCCCGGTCGGGCTGCACCGGCTGGAGGCGACGGTGCGCCCGGAGAACGGCGCGAGCCTGCGGGTGCTGGAGAAGCTGGGGTTCCGGCAGGAGGGGCTGTTCCGCCGCTACCTCGAGGTCGACGGAGCGTGGCGAGATCATCTGTGCTTCGCTCTGACGCGTGAGGAGCTCCCCCCGAAAGGGTTGGTCGGCCGGCTCGTGGCCGAGGGCCGCGCCTCGCGCGCGTGATCACCACTCGATCAGGTATCACTCACACGCGCATCTGGAATCCCAGAGCTCACGTGCCGACGCCTGAGTGAACCTGACGGCGACGGCGCGTCGCTGCCCCGATCCCCCGCACGGCCTCATTAGGTTGGGCTACGGAGCCGATCTTGCCTCGGGGGCGGCGGGATCCGTCGCTCCGTCCAGCGCTCTCTCGGGGGGAGGTACAGCGGCATTGCCCAGCTCGATGATCTTCGCAGGTCTGGTGGTCATCTGGCTGCTGATCCTGCTTCCCGCAGTGGCCCGGCATCGGCAGGAGGTGCCGCGACCGAGCGAGTCGGCGCTCGCCGGCCGGGTGCTGGACCGCCCACGTCGTCCCGAATCGGAGGTGGACGAGTTGGCCGACACCCGTACCGATCGGACCTCGGACCTGCACGTGCCCCGCGCCCGCACGGCGCCCGACGACGTCCCGGCCGACGATCGCGGCTGGGACCGCCCGCCGCCGCGCTACCGCCCCGGCCGGGGCGGGTACGACCCGCAGGCCGCCGCCGCGGCCGCCCGCACGCGGGCCGTGTTCCGCCAGCGCGTCGTGCTGACGATGCTGCTGCTGGCGCTCGTCTCCGGGGTCATCGCCGCGGCCGCCATCCCCGTCGTGTGGTCCGCGCACGCCGCCATCGACGTCGCCCTCGTCGGGTACCTGGTCTACCTGCGCCGCCAGGTCCGCATGGAGGAGGCGATCCGCGCCCGCCGGGCCGCCCGCCTCGCCGCGGCCCGCCGAGCCAGCAGCGCCGCTGCCGATCCCGCCGCCGACGAGTGGGCTCGGCGCGGCCGCGAGGTCACCCGCCGCAGCCCGGACGCCGCTGATGCCGAACCGGCGGCGGAGGACCTCGGCGAGGCGCTCGACGAGGCGGAGGCCGAGGAGTCCGAGCAGCTCGAGGACGACGAGGCGCGCGACGACGAGCAGGACGACCTCAAGAAGGAGCCCGAGGAGCGGATCTCCGGCACCGGCGGGCCCGCGCCGCGCCTCGTCTCGCTCGACGAGCTCACGATCGAGTCGGCGCTGCCGCGGCTGGAGCCGGCGCCGCCGCCCCCGCTCCCGGCCGGCACCGTGCTCGTGGAGGAGCTCGACGACGAGCTTGACCAGCACGATCTCGGCCAGAGCGAGCTAAGGGGATACCGGCGTGCAGCCGGTGAATGACGGCCTGCTAACGTTGAGACGTCCGGGCGACCGGACACCGGGGCTGTAGCGCAGTTGGTAGCGCGTCTCGTTCGCATCGAGAAGGTCAGGGGTTCGATTCCCCTCAGCTCCACCCGTCTGGTCGGGGACCTTCACAGGTCGGCGACCCCCGCGTCGATGTCGACGGACCGGAGTTCTCCACGTCGTCGGCCTCCGTCCTCGGCGTGTCGCTGCATCGCCTGCTCGATCAGGTAGTCGGTGAAGCACGCCATCTCGTCCTGAGCGGCCTGGCGGTCGACATCCCTACGGGGGACCTTGCCGCGGTTGACGTCCCTGAGCCCTGCTGAGCACACGGTGAACCCGATGAGGGCGCCGCTCTCACCGTCCCAGAGTTCACCGGCGACCAACTGATACGGGCCCCGCTCGTGCTCGCTGTAGAAGCTGTTGAGCAGGTTGGTGAGCGGATCTCGGGCCTCGGTGAGCAGACGGGCGACCTTCTCGTGGTCATCCCAGGGTGGTACGACCGGTTCGGGCAGTTCGATCTGGACCCAGGGTCCGGGTGACGCCCGATCAGGGTGTCCCTCGCAGGACCCGTGGTGCCGAAGCCGAGCAGCAGGAACGCCGTCACCGTGTCGATGATCCCTGCGTCCATGCCGCGACCGAGCCTGTCCGTGTATCGGCAGACGCGGCTGCGCGCCTCGTGCCATCGTTCGGCGAAGGAGGCATCCGCGGTGATCAAGGCCTGACGATCGGGGTGGGGAACACGCCGCACAGCGGCATCGTGACGACGACTCCGGATGGGCCGGAACCACCAACCGGGCACACGCGGCGGCGTCGGCGCGGCCCCGGACTGCGATGATCTGCGCGTGACCGGCCTCCTCGATGCGCTCGTCGCGCGGTTCGGGCCGCGCTCACCGCACGCCGCTCGCGTCGTGCAGCTCGTGGCCGAGCGCCCGCGTGGGCTGGCGGAGCTGGTCGGGGAGACCGGGTTGTCGCGGCGCAGCGTCGAGCAGGTCCTGCAGCTGGCCGGCGCCCGGGCCGACGGCGATCTCTTCCGCCTCGACGATCGCCCGGACGGGATCGCTGCGCACGTGCGGCCACGGCCCGCGCCCGAGCGGTCCGAACTGCTGGCGACGATCGCCGGGTGGATCGACGGGGCCCCGGCCGCGCGGCGCGATCTCGATCACGTGGCGGCCACGCCGGAGACCGCGCTGCGGCGGGCCCGCTGGCTCGACGAGCAGTACGACCTCGCCACGGCGCCGCTGCTGTTCGTCGGCGACCACGATCTCACCGCGCTCGCCACCGCGCTGGTGCACCCGCGCGCGCGGGTCGCCGTCGTGGATCTCGACGAGGCGCTGCTGGAGTACATCGACCGCACCGCCGCGGCGCACGGGCTGGCCGTCGAGTGCCGGTACGCCGACCTGCGGTTCGGCCTCCCGCCGGAGCTCGTCGCCGCCGCCGACGTGGCGTTCACCGACCCGCCTTACACGCCCGAGGGGGTCCGGCTGTTCGCCCTCGCCGCACTGCGCGGGCTGCGGCACCGCGAGTACGGCCAGGTCGTGATCTCCTACGGCACCGGCGACGGCCAGCCCGCGCTCGGGCTCAAGGTCCAGCAGGCGCTCACCGACCTGGGGCTCTACACCGAGGCGATGCTGCCGCGGTTCAACCGGTACCGCGGCGCGCAGGCCATCGGCTCGCACAGTGATCTCTACGTCTGCCGCGCCACCGCCCGCGCGTGGCGCCACCTCGACCGAGTTGATCCCCGCGCCGCCGCCACCACGATCTACACCCACGGCACGCACGCGCTCGAGGCCGCGCCGCGGCGGCTGGCCGGCGCCGCCGACCTGCTCGACGGGGACGTCGCCGGGGTGGTGGGTACGGACTGGCCGGCCGGTCCGCCGAGCACCCGGCTCGCGACCTTCCTCGGCAGCGGGCTGCCGCCCGCGATCCGGCGCCGGCCGGGCACCGTCGCCGTCGATCTCGTCGCCGATCCCGGGCCGTGGCTGCTGCGCAGCCTGCTCGTCGCGACCGCGTCCCGGCTCGTCCTGGTGGTCCGGGATACGCACCCCGATCTCGCCGCGCTGCCCCCGTTCGTGGCGCTCAAGTACGCCGTCGAGGTGCGCCGCCACCACCCGGCTCGCGGACTGGCCACCGTCACGGCCGTGCCGGTGCCGGTCGGGGAGCTGGACCGCGCGCAGCGTCTGCAGCGGCACGTGCTGGACCGGGCGACCGGGGTGCTGGCCACCGTGTGGCGCGACGGGCTGGTGCGGCACGCCGGGCTTCCGCGCGACGCCGCCCGGGCGGCTGTCGCCGCCCCGCCCGGGGCGCGGCTGGTGGACCTGCCCCGCCACCGGATCGCGACCGTGCTGGACGAGGTGGCCGCCTCCGCCGGGTGACGCCGCGGCGCGGCTGCGCCAGGATGCGCACGTGCCTCTTCCTCGGCGGGCCGTCGCCGTCATCGTGCTGGTGGCCCTGACGGCGGTGGTCGGCGTGCTCGCTGCGCTGTCGCTGCTCGACCCCTTCCACCTGCGGCACGCCCGCTGGTACAGCCTCGGCCTGGTCGGGCTGGCGATCGTGCTGGGCACCGCGGTGTTCGCGGTCGCGCTGCGGGGAGGGCTGCGCGGGTTCGTGCTCGGGGTCGGGGTCGCCGCGCTCGCCGCGTGGGGCGTGCTGACCTGGTTCGTGGCCGGGATCGCCTCCGGCGGCGCCGAGGTGCGCACGGTCGTCGACGGCGACCGCCGCCTCGTCGTGCTGCGCGGCGGCGCCTTCGCGGCCGACCCGGTCTACTCGGTGGTGGTGCGCTCCGGTGCTGGGCCGTTCGAGCAGCAGTCGGTCGTCTACCAGGGTCGCGCGGACGGGCCCGAGGTGACGGATCTGCGGTTCTCCGGTGAGGCCGTGCTCGTGCAGGTCGGCCGCTGCGGGTACCGCTCGGAGATCGACCCGCTCACGCTGGAGGTGCGCCCCGTGCACGTCCCGCTGCTGGCCGGGGCCTGCTGATCCCGTCGAGGACGACGTGGCGTGATCAACGAGCCCGGTCGATCACGGCGTCGTCGTCCTCGACGCGATGTCTTCGGGCGGGACGATCCCGGCGTCGCCGGGCTGCAGCACCACCATCGTGAACCGCACCGGCTCGTCCCCCGCGCACGCGTAGCGGTGCGGCGCGTGCGCCTGGAACATCACCGTGTCGTCGACGTCGAGGTGCGCGGTCGTCTCGCCGACCGTGATCGTCAGCTGCCCGGAGATCACCGTGAGGATCTCTTCGGTGCCCACCGGGTGGGCGAGCCCGTCGAACGCATCGCCGGGTTGCAGCGTCCAGTCCCACAGCTCGACCAGGTCGGGCGGATCGGTGCCGATGCGCAGGGTCGCGGTGCTGCCGTCGTCGCTGGTCCACAGCCGGGGCGCCTCGCTGCCGCGCCGGACGACGACGCGCGGATCACTGCCGGTGTCGACGAGCGAGGCCACGCCGACCTGCAGCGCCTCCGACAGCGCGACGAGGGTGGCGATGCTCGGGTTGGCTTTGCCGGACTCCACTTGGATCACGGTGCCGCGACTCACACCGGACGCCGCGGCGAGCGCGTCGAGGGTGAGTCTGCGCTGCTGGCGCAGGGCGCGGACGTTGCGGCCGATCGCCGCCGCGACGGCGTCCGGGGTCGTCATGGAGATCATTCTGCCGTACTGGCCGGATAGTCTGTTGAACTGGCGATGCGTCTGGGGTTAGGGTTCAACAAGATGAACTGCTGATCCATTTCGTTGAACCAGAGGTTCGATGTCCGTCCCGTTCGCCCTGCCTTCCGCCCTCTCCTACGGCATCGCCGACTTCGCGGGCGGGCTGGCCGCGCGCCGCACGCCGGTGCTGGTCGTCACCACGCTCGCCCAGGCAGCGGGTTTCGTCGCGCTGGTGCCCACGGTCCTGCTCCTGCCGGGAGAGCTGTCGCTCGCAGCGGTGGGGTGGGGGCTCGCCGCGTCGGTCGCCGGGGTCACCGGCCTGATGCTGTACCTGCGCGGGCTCGCCGTCGGGCCGATGGGCATCGTGGCGCCGCTGTCGGCGGTGGTCGGGGCCGGACTCCCGCTCCTCGTCGGCGTCATCGGCGGGGAGCGACCGGGACCGGTCGCGTGGTTCGCCATGGCGCTCGCGCTCGCCGCGATCGTCATGGCGACGATGGGCACCGACCGTACGGCGGGCGCCCGCGGCGGAGTGCTGCTCGGGCTCGCCGCCGGGATCGGGTTCGGCCTGTTCTTCGTCGCGCTCGACGCCTCACCCGCCGACTCCGGCATGTGGCCGCAGCTGGCCGGCCGGTGCGCAGCGACGCTCGTGCTCGGCGCGATCGTGCTCGCCAGCCGCGGGATGCGCGGGGCGCCGGTGCGCCCCGCGCTCGGGCTGATCGTGGCCAGCGGTGTGCTCGACACCTTCGCCAACGCCCTGTTCCTGGTCGCGACCCGGCTCGGCGACCTCGGGCTGACCTCGGTGGTCGTGTCGCTGTACCCGGTGGTGGTCGTGGTGCTGGCCCGGCTCGTCCTGGGCGAGCGGCTCACCCGGCTGCAGCTCACCGGCACCGGCCTGGCGCTCGGGGCGAGCGCGCTGCTCGCCGCGGCCGGTTAGCGCTTCCTCAGCAGGAAGCGCTGGATCTTGCCGCTGGGCGTCTTCGGCAGCTGGTCGACGACGTAGATCCGGCGCGGGTAGGCGTGCGCGGCGAGCCGGGTCTTCACCAGCTGCTGCAGCTCGGCCACCAGCTCGTCGCCGGTATGTGTGCCCGGCCTCGGCACGACGTGGGCGACCACGACCTCGCCGCGCAGCTCGTCCGGCTCGCCGACGACCGCGGCCTCCGCGACCGCGGGGTGCTGAGTCAGCGCGCTCTCCACCTCGGACGGGCCGATCCGGTACCCAGCCATGAGGATCACGTCGTCGTCGCGCGAGGCGAACGTGAGGTAGCCATCGGCGTCCTTGGTGGCGACGTCGCCGGTGAAGTACCAGCGCCGGTCGGCGCTGAACCGCTCCGCGGTGCGCTCGGGTGCGTTGCGGTAGCCGGTGAACGGCATCAGCGGGCTCGCCGGCACGTCGACGGCCACCCGCCCCTGCTCGCCGACCGGGGCGATCTCCTCGGAGTCCGCGCGGAGCACCTCGACCCGCCACCCCGGCAGCGGGCGGCCCATCGAGCCGGGCTTGATGTCTGCCACGAGATCGGGGTGCCAGGCGTTGGCGATCACCATCCCGGTCTCGGTCTGGCCGTAGTGGTCGCGCACCGGCACGCCCAGCACCTCCTGCGCCCACGTCACGACGTCCGGCGTGAGCGGCTCGCCCGCCGACGAGCAGCGGCGCAGCGTCAGATCGCCGGGCACCGGCACGTCCGCGTTGCGCAGCGCCCGGTACACGGTGGGCCCGGCGGCGAAGTTGGTGACGCCGAACCGCGACAGGACCTGCCAGGTGAGCGCGGGGGAGAACCCGGCCCGCAGCAGCAGGCTGCGCCGACCGGTCGCCAGCGGCCCGACGATCGCGTAGTACAGTCCGTACGCCCAGCCCGGGTCGGCGGCGTTCCAGAACACGTCGTCGTCGGTGTGGTAGAGGCCGAACTCCTGGTAGGCGTGCATGCCGGCCAGCCCGCGCAGCGGCATCGG
This sequence comes from Pseudonocardia thermophila, assembly GCF_900142365.1. Lineage (GTDB taxonomy): Bacteria > Actinomycetota > Actinomycetes > Mycobacteriales > Pseudonocardiaceae > Pseudonocardia > Pseudonocardia thermophila. The sequence goes on along the minus strand of NZ_FRAP01000005.1, from coordinate 31,057 downwards.
CACGCCCTTCGGGGCGCCGGTCGTACCGGAGGTGAACAGCTCGATCAGCGTACCGCCGCCGCCGACCGCCACCGGGTCCGGCGCCGGGGCGTCAGAGGCGAGCAGATCCGCGAACCCCACGTCCGAGCCGCTCGGCTCACCGGTGACGACGATCCGCCACTCCCGCTCGGCGGGCATGTCCGGGCCCGGCTCGAGCTTGGGGCGCTGGTCCGGATCGGCGATCACGACCTTCGTGCCGTTGCCGGTGACCCGCAGCGCGATCGCCCCTGGCGCGAACGCGGTGAACAGCGGCACGTGCACCGCGCCGAGGCGCCAGATCCCCAGCAGGGCGGTCACCAGCTCGACCGACTTGCTCATCAGGGTCGCGACCCGGTCGCCCGTGCCCACGCCGAGCCCGGCCAATCCCGCGGCGAACCGGCCGGACGCCTCGTCGAGCTCGCCGTAGGTCACGTCGCGGCTCGACAGATCGGCGTCCACCACGGTGAACGCCACCGCGTCCCGGGGATGCCTGCGGCACAGCAGCTCCGCAGCGGCCGCGTCCGGGCGGTCGTACTGCTTCAGCAGCTCGTCGACCAGGGTGTCCACGTTCGTGCTCACCAGCTCACCTCCCGCTTCCACCTCGTGCCGTCGATCCCGACGCTACCGAGGCCCCGGACCCGACGCACCGGGATCGTTGGTTCCAACGGGCGACGGTCGCGGTTCCCGGGCACCATCCGCGCCGCCGGGGCGTTGAGCGTGCAGGGCGGTCAGATCCGGCCGTGCGCGCCGCCGTCGGGGGGCGGCGCGCACGGCCGGCGACCGGCTACTGCCGCCACGAGGGCAGCCACAGCTGCATGTCCCACATCTCCTGCGTGATCGGCAGGCCGTTGAGGATCGGCCAGAGCCACAGGAAGTTCGCGACCACCGCGCCCACCCACAGCCCCACGACGATGAGGCCGGTCTGGCGGCGTTCCCTCGTCATGCCGCGCCTGCCGAGGACCTCGCCCATCGCGAGCACCGTCCCCGCCACCAGGAACGGGACGACCGGGGTCATGTAGAAGAAGTACATCTGCCGGTCGATGTTGACGAACCACGGCAGCACGCCCGCGCCGTAGCCGACGAGCACCGCCGACCAGCGCCAGTCCCGCCGCGTGACCGCCCGCCACAGCCCGAACCCGAGCACGGCGAGCGCCGGCCACCACAGCGCCGGGGTGCCGATCAGCATCACCGCGCTGATGCAGTCGTCGGAACCGCAGCCGATGATCTCCGGGCCGGACTGGTAGTGGTAGAGCATCGGCCGCAGCCCCATCGGCCAGGTCCACGGCTTCGACTCCCACGGATGCGCACCCTGGCCCTGCGTGGTGAGCCCGGAGTGGAACTCCAGGACGCGGTCGGCGTAGACGAACAGCCCCTGCAGGGCCTGCGGCACCAATGGCCAGGGCTGCAGACCTTCGGTCTCGACGGCGTACCGGTCGTAGCCGGTCTCGCTGGCGAACCACGGTGCCCACGGCAGCAGGTACGCGATCGCGGCGGCCCCGCCCAACGCCCACGCCGCGGGCAGCAGGTCGCGGCGCAGCATGCCCGCCCACGGCCGCGGCACCCCGGCGGCCCGCCGCGCCGTGGCGTCCCAGATCACCAGCAGCGCCGCGAACGCGACGAGCCAGTACACGCCCGACCACTTCACCGCGCAGCCCAGTCCGAGCAGCACCCCGGTGGCCAGCCGCCACCAGCGCACCCCGAGGCGCGGGCCGTGCTCGAAATCGGCGGCGCGGCTCTCGGCGACCACGCGCGCCATCCGGGCCCGCACGTCGTCGCGGTCGACCAGCAGCGTCGCGAACGCGGCCACCACGAACAGGGCCAGGAACGCGTCGAGCATCCCCATCCGCGACTGGACGTGCGAGAGCCCGTCGCAGATCAGCAGCACCCCGGCCAGCCCGCCGAGCAGGGTGGACCGGGTGAGTCGCCGGGCCGCGCGGACCACGAGCAGCACCGTCAGCACCCCGCAGGTGGCCGCCGCGAACCGCCAGCCGAAGCCGGTGTAGCCGAACATCGCCTCGCCGATCGCGATCAGCTGCTTGCCCAGCGGCGGATGCACGACCAGCCAGTAGCCGGGGTTGTCCTCCACCCCGCCGTTGCGCAGCATCTGCCACGCCTGCGGGACGTAGTGCTTCTCGTCGAAGACGGGCGTGTGGCCGCCCTCGGTGATCCGGCCGAGCTCGGTGAACCGCACCAGCGCCGCGACGGCGGTCACGACGAGCGTGACGAGCCAGCCGCGCAGCCGGTCCGCCGGCGGCGGGGGACCGAGCAGGGTGACGGGGTCGTCGACGCGGTGGCGCAGCGGTGGTGCCCCGCCCACCGCGACGATGCCCGCCTCGGGTGTCTCGTCGGCCGGCCGCGACGGCTGGACCGGGCGGGCACTGCCGACTGAGCGGAGGACCACGGGCCCGATCGTAGGGTGATGGCATGGACCTCGAGGCGGCAACCGGTCGGCTCGTGCTCGCCGCGACCCCGCTCGGCAACCCGGGCGACGCGTCACCGCGGCTGCGCGAGGCCCTCGAGACGGCCGACGTGATCGCCGCCGAGGACACCCGCAAGCTGCGCGCGCTCGCCGCGTCGCTGCAGGTCACGGTGTCCGGGCGGATCGTCAGCCACTACGACGCCGTCGAGGCCGCGCGGCTGCCCGGCCTGCTCGACGAGGTCCGCGCCGGGCGCACCGTCGTGGTCGTCACCGACGCGGGCATGCCGGTCGTGTCCGATCCCGGCTACCGGATCGTCTCCGCCGCGGCCGCCGCCGGGCTCCTGGTCACCTGCCTGCCCGGACCGTCCGCCGTCACGACGGCGCTGGTCGTGTCCGGGCTGCCGTCCGACCGCTTCTGCTTCGACGGATTCGCCCCGCGCCGCCCCGGCGAGCGGCGCCGCTGGTTGGAGTCCCTGCGCGGGGAGCGGCGCACGGTCGTGTTCTTCGAGTCGCCGCACCGCCTGGCTGAGACCCTCGCTGCCGCCGTCGACGTCCTCGGGCCCGACCGCGCCGCCGCTGTGTGCCGGGAGCTGACGAAGACCCACGAGGAGGTGCGCCGCGGCCCGCTCGCCGAGCTGGCGGAGTGGGCGGGCGCGGAGCAGGTGCGCGGGGAGATCACCGTCGTCCTCGCCGGCGGCGAGCCGGAGCCGCCCACAACGGCGTCGCTGATCGACGCGGTCAACGAGCGAGTCGCCGGCGGCGAGCGCTTCAAGGACGCCGTCGCCGCGGTCGCCGCGGCGGCCGGGGTGTCCCGGCGCGAGCTGTACAACGCGGCGGTGGCCGGCACGGACTGACCCCGGCTGTCAATGGCCGGACGGTGAGGATTTCCTGCGCGGCCGCGGCGAAACGCTGCGCGTCGCGCGATGTCGGGGAGCACCCGCGAAGCCCGATGCTCTAGCCCGGACATCCGTCGGCCGTCGACGGACGATGCGGGAGCTCACCATGACTCGATCACGCCCGGTGGCGGTCGCCGTCGTCACCCTTGCCACCCTCCTCACCACGCTGTTCGGAGCGGGTACGGCCCAGGCCTCGACCAAGGGCGGCGCGCCCCCGCCGTCCAACCCGACGGAACGGGCGGTCAACCTCGCCCGGCCGGCCGTCGTTCGGATCATCGGCAGCGTCCAGGCGGTCGTCGAGGACCCCACCGGCACGATGCTGGCCGCGCCGGAGCCGATCGAGGCCAACAACGTGGACATCTGCACGGGCGCGGGCATCAACCCGGACGGCTTCGTCGCCACGGCCGGGCACTGCGTCGACACCGAGACGCTCGAGGGGATCCCCGGCCAGCTGATCACCGCGATCGTGCAGCGGTTCCTCTCCGTCAACCCGGGCGTGGATCCCTCCGCTGCGCTCGATTTCGCGCAGAAGAACCTGGTGGTGCGCGGCCCGACGCCGGGCAGCCCGGTGCAGATGCAGGTCTACGTCGTCACCGGCTCCACCGAGGCCGGGCAGCGGCCGATCGCCCACCAGGCCGAGGTCGTCGGGTACCGGCCGTACTCCCAGGGCGACGTGGCCCTGCTCAAGATCGACGTCAAGAACCTGCCGACGCTGCCGCTGGCCACCGACGCCGAGGTGACCGTCGGCAGCGACGTGATCGCGATCGGCTTCCCCGCGCGCAACGACGTCCTGACCGACCCGAGTCTGGAGCCGTCGAACAAGGACGGGCGCATCAGCTCGAAGAAGACCACGAACGGCCTGCCGTTCTACGAGCTGTCCGCCGCGATGGGCCCGGGCATGAGCGGCGGGCCGACCGTGGACCTGCAGGGCCGGCTCGTCGGCATCAACAGCCGGGTCGCCGGCTACGACAACGAGTCGTTCAGCTTCGTCACGACGGCCGACACGTTCGCCGCGTTCCTCTCGACCAAGGGCGTGCGCGCCGAGGCCGGCCGCGTCGACACCCTGTACCGGACCGCGCTCGACGACTACTACGCCGGCCACTACACGCAGGCCGTCGCCGCGTTCGACGAGCTGCTGACCATCTCGCCGGGGCACCCGCAGGCGGCCCAGATGCGCGTCGCCGCGCTCGGCGCCCGCGAGAAGTACGGCGACGTCCCGGTGACGCCCTCCGGCTCCGGGCTGCCGTTCGGGCTCTCCCCGGTCGTGTTCTGGTCGATCGTCGCCGGCGGCGGGGCGCTGCTGCTCCTGCTCGTCGGGACGCTGATCGCGCGGTCCCGGCGCCGCCGGGCCGACCGGACCGCGGCGGTGCCCGGACCGGGCACCCCGCCGCACGGCCTCCCGAGCTACCCGCCGCCGGGCCCGGTCCCGTACGGCGGGCGGCCGACCGGCGCCTGGGGGCCACCACCCCCGGTCCCGGTCAACGGGGCACCGCGCGCCGCCGTGGGCACGGCGATCCTGCCCGGACCGCCGCTGCCGACGTGCGTGCGCTGCGCGGCCCCGGTGCCACCAGCGTCCGCGCACTGCGTGACCTGCGGGCTGCCCCGGCGGCGCTGATCGTCAGGGCTGGTCGTCGGGGCTGGTCGTCAGGGGCTCATGGCGGGCTGCTCGCTGGTGCGGCGCGCGCCGACCGCACGTGCGATCGGCTCGACGACGCGGGCGGCGATCGGCCCGATCACGGCCATCAGCAGCACGTAGGTGGTGGCGAGCGCGGCGAGCCGATCGTCGACCCCGCCGCTCGCCACCGCCAGGCCGGCGATGACGATCGAGAACTCACCGCGGGCCACCAGCGCCGCACCGGCCCGGGCGCGACCGAGCTTCCCGATGCCCTGCCGGCGGGCCGCCCACCAGCCCGTGACGAGCTTGGTGATCGTGCCGGCGACGGCGAGCACGACCGCCCAGCCGAGCACCGGCGGGATCATCGCCGGGTCGGTGTTGAGGCCGAAGACCACGAAGAACACCGCGGCGAACAGGTCGCGCAGCGGTTCCAGCAGCTTGGTGGCGTTCTCCGCGGTGGAGCCGGAGATCGCGATGCCGAGCAGGAACGCGCCGACGGCAGCGGACACCTGCATCGCCGAGGCGAACCCGGCGACGAGCAGGGCGGCGCCGAGCACCTTCAGCAGGAACACCTCGCGGTCGGGGGAGTCGACGATCGCGGACACCACGCGGCCGTAGCGCAGCGCCACCACGAGGACCACACCGACCACGGCCACCGAGATGCCGACGGCCGTCAGCCCGCCGACCAGGCTCACCCCGACCAGCACCGCGGTGAGGATCGGCAGGTAGACCGCCATCACGAGGTCCTCGAGCACGAGGATCGACAGCACGACCGGGGTCTCGCGGTTACCCAGCCGGCCCAGGTCGCCGAGGACCTTCGCGATGATCCCGGACGAGGAGATGTAGGTGACGCCGCCCATCGCGAGCGCACCGACCAGCCCCCAGTCGAGGATCAGCGCCACCGCGACACCCGGCGCCGCGTTGAGCACGACGTCGAGCAGACCTGCCGTCCACGACTTCTTCAGACCGGTCACGAGCTCCGTCGCGGAGTACTCCAGGCCGAGGAGCAGCAGGAGCAGCACCACACCGACTTCGCTGGCCAGCGCCGTGAAGTCCTCGATGCCGGTCAGCGGTATGAGACCGCCGCTGCCGAACGCCAGGCCGCCGAGCAGGTACAGCGGGATGGGTGACAATCCGATCTTCTCAGCGAGCCTGCCGAGCAGACCCAGACCGAAGAAGACGGCGCCGAGCTCGATCAGTTCCAGTGCGGTGTGGTCCACGCGGTCCTATCCCCTCTCGAGGATCTTGACCGCAGCGTCGAGCCCTTCTGTTGTGCCTACTGCTATCAACACGTCGCCCGCGGTGAGCGTGAAATCTGGCGAGGGCGACGGATGCACCTGCCCGGCCCGCATGACCGCCACCACCGACACGGAGGTGCGGGTGCGCAGCTGGGTGTCGCCCAGGGTGCGACCGTCGTACTTCGACCCGCTGCTGATCGGCAGCCCCCGGGTCTGCACCCCCGGGAGGTCGCCGTGCTCACGCGACAGCTGCTGCACGAGCTGCGGCGCGCCCAGCAGGTTGGCCAGCGCGCTCGCCTCGTCCACGGTCAGCGGGATCTCGGCCAGGCAGGCGTCCGGGTCGTCGGCCTTGGAGACGATCAGCTCGATCCTGCCGTCCCGGTGGCTGACCACACCGATGCGGCGGCCCCCGCGGATCGCGAAGTCCTTGCGCACACCGATGCCGGGCAGCGGGGTAACGTCGACGTTCACGGCCGACAGCGTAATAGCGTGTTACGAGCTCCTTCCGGCCGGCTGAATCACGGTCGGACCAGGAACGCGTAGCTCTCCTGGACCTGCCGCGGCGGCACCGCGACCAGGACCGTTCCGCTGATCCAGTCGAGCCGCACGGCGGTGCCGGCGTCGTTGTCGCGGACCCCGCCCTTCCCGTCGGGGACGGCGTACGCGCCCCACACGTGGACCGATCCGTCCCGGCCCACGGCCATCGCCCCGCTCGCGCCCGCGGCGACCTCCACGGCGTCGTCCACGCCCGCGACGGTGACCGGGGCGTCGATCGGCGCCCGCTCGACGGCCCGGGTGCTCAGCGCGCCGCTCGCGCCGTCGCCCCAGGCCAGTACCGTCCCCCGGCCGGTGACGGCGTAGGCGGTGAAGTCCTCGGCGTCGATCGCGACGATGCCGGACAGCTGCGGCAGCAGGACCGGCTCGTCCGGGGTGAGCGCGTCGCCGGGCGCGAGCAGCGAGTAGTTGTTGCTGCCCCAGCCCCACACGGTGCCCTCCCGGGTCAGCGCGTACACCGCCGGGAACCCGGCCGCCACGTCGATGACGCCGGTGGGCCCGGCGAGCTCCTGCGGGGGCTGGGGGACGTCGGCCGGGGCAGTGCGCCCGAGCAGCTCGTAGTCCGTCGACGTCCCCCACGACACGACGGTGCCCGCCGCGGTCACGGCGAACGCCACCCCCGGGCCGACGGCGACCTTGTGGGCGCCGCTGACCCCCTCGATCCGCTTCGGCGTCGTGACCACGGTGTCGTACGGGCCGGCCGAATCGGCGCCGGTGATCCGGCCCCACATCCACACCCCGCCCCCGCTGTCGACCGCGGCCGCGGTGAACTCGCCGTCGGAGCGCTCGATGCCGTCGATGTCGACGATCCCCGAGGGCAGCCCGACGACGGCCGTGGGCTGCCACGGCCCGGCCGGCGCCGGCTCGGCCGTCCACACCCGGCCCTCGGTGTCCAGCCACAGCACCGACCTGCCCAGCGACGCGACGTCGGTCGCGCTCGTGGTGGGGGTGGCGCCGTACTGCGTCCACAGCGTCGCGGCGGCGTGGTCTGCCCGGATCGGCGCCGGGGCGGGCGCGCCGGTCACGGCCGGGCCGCACGCAGTCAGAGCGGCGGCGGTGAGCAGGGGGAGCGCGGCGCCGAGGACCCGGGGAAGCGACATGCTCACCACGCTAGGGACGACGGCGGCCGTGATCAGGCGTGCCACCTGGCGGGATCGGCGGTGGGGCTGGCCTCCCCGCCGGGTGCGGGCCAGCCCGCCGCGGGTGGTCAGACCTCCTGCGCCGTGACGCACCAGAGGCGCTCGACCTCGGCGAAGCCGCGCCGGGCGTACCAGGCCCGTGGCCAGTCGCCGGCGGCCGCGCCGAGCCCGACGACGTCGCAGCCCGCCTCGCCCGCGATCGCCAGTGCGTGGGTGACGAGGGCGTCGCCGTGTCCGCGGCCGCGGTGCGCCGGATCGGTCGCGAGGTCGGTGAGCCACGCCGTCGCCCCGTCGAGCAGGAGGATCCCCGAGGCCACGACCGCTCCCTCGGCGCGGACCGCGAGGTAGCGGGCGTCGACGACCTCCTCCTGCAGGAGGTTGCGGTCGACGAGGTCGGTGACGGCGGCGTCGGAGACGCCGGGGACGTCGCGCCGCCACGTCGCCGCCCAGACCGGGCGCAGCGCTTCGGCGTCCACCTGCTCGACCCCGGCCACCCGGGAGCCGCCCGGCCGCGCGGCCATCACGACGATCTCCTCGGCCTCCCACCCGGCGGCTGCCAGCGCCTCGGCCGTCGGCCGGTGGGTCTCGCCGAGCAGGGTCGCCGTGCGGTGCGGTGAACCGCCGAGTTCGGCGTCGGCGTCCGCCGCGAGCGTGACCGCGTCGGTGGGCCCGGCGACGAGCAGCTGGTTGTGCTGGCGGGAGCCGGCGACAGCGGGCGTGCGCACCGCCACCCCGCCGGTGACCGGCGCTTCCGTGGCCGCCGTTCGCCGGGTGACCGACTCCTCGAGGAACAGGCAGCGGCGGGCGACGTCGACGGGCAGCGGGTCCGGTTCGGCGAAGCGCCCGGCGGCGTCCGGGCGGTACGGAACGACGGCGAGCACCGCGGTCGTCGGCACGGGGCCGTAGGCGTGCGGGAAGCGCATCGTCTCCGGATCGCCGGGCACCCCCGGCTCCCAGCGCACCTCGGCGCCGATCCGGTCCGGGTCCAGGACCAGCAGGAGCAGGTCCCGGCGGCCGGCGAAGAGCCGGTTCGCCGGCAGCGCCACCTGCTCCGGGGCGGACAGGTGGACGAACTGCGCGCCGGGCAGGGGGTGCACCGCGCCCGCGGCGAGCACCTCCCGCCACTGCGCCGTCGCGATCAGGTGCAGCAGAACCGTGCTCATGGCGGTTGTCCCCCCTGCTTTCGGGCAGTCATCGGAACCGGTCTTGTATTCGGCACCGGGTGCCAATTACCGTCCCAGGTGGCTGCATGCCATCAGGACGTCACGACCGAGGAGCGAGCATGGCCGAGAACGAGCCCCAGTCCACCACCACCGACGAGCCGGTCGTCGAGGAGACCCTCGTGGAGGAGGTCTCGATCGACGGCATGTGCGGCGTGTACTGAGGCGATCACCGCTATGTCGACGGCGAGCCCGGATTTCCGTCCGGAACGTCCGCACCGGTGCAGCCCCTCGGTGGCGCTGCGCCCGGAACCGTTCGGGGCACTGGTCTACGACTTCGTGACCCGCAAGCTGTCGTTCCTGAAGACGCCCGAGCTGGTCACGGTCGTCTCCGGGCTCGCCGATCACCCCGACGTGCACTCCGCCGTCGAGGCGGCGGGAGTTCCCGAGGAGCAGCGCCCCGCCTACCTGCGCGCGCTGGCCGGGCTGAAGGCCAGCGGCACGATCGAGGAGCGTCCCCAGTGAAGCTGGTCGAGCACTTCCAGTACGGCCTGAACTCCCCGATCTGCCTGACCTGGGAGCTCACCTACGCGTGCAACCTGACCTGTGCGCACTGCCTGTCGTCGTCCGGGCGGCGCGATCCGCGTGAGCTCACCACCGACGAGGCCAAGCGCGTCGTCGACGAGCTGCAGGCGATGCAGGTCTTCTACGTCAACATCGGCGGTGGCGAGCCGACCGTGCGCCCCGACTTCTGGGAGCTGCTGGACTACGCCATCGACCACCAGGTGGGGGTCAAGTTCTCCACCAACGGCGTCAAGATCGACAAGGCGCGGGCGGCGCAGCTGGCCCGCACCGACTACGTCGACGTGCAGATATCGCTCGACGGCGCCACCCCCGAGGTCAACGACTACGTCCGCGGCCCCGGCAGTTACGACATGGCGATCCGCGCGCTGGAGAACCTCGCCGAGGCCGGGTTCACCCAGCCGAAGATCTCCGTGGTGATGACCCGGCAGAACGTCGACCAGCTCGACGAGTTCAAGGCCATCGCCGACAAGTACGGGGCCCAGCTGCGCATCACCCGGCTGCGGCCGTCCGGGCGCGGTGCCGACGTGTGGGACGAACTGCACCCCACCGCCGCGCAGCAGCGGCAGATGTACGAGTGGCTGCTCGAGCGCGGCGACCAGGTGCTCACCGGCGACTCGTTCTTCCACCTCTCCGCCTACGGCGAGGCGCTGCCCGGGTTGAACCTGTGCGGCGCCGGTCGGGTCGTCTGCCTGATCGACCCCGTCGGTGATGTGTACGCCTGCCCGTTCGCGATCCACCAGAACTTCCTCGCCGGCAACGTGCGCGACCCGGGCGGCTTCGCCCGCGTCTGGCGCGAGTCGGAGCTGTTCCAGCGGCTGCGCCAGCCGCAGACCGGCGGTGCGTGCCGGTCCTGCCAGCACTTCGACAGCTGCCAGGGCGGCTGCATGGCCGCGAAGTTCTTCACCGGCCTGCCGCTCGACGGGCCCGACCCGGAGTGCGTGCAGGGCTACGGCGAGCAGGCGCTGGCCGCGCGGGACGGCGTCGTCATCCCGCGCTCCGACGTCGACCACTCCCGGTCCGCGCCGCGCAACGGCCGCACCGGCAAGGCCCCGGTGCTGCTGCAGATCGGCAGGCGGCCCGACAAGGCCTGCGAGTCCAGCCCGATCGCGGGCTTCGATCCCCGGCAGGTGCCCGTCGCAGGCGGCTGATGTCCGGTCCGGCCAGGAGTTCCCCCTGGCCGGACCAGTCCCACTCGGCTCGCGGACGGCGCCCAGCCGGGTGCTGTTCGGTCCGCACGTCACCAACCTCGGCTGCGGCCGCGCGTTCTCCGAGCGGCACACCGCCTACTACGCCGCGCGGGCGGCCGGGGGCGCCGGCGTCATCGTCACAGAGATCGCTTCGGTGCATCCGTCCGACCATCCCTACGAGCGCGCGCCGCTGGCCACCTCCGCCGTGCCCGGCTGGCGGGCCGTCGCGGCCGCTTGCCGCCCGTACGGCGCGCTCGTGCTGGCCGGGCTCGGGCACGCCGGCGCCCAGGGCAGCTCCGCGTACACGGAGCGGGAGCTGTGGGGTGCGGCGGCGATCCCGGACGCCGGCGTCGGCGAGGTGCCGCTCGCGATGGGCGAGGAGGAGATCGCCGCGCTCGTCGACGGGTTCGCCGCGGCCACCCGGCTCGCCGTCACCGCGGGCCTGGACGGCGTGGAGATCAACGCCGGGCAGCACTCGCTGCTGCGGCAGTTCCTCTCCGGGCTGTCGACGCCGAACCCGTCCGACGCCGTACTGCGCGCGGTGCTGGCGGCCGTGCGCGAGGAGCTCGACGGGCGGGTGCTGGGGCTGCGGCTGTGCTGCGACGAGCTGGCCCCCTGGGCCGGGATCACGCCGGAGTCGGTGCCGCGCGACCTCGACGCCGACTACCTCGTCCCAGTGCGCGGCAGCGGGCTGTCGGTCGGGGCGACCCGGCCGGACTGGCACACCCCGCCGGGGTTCAACCGGGAGCTCTGCCGGTCGTTCCGCGGCCGGGTGCCGGTGTGCCTGCAGGGCAGCGTCGTCGACGTCGAGATGGCGCAGGACGCCCTCGACCACGGCGACTGCGACCTCGTCGAGATGACGAGAAGCCTGATCGCCGACCCCGACCTGGTCACGCACGTGCGCAGCGGGCACCCGGAGCGGATCCGGCCGCCGCTGCTGTCGAACCGGTGGACCGAGGTCCGCGACGTCCGCAACCCGATCGTCAGCGACGACGCCGAACCCCGCTCCGGCCACGAGACGATCGACCCGCCGATCGAGGGCCGCGATCCGGTGGCCCGGGACGTGCTCGTCGTCGGCGGTGGACCGGCCGGGATGGAGGCGGCGCGGGTGCTCGGCCTGCGCGGGCACCGGGTGCGGCTCGTCGAGCGCGGTGACCGGCTCGGCGGGACGATGCGGTGCTGGCCCAACCCGCGCGCGGGCCTGCTCGTCGAGTGGTGGGAGCGGGAGCTGGCGCGGGCCGGGGTGATCGTCGAGCTGGGTGTGGTCGCGGGGCCGGACGACCTGCGCGGCACCGTCGTGCTCGCGACCGGCGGGCGGGACGCGCCGCCGGAGTATCCGTCGGACGTGCCGGTGTACCCGGCATCGGCCGGGGCCCGACCAGCCGGGCCCGTCGTGGTGTACGACCCGGTCGGGGACGGGATCGGCTGCGACGTCGCCGAACCGCTGGGCGCCACGCTCGTCACCCCGGACGCGGTGGCCGGCAAGCAGCTGCAGGACCCGGCCGAGGTGGCGGTGCGGCTCTCCCGTGCCGGGGTGGTGCGGGAGCGGCGGATGCGGCTCGTGGAGGTGCGCGGCGGGCACGCCGTGCTGGAGCACGTCTGGACGGGGGAGCGGCGCACCGTGCCCTGTGCGGCGGTGATCGACTGCGGCTACCGGCTGCCCGAGGACACCCTCTGGCGGGCCCGTCCCGATCTGCCCCGCATCGGTGACTGCGTCGCACCGCGCACCGTGCACGAGGCCGTCCGCGAGGCCCGGCGGGTGGCCCTGGCCATCGGTGCGAGCACGGAGATCGGGGTCGCGCGGTGAGCCTGCTGCACAGCCCGTTCGATCTGGGCCCGCTGCGGCTGCGCAACCGGATCGTCTTCGCCGCGCACCTGACCGCCGCCGCGGAGGCCGGCCTGCCGACCGCCCAGCACGCCGCGTACTACGCCGCCCGCGCCGCCGGCGGGACCGGCTTGGTGATCACCGAGGAGCACTCGGTGCTGCCCGGCGACCAGCCGTACGAGAAGCTGATCCGCGGCGGCGACCCGGCGGCGCTGCCCGGGTACCGGGCGATCACCGACGCCGTCCACGCTCACGACGTGCCGATCCTGGCCCAGCTCAACCACAACGGCGCTCAGTCGAGCGGCATGTACTCGCGCGAGCCGATCCGGGCGCCGTCGCCGATCGCCGACCCGATGTTCCGCGAGGTCCCCGTCGAGATCACCACCCGGGAGATCCGGGAGCTGACCGATGGGTACGCGCGGGCCGCGCAGCTGTGCGTCGAGGGCGGGTTCGACGGGGTCGAGCTGCAGTGCTCGCACGCCTCGATCCTGCGACAGTTCCTCTCCCCGCTCACCAACCGCCGCACCGACCGCTACGGCGGCGGCATCGAGAACCGCTCGCGGATCGTGCGGGAGATCGCCGCGGCCGTCCGCGACGCGATCGGCGACCGGGTGCTCGGCGTGCGGCTCTGCGGCGACGAGGGGCTGCCCGGCGGTACCCCGCTGGCGGAGGCCGTGGAAACGGCACGGCTGCTCGCCGCCGACGGCACCGTCACGTACGTCAACACCGCCACCGGGGTGGCGACTGCGACGCTGCACCTCATCGAGGCGCCGATGTCGGTGCCGCCCGGCTACGCGCTGCCGGTGGCGGCGGCGATCCGCCGGGCCGGGCTGCCCGTGATCGGGATCGGCCGGTTCACCACCCACGCGGCCGCGGAGGCGGCGCTCGCCGGCGGGCACTGCGATCTCGTCGGCGTGGTGCGCGGCCAGATCGCCGATCCCGCGTGGGCCCGCGGGCCGACCATGCCGTGCGTGGGCTGCAACCAGGAGTGCGTGGGCCGGGTCGGGTTCAACCAGCGGCTCGGCTGCCTCGCCAACCCGCGGGCCGGGCGGGAGTCGATCGCGCTGCCCGCGCCGACGCGCCGGCGGCGGGTGCTCGTCGTCGGCGGCGGGCCGGCCGGGCTCACGGCGGCGGAGTCGGCGGCCCGCCGCGGCCACGACGTCGTGCTGTGCGAGCGATCGGCCGCCGTCGGCGGGGCGCTGCGGCTCGCGGCCTCCGCCCCGCACCGGGGCGAGTTCGCCCGCCTCGTCGACGCGCTGCACGCCGCGTGCCTGCGCGCCGGGGTGGACGTCCGCACGGGGATGGCCGTGGACGCCGACGCCGTCGCTGCGGAGGGGGCCGACGCGGTCGTCGTCGCCACCGGGGCGGTGCCCCGACGACCCGCGTGGGCGGTGGGGATCGAGCGGATCGTGGACGTGCGCGACGTGCTGGCCGGTCGCGTCGCCCCGGCCGGGGACGTGGTCGTGCACGACGAGTTGGGCTCCCACGAGGCCACCTCCGTGGCCGAGCTGCTGGCCGCGCGCGGGTGCCGCGTCGAGCTCTCCACGCCCGCGCTCACGGTCGCGCAGGTGCTCGGGACCACCCTCGACAGCGAGCACTTCCACCGCCGGGCCGCAGCCGCCGGTATCACGCTGAGTGACGAACTCGCCGTCGTCGGGGCTGCGGCCGACGGGGCCGGGGTCCGCCTGCAGCTGCTCCGGCACACCACCGGAGAGGCCCTCGAGCGGTACTGCGACTGGGTCGTGTGCGCCGTCCCGGCCCTGCCCGCGGACGACCTGTGGCGGGCGCTGCGGGAGCGCGGGATCCCCGCGCAGCGGATCGGCGACTGCGTCGCACCGCGGCGCGCCGACTCCGCCATCCGGGACGGTGAGCGGGTCGGGATGGGACTGTGACGGGCATGCCGCGCCACCTCTGCGCCGCCACCTGGCCGGACCTCGAGGGCTCGCCGACCGTCGTCGTCCCGGTCGGATCGGTGGAGCAGCACGGGCCGCACCTGCCGCTCGACACCGACGTCCGGGTGGCTGTGGAAATCACCGAACGCGCCATCGCGGAAATGCCCGGAATCGTCGTCGCGCCACCCGCGGTGTTCGGGGCGTCGGGAGAGCACGACGGATTCCCCGGGACACTCTCGATCGGGCACGAGGCGCTGCACGCGGTGCTCGTCGAGCTGGGTCGCTCCGCGTCGTCCTGGGCGGCGCGGATCCTCTTCGTGAACGGGCACGGCGGAAATCTCCCGACGGTGCGCAACGCCGTGCTGCAGTTGCGGTCGGAGGGCCGGGACGCGGCGTGGTTCGGGTGCGGTGTGCCCGGCGGGGACGCGCACGCCGGGCGGGTGGAGACGTCGATGCTCCTCGCCCTCGACCCGGGGGCGGTGCGGCTGGACCGGGCCGAGGCGGGCAACACCGCGCCCCTGTCCGAACTGATGCCTGCCCTGCGGTCCGGCGGCACGCGGGCGGTGAGCCCCAACGGCGTCCTGGGGGACCCCGCGGGGGCGTCGGCGGAGGAGGGGGAGGCCTTCCTGGACGGCATCGCCGGGCGGCTGCGGGAGTGCCTTGCGCGGTGGCGGACGGACGGCAACGGTCACCTCGCGTGACGATCCTTCCGGTCCGCCGTCGGGGACCGGAACGGGCGAAGGGTCGTGCCGAGTCGATTTCCGGGCTCCGTTCGGGATCGTTCCGCTGGTCGGCTGAAGACCGGCGGAGGACCGATCCCGTCGGGGCGCGACACGTGTGACGGGCGGCTTCGCCCGCCCTTCGGCGGACCGGTTCCGCGCTCGTCCGGAAACGGCGGGTCCGGTGTTCCGGACGTCGTGCGCGGGAGCACATCCTCTTCCGGTCTGTGGTGTGCGCCTGCTGGTGACGATGCGGAATTCCCCGGTGCGGGAGCGGGGCAGGGCGCGGTCCTGGATGTGTGATTCTCCGAGCTGTCGCCCGCCGATGGGCAGGGGGGTGTCGGCGCTCCCGGCGATCGAGGAGTCGCCGTGTTTCGCGGTGGTGCTTCCGGGCACTCTCGATCATGGACTGCGCTCATCGGGGCGCGGCGGCACCCGGTTCCGCGCGAGGTGCTCCGACGGGTGCGGCGGGCTCGGTCCGTCGCCGACGCGGCGATCGGGCCGGCGGGCCGTCGGCCGGTGCCGGCCGGCCGCTGCCCGATCCGGCGGAGAGAGCGTCGGGTGCCGAGAGCGTCGGGTGCCGAGATCGTTGACTGTGGACGGATGCTGGACGAGCGGGTCGCGGGTTCGCTATCTTCCCCGTGATCCACCTTCGGGTGGTGGGGACGACCGCGGTTCCCTGGGTTGCTGAAGTAGCGCGACTCGGTGGGCGGCGGGTTCCCCGCGGCAGGTCGCAGCCCCAGGCGCGACGTGCGGATTCTCCAGGGGTCTGGCTACCCCTGTGCTCGAGACTTCCCTGATCGACGCCCTCTTCCGGGCTGTCGAGATCCCCTTCTCGCCGCATCTGCGCGGCGGATCCACCGAGGAGCACCTCCCATGCACGGGTACCGCGCACACGACAGCGAGGCCGCCGGCCTCGCTGCCGGTGTGCCCGCGGACGCCGTGCACCTGCGGTTCGGTCCGGCCGACTTCGTCCTGCGCCTCCTGCGGTGGGTGCTGGTGCTGGCCGGCTCGCTCGTGGCGCTGTGGCTGGGCTCGGTGCTGATGGCCACGCCGGCGTCGGCGGCCGTGGTCGTCCCGATGGCTGCGACGTCGAGCCTCCAGAAGGGAGGCAAGGACAGCAGCTCGACCGACGGCGGGAAGAACGGCTCGTCGAAGTCCGACGACGGAAGCCGTGGTTCCGGGAAGAGCAAGTCGAGCGACAACGGCAACGAGAAGTCGACGTCCGGCGAGAGCGGGAAGAAGCAGCCGAAGACGGACGACGGCGGTGAGAAGAAGAAGCCGAAGTCCGACGGCGGCGAGAAGAAGAAGCCGAAGTCCGACGGCGGCGAGAAGAAGAAGCCGAAGAACGACGGCGGCGAGAAGAAGAAGCCGAAGAACGACGGCGGCGAGAAGAAGAAGCCGAAGAACGACGGCGGCGAGAAGAAGAAGCCGAAGACCGTCACCGTCGCCGATGTCGAGAAGATGCGCGACCGGTTCGCGGACGACCCGCAGGGCACCGTGCGCGAATCGACCCACCGCACGACCGTCACCGACGGTGACCGGGACCGCGGTGGCGACGGCAAGGCCCGCCAGCGCGAGAAGGCCGGCACGGATCGCGGCACGGGCCGCGAGGGCGATACCGGCGAGCGGCCCGGTCGCAAGAAGGACGCCGGTGAGTCCCGTCCGGCCGGGAAGGAGGGCGGCAGCGGACGCGACACCGTCCGGGCGGTCGTGAAGAAGGCGGGCGCCGCCGCCGACGAGATCCGGGCCACCGTCGACGAGATCGTCCGCGATGCCCTCGACGGCCGCGGCCGGCCCGGTGGGAAGGCCGCCGAGAAGATCCGCGATGCGGTGCGCGAGACGATCACCGAGGCGGTGACCGCCGCGGCGAAGCGCGCCTCGGTGGATTCGGCGGACGACGCAGCGGAGAAGACGGCGAAGAAGACGGCGAAGGATTCGCCGAAGACGTCTGCCGAGGATTCAGCGAAGGCCGGCAGGAACACTTCGAAGGAACCCACCACGACCCGGCTCGCGGAATGGGGCGAGTACGGCGCCGAGGTGTGGAAGAAGGTCGCCGCGGTCCGCACTGCCGCCGAGGCGGGCGGCGACGTGCGCAAGGCCGTGCGCGACCTCGTGCGCACCGCTTCCGATCTTCCCGAGGGCGTGACCCCCGAGGACGTCCGCAGGGCCGCAGCGTTCGTCACCGATCTGGTGCGGGCGGGCGTCGACGAGAAGTCGGCGAACAAGCTCGCCGCCCAGAAGTTCGCGGGGCAGGACCACGGCGACGTCGTCCTCACCGGACAGCGCTCGCCGGCCCGGTGCAGCGCCTCCGTCGACGACTGCGCCGGGCTCGGATCGGCCCCGGACGAGCTGCGGGCGATGGCCGGTCGGGGCCCGCCGTCGTGGGCCGACGATCGCTACGGACGGTCACCGCGGCACGGTGGCTGGTACGGCGGTGACGACTGGTCCTCGAAGGCCACCGAGGAGTACCTGGAGAACCGGGTCGCGGTCGAGAAGGGCGCGAAGGAGCTCGAGAAGGCGCAGAAGGACGCCGCTGCGGGCAAGCTCACGGCCAAGGAGCTCGAGGCCGCGGAGAAGGCGCAGAAGGAGCGCGAGGAGAAGCTCGCCGAGTCGCGGGAGTACGTCTCCGACGACGATGCCCAGCTGGTCGACGAGGTCGTGACCGGGCACGCCGAGCTGGACAAGGCGAAGGCCGCTCTGGAGGCCGAGCAGAAGAAGGTCGCTGCCGGCACGGTGAGCAAGGCCGAGCACGAGAAGAACGTGGCGGCCTACGAACAGCGCCGCGACGAGGTCTACGCGCAGACGGACGAGCTGCGGCAGGCGACGGGCCGGGACGCCCCCACGTCGGAGGCGGACCCGGGCGACGGCGCGGCCGCAGGCTGTGGTGCGAGCGGGGTGTTCGTCGAGTGCCGCGCGGCGGTCGCCGAGGAGCGGGACCGTGACCAGGACCGCGACGCGTGGCACGACGACGAGCGCTCGACGAGCCAGGACCGGTGCGTCGCGCTCGCGGGGATCTCGTCGGGGTGCGGGGTGTCCGTCGAGTCGGGCGACCGCGCGGCGGGTGCCTCGTGCGACCTGACCGCCGGAGCGTGCACCTCGAACAGCCGCAAGGGTTCGGGCGAGGCCGCCGTCACGGCGACCGCCCGGTTCGAGCTGGGCGAGGGTGACGGCGGGCAGCGCACCCGGGCGACGAGCGCGGGCGCGGAGATGGAGTGCCGCACCACGGCGGGCGCCTGCTCGGGTGAGACGAGCGGTGCCGCGCGCGACGCGACCACCGCCACCGAGAGAACGCGGGCGACCGCGGCATCGACGGAGGAACGGTCTGGCGCGGCCAAGGCGTCGGCGAACTGCGCCACCACCGCGGGCGAGTGCGGCATCGCAGCCCGCGTGCAGCTCGGTGAGGAGACGACGGCCGAGGCGTCCGCCCGCTGCGCGTCGGACGCGGCCGGCTGCACGGGTGCCGCGGCGACGTCCAGCAACGGCGAGCACACGGTGATCCCCGCGGTGGTCGAGGCGACCGACGAGACCACTGGCAAGGCCACCGACAAGACCACTGGAGAGACCACTGCCAAGACCGCTGCCGAGGCCACTGGCGAGCCTGCGGCCGAGAAGCCGCGGTCTCGGGGGACGACGGCGGCGGCCGACTGCTCGATCACGGGCGGCGGGTGCTGGGCGCGTTCCGGCTCGGACGCGGTCCGCGGAGGCGAGGGGGCTTCGCGGGCGAGCGTCGAGATCGACGGGTCCGGCAGCGGGAAGGCGGCGACCGCCTCGACCGCCGACGGCGTGGCCACCACTCGCGACGGGTCCGGATCGGCCGACTGCACCGTCACCGAGGGTTCGTGCGGCGCGACGTCCGACACGCGGGCGGACAACCCGACCGCCCGGGAGCGGGCGCGCTGGTCGTACGAGGCGGAGACGAGCGAGTTCACCCGGACCCCGGGCGCGACGGTCGACGGCGACGGTGCGGCCGTGTCCGCGGTGCAGGCGTGGGTCGACTGCGACACCGACACCTGCACCGGATCCACCAACACCGCCACCACCGGCAAGATCGCCGCTCCGGGCCGCGCCCCGGCCGATCCGAAGGCCGCGGATGCCGCCACGGCGGAGGCGAAGCCGGTCACGGCGGTGCGGGAGACGAAGGCCTCGGCCTCGTGCGAGACCGCGGGTGGTCAGTGCAGCAGCCGGGCCCGCTCCGAGGTGGGCGACTCCACCGCGCACCAGCGCTGGTCGTGGTTCGCCGACACGCCGGCCGAGCGGCAGCTGACGGCTGCGAGCGAGGCGAGCGCGAACGCGGAGTGCGCGCAGGACGGCTGCGCCGGCAAGGGCGCCGCCAGCACCTCCGGTTCCGCGAGCGGTGACGTCACCGGCGTGCGGGACAGCCGGGCCACCACCGAGTGCACCGTCCACGGCGTCGGCGGCTCCTGCTCGACCGCGGCGACCACCGCGGTGGAGAACCGCTCCGCCCGCGACGCGCAGGCGGTGGCGGCCGGTGTGGAGCCGGTGACCGGCCCGGTGTCGGTCTCGACCACCACCGCGGAGGTGTCCTGCTCCGGTGCGGACACCGGATGCGGCGGCACCACCCTGGCAGCGACGAGCGCGCGCGACACCGCGGTGAGCCCGGACGCGCGGGGGAGCTCCACCACCAGCGAGTGCACCGTGACCGGCGGCGGCTGCACCGGCCGCTCGACCGCGGCCGCATCCAGCGCACCCGACCACGTGACGATCGATCCCGAGACCGGCGAGCCGCTGGCCGGGCAGTCGCTCACCGGCCCGTCGTCGGTGGCGCGGTCGGAGGCGGTCCTGGACTGCAGCGCGGTCTGCGCGGGCACGGTCACGACCACCAGCAGCGCGTTCGACGGCACGACCGTGGGTCCGCGCACCTCGACCGGTACCGCGTCCTGCACGGGCGGCACGGGCGGCTGCCAGGTGCGGTCGGTCTCGACCGCCGCGAGCGGCCCCGGCGCGGCGCTGGCCCTCGCCGGTGACGGGCAGGCCACCAACGCGGCGCGGCTGCCGGCGGGCGCCTCCGCGGCGTCGGCGGCCGGGGCCCTGGTGATCTGCCAGGACGGGCGCGGCTGCACCGGCACCGCGTCGTCGGGAGCGACCGCGACCGACCCGAGCGTCTCGCCGAACCCGCGCGGCTCGTGGAGCGAGAGCGTCTGTGAGGGCGTCACCGGCGGGATCTGCCAGGGCGTGTCGAACTCGGGCGCCTCCTCCGGTCCGGACGCGAACCGGATCGCGCCGATCCTGCAGGCCGCCCCGACGAGCAACGCGACCACGACCTCCGGCACCACTGGTGACGAGCCGACCGGCCGGCAGGGCCCGTCGGGCCAGGAGCCCGCGGTGCCGCCCGCGCCGACCGCACCCGGTTCGAGCGCGAACACCGGCGGGCCGACGGTGCCGGGCGCGTCGTCCTGGACGATGGCCGACGCCGCCCTCGACTGCGCAGGCTCCGGCAACGGCTGCGCGGGCACCGCCCGCACCTCCGCCGCGGGCACGGACGGCCCGCAGAACATGACCGGCGCCGACGGCTCCCGCGGTCCTCCGACCGGCGCGAGCACCACCAGCGGCACCTGCGTCACCGGCCAGGCCGACTGCCAGGTCCGCACCAGCTCGATCGCGGCGTCCGGCCAGGTCGTGGCCGACATCGTCGCCGAACAGAACCAGACCGCTGCCGAACAGCTCGCCCAGCAGGCCGCCGATGCCCGCAAGGCCGCCGAGCGCGCGCAGCGCATCGCCGCCCGCCCGGGCGCGACAACCGAAGACATCGAGAAGGCCGCCGAGGCGAAGAAGGCCGCCGCGGAGGCGACGAAGGCGGCGGAGGCCGCCGCGGAGCTCGCCGCGAAGCCGGTCACCGACACCCCGGCCACCTACGCCACGTCGAACGCGCTGGCGCAGTGCTCCGGCCCGCTGTGCGCGGCCGCGACCACGGCCGACGCCACCTACACGGCCGGCGACCTGGCGCGGAGCCACTCCCGCATGGAGGCCGCATGCCTCGGCGGGCCGACCGGATGCGCGGCCGAGGCCGGTGCCACCGCCGTCACCGCGTACGGCTCTGGGCAGGCCGACCCCGACGATCCGAAGGGCCGGCGGACGCTCCCCGGCTGGTCCGGGTCCACGCAGGCCGCCGCGCAGATCGACTGCCCCGCCGGCTGCATCGGCACCGTCACCGGCCGGACCGCGACCGCGGCCAGCCCCGACGGAGATGCCGCTGACGCAGCGCGGGCCGCCCGCCGCCCGGCCGCGAACGGCGCAGCCACCGACCCCACGTCCGTCTCGACCGCCGAGGGCACCACCGCGTGCTCCGGTGCCGAGGACTGCGTCGCCGCGCTCGTGACCGAGGGCCAGGTCGGTGTCGCGCCGACCGGCAAGAACCGCACCGGCGTCACCGGCGCGTCGATCGAGGGCGCCTGCTCGACGGCGGCCGGGGCCTGCCCCGTCTCCGGCCGCAGCGTCACCGTCGCCACCGATGATCCCGCCACGATCGCCGACGCGCTGCGGACCGGATCCGCGCCGCGGACCGCGCGCACCAGCCACGCCGTCGGCGTCGCCGAGTGCGCGGGCCCGGCCTGCCAGGTGGTGACGGGCGGCTCGGCCCGCGACGGGCTCGCCCGAGTGGAGGCCGGCTGCGTCGGCACCGGCTGCACGACCCGGCTCCAGGGCGCCGCGCAGTCCCCGGCTCCCGGCGGCGCGCACACTGCCAGCGCGCGGTCGGCCTGCACCGCCGCGACCGACGGACAGTGCTCGGGCGCGGTGCAGGTCGGCGCGACCTCGGACTACGCGCTGGCGGGCGCTGAGTGCGCCGGTACGCCGGGAGCGGACTGCGCGTTCTCCTTCCGCGCCGAGGGGCACGCCCGCTCGGCCACCTCCCGCGCCGACGCGACCGCGCACGGCCGGGGCACCACCGGCTCCGGCGCGGCGCTGGTGAGCGCCCAGGCTGCGCGCGGGACCGCGCAGGCCATGGCCGAGTGCCGCGGCACAGACGGTGTCGAGTGCCACCACTCGTACGCAGCGCGCGCCGGGGAGTCGGCGGCCGGGCCCGGCAGCCGGGCCAGCGCGTCGGCGTCCGGCTCCGGCAGCGGTGGCAGGGGCCGGGGCGCGGTCGCGGTCGCGGTGCGGGCCACAGCCGGCCCGGGCTGGGCCTCGGCGGCTGCATCGTGCACCGGCGCCCCGAACTGCCGCCATTCCTACTCGGCGAGCGCTTCTGCGTCCGCGGCGTCCAGCGGATCCCGCGCCAGCGCGTACGCCGCTGGCTCGGGGGGTGGTGGTGTCGGCCACGGCGGGGTCGCGGTGTCGGCGCGCGCCTGGGCCGGTCCGGGGCAGGCCACGGCGTCCGCGTCCTGCGTGGGCGCGGCGAACTGCCGCTACTCCTACTCGGCCAGTGCCTCCGGCTCCGCCTCCTACGACGACGGCACTCACCGGTCCTGGGCGCACGCCAACGCGTCGGGCAGCGGCGGTGGTGTCGGCGAGGGCTCCGGCGGGATCGCGGTGCACGCCGTGGCCCGGGCGGGCAAGGGCTACTCGTACGCCGCCGCGGGCTGCAGCGGGGCCACGAACTGCACCGCCTCGTACTCCAGCCACGCCGAGGCCTCGCAGACGGTCGGCGGCCAGCACGGCGAGGCGCGGTCGAGCTGCTCCGGCGGCGGTTCCGGCGGGTACTGCAGCACCCAGGCCGTCGTGAAGGTCGACGCCGAGAACGCGTTCGCCCAGGCCGGATGCGCCGGCACCGGGTCGTGCTCCGCGTACTACGCGACGCGGTCGGCCGCGTCCGCCAAGGGCAACGGGATCAGCGGCGACGCGGGTGGCACGTGCTCGGGCAGCCAGGCGTCGGGCGGCTACTGCGCGACCGGCTCGCGCGCTGTCCACGACGAGGAGACCGGCAGGCTCGAGCTGTCTTCGTACTGCGCGACCTCGGGAGGGTCGTGCAGCCGCTGGGCCAACCTGAGCATCGACGCGAAGTCCCCGGGTGGCGAGTTCACCGGCACCGGCGGCGGGACGTGCCGCGGCGGCGTCGGGTCGTGCGGCCTGACCGGCGTGGCGAAGTACCACCCGGCCGGCGTCGCCGAGGACGGCACCCCGACTCCGCCGATGCTCGTCGTCGGCACCGGCTGCCAGAACACGGGCGCCGGATCCTGCTCGCACTGGTCGAAGACCTCGGCGACCATCCAGGCGCCGGGTGGTGCGATCCGGGCGACTGCAGAGAACGCCTGCTCCGGCACCGGCGGCTGGTGCTCGACCGTCGTGGGTGGTGCCTACGACAAGAAGACCGGCGAGATCACCGCGTTCTCCGACTGCCAGTCCGAGGGCGCCACGTGCACGAAGTCGGAGGCGCACCTCGTCGGCTCGATCAGCCGCGAGGGCCAGGCTGAGCCGAACGGGCCCGAGCTGGGCACGATCACCGGCGACGGCAAGGTCGACTGCGTGCGGACCGGCGGCCTCTGCACGGTTTACGGCAAGTTCGTCGCGCTCGACCCGGAGCAGGCCTACCAGGTGGACGACCAGGGCCGCCCGGTCCTGGACGAGAACGGCAACAAGATCTACCTGTTCGAGACGGACGAGCAGGGCAACCAGGTCCTCGACGAGAACGGCAAGCCGATCCCGGTCTACCTGCCGGCCCGGGTCAACGTGCAGACCAGCTGCTACCCGGCGGGTCCGCACTGCACCCAGGAAGCGCACGTCAAGGGATCGCTGGAGCAGCGCGCCGCGCACGACTGGCACACCGGTTCCGCTCTCGCCGACTGCTCCGGCACCTCTGGAGGCTGCAACCTCACCGGCACGGTGTCCTACGACCCCGAGGCCGGCAGGGTGGCCGCGTTCGCCGCCTGCCAGGGCGACGGCGCCGCCAAGTGCACCCGGGTCGAGACCAGCACCCGGGCCTACGCCGAGTCGCCCGACGGCCGGATGAAGACCTCGCAGAACCCGTCGGACTGCAAGGAGACGGCCGGGTTCTGCTCGTCGATCTCCGTCGCCAAGTTCGTCGACGAGTACATCGACGCGCCGCCGCCGTGCACCAGCCCCCACGGGTGCATCCAGCCTGTGCCGAAGACCATCCCGGCGCACCTGGAGTTCGGTTCCAGCTGCGACACCGACGGCCCGGCCTCAGGCTGCACGTACGAGTTCTCCGCCAGCGGCTCTCAGCAGGGGAGCGGCGACGACGGCAAGCTCACCGCGAGCGCGCGCAGCTCGTGCTCCGACTCCGGCAACGTCGGCGGCGGATGGTGCTCGATCGCGGCCAACGCCGAGGTCAACACCGAGGAGCACCGGGCCGACGCGGTGGCCTGGTGCCTCGGCAGCGCCGGTGTGACCTGCTCCTACGAGGCGAAGGCCGATGCCTCGCACGCGTCGGACAAGAACGATGCCGAGGCCCACAAGGCCTGCGCCGCGGAGCAGGCCGGCAGCTGCTCGATCTCGGTGAGTGCGTTCACCATGGGCGGCGACGACGAGCGCCGTGGTGTCGCGGTCGCCTCCGGCAACTGCACCGACACGAACGGGACGTGCCGTGGACAGGTCCGCATCCACGTCGACTCCGACTGGGACACCCTCGCCGACTGCAGCACGGGCGGCAACGGGATCTGCTACGGCGACGCCACCTCGGAGCGCGCCGAGACCGGTGGCCGCGTCTACGACGAGCACACCAAGCTCACCCTGCACGTGAAGGCACCGGGTGGCGAGGACAACAGGGTCTGCGACGAGTCCTCCGGCGGCTGCGTGGACGGCTGGTCCGCGGCGCTCGACGGCAAGGTCATCATGCTCGGGCGCAACACCGAGAAGTCGGTGCCCAGCTTCTTCAAGAACCTGGGTCGGGACGCCTGGGACGTCGTCACCGGTGCGGTGCCGGGCCTGCTGCACGCCGTCGGCAAGGAGCTGAAGAGCTGGGTCACCTTCGAGTCGTGGGGCGACGGGCTGGCCGGCTACGCCGAGAACCGTCCACTCACCGGAGGCATCGCGCAGGGAGCCGTCAACTTCTGGGACCGCTGGGTCACCGACAAGCGCAGCCTCGGCGACGACTACTACTTCCGGCCGTTCTCCACGGCGCTGGAGGATGTCGGAACGGTCGCGCTGGTCGCGGCGGGGGCCGGTGCGGTCCTCAAGGGCCTCTCGCTCGGTGTGAAGGGGGCGGGCGCGCTCGCCGGCAAGCTCGGGACGTCCTCGACGGGGATCCGTGGCGCCCTGGCCGCCAGCAGCGGGTGGCTCGCCTCCGTCTCGGCCGGCCTCAACGTCGCCGCGAAGGTGGCCTGGCACAGCGGCGTCGTCTTGGGCAACACGGCGATGACCCCGCTGAAGATCAACTTCGCCGCCGCGCGCTTCGCGGTCGGCCGTGGCACGGAGTTGGTGGCGCCGCGTCTGGCCACGGCCGCGACGGCCGCCGCGACCATCCTGCGCGATCACGGCCTCGGCCGCATCGAGGCGGGGCGGATCGTCCCCGGGATGCGCTCCATCGGCCTCTCCCACACCCTCTCGACCACGGCGGGCCGGCTCACCACCGCCGGCCTCGCCGGGAAGGTCATCGCCCGCGGTGGCGTGTTCGGCCGGATCAACTTCACCGGGACGCGCTACATCCCTGGCCTGATCGGCACGCTGCGGGCGTACGGGAAGCTCGGCCTGCAGTTCAGCAGCAGGGTGAGCCCGGAGGCCGTGGCCGCCGCGCAGCTCGGTCTCGCAGCGCGCGTGGTGAGTCGCGACGCGACACCGGCCTGGCTCGACCGGTTCGTCGGTCCGCGGCTGGCCGACGAGCTCGGCCAGCGTGGGGTGGAGATCCGCCAGCGCCGGGTGGAGCGGATCGGCGGGATCGTGCAGACCGACCAGTTGCTGCGCGGCGTCGGCGCACCGGCCGCCACCGTCCGGCCGACGACACCGGCCGCGCAGCTGACCCCGGTCGAGCTCGCCGGGCTGTCGGGCGTGCCGGCCCGGGAGATCAGGGCGGCCGGCTGCCGCGGCCTGTGCGTCGTGGACGACTTCGTTCGTGACCCGCAGATGCACAAGGGGGACTACGTCCTCTTCACCCGCGACGACCTGATCGTCGTCGACCAGCGCCTCGTCGAGGCGGTCCGCGACAGCAGGATCAGCCAGGAGGGGTTCGCCGACCTCGTCCGCCACCACCTCGCCGAGATCGAGACCGGGGTGCGTGGCGAGCCGTACGCGCTGCCCGATCTGGCTTCGCTGACCGACGGTGTCGGCAGGACCTCGCTCGCCCAGGCCGCTGCGCCCGACGGACCCGGCCCCCCCGGTGGCTCCGCTGGTCGTAATGGGTCGGGTGACCCGTCCCGGCCGGCGCGCCCGGTGGGTGACCCCGGCACACCGGCGCTACCCGCGTCGCCCACCGAGCGCGTGAACGGCGCCCGGCCGCACACCGCTGGTGGCGGCCACGACGCGGCGCCCGGTCTCGCCGGGCGCGACGGCAGCCAGCACCCGCACACGGACGACCACGCCGCGCCGCCCACCCGGGACGGCGAGGCGCGGCAGCTGGATCCGGCGGCCGACAACATCGGCCTGCCGCCTCCGGGCACCACCGAGCAGGCTCGGACGTCCGGCACCCGGACGGACGCGGACTTCGCCGCCGAGGTCGCTGCGACCCACTCCGTGTGGCAGGGGGTCCGGCGCCTCACCGACGGCGAGATCCTGCGGTCGTACCAGGAGCTGGCCGAGGACGTACGGCGTGGAAAGCTCACGGTCGAGGATGCGCTGATCGAGTGCACCGCCCTCGCCTGCGAGGCCGCGCGTCGTACGGGCAAGACACCGCGGGACGACCAGATCGCTGCGGCGATCGCCCTCGCCCGCGGGGACGTCGTGCAGATGCTCACCGGTGAGGGCAAGACGCTCACCGGATCGCTGGCGGCGCTCGCGCACGCCCTGGATGCCCGCAACGCTCGCGGTGTCCCCGCCGCGGAGCGGGGCGTGCAGTGGCTGACGCTGAACGAGAAGCTCGTGCGTGACGTGTACGCGACGCTCCGGCCGATCGCAGATCGGCTCGGGGTGACGGTCGACGTGGTCGTGCCGACCCGTACGTGGTCCGGTAAGTGGACCGCTTACCGCGCCGACATCGCGATAGGCATGGTCAGCGAGCTGGTGTTCGACGTGCTGCGGGCCCGCAACGCGCGCGGCGAGCCGGTGCACCAGAACCGCGGCGGCTTCCGACTCATCGACGAGGTCGACCGCGTCCTGCTCGACGAGGGTCACACCCCGCACGTGCTGTCGAAGCCGGTCGAGGACGCCACGGCGCCGGTGGCCGAGCTCGCCTGGGCGGCGCACACGGCAACGCAGCTCGACCCGGCCGTGCACTTCACCGTCGGCCGCGGCGGCGTGCGACTGACCCGCGCTGGTGTCGAACACATCCGCACGCTCACGAAGGAGGTGCACGGGGTCGCCGGTCGCGACCTCACCGGACCCGACGGTGCGGCGCTGCAGCGGCGCGTCGAGAACGCGCTGGCCGCCGACCTGATCCTGCAGCGGGACGTCCACTACGTCCGCACGGACGACGGCCGCATCCTCATCGTCGACAAGCACGGCGAGCTGCTCAGCGACGGGCGCCGCTGGAACAACGGTCTCCACGAGGCCGTCGAGTACGCAGAGAACGTCCCGATCGGCACGCCGGCCCAGGTGCTCGACTCGATGACGGTCCTGGAGTTCCTGGAGGGCCGCCCGTACGCCGGGATGACCGGTACGGCCGGGGGGCCGCGCCTGACCGGCAAGGACGTCGTCGAGATCCGGCCCCACAAGGGCATGAACCGCCGAGACACGACGGTCACCTACCGCACCGCGGCCGAGAAGTGGGACGGCATCTTCGACGAGATCGTTCAGGTCTCGGAGTCCGGTCGCCCGGTCCTGGTGCTCGCCGGTTCGGAGCTCGATGCGGTCGCCCTCTCCGAGCGACTGACGAAGGCAGACCACGGTCACAAGCTCGTCACCGCCCTGACCGAGGGCGCCGAGATGGACCAGGTACTCGCCGAGGCCGGGCGGCCCGGCCGGATCACCGTCGCGACCAACCGGGCGAACCGCGGCGTCGACCCGCCGCTCGGCGGTCACTCCGAGTACCTGGCTCGCGAGATCGCGCACCGCGAGCACCCCGGCTTGGCGGCCCGCGACAAGGCCGCCTACGAGTCGATCCTGCGCGCCGCCCGGCTCGAGGCCGAAGAGCAGGTGCGTGCGGCGCACGACCTGCTGAACGAGGCCGGCGGGCTGCACGTCGTGATCACCGAGTTCCCGGAGTCCGTCCGGATCGAGATGCAGGGGCGCGGCCGGGCCGGCCGCCAGGGTGAGAACGGAAGCTCGACCGTTCACCGGTCGCTGGAGGACCGGGTGCTGCAGCCGCCCGGGAAGCGCGAGTACCGGGCTCCTCGGGTGGAGGCCGAACCCGTCCCGCCGGTCCTCGACTCCGTCGGCGTGGACACGCTCTTCGAGCTGGCCCGGCAGGAAGCCGAGCTGGCGGCGCGGTACGAGCAGCGCACCGCCGTCCACGAGGCGCCGCTGACCGGGCGGATCGACATCGACGGACCCGCGGCGCAGCGGTCCGTACCGCCTGCCAACCCGGCGGGCGTCGACCTGCTGCAGCTCACCGCCGCCCGGGCGGGTCAGCAGATCCCCGGACTGACCGAAGCGCAGAACCTGCGCCTGACGGAGCTGGTCAACCGGTACCCCGTCGAGCACGCTCCGCGGAGCCTCGCCGAGCACTACGCCGCGCTCGAGGTCGCCGACCTGATCCCGCAGCGATCGTGGCAGCCCTACCGCTACACGGCCGCGGACGTCGAGCAGGCCGTCGCGGCCCAGCAGAGCCTGCTCGACGGGCTCACCGCGATCGAGCGCGCCGACGAGCTTGCCGAACGGCTCGGCATGGACACGGCAGAGCTCGCCGCGACCGTCGCCGTCGCCGAGCAGCTGCTGATCGAGCGGCGGACGGGCGAGACCGACGCGGCGCCGGTGGGCGATCCCGCCGAGCGGCTGCGGCTCACAGCGCTCACCGATCGAGAACTGCAGGCGTTCCTCGCCTACGCGTCCGGCGCGTCGCGGGCCCGCATCGCCGAGCAGCTCGGTGTCCCGGTGGAGGGGCCGGCCGGCGTCGACTGGTACCTCGGGCTCGACCCGCAGCGCCCGGGCACGGTGATCGAGAAGCTGACCCGTGATCGGGTCACCGACGCGATGGCCGGAACGACCGTGCCGGCCGGCCGCCGGGTGTGGTCGGAGGCCGCGGAGCGGGCCGCGGTGATGGCCGAGGCAGCCGCGCTGATGCTGCTCGCGGAGGCGCTCGGGCAGACCGCCGCGGACGTGCGGGCGCAGATCCACGACGAGATGCTCGACACCGCGCCCGATCTCACCGAGCGGCAGACCCAGCGACTGGTCCGCGACCGCGTCATCGCCTCGGCCGTCGCGCTCGACCCGGCTGCGTTCAGCAGGCTGCTCCAGACGCCCATCCCGGGGGTCTGGGCGCAGGTGCGGAAGTGGCTGTCGGAGGTCTCGAGCGGTGACGGGCTGACGCCCGCCGAGCACACCCTGCTCTGGCAGCGGCCGATGGACCGCATCGAGACGCTGATCGCGGCGCTGCCCGGCCGCCACCGCGATCTCGCGTACCACACTCTGGTCCGGGCGGGCATCACGTCGATCACGCAGCTGGCGACAGTTCCCGCCGCGCAGCTCGCCGCCCTCGGCCTGCGGAGGTCGGTGGTCGTGGCGATCCGCGTCGCGCTGGCTGCCGCTGCGCCGGCCGGCGGCGCCGCGGTGCGGCCGGAGATGCGCGACCGGCACCTGGCAGCGGACCTCGCGACCCGCACCGACTGGACACAGGCCGATCTCGCTGTCGCGCTGCGGATCGCGGCCGGTCTGCCGCCTGCGCCCGACCTCCAGGCGACGCCGGAGCTGCTCGACGACCTGCGTGCCCTCGCCGAGATCGCCCGGTTCGCCGCGCTGGCCGACGTGCTGCTCGCCCGCGACCGCGCCGGCCTGCTCACCGACGCGGACCGGGCGCAGCTGCCGGTCGCCGCACTCGACCTGTTGGTGCGGGCGCGCGCGGGTGCCCTCACCGAGGCCGAGCTGCAGGCCCTCGTCCGGCACGGATCAGGTGCGCTGCGCCGGCCGGGCGGTCTGCGCGCGATCGGCCAGCGGGAGGCCCTCCTCGTGCTCGACGCGCACCTGCAGCGGACCGGCGCGCAACCGGGCGATGCGCGTGGCTGGCCGGCCACGGTGGTGGGCGGGCGCGGCGGCGCGGCGGGCGCCGGCGGCGGGCCCGCGGCCGTGCTGGGCGGTGACGCCGCGCCGGTGCTCGTGGCGGGCGCGCGGGCCGGAGCGGGATCCAGCGCCGCCGCGACCGACACCGGACGGGTGGTGCGCAACCGCGGCCCGCCGAACCGCCCCGCCCGCTCCGCGGCGACGTCGGCCACCGTCGGTCCGTCCGACCGGACGGTCGCGTCGACCCGGCCTGGCCGCCGGTCCCGGCTCCTGCGCGCGTTCGGCAAGGGTGCCGCGCTGGTGGGTGTTGGTGTTGCGCTTGCGGCGGCGGTTGTGTGGGGGCCGTTGTCGGGTCCGGTGGGGGCGGTTCCGCATGACGGCGGTGGGCGTGTCGTGGTGGAGGAGGTGGTTGCTGGTCGGGTGTTGCGGACGGTTGCGGGTGATACGTGGGAGTCGTTGGCGGCGCGTTTGCCGGGGGTGAGTTCGGCGGCGTTGGCTGCGGCGAATCTTGATGTGCGGTCTGGTGTGGGTGGTGTGTTGCCGGAGGGTTCGCGGCTGAACCGTCCTGGGTTCGCGAGAGGCTGAGGTTCAGGCCACCTCGCCCCGTTGGGCGATGGTGTCACTATACATGACTTCCCACTCTATGGGTG
>NZ_FRAP01000023.1 GCF_900142365.1 Pseudonocardia thermophila | reverse complement strand
GGACTACGTCAAGGCCTGGTGGAACGTCGTGAACTGGGCCGACGCCCAGGAGCGGTTCGCCTCCTGAGCCCTGACCCGCCCCGGCCGCCGCACCGATCAAGGCCCCGGCTCAGGCCCCGATCAAGGCCCCGGCTCAGGCCCCGGTCAAGGCCCCGGCTCAGGCCCGGCTAGAGCAACGAACGGCACTTTCGTCCACTCCAGGTGCACGAAAGTGCCGTTCGTTGCGTCCCGGCCCGTCAGGCGTGGCTGGGTGTGCGCTGCTGCGTCTGCGTGAGGATGGCCGCGGCCAGCGGCGGGATCACCGTGCGGTTGATCGCGTGCCCCATGCCCGGGATCCGCACGAGCCGCCCCGCGCCGAGCGCGCGGGCGAGCGTGCCGTGGTTGGGCGGGGGATAGGCGGGGTCGTCGGGTGCCTCGATCACCAGCGTCGGGACGTCGACGCCGGCCAGCTCGGCGCCGCGGTCGAGACCCTCGATGACCATCCGCGCGTGCGCGCTGGGGGCGTCGATGTGACCGGTGTGGGCGATGATCCGCTCCTCGAGGGCGCGGAACTCGGCCGGGTCGAACGGGGTGCCGGTGCCGTTCAGCAGTCGCCAGTGCTCGACGCGCCAGGTCAGCTCGCCCTCCGCGTCGCGGGGGTCGTCCAGCTCGGCCCACATCCGCAGCAGCGGCTCCGCCGGGCCGGGCAGCTCCACGCCCGGCAGCGGCAGCGGGCCCGTGCAGAACACCGTGGCGGTGGCGATGCGCTCAGGATGGTCCAGCAGGAGCAGTTGGACGAGGATGCCGCCGAGGCTCATGCCGACGAGGTGCGCCTGCGGCACGTCGAACGCGTCGAGCACGGCGATCGCGTCCTGGGCGAGCTCGATCGGTCCGTAGTCGGGATCGTCCTCCGACCAGGTGCTGCGCCCGGTGTCGCGGTGGTCGTAGCGGATCACGGGGTGGTGCTCGGCGAGCCGGGTGACCAGCTCGTCCGGCCAGGCGAGCCCGCTGGTGTTGGCGCCCATGATCAGCAGGATCGGGGCGCCCGGGGTGGGCCCGGTGGCCGGGAGGTACTCGGCCCATAGCCGGACACCCGGTGCGACGTCGACGTAGCGCTCCACGGCCACAGACTGCCGTCCAGCGCCCGCCGCGTCCACGAGGTTCTGATCACCGGTCCGGACCCGCCCGGCCCCGCTCATGGCGGGACCGGGCGCCCGGACTGCCGGTGCGGGACCTACTTGAGGGCGTCGATCAGCGCCTGGCGCTGGCGCTCGCCGAGGCCGGCGGCGCGGCGGGAGGCGTCGATCCCGGTGGCCTCCAGGAGCGCGGAGACCTTGGCGGGGCCGTAGCCGGGCAGGCTCTTGAGCAGGTCGGCCACCTTGGTCTTGCCGACGATCTGGTCGGTCTTGGCGCGCCCGAGGACGTCGGAGATCGTCTCCTTGCCCGACGCGATGGCCTCGCGCAGCTCCTTGCGTGCGGTGCGGGCGGCCGCGGCCTTCTTCAGGGCCTCGGCGCGCTGCTCAGGGGTGAGCGTGGGCAGAGCCATGTCGGTTCCTTTCCCTCTCCAGGCAGACCCCGAACGGATGTCTGCGCAGGTCACTTCGGGCCAAGAGTGGCAGAAGCCACTGACGGTCCGCTGCTCGGGCCGGGTTTTCGAGGCGATGAGGATCTCCCGGTGGTCACGACACGATCACCGTGCGGCGTCGATCCGGAGGGTGAATTCCCCGATCACGTGAGGTAGTTCCTCCTGGTAGGGGCGGGTGTGTCGAGAGGTGGCCGCGCACGGTCGCGGCGCGGTGCGGACCTCGTCGAGCGGGCGCGGAACCGCCCCGGCGCGCGACACGCCGGGGCGGCCCACGGCTCGGCCGTCACGCGCGGGGCGAGCTCGCTGCCAAGACCGGTGTCTGCTCGGCGGTCGGGTGGTCGTCGAGCATGGTCGCCTCGTCGAACGGCTCCTGGCCGGCCAGCACCCGCTCGGCCTTCGCGCGGTCGAGCTCGCCCACCCAGTTGCCGATCAGCACGGTCGCGACCGCGTTGCCGGCGAAGTTGGTCAGGGCGCGGGCCTCGGACATGAACCGGTCGATGCCGACGATCAGGCCGACGCCGTCGACCAGGTCGGGCCGGTGCGAGGACAGGCCGCCGGCCAGCGTGGCCAGCCCGGCTCCGGACACGCCCGCCGCCCCCTTCGACGCGATGATCATGAAGATGAGCAGCGCGATCTGGTCGCCGATCGAGAGCGGGGTGCCGAGGGCGTCCGCGATGAAGATCGACGCCATCGTCAGGTAGATCGCGGTGCCGTCGAGGTTGAACGAGTAGCCCGTCGGCACCGTGATGCCCACGACCGGCCGTGAGATGCCGACGTGCTCCATCTTCGCGATCAGCCGCGGCAGCGCCGACTCCGACGACGACGTGGACACGATCAGCAGGAACTCGCGCGCCAGGTAGCGCACCAGGGCGAAGATCGACAGTCCGGTGCCGAACCGCAGGACCAGCCCGAGCACCACGAACACGAAGATCAAGCAGGTCAGGTAGAACCCGATCATGATCTGGGCGAGCGCGACGAGTGCGGCCGCCCCGGTGGCCCCGACGACCGCCGCGATCGCGCCGAACGCGCCGACCGGCGCCACCCACATGATCATCGCCAGCACGCGGAACACCAGCTTCTCGACGTGCTTGAGCCCGCGCAGGACGGGCTTGCCCGCCTCGCCCATCGCCTGCAGCGCGAACCCGACCAACAGCGCGACGAACAGCGTCGACAGCACGCTGTCGCCGACCAGCGGCGAGAACAGGGTGGTCGGGATGATGCCCAGCAGGAACTCGACGGTGCCCTCCTGCTCGGTGCTGGGCACCGTGCCGCCGATCTGCGACACGTCCAGCCCGGTGCCCGGCTCCAGCACGTTGCCCACGACCAGCCCGATGGCCAGCGCGAACGTCGACATCAGCAGGAAGTAGCCGATCGCCAGCCCGCCCACCTTGCCGACCTTGGCGGCCTCCCGGATCGAGCCGATGCCCAGCACGATCGTGCAGAAGATGATCGGGCTGATCATCATCTTGATGAGGGCGACGAACCCGTCACCGAGCGGCTTGAGGCTCTTGCCCACCCCGGGGAAGGCGAAGCCCACCGCGATGCCGAGCAGCACAGCTGCGATGACGGCGAGGTACAGGTAGTGGGTCCGGTCGCGCTCGCGCGGGGCGGTGCCGGTACCTGGTTGTGTGGATGCCACGGTGCTCCCCAGTCCGTCGGGTTTGCGTCGGCGGACCTCAGCCGACGACCATGCGCCACAGCATGGGGGGAGGTGTGATGGCAGCCACGGTTTCGTTCATTGCGTTCGCCCGGTCGTGGAGCCTCGCCCGCCGCGTCTTCGTCCTCCAGGCCGCCGTCGTGGCGCTCGTGCTCACGGGCGTGACGGCGGGGGCGTCGGCGGAGTTCGGCAGCGCCAACGACGAGGCCGCGGCCCGCGAGATGCTCGGGATCGCGCACACCCTGGCCGCCGATCCCGCGGTCGCGGCGGCGCTGGCCGCCCCGAACCCGACGGAGCTGCTGCAGCCGCTGGCCGAGGACGTGCGCCGGCGGACCGCCACCGACTTCGTCGTCGTCATGACGTCCGAGGGCATCCGCTACACCCACCCCACGCCCACCGAGGTCGGCCGGCGGTTCCTGGGCACGATCGCCCCGGCCGCGCAGGGGCGGCCCATCACCGAGACCTTCACCGGCACGCTGGGGCCATCCGTGCGCGCCGTCGTGCCGGTCGAGGTGGACGGGCAGGTGGTCGCGCTGGTGTCGGTGGGCCGCCGCGTCACGGCGGTGGCGGCGGCGCTGGGCGAGTCGCTGTCGCTGGTGCTGGGCATCGCCGCGCTCGCGCTGGTGGTCGCCGCGGCCGGGACGTGGCTGATCAGCCGCTGGCTGCGCCGCACCACCCACGACCTGGGTCCAGCGGAGCTGTCGCGGATGTACGCCTACTACGGCGCGGTGCTGCACTCGGTGCGCGAGGGCATGCTGCTGCTCGACCCCGCGGGGCGGGTGCAGCTGGTCAACGACGAGGCGCGGCGGTTGCTCGGGCTGTCCGGCGAGGTCGTCGGCCGGCCGGTGACCGAGGCCGTCGGCGCCCCGCTCGGGCCCGCGCTCGCCGAACGCGCCGTCGCCGCCGACGAGATCCACCTGACCGCCGAGCACATCGTCGTGGTCAACCAGCAGCCCGCCGTCCGCGACGGACGCGATCTCGGCACCGTCGTGACCCTGCGCGACCACACCGAGCTGCGCGCGCTCACCGACGAGCTGCAGACCATCCGCGGCTTCGCCGACTCCCTCAACGCCCAGGCCCACGAGGCGGCCAACCGGCTGCACACCGTCGTCGCGCTCATCGAGCTGGGCCGCGCCGACGAGGCCCTCGCCTACGCCGAGAAGGAGCTGGCGGTCGCCCAGCAGCTCACCGACGCGGTGCTGGCCGCCGTCGAGGTGCCCGAGCTGGCCGCGCTCGTCGTCGGCAAGGCCGCGCAGGCCGCAGAGCGGGGCGTGGAGCTCACCGTCGCCGACACCGCGCACGTGCCTGCGGGGGCCGCCGATCCCCGCGACCTCGTGACGATCGTGGGGAACCTGCTCGACAACGCCATCGACGCCGCGCTCGAGGGCGGGGCGCCGCGCTGGGTCCGGTTCGACGCGCAGGCCGGCGACGGCGAGCTGGTGCTGGCGGTGCAGGACTCCGGGCCCGGCATCGATCCCGCCGTCGCCGACCGGCTGTTCGTCCGCGGGTTCTCGACGAAGGCCGCGGCCGGGCCGGGCCGCGGACTCGGCCTGGCCCTGGTGTCGCAGGCCGCGCACCGCAACGGGGGCCGCGCGGTCGCGGCCAACCACGAGCGGGGCGCGGTGTTCACCGTGCGGCTGCCGCTGCGGGCCGGCCGGCGGGTGCCGGCGTGATCCGCACGCTCGTCGTCGAGGACGACCCGGTGGCCCGCGAGGCCCACGTGGCCTACGTGCGGCGCGTCCCCGGGTTCACGGTGGCCGGGGCGGCCGGCACCGGCGCGGAGGCGCTGCGCCTGCTCGCGAGCACCGGCGTCGATCTCGTGCTCCTCGACGTGCACCTGCCCGACACCAGCGGCCTGGA
Organism: Pseudonocardia thermophila; assembly: GCF_900142365.1. Classification (GTDB taxonomy): domain Bacteria; phylum Actinomycetota; class Actinomycetes; order Mycobacteriales; family Pseudonocardiaceae; genus Pseudonocardia; species Pseudonocardia thermophila. The sequence continues at coordinate 112,732 of NZ_FRAP01000023.1, read as the reverse complement.
ACTGCTGCGCCGCATGCGGGCGGAGGGCCGGACCGCTGACGTGATCATGGTGACCCGTGCGCGGGACGTCGAGGTCGTGCGGGCTGCCGTCGCCTTCGGTGCCACCCAGTACCTGGTCAAGCCGTTCACGTTCAGCGCCGTGGCGGCGAAGCTCGCGAGCCACCGCGCCTACGTCGAGCGGCTGCGGGCTGAGCCGGTGCTGGCCCAGGGCGACGTGGACGAGCTGTTCGACGCGCTGCGCGCGCCCGGCCCCGATCCCGGCCTGCCACCGGGGATCAGCCGGGAGTCGCTCGACGCCGTCTCGGGCGTGCTGGAGGCGGCGGGTGCTCCGCTCACCGCCGCGGAGGTGGCTGAGCGGCTAGGCGCCTCCCGGGTCACGGCCCGCCGCTACCTCGAGCACCTCGCTGACATCGGCGTGGCCACCCGGCAGTCCCGCTACGGGAGCCAGGGCCGGCCGCAGGTCGAGTACGTCTGGCGGGGCTGATCAGCCGGTGTCGATCAGCCGGTGCTGATCAGCCGTGCTGATCAGCCGTGCTGATCAGCCGTGCTGATCAGCCACAGACCTCGGCGAGCGACTGCGGCCCGGTCGGCGGCGGGGTCGGGGTGACGCTCGCCGAGGCCGACGCGCGCGGCGTGGCCGTCGGCTCCACGGTCGGCAGCGGCTGGCCGTTGATCGCCCGCTGCACCACCTCGCGCATGTACTCGGTGTTCACCCGCGCCGTGGAGAACTTGCCGTCCGGGCGGCTCGGGTCCGGCAGGCTCGGGTCGAACGCGATGCTCTCCAGGCGCACCGTGTCCTCCCCGGCCAACGCCGCCAAGGACGGCAGCACTGCCTGCGGGATGTTCGTCGAGACGCTGTCGGTGGTGGCGTTCGCGACCGCCTGGAAGTTCACCAGGATGTCCGTCGGGCTCTTCTGGGTCAGCAGGTTCTGCAGCAGGCACCGCTGCCGGCCCATGCGGGCGTAGTCGGTGGAGTCGGTGCGCGAGCGGGCGAACGCCAGTGCATCCTCGCCGTTGAGCAGCTGGCGGCCGGCCGGGATGTAGCGGTCCGGCTTGACCCGCCGCCCGTCGGGCAGGATGCCGCCGACCGGGACCGGGTTGGGGCCGGTGTCGACCCACAGCCCGCCGAGCGCGTCGATGAGCGCGGCGAACCCGGCCATGTTGACCTCGACGTAGTAGTCCAGCTCCAGGCCGAGCATGTAGCTGATCGTCTGGTGCAGCAGGTTCAGGCCGGGATCGGTGGTCGGGGTGGCCGGTGCGTCCTGCGGGTGGTCGCGCCCCCACGCGTAGACGGCGTTGAGCAGGTAGTCGCCGGAGAGCGGATCGGCCCGGTTGTAGAACCCGTCGGGGAACTTCTTGCCCATCGGCGACTCGGGCGGGAACGGCACGTGCCCGAGGTTGCGCGGCAGCCCGAACAGGATGGTGCGCCCCGAGCGGGTGTCGATGCTCGCCACCATCATCGTGTCGGTGCGGGTGCCCTCGCGGTCCGGGCCGGCGTCGCTGCCGACGAGCAGCACGTTCAGCCGCGGCTTCCCGATCGCCTCCGCCGCGGCGGTGCCGCCGGTGTCGCCGCCGAACAGGTCCTCGATGAAGGTCCGCTGCGCGTTCGCGAGGTTGGCCGCGTAGCCGAACGGGGCGGCGATCACCAGGCACAGCGCGGCGGTGACCACCACGCCCACGAGCTGCTTGCCGAAGCCGAGCGGGCGGGGGCGGGCGAGCAGGTACGTGCGGACGATGACCGCGATCCACGCGGCACCCGCCACCAGCGCCCCGACGGCGAGCAGCACCAGCACGCGCGTCGAGAGCAGGTTCGCCAGCAGCGTGGCGCGGCTCGCCGTCGTGACCAGCAGGACCGCCGACAGCACGAGCAGTACGAACACGCCGACGATGAGCGTGCCGCTGCGGCGCCTGCGCAGCATGAGGTGCCCGACGCCGGGCACGAGGGTCGCAGCGGCCGTCGCGAGCAGGGCACGGCCGAACGTGCGCGGGCGGGTGACCGGGCTGCTGCGCACGGGCGCGGCGCGGTCGGTGCGGGCGGGGGAGACCACGCGCGCGGTCTTCGGCTCGGCCTGGTCGGCGACCCGCGGCACCTTGTCGGTGCGCTTGTCGGCATCGGCGGGGGCGTCGGCGGGGGTCTGCTTCACCGGGCGCGTGGCCGGCTCGACGCGCATGGGTGCGGCGCGCCGGGGGCCGACCGGCTGGGTGGCGGGTTCGGTCGGCGACGGCCCGCCCGGGCGACCCTGCGCCGGGCGACGGGGCGGCTCGGGGCGGCGGCGCAGCGGACCGCCCGGCCGTTCCTCGGGGCCCGATCCGCGGTCGGGCCCGCGGCCCGCCGGCCAGCCCGCGGTGCGCCGGCGGGGTCCGTCCTGCTGCGCCGTCCGCTCGGCGCGGCGCGGCCACGGCTCGGGATCGGGGCGTCGCGGTTGACGCGGTGCGTCGTCCACGCCGCTCACCTCCCGTGTCCTCGAACGCCGACCCGTTCGTGACTCGTCGTCGAGAATGGCGGGATCCTACGCGCAGTGATCACGGTCACGGGCCGTTGCGTCGGCGGCGGTGTCATGCCGACGTCCGGGGCACGCTGAGGTCCACCCCGGTGAGCTCGGCGGACAGCTCGAACAGCCGCCGGGCCACCGCGCGATCGTGTGCGGCGGCGCTGCACCCGACCGGCCGCGGCGCGCCGCGCAGCTGCGCCGGGCCGCCCGGGCCGACCACGGTGCCGCCGGGCAGGTCCGGGACCGTGGCGGCGTACAGGGTCGGCAGCGCCCCGTCCGCGGCCGGCTGGGCGAGCAGCCGGTTGCCCCAGCCCAGCAGCCGGCTCATGACCGGATCGGTGTGCGCCTGAAGGTTCGTCGCCGCGTACCCGGGGTGCGCGGCGAGCGAGCGCAACCGCGACCCGGCCGCCACGAACCGGCGCTCCAGCTCGAGCGCGAACACCAGGTTCGCCAGCTTCGACTGCGCGTACGCCTCCCACGTGCGGTAGCGGCGGCGCTCCCAGTTCGGGTCGTCGAGCCGGATCCGGCCGAAGCGGTGCATGAGGCTCGTCACCGTGACGACCCGGTCGGTCAGGCGGTCGAGCAGCAGCCCCGTCAGGGCGAAGTGGCCGAGGTGGTTCGTGCCGAACTGGATCTCGAACCCGTCGGCGGTGCGCCGGAACGGTACCCCCATCACCCCGGCGTTGTTGACCAGCACGTCGACCGGTCCGTCGAGCGCGTCGGCGAACGCGCGCACGGCGGACAGGTCGGCCAGGTCCAGTGCGCGGACCTCGACCGAGCCGCGCAGTCCGGCCGCGGCCGCCGCGCCCTTGGCGGTGTCGCGGCAGGCCATGACGACGTGCGCGCCCGCGGCCGCCAGCGCCTGCGCGGTGGCCAGACCGAGACCGCTGTTCGCCCCGGTGACGACGATCCGCCGGCCCGTTTGGTCCGGGATCTCCGCGGCGCTCCAGGCGGACGAGGACATGCTTCGACGATACGGACCGGAGCCCTGCGGCCGTCGCCGGATACGGTCCGTGTCCGGGACGTCCGGTTCGCCCGGCAGACTGGGCCCGTGCCTCCCGCTGCTGGCGCTGCCGCCGTCGTCCTGGCCGGCGGTACCGGATCCCGTGTCGGCGCCGCCGGCAACAAGGTGCTCCTCCCGCTGCGCGGGCGCCCGATGATCGCCTGGTCGGTCTCCGCGTTCACCGCGCTGCCCGAGTTCCGCACCGTCGTCCTCGTCGTCCGGGACGGGGAACAGGAACAGGCCCGCGCCGCCGTCGGGCCCGGGCCGCGCATCGTCGCCGGCGGGAAGGACCGCCAGCACTCCGAGCTCGCGGCGCTGCGTGCGCTGGCCGCGGAGATCCGGGCCGGGCAGATCGACGTCGTGCTGATCCACGACGGGGCCCGGCCGCTGGTCGGGACGGACCTGGTGCGTGAGGTGCTGCGGGTCGCGCGGGCCGACGGCGGGGCCGTGCCCGGCCTGCCGCGGCCGGGGCTCGCCGTCGCCGGGCCGGGGGACACGCTCACCGCTGCGGCCGATGGGCTCGTCGCTGTGCAGACCCCGCAGGGCTTCCGGGCGTCGGAGCTGCTCGACGCGTACGAGGCCGCCGCCGCGGACGGGTTCAGCGGCACCGACACCGCCGCCTGCGTCGCCCGCTACGCGCGCGGCCTCCCGGTGCGGTGGGTGTCCGGCAGCGCGCGCAACATCAAGGTCACGTACCCGCACGATCTGGTCGTGGCGGAGCGTCTGCTGAGCTAACCTCGGCTCCTCGCGGAGCGGGGGGTCGTCACGTGAGCATCGACGTACCGACGCGACCGCCCGACACCCACTCGGACGGGCTGCGCGACCGGCTGCGCGAGATCGCCCGCGGCGACGCCACCCCCGACCGGCTGCGCCGGGTGTGCGCGGTCCTCGTGCTCGGTTGCCTGATCGCAGGCGTCGCGAGCCTGGTGGCCGGCATCGAGCGGGCCCGCGCGGTCGCCGACGGCGGCGACCGCATCGGCGGCATCGTCGCCGACGCCGGCGCGGTCTACCGCCTGCTCGCCGACGCCGACGCGATGGCCACCAGCGGGTTCGTCTCCGGTGGGCAGGAGCCCCCGGCCGTGCGCGCCCGCTACGACGCCGACATCGCCCGTGCGTCGGCCCTCCTCGTCGACGCCGCGGCCAAGCTCCCGGCGGGTGATCCGGCCGCCGCCGCGGTGACCACGCTGGCGGAGGAGCTGCCCGTCTACACCGCGCTCGTCGAGACGGCGCGGGTGCACAACCGGCAGAACCTGCCGCTCGGGCAGTCGTACCTGACGACGGCGTCGAGGCTGATGACGGCGGAGCTGCTGCCGGCCGCGGACACGCTGCGGGAGCTGCAGACCGCGCTGCTGCGGGACCGGCTCGCGTCCGCAGGGGACGTCCCGTGGGCGCCGGTGATCACGCTGGTGGCCGCGCTCGCCGCCGTCGTGGACGTGTCGGTGCGGGAGAGCCGGCGCACGAACCGGGTGTTCAGCCCGGGGCTCGCCGTCGCTGGCGGGGCGCTCGTCGTGGCGCTGGTGTGGTGGGCCGGGGCAGCCGTCGTCTGCCGGGCGGAACTGGCCGACGCGGACCGGCACGTGAGCGTCGCGGACGCGCTCGAGGACGCGGGGACCGCGGTGCTGCAGGCGCGCAGCAACGAGAGCCTGGTGCTGGTGGCGCGCAACAGCGGCACCGCCGACGCGGGCTACGTCGAGCAGATGGAGAAGGTGCTCGGCCCGCACGGGCGGGGCGGGTTGCTCGCCGCCGCCGCGGCCGCGGCCGATCCCGGGGCGACGGCCGGGATCGACGAGATCCGCGCGGCGGCCGAAGCCTGGCAGACGGCGCACCGGACCGTGCGTGCGCTGGACGACGAGGGGCGCTACGCCGAGGCCGTCGCGTCCGCGGTGGGGACCGGACCCACGACGTCGGGCAGTCGGTTCGACCGGCTCGACGCCGAGCTGTCGGAGGCCCTCGCCGCCGAGCGGGTGGCGTTCGCCGATGCGACGGGCACCGCGGGGACCGCGCTGACCGGGATCAGCGGCGGGCCCGCGGTGCTCGCGCTCGTCGCCGCGGTGGGGGCCGTCGCCGGGCTGGGGCGACGGATCGGAGAGTACCGATGAGCCGGGCCACGGTCTCGTCGGTGAACGTCCGCCGGCCGCTGCTGTACGTGATCGTCGGTGCGGTGCTGGCGCTGGCCGGCTCGCTCGTGCCGGCCTCGAGGCCGGCCGCGGGCGGTGCGGCGGAGCCCCCGGCGCAGGCGGTTCCCGGTGTGGGCGCGCCGTCGCCGGCGCCGTGCACGGAGGTGGAGGACAGCCTGCGGCCCGGGCCGCTGCCGCCGCCGGGGGCGATGCCGGTCGGGTCGACGATGGCGGCGATCGCCGAGCGCGGGCGGCTGCGGGCCGCCGTCGACCAGGGCAAGTACCGGGTCGGCTTCCGCAACCCCGCGACGGGCGAGCTGGAGGGTTTCGACATCGACGTCGCCCGAGCCATCGCCCAGGCGATCTTCGGTGACCCGGACCGGATCCAGTTCGTCGTGGTCGACATCGCCGACCGGGCGTCCGTCGTCGCGTCGGGGCAGGCCGACGTCACCGTCAACACGTTCACGGTGACGTGCGCGCGCCAGCAGGTGGTGTCGTTCTCCGCGCCGTACTTGACGGCGACGCAGCGGCTGCTCGTGCCGCGGGGGAGCGGGATCCGGGAGATCGAGGACCTCGCCGGGCGGACGGTGTGCACGTCGGCGGGCTCGGTCACCGTCGACGTGCTGAGGCGGACCGACGGCGTGCGGGTCGTCGCGCTGCCCGGCATCCCCGACTGCGTCGTCGAGCTGCAGGCCGGGCGGGTGCAGGCGGTGTCGAGCGACGACGTCGTCCTCGCCGGCCTCGCCGCCCAGGACCCGCAGACCGAGGTCGTCGGCCGCGCCCTCGACTCCGCCCGCTACGCCGTCGCCGTGCCGAAGGGGGCCGACGACATGGTGCGGTTCGTCAACGGGGTGCTGGAGCGGGCGCGCGCGGACGGGTCGCTGGAGGCGAGCAGGCGGGCGTGGCTGGGTGAGGTCCTCGATCCCCTCCCGACCATCCCGCCCCCGGCGTACCGCGACTGACGCGAGTTGCCCCGACGGGCCTGGCGAGTTGCCCCGACGGGCCCGGCGAGTTGCCCCGTGCGAGTGCGCGAGATGCCCCGTGGAGGTCGGCGAGTTGCCCCCGCGGGAACGGTGAGTTCGCCCGCGACGGCCGACACGTTTCCCCGAGGTTGTCAAGTAGCCGCCGGTTCGGGACGTCGACCTGTCCCCATGTGCCCCAGGGCGTCCACAGATCGTCGAGATCGTCCCCGTTCTCGAACGGCGCGACTCACGGTGGGCCTATGCAGATCACCGCCGCCGGGCTGCACGGCGCACACCTGCGGGCCGACCTCGCCGCGGAGTTCGGCACACACCGGGTGAAGTCGGCGCTCGCCACCGGCGAGCTACGTCCTCTGTGGAGGTTCGTTGTGGTCGCCGCGGACCGCTGGCTGGATCCGCTGACCCGCGGCGCCGCAGCACTGCTGCTCGCCGGCACCGATGCCGCGTTGTCCGGTCCGACCGCGACGACGTTGCACGGCTGCCGGGCGCTGACCGCGGCGAACACCCACATCACCGTCCGGCCGGGGCGCACCTTCAAGCCTCGTCCGGGGCTGGTCGTCCACCACTGCGGGATGTTCACGCGCGACGTCGTCGACGTGGAGGGCCTACGCGTCCTCTCGCTCGACCGCACGGTGGCCGATCTGCTGTGCACGGCCCGGCCGGAGGACGCGCTCACCGTCGCCGACGAGGCGCTGCGCCTGGCCGGCCCCGACGCGGATGTCCTGCGCAAGCAGATCGCCGGCAAGATCCGTCGCCGGCTGGATCCGCGAGGAACCGTGCGGGGAGGCAATCTCCTCGACCTCGCGTCGTCCCGATCGCTGTCACCGGCGGAGAGCCGGTTCCGCTGGAAGCTCGTGGACGCGGGGTTCCCGCTCCCGGAGGTGAACTGGGAGCTCACCGCGCTCGACGGGACGGTGATCTGCATTCTTGACCTGGCCTGGCCGTCGGTGCGGATCGCAGCGGAGTACGACGGATATGCGGCACACGCCGGTCGGGCGGCCGAGGACCAGGCGCGCGAGGAGGACCTGCGCAGGCGCGGATGGATCGTCGTCCGGGCGTCGGCGGCCGACCTCGCCAGCCCGGAGAGGTTCGAGCGCGAGCTGCGGGCAGCGTTCGCGCAGCGCGGCTACACCTGGCGGTAGAGCGGTACGCCGGCGCGTCCCGGTCAGGGAGCCTCGGCGTGCCGCTCGGGACGACTCAGTCTCCCGTTCCGGGCGACTCGTCGCGCTCCGCGGGCCAACTCGTCGATCCGTCCGGGGCAACTCGCCGCACCCCGGCGGGCAACTCGCCGGCTTCTTCGGGACAACTCGCGCTACCCCGAGGGGAAACTCGCCCGGCTGGAAGGTCGAACGCTGGAAGGTCGAACTCGGCTCTCACGCGTCGACGGGCATCACGACCACAGTGACGTTGTCCCGGCCGCCGCAGTCGAGCGCGTACTGCGCCAGCTCGGTGGCCATCTCGATCGGGGAGGCCCCGGCCGCGTACGCGGCGCTGGCGAGGTCGGCGGCCGCCGGCAGGTAGTTCCACAGCCCGTCGCTGCACAGCAGCAGCACCCCGGGCCCGTCCGGCGCGAACCGGGTGACGCTCGGGGCGTCGCTCGCGTCCGCCCCCATCCAGCGGGTGATGGCGTGCGCCCGCGGATCGGCCGCGGCCGTCTCCGCGTCGAGCTCGCCGAGCGCCACGATCTCCACCGCCCACGAGTGGTCGGTCGTGAGGGCAGCGCTGGCCCGCCCGCCGCCGGGCGCGGTCAGCCAGTACGCGCGGCTGTCTCCCACCCACGCCACCGTGATCTCCGGCCGGTCCCCGAGCTCGACGAACCCCGCCACCAGCGTGCACGACGGCGCCCCGCGGGCGGAGTCGTAGGGCAACAGCGCGATCGCCTTCGCCGCCGCCGATACGGCGTCCTGGATGTGCACGTTCGCCGGGGTCTCCGGATCCCGCGCGCCCAGTAGCACGTCGAGCGCCGCCGTGGCCGCGGCCCGCGCCGCCAGCTGCGGCCGGTCGACGCTCGACACCCCGTCGCACACGACGGCGGCCAGCACACCCGGCGCCTCGGCCGTGGCCTCGCGGACCCCGAGCGCCATCGCGTCCTCGTTGCGCGCGTGCAGCAGGCCCCGGTCGCTGACCCCGGCGATCGTGCCCAGATCGATCTCGACGTGGTCGGTGCCGTCGTCGCGCAGCGCCCCGCAGTCGGGGCAGGACTGGTCGCCGGGATCAGCCGGGTCCGGTTCCCCGACCTCGTGCCCGCAGCTGCGGCACACCCCGCTGACCGTGACGAGGTCGGACGTGGCTCCGCGCCGCACGAGGAGCCCGCCGCCGCAGCCCGCGCAGAACCGGTCGTCCGGTCGCGCTCGTTCACCGCAGAGCGGACAGCTGCGCGCGCTCACGTCAACGTCCTCGGCCGCACGGCGTTGGCCCGGTCGACCAGCGCGATCCGTTCGGCGCGGTCGGTGGTGAGCCGCGCCCACGTGCGCAGGCACCGCTCCAAGCCCGCGCGCAGGTCGGGTTCGCGCCACTCGCACCCGAGGAACCGCGGCCCGCCGGCGGGGCGCAGCGCGATCGCGGCGTCGAGCAGGGTGGTGCGGACCCGGTTGGCGGTGGCCGGGTCGAGGGGCAGCCGCTCCACCCGGGCCGCGCAGGCCCGCAGCTCCGGCTCCCCGGCGCCGACGAGCATCGCGGCCTCGACGGCGGCGAGCTGCGCGGCGACGTGGAGGGCGGAGGTCTCCGGGATCGCGTCGAGCGCGGCGATCGCCCCGTCCCGGTCGCCCGCCCGCAGCGCCGCGCGAGCCCGGCCGAACGCGGCGTCGGCGATCTGCGGGTCGGTCAGTGCGACCCGCGTGTAGAACGGGCCGGCGAGATCGTCGCTCCCGGCGCACTCGGCGGCCGCGGCCAGCGCCAGCTTCGGCGCGATCTCCCCGGGCAGCGTCGAGTACACGACGTCGAAGCGGGCGCACGCGGCGGCGGGATCGCCCGCCACGAGCGCGGCGATGCCCCGCCACCAGTCCTGCCGCCAGTCCCCGGGCTCCTCGACGGCCAGCCGGGCGAGCACCTCGTGGGCGGCGCCGGGGTCACCCGCCTCCAGGTGGGCCCGCACCAGCCGCAGCCGAAGCTCGGTGCTCGGCTCCGCGGTCGCCTCGACGATCCGCAGCACCGCCGCCCGGTCCAGATCCGCGGACGCGACGATCGCCGCCGCGGGATCGTCACCGTCGGCGAGCGGGATCGGCAGGGCGGCCGCGACCCGGGCGGGATCGGGCCGCCCTAACCCGTCCGGCCCGGCGAGCAGACCGGCGGCGAACGTGCCGCGGGGCGGCCCGAACACCGTCGACACGCCCGGCCGGGGCTGCCCGTCCTCGGTGGCGAGCACCTCCCGCAGCACCCCGGCGAGCTGGTCGTGCATCTCGTCGGCCGACGCGAACCGGCGCAGCGGATCGGGATCGGTGGCGCGGCGCAGCAGCCGGTGGAACGACTCGTGGCGCACCAGCACGGGATGATCGGCCGGCAGCTCCGTGGGCCTGCCGTCCTCCGTCGGGTTCATGCCCAGCGCCAGCACAGCCAGCGTGCGGCCCACCGTGTGGATGTCGGACTGCACCGACGGGCCGTGCGTTGCGATCTCCGGCGCCTGGTAGCCGAGGGTGCCGAACACCGCCGAGCGGCGGTCGTCGGCCCGGATCACCGCGCCCAGGTCGATCAGCTTCACCTGCCGGTCGTACTGGATCACGTTGTCCGGCTTGAAGTCGCAGTACACCAGACCCAGCCCGTGCAGGTAGCCGAGCGCGGGCAGCATCTCCAGCGCGTACGCGGCGGCTTGGCCGACCGGCAGCGGTTCGTAGCTCCCGTCCGGCCGCCGGCGGTCCTGGAGCAGCTGCCGCAGCGAGCGGCCACCCACGTACTCCATGACGATGTAGCCGACGGGGTGGCCCTGCTCGTCGGGGTGCTGCACGAAGTTGAAGATCGACACGATGTTCGGGTGGCTGACCTGGGCGAGGAACTTCTTCTCCGCAACGGCCGCAGCCATCGCGTCGGCGTCGCCGGCGTCGAGCAGCCCCTTCAGGACGCACCACCGGTCCTCGACGTTCCGGTCGATCGCCAGGTAGATCCAGCCCAGTCCGCCGTGGGCCAGACAACCCTGCACCTCGTACTGGCCGGCGACCAGCGTGCCCGGGGCGAGCTTGGGAGTGAAGTCGAACGGGGTGCCGTCCTTCGGGCACGCCCCCCTCGCGGGGCCCGGCCGTCCGTCCTCGCTGCGCCCCACCGGGCCGCCGCACTTGCTGCAGAACCGCTTGTCCTCGGCCACCTGCGGATCGGCGAGCAGCGCGCCGGCCGGGTCGCGCATCGGCACCGGCGGGACGTCGACGAGCCCGGCACCCAGCCGCCCGCGCCCCGTGCTGCCGGTGCTGCGCCCGGACGCCCGCCGCGACGGCCGGCTCGACGCCTCCAGTTCCGAGCGGGCCGTGGGGGAGTGGGCGGCGGTGCCGCCGAGATCGGCCTGCGTGGCCTGCCCCTCGATCATCGCGTCCCCCTGTCCTGCGGCTGCGAGACTAACCCGCAGGATCGACGGTTCGCGGCGACGAACGACCGAATCCCCGCGCGACCGAGTGGATCACCCGTCCGGGAGTGCCGACGTCAGCAGTGCTGCCGTCCGCCGGCGGCGCAGCGCCCGCCCGGACCGCGACGCCGTCCGCGCACCGGCGTCGATCGCGGCTCCCGTCGACGAGCACGCGCGGCATCAGGGCGGCTGTCGGCGCTGCTCGGCGGAGCTGGCAGTGTCGGTGACCCGTGTCGATCACCCTGTGTCGGTAAACCCGTGTCGATCACCTCCACGGGGTCGAACTGCACCAGGTCAGCGGCGCGCCCCGGTTCGACGAGGCCGCGACCGCGCGGCCCAGCCGGACCAGCGCGGCGTCGCCGACGGACGCCACGACAGGCGTGTGGCCGAGGACCTCGGTCGCCACGTCCTGGCCGAGCACGCCGGAGTCCGTCGGCGTCGATCTCCCGATCGGCGGCAGCGGCGATCTCGCCGATCGCCGCGATGCGGACGTCGGCGAGCAGGACGTCGGCGAGCAGGACGTCGGCGCGGAAGCGCTCGGTCTCGTGCCTCGACGGCGGTGTCGCGGCGGATCAGGGTGGCAGCAGAGCCGGTGCACATCAGTGCCGGTGCACAGCAGAACCACGTCCGCACAGCTCGATCACGACCGGGGTCGTCGCCCACGCCGTGGGTGATCGGGATCCACTGCCACTTGTCCAGCACCGTGCAGGGGTGCGAGACCCCGAGCCGCACGACGTCGCCGACGGCCAGCGGATCGGCCGGGTCGAGCCGCAGGAACGCGTGCTGGTCGGCGAGCTCGGTGATCTCTCCGCTGACCGGTCGGGTCGGGGCCCCGAGCCCGGGCGCGGTGAGCTGCGGCTCGGGCAGGCCGAAGTCGAAGCTCAGGTCGTGGCGGCCGCCGTCGAGCAGCGCGAGCCCTGGTTCCGGGCAGGGGACGACCCGGCCCGCTGCAGCACGGGGCTCGCGTCGATCGCCGCGGCGACGGACAGCGCGGTGGCGCGGTCGCGGTGCGGCCGCCGACGGCACCCAGCTCCACCAGCACTTCCCACGGGCGGCCGGGGCCCAGCCCGGCAGCGGTGGCGACGACGGTGGCGGGGGAGTCGGCCCAGACGAGCACGCTCGGCTCGGGATCGGCGTCGAGGGCGGTGCGCAGCCACGCCAGCCCGACCGGGTCGACGACGGCGTTCGCGATCAGTACCCGTTCGACGCCTGCGGCCACCCGAACCTGCGACCAGGTGGCCACGGTGATGCCCCCCGCCCCGGCGGCCAGCTGCTGGTGCCAGACCGCGGGCGACCTCGTCGTCCTGCCGTGCGGGGCGAGCGCGAGCCCGCGGGCGCGGCACCACTCGGCGAGCCGGGTGGTGTTCGCGTCCAGGGCGGGTCCGGTCAGCTCCAGCAGCGGGGTGCCGAACGCCGAGTGGCGGGACGGGTGGCCAGGAACTCGGCGACGGTGGCGCCGACGGTGGCCTCCGGCAGGGACTTCTCGCGGCCCAGGCGATCGTCGGCCGTCCGATCCTGCGTCGCAGCGGTCACACCCGCGATCCTCGCCCGCGGGATTGGTACCCCTGCGCCGCCCCGCCCGGCGGCCGCCATGACAGGGTGGTGTCGTGACTCCGGCAACCCTGTGGACCGTCATCGCCGTCGTCGCCGTGGTGGTGCTCGTCGCGCTCGTGGCCGGGCTGGTGCTGTACCGGCGGCGGCGCATCAGCCTCCGCGACGCCGAGCAGCTGGAGCGCGGTGGGGACACTGCGCTCGCCCCGCCGCGGAAGGCCAACGAGTACAAGGCGGGCGGCGGCATCGACTTCTCCGCGGGCACCGCCACCCCGCCCGCGCAGAAGCCGGTGCCGCCGCGCCCGCGCCCGCCGAAGCCCGAGGCGGCGCCGCCGGTCGAGAAGGCACCGGTCGAGAAGGCACCGGTCGAGAAGGCACCGGAGACGAAGCCCGCCGAGCCAGCTCCGGCACCCGAGGCCGCAGCACCCGAGGCCCCGGCGGAACCCACCCCGGCGGAACCCACCCCGGCTGACCAGACCCCTGAGGAGCAGGCGCTCGAGGAGAGGGCCCCGGAGGAGAGGGCCCCGGAGGAGAAGGCCCCCGAGAAGGCGCCGGAACTCGAACCGCAACCCGCCCCGGCGGCCGCCGCGCCCCCGGCCCCGACCGAGGAGATCGCCCCCACCGAGGGCCGCCTCGAACGGCTGCGCGGGCGCCTGGCCCGCTCCCGCTCCGGCCTGGGCCAGAGCCTGCTCGGCCTGCTCGGAGCGGGCGAGCTGGACGACGAGTCGTGGGAGGACGTCGAGGCCACGCTGCTGGCCGCCGACCTCGGCCCGGAGATGACCGCCGAGCTCATCGACACCTTGCGCACCGAGCTGGCCGCCCGCGCTGTGCGCACCGCCGACCAGGCCAAGCAGCTGCTGCGCGAGGTACTGATCGAGGCGCTGCGCCCCGAGCTCGACCGCTCCGTGCGCGCCCTGCCGCACGACGGCCGCCCGGCCGTGCTGCTGGTCGTCGGCGTGAACGGCACCGGCAAGACGACCACCACCGGCAAGCTCGCGCGCGTGCTCGTGTCGAACGGGCACAAGGTCGTGCTGGGCGCCGCCGACACCTTCCGGGCCGCGGCGGCCGAGCAGCTCGCCACGTGGGGCGAGCGGGCCGGGGCGACGGTGATCCGCGGTCCTGAGGGCGCCGATCCGGCGTCCGTGGCGTTCGACGCGGTCAAGCGGGGCACCGAGGAGGGTGCTGACGCGGTCCTGCTCGACACGGCGGGCCGGCTGCACACCAAGACCGGCCTGATGGACGAGCTGGGCAAGGTGAAGCGCGTGGTGTCCCGCCAGTCCCAGGTCGATGAGGTCCTGCTCGTCCTCGATGCGACCACCGGGCAGAACGGCCTCACCCAGGCGCGGGTCTTCGGCGACGTGGTCGACGTCACCGGGGTTGTGTTGACGAAGCTCGACGGCACGGCCAAGGGCGGCATCGTGTTCCGGGTCCAGCGGGAGCTGGGGGTGCCGGTGAAGCTGGTCGGCCTGGGTGAAGGCCCCGATGACCTGGCGCCTTTCGAGCCGGCCGCGTTCGTCGAGGCCCTGTTGTCCTGATCACCGCGTCGATCACGACGGTGTCACGGCGATCGCACAGGAGGATTGCGTAATCCCGATGTAACTCATGCGGCGGTTTCGTTCACGATGGCGCAACATCGGCACACCGTGGCCGAAACATGGCAATCGGAAGCTTCCCCGCGATGCCGCACCCCTTCGACGGTTCTGCGGCGGAGACGGGAGGGAGTTCCGTGGACACCGGCGATACCGCTTGGATGTTGACCAGCGCCGCATTGGTGCTGTTTATGACCCCGGGTCTGGCGCTCTTCTACGGCGGCATGGTCCGTAGCAAGAGCGTCCTGAACATGATGATGATGAGCCTGTCGGCGATGGGGCTCATCGGCGTCCTGTGGGTGCTGTACGGCTACTCGATCGCGTTCGGCAACGACGTGGGCGCCGGCCTGCTGGGCAACCCGGGCCAGTTCCTCGGCCTGCAGGGGACGTTCGGCGGCACCTACGTCGGTGAGGACGGCGCGCCCGCCGACATCCCGCTGGTCGGCACGATCCCGGCCACGGTGTTCGTCGCGTTCCAGGGAATGTTCGCGATCATCACGGTCGCCCTGATCTCGGGTGCCGCGGCCGACCGGCTGCGCTTCGGCCCGTGGCTGCTGTTCGCCGGCCTGTGGGCGACGATCGTGTACTTCCCGGTGGCGCACTGGGTCTTCGCGTTCGACGGGACCACGGCCGGTGAGGACAGCAAGGGTGGCTGGATCGCCAACACCCTGGCGGCCGTCGACTTCGCCGGGGGTACGGCGGTGCACATCAACGCCGGTGCGGCCGCGCTGGCGCTGGCCATCGTGCTCGGCAAGCGCCGTGGGTGGCCGAAGGAGCCGATGCGTCCGCACAACCTGCCGATGGTCATGCTCGGCGCCGGCATCCTGTGGCTCGGCTGGTTCGGCTTCAACGCCGGTTCGGCCGCGGGTGCCAACGGCGTCGCCGGCATCACGTTCGTCAACACCGTCGTGGCCACCGCTGCCGCGATGCTCGGTTGGCTGATCACCGAGCGCATCCGCGACGGCAAGCCCACCAGCCTCGGTGCGGCGTCGGGCATCGTCGCCGGCCTGGTCGCGATCACCCCGTCCTGCTCGGCGGTCGACCCGATCGGCGCGATCATCATCGGCGTCGTCGCGGGTGTGCTCTGCGCACTGGCCGTGGGCCTGAAGTACCGCCTCGGTTACGACGACTCGCTCGACGTCGTGGGCGTCCACCTCGTCGGTGGTCTGGTGGGCACGATCCTCATCGGCTTCCTGGCCACCTCGGCGGCCCCGGCCGGTGTGGACGGCCTGTTCTACGGCGGCGGCGCCGACCAGCTGTGGCGCCAGATCGTCGGTGCCCTGGCCGTGACCGTGTTCTCCTTCGTGGTCAGCCTGATCATCGCCTACATCGTGAAGGCGATCACCGGTCTGCGCGCGACGGAGGAGTCCGAGATCGCGGGCATCGACGAGGGCGAGCACGCCGAGACCGGTTACGACTTCTCGAGCCTCCGCGGCGGCGGTGGGCTGAACGCATCGTCCCTGTCTGCGGCCAGGGGGTCGCAGGACACCGTCACCGCGGGCAAGGAGAGCTGACAGATGAAGCTGGTCACGGCGATCGTCAAGCCGTTCGTCCTGGAGGACGTGAAGGGCGCGCTCGAGCAGATCGGCGTCCTGGGCATGACCGTCAGCGAGGTCCAGGGGTACGGCCGCCAGAAGGGCCACACCGAGGTCTACCGCGGCGCCGAGTACTCCGTCGACTTCGTCCCGAAGGTCCGCGTGGAGGTCGTCACCGACGACACCCAGGTGGACAAGGTCGTCGACGCGGTGGTCGAGGCCGCCCGCACCGGCAAGATCGGTGATGGGAAGGTCTGGGTCACCCCCGTCGAGAGCGTGATCCGGGTCCGCACCGGGGAGCGCGGGACCGACGCCATCTGATCGTTCGACCGGCCGGGGCCCGCCGCACGACCGTGCGGCGGGCCCGCGGCCGCTTGTGAGGCAAGACGGGCAGACCGGGCGAACCGCCCGCTGCCCGTGGAATCCGGCGGCGGGACGGGGAGGATCGGGTGACGACGGTGCAGGTCACGGCGATCGCCCCGGCTGCGCCGCACATCGGGAAACGGGGTGCCGGAGCACTGTGAGTGCGGCTGTGGCGTCGGGGGACGCAGGGGACCTGGTCAAGGCGAAGGCGGTGCTGCTCGACCCCGGTCCGGGGAAGAAGCGGCTCAGCCCGGAGGCTCTGCGTGCTGCACTGGTCGATCTGCACGACTTCTGGCTCTCCTCGCGAGCTGCGGCGATCGGGCTCACCGAGCGCGCCGCGCTGGTCGCGGTGGGGGCACTCGGTAGGCGTGAGCTCGCGCCGTACTCCGATCTGGATCTCGTCCTGCTGCACGACGGCCGCAAGGACGTCGAGCGGCTCGCCGACGCGCTGTGGTACCCGCTCTGGGACGCCGGCATCGGGCTCGACCACTCGGTCCGCACGCCCGGGCAGGCCGTGCAGGTGGCGGCGACGGACCTGAGAGCGGCGTTCGGCCTGCTGGAGGCCCGGCACATCGCCGGGGACGCCGCGCTGACCGACAAGGTGCGCAACGCGGTCCGCCAGGCGTGGCGGGCCGGCATCCGCACCCGCTACGACGAGATCGCCGACTCCGCGCGGACCCGCTGGGCCAAGGTCGGCGACGTCGCCCACCGCGTGGAGCCGGACCTGAAGAACGGCCACGGCGGGCTGCGCGACGTGCAGCTGCTCGATGCGCTCGCCGCCGCGCAGCTGATCGACCGCCCGGCCGCCGACGTGACCGAGGCCCGGCGGCTGCTGTTGGACGTGCGCACCGAGCTGCACCGGCTGGCCGGCCGGGCGCGCGACGTGCTGCGCGCGCAGGACGCCGACGAGGTGGCTGCGGCACTGGAGATCGCCGACCGGTTCGAGCTGGCCAGGGCGTTGTCCGGGGCGGCGCGCTCGGTGGCGTTCGCGGCCGAGGTCGGGCTGCGCTCGGCGCGCGCGGCCCTGCCGCGTCGCGGGCTGGCCGCGCTGCGCCGCGCCCCGGTGCGTCGCCCGCTCGACACCGGTGTGGTCGAGCACGGGGGTGAGGTGGCGCTGGCCCGCGACGCCAGCGCGGCCCGCGATCCCGCGTTGATGCTGCGGGTGGCGGCCACGGCGGCCCGCACGGGTTTCCCGATCGCCGCCGGCACCCTGCACCGGCTCGCGGACACCGCGCCCGAGCTGCGGGAACCGTGGCCGAAGGCGGCGCTGGGCGAGCTGCTGTCGCTGCTGGGCGCCGGAAAGCCGATGGTGGACGTCGTCGAGTCGCTGGACCGCACCGGGCTGTGGGGGCGGCTGTTCCCCGAATGGGGGGCGGTGCGCGACCTGCCCCCGCGCGACCGCGCGCACGTGTGGACCGTCGACCGACACCTGGTGGAGACGGCCGCGCAGGCCGCCCGGCTCACCACCCGCGTCGCGCGCCCGGACCTGCTGCTCGTCGGGGCGCTGCTGCACGACATCGGCAAGGGCCGCGGCGGGGACCACTCGGTGGTGGGGGAGTCGCTGGCGCTGCAGATCGGCCGCCGACTGGGCTTCCCCGAGCCGGACGTGACCATGCTCGGCGCGGTGGTCCGCCACCACCTGCTGCTCCCGCACACGGCCACCCGGCGCGACCTCGACGATCCCGCCACGATCGCCCGCGTCGCCGAGACGCTCGGCGCGGAGGTCGGCGCCTCGCAGGCCGGGCTGCTGCTGGGCCTGCTGGAGGCGCTCGCCGAAGCGGACGCGCTGGCGACCGGGCCCGGTGTGTGGAGCCCGTGGAAGGAGCAGCTGATCGGCGATCTCGCCCGCCGCTGCCGCACGTTCCTGGCCGGTGAGCCGCTGCCGGCGCCCGCGGCGACCACCGAGGCGGAGACCGAGCTCGCCGCCTCGGTGGTCGTGGAGGGCCGCCCGCAGCTCGTCGTCACCGAGTCGGGCTCCGACGAGCCGGCCACCGTGGCCATCGCGATGCTCGACCGCGGCGGGTCGCTGTCGGCGGCGGCCGGGGTGTTGGCGCTGCACTCGCTGGAGGTGCATGCCGCCGAGCTGCGGACCGTCCGGTCGGGGGACACCGAGGTAGCGGTGTTCACCTTCACGACGTCGCCGCGGTTCGGCCGCATGCCCGATCCGGCGCTGATGCGCTCCGACCTGATCCGCGTCCTCGACGGCGGCCTCGCTCTGGAGGAGGCGCTGGCCCGCAAGGAGCGCGACTACGCCCCGACGATCCCCGCGGCGGAGACCGCTCCGGCCCGGGTGCTGTGGTTCGACGACGAGGCGAGCGGGGCCGTGGTGCTCGAGCTGCGCGGCACCGACCGCATCGGGCTGCTGCACCGGGTGGCCGCCGCGCTGGAGAAGTCCGGGGTCGACCTGCGCTGGGCGCGGGTGTCCACCCTGGGTTCCTCGGTCGTCGACTCGTTCTGCCTGGAGTCCGCGCCGGACGGCGACCGGCGGCGGATCGAGGAGGCCGTCCTCGCCGCCGCCGCGCCGGGCTGAGCGGGTCGGGCTGAACGGGTCAGTCGCGGGGGTGGTAGGTCTCGGCCCGCTCCCGCACCCCCGGCTCGCCGGTCGTGTCCACCGCGATCTCGGCGACCTCGACCTCGTCGAGGTCGGGCTCACCGGCGTGCTCGGCGGCGGCGTTCCTCAGCTGCTGGTCGGCCGCGGCGAGCAGTGCGTGCCCGGTGCGCAGCACGGCGATCGCCGCCAGCACGGTCGCGGCGCCGACGTAGAACGGCACGTGCACGTTGATGTGCTCGGCGAGCAGGCCCGCGGCGAACGGGGCGAGGCCGCCGCCGATGAAGCGGATGAACCCGTACGCCGCGGAGGCGACGGGCCGGTCGACCGGTGCGACGAGCATGACGGCCTGGGTGGTGAGCGTGTTGTTGACGCCGATCAGCGCCCCTGAGGCGATCACGCACACGATCAGCACCGCCGGTGCCGACGTGAACGCGGCGATGACGGCGAGCACGATCGCGAACAGCAGCAGGTTGACGTAGAGGACCGGCGCGGTACCGAACCGCAGCTGCAGCCGGGGCGCGACGAGCACCGAGAAGATCGCCACGAGCACCCCCCACGCGAAGAACACCGCGCCCAGCTCGTAGATCGACAGCCCCATCGGGAACGGGACGTAACCGAGCATGGTGAAGAAGCCCCAGTTGTAGAGCAGGGCGGCCAGGCTCATGACGAGCAGCCCCCGGTGGCGCAGGGCGGCGATCGGCTCGACGATCGAGCCGCGGCGGGCCGGACGCGGGGTGGCCGGCACGAACGCCAGGGTGGCGACGAGCGCGATCGCCATCATCACGGAGACGCCGAAGAACGGGCCGCGCCAGCTGATGTCGCCCAGCACGGCGCCGACCAGCGGGCCACCGGCGATGCCGATGCCCAGCGCGGTCTCGTAGAGCACGATCGCGCCGGCGAACCCGCCCGTGGCGGCGCCGACGATGACCGCGAGGGAGGTGGCGATGAACAGCGCGTTGCCCAAGCCCCAGCCGGCCCGGAAGCCGATGATGCCGCCGATCGAGTCGGAGGCGCCGGCGAGGCCGGCGAACACCACGATCAGCACGAGGCCGGCGACGAGCGTGTTCTTGGCGCCGATGCGGCTGGAGACCCAGCCGGTGACCAGCATCGCGACCGCGGTGACGACGAGGTAGCTGGTGAACAGCAGGGTGACCTGGCTGGGTGAGGCCTGCAGCTGCTCGGAGAGCGCCGGGAGGATCGGGTCGACGAGGCCGATCCCCATGAAGGAGATGACGCAGGCGAACGCGACCGCCCAGACGGCGCGGGGTTGACGGAACGGGCTGGCGGAACGGCCAGACGCAGAAGCCATGGAAAGGTTGTATAGCACAGCTAATTAAATGCGGGCGAGGGGGAAGCGCAGGCCGGCGGCGCGCCCGGAAGGCGGCCCGGTCGGGTGGCGGTGGTACCGCGGGCGGCAGCTGGATCGATAGGGTGCCCGGGCCCGTCGTGAGCGAGGAGTGCACCCGATGAAGCTGGTCACCGCCATCGTCAAGCCCTTCGCCCTCGGTGACGTGCGGGCCGCCCTCGAACAGCTCGGCGTGCTGGGGATGACCGTCTCGGAGGTCCAGGGCTACGGGCGGCAACGTGGGCACACAGAGGTCTACCGGGGTGCCGAGTACTCCGTCGACTTCGTCCCGAAGGTCAAGATCGAGATCGTGGTCCGCGCCGAGGAGCTCGAGAAGGTCGTCGACGCGGTCGCCGGCGCGGCGCGCACCGGCAAGATCGGCGACGGCAAGGTGTGGGTGACCGACGTCGAGCAGGTCGTGCGCGTGCGGACGGGGGAGCGCGGCGCCGACGCCCTGTAGTGGCCGGGGCGGACCTGTGGCCGGGCCCGGACCAGTAGGCTGGTTCGGGTGTTCGACACCCTCTCCGACCGCCTCTCCGGAGCGCTGGCCAACCTCCGGGGCAAGGGTCGCCTCTCCGAGGCCGACATCGACGCCACCGCGCGGGAGATCCGCATCGCGCTGCTGGAGGCGGACGTCGCGCTGCCCGTGGTGCGCTCGTTCATCGCGCGCGTCAAGGAGCGCGCCAAGGGTGCTGCGGTGTCGGAGGCGCTCAACCCGGCCCAGCAGGTCGTCAAGATCGTCAACGAGGAGCTCATCGCGATCCTCGGCGGCGAGACCCGCAGGCTGGCGTTCGCCAAGGAACCCCCGACGGTCATCATGCTGGCCGGTCTGCAGGGTTCCGGTAAGACCACCCTCGCCGGGAAGCTCGCGGCCTGGCTGAAGAAGCAGGGGCACACCCCGCTGCTGGTGGCCTGCGACCTGCAGCGGCCCAACGCGGTCAACCAGCTGCAGATCGTCGGCGAGCGGGCCGGCGCCACCACGTTCGCTCCCGAGCCCGGCAACGGCGTGGGCGACCCGGTGGACGTGGCCCGCCGAGGTGTCGAGTTCGCCCGCGAGAAGCTCTACGACGTCGTCATCGTCGACACCGCCGGTCGGTTGGGCGTCGACGAGGAGATGATGCGCCAGGCCGCGGACATCCGCGACGCCGTGCAGCCGCACGAGATCCTCTTCGTCGTCGACGCCATGATCGGTCAGGACGCCGTCACGACGGCCGAGGCGTTCCGCGACGGCGTCGGCTTCACCGGCGTGGTGCTGACCAAGCTCGACGGCGACGCGCGCGGTGGTGCCGCGCTCTCGGTGCGCGAGGTCACCGGGCAGCCGATCCTGTTCGCGTCGAACGGCGAGAAGCTCGCCGACTTCGACGTCTTCCACCCGGATCGGATGGCCAGCCGCATCCTCGGGATGGGTGACCTGCTCACCCTGATCGAGCAGGCCGAGCAGGTCTTCGACAAGCGCAAGGCCGAGGAGACCGCTCACAAGCTCGGCACCGGCGAGCTGACCCTCGAGGACTTCCTCGAGCAGATGCAGGCCATCCGCAAGATGGGCCCGATCGGCAACATCCTGGGCATGCTGCCGGGCGCCAACACCGCGCAGATGAAGCAGGCGCTCGCCCAGGTCGACGACAAGCAGCTCGACCGGTTGCAGGCGATCATCCGCGGCATGACCCCCGAGGAGCGGGCCAACCCGAAGATCATCAACGGGTCGCGGCGGCTGCGCATCGCCAACGGGTCGGGCGTCACCGTCGGCGAGGTCAACGACCTGGTCAACCGCTTCTTCGAGGCGCGCAAGCAGATGAAGGCGATGGCCGGCCAGTTCGGGTTCGGCACGCGCAGCGCGACCAAGAAGCAGGCCAAGCCGCGCAAGGGCAAGAAGCAGAAGGGGGTCAAGCGGGGTCCCACGCCGCGGGCCGGCGCCGCGCCGTTCGGCATGCCGGACCTGTCGAACCTGCCGCCGTCGCTGCGCGAACTGCCACCGGGGCTCGACCAGCTGCCACCCGGGTTCGATCCCTCGAAGCTGAAGTTCCCGAAGGGGAAGTGACGGATGTACCGGCTGCACGGTGTGGTGCTCGGGCCGGACGGTGAGGAGCGGTCGGCCGACCTGTACGTCGGTGGGGACGGCCGCGTCGCCGACGGGCCGATCGCTGCAGCGGAGACCCTGCTCGACCGCGGTTACATCGTCCCGGGCCTGGTCGACGCCCACTGCCACGTCGGGCTCGGCCCCGGCGGCCCCGTCGACCTCGACGAGGCGGCCGCGCAGGCCGCCCGGGACCGCGACGCGGGCGCGCTGCTGCTGCGCGACTGCGGCTCGCCGGTCGACACCCGGCCGCTGCAGGAGCGCGCGGACCTGCCGGAGATCATCCGGGCCGGCCGGCACATCGCCCGGCCGAAGCGCTACATCCGCGGGCTCTCGATCGACCTCGATGAACCCGGGACCCTGCCGGACGCCGTGGCGGAACAGGCCGCGGCGGGCGACGGCTGGGTGAAGCTCGTCGGCGACTGGATCGACCGCGACGAGGGCGATCTCGCCCCGCTGTGGCCGGACGACGTGCTGGCCGCCGCCGTCGACGCCGCCCACGCCGCCGGGGCGAGGGTCACCGCGCACGTGTTCGCCACGAGTGCACTACCCGGCCTGATCCGGGCCGGCATCGACTGCATCGAGCACGGCACCGGCCTCACCGACGACCTGATCGCCGAGATGGCCGAGCGGGGCACCGCGCTCGTGCCCACCCTGATCAACGTCGACACGTTCCCGAGGATCGCGGACTCCGCGACCCGGTTCCCGGTCTACGCCGACCACATGCGCCGGCTGCACGCAGGCGCGCGCGAGGTCGTGCGGAAGGCGGTCGAGGCCGGGGTGCCGGTGTACGCCGGCTCCGACGCGGGCGGCGGGATCGCCCACGGCCGGATCGTCGACGAGGTCCGCGCGCTGCACGAGGCCGGCCACCCCGACGCGCTCGGCGCGGCCAGCTGGGCGGCCCGGCGGTGGCTGGGCCGGCCGCTGCTGGAGCCGGGTGCTCCGGCCGATCTTCTCGTGTGCCGGGAGGATCCGCGCGGGCGCCCGGACGTGCTCGCGGAGCCAGCGCTTATCATGCTGCGCGGACGCGTCGTCGGCGGGAGCGGTCGGTAGTCCGGACCGGCTCCCGGGCGGGACGAGCCGTCTGGCAGAATGAACGACCGGCTGCGGTCGGCCCTCTACTAGCCGCGCCCTCAGACCTCGAGACGCGTCGCACGTACCCCACGCGCGCTGCGCGGACTCATGCCGAGAACCACAGACCTGCGAGGAGCACCAAACAGCGTGGCCGTCAAGATCAAGCTGACGCGTCTGGGCAAGATCCGCCAGCCCTACTACCGCATCGTCGTCGCCGACTCCCGGACCCGCCGTGACGGCCGGGCGATCGAGACCATCGGCAAGTACCACCCGAAGAACGAGCCGAGCCTCATCGAGGTGAACTCCGAGCGGGCGCAGTACTGGCTGAGCGTGGGCGCGCAGCCCACCGAGCCGGTCAAGAAGCTGCTCGAGATCACCGGCGACTGGCAGAAGTTCAAGGGGCTGCCCGGCGCTGAGGGCTCCCTCAAGCCCCAGCCGGAGAAGGTCGACAAGCTGGCCCGGTTCCAGGCTGCGCTCGCCGAGGCCAACCAGGAGCCCACCACCGAGGCCGTGACCCCGAAGAAGAAGGCCGACCGGCGCGCCAAGGACGAGGGGGCAGCCAGCGACGCCGCGGCCTCTGAGTCCGCGGCGAGCGAGTCGTGAGCGTCCTGGCCGACGCTCTCGAACACCTGGTCCGCGGCATCGTCGACCATCCGGACGACGTACGGGTGGACCTGGTGACCACCCGTCGCGGCCGCACGCTCGAGGTCCGGGTGCACCCCGATGACCTCGGCAAGGTCATCGGCCGCGGCGGCCGTACCGCAACTGCCCTGCGCACCGTCGTCGGCGGGATCGGCGGCAAGGGTGTGCGGGTCGACGTCGTGGACACGGACCGCTGACAACGACGGACAGATCCCAGCAGTTCCTCGTCGGCATCGCCGTGCGGGCACACGGCCTGCACGGCGACGTCGTCGTGGAGGTCAGGACCGACTCCCCGGGGGAGCGCTTCGCCCCGGGCAGCTCGCTCATCGCGAGCCGGCCCGGCAGCCCTCCCGGCACCCTGACCGTCACCTCGGCGCGGCCGCACTCCGGGCGGTTGCTCGTCCGGTTCGCCGAGGTCCCCGACCGCACCGCGGCCGAGCAGCTGCGCGGCACCCGGCTGCTCATCGACGCTGACCAGGTCAAGCCCGCCGACGATCCCGACGAGTTCCACGTCCACCAGCTCGAGGGCATGCGGGTCGAGCTGACCGACGGGACCCCGGTCGGCACCGTCCGCGAGGTGACCTTCGGCCCCGGTGGCGATCTCCTCGTCGTCGCGCGCCCTGAGCGAACCGACGCGCTCGTCCCCTTCGTGAAGGCCATCGTCCCGACCGTGGACGTGCAGGCCGGTCGGATCGTCATCGATCCTCCCGAGGGGCTACTCGACCTCGGTTCGTCAACCTAGGTTGACAACCACTGTTCGTCAACGTGGGTTGACGGCATGACGGATGCGACAGAGGTGGCGGCCGCCGCCACGAGCCGGGACCCCGCGATCGGCCTCGCGGCCGTCGCGTCCCTGCGGGAGCTCCTCGAGTCGTTGGAGGAGCTGCAGGTCGGCAACGCCCGCGCACAGGGCTGGTCGTGGCAGCAGATCGCCGAGTCGCTGCGTGTCTCGAAGCAGGCGGTGCACAAGAAGTACCGCCGCCTCGGGTACTGACCGGCACGAGGGGAGCGGGACATGTTCGAACGGTTCACGGGCAAGGCTCGCGAGGTCGTCGTCGCGGCCCGGGCCGACGCGGTGGCCAGGGGGGCGGACGCGATCAGCAGCGAGCACCTGCTCGCGGCGATCGCGCGGACACCGGACACGATCGCCCGGATGGTCCTCACCGGGTTCTCGGTGGCCCCTGACGATCTCCTCGCCGACATCGACGCCCTCAAGACGCGGCTCTCCGACGACGAGGCGCTGGCCGGCATCGGCATCGACCTCGGCGCGGTGCGCCGTCAGGTCGAGCAGGCGTTCGGCCCCGACGCGCCGTCAGGTCGAGCAGGCGTTCGGCCCCGGCGCGCTCGACCGCACCATGGCCGCCCGCAGGAAGAGCAAGCGCTGGCCCCTCCCCTTCGACCGCTCCGCCAAGAAGGCACTGGAGCTGGCGCTGCGCGAGGCCATCGCGCTGAAGCACAACTACGTCGGCACCGAGCACATCCTGCTCGGCATGCTCCACGCCGAGACCGGAGCGGCCCAGCAGATCCTCGCCGCCCGGGGCGTCATGCAGCGGCCGGCGAGGATCATGGTCGAGGAGCTGGTGCGGGGTCAGCAGGCCGGGTGACCGCCCGTCCGTGGCGGCTCGCCTGGGGCCGAGGTGTCGGGCCAGGAGCACGGTGACGTTCTACGAACGGCACTTCCGTCAGCACCATTCCCTGCGAAGGTGCCGTTCGTAGGCTCTCGTACCGGGTGAGGCGAGGCGCGACCCGATCAGGCCCCGGGGAGGTACGCCACTCCGTGCGCTCCCTGGAGCGGTGCTCGGGGCCTCGAGTCGTCACGAGGATCGACCTCCAGCGTCGCGGCCACCTCCAGCGATCGGAGGTCGATCACGCTCACCGTCCCCGACTGGAGGTTGGTGACGAACCCGGTGGCGCCGTCGGGCGTCGACGTGATGTTGATCGGACTGATCCCGACCTCCAGCTCGGCGAGCGGCTCGTAGCCGGCCGCGTCGAAGATCGACAGGAGGCCCGCCGCGGAACGGGTGCCGGACGCGGCGCCGCTGAACCGCCACTGCCCGACGAGCAGCTTCCCGTCCGCGGTCACGTGCACCGGGCTCGGCATCCCCGGAACCGGGACGGTGTGCACGATCGCGTTCGTGGCGACGTCCACGACCTGCACCGCGTAGGTGTCCGGCGAGGCGGGTGGGAGCGAGATCGCCGGCGTCGCCACGTACAGGCGGGTGCCGTCGGGGGAGAGGGCGAGGTCCTCGCTGCCCGGGCCCGGCACCTTCCGGGCGGGTCTGCAGCCCGTCAGGTCCACCACCGAGACGTACGGCGTCTGCGTGTCGGTCGTGTACGCCGTGCGCCCGTCCGGGGTGATGGCGGCCCAGTGCGGCACGGGTGCCCCGGTCGTTCCGACGGGTTCCGCTGGGTCTCGGCGGGGCCCCTGCCGATGCCTCGATCCTCGCCGCCGCGCGGATGATCAGCGATGTCGAGATGAGTCTCGAGTCGTTCCACTCGGGATGACCGGGGCGGCGGTGTGGCCGACCTGGACCTGAACCTGCTGGTCGCTGGACGCGCTGCTGGAGACCAACAGCGTCACCGCGGCCGCCGAGCGGTTGCACACCTCGCCGCCGGCGCTGAGCTGCACGCCGGCTCGGCTGCGCCGGATCCTCGGCGACCCGCGGCTGGTCCGGGCCGGCCGCAACCTCGTCCCCACACCGCGGGCCCTGGAGCTGCGATCCGAGGTCTCCGCCCTGGTCCAGCAGGCGCGCACCCTGCTCACGCCGCGGGTCGCCCCCGATCCGCGCGGCCTCGACCGGGCGTACACGATCCAGGCCGACGACGGCGTGCTGGTCCACCTGGTCGCCCCGCTGACCGCGAAGGTGCGGGCCGAGGCGCCCGGCGTTCTGCTGCGGTTCCTCCCGGACAGCCTCGAGGGCACCTCCGCGATGCGCGACGGACGGGTCGACGTGGAGCTCGGCGTCGTCGAGCACACCGACCCGGAGACCGTCGTGGAGTGCTCGCCCGGTTCGACGTCGTCGGGGTCGCGGCGGCGGGGCATCCGCTCACCGCGGGCCCGGTCACCCCGGAGTCGTTCGCCGCGGCGAACCACCTGGGCGTCTCCCGGCGCGGCCGGGTCCGCGGGCCGGTCGACGACCGGCTGGCCGAGCTGGGCTCTCCCGGCGGGTCGTCGCCACCGTCCCCGGCTACGCCGCGGCCCTGATCACCTGCCGGGACACCGACTTCGTCTGCCTGGCGCCCGGGCTGTCCGACACCGGGGTACTGGCGGCGGTGGACCTGGGGACGTTTCCCGTGCCCTGCAGTTGCCGCCGATCGAGCTGGCCATGGCGTGGCACCCGCGGCACACGGCTGACGGCGGCCATCG
This sequence comes from Pseudonocardia thermophila, assembly GCF_900142365.1. Lineage (GTDB taxonomy): Bacteria > Actinomycetota > Actinomycetes > Mycobacteriales > Pseudonocardiaceae > Pseudonocardia > Pseudonocardia thermophila. The sequence goes on along the minus strand of NZ_FRAP01000023.1, from coordinate 85,503 downwards.
CCGGCTGCGTGAGTGCATCCGGCAGGTGGTCACCGCGGTCGCGCGCCGGTGACCGGTCCTACTCGTCCAGCGGCTCCCGCCCCGTCGCAGCGAAGCGCACCCCCGGCAGCTCGGACACCTCCCCCGCCAGGTCGGTGAGGTCCCCGCGGCCGTCGAGCTGCAGCGCGACCGCGGTGTAGCGGCCGCCGGAGTCCTCCCGGTCCTCGCGGTCGATCTCCACCCCGCGCACCATCCACCCGCGATCTGTGCAGGTGGCCAGCACGGTCCGCAGCACGCCCTGCCCGGTGGCGTAGCCGACGCGCAGCACGGGCGGGTCCTTGCGCCGGCGCGCGGTGAGCCGGGCGAGCGGGGGCAGCCCCCGGGTCACGACGAAGTGCCCGATCGTGGTCGCCACGGCGAGCACCGGCAGCCCGGCCCCGCAGGCCATGCCGACGGCGGCGACGAGCCACACGGTCGCGGCGGTGGTGAGGCCGCGCACCGCGTCCTTGCGCACGAAGATCAGCCCGCCGCCGATGAACCCGATGCCGGAGACGATCTGGGCGGCGATGCGGGCCGGGTCCACCGAGATCCGCTCGACGAGCAGCAGGTCGGCGAACCCGTACTTGGAGACGAGCATCAGCACGGCGGAGCCCAGCCCGACGAGGGTGTGCGTGCGCAGCCCCGCGGACTTGCCGCCCGCCTCGCGTTCCAGTCCGATGAGGATGGACAGGACGAGCGCGAGCAGCGCCGGGAGCAGCACCGAGTACTGGTTGTCGGTCGACCAGAGCGCTGGTGGCACGGCTCGTCCTCCCTCCTGTCAGGATCGCGGCGTGCGGATCGACGTCGTGACCATCTTCCCCGGTTATCTTGCGCCCCTGCGCGAGGCGCTACTGGGACGGGCGATCGCGGCCGGCCTCATCGACGTGCGCGTGCACAACCTGCGGGACTGGACCCGCGACGTGCACCAGGCCGTCGACGATGCGCCCTACGGCGGCGGGCCCGGGATGGTGATGCGCCCGCAGGTGTGGGGCGAGGCGCTGGACGACGTGCTCGGTGACGAGCCCGCCCGGCTGATCGTGCCCACGCCCGCGGGCGTGCCGTTCACCCAGGCGACCGCCCGGCGCTGGAAGGACGAGCCGCGCCTGGTGTTCGCCTGCGGCCGCTACGAGGGCATCGACCAGCGCGTCGTCGACGAGTACGCGTCGCGGATGCCCGTCGAGGAGGTCAGCATCGGTGACTACGTGCTCGTCGGAGGCGAGGTCGCGGTGCTGGTCATGGTGGAGGCCGTGGCCCGGCTGCTGCCCGGGGTGCTGGGCAACCCGCAGTCGGCTGAGCAGGACTCGTTCTCCGACGGCCTGCTGGAGGGCCCGGCGTACACTCGGCCCGTCGTCTGGCGGGGCCGGGAGGTGCCCGCGGTGCTGCGCAGCGGTGATCACGGCGCGATCGCCCGGTGGCGCCGCGACCGGGCGCTGGAGCGCACCGCGAAGCGCCGGCCCGACCTGCTCGCCGCCCTGCCCGAGGACGCGCTCGACCAGCGGGACCGCGAGTTCCTGGCGTCGCTGGACGGGTGAGTGCAGGTCGTCCGAACGCGTCTGGCACTATTGACGGGATGCCAGCGCCCGAACGGGCCTGCCTGCGCTCTGGTTCGAAGTGACGAGCGCCGCACCACCGCTATCACGCACCGAGGACGGACTTCGCGATGAACACCCTGGACGCCCTGGACGCAGAGCAGCTGCGCTCCGACATCCCCGACTTCCGACCGGGGGACACGCTCAAGGTGCACGTGAAGGTCATCGAGGGCAACCGGTCGCGCATCCAGGTGTTCCAGGGTGTGGTGATCCGCCGCCACGGCTCGGGCATCCGCGAGACGTTCACCGTGCGCAAGGTCTCGTTCGGTGTGGGCGTGGAGCGCACCTTCCCGCTGCACTCGCCGAACATCGAGAAGATCGAGGTCGCCACCCGCGGGGATGTCCGCCGGGCGAAGCTGTACTACCTCCGTGATCTTCGTGGCAAGGCCGCCAAGATCAAGGAGAAGCGCGAGACCCCTTCGGCGTCCTGACCTTCGGGGCTGGTTGACGTAGCCTCGTGGGCGTGGCCCTTCCCGAGCTCCCCGACGACAGGCGGGGCCGACCTCGACGGCACGTGCCGGTCGATGAGCCGGCACCCCGTCGTCGAGCCGCAGCTGCTCCGCCGCCGGTGCGGCGGGGCCCCGCAGGGACTCCCCTCGAGGAGCCGGTCGGCCGCCCGGCCCGCCACGCAGCCGCCCCGCCGGCACCGGAGAACGGTGTCCGGCGGCACGCTGCCGCGCCCGTGCGCGAGGACATCCCGCCGCGCTGGCCCGTCCCGCCCGTCGAGGAGCCGTACCTCGGCGCGCCGCGGCGGGCGCCCGATCCGCGGCAGAGCCCGGAGGGGCCGCCCGTCGGTGGCCGCAGGCGGCTCGTCGAGCCGCCCGAGCAGCGCTACCGGCGGCCGGACGAGCCACCCGCCGGCCGTCCGGCGCGCACCGATCACCCCAACGGCTACACCGCCAACGGTCGCGCCAACGGCCGCCCGAACGGGTACCGCAACGGGCACGCGCTCGCGCGTGATCTCGGCACGCAACGTCTCGGCACCGAGCATCCCGGCACAGAGCATCTGGGCGCGGAGCGCGAGCCTGCCCGTGATCCTCTCCGTGATCCTCTCCGTGAGCCGCGCCGTGACCCCGGCCGTCGCCGTGCCCCCGACGGGCGCCGCGCCTCCGCCGACGAGCCGACGACCGCCCGCCCGGCGACCCGCCGCGCCGCCGCCGACCGGCCCCCGCCCGGCCCCGGCCAGTCCGGGGAGCCGCCGGGGCGGCACCGCCGCCGTGCGGGGGAGTCGCCGAACGAGCGGCCCGCCGCGGCCTACCGCGAGCTGCTCGCCGCGGAGGGCAAGAAGCCGCGCCCCGGCCGGCGCCGCCGTACGTCGTTCTGGAAGGAACTGCCGCTGCTCATCGTGGTGGCGCTCGTCCTGACCTTCCTGATCCAGACGTTCATCGCCAAGGTCTACGTCATCCCGTCGGGATCGATGGAGACCACGCTGCACGGCTGCCCGGGCTGCAACAACGACCGCGTCCTCGTCGACAAGGTCACCTACCGCTTCTCCGACCCGCAGCCCGGCGACGTGGTGGTGTTCCGCGGTCCGGACAGCTGGTCGAGCGAGGTCGAGGTCTCGCCGCCGAGCAACGCGTTCGTCGCCGGCCTGCAGCAGCTCGGGTCGCTGATCGGGCTCGCGCCGCCCGACGAGAAGGACTTCGTCAAGCGCGTGATCGCCGTCGGTGGGCAGACCGTGCAGTGCTGCACCCCGACGGGGCAGGTGATGGTCGACGGCAAGCCGCTCGTCGAGCCGTACATCTACTACCTGCCCGGTGCCGGTGAGCCGCGCCAGGAGCAGTTCGGTCCGGTCACGGTGCCGGAGGGTGAGCTGTGGCTCATGGGCGACAGCCGCAACAACTCCGCCGACTCCCGCGTCCCGGGCCACGGCTCGGTGCCCGTCGAGAACGTCATCGGCAAGGCGCGGTTGATCGTCCTGCCGTTCACCCGGTTCGGCTGGATCCCGGAGGCCGATCCGCAGAGCCGCAGCGTGGGGCTCGGCGCGGACGCCCTGGACGTCGCCGGACTGGGTGCGGTGGCGCTGGTCGCGGCGGTGCCGCTGGTGCGCCGCAGGCGCCGCGTCGATCTGCTCGACCTCGACGACTGCGCCACCTGGCCGCAGCGTCGCGCCTGAGCGCACCGGCGCGCGGCGGCGGCTCTACACTTCCGCGCGATGTCCCGCTCCGCAGCTCGTCGTCGACGCGCCGTCCGCGCATCGACCGCCGATCTCCGACGCGAGGGGTTCCTGCCGGGGCGGGCGATCGTGCGGCGGAACGGCAACTGGACCCTGCAGGCCACCCTGCAGCGCCACGGCCTCGGGCCGGTCGCGGGGGTGGACGAGGCCGGCCGCGGCGCGTGCGCGGGTCCGCTCGTGGTGGCCGCGTGCGTGCTGCGCCCCGCCGACGCCAAGCGGCTCGCGGGGCTCACCGACTCGAAGCTGCTCACCCCGGCCGTGCGGGAGGAGTTCTACGACCTCATCGTGCAGCGGGCCGAGCAGTACTCGGTGATCGTGATCCCGCCCGATGAGGTGGACCGACGCGGCGTGCACGTCGCCAACGTGGAGGGGATGCGACGCGCCGTCGCGCACCTGGAGACCCCGCCCGGGTACGTCCTGACCGACGGGTTCCCGGTGCGCGGGTTCGGCACTCCGACCCTGGCCGTGCAGAAGGGCGACCAGGTCGCCGCGTGCGTCGCCGCGGCGTCGGTGCTGGCCAAGGTCACCCGGGACCGGTTGATGGTGGAGCTGGACGCGCAGTACCCGCAGTACCGCTTCGCGGAGCACAAGGGCTACTGCACGCCCGTCCACGACGCGATGCTGGCCGAGCACGGTCCGTCACCGGTCCATCGCTACTCGTTCGTCAACGTCAGGGCCGCGATGGTGGGCGTAGTGAGGTCCGCCGTCGGCGCCGAGGGCGACCTGGTGGACAATGGGAGCTTGCCCGAGCTGATGCCCGCCATGATGTCGGACGCGGGCCCCGGAGGAGGACTGCGATCGTGAGCGCCGAGGATCTCGAGAAGTACGAGACCGAGATGGAGCTCACGCTCTACAAGGAGTACCGGGACATCGTGTCCCAGTTCTCCTACGTGGTGGAGACGGAGCGCCGGTTCTACCTCGCGAACTCGGTCGACGTGGCCGCCCGCAACTCCGACGGCGAGATCTACTTCGAGGTCCGCATGTCGGACGCATGGGTGTGGGACATGTACCGCCCGGCGCGGTTCGTCAAGAACGTCCGCGTGCTGACGTTCAAGGACGTCAACGTCGAGGAGCTGGAGAAGCCCGACCTGCGGCTGCCGGACAAGGAGTTCGGCTGACGAGCCGCACCGCAGGACCGCGTTAGCACGGCGCACCGACGGTTCGGCGGCCTGACGGCCCGGTTGTCCCCAACCGGTCCGGTCCATCCACAGATTTCGCTGGTCGCGCCCGCGGCGGCCGCCCGCCCGCGATCGTGTGGGCATGGCAGCGAAGGACGATCTCGGGCGCCGCGGTGAGGACATCGCGGTGCGCTACCTGGAGCACCAGGGGATGGTGGTGCTCTCGCGCAACTGGCGGTGCCGGGCCGGCGAGCTCGACGTCGTCGCGACGGACGCGCACCAGCTCGTCGTGTGCGAGGTGAAGACCCGCAGCAGTGAGCGGTTCGGCGCCCCGGCGGAGGCCGTCGACCCGAAGAAGGCCGGCCGCATCAAGCGCGTCACCCAGGCATGGCTCGCCGCGCACCGGGTGCGCTGGTGCGACCTGCGGTTCGACGTGGTCGCCGTCGTGGCCGAGCCGGGCGCGCCCGCCCGCATCACCCACTACCGGTCGGCGTTCTGATGGGCCTCGGGCGGACGTGGTCGGTGGCGCTGCACGGCGTCGAGGGCCACGTCGTGGAGGTCGAGGCCCACATCGGCGACGGCATGAACGGTGTCCACATGGTGGGGCTGGCCGACACTGCGCTGCGCGAGTCGAAGGACCGGGTGCGCGCCGCCATCGTGAACTCCGGGTGCAGCTGGCCCCAACGTCGGCTCGTCCTCTCGCTGTCCCCGGCCACGCTGCGCAAGAGCGGCTCGGCGTTCGACCTCGCCCTGGCGCTGGCGGTGCTCGGTGCCCAGGACGTCGTCACGCCGGACTCGCTGACGGGCACGGCGCTGCTCGGGGAGCTGGCCCTCGACGGGCGGCTGCGGCCGTTCGACGGGCTCCTGCCGTGCCTGATCGCCGCCCGCGGCGCGGGGCTCAAACGGGTGGTCGTGCCCGAGCCCGCACTGCCGGAGGCGGCGCTCGTCGACGGGCTGGACGTGTTCGGCGCGACCTGCCTGTCCGACGTGCTGGTGTGGCTGCGCGGCCTGCGCGACCTGCCCCGGCCCGAACCGGTCGCCCGGGCGGCCGTCCACTCGCCGCAACCTGATCTCGCCGACGTCGTCGGCCAGGAGGATGCGCGGCTGGCCTGCGAGATCGCCGCGGCGGGAGGGCACCACATGCTGCTCGTCGGGCCGCCCGGCACCGGCAAGACGATGCTGGCCCGCCGGTTCGCGGGGCTGCTGCCTCCGCTCTCCGACGACGACGCGCTCACTCTGGCCACGATCCGCTCGATCGCGGGTCGGTTGCCGCCCGGGGAGCCCCTCTCACACTCGCCCCCACTCGTCGCGCCGCACCCGTCCAGCTCGATCGCGTCGCTCATCGGGGGCGGGACCGGCATCGCCCGGCCCGGCTCCGTGTCGCTCGCCCACAGGGGCGTGCTGTTCCTGGACGAGGCGCCCGAGTTGGGGCCGAAGCTGCTCGACGCGCTGCGCACCCCGCTGGAGGAGGGCGAGGTGCGGATCGCCCGCTCCGAGGGCACGGTCACCTACCCGGCCCGGTTCCAGCTGATCCTGGCGGCCAATCCGTGCCCGTGCGCCCCCGTCCACGACCGCGACTGCGTCTGCCCATCGTCCGCGCGCCGCCGCTACCTCGCCCGGCTGTCCGGGCCGCTGCTCGACCGAGTCGATCTGCACGCCCGCGTGTACCCCGCCACGACGTTCGCCGGGCCCGATGGGGCCGAGAGCTCCGCGGCCGTGCGGGCGCGGGTGCTGAACGCCCGGACTGCGGCGGCGGAGCGCTGGGCGGGGGAGGGGTGGCAGACCAACGCTGAGGCCCCGGGGCCCGCGCTGCGGTCCCGCTTCGCGCTGCCGGAGCGGGTCGTGCGGCCGCTCGACCTCGGCCTGCGCTCGGGCCAGCTCAGCGCCCGCAGCGCCGACCGGGCGCTGCGCGTGGCGTGGACGCTCGCGGATCTCGCGGGAGATCCGTGCCCGAGCGTCGAGCAGGTCGAGGCGGCGCTCTACTTCCGCGAGCGGAGGGCGGCATGACCGGGGCCGACGAGATGTCCGGCGGGATAGCCGAGGAGGTGCTCCTCGCGCGCGCCTACCTCTCCCGCGTGGCGGAGCCGCCGGCGCCCGCGCTGGCGCGGTTCACAGCGACCGTGGGCGCGGTGGAGGCGGCAGCGCGGGTGCGGCGGGGTGCGGTCCCGGAGGAGGTCACGGCCGAGACGGCGGCTCGCCGCACCACTGAGCACGCCGCGGCCGATCTGGAGGCTGCTCGCCGCTGCGGGGCCCGGCTGCTCGTGCCGGAGGCGCGGCAGTGGCCGACCTGGCCGTTCGCGGCGTTCGAGGTGTGCGGTGCACCCGCGCTGGCCCCGCCGCTCGCACTGTGGGTGCGCGGGCCGGGCGACCTGGCGGCGCTGTCCCAGCTGTCGGTCGCCGTGGTCGGCGCTCGCGCCGCCAGTGGCTACGGCCTGCACGTGGCGGCGGAGCTCGGGGCAGGGATGGCGGCGCACCGGGTCACCGTGGTCTCCGGGGCTGCGCTCGGCATCGACGGCGCCGCCCACCGCGGTGCGCTCGCCGGCGGCGGGCCGTCGGTCGCGGTGCTGGCCTGCGGGATCGACCGCGCCTATCCCGCAGCGCACGAGGCGCTGCTCGCGCGGATCGCCGCCGAGGGGCTGGTGGTGAGCGAGTACCCGCCCGGTTCCGTCCCCGGCCGGCACCGCTTCCTGGTCCGCAACCGCATCATCGCCGCGCTGGGCACGGCCACGGTCGTGGTGGAAGCGGGGCTGCGCAGTGGGGCGCGCCGCACCGCGAGCGACGCGGTCGCGCTGGGCAGGCCGCTGATGGCGGTGCCCGGCCCGGTCACGTCGGGCGTCTCCGCAGGCTGCCACCGGCTGATCCGCGAGGGCGCTCAGCTGGTCACCCGCCCCGAGGAAGTCCTGGAGATCGTCGGGCCGATGGGCGAGCACCTGCTGCCGGACGAGCCGGAGATCGCCGTCCGGCCCACCGACGGCCTCGATCCGGTGGCGCTCCTGCTGCACGACGCGCTGCCCGCCCACGGTGCCCGGCCGGCGTCGTGGCTCGCCGCCGAGGCCGGGGTGCCGCTGACCGCGGCGCGGGCAGCGCTGGTGGATCTCGAACGCCGCGGGCTCGCCGTGCTCGACGCGGGGCGGTGGCGGCGGTGTTGATCACTCCGCTGCGGTGCGCGGTGCAGATCACCCGCTCCGGTGCTCTCGACGCGCGGGCGCGGTGCTTGACCCGGGGCGCGTGGGCCCCGACCGTCGTGAGGTGGCCACCGAGCAGGCACCCGGCGAGCTCGCCGAGCCCGTCGCGGCGGCGCTCAAGGCCTTCACCGAGCACCTGCGGTACGAGCGCGGCCGCTCGGAGCACACCGTCCGGGCTTACCGGAGTGACCTGCGCAGCCTCCTGCAGGGCTTGCCGGAGCTCACCGCGCTCGATCTCGCCCACCTGCGCCGCTGGCTCGCCGCGGGGCGCACGGCCGGGCTGTCGCGCACCACGCTCGCCCGCCGTGCGGCCGCGGCCCGCACGTTCACCGCCTGGGCCCGGCGCACCGGGCGGCTCGACACCGACCCGGGGACCCGGCTCAGCTCACCGCGACCGCACCGCAAGCTCCCGGCTGTCCTCGGGGAGGAGCAGGCCGCGGAGGTGCTCGACGCGGCCACCACCGGCGCAGAGGAGAGCGACCCGATCGCCCTGCGCGACCTGCTCGTGCTGGAGCTGCTCTACGCCACCGGCGTGCGGGTGTCGGAGCTGTGCGGTCTGGACCTCGACGACGTCGACGGCGAGCGTCGAGCACTGCGCGTCGTCGGGAAGGGCAGCCGCGAGCGCACGGTCGTCTACGGCGTCCCCGCCGAGCGGGCGCTGCGCCGCTACCTGGTGGCGGGGCGGCCCGCACTCGTCACCCCGAGGTCCGGTCGGGCGTTGCTCCTCGGAGCGCGCGGCGGGCGGCTCGACCCGCGGATCGCGCGCGAGGTGGTCCACCGCGCGGTCACCGCCGTGCCCGGGATACCCGACGTCGGACCCCACGGGCTGAGGCACGCCGCAGCAACCCACATGTTGCAGGGCGGCGCGGACCTCCGTTACGTACAGGAGTTGCTCGGTCACGCTAAGCTATCAACCACTCAGCTCTACACGCACGTCACCGTCGAGCGGCTGAAGGTGGTTCATGAGCAGGCGCACCCTCGAGCCTGAGCTCGGTCAGGTCGAGAACCTGCAGCTCAGGGTGCATAGCGGCACCGCCACGCTCGGTCAGTCCCGGCGTAGGCCCGGCCGCCGGCGCACCGTTCACGCCCTGCAGTTGCCGCCGCCACCGCCGGTTGACCCGCCCACCACTGGTTCGGAGCAGTCGGCCCCTGCCGACGTCGACGAACTCTGGGTGGAGTACCGGGCCACCCCGACGCGCCCGGTCCGGGATCGGCTCCTGCTCCACTACGCGCCGCTGGTGCGGTCGGTGGCCCACCGGGTCGCGGCGGGGCTGCCGTCGTACGTGGAGATCGCCGATCTCGTGCAGATCGGGTTCTTCGGGCTGATCGCGGCGATCGAACGGTTCGACCCGGAGCGGGGGCTGCGGTTCGAGAACTACGCGGTGCAGCGCATCCGGGGCGCGATCCTCGACGAGCTGCGTGCGCAGGACTGGGTGCCGCGCACGGTCCGGGTGCGGCTGCGCGACCGGGAGCGCGCGCGGGAGAAGCTCGAGTCGCAGCTGGGCCGCGCCGCCACTGACGAGGAGCTTGCCGCCGAGCTGGGCATCACCGTGACCGAGCTGCGAGCTCAGCGGCAGCCGGTACAGGTCGTCTCCGTCGAGGCGCTCGACGAGCAGGGCAGCGGCATCGCCGACCTCGTGGCGGCCGAGTCCGCCGACCCCGGCGAGCTGGTCGACGCGCAGGAGACCGTGGCGATGCTGCGGCGGGCCGTGCTGCGGCTGGAGGAGCGCGACCGCACGGTGATCAGCCTCTACTACGACGAGAACCGCACGCTCGCCGACATCGGCCGCACCCTGGGGCTCACCGAGTCGCGGGTCTGCCAGCTGCACTCCCGCGCGGTGGTGCGGCTGCGCGGGAAGTTCGACGAGCTGGCCGGCTAGCGCTTCGCGGTCAGTCCGGCCGCGGGGGCCACTCCTGCGGCACCGGCAGCAGCCGCACCCGCGGCGTTCGCAGCAGCACCAGCGGATCCACGTAGACGAGCCGGTCCCGGCGGGCGCCCCAGTGCAGGCACGCATCCGGGCAGTCGGCGTGCCCCGGCTCCAGCCGGCCGAGCACCTCGCCCTCGCCGACGAGCTGACCTGCGGTGACGAGCGGGGCGACCGGCTCGTAGGTGGTGCGCAGGCCGTCGGCGTGCTGCAGCGACACCGAGCCGCGGCCGGCGACCGGGCCCGCGAACACCACCACCCCGGCGCGGGCCGCCAGTACGGGTTGCCCGGCCGCGCCGGCGAGGTCCACGCCGCGGTGGCCCGGGCCGTAGGGGTGGTCGGGGCTGCGGAACGGGGCCAGCACGGCGGGCGGGGGCCGCAGCGGCCAGGTGTAGCGGGCGCCCGGGGCCGGGACACCGGCGCCGAGCGGTGGCTCCGCGGTCTCCGGTTGGTCAGGCCGCAGCGTTGCCGCACCGGCCGGTGCCGCGGGGAGGAGCAGCAGGGCCAGCAGGATGAGCGTCGACACCGCCCACGGCGCGCGGCGCGCACGCCTGCCCGCCGCCACCCTTGCCCCGGTCCTGGTCGCCATGCCCCGACGCTGGCACGGATCGGGCTGGACGGGGGGCGGTGCCGCCGGTCTGTGGACGGTCGTTCCCCGGTGTGGACAACCGCGGGCCTCGCGACCACCCGGAAGGACGGGCGGCGTACACTCGACCTGCACCTCGGCACACCTGCACCACCGTCGGGGTGACTTCGCGCGTTCGTGCGGCCCCGCAGTTCGGGGGCGCGGTGGGCGGGCGGTCCCGCCCGGCAGGTGCGGGTCCGGCCACCGGCACGAGCGCCAGGGCGGTGCCGCCGACCCGGCACACCGCGACAACCGCGCGCGTGGCTGCCGAGCGGCCACGCCCCGACCGAAAGGTGAACGGGCCGATGGCCGTCGTCACCATGAAGCAGTTGCTGGACTCCGGCGTGCACTTCGGGCACCAGACGCGCCGCTGGAACCCGAAGATGAAGCGCTACATCCTCACGGAGCGCAACGGCATCTACATCATCGACCTGCAGCAGACGCTGTCGTACATCGACCGCGCCTACGAGTTCGTGCGCGAGACCGTCGCCCACGGCGGCACGATCATGTTCGTCGGCACGAAGAAGCAGGCGCAGGAGGCCATCGCCGAGGAGGCCTCCCGGGTCAACATGCCGTACGTGAACCAGCGCTGGCTGGGCGGCATGCTCACGAACTTCCAGACCGTGCACAAGCGCCTCCAGCGCCTCAAGGAGCTCGAGGCGATGGAGCAGTCCGGCGGGTTCGAGGGCCGCACGAAGAAGGAAATCCTCATGCTCACGCGTGAGAAGGAGAAGCTCGCGAAGACCCTCGGCGGCATCCGCGACATGTCCAAGGTCCCGAGCGCGGTCTGGATCGTCGACACGAAGAAGGAGCACATCGCCGTCGGCGAGGCCCGCAAGCTGGGCATCCCGGTCGTGTCGATCCTCGACACCAACTGCGACCCCGACGAGGTCGATTACCCGATCCCGGGCAACGACGACGCGATCCGCTCGGCCGCCCTGCTCACCAAGGTGATCGCGCAGGCCGCGGCCGACGGGCTGATGGCCCGGGCCCAGCGGGCCCGCGGCGAGGGCGCCGACAAGGGCGAGGGCGGCGCTGCCGACCAGCCGCTCCCGGAGTGGGAGAACGAGCTGCTGCAGCAGGGCGCCGGTTCCGACGGCGCGAGCCTGTCCGAGGCCTCCGCCAGCGCGTCGAGCACCAGCAACGGAGCGTCGCAGTCCGCGAGCTGACGAGGCCGCGGGGCCGGGTCCGCCGCGGATCCGGCCCCGCGCCGCACTCCCGTCAGCCCACCCCCAAGCACCGCCCACAGAACGGACGAAAGGCAGATGGCGAACTACACCGCCGCCGACGTGAAGAAGCTCCGGGACCTGACCGGTTCCGGGATGATGGACTGCAAGAAGGCGCTCGAGGAGGCGGACGGCGACTTCGACAAGGCCGTCGAGCTGCTGCGCATCAAGGGCGCGAAGGACGTCGGTAAGCGCGCCGGCCGCGAGACCGCCAACGGGCTGGTCGCGGCCGAGGGCGGCACGATGATCCAGCTCAACTCCGAGACGGACTTCGTCGCCAAGAGCGCGGACTTCCAGAAGCTGGCGGCCGACATCCTGGCCGTCGCCGTGGAGAAGACGCCGAAGGACCTCGAGGCCCTCAAGGCCGAGAAGCTGGGCTCGGGCACGGTCGCCGACGCCGTGCAGGAGCTGTCCGCCCGCATCGGCGAGAAGCTCGAGCTGAAGAACTACGTGCACATCGACGGCCCGGTCGCGCTGTACCTGCACCGCCGCGACCCCGACCTGCCGCCCGCGATCGGTGCGATCGTGGCCTACGAGGGCGAGGGCGAGGCCGCCGACGAGACCGCGAAGTCGCTGGCGATGCACATCGCCGCGGCTCGCCCGCAGTACACCACCCGCGACCAGGTGCCGGCGGAGCTGCTGGAGAACGAGCGCCGCATCGCCGAGGCGACCGCCCGTGAGGAAGGCAAGCCCGAGAACGTGCTGCCGCGCATCGTCGAGGGGCGCCTCAACGGCTTCTTCAAGGACGTCGTGCTGCTCGAGCAGACCTCGGTGCACGACTCGAAGAAGACGGTGAAGAAGGTGCTGGACGAGGCCGGCGTGTCGGTGAAGGACTTCGCCCGCTTCGAGGTCGGCCTGGCCTGAGACCGGCCTACCCGCCGCCCGCTCTGCCGAGAGGAACTCCGACCCGATGACACTGACCGACCCGCGGATCGGCGCAGACGGCACCCGAACCGGGTACAACCGCGTCCTGCTCAAGCTGGGCGGGGAGATGTTCGGTGGTGGGGCCGTCGGCGTCGATCCGCAGGTGGTCGAGACGGTCGCCCGCCAGATCGCCGCGGTCGTGCGGACCGGCGCGCAGATGGCCGTCGTCATCGGGGGCGGGAACTTCTTCCGCGGCTCCGAGCTGCAGGAGCGGGGCATGGACCGGGCCCGCGCCGACTACATGGGCATGCTGGGCACGGTGATGAACTGCCTCGCGCTCCAGGACTTCCTGGAGCGCGAGCACCACATCGAGACGCGGGTGCAGACCGCGATCACGATGGGGCAGGTCGCCGAGGCCTACATCCCGCGCCGGGCGATCCGACACCTCGAGAAGGGCCGGGTCGTCATCTTCGGTGCCGGGGTGGGCATGCCCTACTTCTCCACCGACACGGCCGGCGCGCAGCGGGCGCTGGAGATCGGCGCCGAGGCGCTGCTCCTGGCCAAGGGCGTCGACGGGGTGTACACCGCCGACCCGAAGCTCGATCCCTCGGCGGAGCTGTTCACCGAGATCACCCATCGCGAGGTGCTCGAGCGGGGCCTGAAGGTCGCCGACGCCACGGCCTTCAGCCTGTGCATGGACAACAAGATGCCGATCATCGTGTTCAACCTGCTCACCGAGGGCAACATCGCCCGCGCGGTCCGGGGCGAGCGGGTCGGCACTCTGGTCGCGACGCCACCGGACCAGGACACCGAAAGGGACCAGCCATGATCGACGAGGCACTCTTCGAGGCCGAGGAGAAGATGGAGAAGGCCGTCGCGGTGGCCAAGGAGGACCTCGCCGGCGTCCGCACCGGCCGGGCGACGCCGAACATGTTCTCCCGGATCTCCGTCGAGTACTACGGCGCGATGACTCCGCTCAACCAGCTCGCCTCGATCACCGTTCCCGAGGCCCGCCTCGTCGTCATCAAGCCGTACGACGCGAGCTCGATGAAGGCGATCGAGAAGGCGATCCGCGACTCCGATCTCGGCCTGAACCCGACCAACGACGGCCAGCTCATCCGCTGCGTGATCCCGCAGCTGTCGGAGGAGCGGCGCAAGGAGATGGTCAAGGTCGCCCGCAGCAAGGGCGAGGAGGCCAGGGTCGCCATCCGCAGCGTCCGCCGCAAGACGATGGAGGAGCTGCACCGCATCGTCCGCGACGGCGAGGCCGGCGAGGACGAGGTGGCCCGCGCCGAGAAGGAGCTGCAGGCCACCACCGACAAGTACGTTCACCAGGTCGACGACCTGGTGAAGCACAAGGAAGCCGAGCTGCTCGAAGTCTGAGTTCGGTGTCCGGTACGCACGGGTCGCACGCTGTGGCCGAGCCGCCGCCGCGCACCTCGCGCGCCGGCCGCGATCTGGTCGCAGCGATCTCGGTCGGCGTGGTGCTGGGCGCGGTCGTGCTCGCGTCGTTGCTGATCGAGCGGCACTTGTTCCTCGGCGTCATCGCGCTGGCCGCCGCCATCGGCACCGTGGAACTGGCGGGGGCGCTGCGCCGCGGTGCCGGGATCGAGGTCCCGCTGCCGGTGCTGCTGGTCGGCGGCCAGGCCATCGTCTGGCTGGCCTGGCCGTTCGGACTGGCCGCGGTGGCGGTGGCGTTCGCCGGTACGGTCCTGGCCGTCGTGCTGTGGCGGATGCGCGCGGGCACGCTGAACTACCTGCGCGACGTCAGCGCGGGGGTGTTCATCGCCGCCTACGTGCCCCTGCTCTGCTCGTTCGCGTCGCTGATGACGGTCGCTCCGGACGGTACGGGGCGGATCATCACCTTCATCCTCTGCGTGGTCGCCTCGGACGTCGGCGGCTACACGACCGGGGTGCTGGCCGGCCGGCACCCCATGGCGCCCACGATCAGCCCGAAGAAGTCGTGGGAGGGCTTCGCCGGCTCCCTCACCGCCGGCATGATCGCCGGCGCGCTGGCTGTCGCGTTCCTGCTGGACGGGCAGTGGTGGGCCGGTGCTCTCACCGGAGCGCTGCTGGTCGTGTGCGCCACCCTCGGCGACCTCGTGGAGTCCATGATCAAGCGAGACATCGGCATCAAGGACATGGGCAACCTGCTGCCGGGCCACGGCGGGCTCATGGACCGGCTCGACTCGCTGCTGCCGACCGCCCTGGTGGCCTGGGCGGTGCTGTCCCTCGTCGTTCCCGCGTGAGGCGGCCGCCGCGGCCGATCCCGAGCCCGAACATCTGGAACTGGCCCGACGTCTACGCCAAGGAGAACGCCGCGCAGGACGTCGACGGCGCGATCTGGGCGGCGCTGCGGGAGCTGGCGCCGTTCGCCGGGCGGGACGTGGTCGACGTCGGCTGTGGGGACGGCTTCCACCTGCCGGTCTTCGCCGCGGAGGCGGCCTCGGTCGTCGGCGTGGAGCCGTACCGGCCGCTCGTGGAGCGCGCCCGGGCCCGCGGCCTGGACGTGCGCGAGGGCAGCGCCGAGCGGTTGCCGCTGCCCGACTCCAGCGTCGACGTGGTGCACGCGCGCACCGCGTACTTCTTCGGCCCGGGCTGCGAGCCGGGGATCGCGGAGGCTGAGCGGGTGCTGCGGCCCGGCGGGGTGCTGGCGATCGTCGATCTCGACGCCACCGTGCCGCCGTACGGCGACTGGATGCGCGCCGACCTGCCCCGCTACGACCCGGCTGCGGTGGAGCGGTTCTTCGCCCGCCAGGGGTTCACGATGCGGCGGATCCGCACGCGCTGGCGCTTCCCCGACCGCATCACCGCCGAGGCGGTGCTGCGCATCGAGTTCTCCGCCGCGACGGCCGATCGGGCGCTGGGGGAGTTCACCGGTCTCGAGCTGCCCGTCGGGTACCGGCTGCACGTGCGGCGGTCCGGGTTGCACCTGCGGTAGCGGTCTCGCCCCACGAACGGCGCTTTCGTCAGCAACGGTGCTGACGAAAGCGCCGTTCGTGGAGAACCCTGTGCACGTTCGGAGTAGCGCGAGCTACGCCGGGTGGTGGATCACCCCGGTCGTGACGCCTCCGTGATCGACCCGTCGCTACCGTGGAGCCATGCGCGACCAACCGACCGTGCCGAACCGGGCCCGGCCGAGGCAGCCGGAGCCGCGGACCGTCCCGCACCGGGTGCCGCCGCGTGTCGTGCCGCCCCCGCGGGCGGCGCGGCCGACGCTGAAGGCACCGGTCCCGGTGCCGCCGGAACGGCCCGATCGGCCCGCGCAGCCAGCTGCCCTGGCGCGGGAGCGCCGCCCGCTGCCGCCGGTGCGGCCGATGACCCTGCCGCTGCTGCTGCCGATCCTCGGCGGGGTCTGGTGGACGATCGGCACGGCCGCGCTCGAGCCGGGCATGGGCACGTTGCTGCTGGCCGCCGGCCTGTCCGGGGCCGTCGCGCTCGGGATCACGCTGCGCAGGCGCATGGGGGAGGGCGTGCCGCTACCGCGCGGTGGCCGCGTCGCCCTGGTGCGCATCGCGGCGGGGTCGATCGTGACGATCCTGCTCGGCGGGGTCGGGTTGAGCTGGCTCGGCCTCGGCGAGATCAAGGTGCCGTTCGCGTTCGCGGTCGTGGCGATCGCGCTGTTCCGCTCGGTGCGCATCCTCCGCGAGCGCGGGCTGCAAGTGGTAGCCGGGGCGCTGCTGGTGCTGGCCGTCGCCGGCGGGTCGCTCGCGTTCGGCACCCAGGGCGATCTGTACACTCAGGGCCTGGTCGGAATGGGCGCGGGCGCGCTGTGCTGCGGGTTCGCCGCGGTCCGCGCCGGGCTGCTCGCGGAGGCGCTGGCCGCGCTGCCGCGCCGGTGAACCCCGCTGGTGATGCCCGCCGTTGCCCCCTGCCGAACATCCCCGCTGCCGATCCCCGCTGCTGATCCCACCGCCGCTCGCTACACGGCGGCCGGAGCGGGTGCGTCGGCCGGCGCCCGGGTCACGACGCCGGCCGCGCCGTCGACCGTGATGCGATCGCCGGTGGTGATGGCGACGGTCGCGTCCGGCACGCCGACGACGGCCGGGATCCCGTACTCGCGCGCCACGACCGCGCCGTGCGAGTTCGCCCCGCCCATCTCCATGACCAGCCCGCCCGCGGTGAGGAACAGAGGGGTCCAGCCAGGGTCGGTCGAGGGCACGACGAGGATCTCGCCGGGTTCCAGGTGCGCCCCGACCGGATCGAGCACCACTCGCGCGGCCCCGGTGACGGTGCCGGCGGAGGCCGCGGTGCCGACCAGCGCCCCGTCCGCGGCAGCCCCGGCGGGTTTGAGTGCCTCGGGCTCGGTGCCATCGGAGAGCAGGATCCGCGGGACGTGCCGGCGCTGCAGCTCCCGGTCGTACTCGGCGCGGCGCTCGGCGACGAGCGCCTGCAGGTCCTCGCCGCCGACCGCGCGGCGCGCTTCGGCGAAGTCGAGCCAGAACACGTCGTCGGCCCGGCCGAGCATGCCCCGGCCGGCCAGCTCCCGGCCGACCGCGGCGAGTTCGGCGCGCGCGACCGCGATCATCCGCACCAGGTAGTCCTTGTGCGTCTCGCGCAGCCCGGTCAGCTCCCGCATGCGGCCCAGCGCCCAGCGGACCAGGCGGGCCTTCGCGGGTGACCGTTCCCCCACCTCGGCGGCCACCTGCGCGACGGCCGCCTCCGCCGCGGCGGCCCCGCGGGCGAACACCGCGTCCGGGGCCTGTTCCGGGTCGGTCATGCGCAGGTAGTTGGCGAGCACCCCGAGGACGTACGTCGGATCGTCGGACCAGCGGGGCATGCCCAGGTCGATCTCGGCGACGGCGCGGTGGCCGTGCCGGCGCAAGAACGCGGTGACACCCTCCTGCGCGTTCCGCGGCAGCCGTCCCTCGGCCCAGCGTGCGGCCAGCTCGGCCGGGGGCAGCTCGGCGAACACGCGGGCCGACTCCGGGTCGGCGCGCAGCTCCACCGCGAGGTCCCACAGCTGCAGGTCCATCTCGGTCGTCGTGTTGTGCGGCAGTGACCGCAGCAGCTCGTGGACGGTGTTCGCGTCGATCGCCTGCCCGGCGAGCAGCCGCGCGAGGCCGAGCATCGCGAACCCGGCTCCGGCGGCCGGGACCACGGTCGGCAGCACCGGGAACGCCGCGCGCAGCACCTCCGCGGCGTGGTCGATGCGGGCGATCGCGGTGGCGGCTTCGGCCAGCGGCCGGTGCGCGTAGACGCGGGCGCCGATCCGGTCGATGCGCCGGCGCGCGGCGGGCGGGCTGGCCAGGGCGAGCAGCACCTGCGGCGGCACGTGGAAGCGGAGCATGGTGCGGGCGATCCGCTTGAGGAACCGCAGCCCCGAGCCGGGCCGCGGCGCGTACGCCGGGTCCTCCAGCAACGCTCGCATCACGACGGCGGACCGGGCCTCCATCACGTCGAGGATCCGGGGGAGGAGCCGGCGGCCGATCTGGTTGCGCAGGCCCTCGGTAGCGTCGATGAAGATGCGGCCGCCGGCCGCGGTGAGGGTGGGCGGCCCGAGCTCGGGATCGGCCGGGATGCCGAACGCCCGCGTCGAGGCGGTGGCCGCGACCATGCGGACCGCCGCGATGCCGGCGGGCGTGATCGGCCGGGTGAGGCCCTGGGCGAGGCTGACGTTGAAGAACGCGCGCAGGCCCGGCCGGTTCGGCGTCGGCACTGGATGCAGGGTGGTGATCGGGCGGGCCTGGGTGAGCAGCAGCGCGCCGCGGATGTCGATCGCCCACTCCACGTCCTGCGGGCTGCCGCAGTGCCGCTCGACCGCGCGGCCCAGCTCGGCGAGCGCGCGGACCTGGTCGTCGGTGAGGGCGTGGGTGGTGTCGGCGGGCAGTTCCTCGTGCTCGGTGCCGCCGCCGGGTAGGGCCCGGACCGCGACGGCCTGTTCGCCCGGCGTGTAGTCGATCCGGCCGTCCTCGACCACGATGTGGTCGGGGTTCACGGCGCCGGAGACGACGGCTTCGCCCAGGCCGGGCGCAGCGTCGATGACGGTGCGGGTGCGCCGGCCGCTCACCGGGTCCGCGGTGAACAGCACGCCCGCGACCTGCGCGTCCACCATCTCCTGCACGACGACGGCGAGCGCGACCGTGTGCTGGTCGATGCCCGTGGTCTCGCGGTAGGCGTAGGCGCGGTCGGTCCACAGCGACGCCCAGCAGCGGCGGACGGCGTCCAGGACGGCCTCGGCGCCGACGACGTTGAGGTAGGTGTCCTGCTGGCCGGCGAAGCTGGCGCCCGGCAGGTCCTCCGCGGTGGCGGAGGACCGCACGGCCACCGGCACGTCGTCCCCGAGCGCGGCGTAGGCGGCGGTGATCGCGGCGGTCGTCTCCGGGGCGCTCGGCGTGGTCCGGAGCGCCTCGCGGGCGCGGGCCGGGAGATCGGGGCCGCCCGCGGCGAGCAGCTCAGCGATCCGCGCGGCCTCCGCGGCGGCGTGGTAGGCCGCGGTGCTCACGCAGAACCCGCGCGGCACCGCGAACCCGGCGGCGATGAGCTCGGCGAGGTTGGCCCCCTTCCCACCGACCAGCTCGAGCCGGCGCGCGTCGGGGGAGTCCAGACCGATGACCGTGCCGATGACCGTCATGCCGGAAGAGTACTCAACATGTGATGAATTTTCTAGCCGGTCGGCCGGACCCGCACCGATCGGTGCGCAGCTGGCACAATCGACGAGGTCATGAGCCTTCCCCTGGTCTTCGACGCGCCCAAGCGCGCGCTCCCGCCCCGCCACCTCGCCGATCTCGACCCGACCGAGCGGCGGTCCGCCGTGGCGGAGCTGGGGCTGCCCGGGTTCCGCGCCGACCAGCTGGCGAGGCACTACTTCGGGCGCCTCTGCGCCGATCCCGATGCCATGACCGATCTGCCCGTGGCGGCGCGGGAGAGCCTGCGGTCGCTGCTGCCGCCGCTCGTGCAGCCCGTGCTGGAGCAGACCTGCGACGGCGGCGCCACCCGCAAGACCCTGTGGAAGGCCCATGACGGCACCCGGGCCGAGTCGGTGCTGATGCGCTACCCGGACCGCGCCACCGTGTGCGTGTCGAGCCAGGCCGGGTGCGGCATGGCCTGCCCGTTCTGCGCGACGGGGCAGGGCGGGCTGCAGCGCAACCTGTCCACCGCGGAGATCGTCGAGCAGGTCCGGCAGGCCGCGGTCGCTGCCCGCGACGGCGCCCTCGGCGTGCCGATGCGGCTGTCCAACATCGTGTTCATGGGCATGGGCGAGCCGCTGGCCAACTACCAGCGGGTGGTCGCCGCGGTCCGGCGGATCACCGAGCCCGCCCCGGCCGGCCTGGGCATCTCCGCGCGCGGCGTCACCGTGTCCACGGTCGGGCTGGTCCCGGCGATCGACAAGCTCGCCGGCGAGGGCCTGCCGGTCACGCTCGCCGTCTCCCTGCACACCCCCGACGACGAGCTGCGCGACACCCTGGTGCCGGTGAACAACCGGTGGAAGGTGGCCGAGGTCCTGGCCGCGGCCCGCCGCTACGCCGTGACCACCGGTCGGCGCGTCTCGATCGAGTACGCGCTGATCCGCGACGTGAACGACCAGCCGTGGCGCGCCGACCTGCTCGGGCAGCGACTCGCCCGGGAGATCGGTCGCAAGCGGGTGCACGTCAACCTCATCCCGCTCAACCCCACGCCGGGCAGCGAGTGGGACGCCTCCCCGCGACCGGTCCAGGACGAGTTCGTGCGGCGCGTCCAGGCCGCCGGGATCGCGTGCACGGTGCGCGACACCCGCGGCCAGGAGATCGCCGCGGCGTGCGGCCAGCTGGCGGCCACGGGCGCCTGACCCCGCGTCGAGAACGAACCTGTGGTGATCGATCAGCCCTTTTGATCACCACAACTTCGTTCTCGAGCGACATCCGGGTTTCAGATCGGGATGACGACCGCTCGCTCGCGGACGCGGTCCCACAGCGGGTACGGCACGTCGGCGAGGGCGAGGACGTCGTCGACGGTGGTGAACGGGCCACTCATCATCCGCACCCGCACGATGTGCTCGGCGACGGCGCGATCGATGTCGCACACCTGGGCGATCACCCAGCCCGGCGCGTTGTTGAGATCCACCAGGCCGCCGTCGTCGTACTGGCGGCCAGGCAGGTCGGGGCGTCCGATGCGCAGCTCGCGGGCCAGCTGCGGGTCGCCGGCGATGAGCGCCCGCGTCTCCTGACGTCGCTTCCGGGCCGCGAGCGCGGCGGCCACCGCGGGATCGGCGACCGGGCCCCCACGCAGGGACGGCCACACGTACGGCCGGATGAGCACGGAGTGCACGGCGGCGATGATCATCAGGGCAGCGATCGCGCCACCGCCTCCTCGGTCCGTGTCGATGAGCAGAAACATCGCAACCACGGCGGCCGTGTACAGGACTGCTGTCAGCTGCATGAGCGGTCGTCGGGTACGGACCGCGGCGTGCACGAAGGGAACGAAGCTGAGTATCCCCGCGGAAAGGACCACCACGATCGGGTACCAGCGGCCCCGGCCCAGCCACGACGTCTGTGTTCTCTGCGGTACGACGGGCGGGGGTGGCGGAGCGTGCTGATACATGGTCTCCCCGGGCTCGGCGGTCGTGGGTACCCGGGTGATCGTCATGGCGCCGTACGGCGTTACCCGTGCACCATGCGTGCCGGGGTCTGCGTCGAGAACGAACTCGTGGTGATCGATCAGCCTTCTTGATCACCACGACTTCGTTCTCGACGGCAACCCGGCCCGCGGCCTTCAGCGGGGCACGACCCGGTCGAGCCAGGCGCGCAGGTCCGCCTCCACCTCGCCCCGGTTGGTCTCGTTGAGGATCTCGTGGCGCGCGCCCGGCCACACGACGCTCGTCACGTCGGTGAGCCCCGCCGACTCCAGTCGTCGGACGAGCGCGTTCGACAGCGCCAGCTGCCCGTTCACCGGGTCCATCTCGCCGACGGCGATGTAGACGGGCAGATCGCGGCGGATGTTCGCCAGCCGTGCGGGGTCGGCCAGCGCGCGGGCGGCGTGGAACATCGCCTTGCTCGCCTCCGCGTCCAGTCCGAACCCGCACAGCTCGTCGGCGAGGTAGGCGTCGACCTGCGCATCGTCGCGGGAGAGCCAGTCGTAGTCGGTGCGGGCCGGGGCGAACGGCGTGTTGAAGCCGGACAGATCGATCGGGGCGTCGAGGTCGATCGCGGGTTCGAGCAGGTCGAGCGCTGCGGTGCCGGACAGCGCGAGCGCGGTGATGTCGGCGGAGTGGTCGAGCACGTACTGCTGCACGGCGAACGAGCCCATGCTGTGCCCGAACAGCACCAGCGGCCGGTCCGGGAACTCGTCGTGGGCGCGCTGGACGAGCAGGTCGATGTCGTCGACGAGCGCCGCCCAGCCGGTCGCCCCGATGTGCCCCGGCGCGCCGCTCATGGTGGCCCCGTGTCCGCGGTGGTCCTGGCCCTGCACGAGGAAGCCGGCGGCGGTCAGCGTGTCGGCGAGGTGCTGGTAGCGCAGCATGTGCTCGCCCATGCCGTGGGTGATCTGGAAGATCCCGCGCGGCGGGCCGTCCGGGGTCCAGCGGTAGGTGATGATCGAGGCGCCGTCGCGGGCGGTGACCGGGATGCGGGTGGGTGACGTCATCGTGCGCCCTTCGGAGAGGAGACCGGGAGCCGCAGCCTCGCGCGCCGCCGCGGGCCCGTCCAGTCCTCGAGGCGTCGGACGCGTCGAGAACGAACCTGTGGTGATCGAAAAGGCTTTTCGATCACCACACCTTCGTTCTCGACGGAACACCCGGCCTCACTCCGGCAGGCCGAGCACCTCCGCCAGGTCGAACGAGACCGGCTGCTCCAGCTGCTCGTACGTGCAGCTGCGCGGATCGCGGTCGGGGCGCCACCGCACGAACTGCGCGGTGTGCCGGAACCGCACGCCCTCCATGTAGTCGTAGCGCACCTCGACGACCCGCTCGGGCCGCAGCGGTACGAACGAGAGGTCCTTGCCGTTGTTCCACCGGCTGCCCTCGCCCTTGAGCGGGGTGCGCTCGCCGGCCTCCTGCTTCGCCCATGACCACGGGTGGTCGTCGAACGTGGTGACGAGCGGCTGCAGCTCTCGGAACAGCTCCTTCCGGGCGGCCAGCGGGAACGCTCCGATGACGCCGACGGAGGCGAGCACGCCGCGATCGTCGTAGAGGCCGAGCAGCAGCGAGCCGATCGCGTCCGGGCCGGACTTGTGCACGCGGTAGCCGGCCACGACCGCGTCGCAGGTGCGCTCGTGCTTGATCTTCGTCATGACCCGCTTGTCGGGCTGGTAGGCCACCGACGGGTCCTTGGCGATGAGCCCGTCCAGGCCCGCGCCCTCGAACTGCTCGAACCACTGCTTCGCCAGGTCGTGGTCGTCGGTGATCGGGGTGATGTGCACCGGCGGCGACGCCTCGGCGAGCGCTTCCTCGAGGCGGGCGCGGCGCTCGGCGAACGGGTGGCCGGTGAGGTCCTCGTCGCCGAGCGCGAGCAGGTCGAACGCTACGAAGCTCGCCGGGGTCTGCTCGGCCAGCAGCTTCACGCGGCTGGCGGCGGGGTGGATGCGCTGCTGCAGGACCTCGAAGTCGAGCCGGTTGCGCTCCCGGTCGACGACCACGATCTCCCCGTCGATCACGGCGCGTTCAGGGAAGTTCGCGCGCACCGCCGCCACGACCTCGGGGAAGTACCGGGTCATCGGTCGTTCGTTGCGGCTGCCGATCTCCACGTCATCACCGTCGCGGAAGATGATCGACCGGAAGCCGTCCCACTTGGGCTCGTACAGCTTCCCGGCCGGGATCGACGGCTGCGGCTTGGCCAGCATCGGCTTCACCGGGGGCATCACGGGCAGGTCCACGCCCGCCATCCTGCCCGCAGGCGCAACCCCGATGCGGCTCACGGACGGGGGAGAGCGGTCACGAACCGGGTGAGCAGCCGGGCGAACGTCTCCCGCTCTGCGTCGGTCCAGTCGGCCATCGCGGCCGCGAACACCCGCCGCCGGTACGCGTGGACGTGCGCCAGCCGCTCGCGCCCGGCGTCGGTGAGCACGAGCAGGGTACGCCGCCCGTCGGACTGGTCGGCCTCGCGGCGCAGCAGTCCCGCGGAGACGGCCGCGGCGACGAGCTTGCTGGCCCGCGGCTGGTCCACGTCTATCGCCGCGGCGACCTCCCCGACGCCCATCGGTTCCGCGGCCGCCTCGACCGCGTCGAGCACGGGTTGGAGGGTGTCGTCGGCCGCGCCGGCGACCCGGGCGAGGGTGCGGCGGCTCTGCCGGCGCCGGATCGCGACCATGGCGGCCTCGACGGCAGCTAGTGTATGTTCATTGACATGTACATGCATAGTGGCAACAAGTTTATCGGATGGTGGCTGAAGGAGGTCGACCGCCTGCTGGAGCAGGCCTTCGCCGACGCGCTCGGGGGCGAGGGCGTCGACCGGCGGCAGTGGCAGCTGCTCAACGCGATCGCCGCGGACGGTGCCGCCGACGCGTTGACCCCGTTCCTGCCCGATCCGGCCGACCGGGGCCGGGCGGTCGCGGAGCTGGTCGATCGAGGCTGGGTCGAGCCGCGCGACGGCGGCTACGCGCTCACCGCGGCGGGGGTCGCGCTGCGTGAGCGGCTGGGCGTGCTCGTCGGGGCCCAGCGCCGCCGGGTCACCGAAGGCATCAGCGCCGAGGAGTACGCCACGACCGTCGACGTGCTGCGCCGTATGGCCGCCAACCTCGCGCCGGGCGGCGACCGGGTGCCCGCGTAGGGTCGGCGGGTGCCCCGGTACACCGCCGCTGAGCTGGCCGCTGCCCGCTCGCTCGTCGTGCCCGACGTGCTGCCCGGCCCGGACGACCCGCCGCTGCGGGTGCTGTTCTGCGGCATCAACCCCGGCCTCGTCACGGCGCTCACCGGACACCACTTCGGCCGGCCGGGCAACCGGTTCTGGCCCGCCCTGCACGGAGCCGGGTTCACCCCGCGGCTGCTCGCCCCCGCTGAGCAGGACGAGCTGCGCGCGCTCGGGCTGGGCATCACGAACGTCGTCGCGCGCGCCACGGCCCGCGCCGCCGAGCTCACCGATGACGAGCTGCGCGCCGGGGGAGCGCGGCTGCGGGAGCTGGTGGCGCGGGTGAAACCCCGTTGGCTCGCCGTCGCGGGCGTCGGTGCCTACCGCACGGCGTTCGACCGGCCGAAGGCCCAGGTCGGGCCGCAGGTCGACCGGTTGGGCGACACCCGGATCTGGGTGCTGCCGAACCCGAGCGGGCTCAACGCGCACTGGCAGCTGCCTGCCCTGGTCGAGGAGTTCCGCAGGCTGCGCGAGGCGGCCGGCGACACCGCCGAGGCCGGCCCGGGTGGGACTGGTCAGTCGAGGTCCTGCACGTCCGGCTCGGGCGGCTCGTCGGTGCCGTCGCGGGCGTCGCGATCGGCCCACTCCAGCAGCTCGTCGAGCACGTAGATGTCGTCGTCGATGCCGGCGTGCAGATCGCCCAGCTCGGCGAACCGGGCCGGGACGGTGGCGATGGTGAAGTCGGCGGGCTCGGCGTCGTCGATC
This sequence comes from Pseudonocardia thermophila, assembly GCF_900142365.1. Classification (GTDB taxonomy): domain Bacteria; phylum Actinomycetota; class Actinomycetes; order Mycobacteriales; family Pseudonocardiaceae; genus Pseudonocardia; species Pseudonocardia thermophila. The sequence continues at coordinate 60,313 of NZ_FRAP01000023.1, read as the reverse complement.
TCGTCCCAGCGGATCGGGGTGGACACCACGGCCTCGTGGACCCCGCGCACCGAGTAGGCGCTGCGGATGGTGTGGTCGCGGGCGTTCTGGTTGTAGTCGACGAACACCGACGCGGGATCGCGGTCCTTGCGCCACCACGTCAGGTCGACGAGGCTGCAGCGGCGGGCGACCTCACGGGCGAACGCGTGCGCGGCCCGCCGGACCTCCTTGAAGCCCCAGCGCGGCTCGATCCGCACGTAGACGTGCAGGCCCTTGCCGCCGGACGTCTTCGGGTAGCCGACGGCGCCCAGCTCGTCGAGCACCTCGTGGACGACGTGCGCCACCCGGCGCACGTCGTCGTAGGTGGCCCCGGGCATCGGGTCCAGGTCGATGCGCCACTCGTCGGGCTGCTCGACGTGGCCGCGCCGGGAGTTCCACGGGTGGAACTCCACCGTGGACATCTGCACCGCCCACACGACGTCGGCGATGTGCTGAACGCACAGCTCATCGGCGGTGCGGTTCCAGCGCGGGAAGTGCACGCGCACCGTCTGCACCCAGTCGGGGGCGCCGCGCGGCAGCCGCTTCTGGTGCACCTTCTCGCCGGTCACCCCGGTGGGGAAGCGGTGCAGCATGCACGGCCGGTCACGCAGCGCGCGCACGATCCCGTCGCCGACGGAGATGTAGTACTGCGCCAGGTCCAGCTTGGTCTCGCCGCGGGCCGGGAAGTAGACGCGGTCGGGGTTGGAGATCCGCACCACGCGGCCGTCGATCTCCAGCTCGACCCCGGGCATGACCGCGCCGGCTCAGCGCCGCCAGGCGTTGCGGCGGTTGCGGATCGAGATCAGCACCCCGACGGCCAGGATCGCGGCGGTGCCGACGAGGTAGAGGTCCTCGATGCGGCCGGTGTGGTTGCCGATGGTCATCGCGAGCAGCGCGATGATGCAGAAGATGCCCGCGGCCAGCCCGCCGTTCGGGAACGAGCCGTTCCAGCCCCACTTGCTGTCCGGGTCGGGAACGTCCTCCTCGGGGCGCCTGGCCACTTCGCGGGAGCTGCTCGCCACTGCCATCCTCCTGATCAACGCTCCTGAGCACGCTGAACTGCAGCCTCATCCTCGCACAACGAGGGGGCGAGGATGATGTGAGGCGATGCCCGAGACACCGCCCGCCCCCGCAGACCAGCGCACCGTCACCGTGCTCGGCTCGACCGGCTCGATCGGCACGCAGGCGCTGGACCTGATCGCCCGGCACCCGGACGCCTACCGGGTCGCCGGCCTGGCCGCCGGGGGAGGTGACGTCGGGCTGCTGGTCGAGCAGGCCCGCGCCCACCGGGTGCCACGCGTGGCGGTGGCCCGCGCCGACGCCGCTGCCGCCGTCCGCGAGGCGTTGCCGGGGGTGGAGGTCCTCGCCGGGCCGGACGCGGCCGCCGAGCTCGCCGGCGCACCGGGTGTGGACATCGTGCTGAACGGCATCACCGGGTCGGTCGGGCTGCGGCCCACCCTGGCCGCGCTGCAGGCGGGGGCGCGGCTCGCGCTGGCCAACAAGGAGTCGCTGGTCGCGGGCGGACCGCTGGTGCTCGCCGCGGCCGCGCCCGGCCAGATCGTGCCGGTCGACTCCGAGCACTCGGCGCTGGCGCAGTGCCTGCGCGGCGGGCGGGCGAGCGAGGTGGCGCGGCTGGTCGTCACGGCGTCGGGCGGACCGTTCCGCGGCCGCACCCGCGCCGAGCTGGCCGACGTCACCGTGGAGGCGGCGCTGGCCCATCCGACCTGGGACATGGGCCCGGTCATCACGATCAACTCGGCCACGCTGGTCAACAAGGGCCTGGAGGTCATCGAGGCCCATCTGCTCTTCGGCGTGCCCTACGACCGGATCGACGTGGTGGTGCACCCGCAGTCGATCGTGCACTCCATGGTCACCTTCACCGACGGCTCCACGCTCGCGCAGGCCAGCCCGCCGGACATGGTGCTGCCGATCTCGCTGGCGCTGGGCTGGCCGGACCGCATCGCCGGGGCCGCCGCCGCGTGCTCCTGGGACACCGCGCAGAGCTGGACGTTCGAACCGCTCGACGAGGAGACGTTCGCCGGCGTGCGGCTGGCCCGGGCGGCCGGGACCGCGGGCGGGTGCGTGCCGGCGGTGTTCAACGCCGCCAACGAGGAGGCGGTGGCCGCGTTCGTCGCCGGGCGGATCCGGTTCACCGACATCACCGACGTCGTCGAGCGCGTCATCGGTGCCGCGGACGGCTGGCGGGGCGATCCCGCTACCGTGGACGACGTGGCGGCCGCCGAGGACTGGGCCCGTGCGCGCGCCCGCGAGCTGGCCGGAGCTGGAGTGACCTCATGATGACCGTGCTCGGGATCGTCCTGTTCTTCGTGGGCATCCTCCTCTCGGTCGCCTGGCACGAGCTGGGCCACCTCGTGGCCGCGAAGAAGTTCGGCATCAAGGTGCCGGAGTTCTTCGTCGGGTTCGGGCGCACGATCTGGTCGGTCCGCCGCGGCGAGACGGAGTACGGCATCAAGCTCGTCCCGCTCGGCGGCTACATCCGCATGATCGGGATGATCCCGCCCGCGAAGGGCGAGGGCGTGCTCGGGCGGACCAAGCGCACCGGCCCGTTCCAGAGCCTGATCGACGACGTGCGCAGCCAGTCGGCGGCCGAGGTCCGTCCGGAGGATGCCGACCGGCAGTTCTGGACGCGGGCGCCGTGGAAGCGGGTGGTCGTGATGTTCGCCGGCCCGTTCATGAACCTTGTGCTGGCCGTCGCGATCTTCACGTTCTCGCTGATGGTGATCGGGCTGCCGACCGGCACCAGCACCACGGTCAGCGCGGTCTCCAAGTGCGTCGTGCCGGCGACGGCGACCACGTCGGAGTGCCCGCCTGACGCCCCGCTCACCCCGGCGGCGGCCGCCGGGTTCCAGGCGGGCGACCGGATCGTGGCCTTCCAGGGCCGCACCTACGCGCCGGACGAGTGGTCGCAGCTGCAGCGGGACATCCGCACGGCCAGCGGTGAGGTGTCGGTCGTCGTCGAGCGCGACGGGCGGCAGATCGAGCTGCGGCCCACGCTCATCACCACCGAGCTGCCCGACCTGGACGACCCGGAGAAGATCGTCGAGGGCAGCTTCCTCGGTCTGTCCCCGGTGACGTTCTACGAGCCGCAGAGCTTCGGCGCGGTCGTCGACGAGATCGGCGGGGTCCTCGCCCGCACCGGCGAGGCGATCGTGGGGCTGCCGCAGCGGGTGCCCGGCCTGTTCGGCGCGGTGTTCCTCGGCGAGGAGCGCGACCGCGAGGGCCCGGTCGGTGTGGTCGGCGCGTCCCGGCTGGGCGGGGAGATCCTCGACATGGACCTGCCCGTCAAGGCCGAGATCTCGATCTTCCTGCGGCTGCTGGCGCTGGTGAACATCTCGCTGTTCCTGTTCAACCTGCTGCCGATCCCGCCGCTGGACGGCGGCCAGATCTTCCCGGCGCTGTGGGAGGCCGCCCGGCGGCGGATCGCGAAGCTGCGCGGCAAGCCCGATCCCGGCCCGGTCGACGTGGCCAAGCTGATGCCCGTCTCGTACGTGGTGGCGCTGATCTTCGTGGCGTGGAGCGGGCTGCTGTTCGTGGCCGACATCATCAACCCGGTCACGCTCGTCCAGCAGTAGCAGTGCTCCCGGGCACGCTCGGCGACGTCCGCGCCGGGGCAGGGGGATACTGGGCCCCGTGAGCGTCTCCCTGGGCATGCCCACCCCGCCCGCGCCGGCACTGGCCCCGCGCCGGCCCACCCGCCAGCTGCAGGTCGGGTCCGTCGGGGTCGGCTCCGAGCACCCCATCTCGGTGCAGTCGATGACCACCACGGTCACCGCCGACGTCAACGCGACGCTGCAGCAGATCGCCGAGCTGACCGCGGCGGGCTGCGACATCGTGCGTGTGGCGTGCCCGAGCCAGGACGACGCCGACGCGCTGCCGGCGATCGCGGCGAAGTCGCAGATCCCGGTCATCGCCGACATCCACTTCCAGCCCAAGTACGTGTTCGCCGCCATCGAGGCCGGCTGCGCCGGTGTGCGGGTGAACCCGGGCAACATCCGCAAGTTCGACGACCAGGTCAAGCAGATCGCGGCCGCGGCCAAGGACCACGGCACCCCGATCCGCATCGGCGTCAACGCGGGCTCGCTGGACAAGCGCCTGCTGGCCAAGTACGGCAAGGCCACCCCGGAGGCGCTGGCCGAGTCGGCGCTGTGGGAGGCCAGCCTGTTCGCCGAGCACGATTTCCACGACATCAAGATCTCGGTCAAGCACCACGACCCGGTCGTCATGATCCGGGCCTACGAGCTCCTCGCCGAGCAGTGCGACTACCCGCTGCACCTCGGTGTCACCGAGGCCGGTCCGGCGTTCCAGGGCACCATCAAGTCCGCGGTCGCGTTCGGGGCGCTGCTGCGCCAGGGCATCGGCGACACCATCCGGGTCTCGCTGTCGGCTCCGCCGGTCGAGGAGATCCGGGTCGGCTCGCAGATCCTGCAGTCGCTGAACCTGCGCCCGCGCAAGCTGGAGATCGTCTCCTGCCCGTCCTGCGGCCGCGCCCAGGTCGACGTCTACAAGCTCGCCGATGAGGTCACCGCGGGGCTCACCGGCCTGGAGGTGCCGCTGCGCGTCGCCGTCATGGGCTGCGTGGTGAACGGTCCCGGCGAGGCGCGCGAGGCCGATCTGGGCGTCGCCTCCGGCAACGGCAAGGGCCAGATCTTCGTCCGGGGCGAGGTCATCAAGACCGTCCCGGAGCACGCCATCGTGGAGACCCTCATCGAGGAGGCCATGAAGATCGCCGGCTCGGTCGGGGGAGAGGGCACTCCTCAGGTCACCGTCGGGTGAACCGGTGCTGAAGCCCCCGGCCCCCGCCTCGCCCGAACCCGCACCCGGCCGGTCGGTACCGTCCGGCGATCCCGTCGTACCGCCTCGGCGGTCGTTGTGGCACCGTAGGAGGGTGCTACGTGTCGCCGGTGCGCGGCTCCTCGATGATCGCGACCGAGTAGGGGTCCGCGCGGTCCTGGACGACGATCCGGTGGCCACCTGCATGGTCGCGGCGCGCGTCGAGGTGGCCGGTCTGGATCCCTGGCGTCTGGGCGGCGAGCTGTGGGGGGTCGGTTCCCGCTTCGACGGGTTGTGCTTCTCCGGGGCGAACCTGGTCCCGCTGCGCGGCGACCGCCACGTCATGCGGCTGTTCGCCGATCGCGCCCGCCGGCACGGCCGGACCTGCTCGTCGGTGGTGGGCCGGCAGGAGCTGGTGCTGCCGCTGTGGGAGGAGCTGGCGGCGTACTGGGCACCTGCCCGCGAGATCCGCGACGACCAGCCGCTGATGGTGTTGGCCGGGCCGCCCGCGGTGACCCCCGATCCGCTCGTGCGCGAGGTGCGGCCCGAGGAGCTCGACGCCTACCTGCCCGCCGCGATCGCGATGTTCACCGAGGAGGTGGGCATCGACCCGTGCGCGGGCGACGGCGGGGCCGGCTACCGCGCACGGGTCGCCGAGCTGGTGGCGTCGGGGCGGGCGTTCGCCCGGTTCGAACACGGCCAGGTGGTGTTCAAGGCCGAGATCGGTGCCTTGTCCGCCCGGGTCGGGCAGATCCAAGGCGTGTGGGTGCACCCGGCCTACCGCGGCCGCGGGCTGGGCGTGGCGGGCACGGCCGCGGTCGCCGACCGGCTCGCCGCGCTCGGGCGGATCGCGAGCCTCTACGTCAACAGCTTCAACCACACCGCCCGCGCCGTGTACCGCAAGATCGGGTTCACTCAGGTCGGCAGCTTCGCGACGATCCTGTTCTGACACCCGTTCTAACGCGCCGCGCGGGCGTAGCGGCGCACTGCCAGCGGCAGGAAGACCGCCACGATCAGCAGTGGCCACAGGACGGCGAGGACCAGCGCGTTCTGCGCCGGCCAGCTCGCGGTCCCGGCGGTGACCGCGCCCGCGTTGCCGAACAGGATCCGGGCGGCACCGGCGGTCGCCGACACCGGGTTCCACTCGGCGATCGTGCCCAGCCAGGCGGGCATCTGCTCCGGCGAGACGAACGTGTTGGCCACCATCGACAGCGGGAAGATCGGCGCCCACGCCATCCCGGCCGCCTCCGGGCTCACGATCAGCCCGAGGAAGATGCCGACCCAGATCATCGCGAACCGCATCAGGAACAGCACACCGATCCCGGCCAGCACCGCCAACGGGCCGGTGCGGGTGACCCACCCGACGAGCAGCCCGCAGACGACGAGCACCGTCAGCTCCAGCGCCGAGTTGCACAGGTCGGCGATGCTGCGCCCGACCAGCGCGGCGCCCCGGGAGACGGGCATCGAGCGGAACCGGTCGGTGACCCCGCGGGCCCGGTCGGTCGACACGATCGCGACGGTGGAGGCCGCGCCGCTGATCATCGCCTGGGCGAACATGCCCGGCATGAGGAACTCCCGGTAGTCGCCGCCTCCGGGCACCGAGATCGCGCTGCCGAACACGTAGCCGAACAGCAGCACGAACATCACCGGGAACGTGACCCCGAAGACGATCGCGGTCGGGTTGCGGACCCAGTGCACGAGATCGCGCTTGGCGATGGTCCAGGAGTCGGCCGCGAGCCAGCGCAGGGCCGATCCCGGCGCGGGTGCGACGAGGGTGGTCATGCGGGCACCTCCTCTGCGGTCGGGTTCTCGCCAGTCGTCCGGCCGGTGGTCTCTGCCTGTGTGGTCTCTGCCGGTGTGGTCTCTGCCTCGGTGGTGCGCCGGCCGGTGAGGTGCAGGAACACCTCGTCGAGGGTGGGCCGGCGGATCGAGATGTCGTCGACGGCGAGCATCGCGTCGTCGAGGGCGCGCACGACGGCGGTGAGCGCGGCGACGCGGTCCCGCACGGGCGCACCGACCCGCAGCTGCGCCCGGTCGTGCTCCGGTTCGGCGCCGGTCACCCGGGCGAGCAGGTCCGCCACGGCCGGCAGCTCAGCCGCCTCCCGCACCTGCACGGACAGCCGGTCGCCGCCGAGCAGCGACTTGAGTCCGGCTGGGGTGCCCTCGGCGACCTTGCGGCCCTCGTCGAGGACGACGACCTGGTCGGCGACCTGGTCGGCCTCGTCGAGGTACTGGGTGGTCATGAGGACGGTGGTGCCGTCGGCGACGAGCCCGCGCAGCGCCGCCCACACCTCGCCGCGGTTGCGCGGATCGAGCCCGGTGGTGGGCTCGTCGAGGAAGAACACGCGCGGCGCCAGCACCAGGCTGCTGGCGATGTCCAGGCGCCGGCGCATGCCGCCGGAGTAGTCCTTCACGCGCCGGTCGGCGGCTTCGGTCAGGCCGAAGCGCTCGAGCAGCTCGTCAGCGCGGCGGCGGGCGGTGCGCCGATCGAGGTGGAACAGCCTGCCCCACATCACGAGGTTCTCCCGGCCGGTGAGCACGTCGTCGACGGTGGTGGCCTGCCCCGTGAGCCCGATGTGGCGACGGACCCCGGCCGGGTCGGCGACCACGTCGACACCGGCCACGGTGGCGCGGCCGCGCCGCGGACGCAGCAGCGTGGTGAGGATGCGGACGGTGGTGGTCTTGCCGGCGCCGTTGGGACCGAGCAGCGCGCAGACGGTGCCCGCGGGGACCGCCAGGTCGAGCCCGTCGAGGACGGTCTTGTCGCCGAACGAGTGGCCGAGCCCGACGGCCTGCACGGCGGTGGTCACAGGACCTCCAAACTGAGTACGGTGTACGACATGCGTACACCGTACTTTGTTTTGTGGTCGACGTCGAGCGGCGCCCGCGCCTCCGTAGGCTCGGGCCCCGTGAAGCACCGCGCCGTTACGTCCTTGATGTCCGTTCTGCTGGCGGTCCTCGTGGTCGCGGGCTGCGGCGGGCAGGGCACGCGCACCGAGTGCGGGCCGGGCGGCTGCACGGTGACCTTCCCGCGCGGCGGCACCGTGTCGGTGTCGCTGCTCGGCGTCGAGGCCCGGCTGGTGGAGGTGCGCACCGGCACGGCCCGCCTGGAGATCGCCGGCCAGCAGATCGCCCTGCCCGTCGGTGTCGAGACCGAGGCGGGCGGGCTGCGCATCACCGTCGAGCGGGTGACCGACGGCGAGGTCGTGGTGCGGGTGCGACCCTGAATACGGTGTCGCCATGACCTCCGAGTCCGGTGCCGGCCTGCGGCGGACCCTCACGCTGCTCTGGCACGGCGTGCCCGAGCCCGCCCGCGGGCCGCGGCAGAGCCTGTCCCTGGAGCGGATCGTGCGTGCCGCGATCGGTGTGGCCGACGCGGAGGGCCTGGCCGCGGTGTCGATGCGCCGGGTCGCGAGTGAGCTCGGGGCCGGGGCGATGTCGCTCTACCGGTACGTGCCGGGCAAGGCCGAGCTGATGGACCTGATGGTCGACGCGGTCTACGCCGAGGACCTCCCGGCGCTCGAGGCCGCGGAGGGCGACTGGCGGGCGAAGATGGAGCACGCCGCGCGGCTGCAGTGGGCGACGTTCCTGCGCCACCCGTGGCTGCTGGACATCCCGCAGGGCCGGCCGATGCTCGGGCCCAACGCCATGCAGTCCACCGAGCTCACGCTGCGCTACCTGGACGGCATCGGGCTCGACGAGCACGAGATGATCGGCGTCGTCATCACCGTCAGCTCGTTCGTGACGGGGCTGGCGCGCACCACCGTCGAGGAGCGGGAGGCCGCGCGGCGCACCGGGGTGAGCGACGACGAGTGGTGGAAGGTGCACACCGAGGTCCTGTCCGCCGCGCTGCCGCCGGGCCGGATGCCGATCATGGACCGGCTGGGTGAGGCCGGCGTGTGGGACGGCACCTACGACACGCTCACCTTCGGGCTGGAGCGGATCCTCGACGGCGTCGCCGCCCTGGTGGAATCCCGCCGGCGCGGCTGAACCCGGCGGCGTGGCGGCCTGCCGGGGGAGCGCACCGCTCGGCATACTCGCCCCGATGCGCGCCCGGACGTCCACCGCCCTGCTCGCTCTCCTGCTCTCCGCCCTCCTCGTGCTGGCCACCGCAGCCGGCTGCGGCCTGCTGGGCAGCAAGGCGGGCGACGCCGCGGAGGAGTTCGCGCGGGCGTGGACGGCGGGCGACGACCAGGCGGCCGCCGCGCTCACCGACGACCCGTCCGCCGCGGCCGCGGTGCTGCGCCGCACCCGCGAGGCCCTGGCGCCGACCGGGCTCTCCGTCACCGTCGGGCAGGTGCGCGAGGCGACCGGTCGCGCCACCGCGTCGATCGACGTGACCTGGACGCTGGGCCCCGACCGCACCTGGCAGTACCTCGGCTCGATCGATCTCGTGGCCGCACCGGACACCGAGCACGGATGGCTGGTGCGCTGGGCACCGTCCGTGGTGCACCCCGATCTCGGCGCGCGCCAGCGGCTCGCGTTCTCGACGACACCCGCCGAGCCCGGGCCGGTGCTCGACCGGGAAGGGGCGCCGCTGCTCACCGCCACGCCCGTGGTGACCGTGCTGCTCGACCGCACGGCCACCGGGAACCTGCCCGCCGTCACCGGCGCGCTCGCCGCCGCACTGCGGACCATCGACGACCGGATCACCCAGGAATCGATCACCCAGGGCGCGGCGCGCACCCCGGACGGGCAGGCGTACCCCGTCGCCGTGCTGCGCCGGCCGGACTACGAGCGGGTCAAGAGCGCTATCCACGATCTGCCGGGGGTGCGGTTCACCAGCTCCGACCGGCTGCTCGGCCCGGCACCGGCGTTCGGTCAGCAGGTGCTGCCCGGAGTGCGCACGGAGATGGCCGCACAGCTCGAGGGGGTGCCCGGGTGGGCGGTGCGCGTCGTAGACGAGGCCGGCACGACCGTGAAAACGCTGGTCGAGCAGCCACCCAAGCCCGGAACCGCGGTCTCCACCGGGCTCGACCGCACGCTGCAGGCGGCGGCGGAGGACGCCGTCGAGCCGCTGCCGCAGCAGGCGATGCTCGTGGCCGTCTCGGCGTCGACGGGGGACGTGCTCGCCGTCGCCCAGAACGGGGCGGCCGACCTCGCGGGTGCGCTGGCGCTCACCGGCCGCTACCCGCCCGGTTCCACGTTCAAGATCGCGACCGCGGCGGCTGCCGTCGGCGCGCGGGGGCTCACCGCGGACTCGCCCGTCCCGTGCCCGGAGCAGACCGTGATCGGCGGGCGGGCCGTGCCCAACGACGACCGCTTCGACCTGGGCACGGTGTCGCTGCGCACCGCGTTCGCCCGCTCGTGCAACACCACGTTCGCCCAGCTGGGCGCGGAGCTGGGGGCGGACGCGCTGCCCACCGCGGCGCGAACGCTCGGGCTCGGCGCCGACTACACGATCCCCGGCATCGTCACCGTGACCGGCTCGGTGCCCGCCACCGCAGACGAGGTCCTGCGCGCCGAGAACGGGTTCGGCCAGGGCCGGGTCCTCGCCAGCCCGTTCGGGATGGCGCTGGTCGCGGCGACCGTCGCGCACGGCGCCCCGGTGGTGCCGCAGCTGATCCGCGGCCGGCCCACGCTCGTCTCCGTGCCCGCCACCGAGCCCGATCCCGCGGTGCTCGACCAGGTGCGCGCGCTGATGCGGGCCGTCGTCACGGAGGGGACGGCCACTCGGCTGGCCGGCTCGGGGGAGGTGTACGGCAAGACCGGCACCGCCGAGTTCGAGCAGCAGGGGCGGCGCGGGGCGCACGGATGGTTCGCGGGCTACCGGGGCGACGTCGCCTTCGCGGTGCTGGTCGTGGACGCGGGGAGCTCGGCGCCGGCCGTGGAGGTGGCGGCGCGGTTCCTCGAGGCGGCGGAGCGGTAGCGACCCCACCCTGAGACCAGGTCCAGGGTGCGCTCGCTGGACCGGGGAGCTGCGTCCCGCCGTGCCGTCGCCCGCGTCGCCGCGCACCTGCGCCTGAGGTCAGGCCCACGTCCCTGCGCCCGCTCGCCCGGCCTGCACTGGGCTAACGTGGTACTCCGTGGACCGCCGGATCCCCCTGCTCGCCGCCCTCGCCGACGTCGTGGCCGTGCTCGTGTTCGCCGGGGTCGGCCGGTCCAGCCACGCCGAGGCGTTCGAGATCGCCGGGCTGCTCGCCACCGGCGCGCCGTTCCTGGCCGGGCTCGCGGTCGCCTGGGCCACCCCGTACGTGCGCGCGGATCCGCCGAGCCTGACGTCGGGCGCGGTGGTGTTCGCCGTCACCGCGGTGGTCGGGTTCGCGCTGCGGGCGATCTTCCTCGGCCGGCTACCGCTGTCGTTCGTACTGGTCGCGTCGGTGGCGCTGGTCGTGCTGCTCGTGGGCTGGCGGGCGCTGTCGATGGCGGTGGCGCGCCGCGCGATCGATCGCGTCGGCTGAGCCGCTCGGGGCTGCCGCGCGCCGCGCATAGACTGGGCGCCATGCCCTCCCGCACCTTGCTCACGCCTGGGGTCGTCGGCCCGCCGCGGCCCGTCCCGGCGGACATCCCGCGCCCCGAGTACGTGGGCAGGCCCGGCCCCACGAAGAGCAACGACCCGTGGGTGCAGCCTCCGGAGATCATCGAGAAGATGCGGATCGCCGGGCGCATCGCCGCGGAGGCGCTGGCGGCGGGCGGGGCGGCCGTGCGGCCGGGCGTCACCACCGACGAGATCGACCGCGTGGTGCACGAGTGCCTGCTCGACCACCACGCCTACCCGTCGACGCTCGGCTACAAGGGCTTCCCGAAGTCGTGCTGCACGAGCCTCAACGAGGTCATCTGCCACGGCATCCCCGACTCGACCGTGATCGAGGACGGGGACATCGTCAACATCGACGTCACCGCCTACATCCACGGCGTACACGGCGACACCAACGCCACGTTCCTCGCCGGTGAGGTCGACGAGGAGTCGCGGCTGCTCGTCGAGCGCACCCGTGAGGCGATGATGCGCGGGATCAAGGCCGTGCGGCCCGGGCGCGAGCTCAACGTCATCGGCCGGGTGATCGAGTCCTACGCCCGCCGCTTCGGCTACGGCGTGGTGCGCGACTTCACCGGCCACGGCATCGGCCGCAGCTTCCACAGCGGGCTGGTCGTGCTGCACTACGACGAGCCGAGCGTGCGCACGGTGCTGGAGCCCGGGATGACGTTCACGATCGAGCCGATGATCACCCTCGGCACGGTCGAGTACGACATCTGGGACGACGGCTGGACCGTGGTGACCAAGGACCGCAAGCGCACCGCCCAGTTCGAGCACACCGTGCTCGTCACCAACGACGGTGTGGAGATCCTCACGCCGACTCCGGAGTCGTGATCACCGACCGGTGATCGTGGCGCAACCCACTGTGACCTGCGTCGACGGTGGTAATGGCGCCGTCGTCGGCCGCGTTGACTGAAGATGTGAGCACCGACGTCACCACCCGCTTGCAGGAACTGGCCGACTACTACACCACCCGCGTGAACGAGGCCGTCGCCGAGGACCGGCCCGATCTGGTCCGCGCGCTCGCCGACGAGTACCCCGACGCCGTCGCCGCACTCCTCGCCGAAGCCGGCTGACCCGGCGACGATCACTTCCTCGGTGGCATCGGGAAGAACCCGCTGGTCCGGCGCACGTACTCGGCGTAGCCGGGGCGGCGGTCGCGGATGCGGCGCTCCAGCAGCGCGGCCCCGGTGCCCTTGATCAGCAGCCACGTCATCAGCGCGGCGCCGAGCAGGCCGATCAGCCCGGCGAAGTGGTGCAGGGCGAGCAGCGCGAGTCCCCACCAGACGGCCGCGTCGCCGAAGTAGTTCGGGTGGCGGGTGTAGCGCCACAGCCCGGTGTCGAGCACCTCGTCGCGATTGGCCGGATCGGCGCGGAACCGGACCAGCTGGGCGTCGCCGACGGTCTCGAACACGAACCCGACCAGCCAGCCGAGCACGCCGAGCACGGTGACGACGACCGGCCACACCCCGGTGGCGAACCCGTACTGACCCAGCTGCACCGGCAGCGACACGATCCACGCGATCACCGCCTGCGGTACGTAGATCTTGCGCAGCGCGTACGCGGTGGGGTTGCCCGGCGCGCTCTGTCGGATCGCGGCGTAGCGGCGGTCCTCGGGCACGCCGTGGTTGCGCAGGGCGAGGTAGCCCGCCAGGCGCAGTCCCCACATGCACGTCAGCACCGTGATCAACCAGCGGCGCCAGTCCTCGCCGTGGCCGGCGGAGGCGATCAGCGTGGTGACGGCGACGGCCGCGTGCACGAGCCCCCACGCCACGTCGACGCCGTCGTGCCGCCCGCCGCGCAGGCCCACCGCGACGGCGAGGGCCAGGCCGAAGACGACGACAACGACGATCGCGGTGATCCACAGGTTGGTGGCGAGCGCGTCCCACGGGTAGCCCATGGCGACACTCTGGCAGGTCGTGATCGCGCAGCGGAGCAGCGGGTGGGACGCAGGTCACACTGTTCTGGGCGGTCCGTAGCCCTACCGACGACCATCGTCCCCGTCCGGGGGAGGATACGGCGGTCCGGGCCCGCGACCGCGACGGAGAGGAACAGATGACCGACACACCGGCACGGGTGCCGCTGCTGACGTTCTGGCAGAAGCTGGTGCTGAGCTTCCGCCGCCGCTGGTCGGACTGCGGCTTCTGGTACGGGCTGGCGATCACCGTGCTCTGGCCGTTCGCGATGTTCGGGGTGAAGGTGGGCTTCCGCGGCGGCGAGCACATCCCGAAGACCGGGGGCGTGCTGCTGGCGTGCAACCACGTGTCCGGGTGCGACCCGATCTACGACGTGGCGTTCGTGATCGCCAACGGGCGCATGCCGCGGTTCCTGGCCAAGGCCGAGCTGTGGAAGGTGCCGATCGTGCGCCGGGTCCTCGGCGGCGGCAAGCACGTGCCCGTGCAGCGGGAGAGCGTGCGGGCCGCCGACGCGTTCAAGGAGGCCGTGGCGGCGCTGGAGCGCGGCGAGGTCGTCGTGTTCTACCCGGAGGGCACCTACACCGGTGATCCTGACTTCTGGCCGATGAAGTCGAAGAACGGGATCGGCCGCATCGCGCTGATGACCGGTGCTCCGGTCATCCCCGTCGCGAACTGGGGCAGCCAGGACCTGCTGCCCCCGGACGGGCGGCTCAAGCCGTTCCCGCGCAAGCGGGTGCTCGTCGCGGCCGGCCCCCCGGTCGACCTGGAGAAGTGGCGCGGCGGCCCGCGCACCCGCTCCGCCCTCGACGCCGCCACCGCGGCGATCATGGCGGACGTGACGAAGCTGGTGGCGCAGCTGCGGGGTGAGGAGCCGCCCGCACAGGCCTACGACCCGGACGCAGCCCGCAAGGCGAGTTGATCGCGCTCTGATCGCGCTCCCTGATCGCGCTGCCTGACTCAGCAGCCGCCCCGGGCTCTCCCCAGCGCCCGCTCAGGGCACGTCCAGCCCCAGCAGCGCGTTCTCCACGACCTCGGGCAGCGCGGGGTGGATCCAGTACTGCCCGGTCGCCATCTCCCGCGCTGGCAGCCCGAACGACATCGCCTGGATCACCGGCTGGATGATCGACGCGGCCTGCGGGCCCATGATGTGCGCACCGAGCAGCTGCCCGGTGCCGCGGTCGGCGATGAGCTTGCAGAAGCCGGTGGTGTCCTCCAGCGCCCAGCCGTAGGCGACGTCGCCGTACTCCTGGACCTTGACCGTGATGTCGAGGCCCTCGGCGCGGCACTGCTCCTCGGTGCGCCCGACGGCGGCGATCTGCGGATGGGTGAACACCGCGTGCGGGACGAACCGGTGATCGGAGCGGCGCGGGTCCTCCGGGTGCAGCAGGTTGTGCTGCACCACCCTGGCCTCGTGGTTGGCGACGTGCTTGAGCTGGTACGGCGAGCAGATGTCGCCGAGCGCCCAGACCCCGTCGACGGTGGTGCGCTGCTGGTCGTCGACGACGAGGCGGCCGTCGTCGTGCACGGCCAACCCGGCGCGGTCGACGTCGAGCAGGTCGGTGTTGGGGCGGCGGCCGGTGGCGACGAGGAGGGTGTCGGCCTCGATCGTCGTGCCGTCGGTCAGGTCGAGGGTGATGACGCCACCCTGCTCGCGCGCGGCCGTGACCTCGGTGCCCAGCCGCACCTCCCAGCGCTCGCGGGCCAGCGCGGTGAACCGTTCGCGCACGGTGGCGTCGTGGTCGCGCAGCAGCTCCGGCCCGCGCACCACCAGCGTCACGTGCGCGCCGAACGCGCCGAAGACGTGCGCGAACTCGGTGGCGATGTAGCCGCCGCCGACGATCACGAGCCGCTCGGGGACGGCCTCGATCCGCATGATCGTGTCGGAGGTGTGGTAGCCGACGCCGCTGCGCTCGATCACCGGCGGGATCACGGGCCGGCCACCGGCGGCGACCACGATCCGGTCGGCGCTGATCTCGTCGGTCCCGGTCCCGTCGGTGCGCTGCACGGCCAGCGTGTGCGGGCCGGTGAAGCGGGCGTGCCCCTCGTAGACGGTGACGTAGGGCAGGTCGATCCGGTACTGCCGGCCCGCCGACGCGATCGGGTCGATGCGGCCGAACACGCGGTCGCGGATGTCGAGCCAGCGCACCTTGTCCACGGACTCGTCGACGCCGAGGCGGGCGGCCTCACGCGCGTACTCGGCGAGATCGGCGGGCAGCACGAACATCTTGGTGGGGATGCAGCCGACGTTGAGGCAGGTGCCGCCGAACACCCCGTGCTCGACGATGGCGACGTCGAGATCGGCGAACCGGTCGTCGACGATCGAGTTACCCGAGCCGGTGCCGAGGATGACGAGATCGTGGTGCCGCACGATCCGAGGTTAACCGTCCAGCCTCGATCAGCCCGGCCGGAAGGACGAGGGCCCGGTCACTCCCCGGGCGGCGAAGAAGCGTGCGGCCGCGGCGGCGTGCAGATCGAAGGCGAACTCGTCGGCCAGCCCGCCGGGGCCGAGCACGACGCCGCGCTCCGCGGTCTCCGCGTCCGGGGTGAACGGGGGCAGCTCCGCCACAGCGGGTGCCTCGGCGAACAGCAGCACCCGGTCGGGCCGCGGCGTCGTCGAGGCGAACGCCGCCGGCTTCAGCGTCGCCGGGTCCAGCTCGACGCCGGTCTCCTCGCGCACCTCCCGCACCGCGCCCTCCTGCCAGGTCTCGTGCGCCTCCAGGAAGCCGCCCGGCAGGGCGAGCCGACCGCAGCCGGGATCGATGCCGCGGCGCACGACGAGCAGGCCGGGCCCGGGCACCGGCACCAGCACGACCACCACCGGGACGGGGTTGTCCCAGGTGGTGCGGCCGCAGGCGACGCAGGTGCGCGGTGAGGTCAGCGGCTGCGGGAACGCGGTGCCGCAGTGGACGCAGTGCACGGCCGGGCCTCCGTCGGGGATCGATGCCAGCGGTCGAAAGGATCATGCCTCGGGATCTTCCGCGAACGGCCCTTCGTGAGCACCACTGCTGACGACAGTGCCGTTCGAAGAACCAGGGCGGGGCCAGCGGGGTCCGCACCCGGACCCGCCGCCCCCGGACTCGCGGCGCTCCACCGGGTGGTGTTGCGCGCCGTCGCCGCCCCGTTACGGGATACTCCGCGCGGACAGGCCACGAGCAAGGATGGACACGATGACCGAGGACCCGACGCGGGCGATGCCCCGGGATCCCGACCGGCCGCTGATCGGCAACGTCGGGCCGGAGGATCCGCACGCCGACCCCGAGACCCACCCGGGTCTGCCGGTGGTGCGCGACGTGCGGCCCCCGTCGTCCGAGCCGGCCACCGACCCGAACCTGCGGCCGGCCCGGCCGCCGCAGGAGGATCCGCCGACCGTTCCGGTACCGCCCACCGCCCCGGCGCGGCCGCACGTGCAGCGCACCCGCACCGGCGGGCTCTACCTCGGGCTGATCCTCTCGGCGCTGGTCCTGCTGGTCCTGCTCGTGTTCATCCTGCAGAACCTGGCGCCTGTGCAGATCCACTTCCTCGGCCTGGTGGGGGAGCTGCCGGTCGGGGTGGCGATGCTGCTGTCGGCCATCGCCGGGCTGCTGCTCGTCGCGATACCCGGTGGCCTGCGGATCTGGCAGCTGCGCCGGCTCGCGACGAAGGCGCAGCGCGCGAAGCGCTGAGCCGCAGCACCACGCAGCACCACGCCGCACCTGCGCCACATCCGTGCAGCGTCAGGCCGCGACTCGCCGCCGCCGCCCGCTGCGGGCCGCGGTGCGCCGCCGTGCAGGCGGTGCAGGCGTGACCGGTGCGGCCACGGGCTCCCCGGACGGCGGCCGGGCGCCGGTGATCCGCACCAGCTCCGCCGCCCCCGGCCGGACCTCCGCGCAGGCCGGGCGGATGCCGGCCTCCCGGGTCATCCGGTCGACGTCCGCGCGCTGCTCGGGCGTCACCAGCGTGACGACGACGCCGGAGCCGCCCGCGCGGGCGGTGCGCCCGGCGCGGTGCAGGTAGTCCTTCGGGTCCGCCGGGGGATCGACGTGCACGACCAGCCCCACGTCGTCGACGTGGATGCCGCGGGCGGCGACGTCGGTAGCGACCAGCACGGGCACGCTCCCGCAGCGGAACGCCTCGATGGCGCGGGTGCGCGCGTTCTGCGCCTTGCCGCCGTGCAGCGCCGCCGCCCCGACGCCCTGCCGGCGCAGCTGCTTGACCAGCCGGTCCGCGCCGTGCTTGGTCCGCACGAACAGGATCGTGCGGCCGTCGCGGGCGGCGATCTCGGCGACGACGCGCGGCTTGGCGTCGCGCTCCACGTGCAGCAGGTGGTGCTCCATCGTGGCGACCGACCCGGTGGGCGGTGCCACTGAGCACGTCACGGGATCGCTGAGGTAGCGGGCGACGAGCGCACCGACGGCGCCGTCGAGGGTGGCGGAGAACAGCAACCGCTGCCCGTCCGCCGGTGTGCGGTCGAGGATCGCCCGGACCTGGGGGAGGAACCCCATGTCGGCCATCCGGTCGGCCTCGTCGAGCGCGGTGACGGCCACCGCGCCGAGATCGGCCGTGCCCTGCTGGAGGTGGTCGGTGAGCCGGCCCGGCGTCGCCACGACGAGGTGCACGCCGCGCTCGAGCGCGCCGGCCTGCCGGGTGAACGGCAGCCCGCCGACGACGACCGCGGTGCGCAGCCGCAGTGCGGCCGCGAACGGTGCGAGCGCGTCGTCGACCTGCTGGGCCAGCTCGCGGGTCGGTACGAGCACGAGCCCGCGCGGGGACCGCGGTGCGGTGGGGCCAGTGCCGGCGAGCCGGGAGAGCAGCGCCAGCCCGAACGCGAGCGTCTTGCCGGAGCCGGTCTGGCCGCGGCCGAGCACGTCCCGGCCGGCGAGCGAGTCGGGCAGCGCGGCGGCCTGGATCGGGAACGGGGTGGTGAAGCCCTGCTCGGCCAGCGCGGTGACCAGCGCGGCGGGCAGGCCGAGCTCGGCGAAGGACGGCATGCCTGCCGGGGGCGCGGTCCAGGTCGGTGCGGACGTGGGAGCAGGTGCGGCCGGGCGGGACCTGCGGGGGCGGGTGGCGGCCGGGCGTGTGCCACGGCGGCCGGTGGGGGACGGCACGAGACCTCCGGTTGGGGGCTCTCGGCACGCCGTGCTCCGGCGGAAGAGCCCGCGGCGCCTGAGCGCCGATCGATGGTGAGCTGCGGGGGACCGCAGCGGCGCCGCCGCGGAGTGCGGGCCGGGCGCTGCTGCCAACGTACCCCGGCGCCCGGCCCGCCACACGATCACCGCGGGGTGATGCCCGCCTCCTCGGCCAGCTCCACCAGCAGCACATCGGGATCTGCGAGGTGGTCGGGCAGGCCGCGGGCCCTGAACCACTCAGCGATGCGGGCCACGTCGCGAGCCAGGAACTGCGGCCCGTTGGGGTTGCCGACGATGTCGACGACCTGCGGCAGATCGATCAGCACCAGACGCCCGGCTCCGGCGCCCGGCTCGACGAGCAGGTTGTACGCCGACAGGTCACCGTGCGCCCAGCCGCGCCGGGCCAGCCCGTGCAGGGCCTCGGTGAGCTGGCGCCACAGATCGGCCAGCTCGTCGGGGCCCGGCCGCAGCTGCGCCAGGCGGGGCGCCGCGGCGGTCTCGCCGGTCTCGGGATCGGTGCTGCCGAGGAACTCCAGCAGCACCTCGGTGCCGTCGCAGGAGACGGGGTAGGGCACCGGCAGGCCGTCCGCCCACAGCACCGAGAGCGCGGCGAACTCCGCGCCGGCCCACTGTCCGGCGAGCAGGTCGCGGCCGAACGCGGTGCGGTTGGTCATCGCGCGCATCTCGCGGGAGCGGCGTACCCGCCGTCCTTCGAGGTAGCCGGCGTCGCGGTGGAAGAGCCGGTGCTCGGCGGCGCGGTAGCGCTTGGCGGCGAGCAGGACGCGCCGGTCCGTGCCCGGCACCCGGCGTTCCAGGAGATGGACGTCGGCCTCTTTGCCGGTCTTGAGGACGCCCAGCTCGGTGTCGACGGCGCCGTGCTCGGTGATCACCCAGGCGGGCCGGGGCCGCGGCCCGTGGGTGGCGCCGTCCCAGGTGGACCAGCGATCACCCTCGGGCGGGCCGTCGATGTCGGTGTCGCCGCGCTCGTCCCAGTCGGAGACGTCGACGGGGCCGCGGCGGTGAGGGCGGTACTCGGGATCATCGTCGTCGAAGCGCCGACGACGTGCGGACATGCGTGAGTCGTAACGGGACAACGCGGGTTGTGCTCCAGGTGTGCGGCCCGCGCAGCAGGAGGAGTGAGTCAGCGCGGGGAGGAACGGGGACGGTGCGGGCACACGTCGGCGACAGCGGTCGACACAGCGCACACCTCCCTGCGGAGCACGGACCGGTCGATCGTGCTCGACCGGCTCGCAGCGGGCAACCGGATTTCCCGCCCTCCCGTCGCACCCCGCTGTCACAACCCGCTGTCACACCATGCCGTGGGTCTGGCGGATCCGCCGCAGGGTGAGCGCGAGGAAGAGCCGATTGCGGCCGTAGGCGTCGTTGAGGCCGAAGCCGAGCAGCCGCTCGGCCTGCGCGACCCGGTGCAGCACCGAGTTGTGGTGCACCCGCAGCGAGCGCGCCGCCCTCCTGATCGATCCGGTGGCGACCACGTCGAGGGTCGAGAGCATGTCCGCGCCGCCCACCGCGAGCACCTCGTCGAGCGCGCGGACGTCGCCGATGCGGGAGATCTGCTCGGGCGTGAGCGCGTCGGCGAGGATGTCGTAGCCGTTGACGACCTCGGTGCGGACCAGCACGCCCTCCTCGATCGGGTACGGGCCCCGGTCGCGCGGGCTGGGCTGGGTGAACCGGAACGCCCCGTCGGCCTCCCGGCGGGCCCGCGGCGCCGCGCTCGCGGGATGCACGCGGCTCACCGAGACCTGCAGGCCGCGGGGCACGTCCAGCCGGTCGATGTCGTCGACGCCGCTGATGCGCAGCAGCACGGTCGTGCGGGCCCTGGTCGTCGCCAGCACACGGGTGCCGGTGGCGGACAGGGCGGCGGTGAACGCCGCGAGGGTCCGCTCCGGACCGGCCGCGGTGAACGCGCGCAGCGGTGTCGTCGGGTGCAGGCCGAGTCCGAGCAGGGCCTGGTTGCGCCGAGCCGGGCTCGCGGTCCGGTCGATCAGCAGCGCCACCTGCTCGGCCTCCGACCGGGCCGGGACGGTCAGCGCCTCCCGGTCCAGCAGCACGATCGCGAGCACGGCGAGGCGCTCGATCAGCAGAGGATCGTCGGGGTGCGCGGGCGGGCCGAGGGCGATCCGCACGCCGCGCGGGGTGGCCTCGACGGCGACGTCGCGGGGCCAGTGCGTCGTCATCCCGGCGAGCGGGCACGCGACGACGGCCCGGGACCGGGTGGTCTCGATCGCGACGACGCGGTCCAACCGGCGGGCGACCTCGGCGATCGCCTCCTCCACCGGCGGGTGGCGCACGAGCAGGTCGTCGAGGAAGCGCAGGGTCTCGATCCGCCCGACCGGCAGGTCGGATAACGTCATCCACGTCCTCCCGCCGCGTCAGCGCCGACCCGACCGATCCAGGTTCGCATGCGCGGTACCTGCGGGAGAAGGACGCATCAGGGTGCCAGTTGGCTACTTATGCGCGCCGTTTGACCGGTGACCCCCGTCACCGGGCCGGGTGATGCTCGACCCGTCCCCTTCACTCCGTCCCCTTCACTCCGGCCCCGTTCCGCGGGCCGTGTTCCCCGGTCCGTCGCCGCGCGCTGCGGCGCGGCCGTGTCCGCCCACTCACACCGAGGTGATGTGCATGGCACTGGACGAAGCGACGTCCGCGTTCCTGGCCCAGATGGCCGAGTCCGGCGGGAAGGCGCTGCACGAGATGACGCCCG
This sequence comes from Pseudonocardia thermophila, assembly GCF_900142365.1. Classification (GTDB taxonomy): domain Bacteria; phylum Actinomycetota; class Actinomycetes; order Mycobacteriales; family Pseudonocardiaceae; genus Pseudonocardia; species Pseudonocardia thermophila. The sequence continues at coordinate 39,286 of NZ_FRAP01000023.1, read as the reverse complement.
AGGAGGCCCGCGGCCTCGGCGCGATGCTGCGCGGTCTCTACGGCGCAGGCCCCCAGATGAAGCAGGTGCGGGACCTGCAGGTCCCGGTCGACGGCGGGGAGATCGCCGTCCGCGTGCTCACGCCGGTCGAGGACCCCCGCGGCGTGCTCGTCTACTACCACGGCGGCGGTTGGGTGATCGGCGCGATCGACGAGTTCGACACCCTCGGCCGCATCCTCGCCGAGCGCACCGGCTTCACGACCGTGCTCGTCGACTACCGGCTGGCGCCCGAGCACCGCTACCCCGTCGCCGTCGACGACTCGTGGGCGGCGCTGCAGTGGGTGGCCGCCAACCGGGCCGCCCTCGCACCGAACGGCCCGCTGGTCATCGCGGGCGACAGCGCGGGCGGCAACCTCAGCGCGATCATGGCGCAGCGGGCGAAGGCCGCCGGTGGCCCGGCCATCGACCTGCAGGTGCTCGTCTACCCGGTGACCGACGCCGACTTCGACAACGAGACCTACGTCGACCCGGAGAACCAGCTCATGCTCACCCGTGACGCGATGATCTGGTTCTGGGACCACTACGTGCCCGATCCGGCGGCACGCGCCGAGCCGGACGCATCCCCGATCACGGCCGAGGACCTGTCCGGGCTGCCGCCCGCCGTCGTCCTCACCGCGGAGCACGACGTGCTGCGCGAGGAGGGCGAGGCCTACGCCCGCCGGCTGGCCTGGGCCGGGGTGCCGGTGCAGCACCGTCGGTTCGAGGGGCAGATGCACGGGTTCTTCACGATGGTCAACGTCCTGCCGGGCAGCGCGGCGGGCATCGACTACGTCGTGGCCGCGATCGACGAGCTCGCCGCGGCGCAGGCCTGAGGGGACGACGATGACCAGCACCGCAGAACCCACCGCCGCCGAGCGCCGCGAAGTGCCCGGCACCGTCGACGTGGTCGTGGTCGGCGCCGGTTTCGCCGGCATGTACCTGCTGCACGAGCTGCGCCTGGCGGGCCTGTCCGCCGTCGTGTTCGAGAAGGGCACGGACGTGGGCGGCACCTGGTACTGGAACCGCTACCCGGGCGCCCGCGTCGACGTCGAGAGCCTGGCCTACTCGTACTCGTTCGATCCCGACCTGGAGCAGCGCTTCGAATGGCAGGAGCGCTACCCGACCCAGCCGGAGATCCTCGCCTACGCCCGCCACGTCGCCGACCGGTTCGATCTGCGCCGCGACATCGTGTTCCGCACCGCCGTCACCGCGGCGCACTACGACGAGGCCGCGAAGACGTGGCAGGTGCGGACCGACCAGGGCGACGCCGTCACCGCGCAGTACCTCGTCATGGCGACCGGCTGCCTATCGGCGTCGAAGCTGCCGGAGATCCCCGGTCTCGAGACGTACGAGGGCGCGACCTACCACACCGCGCACTGGCCGCACGAGGACGTCGACTTCACCGGCAAGCGGGTCGGCATCATCGGCACCGGTTCGTCGGGGGTGCAATCCATCCCGGTCATCGCCGAACAGGCAGCGCACCTGACGGTCTTCCAGCGCACGCCCGCGTACAGCCTGCCGGCGCGCAACCGGAAGCTGACCGTCGAGGAGATCGCGGACATGAAGGCCCGCTACCGGGCCTACCGCAAGGAGCAGCAGGAGTCCGGGTTCGGCGTGCCCACCGCGATCCCCACGAAGTCGGTGCTCGAGGCCTCCGAGGAGGAGCGCAACGCGGTCTTCGAACAGGCGTGGGAGAGCGGCAGCCTGGTGAACCTGCTGACCGCCTACACCGACCTCACCATCGACCAGGAGGCCAACGACGTCGCGAAGCGCTGGATCCACGGCAAGATCAAGGCGATCGTCGAGGACCCGCAGACCGCGGAGGACCTCTGCCCGGACTACCCGGTCGGCACCAAGCGGCCGTGCCTGGACACCGGCTACTACGAGACGTACAACCGCGCGAACGTCTCGCTGATCAACCTGCGCCGGGAGCCGATCGTCGAGATCACCCCGCGGGGGATCCGCACCGAGGCGCGCGAGTACGAGTTCGACGCGATCGTCTACGCGACCGGGTTCGACGCGATGACCGGGGCGCTGACCAAGGTCGACATCCGCGGCCGCGGCGGGGCGTCCCTCGCCGAGACGTGGAGCGCCGGCCCGCGCACCTACCTCGGCATCGGCACGGCCGGGTTCCCGAACCTGTTCATGATCACCGGGCCGGGCAGCCCGTCGGTGCTGTCCAACATGATCGTGTCGATCGAGCAGCACGTCGACTGGGTCTGCGACGCGATCGAGCACCTGCGGGCGCAGGGGCTCACGACGATCGAGCCGCAGCCCGAGGCGCAGGACGCCTGGGTCGACCACGTCAACGAGGTCGCGAGCGCGACGCTCTACCCGAAGGCGAACTCGTGGTACATGGGCGCGAACGTGCCCGGCAAACCACGGGTGTTCATGCCGTACGCCGGCGGGGTGGGGGAGTACCGGAAGAAGTGCGACGAGGTCGCGCGCAACGGGTACGAGGGCTTCGTCCTGCAGCGTTGACTGCGGCCGGCTGATTCGTCGCCGGACTGTGTTGACTGCGGCCGGCTCCTCCGTCGCCGGACCGCGGCTCGCGGCCTGGTGAGTCGCCGAGTTGCTCCCCCGGTGCTCGTGCCCGCTCGTCGTTCCGCCGAGGGCACTGCGCGCCTCCTCCGCAACTCGGCGACGGCCGCTCGCGTTGACTGCGGCCGGCTCCTCCGTCGCCGGACCGCGGCTCGCGGCCTGGTGAGTCGCCTGGTGGTTGTGCCATCACACGGACGGGCACCGGTGGTCTTCACCGGTGCCCGTCTCGTGTCTGTGCTCAACCGGCGAGCTCAACCGGCGAGCTCAACCGGCTCAGCCGGCTCGGCCGTCCCAGCTGGCGAGGACCCGCAGCTTGTCCCAGGGGATGTTGTTCAGGCTCCCGTAGCTGCCGTGCAGGCCGTTCTCGGCGTAGACCGAGCTGCCCGGCACGTACTCGAACAGGAACGCCATCCGGGCGCCCCCGTTGTCGCCGACGTAGGCGCCGTACTTCTGCAGCGCCTTCGCGACGGTCCGTTCGGCGCGGGTCAGGCCCGGCAGCGAGTCGACGTCGATGCTCGGGTCGAGCTGGACGCGGGCGCCCTCGGGGATGGGGGTGGGCATCCCGGTCATGTTGCTGCCGTCGGTCTTCGTGGCGGGGTAGCGGTACTCACCGCGCGCGGCCATGTTCGTGGAGAAGAACAGCGCGTGCGGGATCTCACCCGCCGCGATCTCCGACTCGCGCACGACCGCGGCGAACCGGGCGATGCCGGAGCCGGTGGAGCTGCCGTTGATCTCGCGGCCGTCGCCGTCGAGCGGCACCATCGCGCCCCAGCCCGCGCGCCAGAACGAGCCGGCGGGCTCGGCCATCCAGAGGTTGAACACGAGGTTCGTCGTGGGGTCTGCGACGGCCAGGTGCTTGTCCGAGCCGGGCGCGAGCGGGGTGTTCGGCGGGATCGGCATGGTCTGCCCGCCGAACGGGTCGGGGCCCCAGCTGCCGGTCTGGGAGAAGACCACCTTGTAGCGCGGGGTCTCCGCGGTGATGCCGTCCGGTCCGCGCAAGGTGACGCCGAAGTCGCCGATGTTGGCGACGTGGTCGCCGGTGCGCAGCCCCGCGACCATGCCGGCCGACTTCGGGTCGATCACCGGGTTGTGCGGGATCGGCTCCCACAGCCAGTCGGCGGCGTTGAAGTACGGGCGGTCGTTCTCCTCGCAGAACGGCGGCAGCGGCTCGGTCGCGCCGGGCACCCCGGGCGGGACGTAGCCCGGCTCCGTGGTCGGCGGGGCAGTCGTGGTCGGTGGGGCAGTCGTGGTGGGTGGCGTGGTCGGAGCCGCGGTGGTCGCCGGCGGCGCGGTGGTCGGGGCGGGCTCGGGGGTCGTCGTCACGGGCGCTTCCGTCGGCGCGGGGGCAGCAGTCGTCGGGGCAGGAGTCGTCGGGGCAGGAGTCGTCGGGGCAGCAGTGGTCGTGGGCGCCGGGGCAGGGGTCGGCGCGGGGGCAGCGGAGGTCGTGGGTGGGGTCGCCGTCGGTGCCGTGGCGGACGGGGCCGCGACCGCAGGGGCAGTGGTCGGCACAGGGGTGGTCGGCACAGGGGTGGTCGGCACAGCCGGTTCACTGGTCACCGGCGCGGCCGGCGCGGTGGTCGGGGCGGGCGCCGTCGTGGTCACGGGTGCCGGGGGCTGCGGGGCCGCGGGCGGGGACGGCGGCACCGGTGGGCTCGGCGGGGCCGGCGGGCTGGGCAGTGCCGGAGGAGCGGGCAGTGCCGGAGGAGCGGGCGGGGCCGGAGGAGCGGGCGGGGCCGGGGGCGCCCAGGGGACCCGGGCGCCGTCGGCTGCCGGGTCGACCGGGACCATCTCCGGGACCGGCACGGGCAGCAGGATCGGCACCGGCACGAAGACCGGCACCGGCACGAAGACGGTCGCCGGAGCTCCGGCGGGCGCAGGCGCGGCCGGTTCCGCAGCGGTCGGCTCGGTGGTGGTCGGCTCGGTGGTGGTCGGCTCGGTGGTGGTCGGCTCGGTGGTGGTCGGCTCGGTGGTGGTCGGCTCGGTGGTGGTCGGCTCCGGCGCAGGCTCCGCCGTCGGCTCGACCGCCGGCGCGGCCGCCTCGGCAGCGAGCTCGGTGGTGGGCTCGTTGGCAGGCTCCGCCGTCGACCCCGTCGCCGCTTCCGTGGTGGATTCGGTGGGGGATTCCGTGGTGGATTCCGTGGTGGGGGCCGGGGTGCTGCTCGGCTCGGCGGGGGTGGGGTAGTCGTCGAGGACGATCTCCGCCGGGGTGCCGACGATGCCCGCCAGTTCCGGCAGCACGGTGCAGGCATCGATGGGCGCCGCGTGCGCCGGGGCGGTGGCCATCGGAACGGCGAGCAGCGCGAGCGCGGCGGCGACGGCCACTGTGCGCAGCCGTTGCGTCGCTGTTCGGGTCATGCCGACCTCCGTGCTCCGTGTGACTTCTGGGGTTGCTGTTACAGCTGATGCTGTTGGGTACGGAGAGTCCAGAGGTGCGGATGAGACTCACACGATCGGGTCGGCGTGTCGGCCCCGAAGGTGGCGCAGCGCTCACCCGGACGGAATCTTGACGCGCTTCGAGCGACGCGATCACTGAGAGTGACGACCCGCGGGGGTGAGATCCGGGTCTCAGGCCGGGACGACGATCTCCAGCCGCAGCGGCTCGGGGCGTTCGACGCGCATCCCGGCACGGCGGGCCAGCCGCGCGACGGCGGTCGCGTCGGTGGGCTCGGCCCGGGTCGACGCGAGCACCCGCGCGAGCGCGCCCTTGTGGGCCTTGTTGAAGTGGCTGACCACCGTGCGTCGCCCGTCGGTGTGCTCGGCGAGCACGGTCACGCTCACCGCCCCGGGCACCCGGGCCAGCGCCGCGTACGAGCCCGAGCGCAGGTCGATGACCAGCTCACGCGCGGCGATCTCGGCCAGCACGGGCTCGAGCACCGGGCGCCAGAACGCGGCGAGCGTGCCCCTCCCGGGCAGCGCCGACCCGGCCGAGAGGCGGTAGGCGGGCACCGGGTCGTCGGCGTGCAGCAGCCCGAACAGCGCCGATCCCACCGCCAGGCGGGCGCGGGCGCGTTCGGCCGCCGCGCCGGTCAGCGACCGCACGTCGAGCGCGTCGTACAGAACGCCCGTGTAGCGCAGGATCGCCGGGGCGGTCGGGGCCGTCCACAGCGCCGCGTTGCGGGCGATCTCCGCGTCCTGCCGCGGCGAGAGGCCGAGCGCTGCCCGGCTCGCGGGCACGTCCGCGGACAGCTCCACCAGGTGGTCGACCAGCTCCTTGCGGGCCGGGCCCAGCTCGGGGTAGCGCAGCGCGTCGAGCCGCAGCGGGGGACCGTCGCCCCCGTCGAGCTTGGTCTCCGACGGCGGCAGCAGGACGAGCACGGGGCGAGACGTTACCGCCGGATGACGTGACGATGATCCCGGAGGGGAGGGTGTGTGTTGTGCCGCAACATGGCCACAGCTACGTTCCTCTGGTGCTCCGCCTCGTTGCCCGTCGACACGTCGACCTGATGCGCGTGGCGAGCGCGGCTTGTCGTCTCCCGCGCTGAACCGAAGCACGACCCGATTCCTGCACGACCCGACCTGGGAGACATCTGTGTCGACCCCCGACCCGACCAACTGGTCCTTCGAGACCAAGCAGGTCCACGCCGGCGCCACCGCGGACCCCACGACCGGTGCCCGCGCCACGCCGATCTACCAGACCACCTCGTACACGTTCCGCGACACCGAGCACGCCGCGGCCCTGTTCGGGCTCACCGAGACCGGCAACATCTACACGCGGATCATGAACCCGACGCAGGACGTGCTCGAGCAGCGCGTCGCCGCGCTGGAGGGCGGTCTGGCGGCCGTGGCGTTCGCCTCCGGGCAGGCCGCGGAGACGATGGCGATCCTCAACATCGCCCAGTCCGGCGACCACTTCGTGTCGAGCGCCTCGCTCTACGGCGGCACCTACAACCTGTTCCACTACACGCTGCCGAAGCTGGGCATCGAGGTCAGCTTCGTCGAGGACCCCGACGACCTCGACGAGTGGCGGCGGGCGGTCCGGCCGAACACCAAGGCGTTCTACGCCGAGACGCTGGGCAACCCGCGCGGCAACGTCCTCGACGTGCGCGCCGTCGCCGACCTCGCCCACGAGGTCGGGGTGCCGCTGATCGTCGACAACACGATCCCCACCCCGTACCTGCTGCGCCCGATCGAGCACGGCGCCGACATCGTGGTCCACTCGGCCACCAAGTTCCTCGGCGGTCACGGCACCGCGATCGGCGGCATCGTCGTCGACTCCGGGAACTTCCCGTGGGGCGACCACGCCGCGCGCTTCCCCGGTTTGACCACACCGGACCCGAGCTACCACGGCCTCAACTACTGGGAGGCCCTCGGTCCGCAGAGCTACATCATCAAGCTGCGGGTGCAGCTGCTGCGCGACATCGGCCCGGCCATCTCCCCGCAGAACAGCTTCCTGATCATCCAGGGCATCGAGACGCTGTCGCTGCGGATGGAGCGGCACGTGCAGAACGCGCAGGCCGTGGCCGAGTGGCTGGAGGCCCGCGAGGACGTGGAGAAGGTCCACTACGCGGGCCTGGAGTCCAGCCCCTGGCACGACGCCGCGCAGAAGTACCTGCCGAAGGGCACCGGCGCGATCGTCGCGTTCGAGATCCGCGGCGGGGTCGACGCCGGTCGCCGGTTCGTCGACGCGCTGCAGCTGCACAGCCACTTGGCCAACATCGGTGATGTGCGCAGCCTCGTCATCCACCCGGCGTCCACCACCCACAGTCAGCTCTCCGGCGAGGAGCAGCTGGCCACCGGCGTCACCCCCGGCCTGATCCGGCTGTCGGTGGGGCTGGAGGGCATCGAGGACATCAAGGCCGACCTCGAGCTCGGCTTCCAGGCGGCCAAGGGCTCCTGAGGACGACCGGCGTGAGCAGTGCCGTCACCACCCTCCCTCCCGTCACCGGCGCGTGGCGGGAGGGAGACCCCGTTGGTCGCCGCAAGTGGATCGAGCTGCCCTCGCCGCTGCGCCTCGAGGCGGGCGGCGAGCTGCCCGGCGTGCGGATCGCGTACGAGACCTGGGGCACGCTGAACGCCGAGCGGTCCAACGCCGTGCTCGTGCTGCACGCCGCCACCGGCGACAGCCACGTGGCCGGACCCGCCGAGCCGGGGCATCCCACCCCCGGCTGGTGGGGCGACCTCGTCGGCCCGGGGCGCGCGCTCGACCCGCAGCGGTGGTTCGTCGTGGCGCCCAACGTCGTCGGCGGGTGCCAGGGCAGCACCGGGCCGTCGTCGCGCGCCCCGGACGGACGGTGGTGGGGCAGCCGGTTCCCGCTGGTCACCCCGCGCGACACGGTGGCGGCCGAGCGGGTGCTCGCCGACGAGCTCGGCATCGACCAGTGGGCGTTGGTCATCGGCGGCTCGATGGGCGCCATGCGCGCGCTGGAGTGGGCGGTCACCGAGCCCGACCGGGTGGCCCGGCTGATGTTCCTGGCCGGGCCGGCGGCGTCCTCGGCCGAGCAGATCGCCTGGGCGCACTGCCAGCTGGCTGCGATCCGCTCCGACCCGAACTGGCGGGGCGGCGACTACTATGACGCCCCGCCCGGTGAGGGCCCGCACAACGGCCTGGCCGTCGCGCGGCGCATGGCGCACCTGAGCTACCGCAGCCCCTACGAGCTGCAGACGCGGTTCGGTCGCAAGCCGCAGGACGGTGAGGACCCGTTCACCGGCGGCCGCTACGCCGTGGAGTCCTACCTGGACCACCACGGCGACAAGCTGGTGCGGCGCTTCGACGCCGGCTCCTACGTGCGGCTGACCGAGATGATGAACGCCCACGACGTGGGTCGCGGTCGCGGCGGGGTGGCCGCGGCCCTGGCCAGGGTGCGCGCTCGGACGATGGCCGTGGGCATCTCGACCGACCGGCTCTACCCGGTGGCCGACCAGGAGGAGGTGGCGAGGGGCATCCGCGGCGCCGAGCTGCGCGTGATCGACTCCCCGTACGGCCACGACGGGTTCCTCATCGAGTGGGAGGCCGTCAGCCGGCACGTCGAGGACCTGCTCGCGAGCTGAGGGCGGAACGGGGTTGCCGGCAATCACCCGAACGTGGTGTTGTCATGGCAGCGGATCGTCGTAATGAAGCCGATACCCGATTCGACGTATCGGCACGAGACGATGTTGCTCTGTTCGGTACGACCGCCCGACGAGGGTCTGTGAGACCGGTCGGGGACCCGCTACCGTTCTGCCCGAAGGTGGTGAGATGAACCCGTTCCTGGAGGTCTGGCGCCAGTCCGGTGCTGACCTGGTGCAACTGGATGGAGATCGGCTGACGGTCGGCCGGGCCGAGGGCAACGACATCGTCCTCGCGGACGACGGGCAGGTCTCCCGTGTCCACGCCGTGTTCGAGCGCCTGGCCGGGACGTGGAGCATCCGCGACGTCAACTCGCGCAACGGGACGTTCGTGAACGGAACCCGGGTCACCGGCGAGGCGCGGGTCGGCCCCGGCGACGAGGTGCGCATCGGCCGCACCCGCATCGTCGTGCGCGGCGACCGCAGCCAGGACAACGCCGACGTCACCGAGGCCCAGGCCCCGCCGCCGCAGCTCACACCGCGGGAGCGGGACGTGCTCATCGCTCTGTTCAAGCCGATGATCGGGGCCGAGATGTTCACCGAGCCGGCGTCCACGCGCCAGATCGCGCAGGAGCTGTGGGTGAGCGAGGCCGCGGTCAAGCAGCACCTCCTGCGGCTGTACGACAAGTTCGGCGTCAGCGGTGAGGGGGAGCGGCGCCGCACCCGGCTCGCCAACGAGGCGCTTCGCCGGGGTGCGATCACCTTGGCCGAGGTGCGCGCGGCTACCGCGGGCAAGTCCACGAGCTGACCGGCGCGACGTCGTGGCTACCGACTTCGAGCACCACCCACCGACGGCAGGCGGCCGTCCCGCCGTCGTGGTCGACCTGGCCCGGGCCGGGTTCACCGACGCGGTGGAGGTCGGGCGGGGTGGCTTCGGCGTCGTGTACCGCTGCCGGCAGGAGGAGCTCAACCGCACGGTCGCGGTGAAGCTGCTGCACACCGATCTCGACCAGACCAGCCGCGAGCGGTTCTTCCGCGAGGGCCGGGCCATGGGCGGCCTGTCCGGCCACCCCAACGTCGTCGACGTCCTGCAGGTGGGCGTCACGCCCAGCGGCCGCCCGTTCATCGTCATGCCCTACCAGGCGATGGACTCGCTGGCCGCCCGCGTGCGCCGCGAGGGCCCCATCGGGTGGGCCGAGGCCACTCGGATCGGGGTGCGGCTGGCCGGGGCGCTGGAGAGCGCGCACCGCGTCGGCACGCTGCACCGCGACATCAAGCCGGGCAACGTCCTCATGTCCGACTACGGGGAGGCCCAGCTCACCGACTTCGGCATCGCCCGCATCGAGGGCGGCTTCGAGACCGCGACCGGGGCGTTCACCGGGTCGCTCTCCTACAGCGCCCCCGAGGTGCTCAACGGGCACCCGCCCAGCCCGCAGTCGGACATCTACAGCCTCGCCGCCACGCTGTTCTCGATCATCGCCGGGCGCGCGGCGTTCGAGCGGCGCGAGGGCGAGGAGATCATCGCCCAGTTCCTGCGCATCACCGGCCAGCCGATTCCCGACCTGCGCGTGCACGGCGTGCCCGACGTGCTGTGCGAGGTCCTCGAGCGGGCCATGGCCAAGAACCCGGCCGACCGGCCGCCGACGGCCGAGGCGTTCGGGCGGGAGCTGCAGGAGGTCCAGCGCCGCACCGGGCAGCCGGTCGCCGAGATGGCCCTGCCCGCCACGCGCCGGCCGTCCGCGGACGTCACCGAGACCGCCGGCGCGCTGGACGAGCGGTCGCCGTCGCGGGTCTCCCGCTCCTTCGAGCTCGTCGAGAAGCCGTGGGGGCCGGCCACCGCCACCGAGGCCACCCAGCTCGTGCCGCCCCGGCCGCTGCTGCCGGGCCCGCCGTACCGCAACTCGCCGTCCGGGCCGTCCGGGCCGCTGCCGCCGTGGCAGGGCGGCACCGGCCCGTCGGGGCCGTACCCACCATCGCCCGTCGGGCCCACCATCCCGGACCGGCCACCGGAGCAGCCCGGCGGCAAGCGCCGCCGCCTGCAGGTCGTCGCGCTCGTCGCGGTGGCTGTGCTGTTCTTGGGTGCGCTCTCCGTCGGCGGCATCTACCTGCTGCGCGGCCGCGGCGGCGAGGCCCCGCCCGCGGCGGCGGGCGCGGGCACCGACCCGGCCTCGACCGCGCTGACGTGGTCGGCGCTCACCGACGTCCCGCTCGCGCGTCAGCAGGTCGCCACCACCATCGCCGACGGCGTCATCTGGGTCATCGGCGGGCTGACCAACACGGAAGCCACCGCGGCCGTCCAGGGCTACGACGCGGCGATCAACGCCTGGAAGGACGCCACCCCGCTGCCGGTGCCGCTGCACCACGAGATGGCCACCACCTACAACGGCCAGATCGTCGTGCTCGGCGGCTGGCAGCCCAGCGGCGCCCAGCTCAACGCCATCGAGAACGACAAGGTCTACGCGCTCGCCAGCGACCGGTGGACCGAGCTGCCGAAGCTGCCGGGCCCGCGCGTCGCCGGCGGGGCCGTCACCGTCGGCAACAAGATCGTGGTCGCCGGCGGGCAGGCCGGCGACAAGCTCGTGACCGGCACAGACGTCTTCGACGGCACCAAGTGGGTCCGCGGCGCCGACATCCCGACCCCGCGCGAGCACCTCGCGATGGTCAGCGACGGCCGTTACGCCTACGCCATCGGCGGGCGCGCGCTGTCGTCGGACAAGAACAGCGACGCCGTCGAGCGCTACGACCCCGAGACCGACACCTGGACCAAGCTCGCACCCCTGCCCAGCCCGCGCGGCGGCATCGGCGCGGCCTACGCCGACGGCCGGATCATCGTCGCCGGCGGGGAGGCCCCGGCGAGCGTGATCGACCGGGTCGACCAGTACGACATCGCGGCCGACTCCTGGTCACCGCTGCCGTCGATGAAGACCCCGCGGCACGGGCTCGCCCTCGCCGCCGTCGGCGGCACCGTCTACGCGTTCGGCGGCGCGGCCAAGCCGAGCCACGAGGCGTCGGTCTCCGTCGCCGAGTCGCTCGTGCTGCCGCCGCGCCGGCTCGGCCCCGCCGCGGCCTGGCGCACCACCCGCGACGCCCCGATCGCGCGGCAGTTCACCGGCTCCGCCGTCGTCGACGGGCGGATGTGGGTGGTCGGCGGCCTCACCACCAACGAGGCCACCGCCGCCGTCTACGCCTACGACGCCGCCATCGACACCTGGACCCGCGGACCCGACCTGCCCATCCCGCTGCACCACGTGATGGCTGTGAACTACCGCGACGAGCTGTGGGTGCTCGGCGGCTGGACCCCCGAGGGCGGCAACGAGTCGGGCCGCAACTCCGACCGGGTGTTCGCGCTGCGCAACGGTGCCTGGGTGGAGATGCCCAAGCTGCTGCGGCCCCGCGTGGCCGCCGCGGCCGCCGTCGTCGGCGACAAGCTCGTCCTGTTCGGCGGGCAGACCAACGGCCAGCTCACCAGGGAGACCGAGGTCTTCGACGGCACGGCCTGGCACGACGCCGCCCCCATCCCGACCCCGCGCGAGCACCTCGCCGGCGCCGCGGGCGGTGGTTTCGTCTACGCGGTCGGCGGCCGCGAGCTGTCGTCGTCGAAGAACCTGCCGACGTTCGAGCGGTACGACCCGGCCACCGACACCTGGACCTCGTTGCCGCCCATGCCGACCGCCCGCGGTGGCCTCGGTGCGGCCTGCTTCGACGGCCGCGTGGTCGCCGCGGGCGGGGAGCTGCCGCGCGACGTGCTCGGCACGGTCGAGGCGTTCGACGTGGACACGGGGCTGTGGACCACGCTCGCGCCGCTCGGTGTGCCGCGGCACGGGTTCGCGTTCGACGTGATCGGCAACTCGATCTACGCCGTGGGTGGGGCGCAGAAGCCCACGCACGCCGAGTCGACGGCCAGGGTTGAGGTCCTGGACTTCACGTAGACCCCAGGGTGCGGGGAAGAACGCCGAGCGGGGAAGCCGCTCGGCGGTGTTCCCGCCGATCCCGGCAAGCACCGCCAGGCCGACAGGGCAGGATCAGGTGCGTGGCCAGACGACCGTTCGTGCTGCTGTCCGTCGCCATCAGCCTCGACGGTGCGATCGACGACGCGTCGCCGACGCGGTTGATCCTCTCCGACGACGCCGACCTGGACCGGGTGGACGCGGAGCGGGCGGGGGTCGACGCGATCCTGGTCGGCGCCGGCACCCTGCGGCGGGACGATCCGCGGCTGGTGCTGCGCGACCGCTCGCGTGGGCGGGACCCGGTGAAGGTGGTGCTGTCCGGGTCGGGGGAACTGGACCCGGACGCCAGGTTCTTCACCACCGGCGACGCCGCGCGGCTGGTCTACACCTCGCGGCCGGACGTGGCGATGGAGCGGCTGGGCGGGGCCGCCACGATCGTCGACGCCGGTGACCCGCTGGATCTCGGCGTCGTGCTGGCCGATCTGCACGGGCGCGGGGTGGAGCGGTTGATGGTCGAGGGCGGGGCGCAGGTGCACCGGCTCGTGCTCACCGCCGACGTGGTCGACGAGCTGCAGGTGGTCGTCGCGCCGCTGGTCGTGGGCGATCCGACGGCGCCGCGGTTCGGTGGGCTGCGCACCGAGGTGCAGCGCCTCGACCTGCGTCTCGCCGAGGCCCGGCCGATGGGCGATCTGGTGCTGCTGCGCTACGTCCGGGACGGACAGCGGTAACCGGCGCGACCGGTCGTGAGGCACGTCGCTACCCTCGTCGCGTGCTGACCCGGATGTCGTCGCTGTTCCTGCGTACCTTGCGCGAGGACCCGGCCGACGCGGAGGTGCCGAGCCACAAGCTGCTCGTCCGCGCCGGTTACGTCCGTCGCGTCGCCCCGGGGATCTACGACTGGTTGCCGCTGGGGCTCAAGGTGCTGCGCGCGGTCGAGAACATCGTCCGCGAGGAGATGGACGCGATGGGCGCGCAGGAGATCCTGCTGCCTGCGCTGCTGCCCCGCGAGCCGTACGAGCAGACGAACCGGTGGACCGAGTACGGCCCGAACCTGTTCCGGCTCAAGGACCGCAAGGGCGCGGACTACCTGCTCGGGCCCACGCACGAGGAGCTGTTCACCCAGCTGGTGAAGAGCGAGTACAGCTCGTACAAGGACTACCCGATCTCGCTCTACCAGATCCAGACGAAGTACCGCGACGAGGCGCGGCCGCGCGCGGGCATCCTGCGCGGGCGCGAGTTCCTGATGAAGGACTCGTACTCGTTCGACCTGGACGACGAGGGCCTGGACCGCTCCTACCAGGCGCACCGCGACGCCTACGTGCGCATCTTCGACCGGCTCGGCATCGACTACGTCATCGTGTCGGCGACGTCGGGCGCCATGGGTGGCTCGGCGTCGGAGGAGTTCCTCGCGGTCGCCGAGACCGGTGAGGACACCTACGTGCGCAGCCCCGGCGGGTACGCGGCCAACGTCGAGGCCGTCACCACGCCGGCGCCGCCGCCCCGTCCGATCGAGGACCTGCCCGAGGCGCAGGTCCACCACACGCCGAACACGCCGACGATCGAGTCGCTGGTCGACTTCCTCAACAAGGCCGGGCTGGGCCGCACGTTCACCGCGGCCGACACGCTCAAGAACGTCATGCTCAAGACCCGTGAGCCCGGCGAGCAGGAGTGGCGCCTGCTCGGCGTCGGCGTGCCGGGCGACCGCGAGGTCGACATGAAGCGGGTCGAGGCGTCGCTGGCGCCCGCCGAGGTCGCGCTGCTCGACGACGCCGACTTCGCCCGCCACCCGTTCCTGGTGAAGGGCTACATCGGCCCGGGCGCGCTGGCCGCGAACGGGGTGCGCTACCTGGTCGATCCGCGCATCGTCACGGGCACGGCGTGGGTCACCGGCGCCGACAAGGTCGACCACCACGTCGTCGACCTGGTCGCGGGTCGCGACTTCCACCCGGACGGCACGATCGAGGCCGCCGAGGTCCGGCCCGGCGACCCGGCCCCCGACGGCTCGGGCCCGCTGGAGGCGGCCCGCGGCATCGAGATCGGGCACGTGTTCAAGCTCGGCCGCAAGTACTCCGACGCGTTCGGCCTGGACGCGCTCGGCCCCGACGCGAAGCCGATCCGCATCACGATGGGCTCGTACGGCATCGGCGTGTCCCGCCTGGTCGCGGTGCTGGCGGAGCAGAACCACGACGAGCACGGCCTCATCTGGCCGCGCGCGGTCAGCCCGTTCGACGTGCACGTGGTCATCGCCGGCAAGACCGACGAGATCAAGCAGGGGGCCGAGCGGCTGGCCGCCGAGCTCGACGAGAGCGGCGTGAAGGTGCTGCTCGATGACCGCAACGCGTCGCCGGGCGTGAAGTTCGCCGACGCCGAGCTGATCGGCGTGCCCACGATCGTCGTCGTCGGCCGCGGGCTGGCGAACGGCGTGGTCGAGGTGAAGGACCGGCGCAGCGGCGAGCGCGTCGAGGTCCCGGTCGTCGAGGCCACCGCACATCTGCGCGACGTCATCCGGGCAGGCTGACCAGGAGGACGAGGAGGCGGCGATGCGGGTTCGATCGACCGGTCGTCGCCCCCGCCCGCACCGGCCCGGCTGCGCTGGGTCAGGGGCCGGGCACACCCTGTGCCGATCACCGTTCGCGCTGGTCGGCGGGGTGTGGCGGGCGTCCTTGCCGTCCCCGTCCGCCCCGGGGATAGTCGGGTTGCTCCGGGTGGACGAGCCGGTGCCGTTGCCGCACGGGCACCACCGGCCCCTGGGGGGAGGGTGTTTCTGATGGAGTTCGACGCAGCCCGCGTGGCGGTGCTGCCGGGCGAGCCCGGGGACGTCGTCGGGCGGTTCCCCGGTGTCGTGGTGGTGGCGCGGTGCGCTGAACCGGACCTGCTGCGCGCGCTGCTCACCCGCTGCGCCGACGCCGCGGGCCCCGAGCCCGGCCGCGCGCTCGCCCGGTCGCTGGCCCGCTGGCTGGCGAGCGAGGACGATCTTCCCGACCGCATCGTGTTCGGCACCGTCTCGACGGTGGGAGAGCAGCTGGCGGTGTTCCTGTCCGGCGCTGCGATGGTGGAGATCGGCGACACGGTGCTGTCCGGCACCGACGCGGCCGCCTGGACCGACCGGCTCCTGCCCGTCACCGGGCCCGTGCGGTTGGCGCTGCACGGCGCCGTCGGGCGGATCGGCTCCCTGCCGGACGTGCTCGATCTGCGCGGCGGCGTCGTCCCCGGCTCCGGCGCGATCATCCACGGCGGTGGCCCGAGTGCCTCGCGGCCGGCGGCCGCCTCCGCGTCCCGACCGGTCCCGGCCGAGCCGCGGCGGGTCCAGCCGCTGCCCGAACGTTCGCCGCTGGCCCCCGATCCCGGCCCGCACCCCCGCGGCAACGGGGTGGTCCCCGCGGTGGAGCTGCGCAGCCCCGAGTCCGGTGAGCGGGCGGTCGCCCGCACCGGGTCGGTGCAGGCACCGCCCGAGCGCCCGGACGAGCGCGGCGCCGGCGAGGACTTCTCCGGCGAGTGGTTCGCCGGCCCGGGTCCGAAGGAGACCGGCGGCGGGGACGCCCAGCCGGCCGCTCGCTCGCCGCGGGTCGCGCCGCAGGATCCGGCCCGGGCACCGGCCCGGCACGCCGTCTACGGGCGGAGCGACGGCGAGCCCGCGGCGGCCGACGTCGGCCTGGCCGATCCGCCGACCCCGCGTTCGGGCACCGAGCAGCTGACCTCGGAGAAGGTGATCCCCGAGAAGACCGCGGACGGCGAGATCACCGAGGCCGCGCCGCTTCCGGCCGAGCCTGCCGAGCGAGAGCCGTCCGGGACGGTCCCGGCCCCGCGGAAGGCGCCCACCGAAGCCCCCACGGAGGCAGCGCCCTCGTCCTCCGCGCCGTCGTCCTCCGCGCCGTCGTCCTCCGCGCCGTCGTCCTCCGCGCCGTCGTCCTCCGCGCCGTCGTCCTCCGCGCCGTCGTCCTCCGCGCCGTCGTCCTCCGCGCCGTCGTCCTCCGCGCCGTCGTCCTCCGCGCCGTCGTCCTCCGTGCCATCACCGGCGCCACCGGCCGCACCGGCGCGCAACGGGCACCCGGCGAGCCAGAACGGCGCCGCCCCGCCGCCGGCCGACGCCGAGCACCAGGTACCGGGCCTGCTCTGCGCCCGCGGGCACCTCAACGACCCGCGATCGCAGTTCTGCACCCAGTGCGGCGGCCGCATCGACGAGCGCGGCTCGGTCGTCGTCGGTCCCCGCCCGCCGCTCGGCGTGCTCGTGTTCGACGACGGCGCGACCTACACCGTCGACGCGGATTTCCTCGTCGGCCGGATGCCCGAGTCCGACCAGCGGGTGACGTCCGGCGAGCTGCGCCCGATCGTCGTGGAGGACCGCTCCGGCGCGGTGTCGCGGGTCCACGCCGAGATCCACATCGACGGCTGGGACGTGCTGCTGTCCGACACCGGGTCGCGCAACGGCACGTTCGTCGCCGGCCCCTCCCAGCAGGGCTGGTCGCCGCTGCCGCCCGGCCGGTCCCGCCGGCTCGTGCCGGGCACCCGGGTCCGCATGGGCGGGCGCACGTTCGTCTTCGAGGCGCCCGACGGTGCCTCGTCGGCGTGAAGCCGCCGGTCAGCCGGCGAGGAACGACAGCCGCACCTGCCGCACCGGGTTGTCGGCGTTGGTGTCGACCAGGCAGATCGACTGCCACGTGCCGAGCGCGGCGCGCCCGCCGATCACCGGCACCGACGCCGACGGGGAGATGAACGCCGGCAGCACGTGGTCGCGGCCGTGCCCGGGGCTGCCGTGGCGATGCCGCCAGCGGTCGTCGGCGGGCAGGAGGTCGCGGAGCGCCGCGAGCAGGTCGGTGTCGCTGCCCGCGCCCGTCTCGATGATCGCCACGCCGGCGGTGGCGTGCGGCACCCAGACGTTGAGCAGGCCGTCCCCGGCCCGGACCGAGCGCAGGAACGCGGCGATCTGCGACGTGAGATCGACGACGGTCTCGGCGGTGCCCGTGCGAATCTCGATGACGGTCGACTCCATGGCGACCATCATGCGGGACATGCGCACCGCGTTCGGAGAGCAGTTCGACGTCCCCGACGGCTACCTCAACACCGCGAGCATCGGTATCCCGCCCGCAGCGGTGGCCGATGCGGTGGAGCGGGCGGTGGCGGACTGGCGGCGGGGCCGATCGTCACCTCCGGACTTCGACGCCGACGTCGCCGCAGCGCGAGCCGGGTTCGCTGCGCTCGTCGGCGTGCCGGTGGAGCGGGTCGCGATCGGTGCCACGGTGTCGCAGCTGGTCGCGCAGGTGGCGGTGAGCCTGCCGGCGGGCAGCCGGGTGGTGGTGCGGGCCGGCGAGTTCACCAGCGTGACGTTCCCGTTCGCCGCGCAGGCCGCCCGCGGCGTGGTCGTCGACGAGGTGCCCGCGGCCGAGCTCGCGGACCGCGCCGCCGAGGCGGACCTGGTCGCGGTGAGCGTCGTCCAGTCCGCCGACGGCGCCGTGGCCGATCTCGCCGGGTTGCGGGCCGCGCAGGCCGCCGGCACGACGGTGGTGCTGGACGTGTCCCAGTCGCTCGGCTGGCTCGACGCCGAGATCGGCTGGGCGGACGCGGTGGTCGGCGCCGGCTACAAGTGGCTGCTCTCCCCGCGCGGCTGTGCGTGGTTGGCCGTCAGCCCGTCGGTGCGGGAGCGGATGGTGGCGCACCAGGCCGGCTGGTACGCCGGGGACGATCCGTGGACCACCGTGTACGACCTGCCGCTGCGGCTCGCCCCGGACGCGCGGGCGTTCGACGTCTCGCCCGTGTGGTTCGCCCAGGTGGGTGCCGCGGCGGCGCTGCCGTGGCTGGCCGGGCTGGACCGGGCTGCTGTGCACGCGCACTGCGTCGGGCTCGCCGACGCCCTGCGAGCCGAGCTGGGGATGGCGCCCGCAGGGTCGGCGATCGTGTCGCTGTCCGGCCCGGACGTGGGTGAGCGACTGGCCGCGGCCGGGGTGCGCTCGAGCGTGCGCGCCGGCGCGGTGCGGGTGGGATTCCACCTCTACAACGACGCGAACGATCTCGACCGCGTCGTGCGTGCCCTGAAGCGCTGAGTCGGGTTCCTCGTCAGGGGGTGGCCTCGGGGGCCCCGGGGAACTGCGGCACCGCCGGTTCGCGGCCGACGACCTCGCGCCAGCGGGCGCAGCGCACGGTCGCCGAGGTGAGCGCGTCGAGCGCGGCCTTGCGCAGGGCGCGCTCGCTGCTGCGCTCCAGCACCGAGCGCCACGCGACGAGCGCGTCGGTCTCGGCCACGACGAGCAGCCGGGCCGCCGACGCGGCGTCGGTGACCTTCTCCGGCGGGCTGTAGGCGGGCTGGGCGGACACCGGCTGCGAGCCGATGCTGGACAGCGTGTTCGCGATCTGGTTGCGCAGCTCCCGGTGCGCGTCGGTGTCGGTGCGCGCGGCGGCGCGCTGCTCGGCCCCGAGGAACGCGACGGCGAGCGAGTAGCACCAGACGGCGGCGTGCTCGGCGGCGAGCGCCTGCTGCAGTGCGGCGATCGTGACCTCGTCGACGCCGGTCCGGGCGGGTTGGGCGGTGCTCATGATCGTCTCCGCGCTGTTTCCGTGGCTGCGGTTCCGGTGCCTTACAGCAGCGCCGCGTACGCCGAGCAGCAGGCGGCGATGGACGCGACCAGTCCGACCTTGTCGGGGGGCAGGGTGAGCGCGGCGTCGGCCGCGGCGGAGGCCGACGCCGCGACCGCGTCGTGCACCTCCCGCACGCCCGGGCCGCTGCCGCGGGAGGAGCGGGAGCCCGGGGCCGGGGTCGTCGTGGGAGCAGCGGCAGCCGTCGTGGGGGCGGCCGCGGTGTCCGTGTTCACCGGCCGGCCGAGCAGCTGGTCGAGCGCCGCGGCGTGCGCGAGCCGGGCGGCGCGCAGCGGCTCCAGCCGGGACCGCAGGCTCGCGTCGGCCGCGATCGCGGCGGCGGCCAGCGCGGCGTCGTCGCGGGCGGCGTCGGCCAGCCCGGGAAGAGGATCGGGCTGGCGGGCGTTGTCCTGCCCGAGCAGCGAGCAGCCGCCGAGCGCGGTGGTGCCGGCCGGGAGCGCCGCGAGCGCGGGCAGCACCCTGGTCAGCACGCACCGCCGGGTGAGGCGGGTGCCGCCGGGCCGGTGCAGCGGGTCCACGGGCCTCCTCCCCAACCTCGCGTCGCCGGTGCGGCAGCGCCCGGGGAGCGCCGGGGCCGCCGAGGCGCCATCCTGCCAGGCCCGCGCCCGACGGGGTGCGCCGGTCGACGGTGGCGCTGCTCGTGGGCCGCGGCGCGCTACGCTGACGGACCGCACCGCGTCCGCGGTCCCGATCGACCACGAGCGCCGAGTCCGTAGAGGACGCGCGCGTCGCAGGAGGAGTTCGTCATGTCGCCGTCCCGACCCGTACAGCAGGATCTCGGGTCGCTGCCCGAGCAGCTGCACGGCGTGCTGGAGCCGATCGTCACCGGCGCCGGCTTCGAGCTCGACGACATCGACGTCCGGGCCGCCGGCCGGCGCCACACCGTCAAGGTGATCGTGGACTCCGACAACGGGGTGGGGCTGGACGATCTGGCCGGGCTGTCCCGGTCGGTGTCGGCGGAGCTGGACCGCCACGACCACCTGATCAACGGGTCGTACACGCTCGAGGTCACCTCCCCGGGTGTGGAGCGCCCGCTCACCAAGGCACGGCACTGGCAGCGTGCGCACCTGCGCAAGGTCGTGATCACCACGACCGACGGGCAGAAGTTCACCGGGCGGGTGGGCACGGCCGGTGCGGAGTCGGTGGTCGTGCTGGTGGACGGCCAGGCGCGCGAGCTGCGCTACGCCGACGTCCGGCGGGCCACCGTGGAGGTGGAGTTCAAGCCGGCCCCTGAGGCGGAGCTGCGGGCCCTCGGCGCCGCGTCCGCGGCGCAGGCGGAGGAAGAGTCATGAACGTCGACATCGCGGCGCTGCGCGCCATCGAGCGGGACAAGGACATCCCCTTCGAGACCGTCCTCGAGGCCATCGAGACGGCCCTGCTCACCGCGTACAAGCACACCGAGGGCCACCAGCCGCACGCGCGGATCGACATCGACCGCAAGACCGGCGTGGTGCGGGTGCTGGCGCGCGAGACGCGGCCGGACGGCACCGTCGTCGAGTGGGACGACACCCCCGAGGGGTTCGGCCGCATCGCGGCCACCACGGCCCGCCAGGTGATCCTGCAGCGCCTGCGGGACGCCGAGCACGAGCGCACCTACGGCGAGTTCTCCGCCAAGGAGGGCGAGATCGTCACCGGGGTGGTGCAGCGCGATGCCCGGGCCAACGCCCGCGGGGTGGTGATCGTGCAGCTGTCGCCGCAGACCGAGGGCGTGCTGCCGGCCGCCGAGCAGGTGCCGGGGGAGCGCTACGAGCACGGCGAGCGGATCCGCTGCTACGTCGTCGGCGTGAGCCGGGGAATGCGCGGCACGCAGATCACGTTGAGCAGGACGCATCCCAACCTCGTCCGCAAGCTGTTCGCGTTGGAGGTCCCGGAGATCGTCGACGGCACGGTGGAGATCGTGTCGGTGGCGCGCGAGGCCGGGCACCGGTCCAAGATCGCGGTGCGGTCGACGGTGCCGGGGGTCAACCCCAAGGGGGCCTGCATCGGCCCGGTCGGCTCCCGCGTGCGCAACGTGATGAGCGAGCTGTCCGGGGAGAAGATCGACATCATCGACTGGTCCCCGGATCCGGCCACCTACGTGGGCAACGCGCTCTCGCCGTCGAAAGTGGTCTCTGTCACGGTCGTCGACGAGAAGGCGCGCAAGGCGCGGGTGGTCGTGCCCGACTTCCAGCTCTCGCTCGCCATCGGCAAGGAGGGTCAGAACGCGCGCCTGGCCGCCCGGCTGACCGGATGGGGCATCGACATCCGCAGCGACGCCGATCCGCGCGCCGGCGTCCCGACCGGCGCTGATCCCGGCCGGCTGCGTCCCGGCGCCGGCTGACCGGTCGCGTTCCGGCCACTACGCCGCACGGGTCGTGCGGTGGATCCGTCCGGGGTCGAGGCGGATCGAGGACCGCGCCGTCGACGCTGTGTCGACAGCGCCGTCGCCCGGCGGCAAGCGCCTGGAGGAGTGATCGATGGGGAGGCGCAGGGTCACGGACGGCAAGGGTGCTGCGCTACACTCGGCACCGGCCCACGATCAGGCAGCGGGGCCGGTGCGTACATGCATCGGATGCCGCTCCCGATCACCGGCTGGCGTACTCCTGCGTGTCGTCGTGCGGGACGGGGTACTCACCCCTGACCCACGTCGACGGCTCCCCGGACGTGGTGCCTGGTTGCATCCCGCTCCGGAGTGCCTCGCCCGAGCCGATCGCCGTGCAGCGTTCCCGCGCGCCTTGCGCGTGGCGGGGCCGCTCTCGATCGACCCGGTGCGAACGTTCCTGGACGAGCAGTACGGGGCCCGGGACCGACCCGGGCCCGGCACGGAAGAGAGCAAGGTCGACCCGTCATGAGCCAGTCGTGAAGATCGCACCATGAACGTGCTTCGACAGGCCTAGAGGTCGAGCGGGTCCCGCCGCCGGCCTCCGATGAACAAGGAGAGCAGTGGCTGGCAAGGCCCGCGTGCACGAGCTCGCGAAGGAGCTCGGTATCAGCAGTAAGCAGGTCCTCAGCAAGTTGCAGGACCTGGGGGAGTACGTGAAGTCTCCCTCCTCCACGGTGGAGGCCCCGGTCGCCCGCAAGCTGCGGGAGGCCCTCGCCGGCGGCAACGGCGGCGACAGCAAGGGACGTCCGGGCGGCAGCGGCCGCCCGCAGCGGCCCGGCGCCCAGGCGCAGCCCGGGCAGCGGCCGCAGGGTCCGGGGCAGCGGCCCCAGGGCCCCGGCCAGCGCCCGCAGGCGCCCGGTCCGCGCCCGCAGCCGCCCGCCCAGGCCCGGCCCGGTGCGCCCACGCCCGGCCCGGCGCCGCGCCCGCAGGCCCCAGCGGCCGGTCCGGCCACGCCGGCGCCGGCGCAGCCGGGTCAGCAGCCGACCGGGCAGCCCTCCGCGCCGACGCGTGCGCAGGCGACCCCTGCGCCCGGGCAGAGCGCGCCGCGGCCGGGTCCGGCCGTGCCCAAGCCCGGCCCGCGCCCGCAGCCGCCCGCGCAGCCGGGTCAGCAGGCGCGCCCGCAGGCCCCGGCGGCCGGCCCGAAGCCGGGTGCCGGTCAGCAGCCCGCCGCCGCGTCGGCCGACGCGACGACGGTGCCGCCGCGCCCGCAGGCGCCCAAGCCCGGCCCGCCGCGTCCGCCACGGGTGGGCAACAACCCGTTCGGCGTCGGTTCCGGTGCGCCGCCGCGCCCGGCGCCCCCGCCGCGTCCCGCGCCGCCGCAGGGCGGTGGCCAGCAGCCCGCGCAGGGCGGTCAGGGTGCTGCGCCGCGTCCGGGCCCGCGGCCCGGTGCGCCGCGCCCGCAGGCGCCCGGCCAGGGCGGTCCGCGTCCGTCGCCGGGCAACATGCCCCCGCGGCCGAACCCGGCGAACATGCCGCCGCGGCCGAACCCCGGCATGATGCCGCCGCGACCGCCTGCCTCGAGCCGGCCCGGTGGTGCCGGTGGTCGGGGTGGCGCCGGTGGTCGAGCCGGCGGCACGGGTGGTCGCCCGGGTGGCGCCGGCGGTGGCTTCCGGCCCGGTGGCGGCGGGTTCCGGCCCGGTGCTCCGGCCGGCGGTGGGTTCCGGCCCGGCGGTGGCGGCGGTCGCCCCGGTGGCGGCGGTCGTGGCCGCGGTGGGGCCGCGGGTGCCTTCGGGCGTCCCGGTGGTCCGGCGCGGCGCGGGCGCAAGTCGAAGCGGCAGAAGCGCCAGGAGTACGACGCCATGCAGGCGCCGACGGTGGGCGGCGTCCGCCTGCCGAAGGGCAACGGCGAGACGATCCGGCTGCCGCGCGGTGCCTCGCTGACCGACTTCGCGGAGAAGATCGGCGCGAACCCGGCGTCGCTGGTGCAGGTGCTGTTCCACCTGGGCGAGATGGTCACCGCCACCGCGTCGGTCGCCGACGAGGTGCTGGAGCTGCTCGGCTCCGAGATGAACTACAACGTGCAGGTCGTGTCCCCCGAGGAGGAGGACCGCGAGCTGCTCGACTCGTTCGACATCTCGTTCGGTGAGGACCTCGGTGACGAGGAGGACCTCGAGGTCCGCCCGCCGGTCGTGACCATCATGGGGCACGTCGACCACGGCAAGACGCGCCTGCTGGACACGATCCGCAAGACCAACGTCCGCGAGACGGAGGCCGGCGGCATCACCCAGGCCATCGGCGCGTACCAGGTCGAGACCGAGCTGGACGGCGAGAAGCGGCTGATCACCTTCATCGACACCCCGGGTCACGAAGCGTTCACCGCAATGCGTGCCCGCGGTGCGAAGGCCACCGACATCGCGGTGATCGTCGTCGCCGCCGACGACGGCGTGATGCCGCAGACGGTGGAGGCGATCAACCACGCCCAGGCGGCCGACGTGCCGATCGTCGTCGCGGTCAACAAGATCGACGTCGAGGGCGCGAACCCGGCGAAGGTCCGCCAGCAGCTGACCGAGTACGGCCTGGTCGCCGAGGAGTACGGCGGCGACACGATGTTCGTCGACATCTCGGCGAAGCAAGGCACCAACATCGACCAGCTGCTCGAGGCGATCCTGCTGACCGCGGACGCCACGCTGGACCTGCGCGCCAACCCGAACATGCCGGCGCAGGGCATCGCGATCGAGGCCCACCTCGACCGCGGCCGTGGCCCGGTGGCCACGGTGCTGGTCCAGCGGGGCACGCTGCGCGTCGGCGACTCGATCGTCGCGGGCGACGCGGCCGGTCGTGTCCGGCGGATGCTCGACGAGCACGGCGACGACGTCACCGAGGCCCTGCCGTCCCGTCCGGTGCAGGTCATCGGGTTCACGTCGGTGCCGGGTGCGGGTGACACGTTCCTCGTCGTCGACGAGGACCGGGTCGCCCGGCAGATCGCCGACCGGCGCCGCGCCCGCGAGCGCAACGCCGAGCTGGCGCAGCGCCGCAAGCGGGTGTCGCTGGAGGACCTGGACGCCGCGCTGCGGAAGACCTCCCAGCTCAACCTGATCATCAAGGGCGACAACTCGGGTTCCGTCGAGGCCCTCGAGGAAGCGCTCATGAAGATCGACGTGGGCGACGAGGTCGAGCTGCGGGTCATCCACCGCGGCGTCGGCGGCATCACCGAGGGCGACGTGAACCTGGCGACCGCGTCCGACGCGATCGTGCTCGGGTTCAACGTCCGCGCCGAGGGCAAGGCCACCGAGCTGGCCAACCGCGAGGGCGTGGAGATCCGGTACTACACCGTGATCTACCAGGCCATCGAGGAGATCGAGCAGGCCCTCAAGGGCATGCTCAAGCCCGAGTACGAAGAGGTCGAGCTCGGTCGCGCCGAGATCCGCGCGATCTTCCGCTCGTCGCGGTTCGGCGTCATCGGCGGTTGCCTCGTCGTCAGCGGCGTCATCCGGCGCAACGCCAAGGCCCGCCTGCTGCGCGACAGCAAGGTCGTGGCGGACAACCTCTCGATCGTGTCGCTGCGGCGCGAGAAGGACGACGTCACCGAGGTCCGCGAGGGCTTCGAGTGCGGTCTCACGCTCGGCTACTCCGACCTGAAGGAGGGCGACGTCGTGGAGACCTACGAGATGAGGGAGAAGCCGCGCGCCTGAGCGGCGCGCCGAGCCCGTAGCGGTGGTGGCCGCAACCCTGCTCGAGGGGGCGGCCACCACCGGGCCCGGCCACCCGGCAACCACACATGTTCGTCGGTGCTCTGGAGCTGGACATCCTGCTCGGTGACGTCGGGTCGCTGAAGCAGAAGCGCTCGGTGGTGCGTCCGCTCGTGGCGGACCTGCGGCGCAAGTTCGAGGTCGCGGTGGCCGAGGCCGGGCACCTGGACCTGTACCGCAGGGCGCTCGTCGGCGTCAGCTGTGTGGCCGCCGACGCCGGGCACGTACGGGACGTCCTCGACCGGTGCGAGCGGTTCGTCGCCGAGCGCCCGGAGGTGGAGCTCCTCTCGGCCCGCCGGCGCATGCTGGGGCCGGAGGACGACTAGAGATCTGCACAGGAGCACGTCATGGCCGATCAGGCCCGAGCCCGCCGACTGGCGAAACGGATCACGCAGATCGTCGCGAATGCGCTCGAGCACGAGGTGAAGGACCCACGGCTGAAGATGGTCACGATCACCGACACCAAGGTGACCGGTGACCTGCGCGAGGCCACCGTCTACTACACGGTGCTCGGGGAGACCATCGACGCCGAGCCGGACACGGCCGGGGCCGCCGCCGCGCTGGCCAGCGCCACCGGGGTGCTGCGGTCGCTGGTCGGGGCCGGCACGGGCGTGCGGTTCACGCCCACGCTGACGTTCGTGCCCGACCAGGTGCCGGCCGCGGCGCGGCGTCTGGAGGACCTGCTCGCCCGCACCCGCGAGGCCGACGCTGAGCTGGCCCGCATGGCGGCCAACGCCAAGCCCGCCGGTGATCCGGACCCGTACCGCAAGCCCCGCGAGATCGCCGACGAGGACGACTCCGAGGACGACGACGATCACGAGTGATCACGGCAGTGATCACGGCAGTGATCACGGCAGCGGGGACGAAACCGGCACCGGACGACAACGGCGCGGACGTCGCGGCGTGGCGCTCCCGCTGGATACGGTGGGCACATGACGCGGATCGGGGGGCAGGCAGCGGCGTGTGAACACCGATCGGTACAGCGCTCGGCGCGGCGGACCTTCCTGAAGGCCGCGTTGCGCGGCCCGGGCACCGTGGGCGCCGTGGCGCCCAGCTCGCCGCAGCTCGCTTCGGTGCTGGTCGCGGTCGTGCCACGCACCGGCACCCCGACGGTGGTCGAGCTGGGCCCGGGCACGGGCGCGGTCAGCGGGGTGATCGCCCAGCGCCTGCCGCCGGGCGGGCGGCACCTGGCCGTGGAGCTGGACCCCGACCTGGTCGGCTACCTGCAGCGCACCCACCCCGAGCTGGAGGTGGTGCACGGCGACGCCCGGGACCTGACGCGGCTGCTGGCCGCACGCGGCGTGCGGCACGCCGACGCCGTCATCGGTGGCCTGCCGTGGTCGTTGTTCGACGAGCGGACACAGCGGGCCGTGATCGGTGAGGTGAGCAGGGTGATCGGTGAGACCGGCGCGTTCACGACGTTCGCCTACCTGCACGGCATGACGCTGGCGGCGGCGCGGCAGTTCCGCCGGATCCTGCGCGGATCGTTCGAGGAGGTCCTGGTGAGTGCCACGGTGTGGCGCAACGTACCGCCGGCGTTCGTCTACGTCTGCCGCAGGCCGACCGGTCGATGACCCGCGCGCCTTCCGCGCGGGGCTCGGCGGCCGACGTCCTGCGGCTGGCCGTGCCCGCGCTGCCGGTGCTCGCCGCTGAACCGCTGTACCTGCTCGTCGACACCGCGGTGGTGGGTCGGCTCGGTGCGGTGGCGCTGGCCGGCCTCGCCGTGGCCGGCGTGCTGTTCGCCCAGGTCACGAGCGCGCTGACGTTCCTGTCGTACGGCACCACGGCGCGGGCGGCCCGGCTGCACGGGGCCGGGCGGCGCGCCGAGGCGGTCGCCGAGGGCGTGCAGGCCACCTGGCTGGCGCTCGCGGTCGGGCTGGTGCTGCTGGTCGTCGGCCAGCTGGTGGCGGAGCCGGTGACCGCGGCACTGGGCGACGGCGGCGAGATCGCCGAGGCCGCTGTGTCGTGGCTGCGGATCGCGCTGCTCGGCACCCCGCTGGTGCTGGTGACGCTGGCCGGCAACGGCTGGATGCGCGGGGTGCAGGACACCCGCCGCCCGCTGTGGTTCGTGCTGACCGGCAACGGGGTGTCGGCCGCGCTGTGCCCGCTGTTCGTGCTGGTCCTCGACTGGGGGCTGATCGGGTCGGCGTGGGCGAACGTCTGCGGGCAGACGCTGGCCGCCGCGTTGTTCTTCGCCGCGCTGGTCGGCGAGCGTTCCCGCGGCCACGTCGGGCTGCGGCCGCAGCCACGGGTGATCGCCGCGCAGCTGGAGCTGGGCCGCGACCTCATCGCGCGCACCCTCGCTTTCCAGGTCTGCTTCCTGTCCGCGACGGCCGTCGTGACCCGGTTCGGCGCGCAGACCGCCGCCGCCCACCAGATCGTGCTGCAGGTGTGGATGTTCATCACGCTGGTGCACGACGCGCTCGCGATCGCCGCGCAGCAGCTGGTCGGCGCCGCTCTCGGTGCGGGCGACGGCGAGCGGGCCCGCGACCTGGCGCGGCGCATCCTGCGCTACGGCGTCGTCATGGGTGTGGTGTTCGCGGTGGTGTTCGCGGTGCTCTCCGGGATCGCGCCGCCGTGGTTCACCCCGGACGCGGCGGTGCTGGCCGTGGTGCCGGTGGCGTGGTGGTTCCTCACCGCTCTGCAGCCGGTGTCCGGCGCGGTGTTCGCGCTGGACGGGGTGCTGCTCGGCGCGGGCGACGCGGCCTACCTGCGCACCACCACGCTCGCCGCGGCGCTCGTCGGGTTCCTGCCGGCGATCTGGGCGTCGCTCGCGTTCGGGTGGGGCTTGGCCGGGGTCTGGTCGGGGCTGGCGGCGTTCATGCTGCTACGCCTCGTGGCGGTGCTCGTCCGCACCCGCAGCGGGGCGTGGGCGGTGCCCGGCGCGGTGCGCTGACCCGGCGCGCCGGGACCGGTGAGGATCGGCAGAATGCTCAAGATGCACGCCGAACCTGCGGGACTGGTCGTCGTCGACAAGCCGGGCGGGATGACCTCGCACGACGTGGTCGGTCGGCTGCGCCGGATCCTCAAGACCCGCAAGATCGGGCACGCCGGCACGCTCGACCCGATGGCGACCGGGGTCCTCGTCTGCGGGGTCGGGCGGGCCACGAAGCTGCTCGGGCACCTCGCGCTCGACACGAAGTCCTACACCGCGACGATCCGGCTCGGCGTCACCACGACGACCGACGACGCCGAGGGCGAGATCGTCGCGACCGTCGACGCCCGCGGGGTGTCCGACGCGGCGATCGCGCACGCCATGGACGCCCTGACCGGAGACATCATGCAGGTGCCCAGCTCGGTCTCGGCGATCAAGATCGACGGGCGGCGCGCCTACGCCCTGGTCCGCGCGGGGGAGGAGGTCGTGCTGCCCCCGCGGCCGGTCACCGTGTCGGAGTTCATGCTGGTGGCGCGGCACGGGACCGACTTGGACGTCGAGGTCACCTGCTCCTCGGGCACGTACGTGCGTGCGCTGGCCCGCGACCTGGGCGCTGCGCTCGGCGTCGGCGGGCACCTGACGGCGCTGCGGCGCACCCGCGTCGGCCCGTTCGGGCTGGAGCACGCCCGCACGCTGGAGGACCTGGAAGCCGCCCCGGGCGTGTCGCTGTCGCTGGACGAGGCGGTCAGCACCGCGTTCCCGCGGCACGACGTGAACGACGTCGCCGCGGCCGACGTCGCGCACGGCCGGTGGCTGGCCCCGTTCGGCGACGAGGGCGTCTACGGGGTGTTCGGCCCGGACGGGCACGTGGTGGCCCTCATGCGGGACGAGGGCGGAAAGGCCCGGCCGGTCGTGGTGCTCGCGCCCGCGGCGAGCTGACCGCAGCGCCCTGGCTAGGCTTCGGACCAGAGGAGCCGACGCAGGAGGCGGGGCGGGCAAGGACAGTGCAGCGCTGGCGAGGACTGGAGGCCGTGCCGGCCGGGTGGGGGCGCAGCGTCGTCACCATCGGCGTGTTCGACGGCGTCCACCGGGGCCACCAGGAGCTGATCGGCCACGCGGTGGCGCGGGCGCGCGAGCGCAGCCTGCCGTCCGTACTGATCACGTTCGACCCGCACCCGGCCGAGGTCATCCGCCCGGGCACGCACCCGGCGCGGCTCACGTCGCTGCGCCGGCGGGCGGAGCTGGTCGCCGAACTGGGGATCGACGCGTTCTGCGTGCTTCCGTTCACGCTGGAGCTCTCCCGCATGGACCCGGCGACGTTCGCCCACGAGGTGCTCGTCGACCGGCTGCACGCCGCCGAGGTCGTGGTCGGCAAGAACTTCACCTTCGGGCACAAGGCCTCGGGCGACGTCGCGACCCTCACCGAGCTGGGCCGCCGCTTCGGGTTCACGGTGCTCGGCCTGGACCTGATCTCCGACCACGACATCACGTTCTCGTCCACCTACATCCGCTCCTGCATCGACGCGGGCGACGTCGCGGCCGCGCGGGCCGCGCTGGGTCGCCCGCACCGCGTCGAGGGCGTGGTGGTGCACGGGGCCAAGCGCGGACGCCAGCTGGGCTTCCCGACGGCGAACGTGGCCACCCCGCCGTACACGGCGCTGCCCGCCGACGGGGTGTACGCCGGCTGGTTCGTGATCAAGGACCGGTCGCTGCCCGGCGCGATCTCGGTGGGCACCAACCCCACGTTCTCCGGTCGGGAGCGCACGTGCGAGGTGTACGTCCTGGACGTCAACGAGGACTTCTACGGCTTCGACGTCGCGGTGGAGTTCGTGGAGCGGCTGCGCGGCATGGAGCGCTTCGACGGCATCGAGCCGCTGATCGAGGCCATCCAGCGGGACGTGCAGCGCACCCGCGAGATCCTGTCCTGACCGGTGCGCCCGTACGCCTGCGCGCCCGGGGCCGCAGCTGCCACCATCCGGGCGTGACCTCCGACGTGCAGCGCAACCGGCAACGGCAGCGCGAGCTGTACGGCGCCCCGCTCGCGGAGCGGGTGCACCGGCTCACCGCCGCGCTGCGCATCTCCCAGGCCCAGCTGGCGGCGGCGCTGGGCCTGTCCCCGGCGATGCTCAGCCAGCTCGTCAGCGGCCGCCGGGCGCGCATCGGCGACCCCGCCGTGCTGGCCCGGCTGCTCCTGCTCGACCAGCGCGTGGCCGCCCTGCCGCACCCCGTGCCGGCGGCGGAGGTGGCCGGGCTGCTCGGCGAGCCCGCGGTGCCCGCGCCCCGCGTCGAGCAGCTGCGGGCGGCGGCGGACGCGCTGCGCCGCGTCAGCGAGCCCGCCCGGCTGGCCGCGGCGGCCGTCGCGCTCGCCCCGGGGTTCCCCGAGCTCGCCGCCGTGCTGCGCGCGGCGGCCGGCCCGGTGCGGGGCTCGTGATGCGGCTGTTCACCGCGCTCGTCCCGCCCGCCGAAGCGGTCGCGCAGGTCGCGGCCGCGCTGGCCGGCCCGGCGCCGGACGGCTGGCGGCTGGTCGACCCCGCGACCTGGCACATCACCCTCGCTTTCCACGGCGACGTCGACGATCCGGCGCCGCACCTGGCCGCGCTGGACGCCGCGGCCGGGCTGCCCGGCCCGCGGCTGCGCGTCGACGGCTCGGGCGCGTTCCCGGGGGTGCGGTGGGCGCGGGTCGTCGCCGAGCCGCGGGCGGCACTGGACGCTCTGGTCGAGGCGGTGGGCGGGGACGCGCAGGGGTTCGTCCCGCACATCACCGTGCTGCGCCGCCGCGGC
The DNA here is from genome assembly GCF_900142365.1 of Pseudonocardia thermophila. Lineage (GTDB taxonomy): Bacteria > Actinomycetota > Actinomycetes > Mycobacteriales > Pseudonocardiaceae > Pseudonocardia > Pseudonocardia thermophila. Next base: position 8,500 of record NZ_FRAP01000023.1, on the reverse strand, counting down.
CGGCGCCGCCCCGAACCGCGCGCGGTGCTCCCACCGCTGTCCGGGCCGTGGTGGCAGGCCGACGAGGTGCTGCTCATGGCGAGCGAGCTGCGCCGGGACGGGGCGGTGCACCGGATCGTGCACCGGGTGGCCCTGACCCGAGGGTGACATCACCCTTACCCGCTCCGCACGCAGGTCTGGTGGTGGCGGGGAGCGCGGCGCGGCGCGGATCCGGCGACTCTTGTGGCAGTCCACGAGAAGAGGTGTTCCCGATGACCGCTCGCCGGCGCGCCGCCGCTGCGCTCCTGTTCGCCGCCCTCACCGCGGGCGTCCTGACCGGCTGCAGCACGACCCCGGCCCGCATCGTGCCCGTCACGGTGTCCTCGCCGGTGGACCAGGCCTCGGCCGTCGAGGACGACCTCGTCCCGCCGCCCGCCCCCGAGCCCGCGGCGGAACCGCCCGCCCCGACCGAGCCGGCCGTGCAGGCCGGTGGCGGGTCCGGCAGCGGATCGTCCCAGTCGGCGTCCAAGAACCAGTCGTTCAAGAACCAGTCGCCCAAGAACCAGTCGCCCAAGACGGAGTCGCCGCAGAAGGAGACCCCGCAGCACGAGTCCCCGAAGCCCGACCCGCACGAGGGCGAGGACCCGCACAAGGACGAGCACGAGCCCGATCCGCACGAGCCCGATCCGCACAAGAACGACAAGAAGGACGACAAGAAGGACGAGCACAAGACGGACCCGCACAAGGGGGACTCCCACAAGGAGGGTTCCCATGAGGAGGGCTCGGCGACACGGGATTCGGCCACGCAGGGTTCGTCCAGCGACTCCTCGAGCAGCCACCACTGATCCGTCCGCTGTGGAGCAGCTGGATCGCTCCCACCACCAGGTCCGACCATCACTTCCGGGTGCCCCGTCGCGTGCGGCGGGGCACACCGGTGGGTGTGGAAGGCGTCGTTGCTGGTAACGTGGCGTCTCGGGTCCGGCTGCAGTCCGTGGTGGCCGAGACCGACTCCCACCCGCCCCGGGTCGCCCGGGCCAGCGGGTCGGCACACGGCACAGCAGAACGAAAGAGGAAGCACGTGGCACTCGACGCCGCAACCAAGAAGGAAATCCTGAAGACCTACGGCATCCACGAGAAGGACACGGGATCGCCGGAGGCGCAGGTCGCCCTGCTCACCAAGCGGATCAGCGACCTGACCGAGCACCTGAAGCAGCACAAGCACGACCACCACTCCCGCCGTGGTCTGCTGCTGCTGGTCGGGCGCCGGCGCCGGTTGCTCAAGTACCTCGCCTCGGTCGATGTGGCGCGCTACCGGTCGCTGATCGAGCGCCTCGGCCTCCGCCGCTGACTCTCCCGGCCCGGACCGCTGCCCGCGGTCCGGGCCGGTCCACAATTCAAGAGAAAACATGCACTGACGCCACGCCGCCGGCAGACGATCCGCCGGTCCTCGGTAGTGGTTCCCGGGCCCGAAGCCGGTTCCCGGGGACTTCGATCGATGACCGGCTCGCGCCGAGATCGAGATGCGGTGGCGTGGAGTCTCCGCCAAGGAGAAGCCACTTCATGACAGACGACACCGTGCACGAAACAAGTGCCGTGATCGACAACGGGCGCTTCGGTACCCGCACCGTCCGGTTCGAGACCGGACGGCTGGCCCGGCAGGCCGCCGGGTCCGTCGTCGCCTACCTGGACGACGACACCATGCTGCTGTCCGCCACCACGGCGTCGAAGCAGCCCAAGGAGCAGTTCGACTTCTTCCCCCTCACGGTGGACGTCGAGGAGCGGATGTACGCCGTGGGGAAGATCCCCGGCTCGTTCTTCCGCCGCGAGGGCCGTCCCGGCACCGACGCGATCCTCACCTGCCGGCTGATCGACCGGCCGCTGCGCCCGTCGTTCGTCGAGGGCCTGCGCAACGAGGTCCAGATCGTCGTCACCGTCCTCTCGCTCGACCCGGAGGACCCCTACGACGCACTGGCCATCAACGCGGCCTCCGCGTCCACCCAGCTCGCCGGCCTGCCGTTCTCCGGGCCGATCGGCGGCGTGCGCGTCGCCCTGATCGACGGCCAGTGGGTGGCGTTCCCGCAGTTCGTGGACCTGCAGCGGGCCGTGTTCGACATGGTCGTCGCCGGGCGCGTCGTCGGTGACGACGTCGCGATCATGATGGTTGAGGCCGAGGCCACGGCCGAGACGATCGAGCTGGTCAAGGGCGGCGCGCAGGCCCCGACCGAGGAGGTCGTGGCGCAGGGCCTGGAGGCGGCGAAGCCGTTCATCCGCAGCCTCTGCATCGCCCAGCAGCAGCTGGCCGACGTGGCGGCGAAGCCGACCACCGAGTTCCCGCTCTTCCCCGCCTACGAGCAGGACGTCCTGGACGCCGTCTCGGCGGTCGCCACGGAGGACCTGGCGAAGGCGCTGACGATCGCCGGCAAGCAGGAGCGCGAGGCCGCGATCGACGAGATCAAGGTCGCCGTCCTGGAGAAGCTCGGCGAGCAGTTCGAGGGCCGGGAGAAGGAGATCGGCGCGGCGTTCAAGGCCGTCAACAAGAAGCTCGTCCGCGAGCGCATCCTGCGCGACCAGATCCGCATCGACGGGCGCGGCATCACCGACATCCGGCCGCTGTCGGCCGAGGTCGAGGTCGTCCCGCGGGCCCACGGCTCGGCGCTGTTCGAGCGCGGCGAGACCCAGATCCTGGGCGTCACCACGCTGAACATGCTGCGGATGGAGCAGCAGATCGACTCGCTCGGCCCGGAGACGCACAAGCGCTACCTGCACCACTACAACTTCCCGCCCTACTCGACCGGTGAGACCGGCCGTGTGGGCTCCCCGAAGCGCCGCGAGATCGGCCACGGTGCGCTGGCGGAGCGGGCGCTGATCCCGGTGCTGCCCTCGCGCGAGGAGTTCCCGTACGCGATCCGGCAGGTGTCGGAGGCGCTGGGTTCCAACGGCTCGACCTCGATGGGTTCGGTCTGCGCGTCCACGATGTCGCTGCTCAACGCCGGTGTGCCGCTGAAGGCGCCGGTCGCCGGCATCGCGATGGGCCTGGTGTCCGACGAGGTCGACGGTCAGATGCGCTACGTGGCGCTGACCGACATCCTCGGTGCTGAGGACGCCTTCGGCGACATGGACTTCAAGGTCGCCGGCACCGCGGAGTTCGTCACTGCCCTGCAGCTGGACACCAAGCTGGACGGCATCCCCTCCGAGGTGCTGGCGGCGGCGCTGTCGCAGGCCCGGGACGCCCGGCTGACCATCCTCGAGGTGCTCAACGAAGCCATCGACGGCCCCGACGAGATGAGCCGCTACGCGCCGCGCGTCGTCTCGATCAAGGTGCCGGTGGACAAGATCGGCGAGGTCATCGGCCCGAAGGGCAAGATGATCAACTCGATCACCGAGCAGACCGGTGCCGACATCACGATCGAGGACGACGGCACGATCTACGTCGGCGCGACCGACGGCGACTCGGCCGAGGCCGCGATCGGCATGATCAACGCGATCGCGAACCCGCAGCTGCCGAAGGTGGGCGAGCGGTTCCTCGGCACCGTCGTGAAGACGGCCGCGTTCGGCGCGTTCGTCTCGCTGGTACCGGGCAAGGACGGCCTGGTCCACATCTCGAAGCTCGGCAACGGCAAGCGCATTGCGAAGGTCGAGGACGTCGTCAAGGTCGGCGACAAGATCCGCGTCGAGGTCACCGACATCGACAACCGGGGCAAGATCAGCCTCGTGCCGGTGGTCGAGGAGACCGCCGCCGACGGCGCCACCCCGGCCGACCCGGTGGAGGCCGCGGAGGTCCCCGCGGGGTGACGAACCGCATCCAGGCACCGGGGGCGGGGGCGTCGGCCTCCGCCCCCGGCGTCTTCCGCAGCGAGCTGCCGGGCGGGCTGCGCGTGCTCACCGAGGAGGTCCCCGGGGTGCGCTCGGTGTCGCTGGGCATCTGGCTCGGCGTCGGCGCCCGAGACGAAGCCCCCGACGAGGCGGGTGCCGCCCACTACCTGGAGCACCTGCTGTTCAAGGGCACCGGCAAGCGCAGCGCGGCCGACATCGCGGAGCAGTTCGACGCCGTCGGCGGTGACATCAACGCGTTCACCGCGAAGGAGCACACCTGCTACTACGCGCAGGTCCTCGACACCGACCTGCCGCTGGCGATCGACGTGCTCACCGACGTCGTCACGGACGCGACGATGGACCCGGCCGACGTCGAGGTCGAGCGCGGCGTGGTGCTCGAAGAGATCGCCATGCGCGACGACGACCCCGAGGACCTCGTCGGCGAGCTGTTCGACGCGGTCCTGTTCGCCGGGCACCCGCTCGCGCTGCCGGTGCTGGGCACCGAGGAGTCGATCCGCGGCATGCGACGCGACACGCTGCGCTCGTTCTGGCGCGACCGCTACACCACCCCGGCGATGGTCGTCGCGGTGGCGGGCAACGTGCGCCACGAGCACGTCGTGGATCTCGTCGGGTCGGCGCTCGCCGATGCGATGAGCCGCGCCGGATCGGCCAGCCCGGTGCCGCCGCGCCCCGGCGAGCCGACCGTGCCCGTGGTGGCCCAGCCGCGGCTCGTGCTGTCCGGGGAGGACTCCGAGCAGGCGCACCTGCTGCTCGGCGTGCCCGCCCTGTCCCGCTACGACCCGCGGCGCACCGCGCTGACCGTGCTGAACACGGCGCTGGGCGGCGGGCCGAGCTCGCGGCTGTTCCAGCAGGTCCGTGAGCAGCGAGGCCTGGCGTACTCGGTGTACTCGGCGGTGGCCGGCTACTCCGACGCCGGCTCGCTGTCGGTGTACACCGGCTGCGCGCCCGAACGGCTCGACGAGGTCGTGACCGTCGTGCGCTCGGTGCTCGCCGAGGTCGCCGCGAAGGGGCTCACCGAGGCCGAGGTCGTGCGGGCGCAGGGCAACCTGCGCGGCGGCCTCGTGCTCGGGCTCGAGGACACCCCGTCGCGGATGAACCGGCTGGGGCGCTCGGAGATCGACCACGGCTACCAGCGCAGCATCGCCGACAGCCTGGCCCGCATCTCCGCGGTCACGGTCGACGAGGTGAACGAGCTGGCCCGTGAGCTGCTCACCCAGCCGCTCACCGCCGCGGTCGTGGGGCCGTACGACGACGAGGCCGACCTGCCGGGGAGTCTCCGCTCGCTCGGTTGAAGAAGCCAGGAAGCTGCTGGAAGGCCACCGCGTTGATCGCGCTCTGCTCCTCGTCGCAGAGCGCCGTGCGGCGGTGCGCGGTCAGCCGGAGTTCCTCCCACCCGACCGAACCGGGGACCGGCTGTCCTGCCGAGATCACCGGTTAGGGTTCCCGCGTGGTTGAGACCGTGATCGCGGCCGTGCTGATCGTGGTCGGCATCCTGGGGATCCTCCTCCCCGTGCTGCCCGGCCTGCTGCTCGTCCTGGCGGGCATCGCCGTGTGGGCGATCCCGCGCAACGACGCGGTGGGCTGGTGGGTGCTGGGCATCGCGGCGGCGGTCGTCGTGCTCGGCACGATCGTCAAGTACGCGCTGCCGGGCAGGCGGCTGCGCGACTCCGGCGTGCCGAACCGCACGCTCCTCGTGGGCGCGGTGCTCGGCATCGTCGGGTTCTTCGTCGTGCCGGTGGTGGGCCTCTTCCTCGGCTTCGTGCTCGGCGTGTACGTGGCCGAGCGGATCCGGCTGGGTAGCCCGCTCGAGGCCTGGCCGTCGACGAAGAAGGCGCTGGCGGCGGTCGGCTGGAGCATCCTCATCGAGCTGCTCACCGGCCTGCTCGCCGCGGCCGTGTGGGTGGGTGCGTTGATCGCCTTCTGAGTCCCTAGGCTCACCTGTCGTGAGCGCGATCAAGGTGGGTGTGCTGGGTGCGCGTGGGCGCATGGGGTCGCAGGTGTGCCGCGCCGTCGAGGGCGCGGACGGACTGGAGCTCGTCGCCCGCATCGACGACGGCGACGCGCTGGACGGGCTGACCGCCGCCGGCGCGCAGGTCGCCGTCGACTTCACCCATCCCGGTGTCGTCATGGACAACCTCGCGTGGCTCATCGAGCACGGGGTGGCCGCCGTCGTCGGCACGAGCGGGTTCGACGAGGAGCGGCTGGCGAAGGTCCGGCAGCTGCTCGACGCCACGCCGGGGCACGTGCTGATCGCACCGAACTTCGGCATCGGTGCTGTGCTGATGATGCAGTTCGCGAAGCAGGCGGCGCCGTTCTTCGAGTCGGTCGAGATCGTCGAGCTGCACCACCCGAACAAGGCCGACGCGCCGTCGGGCACCGCTACGCACACGGCGTCGCTGATCGCTGCGGCCCGGGCGGAGGCCGGCGCCGCGCCGCTGCCCGACGCCACCACGCACGCGCTCGACGGCGCCCGCGGGGCCCGCGTCGACGGGATCCCGGTGCACTCGGTGCGGCTGCGCGGGCTCGTCGCGCACCAGGAGGTGCTGCTCGGTGCGGCGGGGGAGACCCTCACGATCCGGCACGACTCGTTCGACCGCACCTCGTTCATGCCCGGGGTGCTGATGGCCGTGCGCGCGGTGCTCGACCGCCCGGGGCTGACCGTGGGCCTGGAGCCCCTCCTCGGACTCTGATCCACTCCAGAGCGCCACCCCCGGCGGTCGCTCCCGCGCTACTCCACCAGCTCCAGGTCGAGCGACCCGACGAAGCGCACCTCGCGCATCGTGCCCTTCCCGGTGTCGAGTACGCGGACGGCGCCGTCGAGCTCCCAGCCCGCGCGGGCGTAGAACCGCCGGGACGCGGCGTCGGCCTCGGGCACCCACGCCAGCCCGTACACCGCGCCGGCCTCGCGCAGGGCTGCGGCGGCGTAGGCGAGCAGGCGGCCGCCGTGCCCGCGCCGTCCCCACCGCGGCTCGACGAGCAGCACCCCGATCTCGCCCCACGCCTCGGGACCCAGCGTGGGCGCGTTCGGCGGAGTCGCGTTCTCCGGGGCCTCCGCCGGGCCCGCGGCGACGAACCCGACGACGGCGCCGCCCTCGGTGGCGATCAGGACGGTGCCGGTCTCGGTGGCCCGTTCCCACGCGGCGTGCGCCTCGGGGCTGCCGATCTGCTCGATCGCGCTGCGCGGGACGAGATCGCTGTACGCCGTGGACCAGGTGAGCGTCTGGATGCGGACGATCTCCGGGACGTCGGAGGCGGTGGCGGGGCGCACCGCGGCGATGGCCATGCCGCATGGATACCTCACGGGCGACGACCGGGAACTGTCGGGGGCTCGTGGCAGCATCGGGCCGTGCACCCGTCCCCGGTCGCGCCCGTCGATACCGTTTCCGTCGATGTCGTGCGCCGTGCCGCGCTGGCCGCGCAGGGGTTCGCCGATCCGCGCCCGTCCGGCCCGGTGACCCGCCGGCACCTGACCCGCGTGCTGGAGCGCGTGCAGCTGCTGCAGCTCGACTCGGTCAACGTGGCCGTGCGTGCGCACTACATGCCGCTGTACTCCCGCCTCGGCCCCTACGACCCAGCGCTGGTCGACGACGCCGCGTGGGCGCACTCCGCGCGGCGGCCGCGTCTGCTCGTGGAGGCGTGGGCGCACGAGGCGAGCCTGCTGCCGATCGCCGACTGGCCGCTGCTCATGTCCGGTGCCAAGCGCAGCGGGTGGTGGCGGCACTACCAGCAGCTGGTCGACCAGGACCCGGGCATCGTCGACGACGTGCTGGCCGCGGTGAAGGAGCTGGGCCCGATCGGCGCCGGCGCGCTGGAGAAGGCGCTCGGCGGATCGAGCCGGCCGCGGCGCCGTGGCGCCACGTGGTGGGAGCGCTCGGAGATCAAGCGGGTCTGCGAGCTGCTGTTCGGCATCGGCCAGCTCACCACCGGCACCCGGGTCCACTTCCAGCGGCTCTACGACCTGCCCGAACGCGTGCTGCCGCCGGAGGTGCTGGCCGCGCACCCCGCGGATCCGCAGGAGTCCGCGCGAGCCCTGGTCCTGCGCGCGGCCACAGCGCTGGGCATCGCCACCGAGCCGCAGCTGCGCGACTACTACCGCCTCGGCCCGCAGACCAGCCGGCAGGCGGTCGCGGAGCTGGTCGAGGCGGGGGAGCTGGAGCCGGTCGCGGTGGTCGGCTGGCGCCACCTCGCTTACCGGCGGCCGGGAATCCGCGTGCCGCGGCGGGTCACCGGCCGCGCCCTGCTGTGCCCGTTCGATCCGCTGGTGTGGGAGCGGGAGCGCACCGAGCAGCTGTTCGGCTTCCGCTACCGCATCGAGATCTACGTGCCCGAGCCGAACCGCGAGTTCGGCTACTACGTCTTCCCGTTCCTGCTCGACGGGCAGCTGGTGGCCCGGGTGGATCTCAAGGCCGACCGGGCCGCCGGGGTGCTGCGGGTGCCGGGCGCGTTCGCCGAGCCGGGTGTCGACGTCCCGCGGGTCGCGGCGGAACTGGCCGGCGAGCTGCGCACGATGGCGACCTGGCTCGGCCTCGACGACGTCGTGGCCGGCGAGCGGGGCGGGCTGGCCGCCCCGCTCGGCACCGCACTGCGTTAGCTGTACTGACCCGGGAGGTTGTTGACAGTTAGGCGGCGAGTCGGGTGGCTGGGGGTCGGCCACCGAGAGCGGAGTGGGCGCGTCGAGTGTTGTAGC